>QZDS01000005.1 GCA_009917455.1 bacterium 1xD8-48 | reverse complement strand
CGTGTTCACTGTTGCTTTCTTTGCTTTTTGGTTCGTATTCTCTTCGCTTTTCTCTGAATAATTCTCTCTTCTTTTTGAATTTTCAGGGTCGCATTGCTGTTTTGTTGTCAAGGTGCCTGTTTCATCTTCCGTTGCCTGTTATCCCCGGCAACGAAGATTACTATATCATGCCAATCTCATAATGTCAACACTAAATTTAAAAAAATTGTAGAAATTTTCCAAACACTTTTAAAATACCGGAAAAGCCTGTAAAATAAGCCTCTCCGGTCTCACTAAAACATTTTAGCACTTTAATCTAATGAAATTGTAGCAGTATTTTCTACATTTTTCATCATAAGCTCTATAGATGAAATTTTTCCTGATTCTGCTTCCGGTACTTCACAGACCAGAACCAGCTCCGTTTCTTCGTCTGGCGCCAACGTCCCCTTATAATATGCCAAATCGTTTAACAGCATGGTGGTAAGCGCATTCGTCTGCTTTCCATCCACCACAATTTTAAATCTGGTGTCGCTTTTTGCAATATCAAGCTCCGTCTCCGCCCCGGATACATTCTTAACCTGAAAATTCAGAACCAGAAGTTTATTTCCTTCCGTTGCATTCATAATAAAAAACAACTCTTCTCCCTGTTCGGGATAAGTGTCACATACCTCGTTTCCGGCATAGGTGATTTCCACCGAGTCCAGTCCCAGAAATTTATGTACAGAAATATTCTGGCTCACGGCTTCGCCGGTATTGTCAATAACTGTCACTTCGGAATCCGGCTTTAAGGCAGATTCCTTCTCGGGCTTATCCTCTATTTCCCCGACTGTATCCTCAGCTGCAGGCACAGCCGTGTCCTCAGCCAGTTCCTGCTCCAAAGTAAGTTCAATCAATTTTCTTTCATAATACTTATCATACTTAAGCAAAGTATTTGCCGCATATTCCACCACCAGTTCCTGCTCTGCTTCGGTCATCTCCGGTATGGTATTCCCGCAGCCCGTCATAAATGCCACCGCTAAAACTGCCGCGATTCCGCCTGTCAAATTTTTTTTCATTTCCGTCCCATGCCTTTCATAAATTTTATAAATTATTTTTCCTTATCTTCATCTGCCGCCTGCCCCTGCTTTACGCCGCCCGGTTCTTCAAAGGCATCACGTTCCTCTGACTTCCCCGGTTCCTGAAAAGCATCGGGTTCTGCCAATTCCTCTGCTTCTGTGAAAGTCTCCGTTTCCGCAGAAAACAAAGTTCCCCCGGAATCCGGCAGGCCAAAGCCGGCCGCCTCTTCCTTCTGACGCTCCGTGCTTTTTTCCAGCCGGACATATATAAAAGAAATCAGCAGCGCTATAATACCTACCACCAGAAATACCAGCACTCTGTACATGATTTCCACTTCTCTGAAATCATACAGCACAAGCTTAAGGCAAACAAAAGCCGCCATCGTCAGCCCGCATATCCGTTCCACCCTGCTGCGGATTTTAAAACCGATTCCCACACAGCCCAGGGCAATCACCATCAGAAAAATACTTATAATCACAGGCGATTCATAATGCCCCGTCAGGGAAAACCATGTTAAAAATCCGGCCAGAACCAGATATTTCCCACGAATCCCCATCCTATACCTGGCACGGAATATCACAAGAATCGACACGGCTCCAAGCGCCATCATGACAGAACTGAATATACTGCTTTTGCAAAACCAGACGCCGAGATAATAATACGTCATAATTATCACATTTATAATATTGTAGCCGAGCTGCTCTTTCCGGCCCGTCCAGGGCAAATGGTTGAATAATAAAAATAGTAGTAATAAAATTCCGGCGCTCACCAGATAATACCAGCCGTTATCCAGTCCAAACCTGGTTCGCAGGTACTTCTCATATCCGGCAGTCCATATCGCCAAAAGGCTTAAGGTAGTCACCAGTTCATGATAAATATGCATATATCGTATCCGTACCGCCGACAAAACCAACGCGGCAGCCAGCACCCAGCAATGCCATCCTCCCGCAAGCCGCAGTCCGAGAACCCCCGCCCATATGGTTACAAGGCAGTCAAGCACAATATTTTCCTTATAGGAAGAAGCCAGCCTGACAACAAGGAAAGCTCCCAGTCCCGACAGGAGGATTTCCAACGGATATTCAGAAAACGAACCGGACAAAAGCACCGTGGCAGTCGCATAATACAACTGCACCCATCTTTTACCGTCTGATTTTTCCCATAGCAAAAATGTAACCAGACACAATACAAGTATCAGCGACCCTACAGTCAGATGCAGGAACAAAGCCGTATCCGGCGCCGACACTTCCGGGCTGAAATACTCGATGAAAAAGAGCTGAATAAGAAAAACCGCATTCCCGATACAGCATGCCGGAAAAACAGACTCCGCCTTACCCGCACACTCCCTCAGGCTGAGTATATTAACCAGCAGAAAAGAAGTAATGACATAAAAAATAAGATAAAGCGAATGGATTTCCTCCGACAGCGCAATTCCGGTAAACATTGACGTGCCAAGCACCAGAATCAATATGTGCATCACATTGATAAAATTCCGGTTTTTCTTATTTTGAAAAAATAAACTGATTCCGTTGACAACAAACAGCATTCCGGCAATTACCAGGAAATTTAACTCCGTCCCGAATTCCCGCATGGAGAAAAAACAGACGTAACAGCTCGCCAGACTGATAATCCGCAGTACCGCGGACTCCTTCTTTCTGCTTACAAATATAATGCCCAACGCAATCAGCATCGTCACTGCCATTGTCCCTATTCCGCCCCAGAAATAAAAACCCGTGATTGCAAAAGCAGCCAATACAAATATCGCACCGATAATACTGAAAACATGCATCCCGATTTTAAACTCTATCGTATTCTTCTGTGGCCCACTTTCCCTCAAAGAGCCCGGGGATGCTGAAGATATCTTCGTATTTTCCGGAATAACCGGCTGTCCGGCGACGGTAGTATCCCGTTGACGGAACGCCTCCCTGTCTTTACGCGCAAGGACACCCGGCTGGCTGATTATGGCTGCCGTCGGGATGGTCGCCGCGCTTTTTGCCTGCGCCATTTTCTGCCTGTATCTGTTATAGCTTCTCTGTGCTTCCTGCTCCACCTGTGCCGGCGAAGCTTTTCCGCTCTCCAAATCCTTTTTCATCTGCTCTAAATACTTATTGTAGTATTCATCCTCGGATATGCTCATCAGATATACAAGCCTTGACCTGACTCTTTCCTTCTGCTCCAAAAACATGGCTTCCTGGCGGAGCATCCTTGCCCGGTCCAGATTATTTATATTTTGATTATTTTCCTGATTCCATCCGCTCATTTTTTACATTTTCCAATTCAAACCAAAATTCCACACCGTTATCATAATTGACGACTCCATATGCCTGATTCATAGCCTCCATAGTTGCCTTCACAATAGAAAGGCCTACTCCGCTTCCTCCATACTGCCTTGTTCTGGCTTTATCAACCTTATAAAATTTTTCCCAGATATGGGGGATGCTTTCATCCGGTATGGGATTGCCTGTATTAAAAACCGAGACTCTGACATTGCCATCCCTCAGAGTTAATTTTACATCAATTACCCGGTTTCCCGCAACATGATTTATTGCATTGCTGAAATAATTGCCAAAAACCTCTTCTATCATAAACTCGTCAGCCCAGACATAAGTCGGAGGATACTCCTCCATCTGCACTTTAATTTCCTTTTGCCTGCACAAAATCGCCGCAGACTGCAGATAATTGCGAATCAGCGCCATAATGTCAAATCTTTCCATAGCAACCGCATTATTCCCGAATTCGAGCTGATTTAAGGTCAGAAGCTTCTTTACCATATGATTCATTTTGGATGCTTCATCCATAATGACTTCACAGTAGAATTCCCGGCTCTCAGCATCATCGTTGATCCCTTCTTTCAGCCCCTCCGCATAGCCCTGAATTAATGCGATGGGAGTTTTCAGTTCGTGAGACACATTGGACAGAAAATCCTTTCGCATCTCATCCACTTCATTTTTTCTTTCAATATCTCTTTTTAATTCATTATTAGCGCTTTTGAGTTCAGATATCGTTGACTCCAGCGCCTCTGAAAGTTCATTGATATTCTGTCCTAAAAGTGAAATTTCCGTCCTGCTGTTTCCCATATATTTGGCGTCAAAGTCCAGATGCTTCATACGCTCCGAAATCCGGGTAAGCTCCATAATCGGCTCTGTTATTTTGCGGGAAACCAGAAGGATAATCAGTGCGGAAAATATCGCTGCACCCGTTCCCACATAGGCAAGAAATCGATTGGCAAGCGCCACGCTCTCCCTTATGCTTTCCAGAGGACTTCGAAACAAAAATAAATTTCCGTTATCCAGAACGCCCCACATGTCCACATACTCAAACCGGGTCCTCATATCCAGCTCAATATACATCTCGTAATTTTCTTCTTTCGCCAGGACTCTGTCATACTGTGCTTCATTTTTTTTAAACAGATAGTCCAGAAGCTGTCTGCTGAGCACTTCATAGTCATTTACGGACGTCTTAATGGTTCTTGTCTGAGTATCCAAAACAATAATATTGATATTGTTTTTTCCGCAGATTTGCTGAAACTCAATATCAAAATCCTCCGCATTAATGGTTCCCTCATTTGACGCTTCATTTATGATATCATAGGCGCTGAGCATCGCCTTCTTTTTATTATTCAGATAATACTTCTCTAAAAAAGTGTTGTTTATAAACCAGCACAGCAAAATCGTTCCGGCCATCAGCAGGCCGAAGACAAAGGCAAACTGCCTCCGAATAGAATATTTCATAACCTCTCTGACCATACCTCCAGCTTTTGTATGAAATTTATTTCTCTATTCCACATCAAATTTATAGCCCATCCCCCATATGGTTTTAATAAGCTCACCCTTTCCTTCCATTTTGCTGCGCAGCTTCTTCACATGGGTATCTATGGTTCTGGCGTCTCCAAAATAGTCATAATTCCACACATTATTTAATATTTTTTCACGCGACAATGCGATTCCTTTATTTTCAAGAAAATAAGCCAGAAGCTCAAACTCCTTATAGCTGAGGTCTATGGATTTTCCGTCAATGGCAACGCTGTGGGCTGCTTTATCAATGACAATCCCCCCCGCCGCAAGGGTCTGCTCGCTTCCGAGCTGATTGGTTCTGCGCAGGATGGCTTCCACTCTGGCCACCAGAATCTTTGGACTGAACGGCTTGGAAATATACTCGTCCACCCCAAGCTGAAAACCTAAAAGCTCATCCCTCTCATCCGACTTGGCGGTCAGCATGATGACGGGTACCCTGGAATACTGCCTGATTTCCCTGCAAACCTCCCAGCCGTCTAATTTCGGCATCATGACATCAAGGATAATCAGCGCAATATCCTTTTGCTCATAAAAAATATCCAATGCCTGACTTCCGTCCTCGGCTTCCATCACGTCATAACTGCTTTTCACCAGAAAATCTTTTACCAACTTTCGCATTCTGGCTTCGTCATCTACTACAAGAATTTTCAGTCTCTCCATTTCACCTTCATCTCCTGATTTTATTGTACCCTGTAAATATGTTGAAAATGTGAAATGTACTATTCTCCCGCCGGAATTTTATCTTCTTTTGAAATTTCTCCGTCTGCCGGCGCTTCTTCTGTGCCGCTTCCTATTCGAAGCTCTATTTCCTTTTTCCGCACTTCCTTCTCTCTTGTTGTCAGCTCCTGCTCCCATGAGGCATATTCGTCAAGCACCGCATTCCTGTAATTAATAATGTTGGGATTATCGCTGGTTATTGCAATGAAAAACATAACCCCCACAAGGATTGCCAGCGCAATGTTGATAAGCACCGATGTTCTCAGCGCGCTCCTTGCCGTGTCTTTTTTCTTTTTGGGAATAATTCTCTCCCTTGCCGCCGGCTTTTCCTCTTCATGGGCAAAGGTTACGAAAAGAGGAACCGGCCTTATTTTTTCATCCTGCACCCCCATCTCCTTAAGCTGCGCCTGCAGCTTTCTTAAATATTCCCAACCTGCGGGAGTGACAAATACCTTTTCATCCAAAATTTTATTGTATACCGCAAGCACATTCTGCGCGTTCCGTCCCGCAAGCCTGGATTCAAAAAATTCCGCCTTTTTAAGTTCCGCCTGCGCTCTCTGCGCATCGTTCTGAGAGCCGAAACAATAGCCTTCTACCACTAAATCACTTCTGTCCGCCACAAACTTCTTCCTTTCTGTTACTTCTTATATTCGTAATAAGGAAGGACCCACTTCGTGGGTCCTTCCTTACCACAAGTAATGGAGCAGACACATTCCTGTACGAACTTCGTTCGTGGGTGTCTGCCAGGTGATAAGGCATCCTCCCACTCCGTAGGTCCCTCCTTACCACAAGTAATGGAATAGGCGGGAGTCGAACCCGCGTCCAAAGACCTATTCCCTGTCCTTCTACTATCATAGTCGGTTATTTCGGGAAACCCTCATTCCCTCCTAAACCAGGAAATCGACACCCCGGTTTATTTGGTAGCTTCATGATACGCCCACGGAGACAAAGCTTAGTCCGTGTCGTTTCCTGCATAGTCGATGCCCGCATCCTGATGTGCAGGTGCATCAGGGCGAACAGCTGCCATTAGGCAGCGTATGCTAAATTATCTTCAGCGTTTATATTTAGTTTTGCGATTTGACGCATCGCCTGCGGATAGCTTCTCCAGCTGCAAGACCCCTGTCGAAACCTTTACTATCCCCTGTTCAATTTTATTATAATAAATTGAATGTTAAAATGCAAGCCCTGTTTTCGTTCAAAATACCGTTATTTTACAAGCATTACATCGCCAAACGAAAAAAATCGGTATCTTTCCTCCACAGCCTCCCGGTAAGCCTCAAGCACATGCTCCCGTCCTGCAAGGGCGCTGACCAGCATCACCAGCGTGGACTCTGGCAGGTGAAAATTGGTAATCAGGCAGTCCAGCACTTTGAAACGGTATCCGGGATAAATGAAGATTTCGGTATTTCCGCTGCATGCCTGCAGGAGCCCGTTTTCATCCGCTGCGCTTTCCACCGTTCGGCAGCTTGTGGTTCCCACACAAATCACCCTGCAGCCGCTTCTTTTTGCTTCATTAATCGTCTCCGCCGCCTCAGCGGTTATCTGATAATACTCGGAATGCATGTGATGCTCCAGAATATTCTCGACCTTTACCGGGCGGAAAGTGCCAAGGCCCACATGAAGTGTCACATAGGCCAACTTTACCCCCTTTTCCTCTATCTCATGTAAAAGTTCTTCCGTAAAGTGAAGTCCTGCCGTAGGCGCAGCTGCCGAGCCGTCGTATCTGGCATAAACGGTCTGGTAACGGTTTTTATCCTGCAGCTTATGGGTAATATAAGGCGGCAGCGGCATTTCTCCCAGTCTGTCCAAAACCTCCTCAAAAATTCCGTTATAGAAAAACCGTACCAGACGATTCCCTTCCGCCTCTATTTCCAGAATTTCCGCCCGCAAAAGCCCGTCGCCAAAGCTTACTTTCGCTCCGGGGCGAAGCTTCTTTCCGGGCTTTACCAGCGTCTCCCAGACGTCTCCTGACCGCCGCCTGAGCAAAAGCACCTCTACTGCCGCGCCGGTATCCTCCTTGACACCAAGGAGCCTGGCCGGAAGCACCTTTGTGTTATTTAACACCAGGCAGTCTCCCGGCTTGAGATAGTTTATGATATTTTTAAAGTTTTCATGCCTGGTCGCCCCGGTATTTTTGTCAAGGATTAGCATACGGGACGCACTCCTCTCCTCCAAAGGATCCTGGGCAATCAGTTCCTGCGGCAGCTCAAAATAAAAATCCGACGTTTTCATCAAAAACCGGCTCCTCTTAAGAATGACTCATAGCCTCTTTTTGCCTCAAACACATCAGCCTTGCTGGTGGCCTCCCAGGGCGCATGCATACTGAGCACCGCCACGCCGCTGTCGATGACGTTCATGCCGTACAGCGCGAGGATATAAGCGATGGTTCCGCCGCCGCCAAGGTCAACTCTGCCAAGCTCCGCCGTCTGGAAATTCACTTCTCCTTCCGCAAAAATCCGGCGCAGATATGCCAGATACTCAGCATTTGCATCGTTAGAGCCTGATTTTCCTCTGGCTCCTGTAAATTTGTTGAGCACCATTCCGCCGCCTAAATAAGCAACGTTTTTCTTATCAAAGCTGGTCGCAAAAGCCGGGTCAAAGGCGCTGCTCACATCGGAGGAAAGCATGCAGGAGGAAGAAAGGCATCTTCTCACATTCAGCTCTGAATATTCCCCCGTAAGGTTCATCACTTCCGCCACAACATTTTCGAAAAATCTGGACTGCATTCCTGTTGCGCCCACGCTGCCGATTTCCTCTTTATCCACAAGCAGACAGCACGCCGTTCTGTCGGTGTCCTCCACTTCGAGCATTGCTTTCAGGGACGTAAAGGCGCACACCCTGTCGTCCTGACCGTAAGCCAGAATCATGCTGCGGTCAAAACCGGCTTCCCTTGCCTTTCCGGCCGGCACCACTTCCAGCTCTGCGGAAAGAAAGTCTTCTTCCTCCACGTCATAGTTTTCCTTCAAAATATTCAGGATTCCTTTTTTAACTGCATCGGCGGCGTCCTTCTTGTCGTCCTTCCCCTCTGCGGCATTTTCCTCTTTCTTTTCCCCACCCTGCTCTTTGCCAAATACAAAAGGCCTGTTTCCGATAATCAGGTCGAGAGCCTCCCCTTCGATTACCTTGGAAGCTTTCTTTTCAAGCTGCTCCGCCGCCAGATGAATCAGCAAATCGGAAATGAAAAATACAGGGTCGTCTTCGTTTTCCCCGATATTGATTTCCACAGTGGTTCCGTCCTTTTTCACAATTACCCCGTGAATGGCAAGGGGAATTGCCACCCACTGATATTTCTTGACGCCACCGTAATAATGGGTATCGAGATAGGCAAAACCGCCGTCTTCATAAAGCGGATTCTGTTTGATATCCAGCCTGGGCGAGTCGATATGGGCTCCGAGAATATTCATTCCCTCCGCCATAGGGCGCTCCCCGATGCGGAACATTGCTACCGATTTATTCATGCAGACAGAGTACACCTTATCGCCCTTCTTAAGTCTCCCGCCTGCTTTCATCACTTTTTCAAGCTCCTGATAGCCCTGCTGCTCCGCCATGTCCACAATGAGGTCAACGCACTCTCGCTCTGTCTTTCCCGCGTCCAGAAAGCTTCTGTATTCGTCTGCAAAAGTGTCAACTGCTTTTAGCTGCTCGTCATTATAAGTTTTCCATGTGTTTTTTGTTTCCATCTCTGCCTCCTGATTTTTGGAGCAGACGCATTCAATGCGAACTAAAGTTCGCCAGCGTCTGCCTGGTGATAAGGAATCCTCCCGCTGCGTGGGTCCCTCCTTACCACAATTACTGTCTCAATTCAATTCCCATGCTTTCCAGTCCGTTTAATATTTTCTTCATGGCGGCGGTCACGTCGTTTTCATCCAGCGTGCGGTCCTTCGCGCGGAAAGTAAGTGTATAGGCCATTGACTTAAAGCCTTCCCTAATCTGCTCGCCTTCATAAATATCAAACAGCTGACAGGATTCCAGCATTTTTCCGCCTCTTGTGACAAGCATATCCTCAATCTGGCCCGCCATAATATCCTTTGGAACTACCATGCTGATATCTCTCGTGACAGCCGGGTATTTTGCAACTCCTTCGTATTTTCTGTCAAAGGTAGTCTTTCCCAATATCACAGGCATATCCAGAACCGCCACATAAGCCTTTGTTCCGATATCATAATTCCTGCATACAAGCGGATGCACTTCGCCCAGATAACCCACTGCATCGCCGCCATATTCAATTTCTGCCTGACGTCCGGGATGGAGGAAAGGCTTTTGCGCTCCGGGAATATAGGTGATTTTCCCGTTCATTCCCACAGCTTCAAAAAATTCCTCCACCACGCCTTTCATGGTATAGAAATCCCCGTCGCCATACATTCCAAGCGTGAACTGCATCCTCTCGTCAGGAAGCCGCGTCAGCGGTAATTCACAGGGCAGATAAATATTTCCCAGCTCATAGAGGCGCACATCTTTGTTTCTTCTATTATAATTGGTAGCCAGTGAGGTCAGCATTCCGTTCAGGGAAATCGTTCTCATAATGGAGAAATCCTCTCCTAAAGGATTGGAAATCACAATTGCCTTCCGCAAAGGCGAGTCAGCCGGCAGTAAAAGCCTGTCAAACACCTTGGGGCTTTCAAAGGAATAGCACATTCCCTGTGAAAAGCCGCAGTACTCGGCAATATCCCTTGCTTTCTGCTCAATGCGGAGCTTATAGGAAAGCTTTCCAGAGGTGGCTTCCCCTGTGGGAAGGGTGGAAGGAATTTTATCATAGCCGTAAAATCTTGCCACTTCCTCCGCAATATCCGCCTGGCATTCCAAATCCTGCCGCCAGGTAGGGGCAACCAGCTCGTTTGCACTCTCATCATATTCGATTTCCAGCATTTTGAAAATATCCAGCATATCATTTTCTGATATTTCCGTGCCGAGAAGGGCATTTACTCTGTCGGGGCAAAAAGGAATCCTGACCTTGTCTTTCATGGGCTGGCAGACATCCACCATTCCGCCCACCACTTCTCCGCATCCCAATTCCTGAATCAGCTGGCAGGCACGGTTGATTGCCGCCTCCGCATTGTGGGGGTCCAGTCCCTTTTCAAATTTGCCGGAAGCATCCGTACGCAGTCCCAGACGTTTGGCGGATTTGCGGATATTGGGGCCGTTAAAGGTTGCCGCTTCAAAAAGTACGGTTTTGACATCGTCAGTAATCTTACTGTTTTCCCCTCCCATAATGCCCGCTATGCCGATTTCTTTCTCCGCATCGCAAATCATGAGAATATTTCCGTCCAGCTTCCGCACCTGCTCGTCCAGTGTCTGGAACTCATCCCCGTCCTTGGCACGTCGGACAATAATCTTATGACCTGCAACGGTATCCAGGTCAAAAGCATGCATTGGCTGGCCGTACTCCTCCATCACATAATTGGTAATGTCCACCAGATTGTTGATGGGACGGATACCGCTGGCGCGCAGCCTCCTTTGCATCCATTCCGGAGAAGGCGCGATTTTGATATTGGTGCAGACCCTTGCACAGTATCTGCTGCACAAATCCGGGTCTTTTACTTCTACCGAAATATAATCATTGACATCCTCTCCGTTTTCTTTTACTTCCACCACCGGAGCGATAAAGGGCTTGCGGAAGGTTGCCGCTGCCTCTCTTGCAATTCCCAGTACACTGTAGCAATCCACTCTGTTAGAGGTGATTTCATATTCAAATACGGAATCTCTCATGCCAAGGGCTTCAACAGCGTCGGCGCCTGGCTGCACATCCTCCTGAAAAATGTAAATGCCGTTTTCAGGGGCTTCCGGGTACATATTTCTGTCTGAGCCAAGCTCCTCAATGGAGCACATCATTCCGTTTGACTCAACTCCACGGAGCTTTCCGGCCTTAATTTCAATCCCTTCTTCCGGCATCGGCCCGCCATCGTGGCCTCCCGCCACCCTGCCGCCGTCAAGCACCACGGGCACTTTGTCCCCTTCCTTTACGTTGGGAGCGCCCGTCACTATCTGGATGGTTTGGTTTCCGATATCCACCTGGCAGACAATCAGTTTATCGGCGTCCGGGTGCTTTTCAATTTTTAAAATCTGTCCAATCACTATTTTTTCCAGATTTTTATCCAGTCTTTCAAAGGTTTCCACCTTTGTTCCGCTTAAGGTCATTGCGTCGCTATATTCCTGGTCTGTACATGTAAGGTCAGGCACGTAAGCCTTTATCCATGACAATGCAGTGTTCATTTTGATTTTTCCTTTCTGTCTGAATTTATTTCATCTTGCAGCTCTGCCGCTATCTGAAATCACTTCACCTGCAGCGCTGCATTCGGAAAATCTCTGATTTTCCTCATTTTACGGGCTAAAATTGTTTCAAAAACCGGATATCGTTTTCGTAGAGCAGTCTCATGTCGTCTATTTCATATTTGAGGAGAGCGATTCTCTCAAGCCCGATTCCGAATGCAAAGCCGGTATATTTCTCCGGGTCTATGCCGCTCATGGAAAGCACGTTGGGATGAACCACGCCGCAGCCCAAAATCTCAATCCAGCCTGAACCTTTACAGAAACGGCAGCCCTTGCCGCCGCACTTGAAGCAGGAGACGTCCATTTCCGCGCTGGGCTCTGTGAAGTTGAAATGATGAGGACGGAATTTTACTTTCGTCTCCTCTCCGAAAAGCTCTCTTGCAAATTCCGCAAGAGTCCCTTTCAAATCCGCAAGGGTAATGTGTTTGTCGATTACCAGACCCTCCACCTGATGGAAGGAGGGGGAATGAGTTGCGTCTACTTCGTCGGAGCGGAACACTCTGCCAGGGGCAATCATGCGGATGGGAAGCTTTCCCTTTTCCATCTCATGAACCTGGGTGCTTGAGGTCTGGGTGCGAAGCAGGAAGTCTCCGTTAAGGAAAAAGGTATCCTGCTCGTCCTTTGCCGGATGGTCGGCGGGAATGTTCAGGGCTTCAAAATTATAGTAATCGGTCTCTACCTCCGGGCCTTCTACCACCTCATAGCCCATGCCGATAAAAATTCTCTCCACCTCTTCCAGGGCAATCGTGCTTGGATGGCGGTGTCCCATTTTACTCCTTTTTGCCGGAAGCGTCACATCAATGGTTTCGTTTTTCATTCTGGCTTCCAGAACAGCCCTCTCCATTTTCGTCTTTGCCTGCTCTAAAACGGTCTCGATTTCCTGCCTTGTCTCGTTTACCATCTGTCCGATTTTCGGACGTTCTTCCGCCGCCACATCCTTCATGCTCTTTAAGACAGCGGTAAGCTCGCCTTTTTTCCCAAGATAATTGACTCTGATATCGTTTAATTTATCCAGGGCGTCACTGTTTTGAATCTGCTTTAAGGCCTCCGCCTTAATCTGCTCTAATTTCTCTTTCATCGCTCTTTCCTTTCCTTCATTGTTTATGCCGGCTGTCGCGGTATTCGCCAGATGCGGGTACAGGCACCCGCGCCTGACTCGTTGTCCGCACCGTTCGGCTTCGCCTCGCTACCGCGACATTCGCCGAATGAGAATGTATTATAATACATTCTCCCCCGGCTCATTGCCGCCGTTCGGCTTCGCCTCACTGTCGCGGTATTCGTCAGATGCGGGTGCAGGCACCCGCGCCTGACTCATTACTCGCGCAAAAAGTCCCCTGCGCATGGCGCAAGGGACGAAAAATTTCCGCGGTACCACCCAAGTTCCTGCCGGTTAGCAGGCGCTCTTTCACTTAACGCGTGTCACGTCCAAACCTACTTTACAGATAACTATGTTTTCAGTCTGAAAGCTTCCGTGGGAAATTCACATATTATCTGAACCTGAGGAAGCTTTCAGCCGCCGACTTCCTCTCTCTGACGGAAAATAATCTGCTACTTTGCACGTTCACAGCCTTTGATTTGTTGCTTTGCTTTTCAATTGGTTTTCATTTTAGCCAATCTTTTTGTTGTTGTCAATATGGTGTAATATATTTTTTTGCTTTTCATCCGTTCTCAAGCGCATCAAAAAGCTTTTCCCGCAGGGACAGCAAATACTCTGCACTGTGAGGGTATTTCTTAAAGGTAAACGGCTCTGTTTCCTCCCCGTAGATAATTTTTTCCCCTTCGCCGCGCCCCTTCCATTTCTCAAGAGTATTTAAGATGCGAATATCAGCCAGCGCTTCGTTTTGAACCTCCGCCCGGATGGATGTCAGAGGCTCCCCGTCTTCGCCGGGATAAACAAGGTAAGCGTCGCCGGAAGGGAACGCATAATCACTGTGCGTCATTCTGTAAGGATCCGCCGGTTTTCTGGAATATTGAGTAAAATAAAAATTATATCCCCAATGCAAAAATCCTTTTATCTGATATAAATACATCAATACGCCCATAATCCTGTTCCGGGCGCTGGGCATTGCATAAAAACGATTAGGAACATCAATCCCCTGAGCACAGCAGTAATAAACCCACAGGTCGGAAACCTGCGCATCAATGAAGGACTGGATATGGTCGTTGGACGCAGCCGGGTGCTCCACAATGCCCGTCTGGTACAGGGAAAAGCTGCTGAGCGCATCAATCACAGGATACCCTGAAAGCAAATCCGCCGCCTGCTTTTTTGCCGCAAGATAACTGCTTTTGTTTTCTTCCGAGGGTTCATCTGAAATATGGAAATAAACATGCTCCCTGTCATATCCCAGCTTTTGAAGCTCCGCCTGCAACGCCGGAAGAAAGCGCTCCAGAAATTCACGGTATTTCGGACTGTCCGCCGGAACATCCCATCCGAAAATCCTCCGATTTTCTCCGTCAATGCATGCAATAATTTTAGGCGTTGCGCGGGCTCCCCATTGTGTAAAAAGATGCGCAATTTCCAGGTATTCTATTCCGTTTTCCCGACAAATGGCTGTCCAGCGCGCCAATGCCGAAAAATCAAAGGAATACTTTCCCTTTGTCCCTGTAATGCCCACAAGCTGAACCGTCGGACGCTCCCCTCCCACCTCCGTATCAAGAGGAGGCGTAAAGACCGGTGTCAGCAGCATATTGACGCCGTGACGGCGTCCCGCCTGCCGGATAAACCTTTCCATTATTGCCCAATGCGCCTCGCTTAACGGCTCTACATGGTAATAAGCCGCAAGGCAGTCCCCGTGAAACCATTCCGTGTGAATCAGCTTTTGTTTGTCCATCTTCACATTTCCCACGCGCAGAAAAAATGACAGGACGGTTCTTTCAGCGCAGTCATCCGCCGCTGTCTCCTGCATCCCGCTTTTGCAGCCGCAGTCCGCCTCCTCCTGCTGCGCTCCGTTTCCTGAAATCCCGACAGCTTCCGGCCTTGCCTCAATTGCCACTTCATAGGTTCCCGGCAATGTTTCTTCCGTCACAGGAAAAGAAATCCACACACTCCGGTACTGCCGGGGAATCGGACGGATAATCCCATCCTCTAAAGGCATAAGCAAATCCGGAAAAAGCCCCGGCTCATGGGTCAGATAATTTTCATCCTCTGCCGCATCCTCCCAGGACGGAAAGTCCGACGGCAGTAATTCCACCTTATACAGTTCGGTTGGCGCCGGCGCCCCTTTCACGGAAATCCTGTAACTGTGCCAAAGACTGCCCTCGCCTTTCTCTGACGCATAAAAAACAAGCTGCACCGCTCCGCGCATTCCCTCCCATACCGACAATGTCGTATTTTCCATGGGTTTGGGCCGTTTACACGGAAATACCTTTTCCAGAGAAGATACCAGATAAAATTCCGTCTTTCCCATAACGCTTTCCGCCCTTTCTTCTTCACTGATTACTTTTCACAGGCCCTCAACATACCTCCACGGTAAAAGCGCCGTTGCAGAATCTCCGCCGGAAAGACCTGCCTCCTGCTACAAATCTGCCTGCGACGGCTGTAACCCGCAGCTTCCGTCATGGAGAAGGCTCATCTTAAGTTCAAACATAGCCGGGCTCATATCCAGATAATGAGGGTGGCAGTTTTCAAATCTCTGCTCCTCCTTCCAGATTTCGCTGTCAAGCTGATTCCTCACATATTTTTTAATGTCCTCCAGTGCAGGCAGCTCATATACCAGCTCGCCGTCTCTAAATATCTGCTGCTGCAGAGGCTTAAAGCTGCAATCCACAAAGCTTCTGTCCTTCCAGTATTTTACCGGGTCCACATAACGGACCGGACGGTTGGTATCAAGAACCTCCCCTTTGATTGTCAGATAGTCCGCAACAGCCTTCCCGGCCTTGTCATATACTCGGTAAATTTCCTTGATTCCCGGATTTGTAATCTTTTCAAGAGTCTCGGAAATCTTGATTTTCGGAACAAAATCACCGTCCTTATTGATTGCCACCAGCTTATATACAGCGCCGAACACCGGCGTGGTGGATGAGGTAATCAGCTTTTCACCCACGCCGTAGCTGTCGATTTTTGCTTCCTGGCGGTTCAGGGATGTAATCGTATACTCGTCAAGGCTGTTGGAGGCAACGATAATGCAGTCAGAAAGACCGGCGGCGTCCAGCATCTTCCGCGCCTCCTTAGACAGATAGGCAAGGTCGCCCGAATCCAGACGAATTCCTTTCAGCCTTTTCCCCATCGGCTCCAGGACCTCTTTTGCCGTCCGTATGGCATTGGGTACGCCGCTCTTTAGCACATCATAGGTGTCTACAAGAAGAACTGTTGCGTCGGGATAGCTTTCCGCATAGGCCTTAAATGCCTCAAATTCATTGTCAAAGCACATCACCCAGCTGTGAGCCATAGTTCCAGAAATCGGAATGTCGAACATTTTCCCCGCAAGGACTGTGGCCGTCCCCACAGCGCCGCCGATATAGGCCGCCCGCGCTCCGTACACCGCCGCATCCACATTGTGGGCGCGCCTTGCCCCAAAATCCGATACCGGCTTTCCGCTGGCCGCCTGCACAATCCTGTTAGTCTTTGTGGCAATCAACGACTGATGATTGATTTCCAGCAAAATGGTAGTTTCAATAAGCTGGGCATCAATAAGCGGCGCAACCACCGTCATCACCGGCTCGTTGGGATACATAATCGTCCCCTCCGGCATCGCGTAAATGTCTCCTCTGAATTTGAAATGCAGAAGATAGTCAAGAAATTCTTCTGTAAACAGATTTTTTGAGCGCAGATATGCCACATCCTCCTCACTGAAATGCAGATTTTGAATATATTCCACCACCTGCTCTAAGCCGGCGAAAATAGCGTAGCCCGCATTGTCGGGATTGTTTCTGTAAAACACATCGAAGGCTCCTGATGTGTTCTGGTATTCTCTGTTAAAATACCCGTTGGACATGGTCAGCTCGTACATGTCCATTACCATGGAAATATTTCTTTCGTTAAATTGTGTTTTCATCTTTCTCCTATTTAAGACTTCCGCATTTTTTAGTTTCTGATAGAAATCTGGCACATTTTCATTGCTTCCAGCGCATTTTCATGGCTCTTTGGGGTAACTCCCGCGCAGCACTTCGCGTCTACGGCAACCGGTACTTCCGGCATAAAGGCTTTCAGCATCAGCGCGTTTGAAATTACACAGATATCCGTACACAGACCGCACAGCTCTATTTCTTCGATAGCCTCCTTTTCATTTTCCTTCTGCAAATCTGCGGCAAGCTCCACACAGCCAAAGGTGGGCTTATTGTAAATCCGCCAGCCGCCGGACTTCGCCAGATTCTCAAGCGCTTTGTCCAGATACCAGCCTTCCTCACCCGAAATGCAGTGTTCGACCGGAAGATTCCTGCCCTCCTGAGTGCTTAAGTATTCCGGGGTGTGGGTGTCCTTTGTAAAAATTACTTTTCCGTCATAATTCTTCACCTTTGCGATTACTTCAGGAAGAATCGCCTCCGCTTCTTTCGTGCCGAGGCTTCCTGTAATAAAATCGTTTTGCATATCCACTACAATTAAATACTTCATTTGGCCCTCCTTTTCTTATAAACAGGCGCCTTCCAGTAAACCTTTGCTTTTTCGTATCACATAAGCTCCGCATCATAGACGCCCACGTCGCTGTCCTGAAAAACCTCGCCAAGCCGCTTATCCACGTCCGCCCTTGTCACTCCCTTTTTCAGCATAACCTGCAGAAAGCCGCCGCCGCCCGCGCCGCACACAAGGCGTCCGTCAATCAATGCATCTATCGCCGCAAAAATCTGGTCAATCAACGTGTTGGTGCTGCCTGCATCTATCTTTTTGGACAGCTCCCAGTGACTGTCCAAAAGCCGCGCAAAATCATCTACATGCCCCCGCTCCAGTTCAAAACGCATCAGCGCCGCAAGTCTTTGAATCTCACCTAAGGCATAGAGGGAATCCGGTTCGTTTCCAATGTAACGCCCCACCACATCCCGCAGAAGATTGCGCGCAAGCCTTCGCTGTCCTGTATAAATCAGCACAAAACGTTCTTTCAGCTCCTTCCATGCATCCCCGGGAATCCGTATATGCTCAACCCGGATATCCTGCACAATCCCCGGCATGGTGGTAATGTACTTGATTCCGTTGCTGAGCCCTCCCACCTGATCCTGCCAGCCGCCGCCTGTTGACATAATCTGCTCCATCACCGATACATGGCTGTACAGCTCGTTTTCCCCATAGGAAATTCCCATAAACTCAAGCAGCGCTTTCACACAGCCTCCGGCAAGTATACTGCTGGTGCCAAGGCCGCTTCCCTGAGGAACATCCGTCACTTCCGAGCGCATCAGAATGCCGCCCCCAAGACGGGAAAGGATTTCCTCCAGCTTTCCGCCCTTAGCCGGAATGATGCCGCAGGCAATCAACGCCGCTTTTTGAAGCACAAAAGGGTCATAAGGGTCGCCTACCGACTGCAGCTCCCTGATATCTGTAAATTCTCCATGGGTATCCATGTCCCTGCTGTCAAACACTATCTTGTGCTCGGACAGCCTTTCCAGAGAAACCTCCACAGGCATTTTCCCTTTGAGAAGAATCGCCGCATTTAACACCGTTCCTCCGTTTTCAATGCAGTAAGGGGGCGTGTCGCTCCAGCCGCCTCCCCAGTTCACCCGCAGAGGAAGCCTTACTGTGTGGCGGTCTTTGACAATCCGGCAGTCTTTATTCTCCCGAATCATCTTCTGATTACCGGAAAGCACCGACTGCTGAATGGTTCGGAAGCACGCGGAGATATGCCGCTCCCCCTCGCGCCCCTTTAAGATTTTGCCAATATAGTAATGCAGGCGCATCTGCTCACTGTAATCCGCTCTTTTTAATCGCTTTTCCAGCCAGTTCTGCTGAATTTTGGTAAGACCGTCCGGGCTTATCTGGGTACGTATCTCGCCCACAGGCCTGCCTGCCTGAATATCCTTTGCCAGCCTGTCCATCATCACCAGCTCCAGCATCCGCCTGTCCCAGGCAATCAGAGCCTCCGAATCCGCCTCGTTAAAGCCCCCGCAAAGACTCTGACGCTCCGCCCTTCTCCAGCTTTCCACGTCCCCGTCACCGCAAGCCATGGCATAAATATTGAGCGCTGCCGCCACGCCGTCAGAAACATTTTCACAGACCGGATAAAGCCTGGCCTGCCAGAGTTTCTCCTCGCCGGCATCCCATAGCTCCTCCTGGGCAATTTCATTTTTCTCAAGGAAATTTCCCAGTGTCGTCCCTAAAAAAGTGCCCTCTTTTCCGGTTTTCGGATTATCCTCTGTTCCGAAAATGCGCACCACAAAGCGGCCGTCCTTTAATTTCAGCCCGTGAATCACCACGTCGTCAGGAATCGCCTCATCGTGGATATCCACGTAAGAGAGCAAAACATTGTTGCCAATCCTTGCCTTATGGTGAACGTAGGAAACCTCCAGATAAATGTTTTCGCCGCAAACTGCCTGCTGAGACAAAACGCTGTTATAGCCGGAAACGCCCTGTTGGGTAATACTGCTGTTGACCCTGTTATTCCATCCCAGATAGCTGTACTCTTTAATCTCTTTCGCCATCAGACCCATAATCTCTTTTGTGGTTCCGAAATGAATAAACTTCGCCGGCGCCAGACGCAGCAGCTTCATGCGATAGGAATGAAGCGCCTCCCACACCGCCCTCCGGCATACCGCAAGCTCCTCTGAAAAATCCCCCTCCGGCTTTTCCTTATAGAACTGCTCCAAGGTTGCCTGACTTCCCAGCGGATAGAGAAAATCCGCATAGAGAGAAAGACGTACCTTTTCATTCACAAAACGGCCATACTTTCCCTCATCAAAGCAGCCGTCGGTACTGATTAACTGATACAGAGAGGACAGCATTGCCGAGGAAAAAATAACAGCTCCCGTGTCGATATCCACACATTCCCGGGCGTTCACCGCTCCGGCGTCCCGCAATACCTGCGCAGGCAGCTTTTGCAGGCAGGCCGCCACATTTCCGTCCCCTCCTCTTAAATAAACGCCGTGGTTCTTGCCCGTCTCCACATGCTCCTTGAAGGATATGGCTGCCGCGCCGTTTCCATTATAATCAATCTGCAAAGGATTAAATAACAGCAATACATCGCCGGACAAAAGCAACATTCCCTCACGGATTCTCGCCGGAACGCTGGACATGGCAATCATAAACTCATCAAACAGCGTGGAGGAACGCCCGTCCGGCAAATCGTGGGGCACCGGAGAAAAAAGCTTGCCCAACGCCGAGTACTGCGGCACCCGCTTGCTGTCACCTCCGCTGTGAATCACAAGAATCCGAAGCCCCCGAAAATCCGTGGTTTTCTCCTGCTGCGATATATAGCGGATTACGTTTAAGGTAGCCCCGCCGCTTCCCACCCGCTTCCCCTCCGGGTCCGGCAGCACCGCAAAGCGTGTCTGCTCCGGCAGGAAACCTTCCCGCTGCCGAAGCTGCGCCCGGAAGCCTTCCGCCTGCTGCTCATTGGAGGCCGTAAGAATGACATAATCCCACCTTGCAAAATCCGCCCGGTTCAGCGAACGTATATAATCATCCCATGCGTCCTGATAGGACTGGGACAGGAATAAAGAAACCAGTGATTTCATATGTGCTCCTTTCTAATGAAATTTATTGTAACATGGATTGGGGGAAAAATCCATGAAAAAAGACCGCTCCGCTGTTTTATGCGGGATGGTCTTTTTCTAATCTTTTGTTTCCGCCTCTTGGCAGTTCCACCATTTCATCACTCAAATGCAGCTCCGTAAGTTCCATACTTAGTACTTCGTCTTTGAAAAACATATTCAAAAATTACACAGAGACATCTTCCATTTTATATGTCCAGTGATATACCAGCGGGTCTGCGTTGATTTCTTCGATATATTTATAAATTCGTTCTTCCAGTTTCTGCCTGCTGTTTATACGGATTCCCTTAAGGCATTGTTTTGCCATTTTTCCGAAAAAGCTTTCAACCAGATTCAGCCAGGAGCCGTGTTTTGAGATAAATACAAATTCAAGTCGCCGCTGACAGGGCTGTTTCTCCCGAACAGGCCGTTAAACTCAGACTGTGTCTAAATCGTATCGACGAATCAGGAAAGCACTTTGAAGAAATAGAACGGGAAATCCTTCGTCTCTCTGATAAGTACCAAGCTGCCCTTAATCTAATTCTGTGACCTCTATCTAGGTCTTTTTGAAATCAGTTGTTATATGTCTGCCTTCCCCACAGTGAAACACCTCGTTTCATGGGCAGGACGCTGTCCACGCAATGACCAGATCAACAGACAAATCAAATCGACTCGAATTTCCCGTGCTGGTTCCTATTTAGAATCAGTTTTGGTACGTTTACAAATGGTTTATTATGTACTTACTAAGAAACATCTTGAAATAACCGACCTCTATAAGCGTATAAAAGCACGTCCTGTGAAAGAATCAAAGGTATTGACAGCCTCACAGGCATTTAATCTACTTAAACAACGGGAATATATCATCAAAGATGATTCTGTTCCGGCTTCCTGATCAGGTGTTGTGTCTATTTTTCAGCAGACATCCTTTCAGCATTTCCATAAACAAATTTCATAAAATCACACAATTCCCACTGAAATGTACCTTTGATGTTTGGGTCAATGAATTAAAATTCATACGGCAATTTTGATTTATTCACTATAATCCCTTTATTGCAAAAATAATTGTTATTCATATAATCCTCAATGGCATTTCTCTCTTCCTTATCATGAAAAAAAGAAATCAGTGTTTCCTGTATCTTTTCAGAATATGTAACTCCCATTTTAATCAAAGCCGGATCAAGCCTCAAAACTTCTTCCTTACACCTCTGAATTTTATCTTCTGGCAAAAAATACTCTTTCATCCCATCAAAATAATCATTCACCACTTTCTCATCCGCTACTTTATCTATATTCAATTCTGTATGGTCAAGAAAATGGCATATACTCTGAAAGACCTGATCCTGATTTTTCCCTGGGCCAACCATAATACCGCAGATCGGCCACCCTTTCTCCATCCTTATATTTAGGTAAGGTTTCAAAACTCCACGGTCGGGCCGATAACCCACTTGCAATTCTGTCTCGTCAGAAATAAAAATTGTCCGTACTTCATCTTCCTGTTTGAATCCATAATTCTTAATAAATGGAGCCATCAATTTCCATATGCTAATCATTTCATCAGCTACATTTCCGCCGTTCTGTTCCAGCTCCCCCTTAAACTCCTCAAGTACTTTTGCTCCTGCATTACTATATTCTTTTGACGGCATGCCAATCTTGGTTAAATAATGCACTTCTCTTTTTTTCAGTTCTGCTTTTTTTATTTTCTTATCATCCTGATAATAATCATAGTTTCTGCTGTCATCAAAAGCCATTTTCACCTGTACCCCTGATTCCCTGGAATACATATGCCACTGGCTTAGCAAATCTCGTGCTTTTGAAAACGAAATAGAATAAATATTGCTGGATCCGGCTTTAATCAGTGGATATTTTTCCTCAATCCCAAGCGTATTCGCTCTGTCCTGCAAATCGGGGAATCCAAATTCACCGGCATTCTCCAGCAATCCCTTGATTTCCCGAAGGCCGTTAATATATTCATCAGAGTCATTCAAATAACCTACATTAGTAGCATAAATATTGCCGCCGGTAATAATCAGCTTCATTGTTTCTGTTGTTGTATAATAATATAATTCCATCACCTCTCACCCCAAAATCTGATCTATTTTTTCTTCTTTCCATTCCAATATTCCCTCATAATATTTCGTAACCGGAAGGACATTGTCTGGAAAGTTATGATATAGTACCGCTACATTCCCTGCGGAGGATGCGGTATAAAACCAGATTTTCCTCCGTTCCGGCTTAAATCCATCTCCATATTCTTTATATCTCGCATAACGGACATTAATACGCTTATCTGCCTCTTTCGTAGAATCTCCCTTTAATTCATAATCCATAAAAAAAACAACATCTTCTAATTGATACAGCTCTTCCATTTTATTCACAAATTCTTCCTGTGAAGATACCTCGTCCACTTCCACCTTCGTCTTTTCTTTAAATAAATCCATAAGCTTTTTCTTTTCTTTCTCATCGCCAAAAGCATTGGGATAATATACCATTTTGATTACATTAATATTTTTTTTCTGCAAATCACATATTGCGTTCTGAGTTATCCAAGGCTTATCTTCAACAATAACAATTTTTTTCATATATTCCTTCCTTCTTACATAGAAATAAAATCCGATGTACCTCCGTACCTCATTCCCTGTGCCACACCTTATCATATTTACCGGCCAGAATTGGTAATACAATCGAAAAGCATTCTTTTTTACGTACATACTTCTTCTCGACCCGAACCCGGATCATTTCCGGCAGCTGTTCTATCTTCTCTCTCAGCTGTTCCATTTCTTCCTTCAATACCACACCATTCTTATTTTCCAGCTCAGACAATTCCCTGTTTAAAATGTTTGCCGCAAAACTTTTTAAATATCTTGATATCGTCCAGATGGAAATCCCTTCATCGTCATAAGGCGGAATGTCTAAATAAATATTTTTCATTTTTTTATGATATGCTTCATTTACCTTATTTGTTATTCTGATTTCCCCTTCTCTCGTTCTTGACAGATAGACTGTTATTTTACTGTTTTTCATTTCACTTCTGTCACCAACAGCCGAATTTGTGATCATAAGATACAACATCAGGAAGATTTCCCGTGAAGGATTTGCCACCTCATAACAAATCAATTCATCATCCGGCCTTACGGCATCCTCCTGCTGTATTAATCCTCCGGGTTCGTCTGAAAAAGCAAAGCCTTCATTCCTTACCTCAACCTTTGTTCTTTTTACAAGCTCTCCAATCGGCAGTTCAAAAGTACATGGAAATTGGGAGAAGACCGGATTCTTAGTATTCCATGGCACTTTTGTAAATTTAATTTTCCTTGTATAATACTCCCTTTGCAGGCTGTCGCGGTAATGATGGCTGATATTCAAGTCTGCCAACAGCATAATAATATCATCTTTTCTTTTTCTCTTTGTAATATCCCTGCCTGCCTCTTCATACTGCTGCATACGTACCATATAAGGCGTATGCGTAATGGTCTTTTGGCCGGAACTGTAACTCAGATCTTTCACCGCAGCAATAAGTTCCATAAAAAACTCCGTATTATTAACATCGAAGACTTTGTGATTTAACATATAGGAAAACTGCATCACATTCCGGATGTCATTTAAATATTCCTCCTTTCTTTTCCCACTTTTCAGTTCACTACAGACATATACCTGACTTTCTTCTATTCCCAGCTTCCATATCAGGCTCTCTTCATTTGCTTCATATAAAACATAGTATCCTTTTTTCTTAAATTCCTCCTTTCTGCACACAGTTTTCAGGTGCTTTACAGACTTATGATCATTGAAGATCATATTCTTATTTTGATTTGAACTGCTGCCTAACAATAGATAGTCTTTTCTGTTCTTTGGTTCAAGCAAAAGCAGATTTTCTTTGCTGCTATATTTTTTCACAAGCGCATTATATCTGCCAATAATATTATCTTCCCAGATATCTGCTTCCGGCACAGCTTCCACCAGAATATAAGTTCTTTCTGCTCTCAAAATATGATTCAAATATATGGCAATCTGTCTGCACTGATCCGTAAGGCTGCTCCGTTTCTCCCCATCATCCTCCAGCTTCTTTTTCGCATTTGTGCCAAAATTCTGTTCAATATACTGAAAAAGTATTATTTGGGCTGCTACAGGGAATATATTATCCGGCGTCTTCCATCCCTCTTCTCCTCCATGGGATTTTAAGACTTCCTCATAATCCTTTAACAAATACGAATCCACTTCCCTGGCAATTTTTTCACTGACAGCACCTATAAGCTCTTCCTCACTTTCCTTTACGTATTCATGGTTCATGCGTTCTATGACGCTCATTTTCTCATATTTTGCTTTTGTAATAAATTTCCTTTCTCTACTCAGTATTACCTTTTCATCATCAGTAAATTCAATCTTCTGGCTGAGTTTTGTAATTGCATCAAGTATGACCCTGTTATTTTCAAGATAAAGCTGCTCAAATATTTCATCTGGAAGATAAAGGCCTTCTGCTTTACTGCTTCCATATTCTTTCTTTTGAAACAAAAGATAATCAAACCATGCGCTCTTACTGGTATCGGAGCTGGCTCCCAAGAGTTTTTTGACCTGTGGTATAAATCTGTCATAAAATTCCTCTCGCTGGTTCTCTGGCAATTTTTGGACATAATCCACTATCTTATTAATATTTTTTTGCCGGATAATATAGTTACTTTTTAGTTCCGTCAATTGTTTCATCAAAACATATAATAATTCTGTCCCCTTACCCTGGTTTATAAAAGCCTGCTTCAGCAAATCTTCGACACTTAATAACAGTGGTTTAATCGTCCGATTCCGCAGATACCGTTTATCAGCAGTCTCCTTAAGTATCTTTTCTACCTTTTTGCCTGTAACCGCAAATTCCATCAGAATCAGTAGCAGATCAAAAACAGCTTCTTTGACAGCTTTATTAAACACAATAAAAGGCCTGCTCAATATCTTACAATATGACAGGAAGAATTCCCTCTGCATCTCTTCCCTGTCATGATATTCCTTTTGGTTCCATGTTCTATCACATCCGTGGACAACCATCTGTAAAATACAGACCATGGCCTTTTCCTTCTGGTTTCCGTGACATTTTTCATTTACAAATACTCCCGCTTCATTGGCACAAAGCAGCCTTCGGTAGGCACGCTGTCTTTTAACCGGATCCTTGTAATTTTCTTTATTGACAAATTCTGCAACATCATCAGGGGCAAATTTAGTCCTTTCATCATCCCAATACTTATAGATATCTGCGGCAACTGATGCTTTTTTTAATACTTCCGCATCCCTTTCAAGATTGCAAAGTACACATGCATGGCCATGGTTTCGCAGCGATGAGACATGTATTGTCCGAAACGAAAAAAAATGTCTGTCCCAGTCATCCCCTACATATATCTGCTTATTATCCTTTGAATTCCGATCAATCAAAACAAAAACACTGTCAAAAATGCAATACTCTTCCCGCGTACCGCCAAACATTTCTTTCACTACGCTTTTCAACAGGCTTTTGGCCCTCTGGAAACTCCGGCCCGATACGATCGCGTCATCAGCAAAGAAAAAACGTATTTTTCTTCCCCGGCCTTCTTCCATAACCTTTTTTACAAAAAAATATATGTTTGAATATTTAGCGAAAAAATTACTCCTGTATTCTTTATCTATATCGTCCCTGATAATAACTGCGGATGAATCAAAGACCACGTCGTTAATACATTCTGTAAATCCCACATTGCTTACATGGGACGGACTGAAAATTACATTGTATACCTCTGTCTCGATATCTAATACCCTCTTTACATCTTTCAGCCACTCTACAATTTTTTTATACTGCTGAACCATAAGATAATTAGTCTGTACATAAAACAAAAAATGCCCTTCCCCGCTCTTTATATGCGAATAAATAAAACAGTTTTTTAAAACGTGCATCTCCTGTTCCAAATCTTTAATTTTTTTCGGAATGTCCTTTTCCGGAATGCATTCTTCCACCTGGACACCAAAAGCCTGGTTAGGAACTGTGGAGGCCGCATTTACTTCAATCAACGGTGTCTCGTCCAACACTTTTTCAGGAAAACACATCCTGCATTTCAAAGACTCCTCATAGTCCATATCAAATCTTATAAAAAATTTCGGATTCAGCTTCAGGTTGGTATTTCTTATCCCCCTCAGCCGCCTTTCGGAAATTATTTCCCAATAATCATTTTCACAATTTCCAACAAGTATCACTTCATAGTCATCAAGAATATTATTTCGGCATCCCTTACCATTGTCTTCACAAAATAAGTTAATCATCTTCTCATTGGTCTTTAGCGTACTTCCTATCGGCACGATACAAACCAATTTTCGATCTTTAAAATATGCTTCCCTCTCATCTTTATCTATGAAATACCTGCTATAGCGAAGTTTATCTATATGCATAGTCTCTCCGCTATCCATTTCACGTTCCAGTATCACATAGTCCACATCTATTTTAGCATATGTTTCTCGAATGAGTCCACACAATTTATAAATCAGTATCTCTGAATATGTGGCAAAACCATATAAAGTAAGCTTCTCCACATTTTCCAAGTTCTTTTTCAGATCAAGCGCTATCAATAAAGCAAAACGTTCCACAAAGAGATTGACACCAAACAACAGTTCTGCCTCATAAAACTGGCCTACATGGATAGTCGAACCCAGACGCATGTGGGTGCCTTCAAACTTACATCCCAGCAGCTCCTGCTGAATGCTTCTGTTTACAATTTTCTTCGTATAATGCTCAAAAACTGACAATTCTTCCCCTTGTTCCTTCAGGTGAATCATCACATCAAATGGAAGGATAATTTTTTTATCCTCCTTTTTAATCTGCCACTCTTCCCCTTCCAAAGGCTGTAAACTCAGAAAAATATTTTTCCATCTGGTCTCTCTGGTAAAATTAATCTGGTTATTTAACTGTACAGTCATATTAAAACTTCCCGGAATCAACATCATTTCTTCGTAATCCTCCCGGGTAAATAAAATAATCTGCAATTCCTGTTTCTGTAAAGCATACTGAATAGCCGTTTGCAGGAACAGTGTATGTGCGCTGTCCCAGAATCCACTTACAAACTCGGGGCTGCAGTTATAAAATGCCGCATACTTTATTCCTTTCTGATTCCTGGCCATTTTTACCAAAGCTTTATATATCAATTCCGCATTTTTCTCTGGTATCTCAAAAGCATCTACTACAACAATTTCTTTTTCACCGTCTGTTTGCTGATTAATAATATTTTCTATGTCATCAACAATTCTGCATTTTCCTTCCTCGTCAACATACGATTCTTTCATTTTCCCACTGTCAACGCAGCGGCATTTTATTTCGTTAATAGTATTAAGATTTGTTTCGTATGAAATTACATTTGCAATACCAAAATCTATCTCTTCATCATTCAAAAACTGCTCTTCAAAATCAGCCGGCATCAATATGGAATAAGATGTACCGGGCATACATATTTCTTTCTCTTTCCCGCCTATACGCTCTCCCTTTTTCGGACTGTGCGTTGAGTAGCTCTCCATTACAAATATTCCGCCGGCACTATCCACAAGTGTTTTAAAGATCTTCAGGCCATAATGGCGCCCTATATGCTCAACGTCATCATAATACTTTTCCCATGCACTCAGTATCTTTTCATCCATTTCTTCCCCATTTTGAAAAAAATGAACCGGTTCAAGATCCTGAAACAAATTCTGCAATTCCTGATTTTCCAGCTTCTGCCGAAAAACCTGTGCGATATTTCCACTCCTGTTTTCTCCCGGATAGTCTGATACACAAATTTCAAAAAAAGGATGATCATCTTTTTTTAAGAAACCGTATTTATCAATGACATACTCTGAACCGCCGTCCAGTATCCGCAAACTGAAAATCCCCTTTTTATTCTGCGTATGAAACAATATATTCTCTGTCAGCTGTAAAAACCCTTGCACATATCTTGTTAACACATGTACAACTTTTTTTACTTCCAATATATCCCTGTAGGGCTCCTGTTGAGAATTTAGAAAAACGGCAAATAAAAACAGTGTCAGAAGATTCATATTTTCCAATACTTCTGCTAAACTGTCCGGGTCACAGTTCTGAAACAGCTTTTTTTTATTTGCATGTTTATAATACAATATTTTACGGAGCGCACTGTTTAACATATCTAGCTTTGAAAGCTGGGGAGTTATCTCCTTGTTCTCCAGCATATTGGCAAGTTCCCCCTCCCGTACTGCAGCCTTCACTTGCCTGTGCAGCAATTCGTCTGTCTCCGGATTAATTTCCAACAATGGCATCATTTTTACAAATGCGGCTGCCTTCTTGCGCTGCATTTTGATTATTTTATAACCAGTTTCATTCTTATCATGAAAATAAATGCTATAGTAAAATTGTTCATTTTGCTCATTTACCCATTCAAAAAAATGAGAAATTCCAAAATAATCTTTTTTCTGCCCATCTAAAATCACCAGTATTCTTTTTTGATCAAATCCTCTTTTTATTAAATACAATTTTTGCAAATCCACTATATCTTTCAATTTTTCCAAGTCTATATAAATACAAAATACAGCATCATAAAGTGGGTTCACCTTAAAATTTTCCGGTTTTGAAATAGATTTAAAATTTTTCCGGCATTGGAGGATAGCCTTTATTATTTCTTCATTTTTACCACTGTCTTGAAACCTTTCTGCTAAAACCTTTTTTGTTTCCCCTAAGCTTAATACTTCTTTATGAAAAAACTTAAATAATATATTACTAAAGTAATCCCATGACTGCGAATCTTCATAGACCATTTGATAAATAATAATATTCTGTATATCGTTTTCCACTTTTGTATTCCCTTCATCCTTTTAATTATCTGTTCCTTAAAATGGCTTAACTAAATATTCTATAAAATAATACCATCTTTTTACATATTCCGACAATATACCTATAGTTCCGGTTGTAAGTTAAGCATTGGTCCGACTATTGCTCCCTGAGAAGCCGCTGCCAAGTCAATTGCCGCTTTGGCAAGCGGACTCTTCTTAGCATCCAGATTGGAGAATTTACTGTAGGGCTCTGGCAGCTTCTGTCCAATCACGCTTAGACTTAAAAAATTAATATTCGATTATTGCATAAGCGCCATCTTCTGTTTTATTATCTTTTGCTGGATACACGCGACCAGGACGATATACTTGCATTTATGAAAGTGAAATATCAGAACCGCAAAAATGAAAAAAGTAAGGGCGGCAAATGACCATCACGTTCATCTGCCGCCTTTACTCTACTTCTCCCTCGCTCTCTTTCTCCCACCTTTATCCTGATACAGCTCCACGTCGCCAATCCCCTGAACGAACTTGGAGAACTGGCTGTAGCCGAAATCCTTCACATTAAAGTTGTCAAACTTATTATAAACATGGTTGCCGAGCTCGCTGATGCCAATGCCTCTTTTTCCTGCCTTGTGAATAATCTCCCTCACAAAGTCTATGATTTCCTCCCGTGACTGTTCGTCGTCCTTTAAGTAAATCGTAATGACATTCTGCCTCTTTTCCAGAAGAAAAAGCCCGGCATCCTCCACAAACTTTGACAGAAGGCTGTAGCCGTAATTTCTCACGTCAAAGTCAGGATACATATTCACCAGCCTGTTCCCTACTGCTGCAAGCTCCACGCTCTTTCCTTTATTTTCATTCTCGTTAATAATATTTGTAATCGCACTGTATATAACTTCCCGGCTGATGGTATTGTCCTGATTGTCTTTGTTGTCCGTATCTTCATCCTGATTGCCAAGATTCTCAAGATTTACGAATCTGGTACATGCCACCCTGAATGAGCGGGGCGTCTTTTCCTCTCCCATCCCAATCACTTCCATACCGGACTCACGAAGTCGGCTCGCCAGACGGGTAAAATCGCTGTCGCTTGATACAATGCAGAAGCCATCCACGTTTCCAGTATAAAGAATATCCATTGCATCTATTATCAATGTGGAGTCCGTGGCGTTCTTCCCCACGGTGTTGCTGAACTGCTGCACCGGAATGACGGAATTTTCCAGAAGCTCCCCTTTCCACTTTGTTGCCTGGGTACTGGTCCAGTCGCCATAAATCCTTTTGTAGGTGGTGATTCCGTAGGTGGAAAGCTCCTCCAGGATATCACCGATATATTTTGCCGAAATATTATCTGCATCTATAAGCAGGGCAAAACGTTTATTATCCATTATTTTTCCTCATTCCATTTAAGACAAATCCCCCCACACAATCATTTTGCATGGGGGGTAAATTACAAAACAGTTGAAACTATACCGGATATGCCGCGTTTTTGGTGTCCGCCTGGGTCATATCCACTTTTTCCTGCTGTGCCTGACGATACTTGAAGAAGTCTGTGGCAACCTGAGGGAACAACGCGTAGGACAATACGTCCTCGTCCTGCTGTTTCCATTCTTTCATCTCAGCCTCTAACTTATCCATTTCGTTCTCAATCAAATCAGCGGGACGGCAGGTAATTCTCTTCTCGCCGGGAATAACCTTGTCGATAATTTCCTGATTCATAGGCTTAACGGTCTGGCCGTACTCGCCGCGGAGAACCGCCTTGGTCTCCTTGGTGGCCATCTTATATCTCTCACCCATAAGTACATTGAATACCGCCTGTGTACCCACAATCTGGGATGAAGGCGTAACAAGAGGCGGCTCGCCCAAGTCTTTTCTGACTGCCGGGATTTCTCTGAGCACGTCGTAGTACTTATCTTCCGCGTTCTGCTCCTTGAGCTGGCTCACCATATTGGAAAGCATACCGCCGGGAACCTGATACAGCAGAGTCTTGATATCAACGCCCATAACCTTGGGATTGAGAAGCCCGCTTGCAAGGCACTCGTCTCTGTAAGGTCTGAAATAATCGGCGATTTCGGAGAGGATATTCTGGTCGTAACCGGTATCGTAAGGAGTTCCCTTAAAGGTTTCCACCATAACCTCCGTAGCCGGCTGTGATGTACCCATTGCAAAAGGTGAAATTGCACAGTCGATTACGTCAACGCCCGCCTCAACGGCCTTCATGTAGGTCATGCTGGCAACGCCTGAGGTATAGTGGGTGTGAAGCTGAATCGGCAGCTTCGTTACGGACTTCATAGCCGCAATCATTTCGGACGCTTTATAAGGAACAAGGAGTCCGGCCATATCCTTGATACAGATGGAATCAGCGCCCATCTCCTCAATCTTTCTGGCCATATCCGTCCAGTATTCCATTGTATAGGCGTCGCCTAACGTATAGGAAAGAGCAACCTGAGCGTGACCCCTGCCCTCTCTTGTTTTTACCTTATTGGTAGCGTTTACCGCTGCCTGAAGGTTTCTCAAATCGTTTAAGCAGTCAAAAATACGGATGATATCAATACCGTTTGCGATGGACTTCTCAACAAAGCTGTCTACAACGTCGTCCGCATAAGGTCTGTATCCTAAAATATTCTGACCTCTGAAAAGCATCTGCAGCCTGGTGTTTTTAAAGCCGTCGCGAAGCTTTCTCAGTCTGTCCCAGGGGTCTTCCTTTAAGAAACGAAGAGACGCGTCGAAAGTAGCGCCGCCCCAGCACTCAACTGCATGGTAACCAACTTTATCCATTTTTTCAACGATTGGAAGCATCATCTCGGTAGGCATTCTTGTCGCAATCAAAGACTGATGTGCGTCACGAAGAACGGTTTCCATAATTCCAACCGGTTTTTTAACCTGTTCTGTCATTTCTACATCCTCCTAATTTCAGTTCCGCTGTGGCCCTTCCAGTACACCTGGTCTGGAACAGCTTACGGCCGCTTTCCGCGTCCGAAACCTGTTCCGTGCACTGTACAGACCTTCGCTGTTTTCAGTTATAATCAATTAAAATACTCCAAATACCGCCATGAAAGTACCGGCCGCTACCGCCGTACCGATAACGCCTGCAACGTTCGGTCCCATTGCATGCATCAGCAGGAAGTTGGTCGGGTCTGCCTCGGCTCCCACCTTCTGGGAAACTCTGGCCGCCATGGGAACTGCCGACACGCCAGCGGAGCCGATAAGGGGATTGACCTTGCCTTTTGTGGCAATGCACATAAGCTTGCCGAAAAGCACGCCTGCCGCCGTTCCGAATGCAAAGGCAATCAGTCCCAGCGCAACAATCTTTAAGGTATCCACATTTAAGAAGGCCTCTGCGCTTGTGGTGGCTCCTACGGAAGTGCCAAGCAGGATAACTACGATATACATAAGCGCATTGGACGCCGTATCGGTAAGCTGCCTTACCACGCCGGACTCTCTGAACAGGTTACCTAACATCAGCATACCTACAAGAGGCGCTGTGGTAGGAAGAATCATGCAGACAACGATGGTAACTACGATAGGGAAAAGAATTTTTTCAAGCTTGGATACCGGACGAAGCTGGCCCATCTTGATTTTTCTTTCCTTTTCCGTTGTGAGTAATTTCATAATAGGCGGCTGGATAATGGGAACCAGTGACATATAGGAATATGCCGCTACCGCGATAGGTCCCAGCAAAGCGGTCTGTCCCAACTTTCCTGCAAGGAAAATGGATGTCGGGCCGTCCGCGCCGCCGATGATGGAGATTGCCGCTGCCGCCTTGTCGTTAAAGCCGAATGCAATTGCTCCGAAATATGCCGCGAAAATACCAAACTGCGCCGCGGCGCCGAGTAAGAAGCTCTTAGGGTTGGCAATCAGCGGACCGAAGTCGGTCATGGCGCCCACGCCCATAAAAATCAGGGATGGAAGGATTGCCCATTCGTCTAAGAGATAAAAATAATACAGTAAGCCGCCGCTGCCATTTGCCGAATCTTCAATACTCAGCATAATATCAGGATAAATATTAACCAGCAGCATACCAAATGCGATAGGCGTCAAAAGCAATGGCTCAAAGCCTTTGGCAATCGCAAGATAAAGAAAGATACAAGCCACAAGAATCATCAGATAGTTGCCCCAGGTCAGATTAAAGAACGCTGTCTGATGAATCAGGTTGGACAGTGTATTCACTATATAATCCATTTCTTTTACCTCCTGTTGTTTTCCCGGAAATCGCCTTCCCGAACTTTAAGCCGGCAAACCGGCCCGGTTCAGGAACCGGCGGATTCCATAACTAGTTCAACGTTGCCAGTAAAGCGCCGGCTTCTACAGCATCGCCAACAGCCACGTCGATACTTGCCACGGTACCATCCTGAGGTGCAACAACAGGAATTTCCATCTTCATCGCTTCCACGATTACCACCGTGTCACCAGCCTTGAGAGACTGACCTACGCTTGCTTCAATCTTAAATACCTTGCCGGCTGCGCCCGCTTCCACTTTAACGCTTCCTGCACCGGCAGCAGCCTTGGGCGCTGCGGGAGCTGCTTTGGGCGCTGCCTTCGGAGCAGCCTTGGGCGCCGCGGGAGCTGCTGCTCCTGTGGATGCCCCTTCTTCCACTACTACGTCATATACGTTGCCATTCACAGTAATTGTATAATTTTTCATTACGAAAGTCCTCCTGAATTCAATGTTTTCTTTCTTCTTCAAAGCTTACATATTCAAGTGCATATATTCTTTAAATACCTGCGCTCTGCCATTTTTTGCCTGAGCGCTTAATGCTTCTCACTACAAAACCGTCTGCGGAAGAAGTCCCTTCATATGCCGCAATAGCCGCTGAAATAACGGCAACCAGTTCCAAATCGTCGGACAGCTCTTCTTCTGCCGCTGCGGGAGCTGCAACTGCCGCCACAGGCTTTGGAGCCTCGGCCGCCACAGGCTTCTTTGAAAGCTTATCCTGAAGTTTCGGAATAAATCCAAACAGACTGATGATAAGGGAAATCAGAATAAGAACGCAGAAAACGGTTCCCATTCCAAGGAGCGTATTGAGCGCTGCCTTTTCCATCTTTTCACCAAAGGTATATTCCACATTGGTTGCAATACTGGTAATATCACCCTTTTCATAAACAATTTCTACTATCGCCTCACGCAGAGAGCCTTTCACCCTGACGTCAATTACACCATCTTCTCCGTCAAATTCGGCCTCCGTGCTGATAACTTCTACATAATCACCCATATCCTCCCTTGCGGATTCCCAGCTTGTAATGGCGCTGACATCAACCGGGGAAGTGTACTGTGCCTGCATATTCATAACCACACACTGGTTAATGCTTTCCACAATGCCCTGGCCCACTGTCTCCGCTTCCTCCGCCGTAAGCAGAGGCTCATTGGCTTCCTCCGCCTGGCCGCACGCTGTCAAACCGAGCATACAGGTAATCATACCTAATATCAATAACCATTTTTTCATATTAAGTAAGCATCCTTTCTAAACTGTACCGTGTTTTTTTGCAGGACGGTCTTCTTTCTTGGAAAGCAGCATCTCGAAAGCGCCAATCACATACTTTCTTGTGGCCGCCGGTTCAATTATCTGGTCTACATATCCTCTCCTGGCTGCGCCCTGAGCGCTGGTCTGCAATTCAGCATATTCCTTTGCACAGGCTTCAATTGCTTCCGCGCCCTGTCCGTCGCAGATTATCTTGGCTGCCAGCTTCGCATCCATGGTTCCAATCTGAGCGTCGGGCCATGCCATGGTAATATCCGCTCCGATTGCCTTGGAGTTCATCGCCACATAAGCGCTTCCGAATGCCTGTCCGATGATGACATTCACCTTGGGAACAGTCGCATTTGCAAAGGCGTATGTAAGCTTTGCAGCCGCTCTGGCAATTCTCTTTTCGGAACACTTGTCAGCCTTGAATCCCTTCACATTGGTAAGGGAAAGAACCGGGATATTAAAGGCGTCGCAGAACTCAATAAAATCCGCCGCCTTGTCGCACCCTGCAGGCGTTAAAACAGCGTCAAACTTATCCGTCACCGTTCCCTCGTCGCCGTAAACCTCGCTGCGGTTTGCAACAGCGCCTATGGTTTCACCGTTTAATCTGACGAATGCCGTAACCATTTCCTTCGCATATCCCGCCTTTACTTCAAACACTTCGCCGTTGTCGGCAAGCTGGGACAACGCAATGGACGTATCTCCCACGCAGCCTGCGATTTCCGCACATTCGCGGTTCAAATCGTCTGTGCAGTCCTCATAAAGCATATCGTCCTGATTGTTCGCGGGAAGCATGCATACAAGCTCCCTGATTTTTGCAAGAATCCCTGCCTCGTCGGCAACCACGTCCACAATACCGGCCTCTTCGCTCTGGAATGCCGCCGCAGACGTATCGCATCTGCCGATTTCATTTCCGTCAAGCGCATTGGGCGCATTCACGAACAGCTTTGCTTTCTTTTCTTCCATGAAAGTAAAATCCGTCAATGTGGGAATAAGCGCAAGACCTCCGCCACATGTACCGAAAATAGCCGTAATCTGCGGAATCACGCCGGAACTTAACACCTGCTTTTTATAAATCTCGCCAAAGCCGTTAAGCGCGTCCGCAGCCTCCTGGAGACGTAAACCTGCGGATTCAATCAGCCCGATTACAGGCGCTCCTGTTTTCAAAGCAAGGTCATAGAGGTTTGCAATTTTTTTCGCATGCATTTCGCCAACGCTGCCGTTTAAAACGGAAGCGTCCTGGCTGTATACATACACAAGGCTGCCGCCTATAACTCCATATCCGGTAATCACACCGTCAGAAGGAGTTTCTGTCTGTTTCAGATTAAAATCAGTGCTTCTGGCAGTTACTCCGGCACCAATTTCAACGAAACTGTTTTCATCGAGTAAAGATGCTATTCTTTGACTCGCCTGTGAATTAGTACTCATGTTTCAGCCCTCCATTTTATATTAAAAAAATAATAACATTATTCACGGGTACACAGACACCGCAGGATACAGGTATCCGTAGGCCAATGCGCCCGGGGACGTACCCGTCCACATAATTTCGTCGTATAGCAGTATATCATAAATGTTTCAAATAGGATAGAGCAAAGTTTTCAAAATTTACACTTTTTTCACAGCTCGCAGTTCTTCACCGTTCTGGGGAAAGGAACCACATCCCTGATATTTCCCATACCTGTCAGGTACATCACACATCTCTCAAATCCCAGTCCGAAGCCCGCATGGCGCACGGAGCCGTAACGCCGCAAATCAAGATAAAAATCATAATCTTCCTTATTGAGGTTCATTTCCTCCATCCGCTGTATAAGAAGCGCAAGGTCGTCCTCTCTCTGGCTTCCTCCGATAATCTCGCCAATGCCCGGAACCAGACAGTCCATAGCCGCCACGGTCTTTCCGTCCTCGTTCAGCTTCATATAGAAAGCCTTGATTTCTTTCGGGTAATCCGTCACAAACACGGGACGTTTAAATTCCTTTTCCGTCAGATATCTTTCATGCTCGGTCTGCAAATCGCTTCCCCAGTGTACCTTGTACTCAAATTCATCGTTGTGCTTCTCCAGAATTTCAATGGCCTGGGTATAGGTCACATGGCCGAACTCAGAATCCAATACATGCTGTAAGCGCTCAATCAGCCCCCTGTCCACGAACTGGTTGAAAAACGCCATCTCCTCCGGCGCGTTCTCCAGAACATAGCGAATGACATATTTGAGCATCGCCTCCGCGAGTATCATATCATCCTTTAAATCCGCAAAGCACATTTCCGGCTCAATCATCCAAAACTCCGCCGCGTGACGGGAGGTATTGGAATTTTCCGCCCGGAAAGTAGGTCCGAAGGTATATACATTCTTAAAGGCAAAGGCATAGGTCTCCACATCCAGCTGACCGCTCACCGTCAGATTGGTGGGCTTCCCAAAGAAATCCTGACTGTAGTCCACCTCTCCGTCCTGCGTCTTTGGCACGTTATCCAAATCCAGCGTGGTCACCTTAAACATTTCCCCCGCGCCCTCGCAGTCGCTTCCGGTAATCAGCGGCGTATGCACATAAACAAATCCCCTCTCCTGGAAAAAGCGGTGAATCGCATAGGCTGCCATGGAACGGACCCGGAAAACCGCCTGGAAGGTATTGGTTCTCGCCCGCAGATGGGAGATGGTCCGCAGATATTCAAAGCTGTGGCGTTTCTTCTGCAAAGGATAATCGGAAGGGGAAGCGCCCTCAAGCACTACCTCTATGGCCTGCATTTCCAGCGGCTGCTTCGCCCCCGGCGTCACCACGATTTTTCCCCTCACCGTTACCGCCGCGCCCACGCCGATTCTGGCAATCTCGTCAAAATCCGAAAGCGCGTCGGAGTATACCACCTGCAGCGGTTCAAAAAAGCTTCCGTCGTTCACCACCAGAAATCCGAAAGTTTTAGAATCCCTGTTGCTTCTCACCCAGCCGCCTACCGTCACCTCAGCGTCCGCATACTTTTCCTTTTCCCGGAATATATCCTTAATATTTGTCAGTTCCATAACTATCCTGCCTTTCTTCTATTGCAAATTTGCTGATATTATAATTTGTCGTAAGGAGGAACCCGCCACAGGCAGGAGGATTCCCTGCGACCTGCTCGCGCATCAGCGCAATTCATTATAACATAAGATTTGAAGCTTCCGCAATCCGCGGCGCCAAAAGTATCTGCTTCCTGTTTATCAGTATAGCATATTTTTCCGCTTTCCTTACATATAAATTTAAAGAAGCTGACTACCTGAACGGAATTCTATGAAATATATGCAAAAACTATCCGCCTTCCTCTTTACCGCCCTCCTTTTGTCTGCTCTTCCTTTTGCGCCTTCACATGCGCTTGACGCCCGGGCCTTTCCTTCCTCCGAAGCTGTCCCGGAGCCGAAAGAGCAGATCGTGGCGGCTGCCTTTCCGGAAACAGCAATGCCCACAAAAGCCGCTATGCTGACGGAAACCACATTACAGACAAATGCTTCCGCCGACGATTCCCTGAAACTGTATGCCCAGTCCGCGGTTTTGATGGATGCAGATTCCGGACGCATCCTCTATGAAAAGGAGGGAGAAAAGATTCTCCCCATGGCAAGCACTACCAAAATCATGACCTGCATCCTTGCGCTGGAATACGGCCATGTGGAGGATTATGCGCAGGCCAGCTCCTATGCGGCGAGTATGCCGAAGGTAAAGCTCCATGTCACCCCAAACGAATATTATAAAGTGGAAGATTTGCTTTACTCCCTCATGCTGGAATCCCACAATGATTCAGCCGTTGTCATTGCAGAACACGTCGCGGGGAGCGTGGAAGCCTTTGCTAAGATGATGAACCAGAAAGCCCGGGATATCGGATGCTTTGATACTTATTTTATCACGCCAAACGGCCTCGACGCCACCGCCACAGGAAGCGACGGAACCGTAAAGACCCATTCTACTACCGCTGCGGATCTTGCCAGAATCATGTCCTACTGCATCATGGATTCCCCGAAAAAGGAAGAATTTCTGGAAATCACCCGCACGCCCTCCTACTCCTTTGAAAGCTATAAGGAAGAAGACGGAAGCTATGTGAGCAGTGGCCGCATCTTTTCCTGCAACAACCATAATGCCTTTCTCTCCATGATGGACGGCGCGCTTTCCGGGAAAACAGGCTTTACGGGTACCGCCGGATATTGCTATGTCGGGTCGCTGCGCCGGGACAACAGAACCTTTGTAGTCGCGCTTTTAGCCTGCGGCTGGCCGAACAACAAAACCTATAAGTGGAGTGACACAAAGCAGCTTATGAATTACGGCCTTGAAAATTTTGAATACCATACCCTCTCGGAAGCAGCCTTTGATGAAAGCCGTTTAAAGCCTGTCAGCGTTATAAACGGGCAGACAAAAGAACTGGGGGACATTGCGCTTGCCGAAGTAAAAATAGACAAAACCGCAGAGAATGCCTCCGCTGCGGATGAGGAAGAAATCGGAATTCTTCTCAAAAAAGATGAACAGATACAGGTGGATTTCCGGCAGGCGGAGGAACTCACCGCCCCCATAGCTGCCGGAACCGAAGTGGGCACCATAAAATATCTGATAGACGGCGACGTTTATAAATCAGAATCTATCGTCACCACAGACGATATTCCCGCAATCGACTATCAATGGTGCTTTAAGCAGATTCTTTCAATATACAGCCTGTAAAGAACAGCCGGAATACAAAGTTAAATGTCAAGCTGTACGCTGGCCTCCTGCTCGGCCTGGATTTTGAATTCCTCCATCTGCACCGATGAAAGCTTCGGAAGCTCTTCTAAGGATTTTACTCCGAAGGAACGCAAAAACTCCTCCGTTGTGCCGAAAAGCAGAGGGCGGCCGGGAGCGTCCATCCGCCCCACCTCCATAATAAGCCCGAATTCAATCAGCCTGTTCACCGCATGGTCGCAACTTACCCCCCGGATTTTTTCAATTTCCGCCCGGGTGACAGGCTGTTTATAGGCAACTATCGAAAGAGTTTCAAGAAGCGTATCCGTAAGCACATACTTCCTGGGTGTCTTGGCGATTTTAATCAGATATTCATACATCTCCGCCTTTGTGCACATCTGAAAAGAACCTTCAAGTTCCATTAATGTGATGCCGCACTCACGCTTATCATATTCTTCCTTTAATTCCGTCAGCAGTTCTCTGGTGTAGCCTTCCTCCTTTTCAATCACGGCGGCAAGCCTGCCAACTTCTACCGACTCCCCCATGGTAAAAAGAATGGCTTCCAGAATCGCCTTTTCTCTCTGCCTGTCCATAATCCCCTCTTTTCTCAAATACACGACGTAATGATAATATCCTCGAAAATATCTTCCTGAGCGATGGAAATCTTCCCCACCTTCATCATTTCCAGTATCACAAGAAAAGTGACGATGATTTCCATTTTGCTTTTTTGTTTTTCCAGAAGCTCCCGGAAGCTGAACATCCTGTGGGAAAGGATATAGTCCTCCACATAGGAGGTCTTGATATCCATATCCACCTCATCCTTTTCAATCTGGCCGAACTTGCTTCTTACAGGGTCGATTTTGTCCTCCTGCCGCTTCATCACCATTTTAAACAGCTCCTGAAGCTTTGCAAGGCTGGCGTCCCCGATAAGCGTTTCCATATCCACCGGCGGATTGTAATCCTCCACCTCTTTCGGAAGCGTCTTTTCTTTGAACAGAGTCAGCGCAGCATCCATCTGCCTGTCCTTCAGCTCATAGGACATATACTTATACATTTTATATTCCAGCAGCTTTTGAACAAGCTCCGCCCGGGGGTCTTCCTCCTCCCCCTCCTCGTTCACTTCCCTTGGAAGAAGCATTTTGCACTTGATTTCCAGCAAAGTGGCCGCCATGACGAGAAATTCGCTCATGATATTCATGTCTTCCGTTTCCATGGCCTTTATGTAATCCAGATACTGGGCGGTTATCTCCACAATCGGAATGTCATAGATATCCACCTTGTTTTTCTCTATCAGATGCAAAAGCAAATCAAGGGGGCCTTCAAAAGCCTGCAGCTTTACCGATATTGCCATTTTTCCTCATTTCCACGCCGCGTTTTCCGCACAGCCGTCCTCCTTTTATCTGCAAATCGCCACCGTCTGGCTCGTCCCTAATCTGCTCGCCCCGGCCTTCTCCATCGCCATGGCCGTTTCCTTATCCCGGATGCCGCCGGAAGCCTTCACTCCCATCTCGCTGCCCACAGTCCTGCGCATCAGCGCCACGTCCTCCGCCTTTGCCCCTCCCGTGGAAAATCCGGTGGAGGTCTTCACAAAATCAGCGCCCGCCTCCTTTGCAAGCTCGCAGGCTTTCACCTTTTCTTCGTCTGTCAAAAGGCAGGTCTCGATAATCACCTTAAGAAGCGCGCCGCTGCAGGCTTTTTTTACCTCACGGATGTCTTCCCTCACCACATCATATAATCTGTCTTTGAGCGCCCCCACATTAATCACCATATCAATCTCGTCCGCTCCGTCTCTTACGGCGATGGCAGTCTCCGCCGCTTTGGCCTCCGTCGCCATCTGTCCTAAGGGAAATCCAACTACCGTGCAGACCTTCACATCCGTCCCCTTAAGCTCCCCGGCAGCATAGGCGGTATAATAACCGTTGACGCAGACGGACATAAAGCCGTACGCTCTCGCCTCGGCACAAATTTTTTTTACCGCTTCTTTAGTGGCTTCCGCTTTTAATATTGTATGGTCAAATAATTTTGTATTCATGTTTTCCTCATTTCTATGCCTTTGCGCATAACAGAATTATCCCGTTTACATATACAGAAATCTTACGGGACGCCTTTCTTCTCCGAAATCTCCGTCAGACCCGCAAAATGCCTGCGGGAATGATTTTATCATGTATAAAAATTCCAGTCAACACACTATATCAATCACCACTACTTCCCCCGGATTGAATATCCTTACAGGAAGGGTATGGGTTCCCAGCCCCCGCCCCAGAACAAGCGTAGACTTCCCCTCATGGAATACCCCGCCGTCATATTTCGGGAACAGTTTCAAAGCCGGTGAAATCACCCCTCCGAGAAACGGAAGGCGCATCAGCCCGCCATGGACATGGCCGGACACCACAAGCCCGGCTCCCCATCCGGCATACACCTCAAAGTATTTGGGATTATGGGCAATCAGAACCGTCGCTCTTGCATTGTCCGGCTTTCCGATTAGCCTGTCCAGATAAGAAGTCTCCATTGTCCCATGCTGGAATTTGCCATAATAATCCCACCCGATTTCCGCGCCGTAAATATCCATATTAAATGCCGGGAGATACACCTTCTCATTGACAAGATGGCGGACGCCTGCCTTTTCTATTTTTTCCGAAAACCGCCGGTACATATCCCCGAACTTTTCCGTCTCGGCGTTTGTCTTCTGCTCATGGTTCCCGTTGCCGTAATAAACCGGATAATCCTTTGCAAGGGCGCACACAAGCTCCGCCGCCGTGTCAGTGTCGCCGTTTTTTTCAGCGGTATACATATCCCCCGCAATTAAAATCATATCCGGAGAAAGCCTGCGGACAGCCGAAAGCAGCTTTTCGTTTTTCACCCCGAAAGATTTATTGTGCAGGTCGGAGAGCAGAATAATTCTGCCGCTTTTTTTCAGCTTCTCCACCCTGCAGCTGTAATTTCTTATCACGAAACGGTTGCAGTCCACAGCCATCACAGCCACAAAGAAAGCCGCAATGACCGCCAATAAAGTAATAATCATCATAACGTATACATTTACAAAAATGTTTTCCTTCCTGCGAATAAATAAGGACGTAAGCCGTATACGGTAGACTTGCGTCCTCATTTGCCTGCTGTTTAATTATTCCTTGATTTGGTCAATATCCGTAAGATTAACGCCCAACGAAGTTAAAACCGCTTTCAATGACAAATAATCCTTTTTCAGTCCCTCATATGTTTCAGCGGCGTTTTCTTTTCTCGCATTTTTCATATGTGACTGTACTTTTTGGAACTGCTCGACCACATCTTTTATTATCTCGCCGTTACTTGGCATATATACCACCTCCTGAAACCACAAATCCATTTATCAGCTTATATCAAGTATATCATAACCAAAGTTCGCCGTCTATTATAACTTCACAGCCTGTATTTTTAACCTGGCACCATTCAACCATACATTCACAACCCGCAATACAGCCTCCAGACCTTCATCAGATAGTCTTTATATCCCGCCTTGTCGATAGTCACATCCGACAAAATGGAAACGCTTCCGATTCTCTGTCCGTTCAGCCTGTAAACCGCTTCCCCCACGGCGTCGCCTCTCGTTACGGGAGCCGTTATCTCTGCGGGCAGGGAAATGGTCTTTTCAATGCTGCCAAGGTCGCTCCCCGCAATATCCAGATAACGGAAAGGCTCCTTGTAAACAAGTGCCGCCTCGTCCGCAACTCCTCCCTTGACGGGTACGGAGGGAAGCTGCTCCGTATTGGCGTCCTCATAAAGGGCGCTGACGCTGTAGCCGTAATTTAAAAGCGACATGGCGTCCTGAAAGCGCGTCTTATTGCTGGGCGAGCCCATCACGACTGCAATCAAATCAATGTTATCCTTGCTTGCAGTGGCTGAAAGGCAGTAAAGCGCCTTGCTGGTGGAGCCGGTCTTAAGCCCTGTCGTCCACTCATACATTTTCAGAAGCTTATTGGTGCTTGAAAGGGTAAAGTTGCTGGTTCCCTGAGTCGTTACATGGGTAATGTCCTCCATCCAGATTTTTGTATAATCCAGAATCTGCGGATACTTTGTAATCAGCTCACGGGACATAATCGCCACATCTTTTGCAGAGGTGTAATGATTGTCAGACTCGCTTAACCCGCAGCAGTCCTCAAAGTGTGTGTCGGTAAGGCCAAGCTCCTCCGCCCTCTTGTTCATCAGACCCACAAACTCCTGCTCGCTGCCTGCGATAAATTCCGCCGCCGCCACGCTGGCGTCATTCCCGGAGGCCACGGCGATACACTTGATAATGGTCTCCAGGCTCTGAACCTCGCCTTCTTCCAGAAATACCTGGGAACCTCCCATGGACTTCGCATAGGCGCTGGTCATAACCTCGCTGTCAAGCCGCACTCTTCCCGTCCCCAGATGGTCGAAAATCACAATAAGCGTCATGATTTTCGTGATACTGGCCGGACTCCGCCTCTCTCCTGCATTCTGCTCGCAGATAATCTGTCCTGTGGAAGCCTCCATCAGTATATAGGACGGGGCCTCCAGAGCCGGCGCCGCAAATGCATTTACCGGCGTCATCAGCAAAAAAATAAAACATATCACATAGCACAGGGTTACTTTAAAATATTTACTCACGTAATCGCTCTCCCTTATGTATTCTATTACTATGGATATGTTTTATTTAGTTATAAAATGCACGTCCGCTTTAATACCATCTGGCGCGAAACGCCTCATAGGCATCCACCAGTCTGTCTTTCTGCTCCTTTAAGCTGATATTGAATATCTGCATCAGCTTTATCAGGTAATCCGCCGTCACCAGAAGGAAAACGATTCTGCATACCCAGATGCCCATTTCCATGTCGTAGCTGTCCACCAGCCCCAGCACTCTCTTGTGCAGGAATGTTACAATGATAATCGCGTAAAAACCCCAGGCAATCGTACTCTCAAGGCAGATAATTCCTTTGTAATTACAGGGCTTTTCGTTATAATCCCACCATACTTCCCCGAAAAGCCGCAGCATCAGCTTTCCCACAAGAAACTCAAACAAAGTGGCAAGAACCGCGCCTGCAAGATATAGCTGCACCAGATTTTCACTTAAGGGGCGCAATACCAGATAGCCGATTACCCCGCCAAAGCCATAAATCGGGCAGAACGGCCCGCGCCCGAAGCCCCGGTTGGTTAATTTTTTATTGCAAAACGACATATATATGGATTCTACCAGCCATCCTATCATGCTATAGATAATAAACGCCGCAATCAGGTGATATACGTCCGTGTCAAATATTTCCCTCGTCCACATAATATCAGCCCTTTCTTAAGAATTTCCTAAGACTCTCAATAAAGACAATAAAGTCCTTGGAAATTCAAGGACTTTACTTTGCTCATAACCATTAATTGTATTTGCGTTTTCTTGCCGCTTCAGATTTCTTTTTGCGTCTTACGCTGGGTTTCTCGTAATGCTCTCTCTTACGAATCTCCTGCTGAATACCAGCTTTCGCACAACTTCTTTTAAAGCGACGTAAAGCGCTATCTAAAGTTTCATTTTCTTTAACGATTACATTTGACATCCTACACTCTGCCCTCCCTTCAGTCCCCTTCCGGTAACAACGACTGATACGGGTTTTTATTGTGTATCCTGATACACACTTGTCATTATACCACAAATTTTTTATGCGTCAATTGTTTCTTTGAAATTTAAGGAAATAAATCTCATTTTTCTTACTTAATCTGCCCTTCAAGCACGCCTGCGGCCTCCGCTATGGCGTCGTCAATGCCCCCCGGATTCTTCCCGCCGGCCTGGGCCATGTTAGGTCTTCCGCCGCCGCCGCCGCCGACCTTTCCGGCAACGCCTTTAATCAGGTTTCCGGCGTGGGCGCCTCTGTCCATGGCTTCCGGCGTTGCCATGGCTACCATGTTAACCTTTCCGTCCTTGTCGGAGACAAGCAAAATCACGCCTTCGCCAAGCTTTGCCTTTAACTGGTCACCCAGGTCGCGCAGGCCGTTCATATCCACGCCCGCCACTCTGGCAGCAAGGAGCTTCACTCCCTTAACATCCGACACCTGATTCATCACATCTCCCAGGGCGTCCCTGGCCGCTTTGCTCTTTAGCGCCTCGTTTTCGCTCCGAAGGGCCTTCATCTCGGAAAGCAGATGACCGACTTTTGCCGGAAGCTCCGACGGCTGCGCTTTCACCAAATCCGCCGCCTCTGCAAGCGTTTTTTCAAGGCCGGCATAAAAGGCAAGCACGCCTTTTCCCGTAAGGGCCTCAATTCTGCGGACCCCCGCCGCGATTCCGCTCTCGGAAACTATTTTAAACAGCATAATGGACGAAGTATTTGCAACATGAGTACCGCCGCATAGCTCCGTGGAAAAGTCTCCCATGGAAACCACCCGCACGGACTCTCCGTATTTTTCACCGAAAAGCGCCATTGCGCCCGTCTTTTTGGCCTCGTCAAGGCTCATCACTTTTGTTTCCACACAAATGGCTTCGGCAATCTTTTCATTGACAATCCTTTCAACGCTGCTTATTTCCTCAGGCGTCATGGCTGAGAAATGGCTGAAATCGAAACGCAGTCCGTCTCCGTTTACAAAGGAGCCCTTCTGCTCCACATGGGTGCCAAGCACGCTGCGCAGGGCTTTCTGGAGAAGATGGGTGGCGCTGTGATTCTTACAGGTATCGCTTCTGTTTTCCTCGTTCACCTTCAGCGTCACCTTATCGCCCACCTTCAGCATCCCTTTTACCATGCGTCCGATATGGCCAACCTTGCCGCCGAGAAGCTTAATGGTGTCCTCCACCTGAAATTCGCCGTCCGGGCAGGTAATGATTCCATTGTCGCCGCTTTGTCCGCCCATGGTGGCATAAAAAGGCGTCTCCTTCACGATAATCGTGCCCGTCTCTCCGTCGGTCAATGCGCTGACCAGCTCCGTTTCTGTGGTAAGTACCGTAATTTCCGAATCATAATTCAAATGGTCATAGCCCACGAATTCCGTGGTAATGGCCGGGTCAATGGACTCGTAAATAGTCACGTCCGCACCCATGTAATTGGTAACCTTGCGGGCCGCCCTTGCCGTATCCTTCTGCTTCTGCATGGCCGCCTTGAAGCCCTCCTCGTCCACGCCGATGCCCTTTTCCTCCAGAATTTCCATGGTAAGGTCAAGAGGAAATCCGTAAGTGTCATACAAACGGAAAGCGTCCTCGCCGGAAAGCATGTTTTTGCCCTCCTTTGCGATTGCCTCCTCCATATCGTTCAAAATACCAAGGCCCTGGTCGATGGTCTTGTTGAACTTATTTTCCTCCTGGGTAAGGACATTGAAAATAAAATCCTTCTTTTCCTCCAGCTCGGGATAGCCGTCCTTACTGCCCTCAATCACGGTATTGCTTAAGGCTGCAAGGAATGTGCCCTCAATGCCCAGCAGTCTTCCATGACGGGCCGCACGGCGGATAATTCTCCGCAGGACGTAGCCTCTGCCCTCGTTTGTGGGCATAATTCCGTCGGAAATCATGAAGGTTGCGGAACGCACATGGTCCGTCACGATACGGATGGAAACGTCCCATTTATATTCTTTCTTATATTCCTTGCCGGAAATCTCGCATACCCTGTCTCTGAGCGCGCGAATGGTATCCACGTCAAAAATGGAATCTACATCCTGAACCACCGCAGCAAGACGCTCCAGTCCCATGCCGGTATCGATGTTTTTCTGCTCAAGCTCCGAATAATTCCCCTTGCCGTCATTGTCAAACTGGGTAAATACGTCGTTCCACACTTCAATATATCTGTCGCAGTCGCAGCCTACGGTACAGCCCGGCTTGCCGCAGCCGTACTTCTCGCCTCTGTCATAGTAAACCTCCGAGCAGGGGCCGCAGGGGCCTGAGCCGTGCTCCCAGAAATTATCCTCCTTGCCAAAGCGGAAAATCCGCTCCTTCGGAATCCCGATTTCCTTATTCCAGATGTCAAAGGCCTCGTCGTCCTCCAGATAGACGGACGGATAAAGCCGCTCTGCGTCAAGACCCACCACTTCCGTCAGAAATTCCCAGGTCCAGTTAATAGCCTCTCTCTTAAAATAATCGCCGAAGGAAAAGTTTCCCAGCATTTCAAAAAAGGTGCCGTGACGGGCGGTTTTGCCGATGTTCTCAATATCGCCGGTACGGATACACTTCTGGCAGGTGGTCACCCTCCTTCTGGGCGGAATCTCCTGTCCCGTAAAATAAGGCTTTAAGGGCGCCATGCCTGAATTAATCAAAAGCAGGCTGTTATCATTGTGGGGAACAAGGGAAAAGCTTTTCATCGCAAGATGTCCCTTGCTCTCAAAAAATTCCAAAAACATTTTGCGCAATTCGTTTACGCCATATGGTTTCATAGTCATCTCCTGTTTCAAGTTATTAAAAATTCATCTTATCTGCAAAGTAAGCGTCCAGCTCCGCAATTTTAACGCGCTCCTGCTCCATGGAATCCCTGAATCTGACGGTCACACAGCCGTCCGTCTCAGAATCAAAGTCATAGGTGACGCAGAAAGGCGTTCCGATTTCGTCCTGGCGGCGGTAACGCTTTCCGATATTGCCTCTGTCGTCGAACTCGCAGTTATATTTCCTGGAAAGCTGCGCGTAAATCTTCTCCGCTCCCTCGCTTAATTTTTTGGAAAGAGGCAGAACTCCGATTTTTACAGGGGCAATGGCCGGATGGAAATGAAGCACGGTTCGCACGTCGCCCTCGCCAATCTCTTCCTCGTCGTAAGCCGAACACAAAAACGCAAGCACAACTCTGTCCGCGCCAAGGGAGGGCTCAATCACGTAAGGAATATATCTCTCGTTTTTCTGGTCGTCAAAGTAGGATAAATCCTCGCCGGAGGTATTCTGGTGCTGAGTCAAATCGTAGTCCGTCCTGTCTGCAATGCCCCACAGCTCGCCCCAGCCGAAGGGGAACAGGAATTCAATGTCCGTGGTTGCTTTGGAATAGAAGGACAGCTCCTCCTTTTCATGGTCGCGGACGCGCATTTCGTCCTCTTTCATGCCAAGGCTCTTAAGCCAGTCGATACAGAACTGTTTCCAGTAGGCAAACCACTCAAGGTCCGTATCCGGCTCGCAGAAGAACTCCAGCTCCATCTGCTCAAATTCCCTGGTACGGAAGGTAAAGTTTCCGGGAGTAATCTCATTGCGGAAGGATTTACCCACCTGGCCGATTCCGAAAGGAATCTTCTTTCTGGAGGTTCTCTGTACATTCTTAAAGTTTACAAAAATACCCTGCGCGGTCTCAGGACGCAGATACACCGTGTTCTTCGCGTCCTCTGTAACGCCCTGGAAGGTCTTGAACATCAGATTGAACTGACGGATATCCGTAAAATTATGTTTGCCGCAGGTAGGACAGGGAATATTATGTTCCGCAATAAATGCTTTCATCTTTTCCTGGCTCCAGCCGTCGATGGAGCCGTCCAGCTCAAGCCCGTTTTCCGCCGCATAGTCCTCAATCAGCTTGTCCGCACGGAAACGCTCATGGCATTCCTTACAATCCATCAGCGGGTCGGAAAAACCGCCCAGATGCCCTGAAGCCACCCAGGTCTGCGGGTTCATCAGAATCGCGCAGTCAACGCCCACGTTATAGGGGTTTTCCATGATAAATTTCTGCCACCAGGCCCGCTTTACATTATTCTTTAATTCCACGCCAAGATTTCCGTAATCCCATGTGTTTGCAAGCCCGCCGTAAATTTCGGACCCGGGATACACAAATCCTCTTGCTTTCGCCAGTGCCACAATTTTTTCCATTGTTTTTTCCATAATACACCTCTTTCTCTATTTCATACTGTAAATTACATACATCAGTTTTTTGTCCTCTCCCAGACGGCGCACCGCCTTTCCGTCAGAGAAGGTCTCCACGCCTTCGCTGACATAAAGAGCCTTTCCGCCAAGGACAATGCTTTCGTCAACATCCGTGATGAGTATCCCCGCATTTTCCATTGCCAGAATGTCCGATTTTCCCACCGTTTCACTGGCATCTTTCACCCCGCTCAAAACCACGTTCAGCTCAAAGCCCGCCGCCTCGGCCCCGGCCGGGGGTCCCGCATAAAAATTCACCTTGTTAAAAGCGGCATAATCTCCGCTTTCCCCGTAGGTCATCTTTACCACAACATTGTCGCCGTCCATATCCACCTTTTCCACGGTAATGTTATTCTCGGATTTTTTATTGTAAACGGCCAGCTCCCCCAGAATCACCGACTGCAGCTCATCTTTATCGTAACGTTCCTCCCCGAAACTCTCCACAATCTCCGACTGGATGCTTCCGTCTTTGTTCACGGTAATAAATGTGCCGGTGTCTTCTTCTTTCTCATTTCCACAGGATGTAAGTCCCAGCACAGTTGTCAGTGCAAATGCGCCCATTATCACATTGTACAAAAATTTTCCGCTGCTTTTCATTTCTTTCCCCTGCCTCTTTCAAATCATAAGGTTCATTATATATGACTATTAAGCGTTTTTCAACATGGAAATTCGCATAATATTTCCAGACTTTTCATTTTTTTATCAATAAAGCGGTTTCTGTAATTGTCCGCAATCCACGAAAGCTCCGAAAGCACCTGCTCCGTCACCGTAAAAGTGTAGAGCTTTTCAACCGCCGTCGCCGCGATATAGTTCACCGCATAAACCGTGGAAGGCAAAAAGCCCTCCTCTTTCTCGGGTATTCCCGGATACTCGCCGTTTATCTTAAGCGCCTTTATCTCAAATATGTACCGCACCAGCTTATTGGAAAGCCCCTCGTGCAAAAGCGCCCGCAGCGACTGATACAAAAGCTTTAGCATTTCCTTTTCATCGCTGTTTTCCCTTGTATAATAATCCATCATTTCCAGAAAGTACATCCCGTAGCAGGCCGCCTCAAAATCCTCCCGGAATCCTTCAAAATAGTTGCTGATAATGCTTTCCGTGATATTATAGGACGTCCTTCCCTCATAAAGAAGAAATTTCCCAAAGCAAAAGGGATTGGTGGAAGCAAGCAACCTGCTGCCCTGTTTCCTGGCGCCTCTGGCAAAGGCTGCTATCTTTCCCCTCTCCCTTGTTAATATAATCACCCGTCTGTCATATTCCCCGATGGGTTCCGCTTTCAATATCATTCCTGTAACGCTGACCTGTTCCCTCAACCTTCCCCGCTCCCCCGTCACTTTGAACGCCTCCGGCACATTTCCATTCCGAAGCTTCCGCGAACTTTCCATCCACTGACGCTTCCCCGTCCTCTGCACCGGAGAGGCTCCCGCTCCCGGCCAGAGCCCTCTGTCCGTTCTGCCGGCGATCGCCCAGGTAATTCAGATAATCGCTTACACTTCCAGTCGTTAAAAAATGCTCCCAGTAATTTATCACTTTCATCTTATGCCCCCTGGTATTAAAATGTATTAATACTAGGGTTTACTTTTTTCGTTTTTCTATTCGCCGTCCTTTGGATTATAGCCAAAATTTTTGAGAAGGAAATCGCTGTCCCGCCAGTCCTTTTTCACCTTCACCCACAGCTGCAGATTTACCCGGATACCCAGGAGATTTTCGATATCCCTTCTTGCTCCGGTTCCGATTTTTTTCAGCATACTTCCCTGTTTTCCAATAATAATTCCCTTGTGGGAATCCTTTTCACAGACAATATTAGCGTCGATATCCACAATACCCTTCCGGTATTTCATCCGCTCAATAGTAACGGCAATGCCGTGCGGAACCTCCTCGTCCAGGGCGCGCAGCGCCTTTTCCCTGACAAGCTCCGCCACAAGCTGCCGCTCCGGCTGGTCCGTGATGGTGTCCTCGTCAAAAAAGGCCGGCCCATAGGGCAGATACGCCATAATACACTTGATTAATTCTTCCGTATTATCATTTTTCAGAGCCGATACCGGGACGATTTCCGCAAAATCCATTTCCTTCCTGTAGGTATCGATAAAGCCGAGAAGCTCCTCTCTCTTTACCGTGTCAATCTTATTGATGACCAGTATCACCGGTACGGATACCCTGCCAAGCCGCTCTATGATATGCCGCTCCCCGGCGCCTATGAAACTGGAAGGCTCCACCAGCCACAAAATCACATCCACCTCGTTAAGGCTCCTCTGTGCAATATTTACCATATAATCCCCGAGCCGGTTCTTTGCCTTGTGGATTCCCGGGGTATCCACAAACACAATCTGCCCCTCCTTCGAGGTATACACTGTCTGGATACGGTTTCTGGTGGTCTGGGGCTTATTGGAGGTGATGGCAATTTTCTGCCCTATCAGACAGTTCATCAGAGTGGATTTCCCCACGTTCGGCCTCCCAATAATTGCCGCAAAACCGGATTTATACTGTTCGCTCATTTATTCTCCATTCTACCGCCTTTTCGCGGCTTCGGGGCAGACTTCCCTGCCCCGCCATTTCATTGAGTTTTATTCCATACTATCTGTGTCAGAGGACTCTTCTGCCTCCTGTTTCTTTTTCCGGGAAAACCCTTTACGGAAAAGCCCTTTCTTCCGCTCTTCCCCATCCTGCCCCTTCTTTCTTCTTATGCGCCTTATCACAAAGCGGAGAACAAGGACTGCCAAAAGAATTACCACTATCCATAGTACAATATAAGGCAGGTTGATAAGCACTCCCACTGCCAAATTCTCAAGTTCGTTCCCCACGTCATAAAGGCTGCTTAAAAAGCCGGTGGAGATTCTCTCCCAGACGGTCTGCTCCTTTACAGGCGTGAGCTTTTTCACCTCGTCGATATACAGATAAACGGTACTGTAGCTTACCTGGTTATCCAGTGTTCGAAGCTGGGCCTCCATGCTTTCAATCTGGTATCGCACCTCGGAAAGGCGGCTCTCTAAGGAAATGATGTCTTCAATGGTTTCCGCACGCCCCAAAAGCTCGATAAGACGCTCCTGTTCCGTTAAGAGAGTCTTTTTATGACTCTCCATATCCACATACTGCAATGTAACATCTGTTACGCTTTCATTTCTTCTGATAACGTTGGAAATTTCCGCCACATCGGATAAAAATTCGTTCAGCCTATCGGCAGGAATCCTGATTGTAAGGCTGGCGTTTCTGGAATCCTGTCCGTAATATCTGCTGCCGTTGTAGGTAAAGCTTTCCTCTATGTATCCGCCCAGCCGGTCGATTTTATTCTGAACGGAAGATAGCAGCTCGTCAAAGGTTTCCGTTTCCACGTCAAGGTTCACGTTCCGAATCAGCTTGCGGCTGGTATCCTGTACTGCCGGAGTATCCCCGGATACGCCCTCCCCGGCCTCCTCCGCAGGCGCGCTGTTATCCTCCGCCGCAGCTTCCTCATAGCTTTCAGCGCTGTAGACGCCGTCGGAGAGATAACCCGTTCCCCCCGTGTCGTAGGCGCTCTCGTAAGCGGCCGTGTCAGCCGCGGCAGACTCCGCATACTTCCCGGAGGAGCCGCAGCCGGTAAACAAAAGCCCTGATATCAGTGACAGTACTAACAGTTTCCATTTTCCTTTTTTCTTTTTCATAACAATTCCTCCCTTTAAATTTGATGGTATATCTGATACGTATCAAACCGCCGGGATTTATGGAATTTTCCTGATTTTTTCTGTTCCCGCATGTTTTTTTGCGCAGCCTCCGTTGTTCTTTCCGTCAGCTCAGAAACAGCTGCTCCACCTTCATAAAGAGCTCTTCCTTCTCCCTTATCTTATCGCCGTTTCCGACCACGCACAGGCAGTCTTCTTCCATAAAGGCTTCCACGTACCGGTAAAGCCCTCTTATTGTATCCGGTGTGGTGGCTAACAGCTCGTCTCTCTCCCTCTGCACACGCTCCATGGACAGCCCGGTCAGATATCCGCTGAGAGAATATAAGCCTCTCGACGCCGGCGTCATAGGCGTATCCAGCTCGCTCACCGCCCCGATAATGAACTGCGTCACCGTCCGCTCGTCCAGTCCGGCATTTTTAATATAATCCGCAGCCGCCTCGTAAACCTCTATGGTTCTGTCAAGATTCGGGTCCCTGTAGGATACAAAATAGGCGTCCCCGTTTTTGTAAAAATTGCACATACAGCCGTAAGCGCCGCCCTTCACCCTTATCTGGCTCCAGAGATAATCATATCCCATCATCACCTTAAGCACCTTGAGCGCGCCTGTATAAGAAAGCCCTCTGTCAATGAAATTCCCGGCGCGGCACACATACTGCACCTGCCCGGCAGTCAGAAAGCCCTCGTTTTTCTTCACCGGCTCCGGCGTATAGCTTTCCTTTTCCACAGGGGTGGTAAAAAGGCTGTTCTTCAAATCAAGCACTGCCTCTTTCATCCCCGCATAGCCTTCTTTTGTAGCCGTATAGTCCACCAGCAGATTTTCCGGTCTGAAAATATACCGGGACAGCTCCTTAAGACTTGCCGCCAATTCCTCTTTGCGACTGTCAAAGTCTCTCTCCAGCTCCTCTATGAACCGGTAAAAGGCAAGGCCGCTTATCTGCTCCGAAACGGCGGCGGTAGGTGAAAAATAGCCAAGGGCGCGCAGAGACGCTAAAGAGTGGCCCGCATTTATCATCGCTGCCTGCATTCTGGACTGCACCTCTGCAATAATCTCATAAAGACGCTTCGTATCGTCAAACCTTGAGGTTAAAATAATTTCCTTCAAAAGCTCCAGGGCCTTTCCCTGCTTTTCATAAAGAGCCTTGGAACGCAGCTCCAAAGTGACCGTGTACTCCTTCATCCGCTCCGCATTGGTGTAAGTGTTTGCCACCGCACGGATACCGCCGGTATGAATATTCACCTCGTTAAACAGCTCCCCGTATCCGAAATGCTCTGTATCCACCATCATCAGCGCGGATTTGAGAATTCCTGCATATGGGAAAAGCCGCTTTGGCACATCCTTCAGATTGAAAACCAGATTCAGATAACCGATTCCGTTGGTAAAAATATCATGGAAAAGTATGGTGGTATCCCCGGCCTTTTTCTCCTCATTGACAAAAGGCGCGGCTTCCTTTTTCAAATCCGCCCGCGTGAGCATGGGAATCTTCTTAAGGTTCTCCTCCGTATCCGGCTCCTCCTGCCATTCGTGAAGCTTCTCCGTTTTCTCCATAATTTCCCGGATTTCCTCATCGGACAGGCCTTCCCTGTAGGCATTCAGCTTCTGCGCAAGGGCAGCTTCCCTTCTGGTGGCAAGACCGGGCACAGGACGCACCGTGAGAATGGTCTTGTGGGGATTTTCCAGCATGAGGTTCAAAATCAGCTTCTCAAAATATCCTGTGTCAATGGAATTCTTAAGCTCCTCAAAGGTTTTATTGGCCTCAATATGCATGAAAGGCGCTCTGTCATCGTAAAGCCAGCTGTCAAGAGCCTGCAGCCCCAAAAGAAGTCCCCTGGGATAAGAGCCGAAGTCCGCCTCCCTGTATTTAAATTCAAAGTAGTTGATTGCAGCCGTAAGCGCCTTTTTGTCAAGCCCCTCCTGCACCGCCTTATGAAGCACTTCTTCAATAGTCTTTACAAATTCTTCTTTCTGGCCTTCCCCGGCATTCCTGGCAATTACGGAAAAATAAGGCTGGTAAATGCCGTTTTCCATGGAGCTGTATACGTCCTTGCCAATCCCTTTGTCAATCAGTGTCTGCTTTATCAGCGCCCCCGGCGCGGAGCAGAGAACATAATCCAGCACATCCATGGCAATATAAAGCTTTTTGTCAAGGCTGGTTCCCATGGAAATATTATAGGTCAGATAGGTATTATTCTCCGCAGGTTCATCCTCCATCACCGGGTACTCCCTCAAAAGCTCTTTCGGTTCATTAAAAGGCTTCTGCATTCCCACCTTCGAATCCACCTTAAGGGCATCGTAGCCGGAGAGGTATTCCCTGTCCAGGAAGTCAAGATATTCCTCCGCGTTCAGGTTTCCGTACAGATAAATATAGCTGTTTGACGGATGATAATACTTTTTATGAAATTCCAGAAATTCCTCATAGGTAAGCGATGGAATCACCTCCGGATCGCCCCCCGATTCCAGTCCGTAAGTAATATCCGGGTAAAGGGAATTCATGATTTCCCTCTCCACCACATCGTCCGGCGAGGAAAAAGCTCCCTTCATCTCATTGTAGACCACGCCGTTTATGGTAAGCTCGCTCTCCGGGCTTTCCATCTCATAGTGCCAGCCCTCCTGCAGAAAAATATTTTCCTGCCTGTAAATATTGGGGTGGAAAACCGCGTCGAGATACACATGCACCAGATTCTTAAAATCCTTATCGTTACAGCTTGCCACGGGGTACACGGTCTTATCGGGATATGTCATTGCATTCAAAAAGGTATTTAAAGAGCCCTTGACCAACTCCACAAAAGGGTCTTTTACGGGGAAGTTTAAAGAACCGCAGAGCACTGAGTGCTCCAGAATGTGGGCGACTCCCGTGCTGTCCTTCGGCGGCGTGCGGAAACCGATGTAAAACACCTTATTTTCATCGTCGTTTAAAAGGAGCGTTACCATCGCCCCTGTTTTTTTATGCTTTAAAATATAACCGTCGGAGTTTAAATCACTGATAGCTCTCTTTTCAATGATTTCATAGGCGGCCAGGTTTTTAACTTGCTGTTTCATAGACATCTTTTCACCTTTCCGTTGTTGTTTTGATTAGTATACCCCATATTGGGGAAAATGTCACGTAGATGTCTACCATATTTCCCTATACGTTAAAAGAACGGGCGGAAAACCAGTTTCCAGCCCGTTCAGTGTAAAAGGGGAATTTTACCAAAATTTAATTTTGTCTGATGATTTCCATCTGACATATGCTTATATTAACAAAACATTAATATTTTTGCAAGCAAAAAATAAAAATTTTTGCAATTTTTTTATGGAAATTGTTGGTAATCCGAGATGAATAACAAAATCTTCTCAGATGCTGAACGTCATCATGCCCAGTTTTGAGATGATAATCTCCCGAATGAGCATCCCGGAAGCCTTTTTCCGGGCAAGGTTCATCGCCGTAAGCTCCGGCAACGTAAAAACCTTTTCCTGATAAACCAGCGAGGTTTTTCCCAGAAGGCTCCTCTTTTCTGCCTGAACCTGCCCCTTCACCTTTACCTTTAGCTGTCTGTAGGTTTCATAAAGAAAGGTATCCTCCTTAAGATAATAGAACTCGCTTTCCAGCGTGGTATCGGGCGACGATTCCTTCAATATATAATGGGAAAGAATTGTCTTTAACTTGAAAGGAACCATCTCCGCTTCCAACAGTTCTTCATAGGAAAAACCCGCCCCCAGATAAAGGTTTCCGGTATCCTGAAGCACATATTTAAAATCCTCGTATCTTGTGGCGTTTTTCTCCGCTTTCCCTTTCATTTTCTCCTCAATTCTGCCGCATTTAAAACGCGCCGAAATACCGCTTACCGTCCTTCCAAATCCTCTATGGCAAAGCCGCTCATCCGCATGGCATCCCTTATGGCCTTTTCCGACATTCCGCTCTCTGCGGCCAGCTCTTCCACCGTAACCTTCCGGCGAAGCTCCTTTGCAAGCTCTTTTGCCTTCTCCGCCACCTTATTTACCTTATCAAGGATTCTCCTGTCCCTGTCCTGCTCCTGCTCGTTTTCGGTAATGTGCTCCTCCATGGCGTCCATCACCATCTTCATCAGCGTCCCTTCCGCTTCCCTCGCATTTTCCAGGCATCCCAGCATGGTGACTCCCATGGAAAGCGCCACGTTTCCCTCGCCAATCAAATCTTCAAGAAAAACCCCCTGCCCGGCGTAAAGCCTTGCAATATCCACCACCTTCGGCAGATACAGGTGAATCAGTCTCTGCTGCGCATCGCTCTCCCCTGCCATGGCGGAAAGGGTGAGCGCCTCCTTCTCCCCCTCGCTTATCTCATCGCTCCCGGCAAGCTGCCTTTTATACTCCTCCAGATAATCGGTCTCCGCCTCCGACAGCTCCTCACCATCTGACAGCTGATTAAGGGACAAAGCATCTCCGCTTTCCCCCTCCACGACCGCCACCTTGCGCTGCCTCAGATAATCAAGCACCATCCCGAGCTGTTCTTCCGACAGGTTCAGCGCCCCGAAAGCCTCCCGCACCTGCTGCCCGGTTACTCTGTTCCCCTGCCTTCTTGCAAGCTTCCTCACGCTCTCAAGGGTCTGTGCAAACAATATTTCCTGATTTTCTTCCATAATTTATATTCCCCTCATTTCTGCACACAGCAGCAGCTCATACGCAAACGCGGTTCTTAAATTGCACCATTTCAGCCAGTCCATTCATAAGACACCGGATTACACGTTATAGCCTATAGCGTCATGAGTTGGCCGGTGACTTATTTCATGCCGGACGTCCGTGGGAATCAGAACTGCGGATTATCGTTTGTCTTCACATGGGTATGGGTAAAAATATGATCCTCACAGTACTCATAATTCCCGGCGCACTTGGAGCAGAACCGAAACTGCAGCTCCGGATTGGTTTCGTCCGTCCGCCCGCAGATAGCGCATTTGTGCCTTGTGCTCCTTGTCGTCTTTTTCACTTCCCGGCGGAACTCCTGCCTGCGCTTCGCCTGCTTCGGCGACATATGGACCTTTCCCCGGCCGGTGATAAAAAATACGATAAAGTTCATCAGGGACGCGGCAATGATAATCTTATCCGCAATCGTCCCCGTAAGGAACTGGAATACAAGAAGGGCCCCGTAAATAATCCCCAATATCCTGATTTTGATGGGAATCATGAAAAACAGCATTACCTGCATATTGGGGTAAGTGCCGGCAAAGGCCAGGAAAATGGACATATTCACATAAAAGGTGCTGAACATGGCCGCCAGATAAGGAAATGTTCCAAAGCCGCCCCACAAAACCCACAGCTGTGCCGCCGTCTGCGAACTTTCCTTGAAAATCAGCGTATACGCGAACAGCAGAAACGCCCCGAGTATGGTGAACAGAACTCCTGAAAAGATATACACATTATATCTGTAGGTTCCCCAGGTCCGCTCAAGCGTAGTGCCCAGGGAATAATAAAAGTACAGCATCAGCAGCGTAAAAAAGTCAAAGCCTGAGGGCGGCACAATCAGCCAGGTAACAAGCCTCCATATCTGTCCGTGATACACAATCTCATAGGGATTTAAAAACAGATACGATAAAAAAGCCGGGTACATCCACTGAAAAATATACCCCACTCCATAGCAGATAATCAGTACCAGCGACAGATTTTTTATGGCATATTTCCCGAATCTTCTTTCAAAACTGCCTGAGGATTTCATAAATTTACTCCCATCTGCGCACAGAGCGCGCACAAAAAATATCAACTCATTACTTTGCATGAAACTTCATATATTCTACCATTCCCACATTCAATTGTAAATAAAGGCATAGTTTTTTTAGAAATATAATATTTTTAATTTACAAAATATTAACTCTTCCCGCATTGCATTTTGAATTTTCCTGTCGTATAATTACAACGCATGTCATAAAACCATGTGTTTTGTAAGCTTTTTGCCGTTTTACCGCAAGGCAGAAGCCCGGCGGACATGTCTGCGCGCTGCGCAGCCCGCATTTAATAACATCAGAAAGGTGGCCCATTATGGACAACAGGTATTATACCCTTGGCATTGACATCGGTTCTACCACTGTCAAAATTGCCATACTAGATGATTCACATAAGATACTTTTTTCCGATTATAAGAGACATTTCGCAAATATAAGAGAAACTCTTTCCGACTTACTTGACGAATCTTACAATCAGCTTGGAAATTTAAAACTTCACCCTATGATAACCGGCTCCGGCGGCCTTACGCTTGCCAACCACCTGAAGATTCCCTTTGTACAGGAGGTAATCAGCGTGGCCACGGCTTTAAAAAAGCTTGCCCCGAAAACGGACGTCGCCATCGAGCTTGGCGGAGAGGATGCCAAGATTATTTATTTTGAGGGCGGCAACGTGGAGCAGCGGATGAACGGCATCTGTGCCGGCGGAACAGGTTCCTTTATTGACCAGATGGCCTCCCTTTTACAGACCGACGCCTCCGGCCTTAATGAATATGCGAAGGATTACCGTTCCCTATACACCATTGCCGCCAGATGCGGCGTGTTCGCCAAGTCCGACATCCAGCCCCTGATTAACGACGGCGCCACAAAGGAGGATTTGTCGGCGTCCATCTTCCAGGCCGTGGTCAACCAGACCATCAGCGGACTTGCCTGCGGAAAGCCTATCCGGGGTCATGTAGCCTTTTTAGGCGGCCCCCTGCATTTCCTTTCTGAGCTGAAAACTGCTTTTATCCGCACCTTAAAGCTGGATAAGGAACATATCATTGAAACGGAGCATTCCCATCTTTTTGCGGCAATTGGCTCCGCCATGAATGCAAAAGAAGATGTCTCTTATACAGTGGAAGAAATGCTCGGCAAGCTTTCTTCCGATATTAAAATGGAATTTGAAGTGGAACGCATGGAGCCTTTATTTTCTTCCCCGGAAGAATATGAGGCTTTTAAAAAGCGGCACGCCGGCCACCATGTAAAGGCCGGCAGCCTTGCCTCCTACAAAGGCGGCTGCTTTCTGGGCATCGACGCCGGCAGTACCACTACAAAGGCCGCTTTGGTGGGGGAAGACGGAACCCTGCTTTATTCCTTTTACAGCAACAACGACGGAAGTCCTTTAAAGACCGCCATCCGCGCCATCAGGGAAATCCATGCCCTCATGCCGGCGGATGCAAGAATCCTCCGCTCCTGCTCCACCGGCTACGGAGAGGCCCTCATGAAAGCCGCTTTTCTTCTGGACGACGGAGAGGTGGAAACGGTTGCCCATTACTATGCGGCCGCTTTCTTTGACCCCGATGTGGACTGTATTTTAGACATCGGCGGACAGGATATGAAGTGCATTAAAATCAAAAACCAGACCGTGGACAGCGTACAGCTCAACGAGGCATGCTCCTCCGGCTGCGGTTCCTTTATAGAAACCTTCGCAAAATCATTAAATTACTCTGTAGAGGATTTTGCCTGGGCCGCTCTTTTTGCGGAGCATCCCATTGACCTGGGCACCCGCTGTACCGTATTTATGAATTCCAAGGTAAAGCAGGCGCAGAAGGAAGGCGCTTCCGTTCCCGACATTTCCTCGGGACTTGCCTATTCCGTCATCAAAAACGCCTTATTTAAAGTAATCAAGGTAGCTGACGTCTCCTCCCTCGGAAAAAACATTGTGGTCCAGGGCGGAACCTTCTACAACGACGCCGTTCTTCGAAGCTTTGAAAAAATTGCGGGCTGTGAGGCCATCCGTCCTGATATTGCCGGTATTATGGGAGCCTTCGGCGCTGCCCTGATTGCCAGGGAGCGCTACAGCGAAGGCTTTGTAACCTCCATGCTCCCCTTCGAAAAAATAAATACCCTTCAATTTGAGACCAGCATGGCAAAATGCAGGGGCTGTACCAATAACTGCCGCCTGACCATCAACAAATTTACCGGCGGGCGTCAGTATATCTCCGGCAACCGCTGCGAAAGAGGACTTGGGAAACAAAAGCTGGCAAGAGCTGTTCCCAATCTTTTTGATTACAAGCTAAAGCGGATTTTCGGTTATGACCCCCTTGCCGCCGACGAGGCAAAAAGAGGCACGGTAGGTATCCCCCGGGTTCTTAATATATATGAAAATTATCCCTTCTGGTTTACCTTTTTTACAAAGCTGGGGTATCGGGTGATACTCTCTCCTGCTTCCAACCGGAAAATCTATGAGCTGGGCATTGAATCCATCCCCAGCGAGTCGGAATGCTACCCCGCCAAGCTGGCCCACGGCCATGTGAACTGGCTGATTCATCAGAAGGTTGACTTTATTTTTTATCCCGCTCTCTTTTATGAGAGGAATGAATTTGACAAGGCAAACAACCATTACAACTGCCCGATTGTGACCTCCTATTCCGAAAACATCAAAAATAACGTGGAGGAAATCGGCCGGGGAGAAATGAAACTGCGCAATCCCTTTATGTCCTTCGCCGATTTGAAGCCCGCCACGGAAGCGCTGGTGAAGGAATTTAAGGAGCTTCCCTCCGAAGAAGTGATAGAAGCCGCCCGCCTTGGCTGGGAGGAAATGGCGCAGGCAAGAAAAGATATTTCCGATAAAGGCGAGGAGGTTCTTGCATGGCTGAAAGAAAAGGGCAAACGGGGAATTGTCCTTGCAGGACGCCCCTATCATATCGACCCGGAAATCAATCACGGCATCCCGGAACTGATTACTTCCTATGATATAGCGGTTCTGACGGAGGATTCCATCTCCCATCTGGCCGCTCCGGAGCGCCCCTTAATCGTTTCCGACCAGTGGATGTACCATTCAAGGCTCTACGCCGCCGCCAGCTACGTGAAAACTGCGGATAATCTGGACCTGATTCAGTTAAATTCCTTCGGCTGCGGACTGGACGCCGTGACCACCGACCAGGTAAACGATATTTTAACAGGCTCCGATAAAATCTATACCTGTCTCAAAATCGACGAGGTTAACAATTTAGGAGCCGCCCGCATCAGAATCCGCTCCCTGCTCTCGGCAATTTCCGTCAGGGAAAAGCAAAACAGGCAGAGAACCGTCCGTTCCAGTGCCATTGACAAGGTGATATTCACGGAGGAAATGCGGAAAGACTACACAATTCTGTGCCCGCAAATGTCGCCCATTCATTTTGAGATACTCGAGCCCGCCTTCCGCGCCTGCGGCTATAATTTTGAGGTGCTGCCCAACGACAACAGGCAGGCGGTAGATGTGGGATTAAAATATGTAAACAATGACGCCTGTTATCCTTCCCTTATGGTGGTTGGACAGATTATGGACGCGCTCCTGTCGGGACAATATGACTTAAACAGGGTGGCCGTCATTATCACTCAGACCGGAGGCGGCTGCCGTGCGACCAACTACATAGGCTTTATCCGCCGCGCCCTGGAAAAAGCCGGAATGGAAAAAATACCTGTCATCTCCTTAAATATGGCGGGTATCGAAAAAAATCCCGGCTTCCATTTAAATGCCGGTCTTTTAATCCGCGCCGCCTGCGGCGCAGTATTCGGGGACATTTTCATGCGCTGTATTTACCGCATGCGCCCCTACGAAAAGGAAAAGGGAAGTGTGGAAGCCCTTCATCAGAAATGGCTGAAACGGTGCCAAGCTTTTGTCTCCGCAAAGCACTTGAACTTTTTTACTTTCCGCAAAATGTGCCGTCAGATAGTGGAGGACTTTGACGCGGTTCCCGTAACCGGAGAAATAAAGCCCAGAGTCGGGATTGTGGGGGAAATTCTGGTAAAATTTGCCCCTGCCGCCAATAACCATCTGGTAGCGCTCTTAGAGTCTGAGGGCGCCGAAGCTGTGGTTCCTGATTTACTTGATTTTATGCTGTACTGCTTTTACAATCAGATATACAAGGCGGACGAACTGGGCACCAGCAAAAAGGCCGCTTTCATCTCAAAGCTCGGTATCGACGCCCTGGAGTTTCTGCGGAGCGCCGCCGCAAAGGCCCTTGCAAAAAGCAGGAACTTTACGCCGCCCACCAGCATTTACCAGACGGTGGAATACGCAAAGCCCATTGTTTCAATCGGGAACCAGACCGGCGAGGGATGGTTTCTGACCGGGGAAATGGTGGAACTGATTCACAGCGGCGTTAACAATATCGTGTGCACCCAGCCCTTTGCATGCCTGCCAAACCATGTGGTGGGAAAAGGCGTCATCAAGGAACTGCGCAGGCAGTATCCTTCAAGCAATATCGTGGCCATTGACTATGACCCGGGGGCCAGCGAAGTGAACCAGCTTAACCGGATAAAGCTGATGCTTTCAACCGCACAGAAGAATCTGAAAGAGGAGAACTAACATGATTAAACAGGAAGTCAACGAAATCAAACGGCTGTATACCCCGAACCGCTGTTCCATCACCCGCATCTGCGGCTGCTATGTGGACGGGGAAAAAAATAAAAAAACAGAATTCAAAGAAGCCTTTCTCTCCCTTCCCGAGGAGGAAATCTTTAAATATTTTGAATTGCTGCGCAAGACCCTCTCCGGCACAGTCGGGAAAAATCTTCTGGATTTGGAATTTCCCCTTGCCAGCGAGGAAGAAGGGGGAACCCAGGAATTTCTTCTGCGCCTTCGGGGCAGCGGACTGAAGGATGACGCCCTTCTGGAGGAATTTTATGACAGGGTAATCGCAAGCTATGAATATGTGGGGAATTATCTGATTCTTCTGATTCACGATGCTTACGACGTTCCTGGCAAGACCAGCGACGGCCTTACCATGGACGATGCCTCCGACACTGTTTACGAGTACATTATGTGCTGTATCTGCCCGGTAAACCTTTCAAAGCCGGGACTTTCCTATGACGCGGAGGCAAATGAATTTCACAACCGGATTCGCGACTGGATTGTGGAAATGCCGCAAATCGGTTTCCTTTTCCCCAGCTTTAATGACAGGAGCTCCGATATTCACAGCACTTTATATTACACAAAAAATCCCGAGGAAGCTCATTCTGAATTCGTGGATTCCATTTTAGGGGCCGGCCTTCCCCTTTCCGCAGAAAGTCAGAAGGAGACCTTCCATTCCCTGATAGAAGAAACCTTAGGGAGCGACGCGGAGTATGAGGTGGTAAAAAGCATCCATGAAAACCTCACGGAAATGATAGACGAGCATAAGGAAATCCCCGAGCCTCTTACCCTGGACAGACAGCAGGTAAAACGGCTTCTGGAAAAAAGCGGCGTTGCCGAGGAAAAGCTGGAAGATTTCGAGCAGATTTACGACACTGCTGCCGGAGAAAAAACCTCCCTTCTCGTGGATAATGTGGCAAACACAAAAACCTTTGAGGTGAAAACGCCGGATGTGGTGGTGAAGGTAAACCCGGGACGGACAGACCTGGTAACCACCAGAACCCTTGACGGAAAGCCCTGCCTTGTCATTGAGCTGAGCCAGAGCGTGGAAGTGAACGGAATTTCTGTTCGCAGCGGCGGGGATTTTCAGGAGGCTTAAAATTTCATTTCACCCTGAATTTAAGAAGCGGAAATCTGTTTTCAGATTTCCGCTTCTTTTATATCATACTATTCCGAGAACAAATCACGATACCACTGCAACGTCTGGATATAGGCCTGATACACTTTCTCTATATCGATATTTTTCAGCACCATCAGCCTGGATACCTCCTGCCAGTCTGCTCTTTCATAATAATGCATAAACTCCATCACCGGTGCAAAAATACCTTTATCATGTACCAGGGCATCTTCAATCTCCTTTGATACCTTCACCCTCTTTAAAGCATCCTCCATTGGCTCGCCAAAGGCCAGATCAAGAACCGAGAACAGTCCCATCAAAAACAGCTCCGATGCCTGCAGCGCCAGTGAAAATGTAGGAGCCAGATTTTCCGCAAACTTTGCGCGGAGCAGCGAAAGTCTGGTGATTTCATTGGGTTTGTCCGCATAAAGCTCTCCTGCCAGCGCCGTGTTAATCCACTTGCGCAGTTCCCGCTGTCCCAGCATGGCAGCCGCATGTCTGATAGAAGTGATTTCGGAATTTACCGCCATCCTGTTTACCATTTTGAGGAGGGAAATGACGAGCGCGGTATCCCTTCCGATAATATCCGCCGCCCTGGTAAGCTCAAAGTCGTCCGCATTTACCATATTGAGCAGTTCAATATAGTTTGTCTTAATAGGAGTTATATCCGTTTCCCCTTTTGTCACGGGCATCCGGTAGAACTCTCCCTCATAAAGCTGAAAACCGCCTTCTTTCACCAGCGCGTCATAAATCTCCTGATTCAGGATATTCCCCACGCATACCTTTAAGCCGGGGTATACCTTTGAAAAATAAAGCCTGACTTTTCTGACATCAACCTTCTTATCGTCAATCAGAATATAATCCATCAGAAGAAGTATCTCGTGGTACTTCTCAAAATCCGCCACCTCAAGCTTGCGTACCGCCAGCTTATATCCCAGATTTTTTAATTCCTGCAGCCGGCTTATGTACATTTTCTCCGGTTCAATGGACGTATCCATAAGTAGAACCACCTGTCCGCAGGGAATATCGTTCTGCTCCAGAACATCCGAAAAAATGGCGATATTATTGATAGGCACAAATATTTCCTTGTCAGTTAAAATCGTTTCAAGCCCTATGCTCTGAATCACCTCTACTCCGGCAATGTTGGATGCACCGTCATTCGCCCCTGTGCCAAGCAGGCTTGGAAGCAGGAAAAAGTTCTTTTTCCGCGTAAACAAAGAATACGCGCGCACACTCATTTTTTCATCAAATAATGGAATTAATGTTACCAGCATATTTCATGTCCCTCTACAATCTGTCACCATCCGGCAGCCTGACGATACCTACCCTCAGCCTGCAGCCGTCTGACGACATATTTCTGTATCTGTATTGCTGTAAACATTATACACAATATCAGGGTATAATTTCCATAGTAAAATACAATTTTGTATCAAAAATATAAAGTTTTTTGAAAAAGCTATGCCTGAGAAGGCTATGCCCCCCAGCTTATGACTGGGAGGCGCGGTTTTGAATATAATCCTGAAGAATATCGGACGCTTCGCTGATATCAAGCCCTGTGGATTCAAGAAGCTGATTCAGGCTGTCCAAATCCCTGTTCTTTTTTTCCCTGTTCAGCGCGTCCAGCTCGCTTTGCTCCGATTTGAGCCTTGTCCGAAGAGCCGCAATCAGCTCCTCCTTTTCCGCAATTTTCTCCTCAATTGTCCTCCTCTGCCCTCTTGCCATAACTACCTCCTGAAAATAGTATTTCTATAGTATATGGACAAGACTGGATAAATATTCCTAAATCTTAATCTCCGTCCACTTCCCGGCCTTAAAACGGACAGTTGCAAAGATAAACCTTGAAATCTGGTCGGCCAGAACCCCAAGCCAGATTCCCACGATTCCAAGCCCGAACACATAGCCTCCCAGATAAGAGCCCAGGGTACGGATAATTGTGACGCTGATGGTGGAAGCCACTGCCGTATAAAAGGTATCTCCCGCCCCCCGCAGGCACCCCATATAAATTACCTGGCTGATTTGGAACACCACCACAAATATAATTACCATCATAATATTCACTCCGATAGTAACAATGTGCTCCTCCGCAAAAAAGAGGGAAAACAAAGGTCTTGCGCCAAAGAAATACATTACGGAAAGGCACACCGCAATCACGGCGCCCATCATTCTGCATATCCGCCCGAATTCCTTTGCCAGCTCTTTATCACCCGCTCCAAGGCTCCGGCCGATAAGCGCTACAGCGGCAGCCTGCAGTCCGTCCCCAAAGGAAAAAGAAAGTCCCATAATATTCATGCCCACCTGATGAGCCGCCATGGCATCCGTCCCCTGATTTGCCGCCATCACGGCCGTCATCATAAAACCGACCCTCATTAAAATCTGCTCGAAAAACACACTGTACCCCACCTTCACCAGATTGACAAAGGATGAGAATGCCGGTTTGATTTTATTCTGTACAATATAAGGGATACTGATAAAGCCATCCTTATTTAATACGGACAGCACGCTCATAATGCTGGCAACCACCGTTCCCAGCACGGTTGCAAGCGCCGCCCCGCGAATTCCCAGAGCCGGAAAACCGAAATGACCGTTAATCAGAAGATAATTTGCAATGATATTGATGATATTGGATGTGACGTTTGTACGCATGGTAATCTTCGTGTTCCCGGCTCCTCGCTGGGCGGAATTAATGCCCATCTGGATGCCGTTAAATATCATGCCTCCCATGATAATCTGAAAATAGATGACCGCGCTCTCATGGGTATCGGAAGTGGAACCGCACAGTCTGATAATCGGCCCGGCAAAAAGCACCAGAAGAATGCTTAAAATAACAGCCGCTATTATGATAAAAACAAGAGCCGTACAGGAAATTCTGTTAGCATCCTCCTTCTTGTTTTCTCCCCGCCGTCTGGCAACCAATGCGGAAATGGACACGTTAATGGCAAAGAAAACCGACATGCCGACGAATTTGGGCTGTGTGGTAAGCCCTACCGCCGCCACGGCATAGGAACCCAGGGAACTCACCATCAGAGAATCCACCAGTCCCGCAAAAGCCGTAAAAAAAGATTCCACAATCGCCGGCCACGCCATCCCGATTGCCGAATGAACATTTTCCTTACCGTATCTTTGCTTTTTCATCACTCCGTTTTCACCCTTCATCACCGTAACCTGCCAGTATTTTCATATGTCTGGTTTTATTCTAGCACATAACGCCGGTTACGGCAAAGGCTTTTCCTTACCCCGGAAAGTAAATCCGCACCCACAGCCTCCCCTCCCTGTAAACGGCCGTAATCTCCCCGTTCATCTGCTCTACCAAAAGGCGTGCAATCGACAGGCCGATTCCCGTGGAATGACCTGCCGTTTCTACTGTATAAAAGCGGTTAAAAAGCTGAGAGGTCTGCACCTCGTCAAGCCCCGGCGCCTTGTTGGAAAAGACAACCTCCCCGCTGTCTGTAAGTTCGATTTTCAAATCACCGCCGCTGTATTTGATGGCATTGCCAATGACGTTTCCAAAAACCCGAAGCAGCGCGTTTCTGTTCAGCTTCCTCACCGTCTTCCTTTCGGAAATAAAAATTTCAGGAATAATACGGCGCCCTGTAAGCGCCGCGTAATAAGCGGAAATGCTCTCTTCCAGCACGCTCCCCAGATTTATCTCCGCCAGAGGAAGCGCCTCCCTGGCGGAGCTTACCACCGTATACCGGAACAGTTCTTCCGTCAGCTGCTTTAAGACCTCCACCCGCTCTGTAATCACCCGGATATAGCGCTGTGCGTTTTCCGGTTTTTCCTCCTCTTTCAGCAAATCCAGATAACCGCAGATGGCGGTAAGGGGCGTCCGCAGGTCATGGGAAACATTGGTAATTCTCTCCTTCATTTCCAAATCCCCCTGACGGAAGCGCTGCCTCTCCTTCCGCAGGATGCGGAGCTGGCTGTTCATCTCCTCCGCAAGCCTGCGCATATGCTTATCCCGGGAGGACAGCGTAATCAGCGTATTGGTATCCACAGTAAGTCTTTCCTTAAGCCTGCTTCCGATTTCGTCCGCCGCCCGGTGCAAAAGAAGAATCTTCCCCGCAAGGAAACCGATTACTGCCATAAGTATCAGACTAAACAGCGCCATGCCAGCCATAGTAAACTCCTTTTACTTCAAATCCTTCCGCCCGAAAAGCCAGATTCCTTCCCCGGTCACCCCGAATATAATTATCAGGGAATACAGCGGAAAAAGCCCCATATGCTTCGGATGCTCCGCATACATGTCGGCAATCTGAAGCCCCTGGCTCACCGGATTAAAATCATAGATAAATTCATACACGACCCTCTTTGTCCCGCCCACATAATTGGGATTTCGCTGCCCCTCAAGGGAAATCATCTCTATTTCGCCGTCATTGCTCACATCGCTCGTATAGACATTCCCTTCATAAAATTCCTTAGCCGCCAGTTTTGACTGGACGGCAATCGTAAGCATCTGCAGCCCGAAGGCCAGAAGAATACATATCGCCGCCGAGACCGCCTTATTCTGCCAGAGCATACCCACCATGGTAAAAAGAGCCGAGACCGCACCGAGAGTCAGCACACTTTCAAACAGCATGAGAACAATTATCTGCCAGTCTGACGTAAGGCCCCCGAACATGGGAATCCCGACCGCGCAAATCACCCCGATATAGGCAAGGGACATCATAAGGGAAGCTGCAAAAACAGCAAAAAAATTCGCAAGATAAACGGTGCTCCTCTTATGCCCGGCAATCAGCTTGTTGCGGATGGTCCCGTCCCCGTATTCCACCCCCAGAAAAAGCCCCGCAAGCACCGATACGGGAATCCCTGCAATATAGACATATCCGAAAAAAATGCCGTCCAGAATCATATCCTCCCTGAAATAGTAATAATGGTCAATACAAAGAACCAGCGCAAGACCTGAAAAAACCGCGATTCCAAGCCCCGTCAGCCTGCTTTTCCAAAGCCGGATGATATTTGCCCAAAACAGATTATTCATTCTCCCCACCTCCCACGATACTCATATAATAACTCTCCAGGCTTTCTTCCCTTTCCTTCACGGAAATCACCCGGCAGCCCTGCTCATTCAGCGCCATCACCAGTGCGGTAATCTCCGCCTCGCCGTAAATATCCGCCCTGTTATCCGAAAGAACCGTGTATTCCATTCCCATGCCGTCCAAAACCCGCGCAAGCGCCCTTGTGTCGCTGACCGTAAGGCAAAGACACTTTCGGCATTCCCGCCAAAGCTCCCCGGCGCTGATTTCCTTTACCAACATGCCTCTGTCAATGAATCCGTAGCAGGTGGCGATTTTTGAAAGCTCGCCTAAAATATGGCTGGACACAAGCACAGTTATCTGTCGCTCCCTGTTGAGCTTTAAAATCAGCTCCCTTATTTCAATAATTCCCTGCGGGTCAAGGCCGTTCACCGGCTCGTCCAGTACCAGAAAATCCGGGTCTCCCGCAAGGGCGACGGCAATTCCCAGCCTCTGGCGCATTCCAAGGGAAAAATGTCTTACCTTCTTCCTTCCCACGTCGCCGAGCCCCACCAGATTTAAAAGCTCCTCCATCCCCTCACAGGAGGGCAGCTCCAAAATCCGGTACTGCTGCCTTAAATTATCCCTTGCCGTCATATCCAGATACAAAGAGGGCGTTTCCACCACGGCTCCCATCCTGTGCCTGGCTTTTCCTATCTCCCTGTCCGTCCCCTTTACGCCGTACAGAGTAAACTCGCCGCCGGTGGCCGGCTGCAGCCCGCATATCAGCCGGATAAGGGTGGTTTTTCCGGCGCCGTTTTTCCCAACAAATCCATAAATCGCCCCCTTGGGGACATGCATGGAAAGCCCGTTCAGGGCTTTAAAATTTTTATAATGCTTACACAAAGCATTGGTTGTAAGAACATATTCCATCACTCTGACCTCCTTTGTGTCCACATTATAAGAGAAAAGAGTTAAGAAAGCGGTTAAGGAAAGGGTTAAGATACGGTAAAGATAATCAGATTATTCCCCCTTCAGCTTAAAACCGATTCCCCACACCGCCTCAATATAATCTTTCCCCGACGCCTCCCGGAGCTTTTTGCGAAGATTGCTGATGTGTACCTTTAAGGAGCTTTCCATGCAGTCCGGCGTGTCCTCGCTGATTTTATCCAGTATTGCCGATTTGGTAACCACCCGGGAGGGATTCAGCAAAAGAAGCTTTAAAATCGCGTATTCCGTGCGCGTAAGCCTTATCTGACTGCCCCTTACGCAAACCCTGCGGATATCCGTCTCCATCACAATATCCGCAAAAGAAAGGCACACGCCAAAGCCGGATACATTTTCCCGCAAATGGACGCGGATTCTGGCAACAAGCTCTCTGGTGTCAAAGGGCTTCGTGACATAATCCACCGCCCCGCCCGTTAAAAGCTCCACCTTTTCATCAATTCCCACCTTTGCGCTGACCACAATCACCGGAATTTCCTTAATCTGCGGCAAAAGCTCTTCCCCGTTTAACCCCGGCAGCATCAAATCGAGCAAAATCAAATCCGGCCGGATTTGTGAAAGCAGAAGCAGGGCTTCCGTCCCGGAATAAGCCCTCAGGACGCCGAAGCCCTCCTTTTTCAGTATTTCTTCAAGCATGTTTCCTATATTCACATCATCGTCAATGATTAAGATTGTCTTCAATGCGTTCCGTCCCCTTTCACCGCAGCTCTCTCCGGCTGCTGATACCAAGCTTTTCAAAAATATTGGACACATGCTTTTTGACAGTAGTCTCGGATATACACAGCTCCTCTCCGATTTCCCGGTTGGTGAGGCCCCTTGCAATGAGCTCCGCCACACATTTCTCCTGACGCGTCAGACTCGAAAAATCATGCTTCGGGACTGCTGCCGCCCCCTGCGTCTTATCGCCTGCTGCCTTCCGTTCCTTCTGCCCCTCTCCGCCTCTGCGCCCTTCTCCGTCTCTCAAAACCGCATAACAGATAAAACCGTAAAACAAAGGGCGCATACCGAGCACTATCTCTGCAAAGACATCCGCGGGCATAAGCCCCTTCCGGCTCATGCCTGCAAAGATAAGCATAAAGGTTTCCAGTCCACCGGCCATCATGGCATTATTTTTGAAAATCGCCCGCCAGTCGGAGGGACTGTTTTTCTTTTCAAAATGTGGCAGGCATAAAATCAGACAGCCTAAAAGGAACATTCCGATATGCTTTGGGCTGAACAGCAAAGCGGCTTTCGTAATCTCAAATTCCGCTTCGCCTCTCCCAGTACATTTGGCTCCGCTGTTTTTTGGTTCACCTGTATTGTAGTGTCAAAGCATCTGGAAAGAAATACTACTTTCAGGTAAAAAGGAAGTATTTTCAGTAGTATTTTGCCCGAAAAGCGGATTTTCAGCAGATTTACGTCTCCATTTTCTCCCACACAACCCTTTGAGGAGTGCACGCGCTGACGCAGAGGCTGTAATTTTCTATCCCCCGCCATTCCCAAAAATAAGCGGCTGTCTGCCGGCTTTCCGTGTCCAGAATTCTCCGCTCATTCCAGTCAATTTCAAAGCCGGAAAGCCCCTGGCTCATTCCCTCGCCGGTGAGCTTGATATAGCTTTCCCTGATGCTCCACATCCGGTAAAATAAATCCCCGTACTCCTCCCCGCATAAGGCAAGGCGCTTTCTATCAGAAGCTGTATAAAAACGCTCTGCGATTTTCCTTTCCTTTCTATATATTTCTTCCTGGCCGCCGGTCGTATACCGGCTGTCCCCGGTCGGGCATTCCCCATAAACAGCCGCGCTCTGTTTCCCCGGATTTTCCTGTATATCTATCCCGACCGGCAGCGACGAAACGGCGACGCACACATAATCCCCTGAATGGGAAATATTAAAGCAAATATCCTCCCGCCCTGACAGATAAGGCTTGCCCTTTTCCTCATACGCTATGGCAAAGGGCGGCGTATCCGCCGCAGAAAGCCCAAGCCGGCTGCACAGAGCGTCGTGAAGAAGAATGCCTGCCGTAAGCTCTCTTGCCCGGGCTTTTTCATTTTTGAGCCGGAGAAGCTTTTGCCTCCTGCCCTCATCCAGTTTTTCTGTCAGGGGAATATCCGCCGCCCCCATGCCCCCGCAGGGGCTTATCCGCGAAAAGGTGTCTTCCTTTTGCAAGGGAAACACCTTTCTGTAGTATACCGTAATCATTTGCCGCCTCATTTAAGGGGATTTTTGTAAAACTCCCGGAACTCCCCATAGCCTTCCTTTTGCAGCTGCTCCTTCTGGAACTTTTTGTTCTTGTTCATCCGAACCACAAGAACCTGACTGCCCTTTGCTCTCTCCTCCTGCGCCTTCGCAATCACCCGGCAGAGCTCGTCCCCCGGAAGCCCCTTTTCCAGAAGATAGGCAACCCTGGGCTGAGACGGAATCTGAAAGCCGCTTTCCATAAGAAGCAGTATAATCCTCTCAAAGCCGATGGAAAAGCCGCAGGCCGGGACATCGTTTCCCGTAAACTTGCCCACCATCTTATCGTACCTTCCGCCGCCACCGCAGCTCCCGCCAAATTCAGGCATGGCGACCTCAAAAATCGTTCCCGTGTAATAGGACATTCCTCTTACCAGCGTAGGGTCAAAAACAAGGGCAAAATCCGAGCTCTTCGTCGCCCCTACGCTGTCCATAATCTCCTGTAAGCTTTCCTTCACCTCAGCGTCCAGAAAATCCCCCAGCGTGTCCGCAAGATAGGTAAGGCCGTCCGGCGCCTGCTCCATTCCCTGAAACAGCGCAAGATATTTATCCACACATTCCTTTTCAAAGCCGTTTGAAAGAAGCTCCGCCTCCACGCCGGATAGTCCGATTTTATCCATCTTATCCAATGTGATAAACACACTGTCATAGTCTTCTTCCGAAAAGCCACTGTAGGCCGCCATAGCCTTTAAAATCCGCCTCTCGTTAATCCTAATCTGGAAGTTTTTAAAACCCAGCTTCCCGAGAGTGGTGGTAGTGGCGAGAATCAGCTCGATTTCCGCCAGATTGGAGGGCTCTCCCAGAATATCGATGTCGCACTGCATAAACTGACGGTAACGTCCCCTCTGTGGCCTGTCCGCCCGCCATACATTTCCCATTTGAAGCGCCTTGAAAGGGCTTGGCAGCTCGTTTGCATGATTGGAGTAAAAGCGCACGAGAGGCACCGTCAAATCGTACCGCAGCCCGCCGTCCACCAAATCTTTTTCGCTTTGCGCGGTTTCCAGATTCAGCTTTTCCCCCCGCTTTAAAATCTTGAAAATCAGCTTTTCATTTTCACCGCCCTGCTTATTGCTTAAATTTTCAATATTTTCCACGCAGGGCGTTTCGATAGGCAGAAACCCGAATTTCCCATAGGTTTCCTTAATCACGCCAATCACGTAATCCCGGAGTTTCATCTCCTCCGGGAGAATATCCTTCATACCGGTTACCGGTTTTTTACTCAGTCCCATATTGTTCCTCCATTCAAGTCCCGCAGATTTATACGTTGTAAATTTTACACTTTTTCCGGGGATAATACAACCCCGCATATGTCTTTTTCTTGCGCCTGCCGCTCCTGTGTATTATAATGTACAAGGTTATTACCTAAGGAGGAGTACATTATGCCAATTGAATTAACGAAATTACTTCCGACACCGGAAAAAATAAGAACCCTTCATCCCGTTCCGCCAAAGCTGATTGAGCTGAAAGCAAAAAGGGATGCGGAAATCCGCGACGTTATCACCGGGCAGAGCAGGAAATTCCTTGTAATTATCGGTCCCTGTTCCGCGGACAACGAGGACGCAGTCTGCGATTATGTGTCCCGGCTTGCAGAAGTAAACGAAAAAGTAAAGGACAGGCTGATACTGATTCCCCGCATTTACACCAATAAACCGCGCACCACCGGAGAAGGGTACAAGGGAATCGTCCATCAGCCCAATCCCGAACAGAAAGCCGATTTCTTAACCGGCCTTATCGCCATGCGGAAAATGCATATCAGGGCAATCGAAGAATCCGGCCTTACCGCCGCCGACGAAATGCTTTACCCCGACAACTGGGGCTATGTATCGGATATTTTATCATATGTTGCAATCGGAGCCCGCTCCGTGGAGGACCAGCAGCACAGAATTGTTGCCAGCGGTTTTGATGTGCCCGCCGGTATGAAAAACCCCACCAGCGGAAATTTAACCGTTATGCTAAACTCCGTGTATGCTGCCCAGCATCCTCATTCCTTTATTTACAGAGGATGGGAATCCAAAACAAACGGAAACGACCTGGCTCACACGGTTCTGCGGGGCGCCACCAACAAGCACGGCGGGAATCTTCCCAACTACCACTATGAGGATTTGAACCTCCTTCTTGAGCTTTACAATGAGAGAGAGTTAAAAAATCCGGCCGCCGTGATTGATACCAACCACAGCAATTCCAACAAGCAGTTTGAGCAGCAAATCCGTATTGTAAAGGAAGTCATGCACAGCCGCAAGCTGAATCCCGACATCCATAATCTGGTAAAGGGCGTTATGATTGAAAGCTACATTGAAGAAGGCTGCCAGAAAATCGGCGGAGGTATTTACGGCAAATCCATCACCGACCCCTGTCTTGGCTGGGAGGACTCCGAACGGCTGATTTATGATATTGCAGAATATGAATAACTATATAGTCGGGCAGGGGAAGGTTTCTCTTCCCTCTGCGCATTATTAAGAGCCGCCGCCCTGTGTGGGCGTCGGCTCTGCCTTTTATCTATCTCTTAATGTCATAATTCATATTCATCAGATTACGGATAGCCGCCACGTCGTCCGTGATGTTGGCGTCCCCGCGGATGGTATGCTTGATGGCGCTGCTCGCCACGGCAAAGTTTACAATATCCATGGGGCGGTAACCGTTCATAATCGCGTAAATCAATCCGCTGGCAAAGGCGTCCCCTCCCCCTACCCTGTCCAGAATATTAAAAGTAAAAAGCTTGCTTTCAAAAGTATGCCCCTCGTACCACATAAAGGCTTTCAGGCTGTTTTCGCTCCCGCTGTGGGCGTAACGCACATGCCTCGCAATACACGTGATATTCGGATATCTTTCTATGAACGCCCCGAAAATTTCATCCTGTTGCTCATAGCTGGGCTGCAGCGGCACTCCGTCCTTCACATCGCCCTTGCTCTGGTCTCCTTCATCCCTCCAGAGATGATAAGGCTCAATCCCCATCAGCACATTTACATAAGGAAGGCATTGGGTACAAAAATCTCTCGCTTCTTCCCATGTCCAGAGACTGCTTCGGAAATTTCCGTCGAAGCTCACCGTTATTCCTTTTTTCTGCGCCGTTTCCAGGCTGTTTAAAACCAGCTTCCGGCATCCGGGCGAAAGCGCCGGGGTGATTCCGCTTAAGTGCAGCCAGGTATACCCTTCCAAAAGGCTGTCCAAATCAACGGTGTCAAAATCAAATTCCGAAATCGCACTGTGCTTTCTGTCGTAGGTCACCTTGCTTGCGCGGATTCCGAAACCGGTTTCCAGATAATAGCTCCCCATACGGTGGGTAGGCGTCTGCTCCGGCGTGCTCAATATCACCGGCGTGCAGTGGACATCGTTGCTCCTTAGCATACGAACCGCACTTTTACCAAGACTGTTATTGGGAACAACCGTAAAAAAGGTGCTGTCAATGCCTAAGTTTGCAAGGGCGAGGGCAATATTGGCCTCGCTTCCCCCGTAACTGGCCTCAAAGCTGGTCGCCATACGGATTTTCTCATAGTTTGGAGGCGTCAGCCGAAGCATAATTTCTCCAATTGTGATAAAGCGGTTTGTTTTATCCGCTTCCTTTAATAATGGATTGGCATGTTCCATCGTTCTTTCCTTCTCTTTTCCCATCTGTGTGTACCCCCATATTTTTTCAATCATTTTCGTCATTTTGTCCGTCCGTTTTCCGGCATTTTGGCTTCTACGAATTTTTTACATGTTCCGGTAACAGCTAACAAGATAACCCGTCTTCTTTTCCACCATCCTCCTCCTCTTTATCCTTGAGTACCTTAATCACCTTTGCTGGTACGCCTCCTGCCACCGTCATGGAAGGAACGTCGCGGGTCACAACCGCGCCTGCCGCCACCACGGCCCAGTCTCCCACAGTCACGCCGGAAAGAATTGTGGCGTTAGAACCAATCCATGCGTGGGCGCCGATTTTGACAGGGGCAAAGTGATTTCTCCGGTTCTTTGCCGGATTCAAATCGTGATTGACAGTGGCAAGCACCACATTATGGCCAATCAAAGCGCCGTCGCCGATAAAGATTCCTCCCTGATCCTGAAAATGACATCCTGAATTAATAAACACATCCTTACCGATGGTAATATTTTTCCCGAAATCCGTATAAAAAGGAGGAAACAGCCGAAAGCTCTCATCTATTTTCTTTCCGGTCAGCCGCCCCATTATCTCACAGATTTCCTCCGGCGAATGGTACTGATTATTCAGCTCCATGCCAATCCGAATTGCTTCCTGGCAAAGCGCGTTAAAAAGCGCCTGCCACTCGGCGTTATTTGTCGCTTCGCTTTCCTCGCCCTGAAATTCCTTTAAAATATCCTGTAGCTCCACCTTTTCCACCCTTCCTTTCTGCAAAGTACTGTCGAAAATCTTGTCGGAATAAATTTATTATAGGGAAGGACGCATTTAAAGTCAATCCGTCAGCCGTGTATGATATCGGTTTTTGCCAGATAATTCTTCTTATTTAAAATATCTTCACAACATCCGAAATCAGAATAGGGTTCACATAGCTTTCCAGGATACAGCCGATTAGAATTACAATGCTTATCCACATCAGCATGATTCCCTGACGCAGGAAACGCTGCTTACGGCTGCCTGCGAAGGAGCTCATACAGCTTTCCGCAAGACGCTCTTTGCCGCACCTTTCATAGCACCAGCCAAGGAGCATGATTTCCGCCGGTATCAGAAGAAGCTGGTGTGGAAACATTCCCCCTAATAAAAGAAGAAACCCTCTTATTCCAAACCGGATAATAGCCGCTGTAATGGTCATCCCTGCCAGCAGCCCCTGCCAGAGAATACAGATATAAACAGATACTGCTCCAAAGCCTGTTGTGGACAGCAGAACAAGCGCCAACCCCTCTCCTATCCTGTGTTTCAGCACATACCGCAGGAATCTCCCGCTGTCAATCTCAATATACTTTAACCTGTTAATCGATGATATGCTGAAAATGCCGTCCTCGGAAAGCAGCGTTTCACTTCCCATATTCATGACAATCACCCCTAACAAAAAACTTCCGAAAAATAAATACAGCCAGAAAGTATAAATACGATTTTTTTCCGCCCTGTTCACAGCATACCGCCTTAATTTCTCTCCCTCCAATATATGAAAAACAGGCAGTACATATGCACTGCCTGTTCAGGTTAATTTGTTAAATTAAAATTTAATAATCACTGCAATACCTGTCTTTATAGGCCAGAACGGCCGCAACTGTCTTGGAATCCTGAATTTCTCCCGCATAAATCTTTTCCGTAAGCTCATCCACCGTATAGGCTTTTACCTGAACATACTCGTCCTCATCCAGATGCTGGCTGCCTGGCGTCAGGTTCCTGGCCAGATAGATATCAATTTTTTCATTGCAAAAGGCCACGGTTGTGCAAATAGTAAGGAGCAGTTCTATCTCTCCCGCCTTATACCCGGTTTCCTCCTCCAGCTCCCTTGCCGCCGCATCCATTGTGGGTTCCTCCGGCGTCTTAAGACCGCCCGCCGGAATCTCCAGGGTATAACGCTCCAGAGCGTTGCGGTACTGCCTTACCATAATCAACCGCCCTTTTTCATCCACCGGAACCACCGCCGCCGCTCCGTTATGCTTGATAAAATCCCACTTTACCACATTTCCGTTAGGTATCTGCATCGTGTCCTGATAGTAATCCAGAATCGCCCCGTGAGCGACCAGTTCTCTGGATAATCTCTTTATCTCTTCCATTTTCTTCCCCATTTCCTTTATACTGCCTCAGAGAGCAGCTTCTCCACACTTGCCAGCTTCACACAAAGCACAAATAAATCCGTCGCCTTCGCCAGCTCCTCCTCGGAAGGAAAGGTCGGCGCAATACGGATATTACTGTCAGCCGGGTCCTTCCTGTACGGATAGGTTGCGCCGGCGCCGGTTAAAACGACCCCTGCCTCCTTACATTTCTCAACAATTGCTTTTGCACAGCCCTCCATGGACTCAAAGGAGATGAAATAACCGCCTTTCGGATTCGTCCATGAACCAATCCCAAGGCCGCCAAGCTCTCTTTCAAGCACCTCCAGAACCGCTTCAAATTTCGGACGAATAATCGCCGCATGTTTCTTCATGTGAGCCTTCAATCCGTTCATATCCTCAAAATATCTTGTATGCCGGAGCTGATTCAGCTTATCAGGACCGATGGTCTGTATGGTCATAATACTCTTAATAGAATCCAGATTGGCTTTGGACGCGGCAATTGCCGAAATTCCTGAGCCCGGGAAAGTTACCTTCGAGGTCGAGCAGAACTCATAAACCATATCAATATTTCCTGTCTTTTCACACTCGGCAAAAATATCCAGCAGCTCATCCCCCTCCTCGTACAAATCATGGATAGAATAGGCATTATCCCAGAAAATTCTGAAATCCTCCGCCGCCGGTTTCAAAGCAGCGAATCTCTTTACCGTCTCGTCAGAATAGGTATAGCCCTGAGGGTTGGAATATTTCGGCACGCACCAGATTCCCTTCACCGCCGAATCGTTATTCACGTACTCTTCCACCAAATCCATATCCGGTCCGTCTTCCGTCATGGGAATGTTAATCATCTCTATACCAAACTGCTCTGTTATTGCAAAATGCCTGTCATACCCCGGAACCGGACATAAAAACTTTACCTTATCCAGCTTGCACCAGGGAGTACTTCCCAACACGCCAAACAGCATACAGCGGGCCACCGTATCGTACATGATATTCAGGCTGGAATTTCCAAACACAATAATCATATCCTTCGAAACGCCAATCATGTCTCCCAGCAGGCACTTTGCTCCTTCAATACCGTCCAGCAGACCGTAATTTCTGCAGTCCACACCTGACCGTGTCCTGACATCAGACTTCGAGGTAATCACATCAAGAAAGTCCATTTCCATATCAAGCTGGGCTACCGAGGCTTTTCCTCTGGACATATCCAGTTTCAGTCCTTTCGCCTTTTCCATTTCATATTCCTTTTCCAGCTTCTCTCTGAGTGTAAGCAATTCTTCCCGGTTAAGCTCCCTGTACGCCTTCATATCATATCTTCCTCCATGTATATTCTGCAATAGTATGATTGGATAATTGTATACAATTCAATGCCGATACTATTCTACTATAACATGTTTTCCCAAACAAGATTTTTTTTATCAATTTTGTATTTTTTTCAATGCAATCGGGGAAAAGGGGAAAATTGCAGACTGCCGGGCTTATTGTCCACGCAAAAAGAAAGTATTGAAAACATCACATTCTCAATACTTTCTTTATATTTTTCGACTATACAAAATCACTTCGCATAATCAATTACTCTGGATTCTCTAATTACATTTACCTTTATCTGTCCTGGATATTCCAGCTCAGATTCAATCTGTTTTGAAATATCTCTGGCTAAAAGCACCATATCAGAATCAGAAATTTGTTCCGGAACTACCATTACCCGAATCTCTCTACCTGCCTGAATTGCAAAAGATTTGTCTACACCTTTAAAATTGTTTGAAATATCCTCTAGCTGTTTTAATCTGCTTGTATAAGTTTCAAGCGTTTCCCGTCTCGCGCCCGGTCTGGCGGCTGATATTGTGTCAGAAGCCTGTACAATGCATGCAATCAATGACTGAGGCTCTACGTCGCCATGATGAGATTCCACAGCGTTAATAACAGTAGGTGATTCCTTATACTTTCTACACAGTTCAACGCCTAACTGAATATGAGAGCCTTCCATTTCATGGTCTACAGCCTTGCCTATATCATGCAGGAGACCGGCTCTTTTCGCCATCCTTACATCAAGCCCAAGCTCTGCAGCCAGTAAACCCGAAAGCTGTGCCACTTCTATGGAATGCTTTAATGCATTTTGACCATAGCTGGTTCTGAATTTCATCTTTCCCAGCAATCTCACGAGTTCAGGGTGAATTCCATGAACACCCACCTCTAAGGTAGCAGCCTCACCTTCCTCTTTAATCATGATTTCAACTTCTTTTTGCGCTTTTTCAACCATTTCCTCAATTCTGGCCGGGTGAATACGTCCGTCCACAATTAATTTTTCAAGCGCAATTCTTGCCACTTCCCTGCGAATAGGGTCGAAGCCGGATAAAATTACGGCTTCCGGCGTATCATCGATAATGAGGTCAACACCTGTCAGTGTCTCTAAGGTTCTGATGTTTCTTCCCTCTCTGCCGATGATTCTGCCTTTCATTTCATCATTTGGAAGCTGAACAACAGAAATCGTCGTTTCTGATACATGGTCAGCCGCGCATTTCTGTATGGCAGTTACCACATATTCCCTTGCTCTCTTGTTTGCTTCCTCTTTGGCGCGATTTTCTAATTCCTTAATCATCACAGCCGTTTCATGCTTTACTTCGCCTTCAACAATTTTTAACAAATATTCTTTTGCCTGCTCGGAGGTTAATCCTGAGATTCGTTCCAGTTCCTGTAATCTTTCCTCATTCAGCTTTGAAATTTCAGCTTTCTGTCTGACCAGTTCATTTTCCCTGGACGCCAGATTTGCTTCCTTACGTTCAATCGCCTCCGACTTCTTATCAATGTTCTCTTCTTTCTGCTGAACTCTGCGCTCATAACGCTGCGCTTCCGCACGACGCTCTTTAATCTCCTTGTCCAATTCGTTCTTTGTACGAATGGACTCTTCCTTGACTTCAAGCAAAGACTCGCGCTTCTTCGTTTCGGCAGTTTTCAGAGCTTCATCAATAATTTCACGGGCTTTCTCCTCCGCATTTCCTATTTTGGTGTCCGACATCTTTTTGTAATATGTCGTCGCCAAATACCATGCAACAGGAGCTGTCACCACCGCCGTGACGATGACTGCAATCAAAACCTGCACCATTTTACAGGAGCACCTCCTTATTTAGTTTTCATTGTACCCTAATCTATATAGAATGTATGTAACAAACACCGATAAAAAATCCAATCAGTTTCTTGCAAGTTTAACATTCTAAAAGAAATTTACAATACTTTGATTTTAAACTTAAATAGAAGTAATGTCAAGCAAAAGTGCACTTCTTATTGCGTCAGTTCCAAAGCCCTTACGGTACAAAAAGGCCGACATTTTCTGCTTTTCCTGAAAAGTTGCCGTCTGGGCGCAAAAATTTTTTTTGTCTATCCATCGCAGAATCTGCTCCCGCTCAAGTTCTCCGGCCGTCTCGCCGCAATCGTCGCCTACGTTTTCTTCCCATGCTTCTTCTATAATATTCCCTGAAATCCCTTTCCTGTATAAATCCATAAAAATTCTTTTTTTGCTTTTCGACTCTTTGTTATACTCTATGAAATCCAATGCATAACGGCTGTCATTTATATAACCGAAGGAACGGACATATGCCATCGCTTCCTCTATGACTGCCGCCGGATAGCCGCCGGCTTTCAGCTTATCAGACAACTGCGCCTCTGTATAGGAACGGCCTTTCAGCAGGTAAAGCGCCCGCATTTTCGCGCGTCTGGGAAGAACTTCTGTCATGATTTCCTCATAGGCTTTTTCCTCAAGCTCCTGCCCCTCTTTGATTTTGCCGTTCCTGATTTCTCCTTTATAGAGAACAAAGGCCTGCTCGCCGTCTATTTCTATTTTCATTCTGGACTTTGATATTTCCGTAATTTTTGTTATCGTCATGCTTCACTTGACTTTCCTGATTTTTTAGCGGAAGCAGAAGTGTTCTTTGCGGATGATACCTTCCCGGCTTCTTTTTCTGCGCCGTTCTCCGCCTCCTCGGCGCCTTCTGCCAGGGCGCCCTCCTGCAGGCCGAAATGTACTCTCACCTTCTCGGATATTTCCTCCAGCATCTGGGGATTATCACGCAGATACTGCTTGGTGTTTTCACGTCCCTGTCCGATTTTGCTTCCGCCGTAGGCATACCATGCCCCGCTCTTGTTTACAATATTTGCTTCGGCCGCCAAATCCAGGATATCTCCTTCTACTGAAATGCCTTTTCCGAAAATAATATCAAATTCAGCCTCTTTAAAAGGCGGCGCAATTTTATTTTTAACCACCTTGACTCTGGTTCTGTTACCGATATTCTCTCCGCTTTGCTTTAATGTCTCAATTCTCCTTACATCCATTCTCACAGAAGAATAGAATTTCAGCGCCCGTCCGCCTGTTGTGGTCTCCGGGCTGCCGAACATCACTCCCACCTTCTCTCTAAGCTGATTGATGAAAATAACGCTACAATTGGATTTACTGATTACCGCCGTCAGCTTACGCAGTGCCTGGGACATCAGCCTGGCCTGAAGCCCTACGTGGGAATCCCCCATATCGCCGTCAATTTCAGCCTTGGGAACAAGGGCCGCCACAGAGTCAACAACAATAATATCAATCGCGCCGGAACGGACCATGGTTTCCGTAATCTCAAGAGCCTGTTCTCCGTTATCCGGCTGGGAAATGTACAGATTATCCACATCCACACCGATATTTCTGGCATAAACAGGGTCAAGCGCATGCTCCGCGTCAATAAAGCCCGCAATTCCCCCACGCTTTTGAACCTCTGCTATCATATGTAAAGTAACCGTGGTCTTACCACTGGATTCAGGTCCGTATATTTCAATGATTCTTCCCCTAGGGATACCGCCCAGTCCAAGGGCAATGTCAAGGCTTAATGAACCGGTGGGGGTCGTCTCCACATTCATTTTTGCGGAAGAATCGCCCAGCTTCATAACCGCGCCCTTTCCAAACTGCTTCTCAATCTGCCCGAGGGCTGCGTCCAACGCTTTTAACTTGTCATCTTTTTCCATAAAATTCTCTCTCCATTTTCACTTCCACAGACGCACTCATCCGTCCGCCTGCTGTTTCAGGTTCCTTTTTCCGGGGAACATCCGTTCTTATATACCTTAAAACAAATGTTCGCCTTTGTCAATAATATCTTTATCTAAAAACCATTATACATCACTATATGTCCCATAAACCTCCCTCAAAGGCAAATTCCTCCTTTATTTTTTATTTTTTCTGAACATTTGGCGAAACGCCGGAATTGTAATACTGAAAAAAGCGGTCAGAAATGCGCTATTACTTAATCAAAGTATCACATTTCCGCCGCTTTCACAACGAAAAATTTATAAACAAAAATAAATTTAAAATAAACTTTTATATTTCTGGTAATCCTTATAGGTCACCGTTACCCAGCCGTAATAGTAGTTAAACCCCACTTCCATGCCAAGGGGTGTATAAAAAATAATCAGGCTGTCGTCATCGTTGAGCATATCTGTGATATCCTGGTCGGAAAACATGGAAATCCCTCCCACATCCCCGTTTTGCTTCTCGCTTCTGTTTCGGAAGTCAATGGAAAACTCATCGTCAATATCAAGAATCTGGGAATTAGTCATCGCAAGCCCGCTTTCCATATCCACATTGACGGAAATCACATAATTTTCATAGCTCTCACCGTCCAGATAACCGCTTTCCACATAAATAATGCTTAAAATCTCCTCGTCCATGTAAGTGACATAGCTGTCCACATCAAAACGGAAATCCACATCCGCGGAAAGCTCTTCTCCCACGGAGGCAGTATACGCCTTAACCTCTCCTGCTTCTCTTTGAATCACATTGTTTACGCCTTCCAAATCAATGGAGCCGTCCACACTGTACACGACGGGATACGCCATGGAAAGCTCCACATTGTCCTCGCCAAACACCTCGCCGTAGTACTCAAAATCCACCCGATAAGACAAATCATTCCTGATGGCATCGTGAAATTCATAGTATTCGTCGGAATCCGTGCCGTCATCACCGTAATAACCGTAATCACCATAAAAATCATCGCCGTCGGAACCGTCGTCAAAATCTCCATATCCGCCGCCCTGAAAATCATTGCTGTCACTTTCGGGGTAAGTTCCCGGTTCCTCCTGCCGGTATCTGGCAGTCGGATAACCGTCAGCGTCAACATAGAATAAATATCTGGCCAACCGGAAAACATCAATGCAAAATACTGTCAGCAACAGAAGCCCGGCACAAATACTCCCAAGAATAACAGCCGTTTTTTGTCCTGTACTCCATTCCTTTTTCATAAAAAAACCTCCCTGCTAATATTCCTTCTCAGAAGTATTTCACTCAAGGCAGTCAAGAAGCTGCAAAAGAGCCGCCTTCACCGTCTGCCGCCTGATTTCCAGCCGGTTTCCCTCAAAATGATTTTCGGTGACGACAACCTTACCGTCTGCAAAACAGCCGATAAATACCAGCCCCACCGGCTTATCCGGCGTGCCTCCGTCCGGCCCGGCAATCCCGGTAACCGCAATTGCCGCCTGCGCTCCCGCCTTTTTTGCCGCTCCTTTTGCCATCTGCTCCGCCACCTGACTGCTTACTGCTCCCAGCCTCTCAAGGGTATCGCCCGAAACTCCAAGAAGCTTTTCCTTGGCGGAATTGGCATAGGTGACATAGCTTTCCCCAAGCACCTGCGATACCCCGGCCACATTTACCAGGGTGGATGCAAGCATCCCGCCGGTGCAGGACTCCGCGCAGACTATCTGCCAGCCCTTTTCCTTTAATTTCTCCACAACACGTTCTTCCAATGAAGCTTTTTCCGACATTCTATTTGCTTTCCTTCATTACATCCTTATTTTTAATCAGATAATCTGTCAGCGACACCACTGTAAGCACCACCGCAATCCACAGGATAATCTGCGTTACCACTGTAAGCGCGGCGATATCCGCAATCAGGAGACATACCGCCACCATCTGGAAAGTGGTTTTAAACTTTCCCCAATAGCTGGCCGCTATCACCACGCCGTTATCTGAGGCCACAAGCCGGAAACCGCTGATGATAAATTCCCTGGCGATAATTACAATCACCATCCATGACGGAATTTTATCAAGCTCAATCAGGCAGATAAGCGCCGAACACACGAGCAGCTTATCCGCAAGGGGATCCATAAATTTCCCGAAGTTTGTTACCAGATTATATTTACGGGCAATTTTTCCGTCCAGCAAATCCGTCAGGCTCGCAATGATAAAGATGACGAGCGCAATCCATTTATCATACGGCGTCAGAGACGCCAGCAGAAATACAATAAAAAAGGGAATCAGTATCACCCGGAACATTGTCAGTTTATTTGGTAAATTCATCTTTCATCCTCCATTTCCCCTGTCAAATCATATTCGTTGGAGCCGGTAATCTTAACATTCACGAAATCGCCGCTCATCAGCTCTCTTTTTGAGTTGATAAAAAGGTATCCGTCCACACCGGGAGCGTCCTTATAGGTTCGGGCCACGTAAGCATTTTCATCCGCTACCTTTCCCTCAATCATAGCCTTCACGGTGCGGCCCACCATAGCCTGAGCGCTTTCAAAGGCAATCTCCTGCTGCAGCTCCATGATTTCATCCCTGCGCCGCGCCTTCTCTTCCTCCAAAATCTGGCCGGACATTTCCGCCGCCGGAGTGTCCTCTTCCTCTGAGTAGGCGAACACGCCAAGCCGGTCGAACTCCATCTCGTCCACAAAATCGAGGGTCTGTTCATGCTCTTCTTCCGTTTCGCCCGGAAATCCCGAAATCAATGTTGTGCGCAGGCAGATATCCGGTATTTCCTCTCTTAAGTATCTTACCAGAGCCCGTATCTGGGCGCTGTCCGTTTTTCTCCCCATTCGCTTTAAAACGGTATCGCTCCCGCTCTGTACGGGAATATCCAGATAGTGGCAGATTTTCTCTTCCCTTTTTATTACCGCAATCAAATCTTCCGTAATTTCCTCAGGGTAACAGTATAAAATGCGAATCCACTCAAGCTCCCTGATTTCACACAGCCGTCTCAACAGCTCCGGCAGACACTTTTTCCCATATAAATCCACACCGTAAAGAGTTGTTTCCTGGGCTACCAGAATAAGCTCCCGGACACCCTGCACGGCCAGCTCTTTGGCCTCCCTTACGAGCTCATCCATAGGAGTGCTGCGATAGCTTCCTCTTATCTTCGGAATAATGCAGTATGTGCAGCGTTTGTTGCACCCCTCGGCTATTTTCAGATAGGCGTAATATCCTCCTGTGGTCACTACGCGCTTCCCGGAAACCCTGAAATTGGAATTCACATCTTCCAAATGATTTTTCGGATTCCCCTCTAAAACCTCCGTGAGCGCTTTCACAACGGCAAAAACAGCGGTGGTTCCGATAATGGCGTCCACCTCGGGTATTTCCTTTTGTATTTCTTCCCTGTACCGCTGGGCCAGACAGCCGGCCACAATCAGGGCTTTTATCTGTCCGCTCTTTCTAAGCTCCGCCATTTCCAGTATGGTATTGATGCTTTCCTCCTTGGCGTCGCCTATAAAACAGCAGGTGTTCACTATCACGGCGTCCGCCTTGCTTTCGTCGTCCGTAAACCGATACCCCTTTTCGGAAAGCGCTCCGAGCATCACCTCGGAATCCACCAGATTTTTGTCGCAGCCAAGGGAAATAAGTAATACGTTCATGTACTTCTCCTTTTCCGGCTTGCGCCTCGTTGCCGCGGCATTCGTCTGATGCGTGCGCATACATTCTTCGAATGATGCACACGCGCCTGACTCATTGCTCCCGCGCCCTTTATATGCAGCAAACAGGCCGAAGCCAACTTGATAGTTTTGCGGCTTCGGCCTGCAAGCTCAGTCATCCGAAAGTATTTTTATCTTTCCCTGATTCAGCTCCTCCACCGCCACGGAGAGAGGCTTGGTGTTATTTACACAGTATACCAGCGGTTCTTCCCCGGAGATGATTTGCCTTGCTCTCTTGGAAGTGGCCATAACAATCGAGTACCTGCTGTTGACAACCGGCGCTTCGCCCTGTTCAACCTCGCTGTTTACTACCTTCATTAAATCTGAATAAGATGGATGTAACATTTTTTCTCCTTTCACACACAGACATTCTTCAATTCTTTTCGTATATTGTCAATTAATTCTACATTTCGCTCAGGCATCTCATGGGCGGCCTGTATCAGGGAATGCATGTTTCGCACACACTCTTCCAGTTTATCATTAATGACGATAAAATCGTACTTTTCGATTCCTTTCGATTCCTCCAGCGCTCTCGCAAGACGCATCCTGATAATCTCAGGGCTCTCCGTGCCGCGCTTTTCCAGACGCTTCCTGAGCTCTGTGGCGTTCGGCGGCATCACAAACAAAAGAAGGGCCGTGGGATATTTTTCTTTTACTTTAAGCGCTCCCTGAATTTCTATTTCCAAGATTACGTCCCTTCCTGCTTCCAGCTCCGCCTCCACATATTTTCCGGGCGTGCCGTAATAATGCTCGCAGTAAGATGCGTATTCAATGAGTCCGCCGTTTTTTATCTGGCTTACAAATTCCTCCCGGGATACAAAAAAGTACTCTTTTCCCTCCTTCTCGCCCGGCCTTGGGCTTCTGGTGGTCATAGATACCGACAGGGCATAGTTATCATAGTTCTGAACAAGCTGTTTCATAAGAGTGCCCTTTCCCGTTCCTGAAAAGCCTGAAACCACAATTATAATTCCCTTACGCTTCATTTTCGTCTCTGCTTTCCGCCTGTGCTCTTTGTGCAATTGTTTCCGGAAGGAGCGCCGAGAGTACCAGCTGGCTGTTCTCCATTACAAGCACGGCTTTTGTTTTTCTTCCCTGAGTAGCGTCAATTGCGTCCCCGTTCTCTCTTGCTCTCTGCACCAGCCGTTTCACCGGCGCGGAGTCGGGGCTTACAATTGCAATTATTTTTCCGGCATTTACAATATTGCCAAACCCGATATGAATCAGCTTATTCATAAACAATTCCTTTATTCAATATTCTGGATTTGCTCTCTCACCTTTTCGATTTCTGTTTTCAGCTCAATGGCATGATTGGAAATTTCAAGGTCGTTTGATTTGGACAGGATGGTGTTGGACTCCCTGTTCATCTCCTGGGCAATGAAATCCAGCTTGCGCCCGATACCGCCGCCTGCCTTCAGCGTCTCTTTCGTGGTCTCGATATGGCTTTTAAGGCGCACCAGCTCCTCGTCCACACATACCCTGTCGGCAAAAATGGTGACCTCTAAGAGAAGCCTGTTTTCATCTATACTGGCGTCCGCTAAAAGCTCCTTTACCTTGTCCTCCAGTTTCTGACGGTATTCCGCAACTATCTGCGGGGAACGCTCCGCTATAAAATCCACATGGGCAAGCATACCGTCCAGCTTTTCCAGAAGGTCATCGCGCAAATGCTCCCCCTCTCTGATTCTGGTTTCCACAAAGCTCTTTGCCGCGCCCTCTAACGCTCTGTCCAAAAGCTCCCAGAGCTTCTTCTCGTCGATACTCTGTTCTTCCATTGTAAACACTTCCGGATATCTTGACAATCCAAAGACCTTTACGTCGTTTTCCAGCGAAAAGTCCTCCGCCATCCGGTTTAAATATCCCAAATATTCTGCGGCCAGTTCCCGGTTATACTTTACGCATACATTGGACTCCGTGAAATCCTCATAGGAAATGAAGATATCCACCTTGCCCCTCTGGATATACTTTTTCAGCTCGCTTCGAATTGCCGCTTCAAAAAAATTCAGCTTCTTCGGCATTTTGATGCTGACATCCAGATATCGGTGATTAACCGATTTCATCTCCACGGTGATTTTGCGTTCGGCCTCCTGCACTTCGCATCTGCCAAAACCCGTCATACTTTTAATCATGACGTTCCTCCTGATTTTGTATTTTCAGCTCCAGCCAGTACAAGTTCAAATATTTGCTGATGATTTCACTTTATTATAGGCGAAGCGCATGAAAACGTCAAGGATTACGTTCATGGAATATTAATAACACCCGTAATGAAAATCCCCTTATGCCCGGCTAGTCCTCCAGGAGCCGCAGCTTCGAAATATCCGTATCAATCATCATGGAATAATTGGTATAATAGACCACAAAGCCCGGTTTTGCCGCCCCCGGCTTTTTGACGTTTTTCTTTTCCGTGTAGTCAATTTCCACCTTTTCCTGCCCCCGGCCCTTCGAATAATATGCGGCCAGCCTGGCGGCATCCTCAAAGGCTTTATCGGGAAGCTCCTTTCCGTCGGTCTTTACCACCACATGGGAACCCGGAATCCCTTTGGCATGGAACCACCAGTCCCCTCCCGACGCAAACTTAAAGGTAAGCTCGTCGTTCTGATAATTATTTTTGCCCACATACATATGAAAACCGTCTTCATTCACATAATGGAATGGCCGGCTGGTAAACTTCACCTTTTTGCTTCCGCCCTTCCGGCGGATATATCCGCTTGCAATCAGCTCCTCCTTAATCTGCGCCAAATCTTCCTCATGAAGAGCAATGTCAAGAGCCGCCTGAACGCTCTCCAGATGGTCAATCTCCTCCTTTACCTGTCTGGTAAGCTCCGATAACGCCTCGCAGGTGCGCTTCATCTTTCCGTATCTGTCAAAATATTTTTTTGCATTCTCGGAAGCGGTAAGAAGGGGATCTAAGGGAATCGTAATCATCTCGTTTGTATAGTAATTTAAGGCAGTAAGGGATTTATCCCCCGGCGCCGCCTCATACCCGTAGGTATTTAAAAGCTCGCCGTATATCCGGTATTTATCCTTCTTTTCCGTATCCTGCATCTGCTTTATCTGCAAATCGTACTTTTTGACGTTCCTCTCAAGAGCCGTCTGCACAATCTTCCGCAAATCCACCGATTTCTGACGGATACGGGTAACCGTGCTTTTTTCCGCATAATACTGCTCCAGCAATTGACTTATTGAGTCAAATGATATACACTCGTCCTCTTCAAATATAGAGAGCGGAACCGCAGAAAATTCCACAGGCGCGCCCTTTTCATAGATAATAACCGGAGAAAACCGCCCCTCCCGAATCTGCTCCGCCATACCCTTAAAAGCCTCGTACAGTCTCCTGATTCCCTCCTCCCCCTCCGGCGCGTCGGTAAAAAATCCGGTGGATATGTCCCCGTCAATGCCTGCACGGTAACAGATTTCCTGCGCAATTACCGGCGAGATTCCCGTATAATGGCTGTAAACCGCCTTGTAGACAGGCATACTCCCCGAAGTCATACTTTCCTTAAAAGAAGAGAAATCTGATGTCAGCGGATTTTTTTTATCAATTGTCATAGGGATAAAGTAGCTTCTCCCGGGCAGAACCTCCCTGACGGAGCTGACCATGCCGGAGATATGCTTGATACTGTCGATAATCACATCCTCCTCGTCGATAAAAATAATATTGCTGTGCTTCCCCATAATCTCCACAGCCAGCCGCTTACGGCACAAATCCCCCATCTCGTTTAAATGCTCCACATGAAAATAAATCACCCGCTCAAGGCCGGGCTGGGTGACGTCCGTAATCCTGCCGTTTTGCAGATGCTTGCGCAAAAGCATGCAAAACCCCGGCGCCGTCATGGGACTGGGCTTGTTGTTTTCCGTCAGATAAATCAGCGGAAGGGACGCCCCCGCCGATATTAAAAGGCGCTTTTGCCCTCCCGCCGCCGTTTTTATGGTAAGCAGCAGCTCGTCTGTTTCGGGCTGGGCAATTTTATAGATGCGCCCGCCGATTAATGTTTCCTTCATTTCCTTAACGATTGCCGCAACTGTAATTCCGTCAAAAGCCATTTGTTGCTCCCTCCTGTGTCACTCAGACAACCGCCTCCACAATTGTCCTTTCGCCTAATCTGATAATCTTTATGCCGGTTTCCTTCTTTTTGTTGAAATTAAAACTGAGCATATATCCTTTTTCCAGACGAAAATAGTCCAGATAATTCGCAAGCTGAGCCTCGCCCCGTTTATTATATTCGCTGCCATGCCAGATTTTCAGTTCAACAACAAACCGTTCTCCCTGATAATCCACAATGATATCCGTCCGCCTTGCATCTCTTGTCCGGGCTTCGATATAGTAATTGCCAACACCGTTAATAATCGGTTTTAAGTAAAGCAGGAAGAATTTCCGCCCCTGCTCCTCGATAAACCTTTCGTCGTCTCCGCCATAAATATCCGTAAAATGTACCACAAATTTCCGAAGAACCAATTTCATATCGAGTCTGCCGCTTTGAATGAACTGATTCTTATCACGCTGCCCATACCGGAACGCTTCGCTCCTGACAGCTTCCTGCGCCGCAAACATATTCAGAAGCGCCATCTCAAAAATGCGGTTTGCCACCGCCACACATCCGTTTTCCTCTTTCAGAAATCCAAACATCACGCCAAGATTCACCGATTTTTCCATGGGACTGAAAGATATCTGCCTTCCCTGATAAATAATTTCCTCTATCATTTCCCGCAGTTCCCCATAGCTGTCCAGCTGCTTTGCCATGCTGTCAAAAAGCGGGGTATTCCTTTTCAGAAGAATCTTTACCGCTTCCACTACGCCTTCCTTTGTCCACACCCTTTCGCCACTCTCGAAGCCCTGCGTCCCGAAAATCTTTTCATCAAGATACTTGCAGACTGCCGAGACAAGGTACGGATATCCGGATGTAAACCGGTAAATTTCATCTCCCACCGCCTCCGCATTCATGCCTGTCCGCTTATCCGCTTCATACTCCTTAAGCATCAGGACAATCTGCTTTGCCGTAAAGCTCATGTCCATATCGAACTCGGCCGCAATATTCCATGGACTCTTATACTGATGCTCCGCCTCGAACCTTAATTTTAATTTCAGATTCTTAATATCATAAACTCCCGCAAGGATGACCGAGTGAAAAATCGGCTGATTTTCCCTGTCGATATAATATCTGCGCAGAATCGCCAGAAAATCAATAAATACCTGATTATTCGCCGCGCTGTCCACCTCGTCAATAATTGCAACAACCGGCTTAGGCGACTGTCTGCACAGTCCGCTTATCCTGTCAAACAATTCTCTTAAGGTAACATCTTCCCTTTTGCCTGCAAATGCCTCTATCTGCTCCGCTGTTTCTGCTTCACCCCCGGCATCCGCTTTTTTTAACGCTTTTATCAGTATATCTGCGAAAGCCCTTGAAAAAGTGTTTTCATCCTTAAATTCCGCCGTCCCTATTTCCTGAAAATCCATAGCCAGAACCAGATAATCGTCTCTCAAATATTTTGCCAGCGCATGCAGTGTAGTCGTTTTGCCATACTGCCGCCCCCGGTTTATCACAAAATATTTTCCCCTGTCCACAAAAAGCCGCCTGATTTCCCTGATTCTGTCATCAATCCTCACCATATAATGCAGTTTGGGATCGCATATTCCTTCCGTATTAAAAAAACGCTCCGCTTTCATTCTGTCCCTCTCCGCCTTTTGTTCTTTGCCACGCCGCCGTTCCTATATTCTACCATTCCCGCTCCAGGATGTAAACCAATGCCGGAAATGTCGCATAAAAATCATAAAAAAGTGCAAAACCCCGATGCTGATATCATCCCTTGAGGCCTTGCACTTTTTCTTTTTTCCAAAACTTCCACGCGCCGTCTTACAGCGCCTTACCCGGCATTGAAACTACGCCGTCTTCTTTTTTCCAAACAGAGTCTGTACACCTTCTATTACAAGAAGAACCGCCAGGACAATCAAAAGCAACGCCAGGACAGTCTGGGCATAAGGCCCCCAGTCAGCGCCTCCGGCCGAGATAATACCCGCCTGATTCTTAACCGTTATCACCAGAGAAGCGATGGTGACTACCATCATAAAAGCCATGGGCAGCAAGAACATTTTGTTGTTCTTTCCGATATTTCCAAGCCATGTGGCAACTGCCAGAAGACCGAGCCCCGCAAGTAACTGATTGGCGGAACCGAACAGTCCCCAAATCTTTGCATAACCCGTCATTCCCAGAAGAATGCCGATTACCACTGTGATAATTGTGGCAAAATAAGGGTTCACCAAAAGCTTTTTGTAACCCTCCTTCACATCGGCGGCTGTCTGTCCCGGCTCGAGCCAGAACTCCTGGAACATGAACCTCGCAAGACGCGTTGCCGTGTCCAGGGAGGTCAGGCAGAATGCGGAATAGGTAAGAACCAGCAGGGTATAAAGGATATTTTCCAGTCCCCCAAGACCGGGAATCACCGCTACCATGGCCGCAATTCCGCCTGCAAAGATATCCGTAGCGCCCGCCGTGTGGCCTGTCTGCCGTGCATAGGCAATGGCACATACCGTCAGAACTGCCAGCACACACTCGAGAAGCATTCCGCCATAGGCAATAGGCTTTGCATCCGCCTCTTTGTCGAGCTGTTTGGAGGTGGTTCCCGAGGAAACAAGAGAGTGGAAACCGGAAATTGCGCCGCAGGCAACCGTGGTAAACAGAATCGGGAAAAGGTACTGCACGCCGTTTCCGTTATCCACCGCAAATCCTGTAAAAGCCGGGAACAGTTCCGCATCAATGTTGGGATGGGCTCCCACAACGCCTATAAACGCAACGGCCAACATTGCATAAAGCAAAAAAGAACTTAAATAGTCTCTGGGCTGCAGCAGAATCCATACAGGAGCCACAGAGGCAATTGCTATATAAACGCCCACAATGAGCATCCACGTGTTTGTGGAAAGATACAGCGGATGGAAATTCATTCCGATTGCCATAATCACCACTATCGCCAAAATCCCCAGAACCGTGGAAAGACCCATGGACATATTTCTGCGGTATACGCAAAATCCAAATACAATGGCTATTAAGATAAATAACAGCGACACCATGGCAACGGAGGCGTTAGACGCGCTTGCCGCCATATCCAGAACGCCCGCCTCGTCATATTTTGCCCCGAAGGTGGAGGCCACAATAGACGCAAAGGCCGCTACCACCAAAAGCAGCGTCAGGTAGGCAAAAATAAGAAACAATCTCTTGGCCCTTTTGCTCATATTTGCCGAAATCACTTCTCCAATGGACTGTCCCTTATGACGGAGTGAAGCGTAAAGTGCGCCAAAGTCATGGACGCCGCCAAAGAAAATTCCTCCCACTAAAATCCACAGCACCACGGGCAGCCACCCGAACAAAGCCGCGTTAATCGGGCCGGTAATGGGACCCGCCCCGGCAATTGATGAAAAATGATGTCCCATAAGGACAGGCGCCTTCGCCGGGACATAATCGACGCCGTCTTCCATGGTATGGGCCGGCGTCTCTTCTTTACTCTCGCCCACGCCCCACTGTTTGCAGAGCCATCTTCCATAGAAGATATATCCGCACAGCAAAACGGCGATTGAAATGAGAACCAGTACTAATGTGTTCATAAAAATCTTCTCCTTTTCTTTTTATCTTTGAATAAAACATTTTTTAAAACTTTCTCCACGCATTTGCCGCTGCCGTTTGTGGTAATCCGATTACTCTCCACCTCCAAAACTGCGGCATGGAAATCCATCCATCCGTGCAGAGAAAATTTAAAGCTTTTGTAAATGCGGCACTTTCTGACCGCTTTCCTGGCATCCTCCTGACAGGTATCGCAAATAAAAACAGGTGTTATGTATGTATACATATGCCCCGGTCCTATATGCGCCCGTTTCATTCCGTCCTCCCGGGCAAAATCACGGCATTTTTCAAATATTTCTGTGGTAAGCTGTTCCACGCTGAATAAATATACAAACTCCTCGCAGTTGGCCGCCCACAGGTTCGCCTGCCTTGAAAGCACATATTTTTCCGTATGCTCAAAAAATTCGCAGACAGCCCGGAGATATTCCCGCGTGTTATCTGTCATATCAATATTAAAATAAGCCTTGTAGCTTTCCATCAGGCGGTTCAGGGCCGCTTCCCGCGTATACTGCATAAAAATACTTAATCCTTTCATAAACAGGCACGGAGGCAATTATAACATCAGAGATTATAAATTTTCAACAGATTTTTAATGATTTTTTTATAATTATAAAAAGAAGATAAAATAACACCAGAAATCTAAAAATACATCAAGATTTCTTTCTGAAATATCTCAAAAAAAGAACAGGGTACATATTTCTATGTGCTCTGCTCTCATAAGCTCTTAATCCGGCGTCATCCGGGTCCGCCCTCTTTTTGGCGCTTGCCTTTGGCACTTGCTTTCAGCAAGGGAGGTGTTGTATAATTATTCTGTAGGGACGTTCTGTATTCTGCGGTAATCCGTGGGGTAGCACCCCTCATATTTCCTGAACGCACGGGAAAAGGTTGACGGGGAATGATAGCCAATCTTGTACGCGATATCCGCTATTTTCAGGCTAGGGTCCTGCAGGTAGGCTTTAGACAGTTCTATCCGCCTGCGGTTCACGTACTCCGGGAAGCTGTAGCCGGTAAGCTCTTTAAAGCGCCTGCTGAAATAGTTGTAGCTGATTGCTATGCTGGCGGCGGCTTCATCCATGGTAATATCCCTGCTGATATTTTCATCAATAAATGAGAGGACAGACTCAAACTGAAAATCTTTTACCGCAGACTCCGTCCGGGATTTCCCCGACGTGTGGAACAGCTTTTCGCGCAGCTCCTCCACGTCTACCGGCTTAAGCAGATAATCGTCCGCGCCACTCAAAAATGCCTGGCGGACCAGTTGGTAATCATCATATCCGCTGAGGACATAAATTGTCACTTCGGGATAATGTTCTTTTACATATTTGATAAGGGTGAAGCCTGAAAAACCCGGCATGTTCAGGTCAGTGACCAGGATATCCGGGAGGGGCTCGTTTTGAAGCAGCAGCTTCGCCTCAACAACGCTGACTGCTGTCTGGCAGAATAATTTGTCCGGGCCGATAATCCGCTGGAGTTTTGACTTTACATTCTTACAGACCAGACAGTCATCATCTACCACAAGAATTTTCACGTTGCGACACCCCTTCCCGATTCTTTTTTTGAGTATAACATATCCTCATCTATTTATCAAACTGTATCCAGGGGGTGCGCCATGGGAGAAAACCGGCTGTTCAAAAAATTCATAATATCCTACTTTTGCTTTGTTCTTCTGCCTTTCGGCGTAATTCTGACAGGCGTGGTGGCGTATGCCAACCGGCTTCAGTTAAAAAACGACATTATCCAGAACGAAAACCTTGCCTCCCAGATAGTAAATACCATCTCAAGACAGACGGAGCTGGCAGAAAATATGTGCGATTCCATCCTGCAAAATCAGAGCATCCTTAACTTTTTTGACAAAGAATACGTATCGTCGCCCGACTTAAACTACTATCGTACCACCATATATGAATTTGTAAAAACCACCAACGGCATGTCTGATATCAGGCTTCGGGTCTATCTGGAAAACACCTCCATTCCCATGGGATTCGGTATTTTCTACCCCATGCGCTATATTAACCAGGGAGAAGTCTTTCAGGCGTTTTATAATTCCGGTCAGGAAAGTATATGGCTTGACGGGGATTTTGACAAAGAGCTTCCCGAAAATAAACGGCTGGGTTCAGACGATACCTACCATTTCCTGCATAAGATTCAGTCAGGGAACCGTCTGCTGGGCGTTGTGGAGGCCATGGTTCCCGGGCGGGTGCTGACGGCTCACGATGTTCTGGCGCAGCCCGGCTTTATTGTGGTTGACGGGTGTTACTTTTATAACTATTCGGAGCAGTCGCTGACGGAAGACCGGCTCCGCAGCTTTACCGCCGGCGACACGGCCGGACATACGCCGTCGCTGGTTTATTCCCGTTATGAGCTGCCTAACGGCCTCTTTGATATCGTGGTTATTTCGCCGCGGTCCCAGATTACCTTTCTGGCGGCGCTTGCGATTTTACTGCTGCTTGTTGTTGTCATAGTCATGTTAGCCGGCTTTTTTGCTTACAACCGCCGCCTGATTCAGGACATCCATCACTGTCTTGATGAAATGGCCGCCGCAATCGAAAATGATTTTAATCCCCCCGCCGGGCTTCAAAGCTTTTCCATTGACGGGATTTCAAAGCGGAAAGACGAAATTTCCGTACTTGCCCGGCGTATTACCTATCTTTTGGGGCAGATACGTTTCCTGCTAGACCAGAAAATCCAGGAGGAAACCGCCGCCAAGGAAGCGGTTTTGCTGGCCCTGCAGCATCAGATTAACCCTCATTTCTTATATAATACCATGGAAGCGTTTTCCGCCCGCATGGAGCTGGCGGGGCTGTATGAGGAGAGCGGCGCGATTTCAGCGTTCTGCCGGATGCTGCGGTATAACCTGAACACAAAGGATTTGATGTCCACCCTGGAGGATGAGATTGCCCAGGTCAAATATTATATTGCCATTCAGCGTATCCGGGATATTCCCTTTGAAATCAGATTTGATATTCCCCGGGAGCTTTTAGGGGAGAGGGTAATCCGTTTCCTGTTGGAGCCTTTCGTGGAAAACAGCTTTAAATACCGGGGCAAGGCAGTCCCCTTGCAGATATTTATTTCGGCAGAAAAGGCAGGCGGGCAGATTGCGTTTCTTATAATGAATAACGGCGAGCCCCTGTCTCCCGAAAGAGTAGCGGAGCTCAACGAACGTTTCAAAAACAATCCTGTTTCCGTCAAAAGCCACGGAACCCGTGTGGGCCTTAATAATATCAATTCCCGCCTCAAGCTGTTTTACGGGGATTCGCACTATATTCAGGCAGGCTGTGACGGAAAGAACACGACTTTCAGGTTTTTGGTTGAATGCCGCCCGAATCAGTAAAAAGAGAGCGCTGACAACGCCCTCTTTTTTAAGTCTGAACGGAAGCTTTCATTTATTTGTTTCCGGGATAAGCAAATTTTAATCCCAGCTTCGCCTTATTTGCCTGGAATAATTCGTTCTGATAGCTAATCAGCTTGCTCAGGCCAAGGTTTTCCATTTCGGCCAGAGCGGCGTCCAGCTCGGCTTCGCACTGTTCGGCGGAGGAAGCGGTGATAATCCTGCCCAATGCCTGCAGGCGGTACTCTTTGATTCTGGCCTGGATGGCGGCCTCATCGCTGCCGGCTTCCGGGGCTACGTCCGCAAAGCATTTATCGTCATAGATTTCAATGCGGTCATCATGGGTCATAAGGTAGGTATCATCCGACCAGACGCCCTCGTCCAGAGGATAGGTGCCCTGTATGATAGTGTAGTCGTTGGTCCAGCCCATATCTCCCGCATATTTGGCAGTAAACTCTGTGGGATTTGCATCGCGCAATGCCGCAACCTCGGAATCTCTGACTACTTTGCCGTCATCTCCCAGCGTCCATCCGCCAACGCCCCACTCATTGTCAAGCGTCGCTTCTTTGGAATTCAGGTACGCAAACAGGCGGATAATCCTGTCAGGATTCTGGGCGTCCTTATTGACCAGCGTGGCCGTCCAGCCCATGTTGTTTTGCGCCGGGATAATGGATTTGTCATTATTATCACCGGTAAACTGCCCGGCATACCGCATGATTGCGTTGTTGTCGCTGGCATACAGGCTCAGCTTCGAATTGGATACATTTGTTTTTGCGGTGGATGCAAATACCCGTCCTGCCGCAATTTCCTGTTCAAGCTGGCTCTTATCCACGGTAAAGCTGTCGTCCGTCAACAAGCCTTCCCGGTACATCTGGTTAAACAGCAGCATTGCTTCCCTGTATTCGGGCGTTGTGTAAAGGGACTGGAAATTACCTTCGGCATCTTCTTCATGGGCGCCTAACTGCTGTGCGACCTGGATATCCGCAATATCGGAAAACAGAACCATATAGGGAACCACGGTCTGCCCGTTATACTGGATATTCTGTTCCTTTACCGCGCGCAGCGCGTTTAAGAAGCCTTCTTTTGTCTGCAGGTCGTCAATGCTCATTCCTATCTGGCCTAAAATATCCTCCCGCACATAATTTTGGTTATGGGTTTCATAGTATCCCTGATTGCCTGCGATATTGTCGTCGCCGTAATAGTAGCTGGCAATGGAATACCAGTGGCCGTCCTTTGCGGTGTACCAGTCTATCATGGACTGCGGTACCTCAAGGTCCGGGGCATACTGCTCCATCAGGGGCTCTAAAGGCTGCACCATGCCGTTGTCCTCCAAAAGCTTACGCTGGGTGGAGTTGGCGTCCATGGTGACGATGTCCGGCAGCTTCCCTGTCTGAATCAGCATATTGAGCTTGTCGGTATCGCCCGTCTGGATATCAATCTTCACACCGGTTTCCTCATAAAGCTTTTTGTCAAAGAGATTATTCACTTCGTCAAACTTTTTCCCATACCAGTCGTAGGCCATGAACCAGGTGACAGTACAGTCGGAAGTATCCTGTTTCCAGCTTGGCCCGTCCGCCGCGGCTGCCTCCGAATTTTCCGCGTCTGTCTCCGCCTCTGCGTCAGGCGCTTCCTGTGTCTCAGTATCGCTGCTTTCAGGGGCGGCCGGAGCCTCTTCGGGTTTCGACGCCGTCTCCTCCCTGCCTCCGCAGCCGCTGAAAAGCGACAGTCCTACTGCCATTACCAATAACAGTGAAATCCATTTTTTCCTTTTCATTTTTTTCCTCCTTGATTTATGTTTTGTCTATGGTGTCACGGGAATCAGCCTTTGACTGCCCCCATAGTTACGCCCTTTACGAAATAACGCTGTAAAAACGGATAAATACAAACCACCGGCAGAGCGGTTACCACCATGGTAGCTAGCTTGACTACCTGAGGCGTCAGCGTTGCCGCCTGGTCGGGGATTGCGATGGTGGCGGCGGACCCCAGCCCTCTGGAAACGGAGGGGTCGGTGATTACCTTTTTCAGAAACAGCTGGATTGTCTGCAGCTCCTGTGATGACGTGTACATCATGGAATCAAAGTAAGAATTCCAGTGGGTAACCACGGTAAACAGGGCGATGGTTGCCAGTACAGGCTTGGACAGCGGCAGAATAATCTGAAAGAATATTCTGTATTCACTGGCCCCGTCCAGTTTTGCCGACTCAATCAGCTCCGCAGACAAATCCCGCATAAAAGACTGAATGATAATCATATTATAGGCGCTGAACATGGTGGGAATGATGTAGACCCAAAAAGAGTCGTACAGGTTCAGGTCCACAATTAAAATAAAGTAGGGAATCAGTCCTCCGCTGAAAAACATGGTCAGCATGATAAAGGGTATGTACAGCTTTTTCAGCTTCAGGCCGGGCCGTGTGATGGCATAGGATGCCATTGCGGTGCACAGAACGCTGGTCACCGTGCCAATCAGGCACTTCAAAATGGTTACGCCGAAAGCGTTCAGAATGGCCTTGTCCAGAAATACCGCCTTATAATTGGCAAGCGTCCATTTCCTCGGCCACAGAAACACGCCGCCCCGGATATAATCAATACCTTCGTTCAGGCTGCCGGCAATACAGTACCACAGCGGATAAACCATGACGAACGCCAGAATTACCATGACGAAATAGTTGACCCGGTCAAAGGCCGTATTCCTGTTTAGCAGCGTTCCTTTTTTTGGCTTTGACATGTAACTCCCTCCTTTTTCAGAACAATCCCCGCCCCAGCGTCTTTTTTGAAGTCTGGTTTGCAATCAGCATCAGCATCACGGACATGATGGATTTCAAAAGACCAACTGCCGCGGCATAGGAATACCTGGACTGCGCAATTCCTATTTTGTATACATAGGTATCCAGGGTCTCGCTGAATGCAAGGTTCAGGGAGTTTTGCAGCAGGATAATCTGCTCATACCCTGTATTTAAAATGGAGCTAATCTGAAATATCAGCATGATAACGATGGTCCCTGCGATACAGGGAACGGTGATATACCACATTTTCTGGAATCTTCCGCAGCCGTCCACCGTAGCCGCCTCGTACAGCTCCTGGTCAATCCCCGTGATTGCCGCCACATACAGGATTGAACCAAAGCCAACGGACTTAATCACGCTGATGATGGTATAGATTGCATAGAAGTACTCGCCCTTTGCCATAAAATTAACGGGTTCGGCAATTATACCCAGTTTACAGAGTACTGCGCTGACCACGCCGTTTGGCATCAGCATTTCCAGTACGATACCGCCGAAAATAACCCAGGAAAGAAAATGCGGCAGATAGGAAATGGTCTGAATAGTCTTTTTAAATTTAACGTTTTTAATCTCATTGATAAACAGTGCCAGCAGAATCGGCGCCGGAAAAGAAAAGACCAGCGCCAGACCGTTCAGCGCCAATGTGTTGCGCAGGACATTGGCCAGCGCAGGGTCGTTAAAAAATTCTCTGAAATATTTAAAACCCACCCATTCCGCACTACTCACGCTGGAAAGTACCGTGTAATTCTTAAACGCAATAATAATTCCATACATGGGAATATAGCAGAAAATGAAACACAGAATCAGACCGGGCCAAATCATGGTCTGCATCTGGAATTGGTCGTTTGTCAGGAAATTCCCCCGTTTTTTTGCGGTATTTTCTGTTTCAGGAGCCCCGCCTCTTTTCGCCTTTTCCAAAACCGCCATACGAAATCCCTCCTTTTCTTCTTTGAGTTAAGTATACACTTTCAGGCAGGGCAAAATACATAGCAAAAGTTATGATTACATATCTGTTTTTGTTAACTTTTGCGCAGTATCGGAGGATATATCTTTTTTGACAGTATTATAGATGCAAATTTGCACAAACCAAAAGCTGTGTCGGGCATCAAACGCTGTCACGCTGCGCGGGCCGGCTTATTGAATATAAATGAGACCGGCGCTTTCCAGCTAACCGGTCTCACTTCCAATCAATTTTTTACGGCGCAGCCTTTACACAAACCGCGCTTTTACAGTACGCTGCTCGTAAACAAATCCTTCACATGGTCGATTTCTTCCTGTGTTGCCTTTGCTGCAGGCACATAATAGGATTTTTCCCTTGCAATATTGTACAAATCCTCCTGTGACTGTTCGCAGGCGTTCCGAAACTGCTTTAAGGTCTGCTTCAATTCCTTATTCTCTGTCTGCGCAATCATTTCACCGTAACGCACAAGTTCTCCGTTAATTCCTGTCAGCGTATCCGCTACCATTGTCTTCTCATTCATCTGCATTTTATCAACCTCCTACTGCAAAAATTTCATCAACTGATTTTTGTTGTCCATGGCAGATTTTGCCCCTTTTTCAAAAAAACTTTTCACCTGTGTGTCCGTAGCATTGGACGCATACTCTTTCATTTTGCAGTGTGACACGTCGTAACCGCCAATCAAATGACGAAGATTCTGTAAATCAAGCTCTGATAAGTTTGCCATATAAAAATACCTCCTGAAAATTTTGTCTTTCTGACGCTTTTAGTATTTCCAGAAGGTATTTTAATATTCTTTCATTATTTATTTTTAAAAAAGCTTAATCGTCCAGCCAGTAATCGTCGCTGTCTGTGTCGGTTTCGTAAATGCTTCGGAAGCTCACCTCCGCATTTTCCGGTTTTTTATCCGCCTGCTCCCTTTCGTATATCTTCACCTCCAGATTTTCCCCGTCTTTCACAGACGCATTTCCCTTCGGGGACGGTTTTCTTTTTCCTGACGGTTTCGACGTCTTTTTCTTCTTATCGGATTTCCCTTTAACATAAGAGGCGCCCGCATGTGCTGACCGTTGTTTATTATCCTCCTCCGGTCTCAGAATCCTCAGCTTTCTGGCAATCCCCGCCATCATACGGCCCTTGGGCATCCCTGTAAGCTCCGCTTCCGACACCACTTTCCAGCGTATAATCAGTACGAAATAAACCATTACTCCGACAAAAACTGCTGCCGCCAGCGCCACGATATTTATCTTGCAAAGATAATACAGCCCCTGATACACGCCAAAGGCCGCCGCCCCCATAACCACCGATGCAAGAACAGGCAGCAGGAAGGTTTTGACCGCTCCCTGGCGATACTTCAGATAATGGTGCACGGAGCACTGGTTCAGTATGCACAGAATCAGCGAGTATAATATGGTAGAAAACACATAGCAGTAAAGGCTGTATTTTTCGTCCAGAAGCATCATCGTCCCAATCATAATCCCGGCATGGATTACCACCGCCGCCGTGGCGTTGATAATCGGGGTTTTCATCCTTCCGATTGACTGCAGGATTGCCTGGGCAAGAGTGGAAAGCCCGTAAAAAATGATACTCACCGCCATACATGTCAGCAGAACCGAGGAAATTTCAAGGGATTCCGGCTGGTGAAAGATTACCATCATAATCGGCTTTGCCAGAACGCCGATTCCCGCTGCGCAGGGAATGGAAATCATCATGGTGACCTTGACGGATTTCGCCACCTTCTCCTTCACCCCCGACATTTTTTTTCTGGCAAAATCGCTGGATATACCGGGGATTAACGCCGACGACATGGCGGACGCAAAGGCAATGGGAATATTGGAAATCTTCGTCCCCTTCGCCACCACGCTCAAATCCATGGCCACAACCGCCTCGTCGAGCTTCCGATAGTCCATCATAATCCGCTGGTAGATGGTGTTGTCGAGAAAGTTGTTGATATTGTAGATACCCGTACTTAAAATAAAAGGGGTCACCACCATCAGAATCATCTTAAAAATTTCTTTGTAGGACTCATCCTCATGGACCGTGTCCCGCTCTATTCTCTTCCGAATCGTTTTTTTATTCAGCGCATAAACGCCTGCCATAAAAAAAAGTCCTGCCAGTACCCCGGCGCCTGTTCCTATGGTTCCGCCTGCCGCGCCGTAGGAGGCCCGGGTGGTAGCGTCCCTGTCCGCCGCAACTCCCACCATGACATAGGCCATGCCGATGCTCACCCCGGCGTTTACAATCTGCTCGACAATCTGAGAGACCGAGGTCTGAGTCATGGATTTGTGCGCCTGGAAATATCCCCGCAAAACGCCTAAAATCCCGCTGAAAAAAATTGTCGGCGCAAGCACCTTAAGCGGAAAAACCGCGCTCTCCATTTTCACTAAAAGTCCGGCCCCGAAAAACACAAATAAGCTGGCAATACCACCGACTACCAGCACATAATAAAGCGCACAGCGGAAAATTCTGTGTGCGTTCCGATATTCTCTTGTCGCCAGCTTCTGCGCAATCACCTTGGAAACCGCAGAGGGAATACTGTACGAGGAAATCAGTAAAATAATGCTGTACGCATAATAAGCACTGTTATAATACCCGTTCCCCTCGTCGCCAATAATGGCAACCAACGGCGCATTGTACAAAAGCCCGATAATGCGGACGATGATTCCGGCCGAAGCCAGAATCCCCGCCTGCAATATGAAGCTGTCTTTTTTTTTTCTGTCCGGCATTACTGCTACGCTCCAAACTTCTTATCCAATCAGCCAGTCATACATCTCCTGATATTTCTTAGCTGAAACATCCCATGAGAAATCGGCTGCCATAGCCCTGTCTACAATCTTATTCCATTCGCGCTTCTTGTCAAAATAAATGCGTTCCGCATAGCGGATAGTGGATAACATTTCATGGGCGTTATAATTTACAAATGAAAATCCCGTTCCGGTATTTTCATATTCGTTATAGGGCTCTACCGTATCCTTAAGCCCGCCTGTCTCCCTGACAATGGGAACCGTCCCGTAACGCAGGCTCATAAGCTGGCTTAAACCGCAGGGCTCAAACAGGGACGGCATAAGAAACGCATCGCTGGCCGCATAAATTTTATGGGATAAGGCCTCTGAATAGTATATATTGCCGGAAACCTTATTATGATATTTCCAGTCAAAATGACGGAACATATTTTCATAACGTTCTTCCCCTGTGCCAAGGACAACAATCTGAACATAGTCCTGGCAAAGCTCATCCATAATGCAGTCGATAAGGTCAAAGCCCTTCTGGTCCGTCAGCCTTGAAACAATACCAATCATAAATGCCTTGTCGTCCTGGTCAAGTCCAAGTTCCGCCTGCAGAGCGCGTTTATTCTTAATCTTTTCTTTACGGAAGTTCACCGCGTTATACTGATGGGCGATAAACTTATCCGTCTCGGGATTGAAATCGTCGTAGTCAACGCCGTTTACGATTCCCCGCAGGGAATTGCTCCTTGCGCGCATAAGGCCGTCTAACTGCTCGCCGTAAAACTCTGTCTTGATTTCCTCCGCATAGGTGTCGCTTACCGTGGTAATTGCATCCGCATATACAAGGCCGCCCTTTAACAGATTGGCGTCCTTAAAGAGCTCGAGCTTGTCAGGAGTGAAATAATAGCCGGGCAGTCCCGTGATGTCCTGCACTTCCTTTACGCTCCATTTGCCCTGGAATTTCAGGTTATGGATAGTCATAACAGATTTGATTCCACGGAAAAATTCATTTCCCTGGAAACGCTCTTTCAAATATACGGGAACAAGGCCCGTCTGCCAGTCATGGCAGTGAATTAAATCAGGACGGAAATCTATCACCGGCAGTATGGACAGCGCAGCCTTGGAAAAGAATGCAAATTTCTCAATCTCGAAAAGCGCATTGTCGCCATATGGTTTAAAGCCGTTAAAGAACATTTCATTGTCAATAAAATAATACTTTACGCCCTCCACCTCGGCATACAAAATACCTACATACTCATTTTTCCAGTGAAAATCCATATAAAAATGAGTAACATAGCTCATCTTGTCTTTCATTTCCTGAGACATGCATGTGTATTTGGGGAGAATTACCCTCACGTCAAAATACTGCCTGTCAATGCATTTGGGGAGCGAGCCAACCACATCGGCCAAACCTCCCGTCTTGATAAATGGCATACCCTCTGATGCGACAAAAAGAATGTTTTTCATCACTGACCCTCCAACATAAATAGTTTTACTGCAAAATATCCAATGCTATACACATTATACAACATCCCTTCGTCCAATAAAAGAAGAATTTGTATTTACTTCATAAAAAGCTGCTGCAATTTCATGCAGCAGCTTTTACACTTTCTGTAATATTACCGGTGCTGGAGCCGTATCTTATCGGCTATCAGCGCTATAAATTCGGAATTTGTAGGTTTCCCCTTTCCGGTATTGATGGTATAGCCAAACATTGCGTCTAATGTCTCCATCCTTCCCCTGTTCCACGCCACCTCAATAGCATGTCTGATTGCACGTTCCACACGGCTTGAGGTCGTCTGGTTTTTTCTGGCAATTGTAGGATAAAGCACCTTTGTGATGGAACCAAGCATATCCGGCTCCTCCACAGACATCATGATTGCTTCTCTCAGATATTGATACCCTTTGATATGCGCCGGGACGCCGATTTCATGAATCATATCTGTCACGTCTCTTTCCAGATTATAGCTCATCCTGGCGCCGGAATCTGCTTCCGGCTCTTCAATCGTTACCTCCCGGTTTCCGGAGGGCACCGTAATCATAATCTGAAATTCCCTGTCCGTATGTATCAGTTCGCCCAGAATCTTGTACACTTTCTCCGGGTCTTTTACTGTCGATAAATTTAACTGCTCCATCATTGTTCCCTCCATTATAGTTCCGCATATGTTTCGCTGATTCCGCAAATATTGCTACAAATCTATTATAAGGAACATGATATGCCGCTTCAACTGTCATTCATCGCGCGAATTTTAATCAATCGTTTGGTTTTTTGTAAAACCTTCCCGTAATCTGCTCCGTTTTCATAATATTGATAAACGCCTGTCCGTCAATTTCCCTGATTTTGGTCACCACCTTATGAATCTCGTCGCTCCCCACCACAGAATAGAGCATATTGCACTCCTGCTTCCTGTAACAGCCGATTCCCTTAAACAGCGTTGCGTCATGGTTGGTAATGTTCTTGATTTCCTCGTATACCTCCTCCTGCTTTTCCGTAATAATAAATAACGTCTGTTTTTGATAACGCTTGTAAAGCATATGGAGCATCTGCGTTGACGCATACTGGAATATAATGGAATACAGGGCTTCATCCCATCCAAATAATCTTCCTGCAATCAGAATTACCACTACATTACCGATAAAAATATAATTAAAGGTATCGATTCCGAACTTTTCGGAAAAGAAGATAGCAATGAAATCCGTTCCGCCGCTGGTTGCTCCTGCCTTCAGGCACAGGCTTATGGCAAAAGCATTGATAATACCGCCGAACACGCAGACTAAAAGGGTATCCTGCGTCACCGCATACCCCGGCAGAATATCTGTCAGGACAGAGGATAAAATAATCATCAGGCAGGAGTACAGAGTAAACTTCTTTCCGATAAATTTAAAGCTGATAAACACCGGAATGGCATTGAGCAGCAGATTTATCAGGGTGTAAGGCACCTCCACGTCAAAAAAGGCCCTTCCAATCTGCTGAAGCAGCAGCGTAATTCCGTTAAAGCCTCCCGGCACCAGATTCCCGGCGCGGATAAAGCTTTTTATATTGACGGCCATGATACATGCCCCGGCCGTTATCATCAGAAGCCTTTTTGCTTCCTTCAAGACTGATTGACTGATTTTGTTTTCCATCTTATTTGTACTCCATTGTAATTGCCAGTTTTTCTTTTTCCATTTTAATCTCTGCCATACTTCCGGTGACAAGAGGCATCATGGGCGGCAGATGTCCCAAATCCGCATCCATGATTACGGGAACCTTATGTCTCCTCACAGTGGGAAGCACCGCTTCATACTGGTCAAGACCAATCATCTCCTGCCCGTTGCAAAGGGGACGTCCGATTAAAAATCCCTTTGCATACCGGAACCACCCCGCCTGCTCCATCTGCCACATGGCCCGCCTTATACCGAACACATTCAGGTCGCAGGCTTCCAGAAACCAGATAAAGCCGTCCTCCTTATATTTTTCCAGAAAATCCGCAACTTTATCAAACTTTGTCCCCAAAAGCGTAACCAGACAGTCCATACACCCGCCAATAAGACGTCCCCGCATCGATACTCCGCCGGTCTTTTCCATTTCGTTCCCGGCCGGACGCCATGCCTTAAGGGCAAGAGGCTCCGTACACTGATAAGGCGCAAGGGCATCCTCCAGCCCTTCCTTTTCCCACATGCCATAGCTCCCCAGCGCCTGCTTTTTCCCCTGTAAAACCTCCAGGGCGTCAGACACCGCAGGGTGCCACGGCTCCATACCAAAGGTCGCCGCACAGGGACCGTAAACCGCCGCCGTATCGCACAGAGTTGCCAGAAGAAAGGTCATATTGGTGTTGTCCGAATACCCCATATACCATTTGGGGCCGGCTTTTTTTATGACTTCAAAATCCACGTGCTCTAAAATTTCACACATCAGTTCCCCGCCTCCGCAGGAAATCAGGCACTCATTATCCTCTTTCAGATAGTACTTTGTCAGTTCCTCCCCGCACTTTTCCGGCGTGTTGCTGATGCCTACTCCCTCTCCGGCGTAGCAGTTCGGCCCCAAATCCAGACGAAAGCCCAGAGCTGACAGCTTTTTCAGGGCATTGTCAAATGCCGTCCGGTAGGGCTCGATTTCGCAGCCAAAGGACGGGGCAACAAAGCCTATTGTTCCTTTTTCTTTTAAAAATTCGGGATATCTCACGTTAAAGTCCTCCTATGAAACAAAATCAAATAAACTTATCTGGTTGGATTCCGGCAAATCCCCAAGCAGATTTAAGTCCGCCATCATATCAATTACCGTCTTGGACGCCTTGGTTCTTTCCCGGAAATCATCTTTTGAAAGGAACGGGCCGTCCTTTGCCGCCTCCACAATGGCATCCGCCGCCTTTTCTCCCAGACCGTCGATGCTGTTTAAGGACGGCATCAGCTTATCTCCCACTATCTGGAAGTTTCTGGAATGGGCCTTGAAAATATCTATGGGGACAAACTCATAGCCCCTTGCGTACATTTCCTGCACAATTTTCATATCCTTGACGGTGTCCTGCTCCTTTTTCGTCAGACTGTCGCTTCTCTGTTTATAGTCCGCCATCACGCTTTCCAGATGCTTTTGCCCCTGGCACATGATTTCATAGGAAAAAGCCGACGCCCTGATGGAAAAATAAGACGCATAGTAGGCTAAGGGATAATAAATTTTGCAGTAGGCAATCCGCCACGCCATCATAACGTAAGCCGCCGCGTGGGCCTTGGGGAACATGTACTTGATTTTTTTGCAGGACCAGATATACCATTCCGGCACACCCTTTTCCTTCATCGCCTCCTCCCACTCCGGCTTTAATCCTTTTCCCTTACGCACGCTTTCCATAATCGTAAAGGAAAGGGCGCTGTCCACTCCCTGATTAATCAGGTAAATCATAATATCGTCACGGCAGCAGATTGCCGTGGAAATCGTGGCTTTTCCGTCTAAAATCAATGTCTGGGCATTGCCCAGCCAGACGTCGGTTCCATGTCCCAGACCGGAAATCCGAATCAAATCGGAAAGCTTCTGCGGTTTGGTGTCCAAAAGCATCTGGATAACAAACTCCGTGCCGAACTCCGGCACGCCCAGAGAGCCTAAGGGACAGCCGTCAATCTGCTCCGGCGTAATTCCAAGAGCGGAGGTGTTCTGGAACAGGGACATCACCTTTGCATCGTCCAACGGAATCTTCGTAGGGTCGATTCCCGTCAGGTCCTGCAGCATCCGAATCATGGTAGGGTCATCATGTCCCAGAATATCAAGCTTTAACAGATTGTGGTCGATGGAGTGATAGTCAAAATGAGTGGTGACAATATCCGTCGTCATATCGTTGGCGGGATGCTGTACCGGCGTAAAGGAATTAATATCCTCCCCCATGGGAAGAACGATAATTCCGCCGGGATGCTGTCCGGTACTCCTTCTGATTCCCGTACATCCCCCCACAATGCGGTTTATCTCGCAGACCCTTTTGCGGTTTCCCCGCTCCTCGTAATAATTCTTCACATATCCGTACGCCGTCTTATCCGCCAGCGTTGCAATGGTCCCGGCACGGTAGGTCTGTCCCGCCCCGAAAATCACTTCCGTGTATTTATGGGCTTTACTTTGATATTCCCCGGAAAAATTCAGGTCGATATCCGGCTCCTTGTCCCCCTTAAAGCCCAGGAAAGTTTCAAAGGGAATGTCAAACCCGTCCTTCGTAAGGGGGTTGCCGCAGACCGGACATACCTTATCCGGCAAATCGCAGCCCGCGTTTCCCGCGCTTGCCCTAACCTCCGGAGAATCGAAATCGCAGTAAAAGCAGTTCGGACACCTGTAATGGGCGCTTAAGGAATTCACCTCCGTAATTCCGGCCATAAAAGCCACCAGCGAGGAGCCCACAGAACCTCTCGAGCCCACCAGATAGCCGTCCTCCACAGATTTCCACACCAGCTTCTGGGCAATGATATACATTACGGCAAAGCCGTTGGTAATAATAGAATTCAGCTCCTTTTCCAGCCGCGCCTCCACAATTTCTGGCAGCTTTTCTCCGTACAGTTCATGAGCGCGCTTATAGCAGATATCCTTCAGCGTCTTGTCGCTGTCGGGAATCACCGGCGGGCACTTATCGGGACGCACCGGCGCCATCACGTCAATCCTGTCCGCAATTTTGACGGTATTGGTAATCACCACTTCCTCTGCCTTCTCGCTCCCGAGATAGGAAAATTCCTCCAGCATTTCCTCCGTGGTCCGAAGATAAAGAGGCGCCTGATTATCCGCATCCGCAAAATGCTTGCCGGCCATGATAATCCTGCGGTATACCTCGTCCCCGGGGTCTAAAAAATGAACGTCGCAGGTCGCCACAACGGGCTTTCCGAATTCCTCACCCAGAGACACAATCCGCCGGTTCATATCCATAATATCCTCCCGGCTGTTAATGGCGGTTATTTTTTCCGAGGCAATCATAAACTCATTGTTTCCCACAGGCTGGATTTCCAGATAATCGTAAAAATTTACAATCCTTGCGATTTCCGAATCCGCCTTTCCGTCCAGAAGCGCCCGGTAAAGCTCCCCGGCCTCGCAGGCGCTCCCTAATATCAGCCCTTCTCTGTGCTCCATGAGAAAGCTCTTTGGCACTCTGGGCCTTTTGCTGAAATAAGTCAGATGGGATTCCGACACAAGCGCATACAGATTTTCCCGTCCGATATTGTTTTCCGCTAAGATTATGGCATGATAGGAGGGCAGCCTTTTCACCAGCTCCGGGCTGGAATCCCCCATAGCGTTTAACTGCGCCAGCGTTTCCACACCGTTTTCTTCCAACATGGGAATAAATTTTACAAAGATTTCGGCGGTGGCCTCCGCATCGTCCACTGCCCTGTGGTGGTTTTCCAGAGATATCCCCAGCGTCTTTGCCACTGCATCCAGTGTGTGCTTTCCCTGATGGGGAAGAAGGATTCTTGCGATAGCCACCGTATCTATATAGGTAAACTGTTTTTCTATCTTCTGCCGCAGCGTATTTTCTTTGATAAAACTCATATCAAAGTTTGCATTGTGGGCCACCAGAACACAGTCGCCGCAAAAATCCAGAAATTCGGGAAGCACGGTATCAATAAAAGCCGCGTCGCTGACCATATCGTCCGTAATCCCCGTCAGTTTCACAATCTCAAAGGGAATGGGGACGTCAGGGTTCACAAAAGCGGAAAATCTGTCCACAATTTTTCCTCCGGAAACCTTCACCGCCCCGATTTCAATTATCCGGTTGTTTACCGGGGAAAATCCAGTGGTCTCTATATCAAACACCACAAAATCCCCGTGAAAGTCCCCTCCCTTTTCACCGGTTACAATCTCCTGGAGGTCGTCCACCAGATAGGCCTCCATGCCGTATATAATTTTAAAAAAGTCCTGCCTGTCGGGGTTTTCGTCCCCCGCTTCCTTTCTCCTTGCCTTCTCCGCCTTCCATAAATCCTCCCACACATGATTGGCGTCCGGGAAAGACTGCACCACGCCGTGGTCGGTAATTGCAATGGCCGGATGTCCCCATTTGTAGGCCCTTTTTACGATGTCCTTCACCTCGGACACTCCGTCCATATCGCTCATCTTGGTGTGACAGTGCAGCTCCACCCTTTTTTTCGGGCTTTTATCGCTGCGGGATACGGTGAAATCCGGTATTTTTTTTACGCCGGCAAGGGAGCCGAAGGTCAGCTCGTTATCGAACCTGTCAATGGTGGGAACGCCTTTCAGCTTAATAAAAGCCCCCTTTGAAATTCCTGCCGTCAGCTCATCCTTCTGCTCCTTATGTATAAATAGTTTGACCGTCATGGTATCGGTAAAATCCGTCACGTCAAACATTATAATCATTTTATCATTTCGGATTTCACGGAAATCAAAATTAATGATTTGCCCCCGGATAACCACTTCCCCCATCTCGCCGATAACGTCTTCAATGGGAATGGCCTCCTCTTCAAAATCCCTTCCGTAAATAACGTCCGGGTTATCCGAACGTTTAAGCGCCCTTTTAAACTCGCCCCTGTTCCCTTTTCCGAACTCGCCTCTCCTGATTCCTCTCTTTTCGCCGCCTCCCGGGAAACGGGCAACGCTTCCGCCTCCTGCTTCCGCCGTCTTTGGCAACTTCGGTCCGTCAGACATATCGGAAATACTGCGGGCGCCCCCCTGCTTCCCACCGCCGCTTTCCGCCGCAGCGTCAGGTATATCCGCCCTTTCTTTCGATACCATGCTTTCCGCCGGGTGGGGAAGCCTGATAATATCCTCCTCCCGCTCTTTCCTTTTGATTTCTTTATAATGTATCTGACAGTGAACGGAAAAACCGCATCTTTCATTGAAAATCTTTTCAATAATACGGGAAAGCTCCGCCGCCTTACTCCGGGCAGGCACAGTGTCCTCTATGGTAAGTCCCATCTCGCCGCCGGATGAAAAATCAATATCCGCTCCCTTAAAGAGGTAATATTCTAAAGGACTGTGCTCCTTAAGCTCCGACAAAATACTGTCTTTGTAAGCATTCATCAGCTTTTCGGGCGTATACTGAGCCGAGAGACGGAAACGCTCATACAGCTTTACCCGCATTTGATAGCTGGAAAAAAACTGCTTTTTTATCTCGCTTTCCACCTTAAAAACCGTTTCCTTTGGAATCAGGTAATCACAGGAAACCGTTACCCGGACATAGTCTCCCCGCTTCGTGGCAGACACCTTTTCCACCATGACCTGTTCGAACAAATCCTGTATCTTCTTATCCAGCTTTAGCGATGGAAACACATCAAAAAACTGTTTCGCCATTATTTCTTTCCTCAGCCGTTCCAGTGTTCCAGTTCCTCCTGAAGAACAGAAAGCAGCTCGCCTTCAGGAACCTTTTTGATAATTTCTCCTTTTTTAATCAGAAGCCCTTCCCCGATGCCTCCCGCAATGCCGATATCCGCTTCCTTTGCCTCCCCTGGGCCGTTCACCGCGCATCCCATGACCGCTACTTTGATATCAAGGGGAAACTGCGCTGCCAGAGTTTCCACCTGATTGGCCAGCCCGATAAGGTCGATTTTGGTTCTTCCGCAGGTAGGACATGAAACCACCTCGATTCCGCCCTTCCGAAGCCCGAGGGTTCTTAAAATCAGCTTCGCCGACTTGATTTCCTCTGCCGGGTCGCCGGTAAGGGATACCCGGATGGTATCCCCGATTCCCTGATTTAAAATCAACGAAAGACCAATGGAGGATTTGATATTCCCGCTGATAATCGTGCCTGCTTCCGTAATTCCCACATGGAGCGGGTAATCCGTCTTTTCCGCAAGCAGCTCGTGAGCCTTTACGCACATCATCACGTCTGAGGATTTGATGCTGATTACCAGATTTTCATATCCCAGCTCCTCTATCATATGCACCTTGTCAAGCGCGCTCTCTACAAGCCCTTCCGCAGTCACCCCGTGATATTTCTCCACCAGCTCCTTTTCCAGGGAACCGCTGTTTACACCCACCCTGATAGGAATATTTTTTTCTCTGGCAACGGATACCACCGCCGCCACCTTATCTTTCCCGCCGATGTTTCCGGGATTGATTCTGATTTTATCGGCGCCGTTTTCCATGGCCGCAATCGCCATCTTATAATCGAAATGAATGTCCGCCACAAGGGGGATGGAAATTCTCTCCTTAATCGCCTTAACCGCCTTTGCGGCCTCCGGCGTCGGCACGGTGCATCTGATAATCTCACACCCGGCCTTTTCCAGAGCGTGTATCTGCGCCACTGTTGCCTCCACATCCTCCGTTCTTGTGTTGGTCATGGACTGTATCAATATTGGATTCCCGCCCCCGATTGCCCGGTTGCCAATCCTGATTACTCTCGTTTGTTCTCTGGTCATTTCTTTTCCTCCGCTTCCGCTGTCGCAGCCCCTGCCTGATGGCTGTTGCAATAATGTGATTATATTCCAATCGGGTGGAAATAGCAAGTTATCAGTAATGTAATAAAGTCCCGTTCTCCGTTGTATCCGATTCCGTATTTCCTTCAATCCCCCTCACATAAAAAATCCTGCTGCTGTACTGCTCCCCGTCCTCTCCCACCGCCACAATCCGCATGGCAAGCTTCTGCGCCGGCAGACGGCATGCGGGCAGCTCAAATCTCACACTGTCCTCCGTTTCATAAACCGCATCATATTTCAGCAGCATTTTCCTTCCCATGCCGTCCCGCATTTCCACCCACAATTTCTCCGGCTTCTCCTGCCCATGGACAGCCGGCACGAAGCTGCCGGAAAATATAAGCGGGGAAACTCCGCCAAACAGCAAAAGCATAATCGTAAACAATCCTGAAAACTTTTTTTCTGACAGCCAGACGTTTTTTTCTCTTTTGCGGAGATAATTCTTTTTATTCCTGCGTCTGTAAAGCACGAGATACCATAGCAGAGTAAGCATAAGAAAAATAAGAGGCTTTTCAAGATAGGGAAAAGGAAATTCATTTTCGGGCACGCCTTTTAAAAGAGGCTCTGTAAACAGGAACGCGGTACAGACGCCCATAAGCCAGAGCGCGGCCGTGCCCGGCAAAAAACTTTTTACCGCGCTAAAACCCATACCCGGCAGGAATCTCCGGCGCGTTAAGTCCTCCTTCAGTTCCTCCATGGACTGGTATCTTTTTTCTGCATCTAATGCCGTACATTTGTCAATAATTTTATTTAAGGCGCTCCAAAGCCCTCTGTCATATTCCCTGACCGGACCCCGTCTGTAAGCCGGAAGCGTCGGATTCTCTCCTGTAAGCATTTCATGAAGTACCGCTCCCAAACTGTAGATATCCCAGGTCACGTCCCCGCGCATATCCTTCCACTGTTCCGGCGGGCTGTAGCCCTTAGTCCCCACACAGAACATTTCTTTTTTATCCCCGCACAGGGCATACATTGCTCCCCCGAAATCAATAAGCTTTAATCTGCCGTTCTGCCGTATCATAATATTTTCAGGTTTCAAATCCCTGTATATCACCGCCGGATGCCTTCCGTGCAGATAACCCAGGATACCGCACAGCTCCACCGCCCATTGAACGGCCTGCTCACCGGATACTTTCCCATGCCTGCCCAGATACCGGCGAAGGCTCATCCCCTCAATATACTCCATTACCAGATACGTCCTCTCCTCCTGACAGAAGCAGTCGTAAACTGCCGGAAGCCCCGGATGTTCCAGTTCCTTTAAAAAAGCCGCCTCCAATGTAAGAAATTCCTCCCGGCTCTCTTTCACCACTACCGGCTGATTCAGGTGAATATCCTCCGCAAGCCATACCCGCCCCATGCCGCCGGAGCCGATAAGGCGGAGTACCTTATATTTATGAAATAAAATTTTATCCATTTATCATCTCCAATTAATGCAGTCAGGCTTCCTTCAGCGCGGCAAATCAGTATATTCCGCCTGTAACCGCGTAAACCGCCGACAAATTGTCGCTTTCACCCTTTCTTTTCACTGCCGCCGCAACCTCCCGCAGCCGCCTTTCAATCTGCTCTCCGCCCCCCACATCTTCCGGGTCAAGAGCCTGAAAAAATCCGCTCTCCATCTGCCGGTAAAAGCCGTCCGTACACAACAGAAAACCGCTTCTTCCCCAAATCCGCCCAGAATAAATATCGGGATATTGAAAAGCAAAACTTCCCATGCATTTTGTAACGCCCCTCTCTCCGGCTGCATGGTCGCACGTAAGCTGTCTTATTTTTCCTCTGCAAAGCAGATAAATCCTGCTGTCCCCCAGATGGAATATAAGATAACGCTTTTTCCAGAGAAGAAGCACCGACACCGTAGCGCCCAGCCTGATATCCCGCCCCTTTGCATACGTTGTCAGTTCCCTGTTCATATCGCAAAAGCATCGGAGGATGCTTTTCTTAAGCGCCTTCTTACCCTTTCCTCTGCCAAGGAGCGAAACTATCTGTCCATAAAAATTCTCCACCAGTTTTTCTATGAGAAAGCCGCTGGCAATTTCCCCTTCATCAAGCCCTCCGATTCCGTCGCTCACTACTGCCATTGCCGCCCTGCCCTTTCCTGTTATCACCTGTTGGAATGTAATTGAATCCTGATTTAACTTTCGATTCCCCTTATCCCAATACACTCCCGAGATTATTTTCACTTCTCCTTCTCTCCCCGCCATATCCGTCTTTTACAGCAATTATAATTTGCCTGATAAAAAAAATCCATTATACAAGATTACCAAAGTCGTAATTTCAGTAATCTTGCACATGGATTTCACATGATATTCTATCATTTATCTAAAAAATTTTGTTATATCATTAAAGAACACCAACACCATCAGCACCATCAATGCCATCATTCCCGCTAAATGCACCATTCCTTCCTTCTCCGGCGGTATGGGCTTGCCTCTGAATGCCTCTACCAGCAAAAATACCAGCCGCCCGCCGTCAAGCGCCGGGAAAGGCAGCAGATTCATAATTCCCAGGTTCACGGAAAGCAAAAGCGCAATCTCCATCATATTCAGCAACACATCAATCGCCCCATAGACCTTGGCGGAATCATAAACCTCGTCAACAACCTTCACCAGCCCCACCGGCCCGCTTACGTCATCCTTTGAAAGCTGGCCCGTCACCAGCATGCCAAGGCTCTTAAAGGTGGATTCCACATAAAATTTCATGGTATAAAAGGCATATTTAAAGGTCTGGGGAACATTACATTTCAGGTAGCCGCCGATTCCGACTCCCATGTAATACCGCCCTGTTGCCTCGTCGTAGGAAGGATTTATCACCGCAGTCCCTTCCTGCCCATTCCTCTCATAAGTAATGGTAAGGGTTTCCCCTTTCGTATTCAGCTGGGAAATCAATGTCACTTCGCCGCCCAGGTGAACGCTTTTTCCGTTGATTTTGGTAATCACATCTCCCACCTGCATCCCCGCCTGCAGGGCTCTGCCGTCTTCACTTACCGACAAGACCTCCGGAGTGGTGATTCCGCAGACCGACACCAGAATAACCGCCATGACAAAGGCAACCAGGAAATTAAACAGCGGACCGGCAAAAATTGTGGCGACTCTTGCCCATACCGGCGCGTTGGGAAAGGCCCTCTCGGAAATCCCGCCCTTTTCCTTCTCCAGTCCGTCTTCTCCTTCAAACATACACGCGCCGCCAACAGGAAAAAGCTTTAAGGAATATTTGGTCTCCCCTTTCTGAAAAGAAAAAAGCGAAGGACCCATTCCGATAAAAAACTCCACCACGCGGATTCCGTTTTTCTTTGCCACAATAAAGTGCCCGAACTCATGGGCAATGACCACTACCAAAAAGATAATCAAAAACAAAATAATAGACAAAGTCTTTCACAGCCTCCTCAAAACAACTCTTTTAATAAAATTTATCAATGCATTTTCTGATATCTGGTATTAATATATTCATAAGCCTCTGCCTCCGCACCGAGAATTTCCTCCACGGACGGCGCGTCCGCCGCCTTATGATTCCCCATGGCTCCTTCAATCAGCTCATAAATTTCCGGAAACCTGATTTTCTTATCCAGAAACAGCGATACCGCCCTCTCGTTGGCCGCATTATAAACCGTCGGCATACTTTCCCCTGCCTTTATTGCCTCATAAGCCAGCGCCAGCCCTTTAAAGGTTTCCAGGTCCGGCTTTTCAAAGGTGATGGAAGAAAGCTCAAAAAAATCCACTCTCTTTCCATCCATAGGACGTCTGTCAGGATAAAACAGCGCGTATTGGATGGGCAGCTTCATATCCGGCATCCCCAGCTGAGCCATAATACCTCCGTCCACATACTCCACCATGGAATGAATAATGCTCTGCGGGTGCACGACCACCTGAATCTTTTCCGGCGGCATGTCAAAAAGCCATTTCGCCTCAATCACCTCCAGCCCTTTATTTACAAGCGTGGAGGAATCCACCGTAATCTTTCGTCCCATAGACCAGTTCGGATGTTTTAAGGCATCCTCCACCGTAATATCCGCAAGCTCCTCCTTCTTTCTCCCCCGGAAAGGGCCGCCCGACGCCGTCAGAAGAATTTTACTGACCCGGCTTTTGTTTTCACCGTGCATGGACTGGAAAATTGCGCTGTGTTCGCTGTCCACCGGCAAAATGGAGACATTGTTCTTTTTCGCAAGGGGCATGATGATATGCCCGGCAGTCACCAGCGTTTCCTTATTGGCAAGCGCTATGGTTTTTCCGGCTTCAATTGCCGCAATGGTCGGCCTTATCCCTATCATGCCCACAATGGCGGTTACTAAAACCTCCATTTCCTCCATAACTGCAATTTCCAGAAGGCCTTCCATACCGCCAAGAACCTCTGTCTTTGTGTCTGCCACCCTGAGACGAAGCTCCTTTGCCGCCTCCTCGTCAAAAAGAACGGCAAGCCGCGGCGAAAATTCTCTGATTTGTTCTTCTATCTTTTTTACATTTCTTCCGGCAGCAAGAGCCGTCACCTGTAAATCCCTGTTATTCCTTACAATTTCCAGTGTCTGCGTCCCTATGGAACCGGTAGAACCCAAAATTCCTGTTTTTTTCATTTTCTCTCCTGTGTAAAGCAGATATCCTCCGTCAAACCCTAATCAGCAGCAGCGTCAGAAAATATATCATAGGCGCCGTAAAAATCACGCTGTCAAAGCGGTCCATCACACCGCCGTGCCCCGGTATCAGCTTTCCATAATCTTTTATCTCATGATTCCGTTTGACAGCGGAAGCCGCCAAATCGCCCACCTGGGAAATCACCGCCCCTGCCGCGCTGATTAACACAAAAACCCATGTAACCTCCTGTTCGCTGACCACCTTTTCCACAAGGAAATATGCGTAAAGAGCTCCCACAAGAGCGGAACCGACAATACCGCCCAACGCTCCTTCCACAGATTTCCCGGGGCTTAAAACCGGCGCCAGCTTATGCTTTCCGAACAGGATTCCTACTGCATAGGCGCAGGTATCGCAAATCCAGGAGCTGATAAAAATCATCCAGACGGTGTACACTCCGTAGGGAAGGCTCCTCACCAGATAAATGAAAGAGAGCATCACCGGCGCATATGCCACACAGAAAAAAGCGCACATAATCTGTTCCGCCCTGTACCTTGGAAAGGTGAAAACGTACAGGAACATAAAGGCTACAAGAATGGTGATGAGCGCAAGAAACAGATAAATCCTCTCATCTGTGAAAACCATCAGCAGATAATATGCGGCAATTCCCGCATACCCTATGATTTCCAGCCCGCAAAACATGCGGCCGCCCAGCCTGACGGAACTTCCCCGCCCGACACCATGATTCCCGTCACAGGCTCCTGCTCCCCTGTCAATCCCCCCTGTCAGCTTACAGGCATTCATCAGTTCCCCGAAAGCAATGACGGCAAGAAAGAAAAGTACTGCCGCCAAAAGATACCCGCCGCTTAAGATGGTCACAAGCGCCAGTACCACAAGCACTACGCTGCTCATAAGTCTTGTCATAAACATGACTTTATTCCTCCTCTATCCGGCCATATCTTCTGTCTCTATGATTATATGCCTCCACAGCCCTGGCCAATTCTTCCTTTGAAAAGTCCGGCCATGCAAGCGGCGTAAAATAAAATTCCGTATATGCAAGCTGCCACAGAAGGAAGTTCGATATTCTCTGTTCGTTGCAGGTGCGAATCAGCAAATCCGGCTCGGGTAAGCCACAGGTATCCAAAAGAGAAGAAAAATAATCCTCTGTAATATCCGCCTCCGTGATTTCACCGTTTGCTACTCTCCCGGCAGCTTTTTTTACCGCCCGGATAATTTCGTCCCGGCCCCCATAATTAAGCGCAATCTGGAAATGCAGCCCGTCGTTATCCTTCGTGGCTTCCTCCAATTGTGCGATTCTGTTTCTGATGTCTTCATCCAGACCCGTTTTGTCACCCAAAACCCGCACGCACATACGGTTCTTTTTGGCTGTGGCCAGACAGGTTTTCATATAATTGCGCAGAAGCTTCATCAGTGCGTCCACCTCATCCTTCGGCCTGTTCCAGTTTTCCGTGCTGAACGCATATACCGTCAGATACTGAATACCCATTTTATAGGCTTCCTCGCAAATCACTTCCACGTTTTTCGCTCCCTGAACATGGCCGTAATTCCTTGGCATTCCTTTCCTTTTCGCCCATCTGCCGTTTCCGTCAAGAATGATTGCCACGTGATTCGGCATCACAAGTTCTCTCTGCCCGGACATTCATCATCACCTCTCTTTTCGTAAAATACCAAAATACCGGCAAAGAGGGCTTTACGATTAAAATATAATCGTCGCCCTCTGTCCCATTTCCGCTTACATCTAAACCGTAAGAATTTCCTTTGATTTTTCTTCCATCAGCTTATCGATATCCTTGATGTACTTGTCTGTCATTTTCTGGAGCTTGTCGGAAAGCTCTTTTCCTTCATCCTCCGAAATCTCTCCCTTTGAGAGCTTCTTGAATGCCTCGTTGCCGTCTCTCCTGATATTGCGGACAGCCACCTTGCTCTCCTCGGCTTTCTTCTTTACGTCCTTTACAAGGCTCTTTCTGCGTTCCTCGGTAAGCTCCGGGAAAACCAGCCTGATAACGGAGCCGTCGTTTGACGGGGTTATGCCGATATCAGATGACATAATCGCCTTTTCGATGGCCTTAATCAGGGATTTCTCCCAGGGTGCAATCTGAATCATTCTTGCCTCCGGAATTGTAACATTGCCCACCTGTGCCAGAGGTGTGGGAGTTCCGTAATAGTCCACCTTCACCTTGTCAAGTACATGGGGATTGGCACGTCCGGCCCTGATTCCCAGATAATCGCTCTCAAGAAACTCATAGGTTTTCTTCATCTTATCGTCATAAATCTTTAATCTTTCATCCATACCCTCGTTCCTCCATTTACCGCATGCACACAAACCTGCGCCGGCTCTGCATACGGCAGTCTACACCGTCACCTTCGTTCCGGTAAACTTTCCTTTCACTGTACCCACAATGCTGTCCTTTTCATTTAAACCAAACACCCACATAGGCATCTTATTGTCTCTCGCCAATATGGAAGCCGTCATATCCACCACCTGCAGATTTTCCGCAACCACCTGGTCAATACTCAGCTCGTCATATTTCTTCGCTCCGGGATTCAGCTTAGGGTCGCTGTCATAAACGCCGTCAATAGACTTTGCCAGCAAAAGCACGTCGGCTTCCACCTCAACCGCCCGAAGGACCACTCCCGTATCCGTGGAAAAATAAGGATGTCCCGTTCCGCCTGCAAAGAAAATAACCGCTCCTTCATCAAAGTACCGGTTGGCCCTGTCTTTGGAAAACAGTTCCGTGAAAGCTCCGCACACAAAAGGCGTCAGAATAGCCGTTTTCATTCCCACGCTACGGAAAATCTCGGAAACATAAATACAATTCATCACCGTTGCCAGCATACCAATCTGATCCGCCTTTGTCCTGTCGATGCTCTCGCTTTCCCTGCCGCGCCAGAAATTACCGCCGCCGGTAACGATTCCCACCTGAATACCGTCGTCCGTAAGCTGCTTCACCTGAAAGGCAACCTCTTTTACGGTTTCCTCGTCAAAGCCTGTTTTCTTATCGCCGGCTAAAGCCTCTCCGCTTAATTTCAGCATTATCCGCTTCATAACAGGCTCTTCGTTACTTTTCACATCCTGCATTATTCACGCCTCGCTTTTATTTCTTCTTGTCCGCCTTCTTGTCAAATTTATCAAAGAAAGAAGAAGGATTAACGTCGGCATAGCACTGAGAGCACATACCCTCAATTACCGCACCGTTATTAATCTGAACGGATTTAGATTTGATATCTCCCATAACAATTGCGGAAGCGTCCAAAATCACCGGTCCCTTTACGTCAATATCCCCCTTTACAGCGCCTGCAATTACTGCGCTGTTTGCATAAATATTACCGATAATTACAGTGCTCTGTCCCACCTTTATGCTTCCAAGGCTGCGAAGCTCCCCGGTAATATTTGCGCCTTCCGCATAAATCTCGGCTGCCTGGGAATTTCCCTGCACGGTTCCCGTGATATTCAGCTTGCCCAGAGCCTCCACGTTTCCGATTACGCGTCCCTTTACTTCCAGTTCGCCCTCCGTAGCCACATTACCGTTGATAAACATGGACTCTGTCAGCACGGATACCTCGTTGCTCACCTTCGGAGCCGGAGCTGCCGGTCTTACGGCTTCCTGCCGCAAAGGCTCTCTGTCCTCTTTTACAAAAGCTTCCGGTTCTTCCTCCGGCAAAGGCTCTTCCTCTTCAAACTCCTCCTCGTCAGGCACAACCCCTAATTCCTGATTTGCCTGGGCGGTTTCGTCCACCCTGTCAAGCATCTTGCTCAAATTCACCTCAAAATCATCTTCCGGCTTATCGACAGCAGGATTCTCCCTTTCCGTCGCGCCAACCATTTCTTCTCCTTCCTCAGGCATCAGTTCATTGACTGCCTGTGACAGGTCATCCTTTAAATCCGAGAAAAAACCCATTTTAAAACCCTCCATTCATGTCTGTTATCTATTACTCAGCTTTTACCTGCTGAATTGGTACCGTTTCATCAGTTATCGGCAAAAACACGGAGTCTCCCCGCATTCTGATTTCCTCAATCACCTGTGAGAGCGCTTCTACCGTGGTACTTCTGTTATTTGCATCATGCATTAAGATAATGCACACATTTTTGCCGTCTATCGCGCTTACGCAGTTCTCCACAATCGTCTCAGTCTCAAGCAGCCTGCTTACCGCGTCTCCCGAAGCGATATTCCAGTCAAAATAAGTAATTCCCTTTTCATTTAACCAGGAAATCAAATCCTGCATGTCCACCTCGCTTACCGTATTGGCGCTCCCCCCCGGAAAGCGGTAGAAAACCGGCCGGGCGCCCGTCACCTGAAAAAGGTAATCCTGGATTTTCTCCACATCCTCAATAAAGCTCTCCTTTGAGCTGTATATTTCTTCGTATTTATGGCTGTAAGAGTGCATGGCAAGAGTATGCCCCTCGCTGACAATCTTCTGATAAGCGCTGACAGAATGCTCGTCTGTCTTTGCCACCACAAAAAAAGTGGCTTTCACATCATATTTTCTTAAAATATCCAGAATCGCGTCGGTGTTGCTGCTGGGACCATCGTCAAAAGTCAGATAAACCTGCTTTTTCCCTTCCGTCTTGTCCGCCTGCGCTTCAACTGCATTATCCTCAGTATGCTCAGATACTATCCTGGCTGACGCCGCCTCCCGGGAAGCCGCCACGATTGCGTTTGCCGCAAAAACGCTTTTGACCTCTCCCTTTTCTTCTGTACGGGCCGACAAGCCATTTTCCAGTTCCCGGATTTTATGTTGAAGCTGTATCACACGGATTCCCAGCACCAGGCTTAAAATAACAGGGATGATAATTGCCGCAGCAATCGTTCCCAGTATCATCTTTTTCAGCCGCCGGATTCTCTTTCTCCGGTCGTAAGTCCTCTCCATGGAATCCCAAACTCCTTGCAGATGCTTTGCAACTATTGTAACACAAGTTGCTTTTCGGGAAAAGAGATAATTTCAATGCCCCGAAAAAAAGTGGCTACACATCGCTGCATAGCCACTTTAAACTCATTGTCTGATTTACATACCGGCCTGGGCAGCAACCTCTGCGGCAAAATCATCCACTTTCTTCTCAATACCTTCGCCTGTCTCAAAGCGCACAAATCTGCTGATGGAAAGATTTGCATTGTTCTCCTTTGCAACCTGAGCCACATACTGGGCTACTGTCTGCTTTCCGTCTTCCGCCTTAACATAAACCTGCTCTAAGAGACATACCTCTTTCAATTCCTTGTTCAGGCGTCCGTTCACAGCGCCCTCGATTACCTTTTCCGGCTTGCCTGCCATCTTGGGGTCGTTAGCAATCTGAGCCATTAAAATCTCTTTCTCATGCGCCTTGTACTCCTCGGAAACCTCGGAAGTAGCGACATACTTCGGTGAAAGTGCTGCAACCTGCATTGCAAGGTTTGTCAGAGCCTCCTTAATTGCGTCGTTTACCACATCTGTATCAGCTACCACAATAACGCCGATTCTTCCGCCGCCATGCACATAGGTAGCAACGCAGCCGTTATCTGCCGTAACCTTCTCGAATCTTCTGATGTTCAGGTTCTCGCCGATTCTGGCAACCTTCTCCACCAGAGCGTCTTTTACCGTCTTGGAAGTATCGCTCTTCCATGCCTCCGCCATAAAAGCGTCCATATCCGCTGCGTCGGAGCATACCGCCTGTTCTGCAACTGCCGCAACAAAACTCTGGAACTCCTCGTTCTTGGCAACAAAGTCCGTCTCGGAATTCACTTCAACCACAGCCGCTGTCTTCTCATCCTTCATAATAACCTTGCAGAGACCTTCCGCTGCGATTCTCCCGGCCTTCTTCTCAGCCTTTGCCTGTCCGTTCTTTCTAAGGAATTCAACAGCCGCTTCCATATCGCCGTCGGTTTCGCCAAGGGCTTTCTTGCAGTCCATCATGCCTGCGCCAGTCATTTCTCTTAACTCTTTTACCATAGCTGCTGTAATATTAGCCATTTCAATCTCCTCCGTCTATATCATTGCTCAAATATCAAAATTCAAATGCCTGCAGCGCGTTCCCGCCGCTTCCTGTTAAGCCTCGGCTTCTGCAGCTGCAATTTCCTCAATATCCTCAGGCGCAGCCTCACCTGCCGCCTCTTCCATCTCTGCCTCTACATTTTCCTCGCCCTGATTTGCCTCAATAACAGCGTCAGCCATCTTGGAAACAATCAGCTTAACGGCTCTGATAGCGTCGTCATTGCCGGGAATAATATAGTCAAGCTCCTCCGGGTCACAGTTGGTATCGCCGATACCAATCAGAGTAATGCCCAGCACATGCGCTTCCTGAACGCAGATTCTTTCCTTCTTGGGGTCAACGACAAAAATAGCATCGGGGATTCTGGTCATATTTTTGATACCGCCAAGATTCCTCTCCAGCTTCTCCCATTCCTTCTTAAGAGCGATAACCTCCTTCTTGGGAAGAACATCGAAGGTTCCGTCCTCTGACATGGTTTCGATTGCGCGGAGTCTTTCAACCCTGCTTCTGATGGTTTTGAAGTTGGTAAGCATACCGCCTAACCATCTCTCATTTACATAATACATTCCGCAGCGCTCTGCTTCCGCCTTTACAGCGTCCTGGGCCTGCTTTTTGGTTCCCACAAAGAGAATGGTTCCGCCCTGGGATGCAATCTCAAATACGGCTCTGTAAGCCTCGTCCACCTTGCCCACAGACTTCTGCAGGTCAATAATGTGGATACCGTTTCTCTCTGTGAAGATGTAAGGAGCCATCTTGGGGTTCCATCTTCTTGTCTGATGTCCGAAATGAACACCTGCCTCCAGCAATTGTTTCATTGAAATAACGCTCATGTCTTTACCTCCATTTGGTTAAGCTTCCGCATATTTTCTCCTCTCCTGCACACCCTGAAGGCACCGTCAGTCAATAAATATGCGTGTTTTATAGTCACAACGGAAAAATTATAGCATAGAAAAATCCCTCTTGCAAGGGATTTTTACGCTTATTCCTTTATTCAGTTCATTTTGGCAATAATCCTTGCAATCTCCTCAAATCCTGCGCCTGCCGGTATCTCATAGGTGCCTGTATTAATCCGTTTATCATAACCATTTTCGTATAAATACCGGTCAAATTCCGATGCTAAGGGGACTGCTCCGGCATCCTCAAGCTTCTGGCACACAATGAAAGAGCCTTCTCCGCTTAAAATCTCAATTGTCACGCTGCCGCCGTCTATAGCGCCTGCTTCGCTTTCTGACACGTCCGGCGCATCCTCCCGGCTCTCAGGTTCTTCCTGTGAATCCGTCCGGCTTTCAGCTTCCCCGCTGCTTTCAGAATCTTCTGCGGAATCCTCCCCTGACTCATCTTCGGGACTTTCAGACTCATCATCCTGCCCCGCGGAATTTTCCGACATATCATCCCCGTTATCGGTTTCCTTTGGCGCATCGGTCTCATTTTCGGAGTTTTCCGGCGTATCGGATAATGTGTCCTGCGCAGAAGCCAAATCCGTCTCCCCCTCAGGGGAGGGTTCTGCAATCGAAGGGGGCAAAGCGTTCGACGCCAAATCCTGTCCGTTCACATCTCCTTCGCCGTCCTCTTCACCCAGCATATCCGCAAGCACCTGACTCTCCTCTATCATTCCCAACGCTCTGGCGCGTTCTTTTATCTCTTCATTACTGAGGGTTTCCTTTTTCCGGCCGGTAACAATTCCCATAATAAGAGCAGTAACCACCACTCCAATGCCAAGCCCCCTCAAATAAGATTTCAAGTTCATCATGTTATATCTTTTCCTTAAATTCCTTCAAACAAGTCAATAACCAGCTTAACTTCCCCGATTCCAAGTCCAAGCTCCTTTGCAATAGCCATATTGGACTTTCCTGCTCTGTGGAGCTCTAAAATCCTCTCGTTATTATTTCTGCTGCCCTGCTCTGTGTGCATTGCTACTGCAATTTCAGGCACCTCAGCCGGCGATACCTGTATCCTTCCCGAAGATGCCCCGGCCGCCCTGGTTTCCTCTTTTGCTTCCTTCCGGGTCCTTGTCTGCCTGCGGGCCTTATTCTCAAGCCTGTCCGAAGTAACGCCGCTCCCGTCGGAAGGAAAAGTATCCTCACCGTCCGCAGCATCCGTATGGCTGTCAGGTACATTTCCGATAATCTCCACTCTTTCCGGAATTATCGGGCGGAAATCACTGTCCCCGCCCTCCTCTTCCCCGGAGGGCATTATCATGGATGCCGCAGCCACACCGGTCATACCCTGCGCTGCCTCCGCCCCGCTTAAGCCGGCTGTTCCCGGAGCCGTCTCCGCCGTATAAACGGAATTAACCATAGCGGCCTGTCTTTCGGCCGCCACATCCTTCGCAAAGTTCATAACCTCACTGACGGATTCCTGCACCGCTCTTACCTTTTCCTGCGCCTCTTTTGCAGATATTTCCACATCGCAGACCGCCTGTTTGATTTCGCTGGCCGTCTTTGACGCTTCGCTTACCGTGGACAGAAGATTATCATGCTTATCATTCAGCATATCATAGAGAAATACCACTTCTTTATGATTCTTGTTGATTTCACTTAAAACCGTGTCGGAATATTCATTGATGGCCATCATCTTTTCGTTGGTCAGCCGCTCCATGGAACGCTCTGTTTTTTCCATGGAATAAGTTATGGTTTCGTCGGCAATCTCACTGATTTGCGACCGCACGCCAGTGACTTCCTTCTCCAGCATATTGTGAATATCTTCCTCGCTCACCGTGGCTGCTCCCGCCGCGCTGTCCGTTTTTCCGGCCGGCAGCAGAAAACTCACAATAAACACCACTATACCAAGCAGAATAAGAATTATCTCCATTGCTCCCATTTTTTCCTCTTTCCCGCACCGCTTAAATCTTGATGTCAAAGCCCCCTCTTGATTTGAGAGTCACCTTTCCATCCTGTTCGCTCTTTTTTCTCCTGCGCCCGCCGTCTCCTGCGTAGCTTCCATTTCCCTTTTCTTTTGCGTCAAAGCGCTTCCCTTTGTTATTCATTTCGTCATGCTGCTGCACCTGTCTGGCCTTATTCTCCACAGACTGCTCGAACTTCTGCTGAAAGTTTGACTGGTCCACCATGACCTTATTGTCCTCGTTATGCTTGATAGTGGTAAAATCCTGCGCCCTTGCCACCTGCCCCTGCAGTTCCACACGACTGATTGTCATAACGTATCACACCCCTTTCAGAAACGGCTCCTTCCCTGCCGAATACCCTATACGGAAAATATCCCCATATAATTCCCCATTCTTTTCCTCATCTTTTGAAGCGCCCTGGTGTGCAGCTGTGATATTCTCGACTCGGATACCTCCAGAATATTACTGATTTCCTTTAACGTTAAATCTTCATAGTAATAAAGATAGATTACCTTCTTTTCTTTTTCGGTGAGAAGCTCTAAAGCCTTCTCGAGAACCCTTTTCAGTTCTTCCTTTTCGATAACCTCTTCGGGGCCGTCAAATCTGTGCTGCGTCCCCTGTTCCACCGGCACCTCGCTGCCTGATTCCATGAATTCATCCAAAGACACCACTCCGGTAATCTTCATCTGAGACTGCCATGCAAGATAATCGTCCCTGGTTATCCCAAGTCCCTCCGCAATCTCCTCGTCCGTCGCCATCCGTCCGGTGTTCGCCTCGATTTCCTTCATCACGGCATCAATTTTCTTCTGCTTCTGCCTGATAGTGCGGGGTATCCAGTCCATCTTTCTAATCTGGTCTAAAATTGCCCCTCTGATACGAAGGCTGGCATAGGTTTCAAACTTCACAGCCTTCATATTATCAAATTTATCTATCGCGTCAATAAGACCGAAGATTCCGTAGCTTACCAAATCATCATATTCCACATTGTAGCCCAGATACATACTGAGACGTCCTGCTACCAGCTTCACTAAAGGGGCATACTCCAATATAAGCTTTTCCCTGATTTCAGGCGATTTCGTTTTTGAATAACTCTCCCAAAGCTTATTTTTTCCTGCCTCGTCCATCTGTTACCTCCGCCTTTTCCTAAAGCTGGTCTTCGTTCTCTTCGCCGCCCTCTTCATCCGGCGTCTCATTTACAAGACTTTCCTCTCTTGCAGCCGCCGCTTTTTCCAATGCCTCTTCATTTTCTCTGATTTGACCTACAAAAGCAAGCACCTTTTTCTGGATAAAACATCCGGCAAAATAAAAAACCAGTAATACTGCTAAAAGTCTGGGCAGCATCTGCGCTGCCGGATAATGAAAGTAAAACATGGTAATACTTGCCACTGCGCCTGCAAAAAGCATAAGAAACGGCGCAAACAATTTGCTCTTTTTCATATAATTTTCTCCGGCATTCCTATCGAACGTATGTGAAAGTCTCCGCTTTTAGGATAAAAAGTAACTGTTCTGCCATAGCTGTTTCCGGTATCCGAGGCAAGAATCGGTATTCTCAGCTCAGCCAGCTTTTTTTTACTTGCCATCACATTACGGTCACCTACGCGCAGCGTATCGCTCCTGCCCACTCCGGTAAACATCTGAGCGCCTCCGGCAAGCTTGGCTACCATACGAAACCGGCTTGCCCCCATACGCGTGAGTGCGTTCACCATGTCTTCAATTCCCGTATCCGCAAATTTAGGTCTGTTTGTATTATTTACAATTTCCTTACTGTCAGGCAGCATGATATGCGCCAGCCCTCCAATACCCGTAGCAGGGTCTCTGATGGCTATTCCCACGCAGGAACCAAGCCCCACTGTCATTACGCCATCATCACCCTTACAGGTCTTCCAATCAGCCATTCCGACTTTGATAACTTCACCCATTTTCCCATCAGTCTCCCCTGTTTATTTTTTCTGAGGGCTTACATAACTCCAAGCGATGTCAGAATTTTCTCGTAAGAATTCATATCCGGAATCAAAATGAAATATCCGTTTAATTCGATGTCATCCGAAAATTTTGTCTGGATTAAAAGGATATTATCTCCCATAACGCCAAACTCCACCGCCGGGACGCTAAGGAGCGCTCCCGCCATGTCAATGCCGATTTCCGGTACTGACGGCATGATTTTCAGATTGGTAATTCCTGACAACGCGTTTAAATAGGAACCGGTTATGATATTGCCCACTTCCTTAATTGCGGAACACTCCATCTCGCCAAACTCATATTCCTCGGCCGTCCCCTCATCAATCACAAGCATACCGGCCATCATTCTGTTTACAATATGAGCCGCCGCAGTCTTATCCATGATAAACATCATGCTTCCCTCCACGTCGCCCTCGACCTGAAGATAAATGCCTACCATGATTTTCTCTTCTCCGCCCACAATTTCACCAATCTCATGAAATTCAAGCAGCCTTACCTGCGGCACCGACATATCTATTTTACCGCCCATCATCTGTGCAAGCGCCGTGGTTGCATTTCCTGCACCGATATTCCCCAGCTCCTTTAAAACATCAAAATACTGATTTGTAATCTGTTCCATACTCAGGTCGTTCATTGATGGACCTCCCGTTTCTCTGTTTTTTAATTCGTTTAAAATGAGTATAACATAAACCGGACGTATTATAAACCTTTTCTTCTCTTACGCCGTTTTCTCTCCTCCTCAAAGATAAAGCGGATGATTTCCTCCCGTTCCGTGGTATCCATATTGATGTACTGCGCCCGGTATTCCTTAACGTCCGGTTTATCCTCAACGTCGTTGATAAACAAAATCTTGGCAACCAGCGCATACTTTTTCGGCTTGTCGCCGCTTCCCAGGCTGTACTGGCAGTAAATCAAATCGCCCTGCTCGTAATTATATTCGCCTACAAACCGGATTCCGCCCCCGCTGATATCCACTGCAACGCCCCTCTTTAACGGAAGCTTCCTGGCAAGGAAGTCATCGTTTCTCACCACCGCGCTGATTTCTTCCCTTTCAAGCCGTCTCGAATACATTTCAACCGCACAGTCCAGACGATAATACTCTCTTCTCTGGAATTTTTTCAGCTCGCTTATCACTTCAAAAAGAAGCACAAAATTATTGTTGGATTTATACACATCCAGAGCGTTTGCATTACAGCGGTACAGCCCGGCCGACGTAAAAAAGTACAGCTCGTATTCCATATTTACAGGAAGCGAAATCAGACGGCTTTTCTCCATCGGCAGCAACACTTCCAGACGGTCTTCCGACAGGACGTCAAAAACCTGCGTGTGATACACTCTTCTTTTCTTCTCCACCTCCTCAATATACTCTCCCTGGCTGGCTGCCCGTATTTCAATTTTATTTCCCGGAATTACATATTCTGAGAGCATTTTTATCCCCTCCTCTTAATTTTTATCTTCCACCATTTATGAAGCGGGTAAGGAAAGACCTCATCCCCTTGTCGCCTGTTATTTTATCTTCTTCGCCCAAAAGCCTTGCCGCAATCGCCTCAAAGGCCACCGCCGACTTTGACTGCGGCTCCTTTAAAGACACCGGCTGCTGCTGCATCACCGCCTTCGCAAGCTGACTGTCCTCCGGCACGGAGCCTAAATAGGTAACCGGCATCATCAGATAGCGGCTTATCACGGAATTGAGCTTATCAAACAGCATTTCCCCTTCTCTTTCAGATTTCACCTTATTGGATATCATCTTTATTTCCGTGGTTTCACTGGAAAATCTGTGATGCCTGTTTAAAACCTTAAGAAGAGAATAGGCATCTGTGATAGACGTAGGCTCCGGCGTTGCGACCAGCAGTATCTCCCCGCTGGCAACCAGAAACTCCATTACAGCGTCGGATACCCCGGCGCCGGTATCTATAATAATAATATCGGCAATCGAATCCAGCTCTGACAGCTTTTGAATAATAAAGTTAAGAGAATCTCTGCTCAGATTAGAAAGTCCGGCAATTCCCGAACCGCCGGAAACAAATCCCACATCCATAGGCCCCCGGGTGATAATCTCCCTGATATTTTTTCCCTGATAAATCAAATCGCTCAAATTATATTTGGGCACTGTACCAAACATAATTTCTATATTGGCAAGCCCGAAATCCGCATCGAGAATAATCACCCGCTTATCGCGCTTCCGAAACTGAATTGCCAGATTAATCGCCGTATTTGACTTTCCCACTCCGCCTTTGCCGCTTGTAACCGTAATTACTCTTGCCCGTGGTCTGTTTACTGTACCTGCTTTAATTATCTTCCTTAATTGTTCGGCCTGGTCCATGTATTCTCCCTCAGTATTTTTCCTTTTTCTTTCCGCCCAGGAGCTGTTTTACCGTCTTCTGCGGATTAAAATTCTCTATGTCGTCGGGGACATTCTGTCCATAAGTCACATAGGATAAGGGAGCGTCCGTCCGGAGTTTTATGTTAAGCAGATTCCCAAGGCTTTCCGTCTCGTCAAGCTTGGTAAAAATAAGAGCAAACTCCGTCATGGACATATAACTATCCACAATATTAACCAAATCCCTATATTTAGTAGCCGCGCTCAGCACAAGGAAAACTTCCTTTTCCGCCAAATCGTCCAGCGAATGGATAAACTGATTAATATTTTCCTTCTGTTCCTCATTTTTATGAGAATGTCCTGCCGTGTCCACCATGATAAAATCATAGTCTTTAAAGTCCTGGTATGCCTGGCGTATTTCGTCTGTGGAGTAAATCACCCTGAAAGGAACCTCCATAATATTTGCATAGGTACGGAGCTGTTCAGCCGCTGCAATCCGGTAGGTATCCGCCGTCAGCAGAACCACCTTCTTTTTCTGTCCCATACTGAGCCTTGACGCAATCTTGGCAATCGTCGTCGTTTTTCCGACTCCCGTAGGCCCTACAAAAAATACCACCCTGGGTCCCTTCTGCGCCGGGGAAATCTCCACCGGCTTTCCGAATTTCAAAATCATTTTCTGATAGATATTTGCCAGCGTATAGTCAAAAGGAAGATTTTGCTTGTTAATCTTCTCAATTTCATCGATAATCTGGTTCGCGTACTGTTCGTTCACCTCGTTGTCCAGCATGGTGTTGTAAAGCAGCTTCATAAAACGTTCCAGCTCGCTTTCCTTCTCCTCCTCGGTGTGCTCGTTCTTTACCTCCTCGGGCTTTTGCAGCTGCTGCTCTAACAGGTCGTGCAGGCTGTCCAGCTTTTCTTCAATGGCGCTGGCGTCCTTCCAATCCTCCTCCCGGTTTTCCGGCTTCTCAGCAGGCCGGGTTTCGGATGCTTTCGCAAGCCGGGCAAGCCCTGTGCTTTCCTGAACCGGCGGAAGCATATCCCGTATGGCTGACAAATCTGTCGTCTGACTTGTCACGGCGTCCACCAGCTTTTGGGGAATCAGCGGTTCTTTTTTCACCGGTATGGCACGCTCGGGCTCCTCCTCCTTCGCCACCGTAATTTCTGTAAACTGGGGCAGCAGAAAGCTGAAAAAACCCTTTCTTTTCACACTGCGCACATTCATTACCACTACGTTTTCACCCAGCTCTTTTTTGGCGCTCTCCACCGCCTCTGCCTCTGTTTTACCCTGAAATTTTTTGATTATCATGCTGTCACCATTCCTACGGACTGTAATTCAATGTTATTTTCTATTTCATTATATGAAACAACAATTAAATCTTTATAATAATCCTCCGTCAAACGCTTAAAATACATGCGCACAATAGGAGAAGTAATTACAATAGGACTCTTTCCCAGATTTTCCAGCTTGGCAATCTCGTTTCCCACAGACTTCATAATGCCTTTGGTCTTTTCCGGATCAAGCGCAAGATAGGCGCCATTTTCCGTCTGTTTCACGCTTCCCATAATCTCCTGTTCCAGCTTCGGATCCAGGGTCACAACGCTGGAAGTCTCGTTGGACGGGAAAAAACGGTTTGAAATCGCCCGTTTTAAACTCTGCCGTACATATTCCGTCAGGATATCCGTATCCCTCGTGGTTGACGCGTAATCCGCAAGGGTTTCAAAAATCGTAAGAAGGTCTCTGATGGAAATACCCTCTTTTAAGAGATTCTGCAGTACTTTCTGTATTTCGCCAAGGCCAAGCAGCTTGGGTACAAGCTCATCCACAAGCGAAGGATTGCTCTCCTTTAAGTTGTTGACAAGGTTCTGCACATCCTGCCTTGTAAGGAGTTCGGAAATATACTGCCTGATAATTTCCGTCAGATGGGTCGCAATAATGGAAGGCGGGTCAACCACCGTATAGCCCATACTCTCGGCTCTCTCCCTCTGTCCTTCCGTTATCCAGATGGCAGGCAGATGGAAGGAAGGCTCAAAAGTGGGAATACCCGTGATTTCCTCCTCCACGTAACCTGGATTCATAGCCATATAGTGGTCAAAAAGGATTTCTCCCTCGCTGACCTGAATTCCCTTGATTTTAATAATATACTGATTGGGATTGAGCTGGATATTGTCGCGGAGACGGATAATGGGCACCACCGTTCCAAGCTCCAACGCAATCTGCCTTCTAATCATAACCACACGGTCAAGCAAATCCCCGCCCTGGTTCACATCGGCCAGAGGAATGATTCCGTAACCAAATTCCAGCTCGATAGGGTCTACCTGCAAAAGGCTGTTTACATTCTCAGGCTGCCTGATTTCCTCTGCGGCAGCCTCCTCCGCATTGATATCTCCTTCAATCTGAGCCGTTTCAAGATTTCCTGCCATAATTCTGCCTACCACGATAAAAGCAAGCCCCAAAGACAGGAAAACCAGGTTCGGCAGCGGCGTCACAATGCCAAGCCCTGCCAGAACAGCCCCCACAAGATAGCATACCTTGGGAATACCGAAAAGCTGACTCACCAGAACCGTTCCGAAATCCGCATCCTTTGACCCCTTGGTCACCAGAATACCGGTGGAGAGGGATATCAGGAGGGAGGGTATCTGGCTCACCAGACCGTCGCCGATAGTCAAAATAACATACCGGTTGAGGGCGGTCATAATATCCATATTCTGCCATACCATACCTGTAATGATACCGCCGATGATATTGACAAATGTAATAAGAAGTCCTGCCGTTGCGTCTCCCTTTACGTATTTAACGGCACCGTCCATGGAACCGAAAAAGTTCGCCTCGTTCTGGATTTTTTCCCGGCGCTCTTTTGCTTCCTCGTCGGTAATTGCGCCTGTATTTAAGTCCGCGTCAATGGCCATCTGCTTACCGGGCATGGCGTCCAGCGTAAATCTCGCCGTTACCTCAGCCACACGCTCGGAACCTTTATTGATAACCATAAACTGTACAAGAATCAGAATAATAAACACAATAGAGCCTACTACCAGATTTCCGCTGCCCACGTAGCTTCCGAAGGTTTCAACCACGCGTCCGGGCTGGCCGGTTACAAGGATAAGTCTGGTAGAGGAAATATTAAGGGAAATCCGAAATAACGTGGTAAACAGCAGCATGGTGGGATAGAATGACATATCCAGTACTTCCTTGGAAAACATGGTTCCAAAAAGTATGGTAAACGCAACCGCCATATTGCAGGCGAGCAATACATCCAAAAGGCCGCTGGGAATCGGCACAATCATCATTATAAACGCTGAAAGTACATATGCCGATACAGCAACATCCGCTTTTTTCATGCCGTCTCCTTTCCTCCTTTATACCTTCCCCTTTAAATGATATACAAAGGCTAAAACCTCCGCCACCGACTGATATAATTCCGGCGGAATAAGCCCCCCTACCTCGACATTTGCATAAAGCATACGGGCAAGAGGCTTGTTTTCTACAATTTCAATGTCATTTTCTTTTGCCACGTCCTTAATCCGCTGCGCGAGGTAATCTTCACCCTTTGCAATCACATAAGGCGCGTCATACTTTTCGGCGTCATATTTAATCGCTACCGCATAGTGCGTCGGGTTGGTAATTACCACATCCGCCTCAGGCAGCTGCTGCATCATACGCCGCATGGAAGCCTCCCTCATTTTCTGCTTCTGTTTCCCTTTAATCTGAGGGTCTCCTTCCTGGTTTTTATACTCATCCTTTACTTCCTGCTTGGTCATCTTCATGTCTTTCTTGAACTTACGCTTCTGGTACACGTAATCCAGAAAGGCAATCAGCATATACACCAGGGCAATCCTGATGCCCAAATCAGTGACAATTTTCCCAATCAGCCCGATGGCCTGATTCAGGGATATATTATACAGAATAAAAATCTGGCTGATTTCATCTACAATATATTTATAAACCACATATCCCACTACCGCCAGCTTCAGAACAGATTTCACCAGTTCCACCAGCGAGTTCAGAGATAAAAACTTTTTAAAACCGCTGACAGGATTGAGCTTGCTGAACTTTGGTTTTAAGGGCTTCGTGGTAGGTTTCCACTTCACCTGCACCACATCACAGACAAACACTATGAAAACTCCCGCGGCAAACACCGGAAGGACAATAATTCCTATCTGCAGCATCATTCCCCGAACCAGAACCTGAATGGAGGCAAAGGGGATTTCTCCATCATACATTTTTATTGCATCGGCAAAATTGCCGTATACACTGTGGAAACAGCCGATAAATCTGTTCCCGATCACACCCAGATATACCTTCATCATAAGAAAAAGCGCAAGCATTACAAATGCGTTGCCAATTTCCTTACTCTTGGCCACCTGTCCTTCTTTTCTGGCATCTGACAGCTTTTTGGACGTTGGTTCCTCTGTTTTCTCACCGCCCGGTCCATCCTTGGCAAAGAACTGCAGATTGTACGCCAGTACCAGTCTGTTCTGCTCCATCCATTGCCTCCTTTTATCAGCAAAACGCCCGCCGGCACACTTCCGGTCTTCTTTTGGCAGAGATTCCTTTGACGCGTTACATCATGGTTTCCACAAAGGTGGCAACCATACGCCTCATCTGGTCATAAATAAAATTGGCTGCATCCGGCAGCATGGAAGCGGTTACAAGCAAAATTGCAAGCCCCACCAGCACCTTCATCTGCATACCGACCGCAAACATGTTCAGCTGCGGAGATACCTTCGCGAGAACGCCAAGCACCGCATTCAAAATAACCATAACGGCAAAAATCGGCAGGCAAATCCGAAATCCGATGATAATATAATCGGACAGAAATTCAATCATGGCGTTTAAGAGCTTTTCATGATTTAAAACCGCTCCGTTTACAGGTATCAGAATATAGGTTTCCGCCAAAGCCTTTAAAAAATACCGGTGCATTCCTGAACTCATGAGTAAAAGCAATATAATATAATTATAGTAAACACCTGTAACAGTGGTATTTTCCCTTGTTGTAGGGTCCATCATGCTTGCCATGGAAAGCCCCATCTCCATACTGGCAATCTGACCTGCAAAGGCCACAATCGTACTGCACAGATTGGCGGCAAACCCGATTAAAAGACCGGTTATCACTTCCTTCAAAATCACAATCGTATATCCAATCAGAGAGTCATAGACCACTTCCTGACGCGGCATGGACTGATAAAGCAAAAAGGCCACAAAAAAGCTCAAAGCGACTCTTACATTTTTCGGAGTATTGCTCATGCTGAAAAAAGGGGCTATAAACACAAAGCTGGCAACTCTGATGAATATCAGCAGGAAGTATTCCAGGTCTCCATAGGTAAAACCATACTCAAGCATAAGCCTTACCTGATATAACGGTCAAAATCCGACCAGAGCATTACTATATAACCGGACAATTCGGTTAATATCCAGTTTCCAAGCAATATAAGCGTCAGAAATATCGCGACGATTTTCGGAACAAACGTAAGCGTCTGCTCCTGAATGGACGTAACTGTCTGAAAAATGCTGACAATCAGACCTACCGCGAGCGATACCAGAAGAAGCGGCGCGGCGACCTTGATAATCAAAAATAATGCCGAACTGGCAATAGCCGTAACCTCATCAGCTGTCATATTCTTTTCTCCCTCCAGGCTTTATGCGCCAATTCCATAGCAACTGCCATCACAGACTGAAAAACTTTAGTCTGACGTCACTCATGGAACAACATAGAATGTCCTCACAAGCTCCATAATAATCAGATTCCAGCCGTCTGCAAGCACAAACAGAAGAATCTTAAACGGCATGGAAATCGTTGTAGGCGGAAGCATCATCATACCCATACTCATAAGCGTGGACGCCACCACCATATCAATTACAATAAACGGAATATATATAATAAACCCGATAATAAACGCCCGCCGCAGCTCGCCGATAATGAAGCTTGGTATCAATACCGCAAGAGGAATCCCATCAAGCGTCCCGTCCCATTCGTCACCGGAAATCTCCAGAAAAAGCTTTACATCCTTTGTCTGGGCCTGTTTATACATGAACTCCCTCAAAGGTTCTATTCCTGCCCTGAAAAATTCATCCTGAGTGATTTCCCCTGCCTCAAAGGGAACAACCGCTTCTTCATAGACCTGCGTCAGCGTGGGCTGCATGATGAAATAGGTTAAAAACAAAGCTAACCCAATCAACACCTGATTGGGAGGTGCCGTTTGGGTATTTAAAGCCGCCCTTGTAAAATGAAGAACAATGATAATTCTGACAAAAGACGTGAGCATGATAAGTAAGATGGGTGCCAAACCTATCATCGTCAGCGTAATCAGAATCCGCAGCGTCCCATTCATCTGCCCGTTACCATTATTTAAAGATATTGTCAAACTATTCGCAATATTAAGTTCAGATAAGTCATCCCTGGAATCGGAAGAACCCGGCTCCGTTATATTGGTCCGCTCCTCGGTCTCGCCTGCCAGAGTGGAATCCAGAGAAGCCGCCTTCACATCTGTCCGGGGAATAACACACAATATGCCCACCATAACAAGCAGGCATATTATCTTTATTATCTTTTTTACGGAAAAGCTCTGTCTCATAATTGTTGTATTATTCCTTATCTTTTTCCTTCAGTTTCCTTACTTTTTCAAGAATAGCAGCAAACTCCATCGTCTGGCCCTGATTTTCCTGAAAACTGAGTTCTTCGCCGGATACTTCCGAAAGCATATGCACTTCGTCTTTTCCGACGGCAATCACAAGATATTTGCTTCCCGCCCTCACTATTTGAATATATTTGTTTGAAGCAATCCTGCAAGTCTCAATAATCTCAAGATTTCTGAATCCTACATTATTCTTCTGGTATTTTGCTATCCATCTGGTAACCAGGTAAGTAATCGCCAGCACAAATACAAAGAGCACCAGCACCGTCATAAACTGAAGATAGCTGTCCGCCTTTGTCATAACTGCTAAAAGCATACTAACCGATTACCTTCTTTACTGCTTCAAGCACACGGTCAGCCTGAAAAGGTTTTACGATAAAATCCTTTGCTCCGCTCTGAATTGCGTCGATAACCATGGCCTGCTGACCCATAGCCGAACACATGACAACCATTGCTCCGGGATCCGCCGCTTTAATTTTCTTAAGTGCGCCGATTCCGTCCAGTTCCGGCATGGTAATATCCATCAGAACCAAATCAGGCTTTAATTCGTTATATTTTTCAAAAGCCTTCAAGCCGTTTTCCGCTTCTCCCACTACATTATACCCGTTTTTTGTGAGAATGTCCTTAATCATCATACGCATGAAAGCAGCATCGTCAACCACCAAAATATTTTTTGCCATTTTTACTCTCCTACCTTTTTACTTTACTATTTCTGTTACACGTACTCCAAAACTTTCTTCGATTACCACGACCTCGCCTCTGGCAACGAATTTACCATTTACAAGCACATCTATAGGTTCACCGGCTATCTTGTCAAGTTCTATAATTGTTCCCGGTGCGAAGTCCAATATATCCGATATGGATTTCCTGGTTCTTCCAAGTTCTACGGTAACATCAAGAGGAACATCTCTGATTAACCCGATATTCTCCTGTCCCGGTACCGCTCCCATATCATTATTAAAGCTTTGGAATTGTGCAGGCTGTATATTCATCATTGGCATTCCCTGCATCGGCATTCCCATTCCATTCATGGGCATCCCCATTCCATTTCCAGACATACCCTGCATTGGCATCCCCTGCATCGGCATGCCGTTCATTCCCATCCCCTGCATTGGCATACCGTTCATTTGCATCCCGTTAGGCATCCCATTCATGGCCGCGCCCATGTTCATCTGGCCGGCGCCCATATTTGCCTGCGGCTGTATATAAGGCGCAGGTTCGGGCGCTGGAGCCGGCTTTGGCGCTGATGCCGCAACATCTTCCATCTGCTTGGCAATAAATCTCTCGTACAGGCTTTCCGCAAACTCAACAGGATAAAGCTGCATAATGGAGCTGTCAACCAAATCCCCAATCTGCATCCTGAATGCAATTTTTACGAAGCTGCCTTCAAGGAAAGGCGCAATGTCCCCTCCGCTCTTAAAATCATTTAAATCCAGTACACTGGCTTCCGGAGGACTGATATCTATCATCTTTCCCATCATCGTTGACAATGAAGTGGCTGCCGCCCCCATCATCTGATTCATGGCCTCTGATATCGCGCTTAAATGCAGCTCTCCGATTTCTCCGTCGGTATTGCTGCCGTCCCCTCCCATCATTAAATCCGTAATAACCTTAACGTCATGTTCCTTCAGAATCATGATATTGGAACCGTCAAGCCCGGCCGTATAATGTATCTGAATAAAAACACAGGGACGTTCATAATCAGCCACAACCGTATTCCAGTTTGCCATCGTAACCACAGGCGTCGTGATGTCAACCTTCATGTTAACCAGCGAATACAGTGTAGTTGCAGAAGAACCCATACTGATATTGGCAATCTCACCGATTGCATCCTTGGTATCAGCTGATAGACGGTCTTCAACCAATACATTATTGCTTCCCGCGTCAACTGTCTGGTCAGTTCCCGCATCATCAGACCCCACACCGGCAAGTAATGCGTTTATTTCATCCTGCGAAAGCATCTCATCCATGCTTTACTCCTCCTCCTCTCTGAGTACTGATGTTACCCGAACCGCGTATTTATCTTTACTGGAACCGGGTAACGCGGTGAACTTCCTGATATTCCCCACATAAATATTCATATCGGAATCCACTCTGGTGTCAAGCCGTATAATATCTCCTACTGCAATGTTCAGGAAATCGTTTACGGAAACCTGACTTCTGCCAAGAACAGCCTTGACAGGTACATCCACTCTCTTAATTAACGACTCTATCTGGTCTTCATAATCAGTCTTATCATCCTTCTGAAGAGTCGAATACCAGTACTTGGTATTTAACATATCCATCACATCTTCCAGTGTAAAGAACGGAAGACAGACATTCATGAGTCCTTCAGTATCTCCAATCTTCAGATTCAGCGATACAATAGCTATCATATCGCTTGGCGCAATAATCTGCGCAAACTGAGCATTGGTTTCGATTCTCTCCATCATGGGATTGATTTCGCAGACATTCTTCCATGGTTCACTCATGAGCTGCATACATACCACCATCAGCTTCTGAAGAATTGTCATCTCAATTTCCGAGAATTCTCTTGTTTTCTCTAAAGGCTGCCCGGCGCCTCCAAGCATTCTGTCAATCATGGCAAAACCGATATTCGGGGATATTTCCATTATAATATTTCCAACCAGAGGATGAAAATTTATAATCCCCAGAATAACAGGATTGGACAGCGCATTAGTAAACTCCGAAAAAGTAGTAGTTTCAGAGCTGGCCACCGTCACCTGTACCGTCTTGCGGAGATAAACCTGCAGTTCGTTGGATACCAGCCTCCCGTAATGTTCATATATAATCTCAAGTGTTCGTAAATGCTCCTTGGAAAACTTTGTGGGCCGCTTGAAGTCGTAATCCTTTATCTGTTTTTCGTCATTCTCCTGTATCTGATCCATATCTAATTCGCCGCTGTTTAAAGACGCAAGCAAATTATCTATTTCACTTTGAGAGAGCACATCGCTCACAGGATTTCACCTCCTATCGTTTCTGCCGTGCTTTCGCTTAATATCCCTGTAAGCATGACATCTACATATACAGCGGACTGACAAGCGTTACTTCAAAGATAAAATCCGAATCAAACAATCCCTGGATACTGTTTAAAATATCAGCCGTTATTGCCTGTGTATTCTGTTTGGCTTCATTCAATGTATATTTGCCTACCACATCGCTGATTCGTCCTTTAATCAAATCCTCTCTGCCGGACAAATCTCCGCTTCCATTAGCAGCAAAATCTTCATGCCTGTTATCCATGGATAAAACCACTGTAAGCTGCGCGTAATGGTCTTTCTTTTCCGTTCCTTCCTCAGTATTTGTATCATCCTTAAGAAGAATTGTCATATCGGCTATCGTGTATGTTACGGTATTCTCAAGGGGAACAGCAGATGCCCCGCTGCGCATCCCTTCTATGTCCAGGCTGATTGCCGACGCAATATCCGTCACAAGAGCCGCGGTCTTGCTGTTCGTGCTGGTCACACTGAACATCATGATTGCGGTAAGTACAATATTTACGATAAGCAATGCCAATATCAATATGGAAATCAAATTCTTTTTCATAGCAGATACTACCTCTCTTTGTTAATAAGCGCTAAGCGCATTATAAATCTTAATCTCGACTCTTCTGTTTTTGGCTCTTCCCTCCGGAGTGGAATTATCCGCAATGGGCTGATACTCTCCTCTGCCGGAATGCTTAATCAGGCCCGAATCCAGCGTGGTGTTATTTTCCAGATAGTAAAAAACTGAAAGGGCACGCCCGCTTGAAAGCTCATCGTTGTTGGAGTACTTGGAGCCCGACATGGGCACGTTATCCGTATGTCCTTCAATTTCGATAGTTCCCTGACTGAATCTCTGGAGGATAATCCCCAGCTGATTCATCAGCGGCATGGCTTCTTCCTTTATTTCCACGCTGCCCGAATCAAAAAGGAGCGCTCCGTTCAGGGTAAGCTGCACATACTGAGCGGTAAATTCTATATCTATCTCATTCTCAAGATTCTTTTCTTCCAGGACTTCTTCAATCTTTTCCGCCATCTCTTCCGACTTTTCCAGCTTGGCTTCATCCATCATTTCCGCCGCCGCCTCAAGATTTTCCGGCATAAGCTCGCCTTCGGGATTCTTGCCCGTGCTGTTGATGTAGTCGTCCAGCTCGTTTAACTGGCTGACGCCCATTCCTACCAGAACGCCGTCCCCTATCGCCGTGGCTCCCGCATCAAAAATACTGAAAGTCTGGTTAAAGGATGCCGCCACCTGTTCAAACTTCTGTGCATCGATAGTGGACATGGCAAACAGCATAACGAAGAAGCAAAGAAGCAGATTCATAAGGTCCGAGAAAGTGGCCATCCAGGCCGGCGAACCCTTAGGAGGCTCTTCCTGCTTTTTTTTAGCCATCGTCTTCACCTCCGCCTTCGCCTATTGTCCTGTCGCTGGGCGCCAGGAATGACTTCAGCTTTTCTTCAATAACTCTGGGGTTCTCGCCCGCCTGTATGGAAAGAAGCCCTTCTATCATGATTTCCTTGACCATAATTTCGGTGGCGTTGTTTGCTTTCAGCTTTGTTGCCACCGGCGTACAAATCCAGTTTGCCAGAAGCGAACCGTACAATGTGGTAATCAGCGCAACCGCCATGGAAGGTCCCAGAGTTGAAGGGTCATCCATCTCGTAAAGCATGTTAACAAGACCTACCAGAGTACCAATCATACCCCACGCAGGTCCCATGGAGCCCAAATCCTCCCAAAAAGAAATTTTATCCTTATGTCTGGATTCCGTGCTTACCAGCTCTGTTTCCATAATGCCGCGCACCAATTCGGGGTCCGTACCGTCTACGATAAGAAGAATTCCCTTCTTCATGAACTCGTCTTCCAAATCTCCTGCCGCTTCTTCCAGAGAAAGAAGACCTTCCTTTCTGGCAATATTGGAAAGGTCGATAATCTTCTGTATCATTTCTTTAACATTGGAAGAAGGAGCTTTAAAGATAAGAGTAAAACTCTTAAGTCCGGCTATGTAATCAGACAGGGATTTGGATGCCAGAACGGCAAAAAACGCCCCACCGAATGTAATAATCGCAGATGGGAAATCTCCATAACGTTCTATATTAGCAATTCCCGCCGCATTGATGCAACCATAACCCAGCATACCGAAACAAAGCACTAATCCAAGAATTGACGCTAAATCCACAACTTTTCACCTCTTCTGCGTTAACCCGCAAAAATTTCCTTTCTGTATGATTTTACAAGATTTTTTATCTCTTGTCTACCTTCTTTTATAATTAATTTTCTTCCTGTTGTGAAAGCAACCACCGTATCCGGCGTTTCCTCCACGATTTCAATCAAATCGGGATTTATCAGCACCTTACTGCCGTTTATCCTCGTGACTTCTATCATATCACTTCTTTCCCCCTTTTTCCACATAAATTTCCCTTAATACAACTAAAAGATATTTCCACCCTATCAAATGTATGCTGCAAAACATGTATTTTAGCGCAAATTAAAGGGAACCGCAATGCAACCAGTTCCCTTTAACCCATAAATTACTATTTCTTACTTACCTTATCGCTTCAGATTCGTAAGCTCCTCAAGAAGCGTATCTGAAACTGTAATAATACGGCTGTTTGCCTGGAAACCTCTCTGGGTGGTAATCATTTCCGTAAACTCGGCGGACAAATCAACGTTACTCATTTCGAGTACGCCGGATTCCATATAGCCGCCGTCCGCTGTGATATCATCACCCACACCGTCAAACTCGCCGGAGTTCATGGTCGCGGAATAAAGATTATCGCCCTGTTTGGCAAGACCGGAAGGATTGGCAAAATTAGCCGCCGCAATCTGACCAAGCAGCTTACTCTGACCGTTATCATAGGTAGCGTAAATCTTACCGTCCTTCTGAACGGTAACGCCGCTCATCTCGCCTGTTTTTAAGCCGGCTCCCAATCCTTTCGGGTCACCGGCAAGCGCCCCCATGGTTGATGTGCCGTTTTTGTTGTAGTTGAGACAGCCTGTAAAATCAATTACTATTTCATTTGAGTTTTTCCCTGTAGGAAGTTCGCCAGCCTCACTTGTGAAATTCGGGCTGGGAAGTTTCAGCGTCGCAGTTTTATCCGTTGCCGTAGCTGAATTGCCAACTCCCAAAAATGTGCCTTTCCCTTCTTTAAAATTCAGGTAAACAGCATTTGTATATGCTGTGCCGTCCTTCGATGTGATAGCTCCTCCAAAAGTTGCCGCATTGGCATCCCCGGCGCCATAAACTTCTTTTCCAGACGCATCCTTAATTTTATCCAGGCATACTATAAAAGTGCCTTTTTCTGCGTCATCCGGATGCACGCTGAACTGAGCGGTAAATTTATATCCCTGATTGTCAAAAAACTCCAGATTCATAATCCGGCCTTCGTCCGTTTCCAAATCCGTATCAAACCGGTCAATAATACCGTCTATTGTCGCGTCAGTGGTAACCTGAGGCGGGGAAATCATATTTTCCGTGGTCATAATCTTCAGCGGCTGAACGTTTCCTTTCTGAATTTCCCCGGTTTCTTCATTTACGCCCCAGCCCATTACATTGTAACCGGTACTGGTCATAACCAGATTGCCCGCGCCGTCAATGTAGAAAGAACCGTCTCTGGTAAAGAAATTTTCCTGTCCGTTGTTTACAACGAAGAAAGAACTTCCGTTAATCATAATATCAAACGGGTCGTTGGTACTCTGCGCCGCTCCCTGGTTGGCAATCGCAGTTTTAATGGAACTGGTTTTGGAACCAAGACCAATCTGCCGCGCGTTGACGCCGCCCACTCCTGTGGTTGCGTTTGCGCCGGAAGCTGCCCTTGTCGTCTGATACATCAAATCACTGAATACCATGGACTGTGATTTATAGGCCGTTGTGTTAACGTTGGCAATGTTATTACCGATAACGTCCATTCTTGTCTGGTGTGTTTTCAGGCCTGCCACACCAGCAAATAAACTCCTCATCATAGCTAAAATGACCTCCTTAAAGTTATGCCGCATGTTCCTTCTGTCAGTCAGGAACTCATTGCCTCCCAAAGGTCCGGCTAAATAATTACGGCTCCATCAATGTTTGTAAAAATATTTTCCGCTGTGTCGCCATGATTCATTGCGGTCACCACCGTATTGTTGGGTATATTCACAATGAATGCCAACTGGTCAACAATTACCAAAGATTCTCTGATTCCCTTTTCCTGAGCTTTCTGAGCGCCTTCCTTAAGGCGTTCTATCTGATTGCCCGTGAGTTCAATGTTACGGTCTGCAAGTCTCCCCGCCGCGTGTTTGGAAAACTTTACTTCTCCCTCTGCGCCGGCCCGGCTGCCTTCCAGAATTTCCTGAAAAGACTTTCCTTCAGCAGTCAGCGTTTTCGCCGTGCTTTTTCCTGCCGGGGTCAAATATTTATCCTGCAGTTGTTCAATTGAAAGGAATCCGTTTTTCTGAACCTTCATAATTCCCTCCTCCCTGAGTAGTTACCGCGCATCCTGCTTCAATTTCTATTCGGTCTTACCGGCGCCATCGCCTGTACCTTCGGTTTTGTCGCCGCCTTCGGTTCCTTCCGTCTTATCGCCTTCGGTCCCCTCGGTTTTGTCTCCGTCGCCGTTCTCGCCGTTGCCCTCTTCTTCAACCGCCACAAGCTCTGCCATACGCTGTACATATTTCTGCAGCAGCTTGACATATTCGTCGCTGATAAATCCCTGCTGGTAGGCCGTCATCTTGTTGTAGCCTTCCTGCAGCGCTTCCACCGCTTCCTTATGCTCCGTTGTAAGGTCGCTGAGGCTCGGCAGTGCGTCTATTGCTTTAATAAACGTTGACGCAAGTTCAAACGCTATCTGGTACGCATCACTGATTACCGCGTGTACATCGTCCGCTGAATACAGATTGCCGTCTATGGAAACGTAAGCCTTGTTATTTTCATAGGTTACATATTCAACCACACCCTGAATAACCGCTGCGTCGCCATTCTCATCCTTGGACTGAACCTCAACCATCTTTCCAACCAAAGCGGATGCTCTTGAAAGTTCCATGGTAGCCGCCATATTCTGCATCTGCTCCACCTGTGAAAATGTCGCGTACTGCGAGATATACTCTGTATTTGAGGTGGGTTCCAGGGGGTCCTGATATTTCATCTGGGCCACTAAAAGCTGCAAAAAAGCGTCTTTATCCATACCGCTTTTGGACGCGGCTTTTTTTACCGAATTTTCGGATGCGCTTTCCACTAACTGACCGTCTTTTACTACTGCACCAACCGCCATATTATTCTCCTTTCCACAAAATATCACCGCCGTTAAGCAGTATAGTCCACTGTGTTTCCGTTTGCTTCCATCATTTTGGCCGCAAGCAAATCTTCCTCGCTGGCTTCTTCCTCGGTCATACCGTTTACATCCAGCTCGTTTAGGTTAATTCTTCTGGGTGACTTTCTTCCGTTTCCGTTTCCTGCGGAAGCGCTGTCGTCGCCTCTTTCCTGTCCCTGCCAGAGATTGCTCTCAAATCCGTGGCTTTCCACTGTCACCGAAACGGCTTCCACCTTCACTCCCTGCTCCCTTAAATTTTCCTGAAGCGTGGATATCTGGCTTTCAAGCGCCGCCTTCACAGCCTCGTTCTGTACATGGAACTGTGCGGTAACCTCTCCGCCTCTGGAAACAATCTGAATATGTACTGTTCCAAGGCTTGCCGGATGAAGCTGCATCTCAAGCTGGTCCATTCCCGGCCGTAACTGGAGTTTCATATAATCCAGAATCTGATTCATGATATCCTGGGTCTGTTCGCTGAAATGGGGTACCGTCTGTTCAAAGGAAACTTCGGCCGCCTGCCCGTTGTTCTGAAGCATTGCGTCATTTAAGCTGTTTCCTGCATGTAACGCATTTTCATGCTCACTTCCCTCGCCACCCTTTTTCTCCTGTTCTCCTGCCTGGTTGCCCGCGGTGTTATCCTCCGGCTTCTGTGATACCACATCCACTGTTTTAATGGTATTGCCGTTTTCGTCAGCGGCCAGCATTATGGTATCGTCGCCGTCCTGCACTTCAACCGTAATACTTGGCTGCTCTTCTGCGACTTCAGTCTCAAGCGCTCCGTCAAGACGTTTCTGCAGTTCCTCAAGCAAGGCGCTCATCTCCTCCGGGCTCAGGTCCATTTCCCCGGCAAGACCATCTATGATGCCGGCTGCCATGTCAATCAGGTTCTGAAGGCTCGCAAGCAGATTTTCGTCTGTAAGAAGCGCCGCCGCGTCCTCGCCGGAAAGGGCAAGTACAAGCTGCGTCATATTGGCCGGGTCAAAAAGCGAGTAAGCGGAGAGTCCAAGCTCCTCCATTGCCTGCTCCACCTGTTCCTCCGTAACGCCAAGCTCCTTCGCGACCTCTTTTACCACCTCTTTGCCGGCATCCGTTACCGCTTCCGCGTTCGCGTCCGTAGCCTCTGTCCTGCCCGTTTCTTTCGCCGGCCGGCTGTTTTGTACCGGCTCTTTTACCGGCTGGCTGGCTGTGCTGTCGGTATGGCTTTTCAGTAAATCCGCCGCCGATGTTTTTCCTGCGCCGCCGGCTGCCTGAAGCTGTTTCTGGCTGCCGGCAAGATTGCTCCGGGTTTTACTCATCAAATCCCCAAAGCTGCCCGTCTGGCTGGCAGTACCTGTTTTTGCAGGATTGTTTCCTCCCAGAAACTTCATCAGGGAGTTTACCTCCTTTACAGGTGCACTGGTCATTTACATCCCTCCTGTCTTTATAAGTCGTACAGTTTCCGTACTACAGGGCTGGAAACTGCCCAAGACTCTTTTTCAAGGTCCAACATATATATCGGTTTAAGAGGCAGATTTCTTAAGATTCGGGATCCATCAACTTGGTGATTCTGGCGGCAATTTCCGTATCCATCACCGCTAAAATCTTACCCCTGTCCTCTGCGCTCATTGCCCCCAGTATCCTTACGGCCAAATCCAGATTATCTGTCATCTCTTCAAAAATAGCGGCGGCCGCCTTGGGTTTCATGGAAGAATATGCGGAAGCAAATGTAGTAATCTCATCGCTTTCCTGCAGCTGTGTAACTACCTGTTTATAGAGATACTCGGCGGTTGCCGGGTCCATATCCTCGTAATACTTTCTGTATTCCTCTATGCCGGGTCCTTTATCCGCATAGACCACTTCCTCATAAAATTCCGTCTTGATTCTCTGGAATTCCACCTGACTGTCCTCAAAGGTTTCAAGGCGCTCCACCTCGGCCTCAAGCCGGTTCACTTCCTCTGCGCTTGCGCTTTGGGCTGACTGCGCGCGCTCAAGCTCAAGCTCAAGCTCCTTGATATAATCCACCGCGTCCTGAATGCTGTCATAGCCCGAATAGGCCTCTCCTTCGCCGTCCTCAGTCACCATACCGGCATCGCCTTTTGGCAAAATCATATTCACCACCGGCACATCCTTGAGAATCGGCGTAAGAACATTGCTCCCAAAACCGCCGAAATCCAGCTTGACCACCAGACACAAAATTGCAATCCAGATAAGGACGATAATGAAAGTTACCAGAAAAACGGAACCATTGCCGGAGCCCTCTCCGTCCATAAGCTCCTCCTCCTGGTCGGCAAGCTCCCTTGCTTTGGCCTTCGCAGCCTTACGCTGCTCTTTCTTTTCTTTCTTAAGTTTTTTCTTTTCTTCCTTCAGACTCTGCGCATCCAGCTTCGCATCGTCCAAAACTGCTTCATCAACCTTTGGCATATTTTATATCCCACTTTCTCCATGCCGCTGACGGCGGCATCAGACTATCTTTTCGCGCTGCCATGAGTATAACTGACAAGCTCATCCACTTCCCTGGCCTCCCGGGCATTTTCCTCCCGCATAAATTCTTCGAAAGCCTTCTCCCGCAGCCTTTCCTGGGTCTTGCTCTCCTGCATAGCGGTTTTAAGCTTGTCGCGGGCGTTCTCAAGGGCTCTTTCCGCAATTCTTATCTGCTCTCTCTGAACCAGAATGAATTCGTCTATCACGCCGATTGCCTCACGGTTTTCCATGATATCCATCACCTTGAGCGCATGGCGGCGAAGCTCCCTTCCCTGCTCCTCATAGCTCTCTTTTCTCTCAATTAAAGCCTGTAGTTTCAGTTCTTCTTCGTCCAGACGCATTCTGGCGGCGGCAAATTCCATCCTTGCCTGCTCTTCCATTTTTTCCTTAATGTTCAGAATACTCTGCATCCGGTATATAAATCTGGCCATCTGTTACTCCGCTCTGTCGGCAAAAATCGCTTCCAAAAGCCCTACCGACTCCTCGAAAGAAAACTTCTCGTTTACTTCCTGCATCAAAAACCGATTGACTTCCTCTATCTTCTGAATGGCATAATCAATTCCCGGATTGCTCCCCGCCTTGTATGCCCCGATATTAATCAAATCCTCCGCTTCATTGTATGTAGCAAGCACATTTTTGAGCCTGCCCGCATAGCTTTTATGTCCCCGCTGCGCAATCTGGCTCATACATCTTGAAATGCTCTGCAGAACGTCTATTGCGGGATAATGATTTTTATGCGCCAGCTTCCTGTCCAGCATAATATGTCCGTCCAGAATGCTTCGCGCCGTGTCCGTAATCGGCTCGTTAAAATCGTCGCCGTCCACCAGAACCGTGTAAAGACCGGTGATGGAGCCCTTATCAGACCTCCCTGCCCTCTCCAAAAGCTTTGGCATCTCGGAGTACACGCTGGGAGGATAGCCTCTTGATACCGGCGGTTCCCCGCTGGCAAGGCCGATTTCACGCTGCGCCATGGAAAAACGGGTCAGGGAATCCATCATAAGAAGGACGTCCTTTCCCTGATCCCTGAAATATTCCGCAATGGCCGTAGCCGTCTGCGCCGCTTTCTTGCGCTCTAATGCCGGTTTGTCAGAAGTTGCAACCACCACCACCGAACGCTTCATGCCCTCGGGACCCAAATCCCTTTCTATAAACTCGCGAACCTCTCTGCCCCGCTCGCCAATCAGGGCAATCACGTTGATATCAGCCCTGGTATTTCTTGCAAACATACCCATAAGAGTAGATTTGCCCACGCCGGAACCGGCAAAAATACCGATTCTCTGTCCTTTTCCCACAGTAATAAGTCCATCCACGGCTTTTACGCCAAGAGGAAGGACTTCATCTATAATTTTTCTGCTCATAGGGTCGGGAGGCATAGCCTCCACCGTATATTCCGCCCCGGCAGCCGGCTCCTGTCCGTCGATTCTTCCAAGTCCGTCCAGCGTACACCCCAAAAGTCCGCCGCTCACCCTGATTTTCAGCGGAGCGCACGTATTCTCCACGGTGCTTCCGGGCCCGATTCCCTCCACGTTCTGATAGGGCATCAGGAGGATTTTTCCCTCTTTAAAGCCCACCACCTCGGCCAGAGCCGGATGGGAGTTTTCTGATGCTGCCGGATAAACCCGGCAGATATCCCCAAGCTTTGCAGAAGGGCCTGCAGATTCGATAGTAAGCCCCACTACGTTTACTACCCTTCCGCTGACCTTAAACAGATTTTCTCCTGTTATGTTTATGTATTTTAAAAAATTGATATCCGGTGTCGTCAATGAGTATTCCACCTTCGTCCTTAATTACTGTTTATTGTAGGAAAGAAGCCGCAGCCTCCTCCCCAGCTCCTCCAGCTCCGTGCCAAGAGAACAGTCGTACACGCCGTTTTCTGTCTCAATCATACACCCGGAGGGTGCAAGCGTCATATCCGATATAATTTCCAGGCGTTCCGCCAGAGTTCCGGTTCCCTCAAGAATTCTTTCCTTTTCCTTTATTACCTGAGGATAATCCTGCTTTGAAACATGTACAATATAATTGGAAGCATTACCGGCTCTGAGCATGGTGTCCATCACCAGATTGGTGACAAGTCCCCCATATATCCCCAAATCTACATTAAAAATATGCTCGTAGACATCTGTCAGGGTTTCCACAAAGGCCGGCTCCAATTCCTCCACCATCTGCTGATACTCTGCTTCAAGCTGCGTTCTTTTAGCGCTCCACTCATCCTTCATTGTCTGAACCTGCGCCATTCCGCTGTTATAGCCGTCCTGATATCCTTTTGTCCTGGCTTCCTCAAAAGCCTCTGCCCGCATACTTTCTATCTGGCTTTCCGCCTCCGCCATCATTCTTTCGGCTTCGTTTCTTGTCTGCTCAAGCTCCGCCTTTGCCTCTTCGAGCTGACGGTAAATCTCTTCCTGTTCCTGTCTGGACATGTTCTTAAAAAGAACACCTTCGCTGTCAGGGTCAAGAAGATCCTCGACTTCCTCAGCGTGAAGCCCTGCGGTAAATCCGTCGCCTTCTTCGTCTGAAATGCCTTCCTGGAGATTTCTCTCCCTGAAAGCCTCTTTTATACGGGAATTCACCCGTTCATTGGAATCTATCATGCGGGTGTCACCGTTTATCATGACCCAGCCCGCTTTATAAAGGTTACTATACAACGATTTCGTCACCTCCGCCTCTTGAAATGACAATCTCGCCAGCCTCTTCCAGCTTTCTGATAATACTTACAATCTTCTGCTGTGCTTCCTCCACGTCTTTCATCTTCACAGGACCCATAAATTCCATGTCCTCCTTAATCATAACGGCAAGACGTTTGGAGAGGTTATTAAAGATTGCGCTCTGTACCTGGTCGTTGGCGCTCTTAAGCGCAAGGCCGAGGTCGCTGTTCTCAACGTCACGCAGCACTCTCTGAATCGCACGATCGTCCAGAAGAAGAATATCCTCGAATACGAACATTTTCTTTCTGATTTCGTCCGCCAGCTCCGGCTCTTCCACTTCCAGAGTTTCCATGATATGTTTCTCTGTCCCGCGGTCCACTGTATTTAAAATATCCACCACTGCGTCCACGCCGCCGATAATGGTGTAATCCTGATTTACCAGGGACGCCAGCTTTGATTCCAGCACTTTTTCCACTTCCTTCACCACATCCGGGCTGGTTCTGTCCATCACGGCAATTCTTCTTGCCACGTCGGCCTGTCTCTCCGGCGGCAGAGCCGATACAATCATGGCTGCCTGCTGTGGAGAAAGGTAAGACAATATAAGGGCAATCGTCTGCGGATGCTCATCCTGAATAAAGTTAAGCAGCTGAGTAGCGTCTGTCTTTCTCACGAACTCGAAAGGCTTTACCTGCAGCGAAGCGGTCAGCTTTCCGATAACGCTCATAGCGCGCTCGGAACCGAGAGCCTTCTCCAAAAGCTCCTTTGCGTAAGAAATACCGCCTTCCGCAATATACTGCTGCGCAAGACACACCTGGTAAAACTCTTCAATAATCTCTTCCTTTACCTGAGGAGTGACGCTTCTGGTATTGGCGATTTCCAGCGTCAGCTCTTCAATTTCTTCTTCCTTCAAATGCTTAAAAATAGATGCTGACTTCTCAGGTCCCAAAGCTATCAGCAAAATAGCGGCTTTCTGAACCCCGCTTATACTTTCATCAACGCTTCTGGCCATGTCCGTTCCCTCTCTTCATTAACCCCATTCTTCATTTAACCAGTTCCGTAAAAGGTTCGCCACGGCCTCTGGATTTTCGTCTACAAACTTTTCTATCATCTGTCTGGTCTCGGATATCTGCTCCATACTGATGTCCTCAATCTCAGGCTCCGGCTGGGACTGCAGAAGGCTTTCCACCGACAGCTCCTCGGGCTGCTCCGGCTCCTTTTCGGAACGCATACTCCGCAGCACAACAAAAGCAAGGAGCGCTAAAATCACCACAATCAGAACAATCTGAACAATATCCGATGCGGACACACTTAAGCCTTCCTTATCAAAAAACACATTTTCAGAATAAGCTACAATGGCAATATTCTCGGCCGGAAACCCCGTTGCCTTGGCAACCACATCATAAAGCTCATCCGGCACCGTCACAGGCTCCTGCCCCGCGTTGGCCAGCTTATACTCTTCCCATGTTACTCCGTCCAAAAGTCCCTGGGCTTCCACGTCCTCTTCCCTGACCAGATTCATATTCGTAGCAGTAAGAGAAACGGACGAAGATGTATAATTAATCCCCCCCGGCAATTTCTCCGTATTTGTAATGCGCTCGGAAGGCAGATAATTTCTCTCCTCCTCAGACTGAGAGGAATTGCTCTCCGTACTGTCCTGATATACGTATTCCGGCTGCTGTCCGTTGGAATCCGTACCGGGAACCTCTCCGCCCTCATTCGTGGACTCGGAACTGAAAACCCTCTCGTTTGCCAGATAACCCTGGCTGTTTCCGTCCTCCACATAATACTGGTGATCCGTTGTTGAGGTTGAAGAAAAGTCCATGTCCAGATTGACGGCAACCTCCACCCTGTCAAACAGCTTGGTTCCAAGCATTACCTTTCTTATGTCATTCTTCACCTTGCTCTCCCACTGAGCCCTTACGCCCATCTGGGAGCTTGCGCTGCCTGCCGCGCCGTATTCCTCTCCGCCTGCAAACAGGGTGTTTCCCGCATCGTCCATAATTACGATTTCTTCTGTGGTTTTATTTCCAAGGCTTACCGCCACAGCCCTGGCAAGGCTTGCGGCGCTTTCCTCCGAGAATTCATCCTGCAGCGTAAGCACAATCCATGCGCCGGAATCCTGCTCGTTCCTGATTAACGTCCCGTCATTTTCAGGTATGTACAAAGTCACCACCGCGCTTTCAATGGCGGTAAACTTTCCAATCAAATCATTGGCCAGCCGGCTTTCCATATAATACTTGTATTTCTTCTGCTTATCCGACTCAGTAGTGCTGAAGCTCCCGTCCGTGACATTATCTATGGAATATGCATAAGCCTGAATATCATGGTCTGCAAGCAGAAGGTTTGCCTGCGACTCCTGCTTTTTGTTAATCCGAACCTGATAGGTATCGTCCGAGACCTGATAATCAAGATCCTCGCCTTCCAAAATCTCCGCTATATCAGCGGTTTCCTTCGTTGTTTCGCAATTACGCAGCACAACGTATTGAGGGCGCGTCAGTATTGTAATCAAAACCGCAAAGGCAAGAATCACTCCCGCCCCGGCCGATATGATAAATGTTTTTTGTCTTGTGGAAAATTTATTCCACCATTCAAGAACTTTATTTAAAAGTTCTTTCAATCGCTCTGCCATAAATCAAAGCCTGCCCTTCTTCCGTTCTTCGTCCCAAAAAAACTTAAACTGTCATCTGCATGATTTCCCTGTATGCCTCAAGAAATTTATCACGCACTGCCACAGTATACTGCAAAGCGGTTGATGCTTTCTGCATTGCTATAGAAAGCTCGTGGGTACTTTCCGTTTCCCCGAGAGCCCATCTTATTTTTTCATTTTCAGCATCAGAAAGATAGGCATTGGTAGTCTTTATGCTCTCCACTGCTTTACCAAAAAAATCCTCGAATCCGGCCCCGGCCTTCTTCTCCCCGGCCGTGGCATTTCTCTCCGCCGCTTCTCTGATAACGCCGGAAGAGATATTATGTAAAGATGAGATATCCATTTATGTATTCCTCCAATTATGCCAGACAGGCATACCTTTAGCGCCTGCTTCGCAAATCATTCCTTCCCCCAATAGTTACTGCGCCATCTCCAATCCTTTCATCGCTATGCTTTTACTGGAATTAAAGGCGGTAGCGTTTGCTTCATAGGAGCGGCTTGCATCGATTAAGTTGGTCATTTCCGTAACAATATTCACATTGGGATAGGTAACATAACCGTTTTCATCGGCGTCAGGATGAGACGGGTCATAAACCATATTCATCTGCGTCCAGTTATCCTCTTTCAGCTTGCCTACCCGGACGCCCTGGCCCTTAAATTTGTCGGTTGCAGAGCCCAGAAAGCTGCGAAACGACTGTGCCCCCTCCGTGCGCTCCTCAAAAGTAACTACCTTACGCCTGTAGGGGGTTCCGTCCTCCGTCCGTGTAGTCTGCGCGTTCGCCACGTTTTCCGCAATAATGTCCATACGGTAACGCTCGGCTGTCATGCCGGACGCGTTAATATTAAAAGAATCGAAAATACTCATTATTCCCTCCTGTTCCGTAAATACCTTTTCTCGCCTTAAGACCTCATTACAAGCTTAAGGTTTGCAAATTCCTGATTGATACTGTCAAACAAACCGTTATATTTAATCTGATTAGCAGCGAGTTTTACCCCTTCTGTATCAATATCCACATTATTGCCGTCAAGGCGATATGAAAAATTGGCGGAATCCGTATATACCCTTCCCTTAAGATTACTCGAAGCCGCACGGGCAACTTTGGTGTCAACCGACTCATATCTCATACTGCCAAGCGCCTGACGAAGCCTTGATTCAAAATCTATATCCTGCCTTTTATATCCCGGCGTGTTGACATTTGACATATTATTGGATATGATTTCATTTCTTGTCCATGACGCGTCCGCCGCCTTGCCCAGCACATCCACATAATCAAATACACCGCTGTCAAACATGTTATTCTCCCCTTTCAGATTATATTTCTATTTCAATCAAAAAATTATTTTTATTTCTATCTGCTTCACCGTTATCCATTATAAAAATATTTAAATAAAAATTCAAGTATCATAATAGATTTTTAACGTTTTTAATTACAAACAATGTCACTTTCATACAAACAAAAAGGATTCATGCCAGTTTCACCTCATCAATCCTTTTTATCTATCCATAATCCGTTACGTCCAGACATTCGGCTTATTTATATATTCTTTTTCAGTTTCTCCACCTCATCAAACACCATGTCGTTCAGAACCTTAATGTAGGTTCCCTTCATCCCTGAAGACCTGGATTCAATAACGCCCGCGCTCTCGAATTTACGAAGCGCATTCACGATGACGGAACGGGTAATCCCCACCCTGTCCGCAATCTTGCTGGCAACCAGAATTCCTTCCATCCCGTTAAGCTCCTCGAAAATGTAAACCACCGCTTCCATCTCCGAATAGGAAAGTGTGCTGATTGCCGAACGGATTACCGCCAGCTTGCGATTTTCCTCCGCGCTTTCCTCATTAACTGCCCGGAGCATTTCAAGCCCCACTACCGTTGTCCCGTATTCGCACAGGATAATGTCATCAATGTCGTACTGATCCACGCATTTATAAATAAACAACGTGCCCAGCCGCTCGCCGGCAATCTCAATCGGCGCTATGGTAGCCCGGAACTTCCTCACATCTCTGTCCTCAAACCCGAGAGTTTCCAGATTGACGTTTTCCTTGGTGGAAAGAACCGCCAGGAGCCTTTCATTTAACATGGAATCGATAAAGCCGCCCACCTGCTCCACAATCAGTTCCGTGATGGAATCCACCTCCGGCGAATCCCCCACTCCAAGCACTTTGCCCTTTCTGCTGATTACCAGAACGTTGGAGGATAATATCTCACATAATACGGAACAGATATCATTAAAGACAACCTTGCTGGAATCATTATTGTGAAGGAGCTTACCAATCTTTCTGGTTTTATCTAATAACTGTACGCTACTCATGTGATACCTCCCAAACCTTTCGCACCTATTGTATCACAGGATTTTTTCAATTTCAACGACTGTTCTTAAAATTTTATATAATACCAAATATTACTACTAATTTTCCGACTTTTCAGATTTTTCTGACATTTCGGAAACATAATCGCAATTTTCTCCGATACAAACCAGTTTATTCCCCTTAAACACCATCATAGAACCGCATTTTGCGCATTTTTCCGCCGACGGCTTCTGCCATATCATAAAATCGCATTCAGGATTGTCGATACAGCCGTAATATTTCCTTCCCTTTCTGGTCATTTTAAGCACGATATCCTTGCCGCATTTCGGACAGGGAACCCCTGTTTTTTCATAAAAAGGTTTGGTGTTGCGGCATTCCGGGAATCCGGGACAGGCAAGGAACCGGCCATGGGGCCCGTATTTAATCACCATCTGTCTTCCGCACAAATCGCAGACCTCGTCAGAAACCTCGTCTTTCGTCTCCACCTGCTCTAATTCCTTCTCCGCCGTTTTTACGGCTTCATTCAAATCAGGGTAAAAATTGGACACGATGGTTTTCCAGGCCACGCTCCCCTCCGCCACACTATCTAAAAGCGCCTCCATATTGGCGGTAAAATTCACATCCACAACGCTTGGAAAAGCCTCCTGCATCATATGGTTTACCACCTCGCCGATTTCCGTCACATAAAGGTTTTTGTTTTCCTTTACAATATAGCGCCGGGCAAGAAGTGTCGTTATGGTGGGCGCATAGGTACTTGGACGTCCGATGCCAAGCTCTTCGAGAGAATGGACTAAAGACGCCTCCGTATAGTGGGGCGACGGCTGGGTAAAATGCTGCTTTTCCTCAAGGCCGTCCAGCGCAAGAACCGTTTCTTCCGTTACCGCCTTCGCCAGCACATTACTTTCCGCCTTATCCTCCTCCTGGCTGTATACGCTTGTAAAGCCGTCAAAAAGCATCCGGGAGGCCGCCACGGTAAACCGGTGCCTGCCAGCGTCAATTTTGATGGAGGTGGTTTCATATTTTGCCGGCTGCATCCCTCCCGCTGCAAAACGCTTCCAGATAAGCTGATAAAGCCGGAGCTGGTCTCTGGACAAAGAATCCTTCATGGAAGCGGGCGTACGGTTTAAATCTGTCGGACGTATAGCCTCATGGGCATCCTGAATCTTCTTACCTCCCTTAGACGCGTCCGGCTCTTTCCCCACATAGGCTTCCCCGTAATTTTTCCTGATGTATTCCTCCGCCATCTTCCGGGCTTCCTCAGAAACCCTGGTGGAATCCGTTCGAAGATAGGTGATAAGACCTACGGTTCCGTTGCCCTTAATTTCTATTCCCTCATAGAGCTGCTGAGCTAACCGCATAGTTTTCTGGGTGGAAAAATTTAAGGTCTTGCTGGCTTCCTGCTGCAAAGTAGAGGTGGTAAATGGCAACGGAGGCTTTTTGCTTCTCTCACCCTTTCTGACCTCGCTTACCCGAAAGTCCTCTTCCTTTATTTCCTCTACAATCTTATCAAGCTGTTCCCTCGATGAAATCGCTGTTTTTTTGTCCTTGAAACCGAAATATTTTGCCACAAGGAGTTTTTTTTCGCCGGGAATCCGAAAGAACGCGTCAAGGGTCCAGTACTCTTCCGGGATGAAGCTGTTTATCTCTTCCTCTCTGTCGCAGATAATCCGAAGCGCCACTGACTGCACCCTTCCGGCGGAAAGCCCTCTTTTCACCTTTGCCCACAAAAGAGGGGAAATCCGATATCCCACCATGCGGTCCAGAACCCGCCTTGCCTGCTGGGCGTCCACAAGGTTCATATCGATTTCCCTTGCGTTCTTTAAGGATTCCTTCACGGCGTTTTTTGTTATCTCATTAAATGTAATCCGGTAAACCTTTTTATCTTCCAGTTTCAGCGCCTTTAACAGATGCCAGGAAATGGCTTCCCCTTCCCGGTCCGGGTCGGTGGCCAGATAGATTTTTTGGGCCTTCTTAACTTCCTTTCTCAGACTGGCTAAAATATCGCCCTTTCCACGTATCGTGATATATTTGGGCTCATAGTCGTGCTCCACATCAATGCCGAGCTGGCTCTTAGGGAGGTCGCGCACGTGCCCGTTGCTGGCCATCACCTCATAATCAGCGCCCAGAAATTTTTTGATTGTTTTCACCTTAGCCGGTGATTCCACTATCACCAGATACTTTGCCATAGAAATTTATCCCCTTATCATTTCAATTTAGAAAACGTTAATCGGCTAAAACTATACACCACTTTTATCATGGTGGCAAGTAAAAAATCTATTAATATATGGAACCCCGCTGCCCGTCTGCGCTCTCATCCGATAATTTCATACTGCATCCACTCGTATTTCAGCTTCATTCCTTCCGCTGTCTCAGGCGGAAGCAGCGCTCTTGCCACCAGTTTTAAATCGTTACTTTCAATATCCGTCCTCTTTAAATTTGCATAGTCGCCGTCGATACTGATTACTTCATAATAGAATGTATTCATTTCCTTTCTCCTCTACATTATTCTTTTCTTATAAAATAGTTTCCGGTAACCTGCTCTGCCCTGCCCTCCATACAGAGATTAATCAGTTCGTTTAAAAGCAGCGGCAGGCCGGTTTTTATCCCCGCCTTCTGCATCCCTTCAAGTATCTCGTCTACAGATTTCGGGTGGTAATCCAGAAATCGCAATATGCCCTCTGCCTTCGCCGCTTCTTTATCTGTCATATCTGTTCCTGTTTTCGCTGCTGATTTTTCTTTTGCTTTTGTCTTTTCCTTTTTTTCTCCTTTCTGTCCGCTGTTCCGATTCCTGATAACCATAAGCTCCGCCAGAATGTCGTCCGGCGAAAGCGCAATTCCCGCTCCCTGCCTGATTAATAAATTACACCCGTCATTTAACCTGTCCGTAAGACGTCCGGGAACTGCGTAGACATTTTTGCCCTGTTCAAGAGCCATGTCCACCGTAATCCACGTGCCGCTTTTCTGCCTTGCCTCCACTACCAGAACCAAATCGGACAACCCGGCCACAATACGGTTCCTCTCGGGAAAATGCTGCTTCAATGGGGCTGTCCCCGGCGGAAATACGGATAAAATTCCTCCGCCCTTTTCTGTAATTTCTTCGTAAAGCCGCCTGTTGGAGGCAGGATAGCAGACGTCCACCCCGCATCCTAAAACTGCATAGGTCTTACCTCCTTTTGCAAGAACCGCCTGCTGCCCGATACCGTCTATTCCCCTGGCCATACCGCTGATAATGCTGACCCCGGCCCCGCCAAGCCTTCCGGCAAAAGCTTCCGCCATGGCTCTTCCGTACTCCGAGCACTCCCTTGCCCCGATAATTGCCGCAGCCGGGCGCTGATTTTCAGGCAGATTCCCAAGACAGTAAAGCCCGTAAGGCGGATGGGTAATTTCCCTGAGTCTTTGGGGATAGCTTTCATCCTCTTTTGTGCAGAAAACAATTTTTTTATCAAGCATTTCCTCATAAGCACGCTGAAGCTGAAAGGTCTTTCGAAACTCCAGAACCGAAAGGGCGCGGGCATTTCCCAAAACCTCCTTTAAAGCCGTCTGTCCGGCGTTGTAGACCTCTTTCGGGCTTCCAAACCGCCCAAGAAGCTTCTCGATGGTCCTGTCCCCCACTCCCGGCAGATGATGGAGCCAGAACTGAAATATTTTATCTTTCTCCATATTTCCACTGCCTTTCCGCCAAATAGCCTGCGCGGTAACAGGCTGCCTGTGATATGTGCTCCTTAAGCACAGAAGGGCTCCCGCTTAAATCCGCAATGGTTCTCGCCACCTTCAGCATTCTGTGACAGGCTCTGGCGCTTAAGTCCATGACGCGGAACATCTTTTCCAGCAGAACCGCTCCGTCAGCGTCAGGAGCGCAGTATTTTTCCAAATCCCCGGCCTCCAAATCGGCGTTGAAACGGATATGAGTGCCCGCATATCTCTCCTCCTGACGCCTGCGGGCGTCCATCACCCTGCGGCGCATACTCTGGCTGCTCTCCCCGCCTTTTCTCTTTTTGAGCTGGGATAGCTCCACCCGGGAGGCTTCCACACAGATATCTATCCTGTCAAGCACAGGCCCCGATATATTGCTTAAATACCTGCGTATCTCAAAAGGCGTGCACCGGCATTTGTTTCTGTCAGGGTAATAGCCGCAGGGGCAGGGATTCATGGCTCCCACCACCATGACGTCTGCCGGATAGGTAAAAAAGCCGCTGCTTCTGGCAATACGGATTTCCTTGTCCTCCATGGGCTGCCTGAGCAAATCCAGCGTCTGCCGTTTAAACTCCGGCAGCTCGTCCAGAAAAAGAACGCCACGATGGCCAAGACTCAAAAGTCCCGGTCTCGGCACCTTCCCCCCGCCGCAAAGCGCCTGAGGAGAAATTGTGTGATGTGGGCTTAAAAAGGGACGCTCCGTGATGAGCCCGGCGTCTTTCCCGAGCCGCCCGGAAATACTGTATATGGAAGTAACTTCAAGACTTTCCTTTGGGGAAAGGGGCGGCAATATGGTAGGCAGCCGCCTTGCAATCATGGTTTTCCCGGACCCGGGCGGCCCCATAATCAGCATATGGTGAAAGCCTGCCGCCGCAATGAGCGCCGCGTTTTTCACGCTCTCCTGCCCGGCTATTTCCGCAAAATCCGGCCCTCCTTCCGCTCCCTTTTCATCGTTCCTGCCGGAAGGATTTTTATCAAAGCAGGCTTCCAGCGGCGGCAGCATTTTATCCTGCTTTTCTTTTGGAAGCTTCAGATAAGAAATCACCTCATTAAGCCCGCTCACCCCAACAGCCCTCATTCCCACCGCCGCCGCGGCTTCCCTGACGTTTTCTTTCGGCACAATACACTTCTTTATCCCGGCATCCACAGCCTTTATCGCCAGAGGCAGAACGCCCCGCACCCTTTTTATTTCCCCTGCAAGCCCCAGCTCGCCCATAATCAGCGTATCGTCCGTGCATCCGGCCGGAATCCTCCCCTGAGCGGCAAGTACGCCAAGGGCAATGGGCAAATCAAAGCCTGTCCCCTCTTTTTTCAGGTCCGCCGGAGACAAATTCACGGAAACATGCACAGGAGGCAGCGTAATGCCGCTGTTTTTCAGGGCAATCCTGACCCTCTCTCCGGACTCTCTCACCTCCCCGCCAAGGCTGCCAACCATGACGAAACAGGGCAGACCGGAAGACAAATCCACCTCCACCTGAACCAGATGGCTTTCCATGCCATAAATGGTTCCTGACAAAACTGTACTGAACAAACAAAAAACCTCCTTCAAATTCCAATATCGGGAAACTCTGACATGCCCCTTACGAGGCTCAGAACACGCTGTTACGCTTCGCAAGTCAGCTCATTGTAACAAAAGAACAGCAGATATATGTTAAAGACACGTCTCCGGCAGAAAAATCTGCAAAAACGCAACTGTTAAGATATATCTACTGTAGCGGAAGTTTCCTGAAAAATCAATAAAATTTTTATTAAATTATTCCTTACTTTTTATCAAAACCTCTTTCCCCTCAAAGGCAAAGCCATATTTCCGAATGCGTTCCGGCGCAATCCCCCTGCTTTCCAGCACCGTCCCATACTTCCTCTCCTCTATCTGCTCAAGTGCCGCCTCCGCAGTCTCTTTAAGGGTCCCCTCCTCCGAATCCTTCACCTTGAATTCCATTATGACCGCATTGTCCGTCCCGTTCTTCGGCTCCATCAGCACATCATACCTTCCAAAGCCGCTCTCCCGGTTGGAGGTAATGATATATCTCTCTGACAGCTCCACAGCCAGTCCCAGTACAAAGCCGTGGTAAAACCTCTCCGGCTGCGTCTCCATGGACGGGTTCTTTCCGCTGTCAAAATAACTGAATGTTGCCAGCGCCACACGATTCATGTAGGCGTTCATGGATTTTACGTCATCCTGTAATAATGCCATGAGAAAACCGTTGTAGACTGTCCCCGTACCGGAAAACCATTTCCGAATCATCTTCCGGAACATAATCTTTACTTCCTTGTTCGTCAGCGCCAGTTCATACAAATCTGTTCCCGTGTCCTCATCTAATTCATAGCTCTCCGCTTTCAGATAGCCGCTTGCCAGAAACAGGCTCCAGATGGCGCCCTCGTCTGCATCTAACTGGTCGAAAATAATCTGTTCATCGACTTCCCTGTATAGATGCTCTCCCTTAAGCAGGTTCTCCATGGATATTTTTATGTCTGCGCTCCCTTCCCGAATCAGCTTTTCCACCAGTCCGTTGCTGCTGGTGTTCGCCCAGTAGGCGGAAAGCCTTCCTGTTTTCAGATAATTTATAATAGACCATGGATTATAGATATCCCTGCATTTTCCAAAGGTAAATCCGTCATACCATCTTTTTACATCCAGACGTTTATCCTGCATCCCATACTCGTCCAATGCAGCAAATACCTCTTCCTCCGTAAATCCAAAGCAATCCTCATACATCTCGGATGTCGTTGTCACCACCGTCAAATGATTCAAATCAGAAAAAATGGATTCCTTGCTGACTCTTGTGATTCCTGTCATAACCGCCCGTTCCAGATACCGATTTGTCTTGAACGTGGAATTGAACAGGCCTCTTATGAATTCCACCATCTCTTTCCAATAACCGTATACCCATGCCTCCTGAAGGGGTGTATCATATTCGTCCAGCAGGATAATCACCTTTTTTCCATAATAGCGGTACAAAAACTCGGACAGATTTTTTAAGGAATACGCGGCTTCGGAATCCGTCATTTCTGCCAGAGTCCCAGGGAAAAGCTCTGTTTCACCTTCTTTCAGGTTTCCTTCCGCCAGCAGAAAATCATACTTACGGTACACTTCTTTGATAAGCATGCAAATCTTTTCCCTTGCCACAGCAAAGGTATTCGCCTTTACATCCGCAAAGCTCAAAAATATTACCGGCCAGATTCCCTGAAGCTTCCGGTACTTATAATCCCCGTCAGGGGATTTGTACTCCCATATGGACAGTCCCTCAAAAACCTCCCCCTGCCCTGCATACTCTATGGAAAGAAACCGCTCTAACATGTTCATGTTCAGTGTCTTTCCAAATCTGCGGGGACGGGCAATCAATGTCACATCGTCTCTGTTTTCCCACCACTGTCTGAAAAAATCCGTTTTATCAATATAAAAGCTGTTCTCTGTTATCAGTTTTTCAAAGCTCTGAATCCCTATTCCTACGGTTCTCGCCATGGCAATATATCCTCCGCACTCAATACCTGCATTTCTTCCACAGTAATTTTATTATACATGCTTCTCCCATAACCTACAACAAAACTGTATCAATTTTGCAGGCTTATCTCTGCCCAAACTCCTCCCGCAGCTTCTGCAATGCCTTCTTCTCAATCCTTGACACATAGCTCCTTGAAATATGAAGCATATCTCCTATCTCACGCTGGGTCACTTCCTTTCCCGTTACCAGTCCATATCGCAGAAAAATAATTTCGCGTTCCCTGTCTGTCAGTACCTTATCGAGAAGGCCGGCCATCTTTTTTATATTATCGCACAGCGCCATCTGTTCCGTCACATCTTCCTGTTCATGCTCTATGATGTCCAGAAGATTGATTTCATTCCCCTCCTTATCCGTCCCGATAGGTTCAAACAGGGATACCTCCCTGGAGCTTTTCTTCTTTGAGCGGAGCAGCATTAGAAGCTCATTGTCAATACAGCGGGAAGCATAGGTGCTGAGCTTCCCTTTTCCGGCATCAAAAGAGGATATTGCCTTGATGAGCCCGATGGTTCCGATAGATATTAAATCCTCCATGTCCTCATCCACATTCTGATATTTTTTTGCAATATGAGCCACCAGGCGCAAATTTCTCTCTATTAATATCTCTCTGGCTTTCGCCGCCTCATCATTATTTCCCTGCTGCAGTACCTGTATGTAATGGGCTTCCTCCGCCGTTGATAATGGTTGCTGGAAAGTTTTCAAAGGGCGCCCCCAAAGTCATTTTTATTATTCTATGACCCCGAAAGCCCCGCTGTGCCTTTCCCAAAAATATTTAAACTGTAAGGAGGAAGTCCGCCATCACATAATTACTTATGTCCATGCCATAGTCCGTCAGGCTTATCCATGTCCGGCCGGTCTTATCGTCCTTCTGCTCTCTGAGCAGCCCCTTTTTGCAGAAATTCTCCACGATTCCCGGGTAAACCTCGTCCATGGCCGTCCCGAAAGCCTCTGAAAATTCCTCCCGACTTACTCCCTTTGTCATGCGGAGCCCCAGAAACATGAATTCCTCCATCTGCTCCGCCTTAGATAACACCTGCCGTTCTTCATGAAACATCCCGTCTCTTTCGGGCAATACCTTCCCCTGCCCGCTTTCACTCGGCAATTCCTGCATTTGCTCATAGCCACCTGTATCCCGCAAATTACGGAACCTGACATTTTCAATAAGGGAAGCCGCTCCCGCTCCAAGCCCCAGGTAATTTTCCCTCCGCCAGTACCCGATATTATGTCTGCACTCATATCCAGGAAAGGCATAATTGGATATCTCATACCTGCAATACCCGAATTTTGCCAGAAACTCCCCTGTCAGGGCATACATTTCTCTTTCACAGTCCTCGTCGGGAAGATGCGGCGTATTTTCAAAAAAAGGCGTGCCTTCCTCTATAATCAGTCCGTAGGCAGAAATATGCGCCGGCCTTTTATTCAAGGTCACTACCTTCTCCAGCGTATCCCTGTAGCTGTCAGGACTCTGCCCCGGAATACCGGACATCAGGTCAATATTTATATTATTAAATCCTGATTCAACAACCATTTTGTAGGTATCAAGGAAGGTCTGACTGTCATGAATCCGGCCAAGAGCCTTTAACTCCTCATCCTGCAATGACTGGACGCCAAGGCTTATCCTGTTGATGCCGGCTCTGCGCCAGTCCTTAAGCTTATCGGCTGTAACCGTCCCCGGATTGGCCTCAAGAGAAATTTCGCAGTCCATTTCTACCCGAAAGCACTGATAAACAAGCGTCAGTATATGTAAAATGCGTTCACCGGCAAGAAGGGAAGGCGTTCCTCCCCCGATATATATCGTCCTTACCGTATAGTCCGCGTACTTTTTTCCTTCCCTTACAATTTCCCTGCAAAGGGCCTCCACATAACGCTCCCTCTCCCCTTCTCCTGCCGGGGCGGAAAGGAAATCGCAGTACAGGCATTTTTGCACGCAAAAGGGAATGTGGATATACAGGCCAAGCCGCCGGCCGCACAAAGTCTCTCCGGGTATACCGAAAGATGCCCTTTTAACGTCTTTCATCCGCATACCTTCTCTCATTGTCCCGCCCTACTGGTTGTCCAGCTTTAGCACGGACATAAACGCTTTCTGGGGAATCTCCACGTTTCCAATCTGCCGCATTCTTTTCTTTCCTTCCTTCTGTTTTTCAAGAAGCTTTTTCTTTCGGGTAATATCGCCGCCGTAGCATTTGGCAAGAACGTCCTTGCGCATGGCCTTTACGGTTTCCCTTGCGATTATCTTGCCGCCGATTGCCGCCTGAATGGGAATTTCAAACAAATGCCTGGGAATTTCGTCCTTCAATTTCTCGCACATCTTCCTGCCCCGCTCGTAAGCGCTGTCCTTGTGGACGATGAAGGATAAGGCGTCTACTTCCTCCCTGTTAATCAGAATATCCAGCTTCACAAGCTCCGAAAGCTCGTAGCCCTTCAGTTCATAGTCAAAGGAAGCGTAGCCTCTGGAACGGGACTTTAACGCATCAAAAAAGTCGTAGATAATTTCATTGAGCGGCAGGTCATATTTCAGGAGCGCTCTCGCAGCCTCCATATATTCCATGCCCAGATATCTTCCCCGCCGCTCCTGGCAAAGCTCCATAATGGGGCCGATAAACTCCGTTGTCACCATGATTTCCGCCGAAACCACAGGCTCCTCCATGTATTCAATCACGGAGGGGTCGGGCAGATTGGAAGGATTGGTCAGCTCAATCACCTCGCCGTCCGTCTTATGTACCTTATAAATAACGCCCGGCGCGGTTGTCACCAAATCCAGATTGTACTCTCTCTCCAAACGCTCCTGAATGATTTCAAGGTGCAAAAGCCCCAGGAAACCGCAGCGGAAGCCAAAGCCAAGAGCAATGGAGGTCTCCGGCTCATAGCGCAGAGAAGCGTCGTTTAGCTGCAGCTTTTCCAGCGCGTCCCGAAGGTCGGGATACTTTGCGCCGTCCGCCGGATAAACGCCGCAGTAAACCATGGAATTTACCTTTTTATAGCCGGGAAGCGGCTCTGCGCAGGGGTTTTTGGCGTCGGTAATGGTATCTCCCACCGCCGTATCCTTCACATTTTTGATGGAAGCCGTGATATAGCCGACCATACCGGCGGAAAGCTCCTCGCATGGAATAAACTGCCCCGCGCCGAAATATCCCACCTCCACAACCTCCGCGGCCGCCTTCGTCGCCATCATTTTTATGCATGTCCCCTTTGAAACTCTGCCTTCCATGATACGACAGAACACGATTACCCCCTTATAGGAATCATAAACGGAATCAAAAATAAGCGCCTTTAACGGGTTGTCCGGGCTTCCTTTCGGCGCCGGAATCTTTTCCACAACGGCTTCGAGCACCTCCTCGATTCCGATGCCGTTCTTTGCCGAAATCAGCGGAGCGTCCTGAGCCTCGATGCCAATAACGTCCTCTATCTCATTTTTGACACGCTCCGGCTCCGCGCTGGGCAAATCTATCTTGTTTATAACCGGAAACACCTCAAGATTATGATCCAGCGCCAGGTAAACGTTGGCAAGGGTCTGAGCCTCGATTCCCTGCGCGGCGTCCACCACCAGAATCGCTCCGTCGCAGGCGGCCAGACTCCGGCTGACCTCATAGTTAAAATCCACATGTCCCGGTGTGTCAATCAGGTTAAAAATGTACTCCTCCCCGTTCTTTGCCTTGTAAATGGTGCGGACCGTCTGCGCCTTGATGGTAATACCCCGCTCCCTCTCCAGCTCCATGTTGTCAAGAACCTGGTTCTGCATTTCCCGGCTGGTTAAAAGCCCTGTTTTCTCTATGATTCTGTCTGCCAGCGTAGACTTTCCATGGTCGATATGCGCCACGATGCAGAAATTCCTGATTTTGCTTTGGTTATTGTCTGTCATAATTTTCTCCTGTTCCAGTTCAACGCGCTTCCTGACGGATGCTGATTAGATTTTAGATATTGTTTTCGTATTTTAGCACATAATTTATTTTAACACAATGGCAAGGATGTGAGCCAGGGGCTCGCAGGCGTTCATAATCTCCTCCACCGTATTATTCTGGGCGCCCAACTCTATCAGCATGCACTTCGGCTTTAAATGCATATTATAACGGTAGGCTTTCAAATAAATCTTCCGCGCAATTCCGGGATAATACTCGTTGGCCGCCACCTGAACCTGAAAGGAAAACGCAAGATTTTCCTGTATGTAAGGGTTTTCCAGATACGTAATTTCCCCGTTCTTGCGCCCGTAGCTCAATCCGTTAAAGAACATGAACCGCGCCGTGGGACGCCCCTGTAAGTCCATCACCAGCTTCCTGTCCCCGGCCACCGCGTCCCGGTGAAGGTCTATGACCACCTCTATGGTAGGGTTTTCGGCCAGAATTTTCTCAAGCTCCGGGAGCGAGGCATTGTAGGCATCGTCCCGCTCTATGTCATAGACACCTGTGTGGTGCATCACCTGAAAGCCGTACTCATCCCGCAAAAGATTCGCCAGCCTCTCTCCCGCCCCCGTAATCGTGGTGGAGGTGTCTCCGGGAACAGAGTCTATAAAGCTTTCGCTGGCGTGCGTATGGTAAATCAGTATCTGCGGCCCTTCCGCTTCCTCGTTAACAGTCAGGTCCTGATAGAGAAGTTTGTTTAAATCCATATACTCCTCGCGAAGCCGGGTGGAATTATCTACTGCGTAAAAATTGGACACCAGCGCCTCATAATCCCATTTTTCCGACCAGTCATAGGTATATGCGGGATAGGACGCCGCCTCAAATACACCGGATTTTTCCACAGGCTGCCCTTCTTCCTCTGCCGTTTCTTCTTCTGCTTCCTCCTGCGCCTCCCCGCTTTCCGTACCGCTTTCCGTACCGCTTCCTGTATTGTTTTCTCTTTCCATTTCTTTTAAAATATCATTTTCAATATGAAGCGCATCGTCGCCGTAATCAAGATTCTCCTCATCAATATTCTTCACGTCTTCGTCAGAGCCCTCCTGTCTGCGCACGAGCTCCGCCGTCACAGCGTCCTCTTTTTCCCGTTCCGGCTCCACGCCGGCAGTAACGTAGCTATAGAGAGGAAACTGCCTGGCAAGAATTCTTTCCAGGGCTTTTTCTTCCCGGACTCCATTCTCCTTATCTTCCAGAAAGGCCGGAATCTGAAAATATGCTCTTGCCATACAGTCGTTCAAAAACCCGGCCGCATACTGCATAGGCCCCGGCTGCTGTCCATCGCCGCCCTTTGCTCCTCGCACAAGGCTTATGATGCAGCACACGCCGCAGGCCGCAATCAATCCCGCTATCACTTTCTTTTTTAAATTGTTTTTCCACTTATTTCCTTTCACAGCAAGCACCCCGCTATGAAAGTATATGCCTGACCGCGGATATTTAGGTCTCCTGCTTATGCGCCTGCTTCAAGGGCGCTGTTTAACGCATCGCAGATAATATGGCTGATTTGCTTAATCTCATAATCCACATCCTTACCTGTCACATACATGTTATAAAGTTCTCCGAGTCCGGCCATCAATTCGTCCTGAATATCAAAAGGCTCCTCCCCTGCCTGACGCATCATTTTTTCAAAGGCGTCGCCCACAATCGTGGCGGCGTCCACCACCGTGGGAACTCCGATTGCAATTACCGGAACGCCAAGAGCCTCCTCTGTGATGGCATTTCTGTGGTTTCCCACGCCGGAACCGGGATGAATGCCGGTGTTGGTAAGCTGGATGGTTCTGTTAAGCCTCCTTGTGGAGCGGGCTGCCAGGGCGTCCACAACGATTACAACGTCAGGCTTTGTCTTTTCCACCACGCCCTTTATTATCTCCTGTGATTCCATTCCGGTCTTTGCCATAACGCCGGGAACGAGGCCGCTGACCATGTGGACCTTTTTTTTGTCAAAGGCCGCCTTTCCGTATTCCTTCATCATATGCCTTGTGATTGTCAGATTATCGACCACATTAGGGCCGAGGGCGTCCGCCGTCACGTCGCGGTTTCCAAGACCTACCACCATAACCGAAAGCTCTCCCTCAAGCCCCGGTATAATCTGCTTAAGCTGCCTTGCCAGTTCTCCTGATATCTCCTCGTGGTAATCCTCGTCGGGCAGAATCATGGCCGGCGCCTCCAGGGTGACATAGGTTCCCACAGGCTTCCCCATGGCCTTCGCGCCGTTCATGGTTTCAATCACAACCTTTGTAATTTTCAGTTCGCTTTCTTCCTTATACTCCTCCTCAACGGAAACGCCCCGGCATTCCCTGGCGTTTTCCTCCATATTTTCCCGTACCTCAAGAGCCAAATCTGTCCTGACTTTGAAACTGCTCATAATCTCCCTCCGTATAGTTTCTTGCTATTCACAGTAATTTCCAAATATTCTTCAATTATGTATTGACAGATATCCTTTTTATGGCTACAATATTAGCTGTGTGTTTACATTAAGACGTTCGTGTCTCCGGCATTAATGAAACATCTCAAACAACCGTTGATTTTAATAGGAGGTGTACATCGTGGCTAACATTAAATCTGCAAAGAAGAGAATTCTGGTAAACAGAACCAAAGCTGCCAGAAACAAAGCAATTAAATCCGGCGTTAAGACAGCTGTCAAGAAAGTTACCGCTGCCATCGAAGCCAAGGATAAAGATGCTGCTGCCAAGGCTCTGGTTGCTGCTACGTCTACTATTGACAAAGCCGCCCAAAAAGGTGTTTATCATAAAAACACGGCTTCCAGAAAAGTTGCTCGTTTAGCTCAGGCTGTTAACAAAATGGCATAACCATAATTGGTATAAATATTTTTACCATAGTATATAGACATGCTTTAACCGGCTCATATTTTATGTGAGCTGGTTTTATTTTCTCCTGTTCCGTTCAGTTCATTTCTTCATACTCCCGCCGGACCACCTCCAGGGGCACCGCCGCGATTTCCCCCGCTCCCGTCGCCCCTGTCAGCATTCCCAGATAATTTCCACAGCCGTCAAACACCCCGCTGCCGGACATCCCCGGGGCCGCGCTTCCCGTACCATAGAGCATTTCCATTCCGAAATCCTCCAGATAAACCGCCTGCGGAAGCAGTTCGCCGCTTTTCATAACGGGCGTTTCAAAATAATTTGCCATATCAGGGCAGAAAAACCGGATACTTTCATCCGCCCCGTTTCCCTGCCACAAACCCTTCTGCCCGCCGCCTTCCCCCTCCGTATCAAGGGGTCTTACATTGCGGAAGACAAGAAGCTCCTCCCAGGGAAAGGAGGCAGTGGATATGCTGATAAATCCCACATCCGCTAAGTCTGATGTGCCAAGAATCTCCCCGAATCCCACAGCGCCGTTAAAAAAAGTCACGTGGCTGTCATCATCAAAGTCCTCCAGCACGTGCCTGTTCGTCACAATAATTATTTCATTTTCCTTCATCTTATAAATGCTCCCGCTGCCGTAATGCTCTCTGGTCTGAATCCGCACACAGCTGCACAGAACATTCTCAAAGGCCCGCTCCCAATCCTCCTCCAAAAGCAGGGGAGTAACCGCAAGCTCCAGCTTTGCAAGAGCCCTGTAATCCTCTTCCAGCGTGGTGGCCTGAATGAGTGTCGGGAGGTTCTCATTTTCTTTTGCATAAACATTACCGGCAGACACGAAAATAACTATAGTTATTATAATAATTCCCGCCGTCAAACGGCAAAGCATCGTTTTCCGGTTCATTTTACCTCCGCATTTAAGCGTTATAATTTCAGCCCGTACGCAGGAGCGGAACAAAAATCCCGCTCCTGCCGGGCACTTTATCAAGCAGGACGATAAGCCGGGTTATGTCGTTGAATAATCATCTATCTAGGACTGCCGTTACCGGCAGCCTCAAGCGGCCTACCTGAAAGCTCGCCGGGCCGGCTCTGCGCTTTCTGTTTGGTCTTGCTTCGGATGGGGTTTACATGTGCCCTGCCCGTTACCGGTCAGGCGGTAGTCTCTTACACTGCCCTTCCACCCTTACCTCGCAGGCAAAAATTCCGGCAAAGCCCTCTCTTTTGCCTGCGGGCGGTATATTTCTGTTGCACTTTCCTTGGAGTCGCCTCCACCGGACGTTATCCGGCATCCTGCCCTGTGAAGCCCGGACTTTCCTCACCTGCCGGCCTGCCAAAGGCGGCACGGCAGCCGCGATTATTTGTCCTACTTGAACTTTATCTCTCACACATGGAAACAGCTTCCGCCGATAAACTCCCTGCAAATGGAATTTGCCGGGACATTCTGGCTGTCAATCCCCTGGAAATACTCAAGGAATTTCAAAAGCCGCTTGGCCTCGTAATATTCCGGCTCTCCCTTCCGTATCCCGAAAAGAAGAGGCTCCACATACTGCTTTAACACTGCCAGCTCGTAAATCAATACCGAATTGAACATCTCGTCCGCGCTTTCCTGATAAGGGAAAATATAATTTTCCTCTCCCCTTCTCACCGAAGGCCACATGGCAATGGAATTTTTGGCGCTGGTGCCTCTTGTCCTGGCGTCCCTTGCAATTCTCCGAAGAAGCCGCCCGTCTGTGGTGGGAATCCGGTTATGCTCGTCAATGTTCAGGCTGGTGAGGGCACTGATATAAATTTTAAATTTATTTTCATCCGGCATAAATCTGGTGGTAGCCGGATTTAATCCGTGGATTCCTTCTATTACAAGTACGTCCTCCGGTCCGAGCTTCTTGTAATTGCCGTGATACTCTCTCTTTCCAAGCTTGAAATTGAATTTGGGCAGCTCCACCCTCTCCCCCGCAAGAAGCCTGTTCATATCCTCGTTAAACAGCTTGATGTCAATGGCTTCAAGACATTCGAAATTGTAATCTCCGTTTTCATCCCTGGGAGTCTTTTCCCTGTCAACAAAGTAATCGTCGATTCCGATAGGGTGCGGAATCAGGCCGTAGGTTCTAAGCTGGATGGAAAGCCTGTGGGAAAAGGTGGTCTTGCCGGAGGAGGAAGGCCCTGCAATCAGCACAAACTTTACGTTGCCTTTCTCCACAATCTTTCTGGCAATCTCGCCAATCCGCCTTTCCTGTATCGCCTCCTGCACCAGAATCATGTCGTTGAGGCCGCCGTTGCAGATGGTATCGTTCAAATCCCCCACGGAATCGATTCCCATCATTTCCCCCCAGGCGGAGGAATCCACAAGGGTTTTGAAAAATTTTTCCCGGGGCTCGAAGAATTCCAGCTTCGTGGGATTTTCGCTTCCCGGAAGAAGCAGCAAAATTCCGCCCTCGTAGAGCGTCACGTCGTAATATTTCAGATATCCCGTGCTGGGAAGCATATATCCGTAATAATAATCATAGTACCCGTCCAGACAGTAAATATTGACAAAAGAACTTCTTCTGTACCGGAACAGCTTCACCTTGTCGTCCATTTTATGGGTTTTGAAAATCTCCATGGCATCATCAATCGGGCAGGACCTCTTGGTGATTGGCAAATCCGCCTCCACAAGCTCCCGCATTTTTTCGCTGATTTGCCTGACATGCTTTAAGCTGAGTTTTTCATCCATATCCACTTTGCAGTAGTATCCCTGCCCGATGGTAAACTCTATTTTCACCTTTCTGACCCTGTCAGCGCCGAGCACATCGTAAACCGCTTTTACAAGCGTCATTTCAGCGGTTCTCACATAGGTCTTGTGCCCCGTATTATCCCGGATGGTCAGAAAAGTCAGCTCGCAATCCTTTTCCGCCTTTTTAATCAGCTCTCTGATTTTGCCGTTTTCTATCACAAGGGCAATCATATCCTCAAACTTCGGCTGATATTCTCCGGCAATTTCCTCAAAGACAGTACCCTTCGGGTACTCTTTCGTAACCCCGTCAATCGTAACCTTTACCATATAGTCCTGCCGCCTCCTTTAAGTATGTTATTTCCACCGAAAGCTCCGAAAGCCTCTCCTTGGCTTTCCTGCTCCCTGGAGCCGCAACCAGCGCGGCTTTAAGCTCCCCGTATTTTTTCCATTCTCTTTTTAAAAACTCCCACAATACCGGATGCCTCTCCAAAAGCAGCACAGGGCCGAAACGGTCTGAAAGCTCCGGCGGAATCGGCTCTCTTTTCTCCGGCTTTTCCGTCTCACCTTCCGGCGCCTTGCTCAAAGCGCTTTCCGCCGGCTCCGCCCTCATCATGGGATAGAATTTCCCGTCCTCCAAAATCATGTCTTCCCGTAAGACGCGCCATCCCGATTCCCGCAGGAATCTTCTGAAAGAGGCAATCTCCGACTGCGGCTGCAAAATCAGCTCCCGAAAGCTATGTGCCTTTGCCTCATCCGCCGCAAGTATTCGCTGCATCAGCGGCCCGCCCATTCCGGCGCAGATAAGGGTGTCCGCCTCTCCGCTACTGTATCCGGCAAGTCCGTCGGAAAGCCGCAGCGTTATGTATTTGCCAAGCTCCGCCTCCCGGACATGCGCCGAAGCCTGCATAAGAGGCCCTTCTCTCACGTCCATGGCAAGCGCACAGGGCGAAATTTTGTGCTGAACCAGATAAATGGAAAGCCATCCGTGGTCGCAGCCCAGATCGCAGACACGGTTTCCTTCTGTCACCATATTCGCCAGCGCCTGCATCCTTGCAGACAAAGTTATCATTTTCGTTAATTTTTCCGTTTTTACCATTTCCGTGTCAGTCCAGATAGTCCTTCAGCTTCCTGCTTCTGCTCGGATGGCGCAGCTTGCGGAGCGCCTTGGCCTCAATCTGCCTGATGCGCTCTCTTGTAACGTTAAATTCCTTGCCCACTTCTTCGAGGGTTCTTGCACGTCCGTCATCCAGTCCGAAGCGCAGACGCAGCACCTTCTGCTCCCTCTCCGTAAGCGTTCCGAGCACCTCCACCAGCTGCTCCTTTAAAAGGGTAAAGGCCGCAGCATCCGCCGGAACAGGCACATTGTCATCCTGTATGAAATCTCCCAGATGGGAATCCTCCTCCTCGCCGATTGGTGTCTCTAAGGACACCGGCTCCTGGGAAATCTTTAAAATTTCTCTCACGCGCTCCACGGGAAGATTCATCTCCTCGGCAATCTCCTCCGGCAGCGGCTCCCTGCCAAGCTCCTGTAAAAGCTGTCTGCTCACGCGGATTAATTTATTGATGGTTTCCACCATATGAACAGGAATACGAATCGTCCTGGCCTGGTCGGCAATCGCCCTGGTGATGGCCTGGCGAATCCACCATGTGGCATAGGTGGAAAATTTAAATCCCTTGCAGTAATCAAACTTCTCAACCGCTTTGATAAGCCCCAGATTTCCCTCCTGAATCAAATCCAGAAAAAGCATGCCGCGGCCCACATATCTTTTGGCAATACTCACCACCAGACGTAAATTCGCCTCGGCCAGACGCTTTTTCGCATCGTCCCCGGCGTCCAAATCCCTCTGAAGATTCCTGATTTCCTGACGCAGTTCCTCCGCTTCCGCCTCATCCGCTCCGTCAACTCTCTTTTCAAGAATCGCTATTTTTTCTTTTGCCACCGCGCCTGTTTCCATTTTCTGCGCAAGCTCAATCTCTTCCTCCGCGGTGAGAAGAGGCACTTTTCCTATTTCCTTTAAATACATTCTGACAGGGTCCTCGATACTCACGCCCTCGGGAATGGACAGGTCGATTTTTTCAACATCCACCTCGTCCTCCTCCGTCAGAATAATCTCCTCGTCGTCTACCTCTTCTTCCTCTGTAATGCGCAAAACATCCACGCTGTTCTGCTCGAGTATTTCCAGAATCTTATCAAACTGTTCCTCACCTAATGTAATATCATTGAAATAGTCCACGATTTCCTGATATTCCAAAACGTTCTTTTTCTTCCTGGCAACGGCCAGAAGCCCGGCCAGCTTCTCGTCAAACTTTGCCTGTGTGTTTTCATCCATTCCGGTTTTCCGTCCTTCCTAACTTTATAAACATCTCTCTTTTAACACCATTATTGGCCTTAATCCAGTGAAATATGCGTTTTGCTAAGTTCTTCCAATGCTTTTTTGCCCTCAATCACCTGATTTAACGCGGACACGTCCGCTCCCATAAGGCTTCCGAAGTACTCAAGACTGTTGCGCTTCACTGACACCACAATATCGTGAAAGGCTTTTTCCTGTTCCGTGCGGCTGGAAAGCGCGTCAATTTTGGTGTTGAACACAAGAGCCGCCTCCCTCTGCTCCTCCTCGTCTTCAAAAAGTCCTACGAGCGCCGCCGGTTCCACATGGCCCTCCTCCAGGCCCTGAAAAAGCTTTTCCGCTATTTTTTTATATAAATCCTCGGTAAAATCCCTCGGAGATATATACTTTTTAATTTTGGGGTAAACCGACGGTTCCTCCACAAGCCATGTGAGCAGGAGCCTCTGCGGTTTCTTTTTGTTGTCTCTCCCGTCCGGTTTTTTCTGAATCCCCGACTTTGGCCGCACCGCCGGCGCAGCCATCCCCGTGCGGGCAGCGTAGGCATAAACCAGCTTCCGCAGATTTTCAAAGCCGATGTGATACCGCTGAGCCACCGCCTCTATATAATTTTCCCTCTCCACTTCCTCGGAAAAGCCGCAAAGCTTTCTGGCGATTTCCCGGTGAAATCTGGTCTTTGATTCCGGGTCGTTTAAGTCATAGTTTCTCTGCAGAATACGAAGCTCAAAGAAAAAGCTGTTTTCCGCCTGTCTGATGCGTTCCTCAAAAGCCTCCCGGCCCAGATTTTTCATGAATTCGTCCGGATCCTTCCATGGGGCAAGATTTAAGACCCTGCCTGTGAGTCCCGCTTCCTTTAAAATCCCGATTGCCCGAAGCGCCGCCTTCACGCCCGCATCGTCGCTGTCATAGGCCAGAATCACCTCGTCCGCATAGCGCCGCAGGAGCATTGCCTGACCTTCGGTAAAGGAGGTTCCAAGGGACGCCACCGCCTGAGTAAAGCCTGCCTGATGCATGGCAATCACATCCATATAGCCCTCGCACAGTATTATGTTACCCGTCCGGGAGCTTTTTGCAAAGTTAAGGCCGTAAAGATTCCGGCTCTTGTCAAAAATCATCGTTTCCTGGGAATTTAAGTACTTGGGCTTTCCCTCGCCCATCACCCGGCCCCCAAAACCGATTACCCTGTGGTTGGTATCCTGAATGGGAAACATTACCCGGTTCCAGAACTTGTCCCGCGTTCCGTATTTCTCATCGAACCCCGCAAGCCCCGCCTCGCAGAGCAGCTTGTCCGGGTAGCCCCTGTTTTTCAGATATTTCGTCAAATCATCGCTGGTCATATTAGAAAATCCCAGCCCGAACCGATGTATGGTATCGTCCGTCAGCTCTCTTTCTTTCAGGTAACGGTATCCGGCCTGTCCTTTTTCTGTGCGGAGCTGATAGTAAAAATATTTTGCCGCTTCCCTGTTCACCTCGAGGAGCTTTGCACGCCTTCCCTCCCGCTTTTTCGCCTCCTCGTCAAATTCCGCCTCGGGGAGCTTAACGCCCGCCCGCTCCGCAAGCTGCTTCATGGCCTCGGGAAACGAATAATTTTCGTATTCCATAAGGAAGGTAAAGACATTTCCTCCCGCCCCGCAGCCGAAACAGTGATAAATCTGCTTACTCCCGGACACCGAAAAAGAAGGCGTCTTTTCATTATGAAAAGGGCACAGCCCCAGATAACTGCTTCCCCGCCTTTGCAGCTTTACGTATCCTGAAATGACATCCACAATGTCATTCTTTGTCCTTACTTCTTCCACCAGTTCCTCAGGATAAAACATCTTGCCTATTCCTTTCCACACCAGTATCTGGGAATATAAATGTCCTCGTATCTGGCCACGGCAAAGCGGTCCGTCATGGCGCCGATGTAATCACACACCACCCGCTCCCTTGCTTCTCCCCGTTCCACCAGACGTATAAAATCCTCCGGCAAAAGCTCCAAGTGTCTGCGGTAATAATCATAGAGTGTCTGCACCAGCGCCTCCGCCTTCTTTTCCTCGCTTTTTGCCTCCCGGTTCTGGTAAACTCTCTCAAACATAAAACGGCGCAGCTGCGCCATTGCCTTCGCCACCGGCTCGGACATTTGTATATCATTTTTTTCATAGCTGGTGGTAATCAAATCATGAATAAAATGATCCAGCCGCTCTCCGGTGGTATAGCCGATTACCTCTCCGATTTCGGCCGGGATATCGGTCTCCTTTAAAATTCCCGCCCTGACAGCGTCGTCCATATCGTGATGAATATATGCGATTTTGTCCGAAAAGCGCACTATTTTCCCTTCCAGCGTAAAGGGGTTCCCTTTTGTCTGGTGGTTTTTGATGCCGTCCCGCACTTCTATGGTAAGATTAAGCCCCGCGCCTCTTTTTTCAAGCAAATCCACGGTCCGTACGCTCTGCTCGCTGTGGCAGAAGCCGTAAGGACATACTTCATCCAGGGCTCTCTCCCCCGCATGGCCGAACGGCGTGTGCCCAAGGTCGTGCCCAAGGGCAATGGCCTCCACCAAATCTTCATTCATCCGAAGAGCCTTGGCTATGGTTCTTGCATTCTGGGAGACCTCCAGCGTATGGGTGAGCCTCGTTCTGTAATGATCCCCCTCCGGCGACATAAATACCTGTGTTTTATCCTTCAGCCGCCTGAAAGATTTGGAATGCAGAATTCTGTCTCTGTCCCTCTGATAAACCGGACGGATATCGCATTGCTCCTCCTCCTTAAGCCTTCCTTTGGAATTTCTGCTGAAAGAAGCATAAGGACTTAAGTATTCAAGTTCGAACTGTTCCAGATTTTCTCGTATGTTCATTCATGACTCCCGCTTGCGGCGCATAAAACTTCTTATATATATTTTATTCTGCGCAAAGCGGGAAAATCCTTTTCTTTTTTTCATTTTTCTTAAGTTTACATTCTACCGGCAGATATCGTAAATGAACTCCGCATTTTTTTCCATGGCGTCATAGGCCGTCTTTAAGGGCGACATCTGGAAAACATGCCACATGCCCTTGAATACATCGATTTTAACCGATACGTTTTCCTTAATCATCTTTCTGTGAAGCATGGTGGAATCCGAAAGCAATATCTCGTTTTCCCCCACCTGTATATAAGTCGGCGGGAAATCAGCAAAGCTGCCGTAAATCGGGGAAATCATGGGGTTCTTCAAATCCACGGAGTATTTTGTTTCCCCGGATGCTTCTTCCCCCGCAGAAATTCCTGTATCTGCATAAGCTTCCGCGCCCTCCGGTTCCATATCCCCGGACTGCGCCCGGGCTGTCTTACGCACTGTCCCTGCAAAGTCCGGCGTCTCCTCCTGTTCTTCGTCCGCAGAGGATATCGGGGGCTCCTCCCAAACTGCAGCTTTAATTTCTGCCGCCTCCGGCATCTGCGCCGCTTTAATCCCGTCCTGCCCCTTCACATAGTTTGTTATCATCCGCTCGAGATACGCCGCGTCAAGCACCGGGTCAAGCTCCGCCTTTGTCCGATGCGTGATTCCCTGAGAGGTGAGGTCTGTCCATGGCGACATCAGCACCAGCCCTCTTGGCAGAATCCGCTTCTGCTCTTTCAGTTTCAGCACCAGAGAAAGCGCCATGTTGCCTCCCGCAGAATCGCCGGCCACCACCACATCTCTTGCCCCGTACCCCAAAAGCATCAGATAATTCCACGCTTTCATAGCGTCCTCCATGGCTGCCGGATAAGGATGCTCGGGCGCTAACCGGTAATCAAAGCAAAGCACATCCATGGAAGTGCTAAGAGCCAGCTTTGTGGTCAGCGTTCTGGCATAAAGTCGGCTCCCCGTGGAATAACCACCTCCGTGACAGTACAAAATCACATATTTTTTCATATGCGCCCGGTTAACGCTCACCCATTCCCCTGTCATGTCCTCTATTTCCACGGTTCGAATCAGGACATCCTTCACATTTCCGAGCAATACGCCCACATGGTCCTGAGACTGACGGTGCTTTTCGATATCCGGCTTATCTATCATGCCGTGAACCTTCCGAATCAGACTCATCATATTCTGATTGAGCGTTTCAGGGGAAGGTTTTCTTGTAATTGATTTTATCCCATTCATATTATTCCTCCAAGATTTATATTCATTCTAACATATTTATTGTGTTTTGTGGTATAATGAATTGCGCTGATGCGCAAGCAGGTCGCATGGCATCCTCCCTCCTTCGGCGGGTCCCTCCCTGCGACAAAATATAATGAATTGCGCTGATGCGCGAGCAGTATTTTCCATATTCTTGACAGGCAGGAAGCTTTATTGAAAAAAGAACATAAAATTAAATCACAATTTAATAATAAATCTCAAAACCACAAGGTCTGGTATAAGCTGGATTTATCAGCCATTGTCTACCCGACGCTGCAGCGCAGGGACTTTTCCTCCGTTTACCGTCTTTCCGTGGTTTTAAAGGAACCCGTGAACCCGGTTCTCCTCCAGCTGGCGGTGGATACTGCCCTTGTGCGGTTCCCCACCTACAAAACCGCTATCCATAAGGGACTGTTCTGGCGGTATCTGGAGGCCAACAGCCGGCCCGGGCCTTTTGTGGAGAAGGATATCCGCAACTTCTGTATGCCCATGCCCTTTAAGGCCGGAAACCGGTATCTGCTTCGGGTTTACTATCACGACTGCCGCATCTCTCTGGAAGCCCACCACTGTCTGGGCGACGGCACCGGAGGCATGTATGTGCTGCAGACGATTACCGCCGTCTATTTGAGGCTCCTCGGCCACACCGTATCTAACGGATATTTTGTTAAGGACGTCAATGAAGCTCCCGACCCTGAGGAGCTGGAGGACGCTTACATGCGGTACGCCAACGCCAGGGTCTGTCCGGCGCGTCCCGGCGAAAAGACCTACCGGGTCAGAGGCACCAGGGAACCATTTTATACCTTTAATGTAATTGACGGCATCATGTCCGTAAAACAGGTGATGGAAGTCGCCAAAAAATATAATGCAACCATCACCGAATATTTAAACGCAGTTTTGCTGTACGCACTTTTACAGAAGCAGGCGTCGGAATGGCACTTAAAAACGTCTCCCGTGAAAATTGCCATGCCCGTGAATCTCCGGCGCTTTTTCCCCTCAAAGACGCTGCGGAATTTCATAACCATGGTCTATCCCGCCATCGACCCCAGACTTGGCGAATACACCTTTGAGGAAATTGTGGTTCAGGTTCATAATTACATGCGTTATTATATCAACGAAAAGTTTTTAAGAGGCGACATTACCACCAACGCAAGCACCCAGCGCAATCCCTTTATCCGCATTGTTCCGCTCTTTATCAAGGACTTTGTGGTAAGGCAGTTCTACACCCGGGTGCAGGACAAAAACTCCTCCGCCGGACTCACAAACATGGGGGCCTTAAAGGTTCCGGAGGACATGAAGCCTTATATCGAAAGGTTTGATATTTATATGGGGCAGCCCTTTTCCTCCCGGACCAACTGTGCCATTATAAGCTTTGAAGATATCCTCACCGTCAACTTCGCCAGCGGCATCATGGAAACCGACGTGGAAAGATACTTTTTCAGAAAGCTGGTAAAAGACGGCATACATGTAACCATTGAGAGTAACCGGGAAACGCTTGGAAAGACTTCCCTCCCTGATGCCCAATAAAAGCCCCTGCTGCTGCAGCCAAATGTGCATGCATGATGCCGGCTCGCTGTACGCAGGAATAAAAGACACAGAAAGGAACCAGTTATGTCATATTGTGTAAACTGCGGTGTGGAACTTGAGTCATCCCTGACGGAATGTCCCCTTTGCAACACACCTGTTATTAATCCCAAAGAACTTTATAACTTAAAGCAGACCTCGCCCTATCCCCAGAAAAAGGGACAGGTGGACGTGGTTAAAAGAACAGATTTGACCATTCTTCTGTGCATTGTTCTGATTGCCACCTCCCTAAGCTGCCTGGCGTTAAATCTTTTTGTGTTTTACCAGAGCCTGTGGTCTCTGTTCATCATCGGCGCCTGTCTGATTATTTTTGTATTCGCAATACCGGCGGTGGTCTACACACGGCTTCCCATCTATATTTCCCTTTTGTTTGACGGCGTGGCCGTAGGCGTTTATCTGTATATGATTACCTTTAACACAAAAGACGACGAATGGTTTCTGCATCTGGCTCTGCCTATTGTAGCCCTCGTCACCATTCTGGTGGAGATTTTTGCTCTCCTTTTGCGCTCTTTTCCTGTTTCTTCGCTTACTACGGCTCTTTACTTCTTTTTGGAAACCGGCGTTTTATGCGTGGGAATCGAACTGCTCATCCGCCACTATTTGGGCGCCCCCTTACGTCTTGTCTGGTCCGCCGTGGTTCTCACGGTGTGCTGTGTGATTGTTGTGGTGCTTCTCACCACCCTCTCAAGAAGGAGGCTTCGTGACGCGGTGCGCAGAAGGCTGCACTTTTAAGAGGTTAATATTTATCGGGATAGTCCGTCCCTGTCTCGTTCTGCATTCTGTAAATATACTTTTCCGGCTCTTTCCGCATGCGAAGCAGCGTATCAAAGGCAAGAAGCAGCATCCGGTCCCCGTTCTGCCTTGTCCCGCTGTTATCCACATCCAGCCTTGCCTTGAAATGGTCCATCTGCCACACCATAATATCCACCACAGTGTAACCTTCTATCTTTGCTTTGCATGCAAAATTTCCATGGGTAATATAATATGTAAACTCCTCATAAATCTCCGCATCGCCTTTCAGCCTCTTCAGGAACTCTTCCGCAAAGGCCTCGCTTTCTCCGGCATATCTGCATAATTCCCCTGTAAAATCAATCACCGCTTTCTCTTCCATAGCTCCTCCGTTTTCCATCTGCTTTCACACATTTGTTATTGCAATGTATAAGAAAGTATACCACATGAAAAAATATGTGGGTAGCTGTCCTTTACAGAAATTTATTTCGAGAAATTTATTTCTTCCTATCTTTTTTTAGACAAACCCCCTTCCCATCTGTTATAATGATGAATTGGAAAAAATATACGGAAGGAGAAGTACTTATGAGTGAAAAGATACTGGTTGTGGACGATGAGAAGGAAATCACCGATTTAATCACCCTTTATCTGCAAAACGAAAATTATACGGTCTATCCCTTTTATGATTCCGAAAAGGCCTGGGAAAAGGCAGAAAATGAAGAACTTGATTTGGCGATTTTAGATGTGATGATGCCGAAAATGGATGGGTTTGCCCTTTGCCAGAAAATCCGCGAACAGCACAATTATCCGATTATCATGCTTACTGCCCGTGAAGCGGAAGTTGACAAAATCACCGGGCTTACTTTAGGCGCCGATGACTATATCACAAAGCCCTTCCGCCCTCTCGAACTGATTGCAAGGGTAAAGGCACAGCTTCGACGATATAAAAAATATAATCAGGTAACACCCCTTGAGGATTCCCAGATTATCACTCACGGCGGTCTGATGCTTAACAGCCTTACCCATGAATGTACGCTGGATGAAAAGCCTCTTTCCCTGACGCCTACAGAATTTACCATTCTTTACGTCCTCTGCCAGAAGAAAGGCAAGGTCATCAGCGCCGAGGAGCTGTTCCACTCTGTCTGGGGCGAGGAATATTTCAGCAAAAGCAACAATACGATTACCGTGCATATCAGGCATCTGCGTGAAAAAATGAACGACTCCTTTGAAGACCCCAAGTATATTAAAACAGTATGGGGGTGTGGATACAAAATTGAAGCCTGAAATTTTAATCATACTGCTGATCGCCTTACTGTTCGCTCTGCTGATTGCCCTCTTTCTGGTTTCGCATTTTTACGCCCGGTGGCGGGTGAAAAAATCCATCTCTGCTACGGCCCGTATGCTGCATACCTACATGCATCACGACCTTGATTCCAACGATGTGTTCCCTCCTGCTTATGCGGAAGTGGCCACGCAGATTGTGCAAATCAAATCCTCTGTGCAGCGCCATGAGCAGGCCACAAAAGATGAGGTTGACCGCAAAAACGATTTGATTACCTACCTTGCCCATGATTTGAAAACCCCCCTCACTTCGGTAATCGGCTATCTTGATCTGTTAGAGGAAGCCTCCGACATGCCTGCCGAGCTGCGGACAAAATATATCCATATCACACTGGAAAAGGCGCTGCGTCTGGAAAAACTGATAAACGAATTTTTTGAGATTACCAGATATAACCTGCAGCAGATTGCCCTGGAAAAGGAAACCATCGACCTTTCCTTTTTGCTGATGCAGCTTACGGACGAATTTTATCCTCTCCTGTCAAACCACGGCAATACGGTGGAGCTCCAGGCTGAGGATGATTTGACGGTTTACGGGGATTCCATGAAGCTGGCAAGAGTGTTCAACAATATTTTAAAAAATGCCATCTCCTACAGCTATCCCAATACGCCCATCAAGGTCTATGCCGGGAAAAGGGAGAAGGATATTTTTATCTGCTTCATCAATCAGGGAAAGACCATTCCCGCCGAAAAGCTGAATTCTATTTTTGAAAAGTTCTTCCGGCTTGACGAGGCCAGAAGCACAAATACGGGCGGAGCCGGTCTGGGACTTGCCATTGCAAAGGAGATTGTCACTCTCCACGGCGGAGCCATCAACGCCACAAGTGAGGACGAACGGACCACCTTTTCCGTATCTCTTCCGCAGTATTAGTTTTAGAAACAAAAACGGCTGCATCTTTTCTCCATGCAGCCGCTTTCTGAATTTATCCAAACGCCGGCTATCTTTTCTTCACCGGAATCCAGATTTCCGTATAATAATTTTCGTCTGCCGTTCCTTTCGGATATTTATCCGGCGAATCATACATCTCAACGCAGTAGCCCGCCGCAAACTCATACTCCTTCAAAGCCGGAAGCCATTCGGAAAATATTTTTACGTTGACATCCTGCAGTGCATCGGGCATCGCGCCCCGGCACGGAAAGACCGCCCATGTAAAAGCCGGAATGGTTTTCACCACAAAGCCCTCGGGAATATCCACAGACGGGTGATAAATATCCGCTATCAGGTATTCGAATTTTTCGTTTCCCATCTGCGGGTCAATATTGATTCCAAACATGCCGCAGACCGTTTTCCCTTTTCCCGAAGCATAATGCTCCTGCCAGAACGGTAAAACTTTCTTTTTTTGTAATTTTGTACTCCATCAGATAACCGCCTTTCAAAGCCAGTTCCGTTATTGTGGCATCACCGGAAATCAGCTCGCCTTCCGCCTTTAAGTGAAAGTCTTCTATGTCTGTTATAATCAGTTTCATTGTCTCCGCCTGTTCCCTGGAAAGGTTTTTCCCTTAAAAAGCCCCTTTTAAATCCAGTTTCCGTCAATTGTTTTCTTTAAAACGCAAAACATATCATAAAATTGTTCCTTTGTATTTCTGATAATATCCAGCGCGACGTCCCTGTTATAAGAATGGGCCACATTATTTCTTGCCTGCAGCGCAGCCATCCATCTGTCTTCATCCAGAATCATTGACGACTGATACGCCGTTTTTATGATTAATTTGGGGGAGCCCGTCGCAGCGGCTTCGTATCCGTGCTGCTCCAGGATATCTTTCATCATTTTCCACGACTGTTCAAAACATATTTCATAAAGCCCCACCAACCCTGTCATTGTCACGTTATCATACGGTTCCTGATACAGGTAAATATCCTTAAGATTTGTCAGCGCGGCGCAAAAATTTTCATATTTTTTCATACAAAACCCGCCCCTCCCTTTCTATCGAATCTCTCAGCTCCTTTTGCACGCTTCCGTCAAGATTTACAATATCAAATTTCAGCAGCGTAGAAGTTTCTTCATCCACATCCAGCGCAAATCCCGCAAAATTTCCGCCGATGACCGCCAAATCAATGTCGCTGACTCTTTTGTAATCTCCGCGTGCCCTTGAGCCGAACAATACCACTCTGTCAACGTTATATTTTTTCGCAAGCTCACAAATCTCCCGAATCACAACCGGCTTTATTCCCGAATCTTCCACACTATTTTCTCCTCCCCGTCCAAATCCTTCCATACAAACACTCCGTTTTCCAAAATCAGATATCCGTGCCAGCTTTCCTCCTTGGGTATGGACACGGAGCCCGGATTCAAACAGGTATAATTACCACGCTCCTTACATACCGGCACATGGGTATGCCCGTGCAGCAAAACGTCTCCCTGATGCAGCGGCGGAAGATTTTTCTCATTGAAAATATGCCCATGAGTGGCGTAAATCAGATGCTCTCCCTCCGCCATCACACAGTAGTCCGCCAAAATGGGAAATGCCAGCACCATCTGGTCCACCTCCGTGTCGCAGTTTCCGCGCACGCAGAGAATGTCCTTTTTATGTTCATTCAGCATTTTAGCCACGCTTTTCGTGTTGTAATCTCTGGGCAAATCATTTCTCGGCCCGTGGTAGAGAATATCGCCCAGCAAAAGAAGCCGCCCGGCATTTTCTCTGTCATAAGCTTCCAGCAGCTTTTTGCAGTAATATTCCGAACCGTGAATATCGGACGCAATCATCCATCTCATCGCATTTCCTCCCATCGCACATCACCCGTCCGTTTTTCCTCTATCCCATGCCCTATAATCTTAACACTTCTTTCCCGCTTTTGGAAAGGTTTTTGGGAAAACATTGTCCTGCAAAGTGAAAAAAGGGAGCTTCGCGCTTTTCTTACGCCCGCTCCCTGTTCATGTGCACGTTATTTGCCGAACACGCCGCCGGCATGCTCTCCTTTCTGAAGCCCGCTATATCATCAGTTCGTATTTCACAACATCCATTGTGACAGCTCCGTCTGCATAGAATGAAATGCCGCCGACCTCCGGATTTGTATAGAGGGTTGCGGAAAGCACATGCTCCCCGTCGTTTACAAAAACCTCGGTGCTGAAAGTGTCCAGGATAATCCGTATCTTTATTCTTCCGCCGTCTTCTCTCACCAGACACCTGCGCTGATGAATAATTGCCCGCCTGGAACCGGAATGCTTTCTGTCCACCTTCAAAACAGATTCACAGGGTCTGTAGCTGACGGAGGTCTGATAAGTATCGTCCTGAGCAAAACGCACCGCAAACTTTCGGTAAACATTCTCCCCATCGCCCGGCCGTACGGAAAGCTCCATGTCAATTTTCCGCCCCCTGACGCCCTCCAGTCTGATGCTGTCGGTAAATGTAATATTTTCGTACCTTACCTCTTCTCCCCGAAGCGCCTCCAGTTCCCGCACCGGTTTCTGAAACAGGCGTCCGTCCATTACAAAGAGCTCCCTTGGAAGGCTCATCTGTCCGAACCAGGGCTGCTGCGGCGCATGGAGGTTACAGGTATCCCAGTTCTGCATCCAGCCAATCATAATCCGACGCCCGTCAGGAGCGGACACTGTCTGCGGCGCATAAAAATCAATTCCATAGTCAACGGCCTGATTACATTCCTCCGTAAAGGTATCGGTTTCCTCATCATAGCTTCCAATCAGGCACAGGGTTCCGTTTCCGTTATGATATTCAAACCCCTGAGGCATCATATCCTGAGGGCTTACGAGCAGAACCTGTTTTCCGTCCAGTTCAAAAAAGTCAGGGCATTCCCACATCTTTCCAAATCGTCCCCGGTTGGCGGCAAGCACTTTTTCATATTTCCAGCATAATCCGTCCGGGCTGGAAAAAAGAAGCACTTGTCCGTCATGGGCCTCGTCGCAGTTTCCCACCACGCACCGATAGGTATTGTCCTTCCTTTTCCATATTTTAGGGTCGCGGAAATCAAATCTGCTTCCGTTTTCCGGCAGAGCCCTGCTATCCAGCACAGGATTTCCCGCATACTTTTCATAGTCCGTCCCGTCCCCAAAAGCAAGACACTGGCTTTGAACCTCGCGCGTGCTCCCGTCAGGCAGCGTTTCTTTTGATACGCCGGTGTACATCAGCAGATGTTCCCCGTCAGGCAGAACCAACGCGCTTCCCGAAAAGCAGCCGTCCCTGTCGTAATCCCTGTCCGGCGCCAGCGCTGCCGGAAGCTGTTCCCAGTGCAGCAGGTCGCTGCTTACGGCATGCCCCCAGTGCATAGGCCCCCAAACGGAGCTGTAAGGATGATACTGGTAAAACAGATGGTATTTTCCTTTGTAAAATGAAAAACCGTTGGGGTCGTTCATCCATCCTGTCCGGGCCGATAAGTGGAAAGAGGGGCGGAGCTGCGCCGCCTGCTTTCTTTCCATCTCTTCTTCGTATTTCCGCGCGTCGCGTAAGCTCTGACTTGTCATCTTTTTAACCTCCATGCTCAAACGTTTTTCGTGTGCGTCAGATTGCATCCTTATTCCTCGTTTTCTATTCCCGCATACCGGTTATAAGCCGCCTGATAAACCGCAAGGAGCTTATCCATTCCGCATTTTTTCCGCAAATGTTCGATATAGCTTTCCCATTCCTCATCCGTGGGGCCGCCTTCTTTTATCCACAGCCCTTCCTGCTCCGCCACCGCGCTCTCAAAGCTTACCTTATACCAGTCAATATCATCCAGTTCCCGGCTGGTAAACACGCAGTCCACCGGGTAAACGGACTTGCTGTCCACATAAGGCATCCAGTAATCATATAAATCCGTCAGACGCTCGATGGCCCGGTCCTCCATTTTAAAGGTTGTCTGGTAATAGTCGCTGAGAATCAGCTTTGGCCCGTACACTTCCTGCTCGCCCTTTAATTCTCCGGAGCCTTTCCCGTATTTCTTCTGGCTTTCCTCATCGGAAATACTCAGCCACACACCGTTTTCGTCCTGCTGCGTGAAATAGACGCCTTTGGCGCCGTACTGAAGCTGCATGACAATCTCCGGGTCGTACCACATATCATAAAATTTCAGAAGATTGGCCGGGCTTTTACACGCCTTTGTAATATTAAGATTTCCGCTGTTTATGCCGCCGCCCGTGCGGATTGTCACGTTATGGGTTCCCTCCGGTCCGTCCAGAACCGGTAGAAATACGTAATCATCGGCGTAATCCCCCATCAGCTCCTCAATGTACCACCAGGTGGAAACGCCCACATAGCCCTGGGAGCATTTGGAAATCAACTGAGTGTCCGACTGACTGAACATTTCCACGTCCATCAGCCCCTCCGCATACCAGTCATGGAAATATGTAACCGCATCTCTGTAGGCATCCGACACGCATACAAACTCGACCGTGCCGTCGTCCTTAAGAACCAAATCCTTGCACACATCGTTAGGCCAGTTGGTAAATCCAAATCCCGCATAAAAAATATTCTGTCCCCAGCACCATTCGTCAAATCCCGTGCTCATGGGAATCGTGCTGCCCGGAGCGTTTCCGTAGTATTTTGCGCTCATATCGTTATCCTTAAAAGCTTTCAGCGCCGTGTGCAGCTCATCTAACGTCGTGGGAACCTCCAGCCCCAAATCGTCCAGCCACGCCTTGTTAATCATGGAAAACTGGGGAATGGAATAAATACTGTAATCCTCGTCCGCGCCGATTCCTGCGGTTCCCATTCTTTCTCCTGCCGGAAGTCCGTAAATATAGCCGTCGTCCATGGTGATGGCGCTGCGGATATCCGGATTTTCCTCCAGAATTTTGCTTAAGTTGGGCATATACTCCTCTGTCAGATAAGGGGTCAAATCAATAAAGGTTCCGTCGTCCCCGTAACGGGAAATGTCATAATTGCTGAACCCCACTCCCATAAAAGCGTCCGGCAGCTCGTCGCCGGCAATGCGGATATTGACCTGCTCTGCCAGAGATTCGCTCATGGTGGTCCAGTCAACGGAAATTCCCGTATCCTGCTGAAGCTGATTCAACACCACATTGTCGGTATAGCCCGGACTTAAGGCGCTCTGCGCCCCCATAATGGAAAATTTTGTCTGCGACCTGTCCGTACTTGCAACGCCTTTTTCGTGATTGCCATAGTCTTTTCCCCCGCACGCCGTCACGGACAGCGTTAAAAATGCTGCAAGGGCAAATCCTGTAAACCATTTTAAAGTCTTAAATTCTTTCCGCTTTTTCATAGTAAGATTTCCTTTCCGAGGTCAGCCTTTAACCGCGCCGGCCATAAAGCCTTTTTCAAAATACTTCTGCACAAAGGGATAGATAACCAGCATGGGAACCGCCGCAACAATAATGGATGAAAACTTAATCATCTCCGTCATCTTGTTTAATTCCGCAAAGCCGCCGGATATGGTGCTTGCCTGACTGGCGCTTGCCGAACTCTTAATCAGTATATTCCGAAGCACCAGCGGCAGAGGCGCCTTATCGGGAGACGGCAGGTATATCATGGAAGTAAACCAGTCGTTCCAGTAGGCCACCATGCTGAACACCACCATAACCGCCATGATGGAGCGGGAAAGCGGTACAACAATCTGTATAAACGTTGTCCATTTGGATGCGCCGTCGATTTGTGCCGCTTCTGTCATTTCCTTCGGAATGCTGTTTTCAAAGAAATTCCTCACAATAATCATATTTCCTACGGCAACTCCGCCCGGAAGAAACAGCGCCCACATATTGTTAATCAGTCCCGTTTCCTTTACCACCAGATAAGTGGGAACCATGCCGCCCCCGAAATACATGGTAATAATGAAGAAAATACTGAAAAATTTCCTGCCCGGCAAATCTCTTACGCTTAAGGGATAGGCCGAAAGGTAGAGCACCACAACCGAAAACACCGTGCCGATTATCGTATACTTAAAGCTGTTGAAAATTCCTGTCACTACACTACTGTCGGAAAATACTGCCTTGTACCCGTCAAGGGTGAACTGACTCGGCAGAAGGAAGGTCTTTCCCGCATACACGTCATAGGGATTGGATACGGACGCAATCAGTATGTAATACAGGGGATAAGCCACTATGAACAAAATAATGGCACAAATTACCGCCAGAATAATATCGCTGTTTTTTTCGGAAAGCCCTGACAGCTTTCCCGTTTTTGTATATGCTCTCATGCCGCACCTCCTATATAAAGCTGGTATCATCGGATATCCTGCTCGCCATCTTGTTGACCACAATCAACAGGATAATGTTAATCACCGTATTAAACAGACCCACCGCCGTGGAATAGCTGTACTTGGCGCTCTCAATACCCTTTTGGTAAACGTAAACCGAAATTACATCGCTCACCGCTTTGTTTAAATCCGTCTGTAAAAGCCATACCTTTTCAAATCCCACATTCATCAGGCTTCCCGCGCTCATAATCAGGTTCAGCACCATAATGGAGCGCAGCCCCGGTATATCGATGTGAAGGATTCTCTGGAACAGGGACGCGCCGTCCACCCTGGCCGCCTCATAAAGAGCCGTGTCGATTCCCGACAAAGTTGCCATATAGACAATGATTCCCCAGCCCGCATCCTGCCAGATTCCCGATGCAATATAGATTGTGCGGAAAGCGGCGGATTCTGTGAGGAAATCTATGGAGGTTCCCGCAATCAGATTAATCAGGCCGCCGGAGGGACTTAAAAAGATTTTAATCATACCGCAGATGACCATAGTAGAGATAAAATGCGGCGCGTAGAGAACCGTCTGTGTCAGCCTCTTAAAACGGTGGAACCTGAGCTGATTCAGCATCAATGCCAGAATGATGGGAATCGGAAAGCTCCACAAAAGGCTGAATAAACTCAGAAGCACCGTGTTTTTAATCATTCTTCCAAAGGTAGGAGCGCTGAAAAAACGCCAGAACCATTCCAGCCCCACCCATTCGCTGCCGGAAAACCCCTTGCTTGCCTTATAATCCCTGAAAGCAATCTGGATACCGTACATGGGTATATACTTGTAAATAATTGTCAGAACCACCGGAATAAGCAGCATGGCGTACAACTGCCAATTGTCCATGATTCGTTTTTTCAGCGGCCTTTTTACCATTATTTCCGGCCTTACCGATGCCGACTTGCTCTTGCTCATATTACCATCTCCTTTTATAATGTGGGTTCCGCTAAAGCCCTTCCGGTTCGCCTGGTCCGGGAACAATTTCCGCCACTTTTATCCGCGAATCATTTCGTGCACCGTGCGGGCTTTCGCTGTTCATGAAACGTTATTTATATCTTGTTTATAAAAATATCACTTTATTTTAATAAAATCAATATTATTTTAGATATTTTGCCTGTTTTGCGTTGATTTCGTGGTTTTTCACAATTATATTCCTGCATTTTTGGTGAAATTTACTTGCGTATTTCGCATAACGTTTCACATGCATTCATACCGTTTACTTTACAAACGGACTTATTTCCTTTATAATTAGTTCATCGTTTATGTTTTGGAAAACCCTTTGCCGGGGAATCCATCGCGCCCTGTAAATACATGGTTTGCAGGCGCACGAAACTTTTTAGAATGACAGAGGTTGCCATGAAGAAAGAAAATTCCGCTCCTACCATGAAAGACGTCGCCAGGGAAGCCGGCGTGGCCCTTGGCACTGTCTCTAAAGTGGTCAACGGCCTTCCAGTGGGCGAAACCTACAAATCCCGCGTGGAGGAAGCCATCAGGAAATTAAACTATCAGGTGAACAGCTATGCCCAGGGGCTTAAGGCCAGCAAAACGCATACCGTGGCGCTCCTTATCCCCAATACCTTAGAACCCTTTTACGCCTCCCTTGCCTACCACATCAATCTTGCGCTTTTAAAAAGGAAATACCGTATGCTTCTTTGCTCCACGGATTATGACTCCAATCTGGAGCAGGAATATGTGGCGATGGCAAAGCAGAACAAAGTAGACGGAATCATCGGACTGACCTACAATCCCGATTTAATCATCGACGAAGCAACTCCCTTTATTGCCATTGACCGCTCCATGGGCCCTGAAATTCCCTGCGTCACCAGCGACAATTTTGCCGGCGGCCAGCTTGCAGCCGAAAAACTGGCCGATTTCGGCTGCCGGAGAGTTGCCTTTTTGAGATGGGGTTCTTCTCTGACCAATGAGCCTAACAAGAGAAAAGCCGGTTTTGAAAACGGCTGCCTTGCCAGAGGACTTTCCTGTGAAATGAAAATTATAAACGACGGAGAGCCCTATAAAGAATTTGAAGATTTTCTCGCCGCGCATATAGAGAACGGAAAACTGGACTTTGACGGAATTTTCTGCGTAACGGATACCCTTGCCTACGATATTTTAAAATCGCTGGAAAAGCTCGGGCAGAAGGTTCCCGGAGACGTTCAGGTAATCGGCTTTGACGGGACACGGCATTTCGGCAACAAAGCCTACACATGCTCCACAATCGTACAGCCGGTGTCGGAAATCGCCGAAATGTGCGTGGAACTGCTCACACAGGAAAACATGCGTGCCAGGCCGCCTCTGGTCTGCCTGCCCGTCTCCTATGCCTACGGCGGGACGACCGCAGAGGGAGAAGATGCCTGATTTTTATCAACGGCGGACACAGGAATAAATCGGGCAAAGCCTCCCGCTTTCTTTCGCCGGAAGCTTTGCCCGCTGTATAACAATATAAAGGCCGCTTTCTCCTACCGGAAAAATCCGAACCTTAACCATATACCTGTTCGCCCGCTAATTTTGCATATATTTTATCACAGTCATACGCACACTCCTGTGCCGCCCGGTCAATTTTCTTTATATAATCAATGCTTTCTTCAAGGCTATCCGCAATTTTCTCCGGTCCGTTGCCCTTTTGCAGCATTCTGCATACAATTTGAATCAGTTTTTTATTTTCCCCTTCTTCAAGCCCTTCCTCTCTTACATATGCCATTTCTTCCCAAAGCTGCATATATTTCACCCCCGTTTTTTCCGATTTTCTGATTTCCCTGACCCTCTCGTGAATCAGCTTTATCCGTCTGCTGTCAGTTTTATTGGCCGCTTCGTCTGTGGATGCTGTTATGTATTCCATAAAATCCAGAAACTCCCGGGAAAATTCCTGTCCGTTTTCCCCTTTTGTATTGATAAAGACACGGATTGCCCCGTCTCCTATTTTCAAATCAGGGCACTCCCGGCAGGTTCCCTCAAAAGTGTATCTGTATAGTCCGTATCCAAACAAGTCAAAGGGCGCTATTAATATAAAGCAACTGTCACTCAGCAGATTAAAATCCTTGCTGCACGGTTCTAACAGGGATACATCCAACTGCGCCTGATAATACCGGCTTCTTTTCTTTAGATTTCCGGTATTCCTTTTCTGCATCTCTGTACAGTAAATAGTTCCGCTTCTGTCCATGCTCACCACGTCAAGCCTGATTTGACGAAGCTGCGGCGATACTCTCAGTTCCTTTTCTGTCTCAGGCCTGTCTTTTAAGTGGATTTCATTCTCAAGGAGAATACTGACCGCCGCCTGATAAACTTCCCCATCTTCCATCGTTTCACTGAACAGAAATCTGTCTGCCAGATTCAGTTCTTCCAATTTTGTTACTGCCTTTTCCGTCATGCATTTTCCTCCTTTGTACAGGAAAATACATTTATAAAAAGCATTATCGCAGCAAAGAGCATATCATAATTACAAATATTTTTCAACAAAAAGAAAGCCGGAAGATGTTTTGCAAAAGAGCCGTGTCTTCCGACAACGGCCCTTTCTCTTCAAGTCCTATTTTGCTAAAATTTCATCTATCTTTTTCAGCTCTTCCTCTGAAAAATCCACTCCGGCAAGAATCTTCAGATTATTTTCAATCTGCTCCGGCCTGCTTGCTCCGATTAAGACGGTATTCAGATTATCGCCGCGCAGGTTCCAGCAAAGGGCCATCTCCGCAAGAGTCTGCCCTCTTTCTCCTGCCATCTGATTCAACCGCTCTACCTTTTCCACCAGAGCGGCCTGAATATCCTTTTCCTTGAGGAAATGATTCCTTGTTGCCCTGCTGCCCTCGGGAATCCCGTGAAGGTAGCGGTCAGTCAGAATCCCCTGCGCAAGGGGCGAGAAAGAAATACTGCCGACGCCCAGTTCTTTCAGCGCATCTTTTAACCCCTCGGTTTCATATTTCCTGTCCATCATGTTGTAGCGGAACTGATGAATCAAAAGGGGCGTATGGTTTCTGGCAAGAATCCCGGCGGCTTTCCTTGTCTGCTCTGCATTATAATTGGAAATCCCCACATAAAGAGCCTTTCCCTGACGGACAATGTCCGACAAAGCCTCCATGGTTTCCTCTAAAGGCGTGTCCGGGTCCGGTCTGTGATGATAAAAAATATCCACATAGTCGAGACGCATCCTCTTAAGGCTCTGGTCAAGGCTTGCCATCAGATATTTCCTGCTGCCTCCGTCGCCATAAGGGCCTTTCCACATGTCATATCCGGCCTTGGTGGCAATCAGCATTTCATCCCGGTAGGGACGCATGTCCGCATCCATAATTCTTCCGAAGTTTTCCTCCGCCGAACCGTAAACCGGGCCGTAATTGTTCGCCAAATCAAAATGAGTAATTCCCAAATCAAAAGCTTTGCGCACCATGGCTTTCTGGTTTTCAAAATTGTCAACAGAGCCGAAATTGTGCCAGAATCCCAGCGCAATTCTGGGAATCAGGACGCCGCTTTTGCCGCATCTTACATACTTCATGTTTTCGTATCGTTCTTCGTTCGCCTTGTACATATTGTTCTCCTATTCCAGTTCTGCAAGCTCATTTCCAGCGCACACTCGTCTGAAACGATTTCCGGCGGCTTTACGCTTCCGTCAATCGTTTCGTGCGCTGTGCAGGCGCTTGCTGTTTTCCAGTTCCGCAAGCGTTCTGCCTGCGCTTTCTTTTAAAAATCCGTAGTCACTGCCGCAGACAATAATATCCGCTCCCATTTCCTCCAGTTCCCGTGCTTCCTGTACGTCTCCCGCAATAAACATGGAATACTTTCCCGCCGCCCTTGCAGCCCGCACCATTTCCTCAGCCGCGTGCGCCATACATGCATACTCTTTCCGGCTGCTGCCGGGTTTTAAACCATAGGAAAGCCCCAAATCAGCCGGGCCGTACATAAGGACGTCAATCCCTTCCGTGCCGACAATACCGTCCACGTTCCGAACGCCCTCCGACGTCTCAATCTGGGCAATCACCAGCGTGGTCTTTTCCTTATAATAAGCGTCCCCGGCAAGCTGAATCATCCGGGTGTTCCAGAAAGACCGCCGGCCCTTTGGTGGAAACTGCAGGCACGCCGCTATTTCCTTCGCCTCTTCCTCGTTATTCACCATGGGAACCATCAGCCCCTGCGGGCACAAATCCATAAGCGGTCCCAGCACGGAAAAATCGTGTCCCGGGGAACGGATAATAACGCTTACCTGTGCGGCTCTTGCCGCAATGCTTAAGGAAAGCAGCTCCTGATAACCCATAAGGCCGTGCTGACCGTCAAGCCACACATAATCCCACCCCGGCGCAATGCACTCAATCATTGGCGGGGCTGGGAAGTTCACGGAAAATCCGTAAACCTTATTCCCTGTCTTTAGCTTTTCCCACAGCTTATTTCGGTAACCCACACACTCACAACCCTCAGAATACGCCTCAGACGGGTTTTCCCCAGCTGCGCTTTGAAGACTTCCGCCGTCTGCATTCTCTTTCCTATTCATTATACACTCATCCTTTCACCGCGCCAATAGTCACGCTTGCCAAAAATTTATCCTGGAACATTAAAAAGATAATCACCAGCGGAATAATCACTAATGTACAGCCTGTAAGCACCAGCTCCCAGGGCACGGCATACAGATTATCTCCCACGCTTAATGTAGGCAGAATTACCATAATCGGCAAAAGCTCTGTCTTACTGATAAACATTTTGGGCAGAAGAAATTCGTTCCATTTGCTTAAGTACACCAGAATAGCAAGAGCGCCGAAAACCGGCTTTGACACAGGAACAATAATTTTTGTAAAAATCTTAAAGTGGCCCGCCCCCTCAATCTTTGCAGATTCAATCAGAGAATCCGGTATGGTCTCCATATTTTTTCTGAACATAAACATGGCAAACACATTGGCGATACCCGTGATAATCTGTACGGTGTAGGTGTTCAAAAGCCCCAGCCTGGAATAAATCAGATAAAGAGGTGTCAGGTTCAGCTCCTGAGGCACCATCATGGTGAGCAGAAACATCACAAAAAGAACTTCCTTTCCCCGGAATTTATATTTTGCAAAGGCATAGCCCGCCATGGAGGCAAAGACAATAGCAATCACTGTATATACGCCTCCCACAAACAGGGAATTTAAGTAGGTTCTTAAAATGGTTCCCGAATTATAATTCCACAGCTTAACATAGTTGACCGGGTCAAAGGAGCGGGGAAGCCCTACAGAGTTCAGCAAAAGCTCCGAGGAGGACTTGAAGGAGCCCATCACCATAATATAAATTGGAAACAGACTGATAAAAGCCATCAGCAGCATAATTCCATGACAGAAAATATTATAAAACAGTCTTGTTTTATTTTTCATCAGTCCTCACCTCCAAACGCTTTCATCTGTAAAAGGGTACAGCCTAAAATAAGCAGAACCAGAAGCCATCCGGCTGCGGCAGCCATGCCGAAGTTTCCACCGTTGACATTTGTTGTCACAATATTGATATAAGGCGCTACCTGTAAGGGAGCTTCCGTTCTGCTCAGCAGTACGTTGGGCTCCGTATACAGCTTAAGTGAACCGATTGCATATGTAACGGAGGTCAGCATAAAGGTTGGTTTCATCAGCGGAATAATGATTTTCATAAGATTCTGAAAAGGCGTGGCTCCGTCCACCATGGCCGCTTCCTCAACCTCCTCGGAAATGTTTGTAAGACCTGCAAGGAAAATTACAAAATACCACCCGATTCCCCGCCAGGTAATCAACGCGGACACCGGCCATTTCATATACCGGAGGTCTGTCAGAAACGGAATTTCCGTTCCCAGAACCTGATTAATCACCCCCACCTGTCCCCCGAAAATAATCTGGAATAGCAGTGAAGCCGCCACTACCGCGCAAATCTGAGGCAGAAAAATTATGGGCTTGTAAATTCTCTGAAATCTTTTTAAGGTTTTGGAACGCACCATTACTGCTAGCAGAAAGGAAATCAGCATGGTGGGGATATAGCTTGTGATAAAGTAAAACAGCGTATTGCCAAGGCACACCCACATGGTACGGTAAGTCAGAAGGCTCTTATAATTGCTGACTCCGACAAATTTCGCCTCGCCATACCCCTTATATTTAAAGAAACTCAAATATAAGGAGAAAAAGGCCGGATATAGAAATGTTCCTACATATATTAAAATAAACGGGAGCAGAAACAGCCAGGGAGCTATCTGCGCCTTTTTTCCATTTTTCCCGGAATTCACTTTTTTCATTGATAACCTCTTTTCTTAATCTCGCGACATCCGCCGAATGTCTGCTTCCCGGATGTCCACCAACTGTCTGCAGAAACGTGCGCCGAAAGGCTGGTATAATAAAGGGCTATTGCATACCTGCAACAGCCCTTTTTTCTTATTGATAAGGATTTCCAATCTGATTTAGCAAATCGGCATCGGCTGCCTTAAGCGCTGCGTCCAGGTCCATGGTGCCGTTGATATATTCTGTTAAGTACTGCGCTACAATCGGAATTTCCTGAGAGGAGGCCGGATTGTAGGGATAAACGGAGAAGTTTTCCATTGCCTTGAAATAAGCGGAGGTATCTCCAAAATATTCGCTGGAGAGATAATACTCGTCCTGTGATGCGGAAATAAGGGGAGGAATCTTGCCTGTCAAATCGTAAACGCCCTTGCGCACTTCCGGGTCAAAAGCAAATTTTGCAATCAAATCCGCCGCTTCCGCCGCATGAGGGGCATCCTTGGGGATTACCCAAATTCCGCCGCCGGACTCGGAGCCTGTTGCAATCTCCTCCGGCCACATGGCCATGCCCCATTTACCTGAATTTTCAGGCGTCCAGTTCATCAGATGGTCTTTCATCCAGCCTCCGATTAACTGAGATACCAACACGTCATTAGCAAAGCCTGCCTGCCAGTCTGCGCTCCACTCCTGAATTTGGGACAGAGATTCGCATTGATTAAGCTTTTTCAGGTTTTCAAATGCCTTTCTCACTCCTTCATCCGTAGCGCAATGGTAATTGCCCTCCTCGTCACAGAAGGTTCCTCCTGTGGCGCAAAGCATCATGGTCAAATCATAATTGCTCAGAGGCGTTCCATAATTTTCAATGTAACTGTCGGGATATTTGTCATTGACTGTCTTAGCCGCCGCCAGAAAATCGTCCAGCGTCTTCACTTGCGCCGGGTCTACGCCGCAGTCTGCAAAAATATCTGTCCGATACAGCCATACCTTAGGCTTTACCTCCTGAGGTACTGCATAATACACATCATTCCAGGTCATAAGGCTCTTTGCCGCGTCAATGATGTCGCCCTCGTAAGGCGCTACCGCATCCGCCAGGTCATACAGTACTCCTGCATCGGCAAATTCCGGGAACTGTGTGTAGTTTAAGCGAATAAGGTCGGGAAGTTCCTCCCCTGAGGCCAACATCAGACGGAATTTCTCAGCAACTTCGACGTCGCCTCCTCCCCCCAGCTCCACCTGAAGGTCAATCTTCTCCGCAAGCTCCGGGAATGTCTTAAGCAGCACTTCATTGGACGGGGTATAGTCGTCGATGTTCCCCCATACCATCATAGTCATCTTAATCTTTTCACCGTCTGCCGCGGCTTCTCCTGCAGGTTCACTTTCCTGCTCCGCCGGCGCCGCATCGCCGCCGCTCTCCGTTTCTGCCGGCGCAGATGCATCTGCCTGTGCGCTGTCTTTACCGCTGCCGCCGCACCCTGCCAGCATGGATAATGTCAGCATACCTGTCAGTAACAGTGCAACCATTTTGTTTCTCTTTTTCATACCTTTCCTCTTTTCTGCGCCGCCTTTTGTGTACAGGAACTGCAAAAGTCTGTGCGCAGCGCGGGCACAAACTTCTTCCCTTACCTTTTATCTACTGATATTTTTCAGAAGAAACAGGGAATCATCCCCTTCTATTCTGCCCAGATAAATATTTCCTTTTCCATCCATCCCGATGGAATGAATCCTTGCAAAGCAGCCCGGATAACCAATCACCGCCGTCTGCCAAAGCTCTCTGTCATAAATCCTCACCTGACCGTCGCCGTCACAAAGGTACATATGCCCTTCATACCAGCAAAGCTCGGACGCATAGCCTGTCCTTTCCCGTCCCGCCAGGTAATTTCCTTCCTTGTCAAACACCTGAATGCGGAAGTTCTCCCTGTCGCAGACCCACACTCTTTCTCTGTCGTCAAAGGCAAGGCTGTGGGGAAGCCGGAATTTCCCAGGCTCCCGGCCCGGACCTCCCCAGGTTCTTAAAAGACGTCCTTCCCTGTCGAAGCGGTGGACGGCGGTGTTTCCATAGCCGTCGCTGCAATAGTAGTCTCCCCAGGGGGAGCAGGCCATTCTGGTAGGTCTGTTAAAAGGCTCCGCCGCTCTCTTATTGGTGTACAAATCATGGGGCCAGCGAACAGATGCGTCATAACCGCTGTCGCTGAAAACACCCTTTTCTCCCATCTGTCCAATCACTTCTCCGTCCATGGAAAGATGATAAACCACACTGTTCTGGTCGTCGCAACACCAGATGGTTCCGTCGCTCTCAACGGTCACTCCATGGGTTCTGGCAAAATCCAAATCCCCTCCGATTGTTTTTATGAGATTTCCCTCTCCATTCAGAATACAGATAGGATACTTCTTCGAGCGGGTGGCTGCAATCACATTACCTTCGCCGGTGCAGGCAATCCCGCATACCGCACGATTTTCCATATCACTCGGCCATTTTGCCCAGTTCCTTACAAGCTCGTATTCAAAAGAGCCGGTACGGAAAATCACCTGACAGGAGCTATTGAAGTCTTTCGTAAAGTTACTGCTGCCACCATGGTTTTGGTATTTCCTGTCATCTGCGTCTGTTTTTCCCATACTTCCACTCCTTAATAATCTGCGAGAGCATCCAGGTTTGCTTTCAGCGCCTTTGCCAGAACAATGGTGTCCTGACCGAATACCACCCACTGTGCCCCCAGATTTTTCACGCGTTCTGCCTCCTCACGCTCGGGGCCTATGGCCACGCCAAGGTATTTCCCCCTCGCCCGGACTCTTTTGCAGATATCCTCGTAAACTACCGAAAGCTCTGTGCCGTCGTTCCGTCCTTTGATGGAACGTCCCAAATCAGCCGCGCCGATAAACAGGGAATCAAGCCCCTCCACCTTCAGAATTTCCTCCAGATTTTCATAGCCCTCCATGGTTTCTATCTGTGCGATTTTCAGCACCTTTCCATAGGCCTCCTGAATATATTCATCCTCATTTATCAGCCCGTACCGAATAGCTCTGACAGGTCCCTGTCCCCTGACGCCGCCGAAATCAGGATAGGCGCATGCGCGCACCGCTTCCCTGGCAATTTCCGCAGAATTGACAAAAGGAAAAATAATTCCGTCAGGCCCCATATCCAGAATTGCTTTTAACATGGTTCTATCCACGCCGGGCACTCTCACAAAGGCCGCGCAGCCGCTTCCCTGAGCCGCCATAATATGACGCAGGATTTCCTGCCGGTCATGCGGACCGTGCTCCGCGTCAATCCATACATAGTCGTAACCTGCATAGCCTGCAATCTCGCCCACAATACCGTCTGTCAGAGTCAAAAAGAAACCCTTTACCAGCTTTCCGTCCCGCATTTTCTGCTTTAATACTTCCGCTCTGTCCATTGCTTCCTCCTCCCTGCTTTTACTTTTACAACAGTTCCGAAAAATGAATTGTAAAATTTTTTGATATTTTCAGTATAGCAACCTGATTTATCTCACAAAATATAACAAAACTACTAAATTCTTTAATATCTTACGACTTGTTTTGTGTATTATTGTCTTTATTGTCATTAGCTGATAAAATACGCTTGTCACTAAATACGATGTGCTGCTTTACAGTGTTTCATTACACATGTAACAGTTCAGCAGATATCGGCTGTTTGCGGGGGGACCGTTATGGAAATCAGACTTTTACTGGTTGACGACGAGGATTTGACCAGAGAGGGACTTTTACACTATGTCGAGTGGGGCAATCTGGGAATTACCCATATCAAGGCTGCCTCCAACGGAATACAGGCGCTTAAAATTGCCTCTGAATTTGAACCTGACATTCTGCTTACGGATATCCGTATGCCGCACATGTCCGGCATTGAGCTTGCCCATGAAATCAGAAAGCGCTCGCCTTCCTGCCGCATTTTGTTTATCAGCGGTTATGCGGAAAAAGAATATCTGAAATCCGCAATCACATTAAAGGTGGACGCTTATATCGACAAACCGGCCACCCCTGGCAACGTCAGTCTTGCCGTGGCAAAGACCGCCGAGGCAATCAACCGGGAAAGAGAAAAATCCCGGTTAGATATGCTGCGTACCCGAAATCTCGGGCGGGCGGAGGATATTGTGAAGGACAGGGTGGCACTGATACTGATTCAGAAACAGACAGACTGGATTAAATTTCACGAGGACTTTGTTCCTTCTTATTTTACCTGGCCGGAAAGCGGTACCTGCTATGCAGTATGTCTGCATATCGATTTCCCGAATTTTCCTTCTTATCCTTACGCGGACTGCTTCAATATCCGTGAATACTGGAAGAGGGAAGGTATTTTTTCCGACTCAGAATATTTTTCCGGAGTTATGGAGCATTTATGCATCTTTTTTCTTGTAATGACGAAGTCCCCGGGACGTATAAGAGACGCCGCCCAACAACTGCAGCAATGGATAAAACAGGAGTATGAGAGGGAAAGCACTGTTGTTGCCGGCCCGCCTGTCCCTTCTTTTAAAAACCTTGCAGCCAGCTATCACTCTGCCGTCTGCGAAATGGCCTGTATCTGTTTTTACGAAGACCGCCCCAGACTGACGCTGCTTTCCTTTAATTTTGTCCACAAACCGGCTCCCGCTTCCCTTTTTTCCGAAAAGCAGCTATCGCCGGAACGTTATGCAGCGCTTTTAGATTCCATAGCGTCGGAACGCTTTACCGATATCAACTATATCAGTCAGAAGCTATATGAACTTTATCTGTTTATTATGCAGAAAAACCCCGGCGCGCCTGTTTACTCCCTGGATGATTTTCGCAGTCAGTCCCTCCCCCGGCTTCGGCAGGATATAGACAGACAAATATCCGAAAGCCTGCTGCCCTCCGGCCATGAGGATTATGAGCCCAAAATCCGGCAGGCTATAAATTATATCTATCAGTATTACGGAGACGAAAAGCTGTCTATTAAAATGATAGCCGACCAGGTGGAGCTTTCGCAGAATTATTTCTGCACTCTGTTCAAGAAAAACTGCGGCATGACAGTCAATGACTTTATTGTGAAGGTACGGATTGACAAGGCCAGATATCTTCTGAAAAACACCAATTTAAAGCTATATGAAATCAGCCGGCAGATTGGCATTCCCGATGCCAACTATCTGAATATCCTATTTAAAAAGATTTGCCATATGACGCCTTCCCAGTATCGCCGGGAGGCATAGCCGTAAGGCATGAAGGAACGCTTATGATAAAATTATTGAAAAAATTTATGCAGATTCCAGGCACTTTTTTTACAAGGCTGCGCAGGCACTTTGTTTATAAAGTATTTTTGTCTTACTTTTTTCTCATCACGGCGCTGCTTCTTCTCGTTATCATTGTCAACAGCTACCGTATGACGCAAAGAGAACTTGATTCCGGCGTTTATTCGGGTACAAACACTTTAAACCAGACCGCTTCTTATATCCAGTACCGGGTGCAGGAAATCAACGGGATTATCAATGTCATCACCTACAGCGACACCATTAAACAGGCGCTCATTGACGGGGAAAATTATTACAGCCACAGCGTTGCAAACTGGAATATCCAGACCAGCCGGGGCATCAAGGAAATTCTCTACGGTTCCTATACCTCCAATGATATTTCCAAAATCCGTCTTTACGCCACCTCGGGGGAATTGTCCTTTGAAGCCACCGAACGTTTTCAAAAGCTTCCTGATGAGCGCAAAAAGCAGTGGTATGACAGAATGGCAAACGCGCCGGGAAACTATGTGTGGCTTCCCAGCTCCTTTTTTGACGACGATACGGATAAACCCGCTATCCTTATGGTCAGCCGCATTGCCGCACTGGACAACATAAAAAAATATCTGGGTTATATTATTTCCACAATACCGGAATCCACCTTTTCCCAGATTTTAAATCAGGCAGGCTCCACCGAAAACACCTCCGTGCTTTTATTTAATTCCCATGGAGAGGTTATCGTCCGAAATGATTCCTGCCTGCCCTTTTTTACGCCCGAAAAGGTAAAAGAAATGGCGGAAGAATATCATCTTGCCTCCAGAGACAGCTTAAAGGAAATCCAGTGCGACGGCAGCTCCTACCTGGTTGGCCTGCGCACTATTGACAAGAGCGACTGGACGCTGGCTATTATGATTCCCTCCGCGGATTTGCTGGCAAGCAGCCGCCAGCTTCTTCATCAGATGATTCTGCTGGTTTTCGTGGTTTTGCTGTTCTGTATGCCTGTTATCTACATGACCAGCCGTTCACTGACTTCACGAATTGTTGTTTTAAAGAAACAGATGTCAGACTTTAGCCATGGAATTATCGTCCCGCGGCGGATTGATAACGGAAACGACGAGATTGGCGATTTGACCGACAGCTTTTACCATATGCAGGTGCAAATCCAAAAGCTGATGAAAGAACAATATGAGCAGGGCGTCGCTATCAAGGATTTGGAGCTGCAGGTACTGCAGTCCCAAATCAACCCCCACTTTCTTTACAATACCCTGAATATGATTTACTGGATGGGAATCCGCAACCAGGCCCCCGAGGTTTCCACGGCTGCCAGCGAGCTGGGCGCGTTTTACAAGCTGAGCCTTGGAAACGGAGAGTCCATCGTAACCCTTGAGGATGAAATCCGGCATATAGAAGCCTACATTGATATCCAGAATCTCCGCTTCAACAACAGCATTATCCTGCAGAACAATGTTCCTTTATCGCTGTACCCCTATCAGATTATAAAGGTTACCTTACAGCCTCTGATTGAAAACGCTATCACCCACGGTATACGGGAAAAGGAATCGGAGAGCGGAACCATTTTTCTGGATGCGGCAAAAGAAGAGGATAAGCTTTATATCACCGTCACCGACGACGGCGTTGGCATGACAAAGGAGCGGCTTCTCCATATTTTCAATAGGAGAAACCACTTAAACGGTCACGGGTATGGCGTATGGAACATTCACGAAAGAATTAAACTTACTTACGGTGCGCCGTACGGGCTGCAATATGACAGTACACCGAGAATCGGAACAAGAGTAACAATTATACTTCCTTTAAAGCTTTTTCTCTGAAAGCTTCCGTTCAAATCTGTCTTTTCTTGTATCGGAAGGAACCGCTGTGGGATAATTGCCGTCAAAGCAGGCGCAGCAGTAACCGTTGCAGTCATGACAGCCAACTCCCCTGCCGCTGCCTGCGCTTTCCTTTCCGCCGTCTGCGCCGGATATGGATGTATCTGTCTCACGAATCAGCTCCCCCAGGCCGGACACCGGCAGATAACCAAGGCTGTCCGCCCCGATTATCTGCGCTGTTTCCTCCACGCTGTGGCTGCAGGCAATCAGATGTTCCGGGGAATCAATATCCGTTCCGTAGTAACAGGGGTGTAAAAAGGGAGGCGAGGAGATTCGCATATGAATTTCCCTTGCCCCGGCCTCCCGAAGGAGCCTTACAATCCGCCCGCTGGTGGTTCCTCTTACAATGGAATCATCCACCAGCACCACCCGTTTTCCCCTGATACTTTCCTCAACTGCGCTCAGCTTAATCCGTACCTGATCAAGCCTTGCGCTCTGCCCCGGGGAAATAAAGGTTCTGCCGATATATCTGTTTTTAATCAGTCCGATTCCGTAAGGGATACCCAAGCCCCTGCCAAATCCCAGCGCTGCATCCAGCCCCGAATCCGGCACGCCCACCACAATATCCGCCTGCGCCGGGCAGGCTCTGGCAAGAATTTCCCCGGCCCGGAGCCTTGCCTTATGAACGGAGGTTCCGTCTATCACTGAATCCGGCCTGGCAAAATAGATATACTCAAAAATGCAGAGCTTTTTCTCCCTTTTCCCGCAGTGCTCCCTTCGTGAAATCACCCTTTCCCCGTCAAACACCAGAATTTCCCCCGGCTCCAAATCCCGGATAAACTCGGCTCCTATGGCCTTTAAGGCGCAGCTCTCGGAGGCCGCCGCATAGCAGCCGTCCGCTGTCTTTCCATAGCACAGAGGCCGAAAGCCGTGGGGGTCGCGCACACAAATCAGCTTCTGTGCCGACATCAGCACCAGAGAATAAGCCCCTTCCAGATAATCCATGGCGAGGCTTACAGCGTCCTCTATGGAAGCGGCGCGGAGCCGCTGCCTTGTTACAATATAGGCAATAATTTCTGTATCGCTGGTGGTATGGAAAATCGCGCCCGCCAGCTCCAGTTCATTTCGAAGCCGGGCCGCATTGCTGATATTTCCGTTATGGGCAAGGGCCATTTTCCCTTTCTGATGATTGACCTCTATGGGCTGGCAGTTATTGCGGCTGTTGCCGCCGGTGGTTCCGTACCGCACATGCCCTACTGCCATATTTCCTTCCGGCAGGCGGGCAAGCGTATCTGCGGAAAACACCTCGCTGACCAGACCCAAATCCTTATAGGAGGAAAACACGCCGTCATCGTTAACCACAATTCCGCAGCTCTCCTGCCCCCGGTGCTGCAGGGCGTACAGCCCGTAATAAGCCGCCCCTGCCGCATCAAAAGGATTTTTGTTTATAATACCAAACACGCCGCATTCTTCATGAATACTCATTATTCCACATCCTGCAGGGCGTCATAGCCCTCTTCTCCTGTCCGCACCTTCACTACATTTTCCACATCATAGACAAAAATCTTTCCATCGCCGATGTGACCTGTGTAAAGGGCTTTTTTCGCCGCCTCAATTACATGCTGTACAGGCACCTTGCTGACCACAATATCCACCTGAATCTTGGGCAGAAGATTTGCCTCCACCTGAACGCCGCGGTAATACTCTGGCTTTCCTTTCTGTATTCCGCATCCCAGCACATGAGAAACCGTCATACCGGTGATGCCGATATTCATAAGCGCGCTCTTTAAGGTTTCAAATCTTGATTCCTTGCAGACAATCTCAATTTTGGTAAATTTCGGCGTCCCTTCCGTAAACGTCGGAACCTTTTTCACAGGAACCGCTTCGGCCGCCGGTATTTCTCCCACAACAGCCTCCGCTCCCTCAAATCCGTAATCCAGGCTTTCCACTGCCGGTGCAAAATCCGCGTAAGCGCTGGGCAGTCCGTGCTCTGTGCTGTCAAGTCCCCTGATTTCCTCCTCCGCGGAAACCCGAAGGCCGATGGTCTTATCTATGATAAGGAATACGATTGTCATAAGCGCAGCCGTCCAGACGAGAATCGCCGCAATTCCAAGGCTCTGCACACCGAAAAGCTTTGCGCTTCCCGTATACAGCAGTCCTTCAAGCCCTGCCGGAGCCTGTGGATTTGCTAAAAGTCCAACTGCCAGCGTGCCCCAGACGCCGTTTGCAAGGTGGACGCCCACTGCGCCTACCGGGTCGTCAATGTGAAGCTTCAAATCAAGAATCTCCACCACAGCCACTACCAGAATACCGGAAACAACGCCCACAATAATGGAACCGAAGGCATCCAGAGCGTCACACCCCGCCGTAATTCCCACAAGTCCTGCCAGAGACGCATTCAGGCACATGGAGACATCGGGCTTGCCGTTTTTTACCCAGGTATAAATCAAAGTCGTACAGGTAGCGACCGCCGGAGCTATGGTGGTGGTCAGAAAGATGGAGGCAAGAGAGCTTCCGCTCCAGGCCGCCGCACCGTTAAAACCGTACCAGCCGAACCAGAGGATAAAGCATCCAAGAGCTCCCAGCGTGATAGAATGCCCCGGAATGGCATTTACCTTTTTTACCTTACCCGCCTTATCCTTTATGTACTTTCCAAGACGGGGTCCCTCCATTATGGCTCCGATTAAGGCGGTGATTCCGCCTACCGAATGAATCGCCGCAGAACCGGCAAAGTCATGAAAGCCCATCTGCACAAGCCATCCGTTGGAATTCCACACCCATCCTGCCTCCACGGGGTAGACGAACAGGGAAATCACAGCGGAATAAATGCAATAGGAAGCAAATTTCGTCCGCTCCGCCATGGCTCCCGAAACAATAGTCGCCGCCGTCGCGCAGAATACCAGATTGAAAACAAAGCTGGACGCATTTCCCTGAATAAAGCCGTTAAAATCTGAAAAAATATTTAAATTGGGAATCCCGATAAAACCGAAAAGATAATCCTCGGACATCATCAGGGAAAATCCCAGAAAAACAAACATTACTGTACCAATGCAAAAATCCATTAAGTTTTTCATAATGATATTGCCGGCGTTCTTTGCCCTTGTAAAGCCTGTTTCCACCATGGCAAAGCCTGCCTGCATAAAGAATACCAGCGCGGCTCCAATCAGGAACCACACACCGAACACCTCACTCGTGACGCTTTCCGCCACAATTTTCATAATCTCCTCCGCTGCCATTTTCATAATCCTCCTCATAATTAAAAGTTCCGCAGTCAGTTCCTACCGCACCCCGAAAAGCAAATCTCCGTAGGTGGGGAAGGGCCAATAGCTCTTATCCGTAAGCATCTCCGCCTCGTCGCAGGAAGCTCGTAGCTCGCTCATTTTTGAAAGAATATTGTCGCGGATTTCATAGGATTGGGAAACAATATCCTCCGCCTCGCAAAGGGATACCACACCCTTTTCCAGTTCTCCGACCTTTTCCCAGATTCTGTCCGTCAGAACGGAAAGCTTCTTTACCAGCTCGCTTTCATACCGGCAGGCAAGGCTTGCGTCCAATGCCTTTTTCGCCGCCGCGGTTTTGGCGATTTTCAGCGTATATGCCTCCACTGCCGGTGCAATCTGAGTTCTTGCCATATCCACCATGGTATTAGCTTCAATCAGAACCGACTTGCAGTAATTGTCCAGCATAATCTCACATCTGGACTTTAACTCCGCCTCGGAAAATACCCTGTGGCTGGTGAGCATATCCACGTTTTTCTTATCCAGCAGATGCGGCATGCAGTCGGGCGTGGTACGGTAGTTCAGAAGACCTCTTACCTCTGTGGCCTCCTTAATCCAGTCATCGTCATAACCGTTGCCGTTAAAGATAATTCTCTTGTGGTCTTTGATGGTCTTGCGAATCATCTCGTGAAGGGTGTTTTCAAAATCCTCCGCCCCTTCCAGACGGTCGGCATAAATCTTAAGGCTCTCGGCAACCGCACTGTTGAGCATCATGTTGGCGCAGGCAATGCTGTTGGAGGAACCAAGCATACGGAACTCAAACTTATTGCCGGTAAAGGCAAAAGGCGACGTCCTGTTGCGGTCTGTGGTATCTCTGTTAAACTTTGGCAGAACATTCACGCCCAGCTTCATCTGTGTCTTTTCCGCGCCTTCATAGGGCGTTCCGCTTTCAATTGCCTCCAGAACGGCGTTCAGCTCATCTCCCAGGAACATGGAGACAACGGCGGGGGGCGCTTCGTTTGCCCCAAGCCTGTGGTCGTTTCCCGCCGTGGCGACGGAAAGGCGGAGCAAATCCTGATAATCGTCAACCGCCTTAATCACTGCGCAGAGGAAAAGCAGAAACTGCGCGTTTTCATAAGGGGTTTCCCCGGGAGATAACAGATTCACCCCGGTGTCGGTGGTGAGCGACCAGTTGTTGTGCTTGCCGCTTCCGTTTACGCCCGCGAAAGGCTTTTCATGAAGCAGACAGACCAGTCCGTGCTTTGCCGCCACCTTCTGCATAATTTCCATCATAAGCTGGTTGTGGTCCGTCGCGATATTGGTTGTGGTATAAATCGGAGCCAGCTCATGCTGTGCAGGGGCAACCTCGTTATGCTCTGTCTTTGCAAGAATTCCCAGCTTCCAGAGCTCATTGTTTAATTCTTCCATGTATGCCGCCACCCTCGGCTTAATCACGCCAAAGTAATGGTCATCCATCTCCTGTCCTTTAGGAGATTTTGCCCCGAACAGAGTCCTTCCTGTAAAACGGAGGTCCGGACGCATATCGTACATTTCCTTTGTGATAAGGAAATATTCCTGCTCCGGCCCCACGGATGTGCGGACACATTTCACCGAATCGTTTCCAAACAGCTTTAAGATTCTGACGGCCTGCCTGCTCAGCGCTTCCATGGAACGCAGAAGGGGCGTCTTTTTATCCAGTGCCTCGCCGCCGTAGGAACAGAAGGCGGTTGGAATGCACAGAGTTTTTCCCTTTATAAAGGCGTAGGAAGTGGGGTCCCATGCGGTATACCCTCTTGCTTCAAAGGTTGCCCTAAGCCCTCCTGATGGGAAAGAGGAAGCGTCCGGCTCTCCCTTGATTAATTCTTTGCCGGAAAACTCCATAATCACGCCGCCGTCAGGAGATGGGGAAATAAAGCTGTCATGTTTTTCCGCTGTGATTCCTGTAAGGGGCTGGAACCAGTGGGTGTAATGGGTGGCGCCATGTGCAACCGCCCAGTCCTTCATAGCAGTGGCGACGGCATTAGCCACACTGATATCAAGTTTTGCGCCCTCGTCGATGGTCTTTTTCAGCGACTTATAAACTCTGTCCGACAGATTTGCTTTCATTACCCTGTCGTCAAATACCAGGCTTCCAAAATAATCAGATACTTTTTCCATAAATTTTCCTCCATTTCTCATTTCCCGGGATTTCCGGCAAAAAATAGAGTCTTCCCGTGATAACACATGAAAGACTCCTTTGCCTCTTTGTCAATATTTCATTTTTATGTGAAAAGAATAAGCGTCTCTGAGTACACACTCAAAGACGCCATTGCCTTTCACCTTTTGCATTATGCACCTGTCAAAAAGATTTGTCAACCCCTGATTTGTAAAAAACCCGGAAATCAATTTTCAATTTTTATTTTCCTTGACATTCCGCCGATACGGGTATAAGGTAACCTTGATTATAATCAGACAGCAAAGCGTACCAAAAAGACGCCGTGGACTGGCATCAGGAGGTTATTATGAAATATTCAAAACAGGAAGTCATGCAATATATAGCGGAGGAGGACGTGAAATTCATCCGTCTTGCTTTCTGCGATGTGTTCGGAATACAGAAAAATATATCCATCATGCCGGGCGAGCTTTCCCGGGCTTTCGAATACGGAATCGCCTTCGACGCTTCCTCCATCGCCGGATTCGGCGACGAGAAGAACTGCGATTTGCTCCTTCACCCGGAGCCCGATACCCTCTCCCTCCTCCCCTGGCGACCGGAACACGGAAAGGTTGTCCGGATGTTTGCGAATATCACGTATCCTGACGGAAGACCTTTTGAATGCGATACCAGAAGCCTTCTCAAAAGGGCGGTTGCGGACGCGGCAAAGCGCGGTTATCATTTCGACTTCGGCGCGGAGCAGGAATTCTATCTTTTTCATCTGGATGAAAACGGAAAGCCCACCAAAACTCCTTATGACGAGGCCTCCTATATGGATATCGCCCCCGACGACAGAGGGGAAAATATCCGCCGGGAAATCTGCCTTACCCTTGAGCAGATGGGTATTCTCCCCGAAAGCTCCCACCATGAGGCTGGCCCCGGCCAGAATGAAGTTGACTTTCGCTACTCGGACGCCGTTACCGCCGCCGACAACACCATAACCTTTCAGAATATTGCCAAAATCGTGGCGCGCCGCAACGGTCTTTTCGCTGATTTTAGCGCCAAGCCCCTTGCTGACAGGCCCGGCAACGGATTTCATATCAATGTCTCCGTGAAAAGAAGAAACATATCGGAAAATTTTCCTGCAAAAGACTCAGGAAGCCTGGCCGAAAACAACTATGAAAATGATTCCGCCGCCCTTTCCTTTATGATTGCCGGTATTCTGGCAAAAATTGCGGATATCACCGCATTTCTAAACCCCACCGAAAGCTCCTATCAGCGTTTCGGCCAAAATAAAGCGCCGAAATATATCTCCTGGTCACGTGAAAACCGCTCTCACCTGATTCGGATTCCCGCTGCCATAGGAAAGTACCGGCGGGCGGAGCTGCGCTCCCCTGACCCGGCAGCCAACCCCTATCTGGCCTTTGCGCTAATCATATATGCCGGCCTGTACGGCATAAGCTATGAAAGTCCCCTGCCGGAGGAAGCCCGCTTCAACTCCTATACCGCAGACCCTGAAATACTTAACCGCTTAAGCCGGCTTCCGGAAAGCCTTGAGGCAGCCTGCCAAATTGCCTGCGGCAGTTCCTTTGTGGAAGAACACCTGCCGTCAGCCCTCATTGACGCTTACTGCCGGAAGTCTATTCAAAACGGAAATCAGGAAACGCAAACATGCGCCATGGAGAATTAAAATGAATCTGGAAGAACGAGTATACAGCGTTCTTGTCGCTTCGGCGGCCGAGAACTTCAACTCCGCTCTGGCAGCCATGCTCCCTGAGTCCGCCTTTTATCCGGTAACCGTGGTTTCCGGCATCGCTGCCGCCAAAAGAGCCTTTGCCGAACGGGATTACGATTTTGTAATTATCAATTCCCCCCTGCCGGACGAACCCGGCGTCAATTTTGCCATCGACACCTGTGCATCCAAAAGCACGGTTACATTGCTGCTTGTGAAGTCGGAATCCTATATCGGAATTTATGATAAAGCCGCCCCCCACGGCGTTTTTGTCCTTTCAAAGCCTCTATCCAGGCAGACGGTCACGCTGGCTTTAGGATGGATGACCAGCGCCCGGGAGCGCCTTCGGAAAATAGAGAAAAAGACCTTGTCGATTGAGGAAAAAATGGGAGAAATCCGGCTTGTGAACCGGGCGAAGTGGCTGCTTATCAATGAGCTGAAAATGGATGAGCCAAAGGCCCACCATTACATAGAAAAGCTGGCGATGGATATGTGCATTACCAAGCGCCAGGCTGCGGAAAATATTATCAATACTTATTCGTAAATCAGGAGGCTGTGCCTTTGCAACAGGAAGAACGGGTGGTGTCTCCTGAAATTTCCCCTGAATGATAAAACTCAGGCTTTTATGTATTATTCCGATTATTGTTATAATACATTTTTGCCAAACTTAACAGCTGCTTTGCAAGTTCTACCTGTTGCTTTGTAATATCCTTCGAAGCAACATAGAAAGCGTCATAATCGCTTGCATGCCTGATTTCTTCCGCCTTTACAATTTTTCTTCCCATTTCGCGAGGAAAAATTTCCGTGGCAATATAATGCTTATTAAAATATGCCAGAGTTTCTTTGTGACGTCTAAAAGCAATTCCTTCTATGGAAAGAACCGCGTCAATCGTGTGGTAAATAGAATAATACGCTCTGTTATTAGCACCTCTGTACTGCTTTGCATCTAATAACAGATAAGCTGCTTCCAAATCTTCTTCTGCTATAAAAAACCGATGCTCAATCAGGTCATGGCGAGTGCCTTCTTCAAATTGATTCATATAATGTGATTCCTTCCTTTACTATATTAGAATAAAAGGGATAATCAGCGCTCCATTCCCCGAAATGCAGTTCATTTTTCACGACAGGCATAAACCATATATCATACTTAATATTGTATTCAAATCCTAATTCCGAAAGAGCATCAGAATAAGATTCAATTTGAGTATCTGGCAAATCCACAAGCACCATAACATCTACATCCGAATCCTGACGAAAATCCCCTCGGGCATAAGAACCATATAAAATAACCTGCTTCACATGTTTCCCGTAAATATTCCTTATAGCGAAAACATACTGCCTGATTAAATCCTGTGTTGCTCGAGGCATAATTAAATCTTCCTTTCAAATCCTATACTTTTTTTCAGTATAAACTAAATAAATAGATTTATCAATTATCGAAAATAATTACATTCAAAGACTCATGCCATAAAAAAGTACACTTTATTCTCCGCCCTACATCTGCTTCCTCACCACCAGATATTCATCCCCCGGCTGATAATAAGGGCAGTCCCTGAAATTATCCGCTAAAAACCTTGCCATCTCATCCTCGTCCAAATTCATCTCGCAGGCATAACATTCGTAGTCCTCATCATAAACATAATTATTGCATTGCTCGCAGGCTCCCTGTAGCTTTTTCTTCTTTTTTTCCAACATTTTTCACTCCTGTATCATCTGAAAATTTACCCCGTCGCACAGACAGGTCACCGTTCCGTCTTCCGTAAAATAAACCTCTGCTCCCGCCTCTTCCAGCGCCCGGCAGACCTCCTCGTCCGCCGGCTTTTCCTTTGAATCTGTAATCACCGCCGCCTTTGGACTGACTGCTTTTATAAATTCCTCTGAATTCTTTTCCTTTCTTCCATGGTGAGGCACCTTTAACACATCATGGGCAAGGGCAAATTCCTCCTGCTGTAAAAGCTCCTTTAACCGCTCTTTTTCGCAGTCCCCCGCAAACAAAAAACACACCTTTCCGCAGGCCATACTGGTAACAAGGGAAAAATCATTGTCCTCTTCCTCGTAGCTTTTCTGCTGAGGCGGATAAATCAGAAAATCCACATCGTCCAGAGAAAAACTCATGGTTTCCGTAACCGGAACCGGAGAATACCCCTCTGCCTCCACAGTCTCCTCATATTCCCGGTACTGACCGCCGTCGGACTCATAATCCGGCTGGAGTACCGTCCCCGTCTCAACTTCCCGCAAAATCCAGTCGGCTCCGCCCACATGGTCCTTGTCAAAGTGAGTCAGAATCAAATAATCCAGATGCCGGATATCCTGCTTTTCCATATAGTTCAATATGACCTTTGCCGTATCGTCATAGCCTGTATCAATCAGTACCGTATGTTTCCCGGTTTCAATTAAAATGGCGTCTCCTTTTCCCACGTCAAAAAAAGTCGCCTTCACATGAGGATTTTCCTCTGAAAAGTCAATTTCATCTCTGACTTTCCCGGATGCTGCGCCTTCCGTGCTTCCGCAGCCGGATAAAAGGAGCGTCAGAACAACAATAAGAAGTAAAACTGAACTAATATGCCATAATTTTTTTTTCTTTATCATAACTTCCTTACCATACTATCATACTTCCCAACAATGCTGCTTTAACTGACCGTTCTTACTGACCGAAATTAACACCTTCCGTTCATCATAAACTCAATCAACTTCTCCGCGTCGTCAAAACCGTCGTAATCGCCGTTCATCCCTTCACGGTGATATATAATTCCCTTTTTCTCATTTTCTTCAAGGCAGTCAAGAAGCCTGTCTTCACCATATCTTTTAATAAACAGAGTAAAAGCATACGGCTTGACTTTACTTAAAAATCCTTTTTTACAATCCTCCCCACACGCATAACAATGTTCAATGCCTTTTTCTATGGAACATTTCCTGTTTTCACACCTGTCTTTGTCAGGGCATTCGTCCGAAACACAGCCGCTGCATGTTGCATTCTTCGAGCACAGACAACAGGCAAGCCCGCATCTGGCAATCCCCAGTTCTCTTTTCATCATACCCTTTCATTCTCCCTCCCGACTTTTCTCAAACAATATAAGTATATAAAAAAATCTGCATTTTCACAACGCTGATTTTCTGCTCAGGAATCAATTTTCAGCACAGAAATCAATTTTCGGATTCCCTGTTATATGATACAGTAAAGCTACTTATTTTTCAGGGGAAGAAAGTTGAAACTCTATTTGATACGCCACGCGGAAAACCACGGAAATGCAAAGGGGAAAATCATATCCACCACGGATTTTGAACTGACAGAAAAAGGAATCGCACAGTCTTTGCGCATCGGACAGAGGCTTTGCGCGGAGCTGGAAGGAAAGCCGGTCTCTGCCTATTGTAGCTGCCTTGCCAGAGCCAGACAGACCTTGCAGGAAATCCTGCGCTGCATCGGGCAGCAAGACGCCGTAATAACGCAGTCCCACTGTTTAAAGGAAATGGATGATGCGCACAGCGTAATCGTCGTTTCCCACGGTATTACATTACGGATTCTGACAAATCTGCTGTTAAACCGGCCTGACAGCGATGTGAATGATTTAAACTGGGGGGCTGTTTGCAAAGCATGATTATCTGGCATTATAACCATGCTTTTGCAAACATATGCAAATCCTGCTTTTTCCCAAAGTCAGTCCTCATTTTTTATCTGCCTGCCGGCAAAATTCATGTAAAAATCCTCTTTATAAATAAGCTCCGAAATGGGAACAATCTCATACCCCATATCCTGAAGCCGGGTAATCAGCGTATCAAGAGCCTCGGCCGTGTACTCCGCCCCGTTATGGCACAGGATAATGCTTCCGTTCCCCAGATTTTTATGCTCCGTCACTGTGGTAATCACAGACTCCACGCCTTTATTCTGCCAGTCCAGAGAATCCACGTCCCATTGAATGGTATAGTATTTACATTCCTTTGCCACGTCAATCACCGCGTTGTCATAGTCGCCGTAGGGCGGCCGGAACAGGCACATCTCATAGCCGGTAAGCTCTTTTACCTTATCATGCACCTTCATCAGCTCCTGTTTTTTATCTTCATCGGAAATCTGGCTCATATTCTTATGGTTTTCGCTGTGATTCCCCAAATCGTGGCCTGCCTGCAAAATTGCCTTCACATCATCGGGATAATTCGCCACCCATTCCCCTGTCATGAAAAAAGTGACCTTCAAATTATGATTTTTCAAAATTTCAAGAAGCTTTTCCGTATCCTCATTGCCCCAACCGGCGTCAAAGCTTAAGGCCACCTTCTTTTCTTCCGTATCCACACAGTAGATGGGCAGTTCCCGCCCGTTCACATCATTGTTCATGGTTGCCGCTTCGCCGAACAGGGATTTTGTCTGTCCTTCCCTTTCCCCGGCTTCCCCTGCCGCACCGGACTGCGCTTCCCCGTCTGCGCCGCCGTTTTCACCGCTGTCTGCCGTGCCCTCCTGCATAGCTTCTCCGCCGGCTCCTGCACCGCCGCTTTCCTGCTCTATGGGCTCCCATTCGGGATTCTGCACAAGGAATCCTTCTTCCGCATCTGCTTTTGCCTCAATGCTTTCGCCTGTTCCCGCATCTTCCTGACTGCCGCATCCGCTAAGCAGCAGCGCAGTCAGTACAGCCGCCGCCAGCATCTTTGCCGGTAATTTTTTTACCATTATCGCTTGTCTTTCTCTCATCCCCATTCCCTCTTTCGAAATCCCTCTGCCCTTTACAGCATCAGCGACCGGGACGCGCAAAACACGGACACCAGAATCATCAGCATCCACAAAATAATACCGCATATCTTTAATAAACTTTTCTTTTCCCTGTTTCCTTCTCCGCCCAAAAGCACTTCCATCTCCATGTCTTTTTGTCCTTTCTTTAGTATTATTATCCACAAGGAAAATATTATCCAATCCGTGCATCATAGTTTCATCATTTTTGCATCATTTTTGCATCATCTATTCTCGGAAGATTCCACTTGAACCCGATTGCCAGAACCCGCATGATAATCACACAGACAGCGCCGGCAATCATTGCGCCCTCCTCCCCGGCTCTCGTCCATAGAAAAGCGCACACAAAGGCTCCCAGAATTGAAGCGCAGGCATATACATGCTTTACAAATATGTAGGGTCTGTCCCCCGCCATCATATCCCGCAAAAGGCCGCCTCCCACGCCGGTAATCGTCCCAAGGAATACCGGCAGAAAATAGTTCATCTCCATCCGGGCATCAAAAGCCGCCTTCACTCCCACCACGGTGAAAACCCCGAGTCCCAGAGTATCCGCCGCCATCAGCATTGCGGCAAAGCGCTGCCCCGACACGCCCTGATATCCTTTTTTGCCCGTATCGTCCACAGCCTGCTCCTGCCAGCCTTTTTTCCGTGCTTTCCACTCCCGGAAACAGATAAACGCAAACATGACCATAGAAGTCAATAGTGCCGTCATGGCATAAAAAGGCTCGCGAAACGCCTGGGGAGGCACTATCCCCAGGATAATATCCCGCATCATGCCTCCCCCCACGGCAGTTACCATACCAAGTATCATAACGCCCAAAATATCCATCTTCTTTTTAATGGCTGTCATGGCTCCCGACAGTGCAAAGGCAACTGTCCCAATCATGTCCAGCACCAAAAGCATATGCTCCATTTCCGAATTCTCCTGTTACCTTGCGCCGGCAATTTCCAGAACCGCCCTCTGCAGCTTTTCCGGAACATCCATTGCCTGCAGCTCGCCGAGGAGAGCAGCGGGATTGCCTGCGTTTCTCTTTGCGGCTTCATAGACGGCATCCTTTGTGCCGAAGGCAATCTCCGCCTGATTTAAGAAATCGTAAAGCATTTCCTGTACCGGATTTTCCGATATCTCCGTTTCCTCTGGAAGAATAATTTCCACACGGTCTTCGGGCTTTATATGTGCCAGCGTCACGGTAAGCGTCGTTCCTTCCCGCCCGCAGACATCCTTTTTCTCCTCGCCGTTTACCAGTACCACAGCGGAATCTGCGGTAATCTTATGCAGCTTAATTTTCCAGGTCCTTTCTGGCGGAATCAGAGCCAGGTCTCCCTCGGAGGGAGCAAGAATAAATTTTCGACTGCTCCAGTCAATCTTCATTTCCGTCCTTACACACTGGTTTTTCTGATAATTAGGGGATACGTTATCGTCCTCGTATAAGTTAAAGCTATTATCCGCTCCGGGATAGACTCTTACGGTCAATTCATCCGGATTATTCGCCGCTTCCGCTGCGGAAATCCTCTCCGTCATGGGAACGATGGCTCCGGCTTTTGCAAGTACGGGAATTTTATCAATCCCGCGGTACATACAAAGACTTCTCCCGCCTTCGTAAACCGTATCCGTAAAGAAGTCGAACCACAGCCCTTCCGGCAGCCATACCTTTACTTCCGCCACATTCAGGCCTTCAATTCTCGCCTGCGTAACCGGCGCCGCCATCAGCTCGCTTCCGAATAAATACTGATTTTTCTGTTTATAGGCCTCCATCCTTGTAGGGTAAGCATAGTACATAGGCTGACAGATTGGCGTATCCTCGTTCCATGCACGGTAATTCATGGTATAAAGGTAGGGAATCATTTTATGCCGGAGACGAAGGAAATCATTCATGGTATCATGAACCTCTCTCTTAAACCTCCAGGGTTCCTTCCCGTTAAACTGATTGCAGGTGCTGTGCAGTCGGTTAACAGGTGAAAAAACGCCGTACTGGAACCATCTTGCCTCCAGTTCGTCATCCTTTGTCCCCATCATATGTCCGCCGATATCATGGCTCCACCAGCCATAACCGATATTGGAAGCCGTGCTGGTGAAATAAGGCTGAAAATCCAGAGATTCCCAGGTAATCACCGTATCTCCCGAAAAGCCCACCGGATATCTGTGAGAACCCGGACCGGCATAGCGTGAAAAGGTCATAGGGCGCTTCCCATCCCTTCCGCTGTCCAGAAAATGATAGTGATTCAGCATCCACAAGGGATCCAGGCCCTCGACCTTCGTGCTGGTTCCCTGCTGCCAGTCCAGCCACCAGAAATCCACTCCCTGACTCTCCATGGGATGATGCACCTTTTCAAAATAAACCTCAAGAAACTTCGGGCTGGCAATATCAAACTTTACCGCTTCTTCTTTGGAAGCGTCCGCGCCCATAGCCTCCGCCACTTCAGGATAGCAGTCCTCATACGCCCGGATACCGTCCGCCGGGTGTACATTTAAAGTGGTCTTCATTCCCCGCGCATGGAGCTTATTAAGAAACCGCTCCGGGTCGGGAAAAAGCTCCCGGTTCCAGGTATAGCCCGTCCAGCCGCTTCCGTACTTCTGGTCGATATCCACCAGATGCCAGTCCATATCGATGACCGCCACCGAAAAAGGAATTTCCTCTTCGTCAAAGCGGTGCATCAGCTCCATATAAGCGCTTTCCGAATATTTGTAATACCGACTCCACCAGTTCCCCAGCGCAAAGCGGGGGAGCATGGGCGTCTTTCCGCAAAGATAGTTAAAATCCTTCAGCGCGTCGAGATAACAGTGCCCATAGACAAAAAGATAAATGTCTCGGCTTTCTGAAAACGGCTCTCCCGGCTGCCCGGAAAGCGGTTTCTTCTGCCCCATTCTATCCCCTCTCGGCTCCACCCAGCCGTCCTCCTTCAGAAGCAATGTACGGGAATCGTCCAGCACAGCCACGCCGCTCCAGAAGGACATCAGGCCATCCCCCAGCTCGCAGGCTCCGTTCACCTCGTCCAACGTTCTTGTCGTACCCTTTAAATTCGTGCCCTTGTCTCCGTAATGCCAGGGTCTGCTGTAAAATCCCGCCTCCTCCCTGTCACCCATATAGGTGCAGGCACAGGAAAGCCCTCCCGGCGTAAACTCTTTCTTATCATAATTGAGCCGGAAGCAGTCTGTTCTGATTTCCAGTTCTTCCTCCGTCTCTTTACATGAAAAATCCACTGTGGGAAAGTCACGGTTAAAAACCGTCTGAGATGCCTCGTCCACAAAATCCCCGTCCGGCTGATACTCAAGACGCACCAGACGCCTTGTCAGTACGGTAATCCGATAGTTTTTCCCCTGAATGATATTTTCCGTTCTTGCCGCCGGATGTGTTTTTGCTATTAAATGTTCTTTCATTCTGTACCCCTTTTCTACAATTCTCACAGCTGCTCCTCGATAGCCGGACGCCTGCTGTTTCAGGCTCCGTTTTATAAAAGTTCCTTCAAAAGCCTGTTCACCATTCCCGGGTCTGCCTTTCCCTTCATGGCTTTCATGGTCTGCCCCACCAGAAATCCGATGGCTTTTTCCTTTCCCTTTCGATAATCCTCCACGGACTGCGGATTGGCCGCAATAATCTCCTCCACCGTTTTCTTAAGGGCTCCCTCGTCGTTTACCGTCTTTAATCCCTTTTCCTCCACGTAGCTTTCCGGGTCAATATCTTCCTTAAACATCACCTCAAAGACTTCTTTCGCCACAGAGCTGTTGACGGCTTTGGCATCCGTCAGGGCAATCAGCTTCGCCAGATTTTCCGGTGAAAAGCAGATATCCTCCGGGTCCATATTATTTTCTTTAAGAAGACGCAGGGTTTCCACCATCAGCCAGTTGGACACCTTTTTGGGCTGGCTTCCAAGAGCCACCGTTGCCTCGAAAATATCCGCCATATGCTTGCTTCCGGTGATAATCTCAATATCGTAATCAGGAATGTCAAATTCCTCCTTATACCGCACCATCTTTTCCTCCCGGAATTCCGGCTGCTTTTCCCTGATTCTCTCAAGAAACGCTTCGTCTATGACTACCGGGACCAAATCAGGGTCGGGAAAATACCGGTAATCCTGGGCATCCTCCTTATTTCTCATGGCGTAGGACTCTCCCTTTACGTCGTCCCACCTTCTTGTCTCCTGAACCACCTTCTCCCCGCTCTCAAGCAGGTCAATCTGGCGCTCCCTCTCCCCCTCAATTGCCCTTTTAATTGCCTTGAAGGAATTCAGGTTTTTCATTTCCGTACGAGTGCCATACTCCTTTGCCCCGGCCTTCCGGACAGACAAGTTCACGTCGGCCCGCATGGAGCCCTCCTGCAGCTTGCAGTCGGAGGCGCCCAGATACTGGATAATCATGCGCAGCTTTTCCAGACAGGCAATCACCTCGTCCGCGCTTCGCATATCCGGCTCCGACACAATCTCAATCAGAGGAACGCCGGAGCGGTTAAAGTCCACCAGTGAACAGTCGTTCCACTCATCATGAATCAGTTTCCCCGCATCCTCCTCCATGTGGATTTCATGAATCCCCACAAATTTTTTCCCTGTCTCTGTCTCGATTTCTACCCTGCCGTCCCGGCAGACAGGCAGATAGAGCTGGGAAATCTGATAATTCTGCGGATTATCGGGATAAAAATAATTTTTCCGGTCAAATTTACAGTATCTTGTAATATTACATCCCGTGGCAATCCCCACCGCCACCGCATGCTCCAGCACCTGCCTGTTTAATACCGGAAGGGAGCCCGGCATGCCGGTACAGACCGGACACGTATGCGTATTCGCCTCCCCGCCAAAGGCCGTGGAGCATCCGCAGAAAATCTTGGTCTTTGTAGCGAGTTCCACATGAACCTCAAGACCGATTACCGTTTCGTATTGCTTTTCTTCCTGTAAGAAACCTCCCGCCATGACTATGCCTCCCTCCTTTCGCAAGATGTGTCTTTGCTTTCAGGGGCGTTTCCTGCCGCTTTTTCCTCCGATGCGGCTTCGCCTGCAGCCATACTTTGTGACATTTCAAATATCCCTCTTGCCTTCTCATAGGTGTAGGCCGTCTGAATCAGCTTCTTTTCCTGAAAACAGTCACCAATCAACTGAATGCCGATGGGCAGCCCCTTTGTATCAAGGCCGCAGGGCATACTGAGCCCCGGAAGTCCGGCCAGATTGACCGCAATGGTATAGATATCGCCCAGATACATTTTAATAGGGTCGGACAGACTTGCGCCCAGCTTCGGCGCCGTGGTGGGCGCAACCGGTCCCAGAATCACGTCGTATTTCGCAAAAGCCTCGTCAAAGGCTTTTTTTATCAAGGCTTTCACACGAAGCGCTTTCAGATAATAGGCGTCGTAATAACCGGAGCTTAAGACAAAGCTTCCCAGCATGATTCTGCGCTTTACCTCCGGGCCAAAACCCTCGGAGCGCGACTTCCTGTACATATCGTGAAGACCTTCACAGCCTTCCGCCCGGTAACCGTACTTGATGCCGTCGAAACGCTCTAAGTTAGAGCTGGCTTCCGCCGCCGCTATGGTGTAGTAAGCGGGAATCGCATATTCCACCAGACTTAAATCAAACTCCTCCACCAACGCGCCCCTGTCCTTTAAAACCTGCGCCGCCGCAAGAACGGCTTCCTTTACCTCTCCATCAATCCCTTCCCCGAAATAGTCCCTGGGAATCCCGATTTTCATTCCCTTTACGTCCTCCACAAGGGCGGAGGAAAAATCCGTATCATCCCTTTTCACGGAAGTGGAATCTCTGGCATCATGGGAGGCAATAACTTCCATAATCACGGCGCAGTCCGTGACATCCTTGCACAAAGGCCCAATCTGATCCAGAGAGGAGCCGTAGGCTATCAGCCCGTAGCGGGACACCGTTCCATAAGTGGGCTTTAATCCCACCACGCCGCAGAAAGACGCCGGCTGGCGAATTGAGCCTCCGGTATCCGAGCCAAGGGCGTAGAAGCATTCCTTTGCGGCAACCGCCGCCGCACTTCCGCCTGACGAGCCTCCCGGCACATGCCCGGGATTCCACGGATTTCTGGTAACGCCGAAAGCCGAGGTCTCCGTGGTAGAGCCCATGGCGAACTCGTCCATGTTCGTCTTTCCGAGAATCACCGCTCCCGCCTTCTGCAGATTTAAAACCGCCTCCGAGGAAAAGGTCGGGATAAAATTGTACAGAATTCCGGAAGAACAGGTGGTTAAAAGCCCCTCCGTACACATATTATCCTTAATTGCCACAGGAACCCCTGCAAGGGGACCTGTAAGCTCACCAACATCAATCAGCTTCTGCACCCGCTTAGCCTGTGCAATCGCCCCATCTCTGTCCACCGTCACATAACAGTGATACTCCTCTTCTTTTTCCTCAATCCGTGCCAGAACCGCCTCCACAGCCTCCCGCACCGACACCTTCTTTTCCTTAATCGCCGCCCCTAAGGAAACGGCAGTCATGTCAAGTATATTCATATCTCCTCATTTCTGTGCAGCTTCCCGCTGCACCTGACTTAAGCCTGTGAACGCCGCGCCGCCACAAACTCCTTCCACTTATTCTAGTCAAACGTTCTCGGCACCACAAACATACCGTCCTTTTCTTCCGGCGCATTCTTCAAAATTTCTTCCCTCATATCGCCGTTCGTCACCACATCCTCACGAAACACATTATTTACCGGAAAAACGTGGGACATAGGTTCCACCCCCTCCGTATCAAGCTCCCCCAGCTTGTCTATATAATCCAGCATACTTCCCATATCCTTCTTCGCCTGCTCCCGCTCCTGCCCTGAAAGCTCAAGCCGGGCAAGAATCCCTACATATTCAATGGTTTCATCCGAAATGATATTTGCCATTTTTACTGTCCTTTCTGCCTGCTGCATGCTTTTTTAATTTTCTACCAATTAATTTACTACGTTTACGGGCTGATGTCCACCGTTTTAATTAGACTTTGCAGCCAGGATATGCTATACTTGCGTTATTAAAATCATACACACTCTGCGGAGGCCAAAAATGTTACTGCTTCCTCATTTCATTATTTTATGGGTTTTATCGGACAAAACTTATCTGGAGCTTTACCGGAATACTTCTGCCGGCAGATTGTCTGTCTGTTTTCGGATTTTACTGGTTTTTCTCTACATAATTACCTTTTGCCTTTTACATATCATGCCCTTTATCTCCCGTAAGGACAGAAAGTCCATGTCCCTTCGAGTCAAAATCATGTACGGCGGCAGACGTATCCTGAAATTCTGTTTCCGGGGAATTTTAGCGCAGCTTTTCGTTTATCTTATGAGGCTCCCCTCCCTTGTCGCCCCGGCAGACGTAAGCTGGCCCCTTGTCATGATTGTAGACGGAATCTTTGTATTCCTCCATTTTTATCTGCTCGTTTTAAACGGATATATCCGAATTTTATGCACCTGCCGGAGCCTTGGCATCTGGAAAAGGATTTTGATTTTCTGTTTTCTGTGGTTTCCCGTTTTTCACCTGCTCCCGGCAAGATATCTGATGAAGCGGGCTTATGAAGAATACGACGCGGAGCGCTGCCGGTTCGAAAACAGGCTCTCCCGCCCTGACGCCCCCTGTGCCACAAGGTATCCTCTGGTTTTGCTTCACGGAATCGGATTCCGGGATTTACGCTACTTTAACTATTGGGGAAGAATACCAAAAGAACTGGTACGAAACGGCGCCGTTGTCTATTACGGGCATCAGGAGGCATGGGGAACCATTGAGAATAACGCTGAAATTATCCAGGAAAAAATCAATGAAATACTGGAAGAAAATCACTGCGGAAAGGTTAATATTATCGCCCATTCAAAAGGCGGCCTTGACGCCCGTTATCTCATATCCGGCCTGCACATGGAAGATAAGGTTGCCTCCCTCACCACCATCTCCACTCCTCACAGAGGCTCCGAGCTTTTAAACCTTTTAAACCGTCTGCCCGATGGAATTTACTGTTTTATATCCTCCCTGTTTGACAGAGCCTATCGGCAGTTCGGGGACAAAAAACCCGACTGCTATCATGCAAGCAAACAGCTTTCCCCTGACTTTTGCCTGGAATTCAACAGAAAATATCCGGATTCCCCAAAGGTCTTTTACCAGAGCTATGCCTCCTGCGTGAAGCATACCCTTGGAGACGGCCTTTTAAGCATTCCAAATCTTATGATGTTCCTTGTCGGCGCGCCTAAGAATGACGGACTGGTTACCATAGAATCTGCAAAATGGGGAAGCTTTAGAAAAGCCTTTGTCAGCACCGGGCGGCGGGGAATTTCCCATGGGGATATGATTGACTTAAAGCGGGAGGATTATAAGGGATTTGATGTGGTGGAGGCTTATGTGGAGATGGTGGCGGAGCTTAAGGAGAAGGGGTTTTAGCCCTTCTCCTTAAATAATTTTTCCAGATTCCACAGTGCAGTCACATAAATTTTCACAGCAAGGCTGAGGCTGCTCACTGATTGTACTTCATCACAGGCGTGACCGCCGCCGTGCCCCTCCGGCAACCCTAATATTGAGTAATCCTTCACAATTCCCGGTCCGAATCCTACTCCGTTGGCAAAAAAACGGGCATAGGTATTGCCTCCCATCACATAGGGCTTCTCTTTTCCATCCGTTATCTCTCGGTAAGCTGAAAGCAGTGTCTGAATGGAGGGAGAAGTCAAATCACGCAGATATCCCCTTGTAATTTCCGTATCGACGACCTCCATCCCATAGGCATGCGCTTTTACCTTAAATTCCTCAACTACCTGCTCTGGATTGACAGGAGGAGGAATTCTCAAATCAAACAGGAGACTTGCCCTCCCCTCATCAAAACGCAGCACCGTCCCCACACATGACATTTTCCCAAAAGTTTCATCCTCATACTTAAGTCCAAGCCCTTCTCCATAGCCATCGCTGCACGATGCTTCCAGAAATTGAAAAAGCATTCTCTCTGCTTCCGACAGTGCCAGGAGGCTCTCCTTTCTCACTTTCTTTGCCAGAAGTCCTATGGGGTTGACACATTTTTCCGGCGCAGCAGCATGACCGGCTATTCCATCTGCCGTTAACAATATTTTCCCGGAATCTTCACCAAAAATCACCTCTGCTCTTCCCGCCACACTGTTAGGCACAATACCGGCAGACAGCTGTGCAATATACGCAGCCATACAGTCGGTTCCAAAACCATTGATTAGAATTTTTATCTGTCATCATGCGGCAGCTATTACACAGAATGATTTATCTTATCTTTCCACTTGCCGGACAATAGCCGACAGGATAGGCTAATGGTACTCACAACAAAGCTCAACGGCCTGCACAGCAGAACACCGACAAAACCAAAGTAATGCGCCAGCACAAAAGCCGAGAACGTGCGGAAACAGAGTTCCAGCAGCGTATTGAACAGTGGATAGGCAATCTCACCGGCTCCACGCAGGAAGTTTGTCAACAGATAGAGGCTTACGCACAGGGGGAACGTCACGGAAATAATACGCAGATATTGAACCCCTATCGGTATGACTGCCATTTCCTTTCCCACCACCAGAACCATGAGCAGCGGCGAAGCAAACCACAGGATTGCCATAGCAAGTGTGGTAAACACCGCCGCGATCTTGAAGCTGTCTTTTAGGCCCTGTCGGGTGCGGTCATATTCCCCGGCCCCTACATTCTGTCCGATATAGACACTTAACGCCACGCCTAAATTGACGGCGGGGATTGTTAAGATACTTTCAATTTTATAGGCCGATGTATAGGCCGATATTTCATTTACACCAAAGGTATTGATAATGCCCTGTATGAAAAACATGCTGATGGCGGAAGCCCCGTTCTGGACAATCCCCGTGATACTAAGCTGCAAGATCGGGACAATCAGCCCGGCACTTGGGGCTGTCCTTATTACCGGGTGTTCCTGCCGGTATAAGTGCAGGCCAACCAATACAGCCGCCAGAGCTTGTGAAAGAACCGTGGCGGACGCAGCCCCGGCAATCCCCCAGCCAAAACAGGCCACAAATAAGTAGTCCAACAGAATATTGAGGACACAGGACAGGCAGATACACCTAATCGGTGTTCGGGAATCCCCTTTTGCCTTAATCAGCGCAGAATAAAAGTTGTAGATTGCCAAAAACGGAATCCCAGCCGCTACAATCCGAAGATAAAGGGCCGCAGGGCTTGTGATTTCCTCCGGTATCTGCATAGCCTTAAAAATCCACCCGGCAAGAGCAAAGAACAGCACAGCCAGCCCGAAGCCCACGGCTACTATCAACGTCTGCACGGAACCATAACATTTACAAATCTGTCCTTTATCCTTGGAGCCGTATAGCTGCGCCACAAGGATAGATATGCCGGAAGCAATCCCTAAAACAATGCTGTTGATGATAAGCGTCGGCACATAGGAGTTACCCACAGCCGCCAGCGCATATTTACCCAGCACATGCCCCACAATGGCCGTGTCGAAGATGTTATAAAGGTTTTGTATCACGCTCCCCGCCAACAGCGGCAGGGAGAATTTTAACAATGTGTTCAGGGGCTTCCCCGAAGTCATATCCAGTTCCATAGGCTTACTGCAAATATCTTCTTACGGCAGGCCGCAGGGCGATCCCCAGCGGAACAGCCACGATAATAGATACAACGGCGTTGACGCTGGACACAACGGCTTTCTGTGACAGGGTAATCATAACGACCTCCAACGGCAGGCCCAAAACGAAGCGGTGTTCGATGTAGCTCTTTGAAAGATAAAGAAGCACATAGGCAAATGCGCCCAATGCCGAACCGATAATATACCGCTTGTGTGAGCTTATCCCGGAATTTTTGTGAAATGCGAACATGCCGCAAATCCACGCCATAAGAAACTTAAAAACAAAGGTGAACGGCGCGGACGTGATGTAGGCCGGATTCGTCAGGTCAAAGAACATGGAGCCGATCCCCGCCGCAAGCCCACCCTGTACCGGCCCTAAGAGCAGGCCGGAAAGCAGGCACATAACATTTCCCATGTGCAGGCGGGTGTTGTCTATGTCCGTGGGGATTGGTATTTGCAGAAACGCGGAAGCCACATAGACCGCCGCAGCCATAACGCCAACCATAGCAATTTGTTTCAGTGTGATTTTCTTTTCCATCTTGGAACCTCCTTGTGTGTAAAATTTATGCCTCCTTTAGAGCTGCCTGTTTCCTTGCAATATGCCGGAAATACAGGAAGCGGATCAGCAGACCACCCAGCCAGCCCACGGGTGCGGCAATCCAGATACCGCGATAAGCCAATTCGGTTCCAGACAGCAGGATTGCCGTGGGAACCTGTAAAAGACAGAGGGAACCGATTGACGCAATCATGGGAACCAGTGCTTTCCCATATCCCAGCAGCAGACCGTTCAAAATCTGCATAGCTGCAAAAATCAGATAGAATACCGATACCGTCCGCAGGTAGCCGTTCCCGATCTGGACAACGCCGGGATCACGGTTGAACAGGGAAATAAAGAGGGACGGGAACAGGCATATGACAATGGATATGAGGATTGAGATACCCACCCCCATAGCCAGCGCCGATTTGCCGCCCCTGATTACCCGGTCAATTTTCCCGGCCCCGTAGTTCTGCGCGGTAAAGTTCGTCATGGCCTGCCCCAAATTCAGGGCGGGCATTTCCGCAAAGGAATCCACCTTGGAGGCCGCAGCATACGCAGCCATACAATCGGTTCCAAAGCCATTGATTAGAAACTGTATGGACATAAAACCAACGCTTACAAATACCTGTTGCAGCATGGCGGGCGTTCCGATCACCAGACTTTTCTTCAACTCGTGGCGGTCAAGCTGTAAATCCCAAAGTCGGATAAACAGGTCGGGGTAACGCCGCCGCATGTAAAGCATACAGGTAATGAATGAAAAAGCCTGCGCGGTCACGGTCGCAACCGCAGCCCCGGCCACACCCCATTTCAGGGCGGTAATGAAGAAAATATCCAGCACGATATTGATAAGCGTTGCCGCAATCAGAATATAAGTCGGTGTCTTGGAATCCCCGACGCCTCTAAGGATATTCGTCAGGGAATTGTATGCGAATGTGGGGATCACACCGATAAATATAATCTTCAAGTAAGTATCTGCTATCGTCAGCAGATTTTCAGGCACCCGGAACAGCACTAAAATCTGATAGGAAAAGCAGGCACCGGCTGCCGCTATGACAAGGGAAAGAACCGCTGAAAACAGAAAGCCGGTATCAACCACCTTTTTCACCTGCCGCATATCTCTGGCTCCAAAGTAACGGGAGGTCAGGACGCTTGCGCCCAGAGAAATCCCCGTGGACAGCGCAATCAGCAGGAAATTGATCTGATAGCTGAATCCCACCGCCGCAAGGCTTTCTTTCCCCAAAAAGTTTCCGACAATCACGCTGTCGGCCACGTTATAAAGCTGCTGAAATAAGTTTCCTACCAGAATCGGCAGGGAAAAGTAAAAGATCGTTTTCAGCTCGCTTCCCTGTGTTAAATCTTTCATTGACATTCTCCTGTGTTTCCGTGCAAGTCACCATGTTGTTGTAATATCTCTTTTAGCTTTATCAGCAGACAGTCCATTTCCTGATCCGTTCCCACCGCAATACGGAGGTAATCGGAAATGCGCTCCGGCTTGGAAAAATGGCGCACATAAATCCCAGCGGCCCGCAGGCTTTCGTAAATCACACCGGCCTTTACAGACGGGTGCGTAACGAACAGAAAATTGCTTTTGGAATCCTGAAAGGAAAAGCCTAACTGCTTCAATTCCCGCTTTATACGCTCTCTGGTTGCGATAATCAGGGCGTTTGTTCGCTCAAAGTATTCCCTGTCCCGGACTGCCGCCGCGCCCAGTGTTTGCGTCAGGCGGTTCATGGTATAAGAGTTAAAGGAGTTCCTGACATCGTTTAAGTAGCTGATAAGCTGCGGGCTTCCAAACGCATAGCCGACACGCAGGCCGGCAAGGGCGCGGGATTTTGAAACGGTCTGGATAATCAGCAGGTTATCGTATTTATCCAGCAGCGGGAACGCGGATATGCCGCCGAAATCAATATAAGCCTCGTCCACGATCACCACCACGTCCTGATTGTGGCTGATAATATCCTCTATCTCCGGTAAGCCCATCAATATCCCTGTGGGGGCGTTGGGGTTAGGAAAGACTACGCCTCCGTTCTCCCGGAAATAATCACTTTTCCTGATCTGAAATTCACCGTCTAAGGGAATCTGCTCAAACGGTATCTGAAACAGCCGCGCCCACACGTCATAAAAGGAATAGGTAATATCCGGGAACAGCACAGGTTTCCCGGAATTAAAAAAGGTCAGAAATGATACGGCCAGCACATCGTCAGAGCCGACACCTACAAATATCCGGCTACGGTCAATCTGGTAGAAATCCGCAAGGGCCTCCACCAGAATATTAGAATCCGGGTCGGGATATAGCCGGAGTTCCCCTGTCTGGAATTGTTCCAGTGTTTCGGCCACACGGGGAGAGGGCGGGTAGGGATTCTCATTCGTATTCAGTTTGATGATGTCCGCCTGTTTGGGCTGTTCGCCCGGTATGTAGGGAAGCACTTGGCGGATATTCTTTTCCCACGTTTTCATAAGCAGCCCCTTTCTAAGTCCGGTACCGGGACAGGAACCGGAAAATCCGGTTGACGGCTTCTTTCAGGTTTTGCAGGGAAGCCGCATAGGAAATCCGTACAAAGCCCTCCCCACACTCACCAAAGGAATCGCCGGGGACAACCGCCACCTTTTCCTCTTTCAGCAGCTTCAACGCAAATTCGCCGCTGGATAAACCAAACTCCCGGATATTGGGGAACATATAAAATGCTCCCTGCGGTTCAAAACAGGGCAGGCCCAGCCTTTGCAGCTCATGGTAGAGGAATTTTCTTCTCTGGTCGTAGGATTCACGCATGGCTTCTATATCCCCGTCCCCCTGTTCCATCGCTTCGATGGCCGCATACTGGCTGATGGTAGGTGCACACATTACCGCAAACTGATGGATTTTTACCATCTGTTCGATAATCTCATGGTTTCCCAGCGCGTACCCCAGCCGCCAGCCGGTCATGGCAAAGCTCTTGGAAAAACCGTTGATAATTATGGTTCGTTGTTCCATGCCGGGCAATCCGGCGATACTACAATGCTTCACGCCATAGGTAAGCTCCCCGTATATTTCATCGGATATAACAATCAAATCGTGTTTCTGAATGACAGGTAACAGGGCTTCCAAATCCTCCTTTTCCATCACGGCCCCGGTCGGATTGTTGGGGTATGACAGGATCAGCACCTTGCTTTTGGGTGTAACCGCCGCCTCCAACTGCTCCGGCTTCAGACGGAACCGGTTTTCCTCTGTCAAGCGGATTGGGACGGGAACGCCGTCAGCCAGCTTAATACAGGGGTAATAGGAAACAAAGCCCGGTTCCAGATAGATCACTTCGTCCCCTGCATTAAGCAGCGCCCGCAGCGCAAGGTCAATGGCCTCGCTGCCGCCAACCGTGACAATGATCTGGTTTTCAGGATTGTAAGTAAGCCCGGTTTTCCGTTTGGTGTAGCTGCTGATTGCAGCCCGAAGTTCTTGCAGCCCCGCATTGGACGTATAAAAGGTTTTGCTGGACTGCAACGCCTGTATGCCTGCCTCCCGGATATGCCACGGGGTATCAAAATCCGGTTCCCCGACGCCGAGGGAAATCACGTCGGGAATTTCGTTCGCCATATCAAAAAAGGCCCGTATGCCGGAAGATTTTAGGTTCAATACTTTTTGTGACAGCTTTTCCCTCATGGCGTCACCACCATTCTTTCGTCCGCCTGCTTTGCCTCAAAGCTCACGCCCAGCTCCTTATATTTTGTCAGCGTGAAATGGGTAGTGGTACTCTGGACTTCCTCAATGGAGGCCAGCTTTCCCGACACGAAAAGGGATATTTCTTTCAGTGTTTTCCCCTTTACCATGACAAGAAAATCGTAAGCCCCGGACATTAAGTACAGCGTCACTACCTGCGGATAGGCATTGATTTTCTCTGCCAGCTTTTGATAGCCCTCGCCGCCCTGCGGCGTAACACGCAGCTCTACCAAAGCGGTCACATCATCATCATTGACTTTGTTCCAGTCAATCAATGTATGGTAGCCACAGATCACATGCGCTTTTTCCAGACCGGCTATTTCCCTTTGGACTTCTTCTTCCGAAATCCCCAGCATAATTGCAATTTCATGTTCTGTCAGTTTACTATTGTTCTCCAACATGTGAAGAAGCTGCTCCCTGATTACTTGTTCCATGTTCTTACCTCCTTGCGCTGCATATAATCATAACAATTATAACAGTAACATTGACTTTGTACGGTTTCAATAGTAGAATTGTATGCAAGACAATGTTTTTAAGGAGGTGCGCTATGCCTGTAAACTCGTTTGAAGATTATCCGCTTACATGGAAGCCGAGCAAGGCCCTGTTAAAATTCCCGATGTATATATCCCTTTCAGAGCTTTTGGAACAGGACATTTTAAGCGGGAGGCTTCCGCCCAAAACAAAGCTGCCGCCGCAGCGGGAATTAGCGGACTTTCTGGACGTGAATTTAAGTACCATCACCCGCGCCTTTAAGCTGTGCGAAACAAAAGGCTTAATCTATGCGGCGGTGGGAAGCGGGACGTATGTTTCCCCCAATGCGGCCCTGCCGAATCCAGACACGCAGGAGGAAGCGGAGTACATAGACCTTGGCCCCATCAAGCCCTACTATCAGTTCAATTCCATTGTGGCCGATACCGCACGGGCAATCCTGCAAGGCCCGAAGTCGGAAAAGCTATTTGAGTTCAGCTTTACCTTGGGGACAGCCCACCATAAACAGGTCGCGCAGAAATGGCTTGCCGAGTTCCAGATCAACGCCGCTATGGAGGATATTATTTTAACGTCCGGTACACAAAACGCGCTGGCGATTGCGCTTCTTTCCCTGTTTCGGGCCGGAGATAAGATTGCCACTGATACCTATACTTATTCCAATTTCATCACTCTTGCAAAGCAGCTTAATATCCAGTTGATACCGATAGAGGCCGACGGACAGGGTATGCTGCCGGACGCGCTGGAAAAGCAGAGGAAGCTGCATGAAATAAAGGGGATTTATTTAATGCCCTCCTGCACAAATCCCACGGGGATCACCATGCCGTCAGAGCGCCGGAAAGCAATCAGCCAGATTATCAGCAGTCAGGACATGGTTCTGATTGAAGATGATACCTACGGCTTTATCGCGGACGATAAAATCCCGCCGATGGCAACCATGATCCCCGCGCACACCATTTACCTGCACGGAATTTCAAAATCCCTGTCTGCCGGGCTGCGGATCGCTTATCTGGTGTTTCCGCACCGCTTCCAGAAAACCTTTTTGAATACGGCCAATAACATTAACCTGAAAATCCCGCTGCTCAACGCGGAGATTGCAAGTGAGCTGATTGCAGGCGGGGCCGCGCGGGAGATCATCGACAAGAAGTGTATGCTGTCAGAGGAACGGAGCCGCCTGTATACCAGATACTTTCCAGAACAGCCGCCAACGAATCCGTACAGCTTCTTTAGGTGGCTTCCGCTCCCCGCAGGCTGCAACGGCTACAACTTTGAAGTGCAGGCAAAAAATCACGGCGTAAAGGTATTGTGTTCAGACCGTTTTGCGGTGGGGAATACCGCCCAATTCGCCGCGATCCGGCTGGCTACCTGCTCCCCCCGGACAATGGCCGATCTGGAAAACGGTTTGCAGATTATTCAAACGCTTATAAAGGAAAATCAGACGGTGATCCAGCGGGAGGAATTTATCATTTGAGTTGACACGACAACAGGAATTATAAACTGTAATAAAAGTGCATATTACGTCATTCCCCGCGCATAGTATGAACTATACAATGTAAAGGGGTGAAATGATATGGCGAAAGGAACAGAATATCCCGGTTTTGAAACGCTTGGAGCGGACATCAAAGAAGCGCGGAAAGCATTGGGATTGTCCCGCAGGGCATTGGCTGAACAAGTCAGTATTGATCCCCGGTATCTTGCAAATATAGAAAACAGCGGCGTTCTTCCCAGCGTCCCGGTACTTTATGAGCTGGCGAGGATATGCAAGCTCCCCATAGAACGCTACTTCCACCCGGAAGCAGAGCCAGAGGGCAGCGAACAGCGCCAGAGGGTCGGCTACAAATTAAAGCTGTGTCCCGAACCGTATTTGCCGATTATCGAGGGAGCCATTGACGGAGCTATCAAAATCAAAGAGTAGAGGACGTGAAAAGCGTTCTCTATTTTTTGTGCTTTTATCGCTTCCAGCCCGCATTTGGCGGGCATTTTTTTGTGGCGGAAACGCCTTATAGACGTAGAAACGGTAACGTAGCAAGCATATGAATATTGAAAACAAAGGCCAGCACCCCAGCTTCAATTTATTTTTTAAGCTCGTCACGCTGTTTGATATTTCCGTAGATCAATTTTTTTATACAGAGAACAACCGTGGCGGAAACAGTTGTCGAAAACACATTGATGTACTTTTAGACTCTATGAATGAAAAAGAGCTTGTTGTTATGGAGGCCACAGCCGAGGGGATTAAGAAAGCCAGAGAAACGGAGGTTCTAAAATAGGAATCTCCGTTTCTTTCTGCTTTCAGAGAATGAGCAAAATCATATTAGCAGACGGCATTTTCAAGTATGGTAAGTTTTTTTTGCTCGCAATCTATCTCTGCCATCACTCCATAAGGTAAGATACAAACAGGCGATGTATGACTGCAATTTACATTATATAAAATAGGCAAGTCTGGCCGCTTAGCTTCATTTCCTATAACTTGAATATAAATATTTTTATATTCATCATAATATCTTTCATCCAGTGGTTTTCCGATGATTATTCCATTTATTTTATCTATAATTCCTTGTGCCACAAGATTTCTTAAGAAGTAGCAAACATCTTCCGGTTTAGGATAATCCTCTCCTGTTTCAAGAAACAGGAGTTTATTTTCCCATTCGTCAAGGGCGGGCCATATTTCTGTTCCTATAACCATTTTAAGTACGCCCAAACATCCTCCAAGAAGTTTTCCTTTAACTCGACCTGTCCCTTGTAATATTTCATAGCCATGTTTTTCGGGCTTCATTTTCCTCGCAATCCTTTGGTTTTGAGGATCTGCCCAGTCTAAAAATTCGGAAGTCCACATATTGCATGAACTTATTTCCATTTCTGAAGCACAAGAAAATAGCATTTGTTTAATGCAGTCAATGGTATATTGGTGCATCTGCTTGTTTTCTGCAAATTCGACCATGAGACAAGGCCCGTGGAAAGAAACTACCCCAGCTTTATAAAGCATCAAATGATTAACGGTTGTATCAGAATAGCCCATGAATATTTTTGGATTTTCTCTGATAATTTGGTAATCAATATAGGGAAGCAGGCGAATAGTATCATCTCCGCCAATCATACAAATAATCGCTTTAATGGTTGTGTCTTTGAACGCTTGCATTAAATCCTGTGCCCTTAATTCGGGATGATTATATAAGTATTCATTCCCTTTTAGTGCATTGGGCATTGTAATAACCTGAAGCCCGAATACAGTTTCTAATCTGTTAATACCTGTATAATATCTATGGATAAGAGACTTTTCTCCACCCATACCAGAAGATAGCGACACAATAGCAACGGTGTCTCCTCTTTTTAATGCTTTTGGTTTTATCATAATATTACCCCTTTATCTTGACAAAATTATACTCCAATTCGTATAATAAAGTAAGGTCAAGTGACCCATTCTGGAGGAAATGCTTATGGATACTGAAATACTTCGTGGCCGTATGCCGATTACAATTCGCAAAAAGCTAATGAAAAAAATTTATGATCCCGGAAATCCTATTATTATAGCAGGTTATGAAAATAAATATGTATTTTTCTTAATTGAGGGAGAAGCAGAAGCCTCTATCCAAAATAATGATGGTACTGTCGCCGCTGTTTACTTATATAAATCGAATAGCATATTTGGCGAAGTAGAGCCATTTTATAATGACTTCAAACCTGTAAGCATAACCGCAACTAAAAAGTGTATTGTAGAAGCACTTTATCAGACCGATTTTTTAGAATGGTTGAAAAGTGATTTTGAAGCCACAAAACTGCTTATTCGTATAATATCAGAAAAGCTGATACACAATGGTCAACTTATAGAGGAAATGTCTTTGCTATCTGTTCGTAAAAGAGTTTTACGGTGTATAGCTATTTACAATCACAAAGGACAGCTACACAAACTAACGAAAAAGCAACTTTCAATCGAAGCAAATACACCTATTAGGAGTGTAAATCGAGCGATTGCAGAATGTGTAAAAATAGGTTTAATCTCTTATGAGAATAAACAAATTCACATAAAAAATCTCGCTGTTGTTATGGAGCACTTGCCTTCTATATTACACTTTTAGTAAATAAACTGAATGGAGAGAGCGTCAAAAGCGTGACCTTCGTTTTTTTGCGCCATGTAGCGGAAGCGCACGAAATGGCAAGCAGGGCAGGTGTGGCCACACCTGCTATTTTTGCCGGGCCGCTGGCCCCGCAAAAATGCTTGTTGGGGAGCTCCCCAAACCCGCAGGACTTCGGGACAAAATGTCCCAAAGTCCCGGCGCTATGCGCCTGTTGTCTGCGGCCTGTCGCTATCGCTCCTGGGCCTTATTTTCCCGTCCGTCCGTTACGCCGAACAGATGATCAATATTCGCTTTGACCACCACGGCCTGCCGCATATCCGCCTGGGCCTTGCGGTACTTGGCATAGAGGGCTTTTTTCTTTCCCGCCAGCTCCTGGCGGGCCTTTTTCATATCCGCCATTTTGGGAAGTTTCTCCCCAGCCAAAAGCTCGTTGAGCGCCGCCTTTGCCGCCCGATAGTCGGAAAGCTCCGCCTCATGCTGGGCCAGATATTTTTTACTGTACCGGGCCGCCTTGTATCCATCAAATATAGGCCGGGTCTTGGCATACTCCACTGTTGCCGCCATAAGCCCGACTGTCTTTTCGAGGGCCGCCTCCGTTTCCCGCAGTTCCCCGGAGAGAGCATGAAAACGCTCTACCACCGCCTCGGTGCTGGCCGCCATCGTTTCATAGTCCATAAGGTCATGCTCCCGCAGATACTGGAGGGCGGCGGCCATCTGTTTGAGGTTGTAAACCTTGGCCCACCGTTCATAGGCCGGGCCCTTGCCCTGGGCCATGCGCTCTTGAATATCTATAATCAGATTGACACGCCGGGCCGGAGCCGGGGCCTCGTCTGCCAGTACCGGGATAGGCCGCTCCCCGGCAATCACCGCCCGGATGTCTCCGGGATCAAAACCGTCCCCGAGGGTAGAGGAACGCAGGCGGGTGAGTTTCTCCTGTCCCGGAGCGAGAAACGAGATCGCCCCGCCCCGGCCATGCTTTACCGCAAAGCCGGACTCCTCCATAAGCCGGAGAAACGCCGCAAAGTCGGCGGGCTTTTGCTCCAGAGCGGCAACGATGGCCTGCCGCACCCTCTGCTGTGCGGACGGGGGCCGCTCCCCGATCCACTGGCCGTAATGTAGGAAACGGCCCTTGCTGTGGAGCTTTGGATGCCGGATCACGGACAGGTCATTTTCCAGACATACCCGGTCAGAGAGCCGCCGCAGAGCCCCCGCCGATCTCCAGAAATCTCGGAATTTCCGAGTATAATCCAGCGAGATCGGATTGTAATAAATGTGGTTATGGATATGTTTTTTATCCGTATGGGTGGCAACGAAAAAGGCGTGTTTGCCCTTTGTCCAGCGCATGGCTGTTTCATAGCCTACCCGGTTTGCCTCCTCCGGGGTAATTTCCCCGGGTACAAAGGACTGGCGGATCTGATAGCAGAGCACATCCGCCTCCCGCTTTTGTTCCCGGCCTGTGACCGCTTTATACTTTGCCCGGGAGAGCAGAAACTCGGCATCGGCGGTCTGGTGGTCGCACTCATAGGAAGAAATGAGCTGGCCGTCCTGGGTTTTATCCGGGTCTTTCCCGTAGTCCAGACGATCCTTCAGCGAGCTGGCGATGGTTTCCCCCTTGCTGATATGGTGGGTAATGAGTCTGGTGGTTGCCGTAAATATCCCTCCTCTCCGCAAACGGCTTTCTCCACCTTGGGACACTTTGTCCCGAAGTCGAGAAAACCGGGGAGCGGCACACGCCACTCCCCGGAAAGGCTAAAGCTCCACCACGGCGGCCAGCTTTTTTAACAGATCGGCCAGCGGCTCCCACAGGGCCGCATAGTCCCGTTGCAAGCTGGCGATCTCCTCGGGGTAAATCCCGCCGTAGGTATTCGCCTGGATCGCCACTTGGTTTAGGTTGTTAGAGCACCGCCGCTGGAGCGATACCAGCTCCCGGACGGGCGACAGGTCAACATGGAGCACATAGCCGTTGAGGGCCATTTTCCGCATATAGGCCCCCATGTTGCGGATGCCCGCCTCGTCCATGCGTTCTTGGATAAGGGCCTGCTCCTCCTCCGACACCATCACATGGAGATGGATGGGGCGGCGGCGTTTCTTTGTCATCGCTCCTCCCGGGCGGGGGCTTTTTTCTTGTGGACGGGATCGCCCCGGTCAGCCCCGGCCAGTTTTGCGGCCTCCTTCATCTGCTGGGCAATCGGACGGGGCCTGTCGGGATTGCCAGGGGCGGGCCGCAGCTCGTAATCTGCCGCCTGCCTTTCTGTCAAAGGCCGGGTGTAGGTCAGATGCCCCCAAGCCAGAAATGCGCCGCTCTCCACAGGGATACGCTGATCGTAGTTGACGATCTCGTCCGGGGCGTTATGGGGCGGCTTGGGGAATGTCCCAATGTCCACAGGCCGCTGGGTAGAGTAATACTTGTAAAGGCCGGGGCCCTCGGTCTGCACGATCTCCACATGGTAAAGCCGCTGGTAGTCCTGCACCCGGTCTGAAAAGTCCTGTTCCATAGCGGCCAGATCGTTGCCGTAATGCCCCCATTCATACTGCCGCTGGCCGTTCTTATCATCGTAACAGGCCCATGTGACATAGGGGGATGGGGCCGTGGGATGTTCGCCCAGAGCAAAGCCCCTGCCGTTTTCCAGCATTACAGCCTTCAAAATGGAATAGCCTTGATTTTTGTCCATAATACCTCCTTCCAGAAAGCGGGAACTTTGGGACAAAATGTCCCAAAGCTCCGCCATATAGATGTTGACAGCATTAGGGCCAATCCGGGGCAGGCCATAGAAAGATACGGCCCGCCCCGGAAACAGCCTGTAAAAGCCTTGATACAAGCGGGTTTTTAAGGGCCTAATTGTCAACAGTCCGGCCCCGTTTTTTCCGCATATATTCCCGCTGCTGGCGGCGGTGGGCTTTTAAGGCGCACGCCTCCGAGCAGTACGCCTGCCGCCTGTCCGGGGCAACGGCCCCGCCGCATACCGGGCATATCTTAAAATCCGGCCTTGGCCCCTGGGTGGTGAGGGCGGCCTCCAATACGGGATTGAGGGGGAGAACGGCCTCCCGGAAGTAGCGGCACAGGGCCCCCGTCCAGCATTTCCCCAGCATATAGCACTCACAGTCTAAAGGCAGGCATCCATATTCCCGGTCATAGTTGGCACACCACTTTGCCACAAGGGAACGGATCGCCGCCTTTTCTTCCCGGGTCAGCTCACGGGCCATCGCATCACCTCCCGCCAGCCGGGGCCCTCAAAAGCTCTTTGTAGCAGGCCACGCATCCAACGCCCCGCCAGTAGGAACAGCCACAACAGGCCGAGCCCCGGGGCGGTTTTCTCTATTATTCTTTAGATTATCTACATCCCAAATCACCGTTTTTACCCAGATTAGTTGAATCTACGGATGTATC
>QZDS01000059.1 GCA_009917455.1 bacterium 1xD8-48 | reverse complement strand
ATCAAGGGCGCGAAGCGCCGCATTTTTTGACTGGTTTGTCAAGTGTTTTAGAGAAAAAAGTGGGTGATTTTTGAAAAATAGGTTCTGAAAGCCCCATGAAATAAGGGTTGAAGATTCCGAGAAGTTATAAATATTTAGGGGAGGGTATGTTTTAATGGTTCTGGCATATTGTGGTTTAAATTGTAATGAGTGCCCTGTCTATCTGGCTTCTATCGTAAACAATGTAGCCGCTCAGATACAGTTGGCAAGGGAGTATTCAACTGATACCTGCAAATTTTCAAAAGAAGATATGTATTGTTTGGGATGTCATTCTGATACGGTATCCCCCAAAATGTGCGGGGATTGTCAAATAAGGATATGCGGTATGAAAAAATCTTATGGAAGCTGCGCCGAGTGTGACGAATTTCCCTGTTCCACATTGAGAGAAAATGTGGACGATAATTCAGATAATATGAACAATCTAAAACAGCTTGCCATAAAATACAAAAAGGCAGAGTGATGATATGCAGATAGACAGACTTATTCAAATCGTGTTTCTCTTGTTAAGGCATGAGAATATAACAGCAAAACAACTGGCAGAAGAACTTTGCGTTTCCACGCGGACAATATATAGGGATATCAATATACTTTCGGTTGCCGGCATACCGATTACGTCACAAAAGGGGTATGGCGGAGGGCTGTCCTTATTGCAAGGCTTTTCACTGGACAAGTCTTATTTTACGCAGGAGGAACAAAGCAATATTATACAGGCGTTGCAGATTTTAAAGTCGTCAAATTATCCAGACGCAGACAAATCATTAAACAAAGTTGCCGGGCTGTTCAGTCATACATTGCAGTCTGAATGGCTGGAAATTGATTTTTCCTATTGGGGAAGCCCCGAAAAGGAACGGAATAATATTACAGCTTTAGAACGTGCGATAATCAATAAATATGTGATTACATTCACATATTTTAATGCGGAATTGACGATAACCAATCAGATTGTCGAGCCGCTAAAATTAGTGTTCAAATCCCACGCATGGTATCTTGTGGCTTATTCAAAGCGCAAAAATGATATTCGTACTTATAAAATGTCCCGCATTAGGGAACTCCAAATAACGAATGAATTATTTGAACGTGAACTTCCAAAGGATTTTTCCATTACTCCTACCTATAAGGAAGAATATAATACGCCAATATTCATATTGCATTTTTCAGAAAAGATAGCGTATAAAGTTTATGATGAATTTCAGGAGAAGTATATTAAAAAATTGGACGACGGTACGTTGGAAGTGACTTTCAGATACCAGTTTAGCGATTGGACTTTTCTTTATCTGCTTTCCTTTGGTGAATATGTTGAAATTATTGAGCCTGTAGAAGCAAGAAATATTTTGAGGGAAAAGGCGCAGAAAATACTTTCCATGTACTAACGAAATATCCGCAACAACGGTAAATAAAAAAACCGTTGTTTTGCGGCAAAATTTTCATGCACAAAAGAGAATATAAGCAACCAAACGGCGGTTTTGAAATAACAATCAAAGCCGCCGTTTTCTTTTTTGAAAAATAAAACTATGGGGGTGTATTTAAAGTTACTCATTTTTAAGGATGTGGCGGTATCAAATGTTTAAAAGCATTGGAGGGTATCGTTATGTCCTTTTTCTACACCTTTTATCATTGTCAATCATCAAAAAAAGTCTGTTTCCTGCAATGGGATTTTGCGGCTATGAAGATGAACATACAAATCATACTGATTGTTTAAATAATTCATATTACCCAAACGCTTATGCCGCTTTATGCTGTATGGGCGTTTGCTGTAATAGCCCCCTACTGGGAAGAAAGGGGGTGAGAGAAAATGAGATATTCTGAACAGTTCATGGAACATATCGAATATGCGTTTCATGCGTTCTGTAAGATTGTCCTGCGCCATGAAGCCATGAACGCATGGCGGGATTTGAAGCGGAAAGAAGAACGGGAAATATCCCTTGATTATCTGATGTCAGAACGATATTTTGAACCGTCTGCTATGGACAGCTACTTTGAAAAGCAGGACAAGCCGACCGTATTTCTTGTATTGGGAAAGGAAGTTATTGTTGATGATGAACGGTTGGCAACGGCACTATCAAGATTGCCGGAGTTAAGGCGAGAAGTTTTGTTGCTTTATTACTTTATCGGTTATCGTGATGAAGCAATCGGCAGACTGTACGGACGTTGCAGGAGTTCGATAAACCGCAGAAGAAATGTTGCACTGAAACAGCTACGGAAAGAATGGGAGAGATTGAAACATGAGGAATAAAAAGCTGATACCTTTTGAGGTAATCCAAAAAGCCGTTGCCGGAGAGCCGGAAGCGGTAGACACAGTATTGCGGTATTACAACGCACATATTAAATACCTGTCTATGTATAAGGGGTATATCAATGACGATACGCAGGACAGACTAAAAGCGAAACTGGTTGAAGCCATATTGAAATTCCGCTTCGACCGATAGGGAGTAGCAAAGACGGGAAAAGCTGTCAAGGGTAAACTTCGCGCTGCGCGCCCTTGACAGCTTTTCCCGCCTTTGCTTGTGGGTAGTCAAGAGGGCGAAATCAGTAGACTGCTTTCGCCCTCAATCCAGTATGGAATGATTGTTACACGATAGAGGGTGTTTCTCGCTTGATTTAAGCGCATTACAGCGGCGATAAGGACAAGGGTAAGGGTTTTATACTCTTACCCTTAAAAACGGTGTTCTATCGCGTAACATAGTAAACAATATTTCTTTGTACTACCGTTCCTGTTCCATTCTTTTCCATTCCTGCGGCTCTGTTGCTATATCGTGCTTCAAAGGAGAGGGGTTAGGGGAAAGGATAGGAAAGGAATAGATATTTGATTAAGTCTGTATTTGGTTTTTCTTTAGTTAGTTATATCTTTATTTAATTGCGTTGGATTTTCCGGTGTCGGAAAATCCAATATCGGATAATCCAACACCGGGAGTTGTTACGGTGTTCAAAATCCGTCTAATCCAATCGCTTTATAAAACTAATGCTTTCTTGGGTAGGTATGTTACGCAGTAGAGGTTAAAAAGTCCTTGATTTATGCGGCTTTCAGAGCATGGAAAACACTTAGACGATATTTTATATCCCTACCCTCAAAAATGGCGTTCTACTGCGTAACAAAAAGCAGAGAACCGACCACTAATGAAAGTGATATGTTCTCTGCTCTTGCTTGCACCCTGTTTGTCAGCGTTGATAATAAGTTGTTGTAAATACTTCCTTATCAACGTAAAACTAAGGCTTTCAGGGCTTTTTATATGCTTTTTTATACCCTTATTTCCACTTTTTATAAAAAGAAAAGGTTACACACGGAACTGTAAAAAAGATGCACATGCTTTATGCCTGTGCTATAAAGAAATATATGCACAATGCACAAGAAAGTATTTTTATTATACAAGGGGTATTGAAAAAAATCGGAAAATGGAAATAACATGCCTTTTGTGCCTATGATTGACGGCATACCGTACACTGTGCCATACGCCTGCGCCAGCAGGAAAACCACCTGCACAGGAAGACAGGACCCCGGAGCACGGAGTGCGGAGCGGGCGGAACGGAGACGCAAAGCGGCGCAGTGGAGTAAGAGCCCCGGAGTGCGGAAGCGCGGAGTGGGTGAGGTGCCCGGCTGGTACCGAAAGGCTGTCGGCTATGCCGACCGAACGAAGTGAGTAAGCCTCTCTTATCCTGTTCACCCGTTTTTTATGCGTTTTCGTAAGAAAATGCAGAAAAGTCCCGAAACACCTGATAAAACGGGCATTCCGGGGCGGACCTAAATTCAATTCTGCCCCGGAATTTTAGGGACCTAAAATACCTAAAATCCCTAAAATGCTGAAAATGCCCCGGAATGCCCGTTTTATCGCAACTGGTTTTTGAATTTAGGTCCCTCCCTTTTGCGGCAGCGCCCTCACCTGGACCTAAATTCGTGCCTGCGGCAGCGTCTAAAAAATGGTTCTGATGGCTTTCCGTAAATTCAAAATTGCCTTGGAATTTCTCTTCCATAATTTCCATAAATTCATAAAAAGCCCGCATTTCCGCCATTTCTTTTTGAATTTATGGAAGGCGTTTTTTAGCCAGTGCCCTCACTTTTCCATAAATTCATCCCGTGCCAGTTTGACGGTATTGCGTCAACTATGCGTGCCGGAATTTTATTCCCTTTTTGATTTTAAAAGGGAAACAAGGTGAGAGCTGGACACCCGGAGTGGGATGCAGGAAAAAATAAAGAGGGCGTCTGCCCCCTGTGCCTTTCAGATTTACTGGTCTTTTTGTGGTCTTCACAAAGACCAGCGCTGGCGGATATTCCCACGGATGGTCTTCACATGGGCTTTTTAACGGTCTTCACGAAGACCGCTTCCCGCTATAAAAGAGCCCTGAAAGCCGGTTGGTCTTCACGAAGACCATTTACCGGCACTCACAAAGACCGCCTGCCTTTTTATGCCCGCGGATGGTCTTTTCAGGGGTGTTTTAAGGTCTTTGCAAAGACCATGCTCCGATATAAGGGCATCCTGCAAGCTGTGTGGTCTTTCGGAAGACCATTTTCAGACGCATACAAAGACCACTTGTCGGAAAGAAAAAAAGAGCTGCCACCCGAACAGCCTTTTCAGACCGCCAGGGTAACAGCTCTACCAACCAGCTTATTCAGTTGCAGATAACCGCCCGGAACTGTGCGCCGCAAATTTCAGCGATATACCTAGCGGATTCCGTATGCGTGCCAAACACCACAACGCCCCTGTTCCGTGCAGATTTAAGCCGCCCCAGCAGCGCATCGGCATCCTCCGGCAGTCCAAGGACGAGAGGGTAACGGTGCTTGAAAGCCCACTCCGTCACCTGCGGGTTGACTCCTTTGCCGGGAGCCCCCACCTCGTAGACCTGCGCCGAATCGTAGTTTTCCATCAGCCGGTCCATTATCCTTTCAAAATCAGGGCAGGACTGCCCCGTAATGAGAATGTCAATCCAGTTTTCCATGTGTGCGCCTTTCTTGTATTGACAAAATGAAAAGAATAAAATAGGGGCTGTAAAAGCCCCCAATGCGGTTCCGCAATTAAGCAGACCCACGACACCATAATGGCATCCGGTTTCAAAAGTGTGCCCGGCGCCGTCAGGCGCGCATCCCTTGGAGAGAGTCGTGGGGCAGAAGATCGGCGCGGAATCGTTCAGACGTCTGAAGAAAAAGAGCCCCATGCGTTCTGCATGGAGCCCCTCAGCGTTACTTATTCTGTTGTAGCCGCCACTTCTGCCGCCATTTACTTTGTTGCCGCTGCCTGTGCTTCAGATTCGATGTCGGCAATTATGGTGTCATTGATTGTCAAGTACGATACGCCTAACACCGTGTACATATAAGTCCTGTCAACGGGCGCGCCGATGGTCAGACCTGTCGCATCGGCTACCTCGTAGTTAATGGCGTATTTACCGTCGTCGCGCTTCTTGAGCGTTACTTTCGTGCAGGAAACAGCTTTCTTGCTCTCGGTATCCATGAGAGTGAATGTCGCTATATCTATGCCCTTGTGGATTACCTTATAGGTGCCATCGCCAGCCTTGGCAACTGCGCGGAATGTCTCCTTGCCTGCGGATGCAGTACTGCCTGCGGCTTTGGGTGCGGGTGCGCTGTAGGATGCTGTGGAACCGCCGCCGATATCAACAGATGCACTGTTGTCGTTACCACCTGCCGCTACATTGTCACGGACGCAACCGTCATCATAATTGGGTGCGCTGTAGCTGGAGCCACCGCCAGAACTGGAACTTCCAGAATTTCCGCTGTCGGAGCTTCCGCCGCCGATAGAAATGGATGCGTTGTTGTCATTACCGCCTGCTGCAACATCATCGCGTACTAACCCATCGTCTCCAACATACGCATGAGCAACAATGCCCGTATTACCTACAACCATAGCACACGCCATAAGCATAGCCATGCTTTTTACTACTAAATTCTTTTTCTTCATCGAAGTTACCTCCTTAGTGTTTTGAAATAAGTTGTCTGTTGTTGCTGTGTTCCCCGCCCGTATGCCTGCGTGTGCGCTGCCACATCTCCCTTTTCCGGCACCGGCGGATGCCAGGACGTTTTCCATCCTGTCCATATATGTAACCGGGCTGCTGTGCAGCCTGTTTACCATCCGTAGCGGATGTTTTCCGGTGTGCCCCTTATACCGTTATCTGCCATGCGCCTCCCTCCTACACTCGGATTTTAGATTATCCATAGTATCAGACACATGATGCGGCTTTCGGGTTTTATATCCCCGAAAAAATAAAAAGACCGTCCCAAAACAGGGCGGCCAAAAAAGCGCCGTCCATGTGCGTGTACTTTTCCCTTAACAGTTACCCATGGGGGAGCGCGGCGATTACCGTCTCCCCATGGTTTATTGCACTGCCGGGACGAATAAAACAGGCGGCGCAGGATTTCATTTACCCACACCGCCATAAAGTACAGCACACGGACCCAAATCACCAGATTCTGTATTGATAAAAAGGGGAATCTCTAGTAAAATAGGTAAAGGTGCAATTATTTGCTGTGCGGAGCCGACACTCCTGCATAGGGGCTGAGAGGGTTGCCGCCCTTTCAGCCCTGCCTTTTTTATTCATCTCGTAACCTCAATTATACCGCACAAGCGTATGCTTTTCAAGGCTAAAAATGCGGCTCTTTCCGCACATGGGCGGGGAGCGGCAGCGCCGCATTCCCCCGTCTCCCATATACGTTCCGGCACCTATCCCTGCACGCATACAATCTTTACCCTGACGGGAGCATCCGCAGAAAACACGTTACGCATGAGCAGGTCAAGTTCTTCCGCCATGCTCTGATAGTCGCTGTAGCTGTCTATCTCCGCAAGGGTGCCGACATTCCCGTCAGGCACTGCTTCCTCCGGCAGTTCCCGCACATCATCGTCCATCTGCGCCGCCCCTGTGTCTTCCGGCTCGTCAGCGGTATCGTCCTCCGCCGTTCCGGGGCTTTCAGCTTCCTGCATTTCCTCCGCTTCCGGTTCTTCCTCACTGTCAGATTCCTCCGGTACAGGTTCTTCTTCCGCGGCAGGACTTTCAGCATCCTTTTCAGGCTCAGGCTCTTTCTCAGGCTCCTTTACGGGTGCGGGCTCCACTTCCGGGGAAGAAGAAGTTGCCACCGTGCCCGGCTCAGGCTCGCCCTTTTTCAGCCTGTTGATGGCCCTCACGCTCATGTCAGGGCTTACCTGCCCTTTCAGTTCCTCGGGCATCCCCAGCATTGCCACAAGCTGTGACGCGGAATAGTTGCGGTAACAGTCGGCGATGCTCTCGATGACCTCCCCGTTTTCATCCCTGTCGGCATAGTTCTCAATGATGCAGATAAGGTTGCAGCAGGTAGTGCGCTTGATATTGCACTCCTTTTCCGCATAATCGTAGATGCTCTTATAGTTCAGCACACGGAACATGTTATTCCTGTGTATCCAGTGCAGCTGGAAGCCGATGGTGACAAACGAGTTCTGGATGTTGAGCATCTCATTGCGGATGACCTGCGAACGCCGCTGGAACTCCTGTTTCATCTGTTTCAGGGGGGATTCCACTATCTGCGCGGATGCCGTAGTGACAGATACAGGGGCGGTCATATTTTCATCCGTATTGCTCTGCCCCGGTTCCGGCTCCTCCCCGGATTCCTCCGTGCCGTTATCTTCCCCTGCCGCCTCTTCCCGGGCATTTTCATCCTCCGTGGCAGATTCTTCCGCCGTGTCATTTCCGGGCTCCGTATCAGCCTCTGGCGCTGTCTCAGGGGTTTCTTCGGTCTGTTCCGCATCAGCGGATTCCGTTTCAGCGGCAGGAATTTCAGCCGCCTCCTGTGCGGTTTCCGGTTCCTGCCCGGCTTCCTGTTCCGTAGAAATTTCTTCCGTTTTCTCCGGTACGGTCTCAGGTTCCGCAGCGGTATCGGTTTCCTGTACCGCCTCCTCCTGCCGTTTCTCCGCCTTGGGCTTCCTGCCCCTTCTTGGCTTCTTTGCCCCGGAAGAAGCTTCCTCCCTGCCGCTTTTGTCAAAGGGGACAGGCGCGCCCGCATCTGTTGTCTTCATTTCCTTTTCTGGTTTCCTCATACCGTATATCTCCTTTCTGCCAATTAACGCATGGCTGCGGTAGTTTCCATTGTTTTTTATGCCGGGCATTCAGACGCTTGAACGCTCCGGCTTGTTCGTAAGGGAGACCGGCGCCGCAAGGCGCAGAAAGCCCCTGCCCATAGGAGACAGGCAGGGGTGCGGCATCTGTCAGGCCATGGCTTCCGGTTCCCATTCCTTTCCTGCGTCTTTCTTTTGTGCCTGTGCCTCCGGGAGCCGGCCATAGAAGCTGTGCTGTCTCAGGTCAAATTTAGCCACCTGTTCCGCCTTGCCCCCACGCGTGAGGAGCCACGCATTGTCAAGCGGCGTATTGAGGATGGCGCTGACGGGCTTATTGACCTGATAACTGATATACCTTGCTGTTTCAAGGTCACGCCCCGCGCCGAGGCAGAGCAGGTTATCGCAGTTATTGAGTATCGTCATTGCCCTTGCCTGCCCGTAGAGCGATTCAAGCTGTGATAAAGACTGGATGATGACACTCACGGAGATTTCCCGGGAACGGATAACGGATATGATTCTGTCAAAATCCGGTATCACCACGTTTGACGCAAAATCATCAAGGTAAAACCGGACGGGCACTTTTAACCTGTGCCCCGGGCTTTTGTCCGCAAGGCCACACAAAGTATGCAAAGCCTGCGTGTAAAAGAGGTTGGCGAGCCGGTACATGGAACTGTCCGTGTCTGATATGTTCAAAAATACCGCTGTCTTTTTCCGGCCAAGTTCCTTAATGTTTATCCTTTTCGGATTGGTAAAAATCTGCTTTGCCCCACCGAAAGAGAGCGGGGCCAGCTTGGAAGCCAGAAAGCTGAAGATGCAGGCGGCAGTCCTTTCCGCATCATTAACGGACTGGTACAGCCTGTAACGTGAAAGCGCGAAACTGTCAGGGTCTACCACCTCCAGCTCGTCCATAAGCTTTTTATATTTCCCATTCCTGCCCATCTCACTGATAAGCCGCACCACGCTCCCCAGGTGGCGCTCCTCCTCCGGCAGGGCTTCAAGCACGTAGCTGATGGCGGATTCAAGGTAGATTCTCGCGGTCAGTTCCCAGTAAGGGTCGTGGCGGCTCTCAACGGGCATCAGGCAGGCGGCAAGAGTCAGGATGTCCTGCTCCAGATAATGCCCGTCCCTGTCCTGCCTGATATAGGCAAGGGGGTTGTAGCCGTATGGGGATAAGGCACAGTCGGCAAGGTTTATCTCCATGACCTTGTAGCCCTCCTGTTCAAGTACCGTTCCGACGTCTGAACAGAGCGCCCCTTTCGTGTCCGTGATGACCATGCTCCCACTGCATTGCAGGATGTTCGGCTTGACGTAGCCCCTTGTCTTGCCTGCGCCGCTTGGGCCGATTATCAGGTCGTTGTTGTTAAGCCCGGTCTGCCATGTATCGTTGCTGATGGTATGCCCGTGTGCAAGGATTCTGTAAGTATTTTCCATGATGTTATCCACCTCCTTATATCTCTGTGATGATGCGGTCGGCAAGTCCCCATGCAACCGCCTCCTGTGCATTGAAATAACTGTCTTTCTTCGTCTTCTCGTAGACTTCCTCGATGGTATGCCCGGTATGTCCCGCAAGGATGGATGCGGTAATCTCCCTTGTCTCCATGAGGCGCCTGCCTGCCTCCTCCACGCTTAATGCGCTGCCGCTGATTCCCGTGGTGAGCGGGTCATGTATCATGACTTTCGCGTGCGGCAGGATGTCCCTCTCATTCCCGGCGGCAAACAGCAGAGAACCCATGGACGCCGCCATGCCGACACATACTGTCCTTATCGGGCATGAGACCGCCGCCATCACGTCATAGAGGGCAAGGCCGTCAATGACAGAGCCGCCGGGAGAATTGATATACATGGTGATTTCTTTCCCCGGGTCTGCGGAATGTAAGTAGCGCAGTTGCAGGATAAGGGAATAGACGGATTCCCTCGTTATCTCGCCTACCACCTCAATAGAGCGGCGGCTGTTGAATAGTTCGTCCTGTATGGGGCAGTAGGTAGTCCCCTCAGAACTTTCCTTGATGATGTGTGGTGCCAAAAGGTACATTTCCATCTTATCTTCCTCCTTTTTTCCAGTTGATGTGATTGTCACAGAATGGCTCAATGAGTATGCGGTAGATTATCTCGTCGCAGACAAGTTCCGGCATTTCCCCGCGGTACGCCTTTGCAAGAATCTCTGCGGTAAAGCTGTCGGAAACATCCCCATATGCCTCATCCGTTGCCATGCAGTTATAAATGGTCGAATAGTAAGAACCGCCGCGCATATCTTCGAGCGCATAAAAATAGCAGATGGTATCAAGCCAGCACACAGCCGGAAATACAGGCTCCCCGTTCCCGCAGGCGGCAAGCCTTTCTTCAAGTCCCTTCTTTTTTTGCATCCTGTGCCTCCTTCCATAATCTGTAAGCTTCACTCATGGGGGCCGCAAACAGGCGCAGCAGTTCCCTGTGCGGCAGGACGCCTTTTCCGGGTCTCCTGTGCCTGCTTATCAGTAATGCCGCCTCACGGACGGTCATTTTTTCAAGCCGTTCCGGCGGGATGCCAAGCAACATGCCGAGCCTTCCGGCGTATTCGCCTTTCATGTAACCGGACAGCGGCATGTCACCGAAAGCACGCACCGCACAGGCATCATGCTCCGGGTGTACGCGGTATTTCCCTGCCCTTTCAAGCTGTTCCGCAAGCGGTATCTTTTTATATCCCATAGGTTCCTCCTCCTCTCCGGCACCCTGCCGGGCCTTTGCATCGCTTTACAAAAAGGGAGCCGGGGCAGTGCAAGCTGCCCGATTCCTTTTGTAAAATGTTAAGGAAGCGTGGCGGCGGGGGTGGGTGGGAAAGGGGGATGGTTCCTGCCAATGCCGCAGGCAGGCGTCCCGGGAAAAAGAAAAAATTTCCCTCTGGAATGGCCGGCGCTGGACAGCAGGACAGCGCTTGACAATCCAAACATCCTTTATTAAAATGTCTGTATAGTAACTTCTGTTTTAGCCGCTTGGGTGGCGGGCGGGCAGGAGCAGGAAAAGGGTTTTTATTGCAGGCGACGTGGATAAAATTAACCCCCTGATATTACCGGGTGCTGGAAAGCACCAGACCATAAAAAAACACCTGTTTTTAAAATGCCTTTTGTAGAATAACCTTCTATTTTAAGTGGAACAGGAATCGACTTTATGTAGGTTATGTAGGGAATGATTCTACTTTCTGCCGCTGGAAGCGGCGTATTCCCTACGTCCCCCTATATAGTATGGTCTCAGTAATGGGGGGATTTAGTAGAAATGGATTTCGTGTATTTGTAGAAATTTCCCGGGGGTATGTAGCCCGGGGGTCTTTTTTGGCTTGAGACGGGCAGGATTGGAAAAGAAAAAACCGGGCAGGTTCCGCTGCCCGGTTTTTGATATAGAAGTGTATGAATTTGTACCATAGGGGGATTACCTCGCATTAAGGCTCCCGATAAAGACGAGATAACATGCAAAATCACCAATACGCTTCCTGTAATAAGGATTTTCCGATTCTTCCCCAAGCGTATCACGCCATGAGGCGGATTTCCCCTGCATCCTCAAATATCTTGCAAGCATGTTGATAGCTATGATGACTTTATTGTGTCTGGAAGTTCTTACAGGGTCTTCCTCCAGTTTCTTCTCCTTATCCCATAACGGCCAGTAAGCGCGTGATTCGGAATACTTCACGGCGGCAGTATACAGTTCTTTGTAAAGTTCAAGGGCTTCTGCATCGCCCCTGGTTTCATCTGCCATTTCCCGGTGCAGGGAAGCCATCTCCTCCAGGGTAAGGGACATAGGCTCCGGTTCATAATCTTCATATGTCGATAACATCAGGCACACCTCCAGTCAAAAGATATTTCCATTATAACAGCTGATAATGTACCGGGCAACCGGGGCGGCATCAGCCTGCCTCGGTTCCGGCTTTTTTCTGTAAGTCTGATGGCTTTTCCCCTGTGAGGGGCTTTATGCACCGGATGCGGTCAGCGGCGTGGAAAGCGTTGGCCGTTATCTGCCTCTGCCATGCGCCCGCCTTCGGGGACCATTTGAAGCCGTTGCTTTTCAGTTCGGAACGCGCGGCCTCGCCGGGCTTTTCCTCAAAGAATATCCTGAGCCGGTTGTCCTCTTTATTTACTTCCACATATCCGCCGCCAAATTCCCAGCCTGTATAATCGGTATCGGCTTTACGTTCCAGTTCCTCAATCCTCTTTTTCACACGCCGTATCTCCGCGCTGTTGTTGGATAACTGCCATGGCAGATATGGCGCATTTCCATAGTGCCAGTTAGATTCCATATCGGATTTCAATTTCTGAATCTGTGTATGGGTCAGAAACGGGCATCTGTCCAATGTACCATTCTGTTATTCGTTAGTTTATCTGAACCAAAATCCTCAGTTTTTCTCCAAATTAAATAAGGTATGGGATATTTT
>QZDS01000058.1 GCA_009917455.1 bacterium 1xD8-48 | reverse complement strand
GTGCATTTTCTACTTTTTGCCAATCTGATTGTAGATTGGCATATAAATACAATTAACTTCACGGATTCAGGCTCTTGTTAAATAGGAGCTGTAAGGACACAAAAAAGCATTTTGCGTTGGTTATAGTGAGCTGAAAAAGGGTTCAGAAACATTGGTGAACAGAAAATAAAGGTGGCAGGGAAAGGCGATGCTGTATAAAATAATGCATTTTACATATTGGGAGATGAGCTTATGGAAGTAAAAAAGCATATTGTACTATTTTTGGATATATTAGGATATTCAAAATTCATAGAGAACTGTAAAGATAGTCAGGAGGAAAATCTTTATTTAGATAAGATTTATGGACTGATGTCAAATCTGTCTGAATACATAAAAGAAAGAAATATTGCTGTAGACCAGAGAAGCGATGTTTTAAAATTATCACGTTTTAAGTCGTTGCTATTCTCAGATAATATTCTCTTTTTCGCTCCCTATGAGGATGAAACAGATAAATGCAATTTATATATGAATTTATTTTATGGCCTTAGTGCATTTCTTGTACAATATGAAAAAAAAGATTTATTTTTTAGAGGAGGTATTGCCGAGGGAAATTTATTCTATGATGAGAAATTGCATTTTGTTTTTGGTTCCGGATTAGTTAAAGCTTATAAATTGGAAAGTGAAGTGGCTAAATATCCAAGAATCGTAATTGATAAAGAACTTAATCCACCTTATATATTTGTTGGAATTGCTAAAGATGAAGAAGAAACATGGTATCTTGACTACTTATCTTTGGGGCATAGTTTGATTTGTTATCAAAATGAGCCAAAACAAAATTATGAACATTTTTTATTTTGTTTGGACGAACAAAAAAATGCGATTGACAAGGCTCTCCAAAAGTACAAAAACGACTCTGGTATATTTCCAAAATATGAATGGCTAGCCCGATACCATAATGACTTTTGTATTAAGTATAAGCTAAATGATTATACTGTTGATATTGATTTATAAAAGAACGGGACATGGCATGTTCTGTGTGTAAGGCTGGAGGATGCTTCTGTGACAGTGTGAATGCCATTATAAAAAATGAGTATGATGAATATGGGAATACATATAGAAGAATATTTGGATATTGAAGGGATTCTCACAATAAGGAAGGATGTAGGATATGCATACTATGAAGATAAATATGAGGAAGGAAAATGGAAAGAACGCAGATATTGTGATACCTAAAGGGAACTTATGCTAATACCAGATGGAGGCTATGCCGTTATAAAAAATAAATATGACGATTATGGCCAATGCATTCTTGAATCCTACTTACAATGAAAATGATGAAATTACCATTAATATGGCACAATGTTGTGCCGAAATTGTGCATGAATATGACAAGAGAGGTAGTGAGATATATATTGGATATCTGGGTATGGAAAAAGAATCAATAGAGGATTATCGCGGCATTGCATCAATAAAAAAAGAGTATGATGAAATATAATCATATGATAAAAGAAATTGTATATCAGACTCAGGAGGAGCTGATGGAAGCTTAGATAATGAATGAAGATAATTAATTTATATGAGTTTATCTAGAGCAATAAAGTATAATTTGATAGTTTTTATTTGCAGAATCTCCAATTATTAATGGAGATTCTGCAAAATAGAAGCTGAGGCCAGATTAGTTTAAATTGTAGAAAACATTAACATTTATATTTTTGGCGTAATCTTTGTCATACGTTACAGCGGCTTTTGCTGATGTGAAATTATTTTCAAAAGGGCCTTTAGCTGTCTGGAAAAGCTGGTCTGTTACGCTTATGTTTTTAGAGGCGGAGAGCTTTACGGGGTTAATTGATATAATCGAATATCCGTTTGGCACAGTGAGTGTTTCCATATCCGGCATAATTTTATTTGCTAAATCAACTGCGTGTTTCCAGTAAATATCAACACCGTCAGCCTGTTTTGGGTCTCCACGTACAGGGGTTTTAGCTGCCGAGGCAGTCGCAGATTGATATTGCTTAGGAGCACATATTACTCTGGGCCACATTCGGACATTGGGGTATTCATCTTTTGACAATTGAAAGCCAGGATTATGCAGGCGATTCTGAAGAACCTTTGCAACTGCTGTCTGCGCGTCATATATTCCGTGTTCTTCTGTCCAGATAATTCTTGCCAAAATATCATTGTCACCCATCAGGTCATACATTATAGTACTTTTATCCCACTTGGCAAGAGGGCCTCCAAGTAAGAAATAGGATTTACCGCTGCCGATAGATACTTTATCTAATTGGACAAGTGTATTTTGACCGACAATGCCGTCTGGTAATAATCGACAACATTCCTGAAATGCAATTACTGCATTTCTTGTATTTGCATCAAATTTTCCAGTTATTGAATTTTCCATATACATGTCATAACCGGCAAGTAACAGGCGATACTGCATTACGCGGATATCCTCATAAAACTCTGCATTCTCTTCATATTCAAATTTTCCAGTTCCATTTTTTACCTGATTATAGGTATAGTCTTTATTTGCCATAGTTTTTTCTCCTTTTCTTTTTTAATAACCGGTTATATAATAAAAAAAGATATTTGTTTTAAAAGTGTAAACAGGAAGTTTGTTTTTTGGAGAAATAATTTATGAAGAATTTCAGAACCGGAATATTACTTTTTATGCTGGCAGGTTGCATAGGAGTAACAGGATGTGCAAAGGAGACTGAATATGCGTCCGGGGACAGTTCTCTTTCCAACGCCGAATCCGATGGGATTAAGTCCGAAGAATATAAAGAGGAAGATATTTCAGAGGAAATAAGTGAGAATGACAGTCAGTTTATGAAAGACGTGGAAGAATTTGCAGACGGATTGAACTTAGACGGAATTGGCGTCCAAAATGACAGCGTTCGCGTTACAAGCTATGAGAATCAAAATAATGTATTTGATTCTTATGTGGTGATGGAAGTTATCCTTAATCAGGATGAGACGATTCAAAAAAAATTTACCGGACATTACAAATTTGGAATTACAATTACGCATGGAAATCTGTTTACAGAAGACAGGGAAGGGTTTATTCTCTGTATGAGATACTTTGGAAGTAATTATGGAGCTTCTGATGTTTATGCTTATGAAGTGATAAAAAATAGCGGGAAGTCTGAATTGGTTGAAAGGATGTCTTTGAGGGATTCGGAAGGCGATAATGATTCCCGAAAAGAACCGTCATTTTGCCTTTACCAGTTTAAAGATGAATTTGTATTTGATGGTAAAGTATATTTTATTGAAGAATTAAATCAGGATGGGATTCAGGTGCAGTTTTATGTGGACAGGCTTGTGCCAGCGTATATAATATACTGGAAAGATGATGAGTGGAAAATTTTTGAGGATAAAAAGCAGGATTTAATAGAATTAGGATGCAATGCGCCGGCACGTCCAATCGTTTAGCGCATTGCATACAGGTATTATTTAATGTTACACTAATTAATTTTTATCTATATTATTTTTTGCTTCAGCTAATGCCTTTTTTAAAAATTCAGGTAAACTTACACCCATTCTGTGTGCGTTTTCAAGTATGGAGAGCAGTTCATTAATTATCAGCCATATGGTTATAAGCAGCCCAAACATGGTATTGTTGGAGAAATCAATTCCTATTTCATTTGCAAATTTGTAAATGAGATAATCTGTAGTTACCGCAACCAGTATTATGAATATATATCCCATTTTTTTATAGATGCCTAAAAGGCTTTTCTTGCTGTTCCATCCATAACGCTTATCGTCAGGATGGGCTAATGCTTCTTTTTTTGCTGCTAACATACCAGATATATAATCAGTAACCATCAAAAAGAATAATAGTGATATAGTTGGAAACAGTAATCCGAATCTGTTGCCGACCCAGGAACTAATTATAAGAACTGAAATCTTTTCTGTTAATGTTTTATTTCCCATATTTTTTCTCCTTATTCTGCATGAAATATTCTCTTAAAATTGAGTATAATTTTTTTCTGATTCTATTGACATATTGACGTGATACACTATATTTTTTAGCAATTTCCATATCTGACATGTTTTTAAATATGATGCAGTAAAATATGTCTTTTTTAGTCCCGGAATAATTAGATAGTAAGTTCGTCATATCTTCTTTCATTTCAATATTCACATAATCATTATCTTGTCCTATGAAATTAATGAATAAATCTTCCGGTACTGTCTGCTCATGTTCATGCTGCTTCTTGCTTTGTTTGTAAAGTTCCAGATAACGGAGTTTAATTGCATTATTGAGATAAGTAATACATTTTCCTTCTTCTTCAAAATATTGCATTTTGGTAATCGCTTCCCACAATGCAGAAACCAGGTCAGAATAAACGTCTTCTTTATTATCCTTGTATAAAAGCCGGCTATATTTTTCTAATGCAGGATGCATTTTATGTATGATAGCTTCGAATTCTGAAGTGTTTCCAGCTTTTATCTTTTTTATTAATGAAACAGCATTTTCCATAGTCCTTTCCTCCTAAACAAATAGGAAGAAAGTTGGGTAAAAAATGTAAACTGAATACAAACTTATTGGATTTTAAAAGTAATTTTAGAAATTAAACGGGGGTGATGATAAAGTTGAAATTTTATAATATTGCTATATCGGGATATTTGAAATAAGAACAGCGGCAAGATATTTCTCAGTGTATTTTTGATAAACACGAAATATAAAATTAATTCTACAAGATGTCGCAATTTCTTTTTATTAGTAGAATTTTGTAGAAATAACTAATGGTAATAGCTATATAACTATTGATTAGTGTCATCGGAAAATTAACTTCTGTATACTATTAAGAATAATACTATAAGTGTTATTACTTAAACCAAACAGGGGCTGGTTGTTATGGATAAAAAGACTTTAGGAAAGAGAATACAAAAGTATCGGGAGCGGGCAAGGCTAAGTCAGGAATCACTTGCAGAAAAAATTGAGTGTAGCGCTATTTTCATTTCCTATATTGAGCGGGGAGAAAAAGCACCAGGATTGGATACCTTAATTAAATTGTCAAATGAATTGAACGTATCTGTAGATATTCTTTTGGGTAAAGAGCTGAAAGGCTATACTAACGCAAAACTGCATGATATTGAAATCAGACTGAAAGGTTTACCGTCACGGGAACAGTATAAGATATTAGAGGTTATAGACGCTGCTATTATGATTGAATTAAATTATTACAATGAAAAGGATAGTGACGAAAAGTGATTTTTCTGGTTTTTGACACAAAGGAAGACTGTGACAAATTTGTTATGTTATATGAAGAATATAAAAAAATAGTCTATTTTACTATTAAACGTTTTGTAAGTGATGAATATATTGTGGAGGACATTTCACAGGAAGTTTATATCCTTATAGGAAAGCACCTTAAAAACATCAATCTGGATGAACGTCAAAGAACAAAAAATTATATTATCACAATTGCCAGAAATTATTGTAAAAACTATCTTCGTAATCATAATAAAGAAAAAGAAGATTTATACGATGAAATGCCTTTTTCATATACAGAATCTGACCAGGTGCTGGATTACATAATTAATAAAGAAAAAATGCATCAGTTGATAATGGAAATCAATAATTTAGATGATATTTACCGGATGGTATTAGAATTAAAGTACATAACTGAATTTAGTGATGATGAAATAGCAGAGTGTTTAAAGATTAAAAAGAAAACTGTCCAAATGCGGCTTTACCGGGCAAGGATGCAGTTAAGAGAAAGGTTAGAGTAATAAAATAAGTGGCATGAATAAAGAAACAGAAAATGATATATGGGAAATTTTATTAAAATCTGCTGTAATTGAAAGTGGTTTGAATGAATTAAAAACTTATCCGCCGGAAAATGAAATAAGTAAAATAATAATACCGGAGCAGTATGACCGAAAAATGATGAAGCTGATTAGGCGGTATAAAAATCGTGATATCAGAGTAATGATTTTCAGGGATTTGAAAGTAGCGGTAACGATATTTATTATCTTCCTTGGAATTAGTTTTGGATTTCTGCTTCAGTTTGAGGAAGTGCGTGCTGCGTGTAAAAAAGTAATTATGCAGTTTTACGAAAAATATATTCAGGTCGAATATAGAGAAGATGTGTCTGAAGAAGAAGTGGATATAGACATGGAATATATACCAGAAGGGTTTTGGGAAACGGAGAAAATATCCAATAGCTGGCGTGTTTCATTACAATATGAAAATAATATGGGAGAAACAATATATTTGATATATTCTACACAAATGCACACATTGCAAATCGATGCGGAGCATTATAGCATCGAAGATATACGGATTGAAAGGAATGTAGAAGGGAAGTTTTTTGAATCATCTGATAAACAATTCAGAAATTATATATTATATGATGATGAAGAGGGATATTACGTTTTAGAATCCACCTTACCAAAAGCTGAAATGATTAAGATTGCAAAAAATATAAAAATAATCAAATAATTTGTAGAAAAACATGAATGGAAGGTGTTTATTATTATAAATGAATTTCAGGAAGGAGAGATTTTTATGAAAAGAAAAATTTTATTAGGTTTGGGTGTGGCAATTACTTTAACGGTTGTGGAACCTGTGATGCCTGTATTGGCACAGGAGTCTCAGGAGGTATGCATAGAAGAGCAGGGAATTATGCCCCGTTATAATTATATTCAAATGGCATCTATAGGAATTGACCCAAGTGATTCCGGCTCTTCTTATATGCTGATAGTAAGGGGCATTTCGTCCGTCACTTCTATTTCGGGTAAAGTGACAGTTTATAAAAAAAATTTCTGGGGAAATTATAAGGAAGTAGATTCAGAAGATGTGAGTGAGAAGGGAAGCAAGATGGAGAAGTTTGGCAATTTATCATCTGACGGAGCCGGTGATTACAAAATTGAATTTGTAGGAAACGTTTATGTCAGCGGTGGTTCGGAACCTATAACAATAAGTGCAACTAAATCATATTAATATTCAGGTTGTTAAGGGGCGCAGTGATATGCGGCCCCTTTTTAAATTTGAGCCTTGTTACTTAATATGTTAATATCAGAGTTTACATTTTCTCTTTATTACTCCTTTCTATATTTTAGACGTCTGAAAATATAAAAAGGAGAGAGTTTTCCATGGAAAACGAAAGGAGAAAAAGTAAAATTTATGGAACAATTAAACTTAAACGTAACACTAAACAGTAACGGGTCTTTTACGTTAACATGGTCATCAATTTCTGATGCCTCAAAGTATTCGATACTTGTATACCAGCGGGGGCAAACCTATACAATTGTCAATGAGGGCAGTTATTATGGAACGTCGTACACTACTCCGGCAGATTTGGCTGCAAACGAGAAGTATAGAATATCGGTTGTAGCTCACAGGCCATCTGGTGGGAACATATCAGAAGGGAAAGATATACTAATTCCATATGACTTTTATAAAAACACGCCACTAAGCGTCCCGCAGAATGTAAACGCAACAGCGGATGCAGTGTCGGTAACTGTACGATTTGATAAAGTAATACGAGCTACCAGTTATGACATTTTATTTGATAATGTTACCTACAGCGTGACCGGTACATCAAGAACATTCACCGGACTTAGTCCGAAAACAAGCCATACTTACTCAGTACGTGCAAAGGACGCTACTAAGACAAGTGCATACAGCGTATCAAAGACCATAAGGACACTGGCTCTGATGCCCGCTGTCCCTTCCGCACTCCAAAAAACAGTTACGGATAATTCAGTAACAATAAGTTGGGGAAAGGTAAATATTGCTACCAGCTATGACCTTAAGTTTAACGGAAGCATATATAATCTTACAAGTACGTCAAAAACATTTTCCTATTTGGTATCGAATACAAGTTATACTTACCAGGTTCGCGCAAAGAATGCCGATGGTGCCAGTGAATACACCTCTGCAGCTACTGTAACAACGGCACCGAAAGCTCCAACATCGGTTAACGCAGAAAGTACGGCAAATACAGTAAAAATAAGCTGGAACGCTGTAACAGGCGCAAAGAACTATTATGTGAAATTTAACGGAGTTGATACCATGGTTGCAGGAACTTCCTGCACGTTTCAAAACCTTATTTCAGATACGGACTATACTTACCAGGTATGCTCGATTGGTGTAGATGGTTCCGGCTCTTATAGTACGCAAAAGATTATCAGAACGAAGTGGGTAGCACCTGCTGCACCGGGAAATGTAGAAAAAACTTCTACAGAAAATTCTGTCACAGTAAGCTGGAAAGCGGTGACGGGTGCTACAGGATATGATGTATTATTTAACGGGACGGTTTATGGGGTTACAACAACATCCAAAACTTTCACGGGATTGTCAGCTAATACAAGCTATACCTACCAGGTGCGTACCAAAAATGCAAAAGGTGTCGGGGAATACAGCGCACCACAGACTGTCAGGACAACACCTAAAGCGCCTTCAAATGCAAATGTGACTGCAAATGAAAATTCCATCACTTTGAGTTGGAGTGCTGTAACAGGGGCAACCAGTTATGATGTACTTTTTAATGGCAAAGTCTATAATGTAACAGGAACATCCAAAACCTTTACAGGTCTGTCATCTAATGCGAGTTATACATACCAGGTGCGTGTAAACAATGCGGATGGTTCCAGCACCTATTCTCCTTCAAAGACGATAAAGACTGCTCCTTCGGTACCGGTATCGCCAAGTGCAAGTGCGACCAAAAATTCTGTTACGATAAAATGGAACGCTGTGACAGGGGCAACCAGTTATGATGTATTGTTTAATGGAACAACTTATCGGGTAACAGGGACTTCCAAGACTATTTCCGGCCTGACCGCAGGAAAAAGCTATAGTTATGCTGTCCGGGCAAATAGTGCGGGCGGCTCAAGCTCATATAGCACGGCGAAAACAATTTCCACCTTGCCAAACCCTCCGGCAGTGCCAACAAATGTTAAAGCCACATCCACAACAAATTCTGTTACGGTAAGCTGGACTGCTGTTAGTGGTGCAACCGGATATGAGATTGTTTTTGGAGGAACAACCTATAGTGTAACCGGCACGTCCAGAACCTTTACAGGGCTGTTATCAAATACAAGCTATACATATAGAGTATGTGCGAAAAATGCAGGTGGAAAAGGGTCTTATTCTTCATCAGCATCAATCAGAACATTGGTGGCGAAGCCGACTGTTCCGGGAAATATTAGCGCGACATCTACATACTACTCAGTGACAATAAGCTGGGGAGCAGTCAGCGGTGCAACCGGATATGATGTTTTATTTAATGGTACGGTTTATAGCGTGACCAGCTGTTATAAAACAATTAGCGGGTTAAGTGCAAATAGAAATTATTCCTATCAGGTACGTGCCAGGAATTCTGCAGGAACCAGTGCGTACTCCGCCTCAAAATCTATTGCAACAAAAGTACAGCCACCGGCCACACCGACTGGTGTCAGTGCTACGGCAACTTTAAACTCTGTTACTGTAAAGTGGAATGCTGTAAGTGGTGCGACAGGGTATACTGTTCTTTTTAACGGAACAGCATATAATGTAACTGGAACAACAAAAACATTTACCGGGCTGTCATCGGGAGTAACTTACGATTATGCGGTTCGTGCAAGCAATGCAGGAGGAACCAGTTCATATTGTGCTGTCCGGAGCATCAGAACGCCGAGGGCGGTGCCAGCCACTCCTACAAATGTCAGGGCAGTAGCTGCTTTAAATGATGTAACTGTTATCTGGGATGCAGTGGAAAATGCAGATAACTATGACGTGAATTTTGACGGGACAATATATCCGGTGTCAGGTATATCAGAAGCTATGTATGGCGCAAGGAGTCAAAATGCGGCGAATACAATGATGACACTTTCCGGATTGAAGCCCGGTACAGAGCATAGTTTTTGTGTCAGGGCGAGCAATGAAAGCGGCTCTAGCGCATATAGCCCGATTGGAAAGATTAAAACAAAGATTAGTAAGCAAAGCGGTCTGCCTGACTGCACTTTCCAAAAGACATATCCTGATGGAAAAAGACCCTATATGGGGCTTGACCCAGTCAATGCCCTGACAGGTTCATTCTTATGGAGTTATACCTGCCTTGAAGATTATGGGAGAGACAGCCTGCATTTTACGGCGATGTATGATTCACAACGGGATGAATACCCTAAGGTTCTGGGCAGTAAATGGACGTATGCTCTAAACTATCTGCTGTATATGGATGATGAATATGCTTACTTCAGTACCCCTTATGATAAGGTAATCTCTTTCCATAAAGTGACTGGAACAGATGGATTCCAGGCCACTGAAGAGGGTGGAGCAGGTTATCATATGGGTATGACGGAAGACCAGATGTATTTTGTAAAGGCGGTTGATGGCACCGAGTATATCTTTGACAGTAATTTGTGCCTGAATAAGATTATTGAAGGCGGCCTTGTTTCTTACAGGTTTGAAAATAACAATGAAGGCCGAATCGTTAAAATTATCGGACGGCGTGGCGCATCCCTTACAATCACTTATTCAAACGGGCATATTTCAAGCGTTTCGGATGCGGTGGGGAATGCGGCTGCATTTGAATATGAAGATAATTTCCTGAGCAGGATTACGAATCCGGATGGAAAGAGTATAGCGTTTACTTATGACTCCGCAGGGAGGCTGTTGAAGATTGCGGACTGTATGGGAAATAACTATCTGGTTAACGGGTATGATATCTTTGGAAGGGTAGTGAAACAAACTATTTCCGGCAGGGGAGACAGCCATGTTGCCTATGATACAGTTGAGCGGACAACGACCTTTACAGATGAAACCGGAAATGAAACAAAGTACTGTTATGATGAAAATGGGCATATGACCGGAATAGAGCAGGATGGCAGAGGAATAAAGCAGAGCTACAACGCTGATGGAAGGCTGACAGAACAGACAGACAGGATGGGGAATGTTACCCGGATGGCATATGATGCATTTGGACGAATGAATCAGGTGACTTACCCGGACGGAAGCAAGGAGTTAATTTCTTATAATGAAAGAAATTATCCTGTTAGAATTGTCAACCGTGACGGGGCGGAGAGTCTGTATGAATATGATGCCAGGAACAACCTGACCTCTGTACAGGATGAACGTGGGAATTTATGCACATATACCTATGATGAATCCGATAATTTGATTACATACACGGATAAGGAAGGGCATGTGTGGTCCTATACCTATGATGCAAACAATCATTTGGAGCAGGCACAGGACCCGGAAGGGAATATTTATAAATATAGCCATGATGCAATCGGGAGACTGGTATCTTATATATCTCCGTCAGGCAAGACAGTAACTCGCCATTATTCTGCAACCGGGCAATTGCTAAGCCTGACAGATGATGATGGAACGCTTGCTTATGATTACAACAATAATGGCAGCAATATTTCTGTCACGGACAGAAGAGGAAACAGCAGGCGGCTGGAATATGATGGAATCGGACAGCCGGTACTTGCAACCGATTTTATGGGGAACGAATACCGGTTTGATTATGACCAGAAGGGAAATCTGGCAAAAGAAACAGACCCTCTTGGCTATAGTCGGAGCTATACCTATGATGCTTCAGGCAACTGCATTGCCTGTACAGACCATAATGGGAATACATCTGAGTACTCCTTTGACGCAGCCAGACAGCTGACTGAGGTGAAGGATGCGGCTGGCAACCTGACCCAGTATGCTTATGACCCGATGGGCCGTGTGACAACAGTTACCGATGCGCTGAAAAACCAGACAAGTTATACATACGATGCAATGGGGAGATTGTTAAGTGTAACAGATGCAATGGGGTATAGCGTAAGCTATACATATGACCATGCAGGCAATCTTCTGACGAAAACAGATGAAAATGGCGCAACTATTTCGTATACCTATAATAAAGAGAACAGGTTAACCAGCATTGAATCCGATGCCGGAACAATCCTGTTTACTTATGACAGCCTTGGAAGAGTCACCACAGTGCAGGACGAGGATGGAAATCTGGAAGATACGGTTTATGATGGCGATGGGAATGTGACCGAATTTTCAGATAAAGAAGGCGGTAAGACTACTTATGTTTATGACAGCGCCGGGCATCTTTCAGAAAGGACAGACCCACGCGGTGGAAAGACTGCTTATGCATATGATGAAAACGGTAACTGCATAAAGATAACCGATGCAGAAGGCTTTGAGCATTTGTATAAATATGATGCAAATAACCGTCTGACAAAGGAAACCAATCCCTTAGGGTATGAAACGGTTTATGAGTATAACGGCAGAGGCGAGCTGAAATCGGTAACGGATGCCAGGGGTGGAAAGACTGCCTATGAATACGACGGCAATGGAAACCTTATTAAGGAAGAGAACCCTGCCGGAGGAGTGGCTGTTTATACTTATGATAGTCTGGGGCGTTTGACAGAAAGCTTAGATGCGGAAAATAACAAGCGCAGTTATGCCTATGATGCCAATGGGAATATGACGTCCTATACAGATGCCAATGAAAACCAGTGGCTCTACGCGTATGACGCTGTGAACCGTCTGGTCAGTGTTACAGATAAAAATGGCAACAGCCTTGAAATGGCGTATACCGGAACAGGTAAGCTTGCCAGCGTGAAAGACAGGGAAGACGCGGAAACCAGTTATGAATATGATAAGCTGGGACGGCTGGTAAAAATACAGGATGCGCTGGAGAACAGTTTAAGCTTCACCTACGACAGCCAGGGCAGGGTGCTCAGCCAGACAGATGGGAAGGGTAACATTACAGAATATACCTATTCTCCTTCAGGAAACCTTCTCAGCGTCAAAGCACCGGAAGGCGGCATTGTCACATATACCTATGATGGCGCAGGGCAGGTACTGACAGAAACGGATGCATTAGGCAATACAAAGACTTATGAATATGATGCATTAGGGCAGCCCATTTGTTGTTCTTCAGATTAAAAGAGCATTAGATTTGCAGATTATATTAGTAGGAAAGTAATCCATGATAGATT
>QZDS01000057.1 GCA_009917455.1 bacterium 1xD8-48 | reverse complement strand
GCAATTATTATAACAAAAAATGCTGGAAAATTCAGTATTTATCAATATTTTAAGTTGTTCAGCAGACACTAATTAAATCTCCCAGTTGCCTATCAGCTTCATAAGACCAGTCCTTATTATAGCGATATATCCCGCCTCCTGGTGTAAATGTCATTTCACCAAACTTCAACTTATTTTCTATAATATAAAAATCAATCCTCACATACACAAACGAATGCGAAAGCTTTCTGCTTACATTTAGCATTTTCTCTAAAATACCCGGACGTTGAATTTTTCTGGTAAATTTAGGATAGTCTCCAAGGCTCCAGGTTTGTTCATTCCACATAACATCAAATACCATTTGTGCACCTGTATGTCTTGTTAAATCTCTATCTCCGATTACCTGAATGTAACGGGGTTCTCCCATAAAACAATGAACCTTATAATCAAACAAATTTCCGTCTAATTGCTGAATATATTTTTCTGCAATGATTTTTCTTGGTATGCCTGCATACTGAAGTTCAAGAGTAACGCAAAATGCAAAATTAATCTTCATCCAGTTCTCAAATTTTTTCTGTATCTTCTTATAATTCATTTTATACTTATTTTTTACAATATGATTATAGCCACTTCCATGATTGCATTTTAGAACAAAACTTTCCGGAAGTATATTAAAATCAATACTTTCAAAATCATCCCATACTCCTAAAAGAGGAATTAGATACTCCTCTCCAATTTGTTTCCTAACCCAATTCCTCACAAGATATTTATCCGCCAGTTCCGTCTTTTCTGGAGTATTATCATATAGCATTAACCACTGAATTTTTTCTGTAAATAAAACAGGATGGTTAAGATTCATCTCCTTACCCATCTTATATAAATATATATCACATAATTCCTGATTATAATCTTCCGCTTTCAGTTTCTCATAATACTTTTGATGACGTAAAACAGAGTAAAGTGATAATTTCTCTTTCAACTTCAATTTAACAAGAATTAAGTCTATTGTATAAATTAATCCGAATTTTTTAACAGTATAACATACCTTCCTTAGCCCCTTACTGCCACACACTTTCTCCCTCAAATTTCAGTTCCTTCCATCATGTTTCTATATGTTCTAATACACTTTTATATATATTAAAAACCTGCATTGCATTTCTTTCGGCTGTAAACTCCTGGGTCGCTCTTATATACCCATGTCTTGCCATTTCACATCTATATGGGGTATCATCTATACATTTCTTAATTGCATTTACAAGAAAGCATGTATTCCCATATTGATAAAGCAGGCCAGACTTTCCATCCTCTATCAGTTCACTATTTGCACCTGTGTTCGATGCTATAACGCAAAGTCCAGCCATCATATACTCTATAGTAACACGGCCAAATCCCTCATCCTTTGAACACATAAGACCTATATCATATTGGGCAAGCTGCTCTCTCGGATTCTTTAAATAGCCTTTAAAAGTTATCAAATCCTGTAAGCCATACCTGTTTACTTTACTCTTTAATTTCTTAATATATGATTTCGTACCATCGCCGATAATATCCAATGATATATATATCCTTTCATCAGCCAGTCCCTTTATAGCCTCTATCGCCCATTCCTGTCCTTTTGTCTTTGAAACACATCCTAATATCACTATTTTCAACCGTTTATCTTCTTGATTAACAACATCAGTCCGTCTTATTATAACGTCTTGTTGAGATACACCATTATATACGCATTCTATTTTTTCCTGTTGAATTCCCTTTTTAATCCAATGTACTCTTACAGTATCTGAAACCGCAATAAATCGGCAAGCACTCCTATTCATATAATCAATATACTTTTTTCTATACGAATAACACTTATAATCGCGGTCCCCAAATTCTCTGATGTGCCAAATAAGTGGTATATTATATTTATTTGCTAAAAGCGCTCCCAAATCTTCTCTGCTCGAATTTGAATGAATTAAATCTATTTTGCTAATGTCTAACTGCTTTTCTACTTCTTTTACCGCCCGAAAACGCCCATACCAGTACATTATTCCTCGTATAATATATTTAATTGGAAATTTCCATTTATCTGTAGGAACCCCCTGATAAAACGGAGTATAATGAATATAAAGAGTATTAACTTCCTCCAATCCCCCCTCAATCATGGAATTAAACGGCAACACTATATTTATGTTTATTTTGAAAAGATTATTTAACTCTTTAACCAGTTGAAATAATGAATGTGACGCACCATATTTTGTATCCCCATCTCCAATGAGCAAAATGTTCATTTTTTAATGTTCTCCATTTGCGGCAAATTTGAAAGTTTATCTTCTGATTGTAATGGCTTTCTATAAAGCAAAGAGGAAAATGCAATAAGAAAAATATTATGTGTTATCATATACAATCCTGTCTCTATCGTTCCGTATAATGCATATAAAAACAAAATTATAGCGAGAATACCATCTTTCTGCATTCTTACAGCTTTAATTAAACACAAATATCCAATACAAAAAATCAGGAATACCAAAATACCATATCTTAAAAGTATACTTACATACGCATTATCAAGCCATAAAGAATATTTAATTCCAACCAATTTTCTCTCATTCTCTGTTACATATATTCTTTGCCCGAAGAAAGAAACACCATATAATGACCATACTTTATGGCAGACTGAAAATCTTGATGACAACCAACTATCCAATCTTGCTAAAATATAGTAATTGCTGATATCTATACTAGAAAATAAAATACTGAATAATCCCAGACAAAAGGTACTCCAAAGTATACATCGTTTATACAATTCCATATATATTTTCTTTTTTTCAATAATATATCTATATATCAACAGCATAAATAAGAGAGTACCCATGGTAATGTATGCAGCTTGAGAATTAGGAACTTTTATCAAAAAAATAGTTGCTAAAAAAATAAGGGTATAATTCCATTTTCTCACTTTATCTTTATGAATATAACAATATCCTGCTACTAATTGAAAAATTCTCAGTCCTAATTGGTTCGGATGTGAAAATCCCAATGAATAACGTAGTATGCTTCCCCTCATCATTATTCTATTGTCAATAATACCTGATAAACTCAACAAAATAATTATAGGAATCATTATCAATAAAATCTTATATGCAATATGAAGTATATGTTCAAAATCAATATTTTTCGCAGCTACAATAAACATCCAAGTAGACATGATGCTCCTATGGCCCGATAACCCGGTAGCAATTACAATTGGTAAAGTAATACCCACTATAATAATTAATTCTTTTTTGGAATAAGTTTGAAAAAACATAATCTGAACCAAAAGAAGAACAAAAACAACCCATGCAATTATATTACTGATTTTATCAATTGATATCCCCAAAATACTATTTAAAGTAGAATTAAATATTATTTCCGTACTATACCAAAGAATAAAAATATAAATAAAAAAAGGGGGAAGTTTAATTTTTCTACTCATTTTTATCCTGTATCCTATCTTCAAATCTATATAAAGTATTTATTTTTTGTATCATACCATTTAAAAAAGAGTTTCAAAATATTAAAATATGGAAGTTTTATTTTAAAAATTTTTTTCAAGAAAAATATCTTGCAATAACTTTCTCCGAAATCATGCTTGAAAGTACAAGGATGAATCAAATAGTAAAAAAACCCACGTTCTGGCAATATCTTTTTTATCTGACCATTTAAAAATTGAAATCTGTCAAATATACTCAATGTATTTAAAGTTGGCTTTATACCAAATGCATTATAAGAACTCATTATAATAGCCTCAGTAATTTTAAAATCCTCTTTGAACGACTCGTCTTCCTTGATTTTATTCAGAAACTTCATTGCCGCAGATTGTACAGTAACAATTAAGTCTCCTTGCAGTCCAATATATTCAGGCTCAGATAGAACAGGGACTATATGTTCTCCTGCATTTCCATATCTTTCTAAAGTTCCCTCTGTATTCAAAAATAATAATTCAATTATTTCCGTTGTAAACCTAAACATTAGATTAAAATCTTTATTTGTTCTCCAATCAAATAGGTACCCACTTCTATTAAGTTCCGTATAATATTCGTTTGGTCTCAAATTTCTAACACCAATATAATACCCATGCAGTTTTGCTCCCATGCACATGCTATAATTCTGCAATGCCTTTTGCATGGTACCTGACCAACCAATATCAACTATTGCAATATTTCCCCAAAAATGTTTTTCCTTTAAATACTTTATTACATATTCTTTTTGTTTACTAAATTTATCTCTTCCCAATTCTTGGATAATCAAATACAATTCATTCTTTTTTTCTTTCGGTATCCTGTCTATACTTAGCTCACCCTTCAGGCCTATATCTGATAATTTATCAGCAAATTCTTTCCTATTGAAATCACATGCAGATGGTATTTCGCTCAATAAGGGTTCATAAAAAAAACATTTAAATATTTCTGCCATCTCATCAAAATCAACCGCATCTGCAAGCTGCGGAATAGTTAGCGCCTGCCTTGACACATAGAGATAAGTTTGTTCTATTTCACATTCCGGATACAAAATATGAAAGGCCTCCTGCAGTATCTTTCCTTCTCTGCTCAGGAAAAAAATCTTTTCTATTTTGTCATCCTTTAATTTTTGGTATAACCATTTGCAATATCCCAGCAGCAAAGGCCCTAATATCTCATATCCAATAGCTTTCGCATCATCATAATCATTGCCAACCTGATTATTTAAAAAACAATATAATCTTTGATATAAAAATTGGTCTTTTAACACCACTTTATTTGATTTTTTCCAATATCTTAATAATTCCGGCTGCCCGTCAACCAACAAAGCATTTATACCCTTTTTTCTCGGAATTACATAATCACCCTTAACATTATCTCCAATATGCAATATATTTCGCCCGCATGAACCGTAATCTCTTTTAATAATTTCAAAAATACTGCCTCTCGATTTACTTAACCTAAAAGATGAGGACAGATACAATTTTTCATATAGATTATAACCACATTTACGTAATATTTGCCGTATAGTATACTCGTCCAAATACATATCCGAAGTAATAGTGATACGTTTTCTTTCTTTTAGTGCATATTCATAAACTGGCTGCATTTGTAAATTAGGAGTACAGATTTCTATTTCTGTATGTCTTTCAATTTTTTTCAGAATATTTTTCCACTCTTCCGATAGCTCACTTAGCTCATCAAATATTTCATCCAGAGATATTTCCTCTTCAGAGCTCTTTTTTCTTGCTCTTTTTTCTGCGGCAATTCTGTATTTTTCATAATCAATCAGTTTTATCCCTGTCTGCCTGAAAAATTCACTCTGAACAAGTTTATGTACATGCTCTGGCTTTGCAACATTTCTTTTAATCAGCGTGTCAAACAAGTCGAACGAAATAATTTCTGCCTCCCTGACTGAAGTCTCCAATTTTCGTGTGTAACGCCGGCTTATAACCTTGCCACAATAATATTTAATACATGATTTCACATTCGCCAGTTTTATCATTTATACCATTACAATTCCCATATTATTTTTTATGTGACAGCATTTCTTTTGTTCTTTGCCATTTATTCCGGCATTTCTACAGAAGGATTAAATTTAAGCCCTTCCCGAAAGCCTCTGCACACAACCTTCATCCTGTCAAGTTTCCCGTCCTTGGCATTTACCAGTATATTTACTACTGTATAAATATCTTTCAGTATAATATACATCCATCCACGCCATCCATACCGCCTGTAACAGTGAACATCATTACGATAGATATAATGATATCTGTTTATTCTGGATACATCATCCGTCGCAAAGTTCACTCTTGTATGAACTTTCATAGCATGTACAACCTTGCTCCCAGGAACCATGTAACAAGGATACTTTGAGGAGATTCGTCCTGTATACTCATAATCGTCCGTCCAGATAAAATACTCACCTATTGGCAATCCAATTTCTCTGATAACATCTGCTTTAACCAATAAAGATACAAAGGAACACATTTTAACAAAGGAATACTTTTTATTGTATTCCTCTTCTCCAATATGCTTATATATATTTTTTTTCTGTATATTCATACGGCAGATGCTGCCATCCGTCCAATATGCCACACTGGAAAGAAAGCCCCACTTTCCATTTAATTCCCTATTTACTTCCAATAACCTGTTTAACGCCGTTTTCTCTGGCAGTGTATCATCATCCATGAGCCATACATAATCATATCCCATAAGCACTGCCTTTTTAACACCATATTGAAACCCGCCGGCTCCTCCAAGGTTTGCTCCTGTATTCATATATAAAACTTCCGGTACATTATATTGGCACCGGACAAAGTCTGCCGTGCCGTCAGTACTGGCGTTATCGACTATGATAATATCACAGCTCTCACCTTCCTGTTTCAGCAGGCTATCTATGCATTTTTTTAACAAATCTTTTCTGTTATAAGTTACAACCACAGCCACAGTTCTGTTTTTCATATTATTTCAGTTCTAATACGCTCCCTCCCTGTCAAACACCGCCGGAACCGTCCTCGCAATAATCTTAATATCCGTCCAGAGGCTCATGTCCTCTATGTAGTCCAAATCCATCTCAATCCAGTCCTTCCACTCGATGTTTGCCCTGCCGCCAATCTGCCAGTAGCAGGTCAGGCCTGGCTGAACCACAAGCCGCTGCCTTTCATAGCCGCTGCATTCCTCCATCTGGAAAGTCAGAATCGGCCTTGGACCGACAATACTCATATCGCCCTTTATGACATTGATTAGCTGGGGCAGTTCGTCGATGGAAAATTTCCTGATGAATTTTCCCACTCTGGTAATCCGTGGATCGTTTTTAATTTTAAAGGCATGGCCTGTCTGCTCATTATCCTTCATCATCTCCGGCATTTTAGCGTCCGCGTTGACAAGCATGCTGCGGAACTTGTAAATCTTAAAAGGCTTCATGTCTTTCCCGGCTCTGTACTGGCAAAACAGGATTGGTCCGCCGTCCTCCAGCTTAATGGCCAGGGCGGTAAAAAGAAACACAGGGGCAAGGAATACCAGCGCCGCCGCGGACAATAAGATATCCATGCCCCGTTTAAGCTTCAGGTAAGCAGGGTTCTTTTTCTGGTATACTGCCTGCATATGGTATCGGTCAGAATTAAGTTCTCCAACATGCGATACTGTTTTTTCCATAACATTCGTATCCAGCATAACGTTTTCACTCATTTTGCCACTCCAAATCCCGTTTACCAAAACCGCTTTTCTTTATAATCATTCTGCCTGCGCCGCAGCCGCCGGCAGTTCGACAAACGCCAGTGTCCCAAGAGACGTCATATCTACCACTACATGGTCGTCTCTTACCTCCGCGACGCTCAGTTCCACCCACACTCCGTCAACGAGCTGATATACTTTGACATTCTGTCCGGATTTAAGGCCCTTCAGGTAAAAGTTCACCTGCGCTGTGTCAAATCCGGTAACCGAAGCCTTAACCTGCGCCACGTTCAATACCTTTCCGCTCAGAGAAGCGGCATGGGCTTTTGCGGAATCCACATCCTGGCGCACCGGCTTCAGTACGGAAAAGGTCTGGTTGCTGGGCACGCCGTTAATGATTACGTGTCCGCCCTGTCCTAACGGAACCACTTCCTCCAGCCCCGGAACTTCCGTTACGGCGTTGTTCATATATTCGCCGATGGTCTTATTTTCATCTGCCGCTGCTTTTACCACGCTCTGGGGAACGGAAGACGCTGTTACGGCAGATACCGCCGCGGCTCCGGAGGTGCTGTAAGAATCCGCCGTGGGGCTTGTTGCCGCCAGAACCGGCATAGATAACGCCATTGTGCCTGCCAATGTAAGTGCCAATATTTTTTTCATGTTTTTATTCCTCCTTTTTCCCGGTTGTCCGGGTATCTTAAACAAAAATTTCTATTCCTCCACAATTCTGTCAATGGTGCCTGCAGCGTCCCCTGTCATGATGGCCACAACAACAAACTGTCTGTCGGCATTTTCATCTCTGCGCGTTGTCAGCGTGAGCAGAAAATGATAGGGCGTAATTCCCTCCCATCCTTCCCGCAGATTCATAGTCATATCACGGGTACCATACATGTCTTCCAAAAACTGTTCACAGCCTTCCGGATAAGTAAAATCATAGCTGCGCAGCAGGCTTGTATTTTCTCTCTCATAAGCGGCAATTATTTCATATGTCAGGACATTGCCGTCCAGATATACATACGCTTCCTCATGCTCCCGAAAAAAGTCCAAATCCGCAAATCTGTACAGGTCTGCAAACAATCCGCTTCCCTCCGGACCTGTCTTTCCATGCATTACCGTATTGAAATCACACATATTTGTCAGATTTGCCAGTTCAATATATATTGCCCCGCCCTCGTCTGTCTCTCCGCAGGCATTATGGATTTCATAAAAATCATCTCCCTGTCCGCTCTGCAGCACCGGATAATCTATTGCTGTGTCCGGTATATAGAGCCATGCAAAGATTTCCGGGTTTTCCGCTTTCAAAGCCTGAAAATCAATCCTGGCATCACTGGCGCTCTCTCCTGTTAAGCCTGTGGGCTTCATTTCATCCTCCGGGGATGTTTCCTTTGGCGCTTCCCCGCTTTCTGCCTCTGCCGCTTCGGCAGATTTCGGATTCTGCTCTCCCGGCATGCCGGTTTCTGCCTCCGCACCAGCTATCTGTCCGTTTTCCTCTTCCAAAGCGCTGATATCGTCCGCATTCTTTTCCCCGCAGCCCGCCAGAACTGCCACTGCAAGGATAACCGCCGCAAACCTGCCCATATATTTTTTTCCCACTCTGCCGTTACTGTACTTTTTCATAAAAAATATCCAATATCATTTCAAACAGGGCGTCCTCGTCCGGGTAAAATTCCTCAAACTTCTCACCCATGACGGTTTTGCCCGACAGCATGTAAAAATCCTCTTCGTTAAACGCATACTCATTCAGGACAGAGGCCAGATAAATCGTCTCGTCCAACGAAATATCCGTAACCATCTGCGGCTTAACCGCCTGATATAAGTCTATGACCACCGAAGCGTCCTTATGTACCGCCCGCTTTGCCGCCCTGATAAAACCGTTCAGATACTGTTTCTGTCTCTCCAGACGCATATCCGCCGAGCCGAAAACATCTGTGTCCCTGTATTTTACGAACCAGAAAGCATCCTCTCCCAGTAACCGTACCCGCTTTCCCTGCGTAAACTCCTCCGGAAACCCGGCAAGGCCCGGCGAAGTCGTCACCTCGACGCCGCCCACTGCATCGTTTATTGTTGCAACCGCGCTCATATTGACAGCCGCGTAGCCGTGGACAGGCATCTGATAGAACAGGTTAGACACCGCCTTCTTCTGGTATTCGCAGCTTTCCTCCATGCCGTTGCCAAAGCCGTGCTGTATGGCAATCTGGGATTTGACCGTAGAAACATACTCCCCGCTCTCTCCGTAAACGTCGATATCCGTCATGGTATTTCTGTTGATTCCTATCACCTTCATCCGTTTGGTTTTCGGATTCAGGACTGTCAGGAACAGGGCGTCCGCCTGACCGCCGTCCGTCCCTTCCGCCACTTCTTCCACGTCGCTTAATTTATCAATACCCATAATCAGAAAAGTCAGTATTTCTTCATTATAAGCATAAATGACGTCCTTGTATTTTACCCAGCCATCCTGCCATTTTTCACTTTCCCCTTCTGTTAAGGTTTCCTCCTTTAGTGCTTCCTGCAAAACAGGCTGCTGCACGGAGGCGCTCTGGTACAGACGGTTCTTTCCCATTGCCCTGACAATACCGAATCCGCCAAAAAGCAGTCCCATAAGCAGAGCAAAGACGGCCGCCGCAGCTATCACCTTACGTTTGGCGTTTTTTTTTCTGTGTCCGCCGGATATCCCATTCTATCCAGCCTGTCAATTATTTCCGAACGTTCAGCCCCCGTCGGCCGCTGAATGCCTCCGCCTCCCGCCTGCCTTCTCTCCGAAGGCTGGGCCTGCCCCGCCGGGGTATCATAGCCGTATCTGCCGTAATATTTTCCATAATGCCCGTAATAGCCCTTTTTGTTCAAATCGACTTTATTCAGCACCACGCCGAGAATACGGCTGCCCGATTTATCAAGCTGCTCTTTTACCCTCTGAACAAACCGGTAATTAACCGCGTTGCTCTCCACAACAAGCACCGTCCCGTCGCAGCGCTTCGCCACTACGGCGGCGTCAATCACGCTGCCCAGGGGCGGCGTATCTATGATAATATAGTCAAAAGCCTCCCGCATCACATTCAGCATATTTGCAAACCTGTCGCTTCCCAGCAGTTCGCTCGGGTTGGGGGGAACAGGGCCTGAAAAAAATATGAAGAGCCGGGCAATATTAGTCTGGCACAAAGCTTCCGAGTACTTATATTTTCCGACCAGGCAATGGCTCATGCCATACTTGACCGCACCGGTTTTGTAGCGGCCTACCAGTACGGATTTCCGCATATCAGCGTCAATCAGAAGCGTCTTGTTGCCCGCCTCGGCAAATGCCTTTGCCATTTCCATGGCAACGCTGGTCTTGCCCTCATGAGGCGTACAGCTTGTAACGGCCACCACCCGCACGTCGCTGCCGCAGAACTCCACATTGCTGCGCAGCGTCTTAAAGGCTTCTTTTGTATGAAAATCCGTATTTTGCTCCAGATGCAATGTGACTTCCTGCATATCTATTTCCTCTTGGTTTTCTGCTTTGTATTGTTTTCATCTACAGCCACCGGAATCAGCGCCAGCGTACTTAATCCGAGATACTTTTCCACATCCTCCGAGGTTTTAATCGTATCATCTAAAAGGTAATGCACCAAAATAGCCGCACAAGCCAGGAACACGCCTAAAACCCCGCCTAAAAGCGTCCACTTAAGAACACTTGGGCCTGCCTTCTCCGTTGGGAAATTCGCTTCCTCCACCACATTGACCGCGTCAATATCCATCACATTCTGAATATGTTCTCCCGCCACTTCCCTGATGCAATTGGCGATATCCATTGCCTGCAGCGGGCTGGTATCTGTTACGGTAATCGACACAATCCGCGTATCGGCAGGCGTATGTACGCTTACCTTGTCAAGCAGGTCCTGATACTCCATCTCGGTCAGCGACAGCTTCGCAATCACTTCCTCTAATACATATCGGCTGTTTATCAGTTCTGCATAATCCTTCGTGAGCTGTGTTCCCATCTGCACATCACTGTAAGTAACCGTTGTGCTTTCCGATTTGTTCAATATATAAATTTTAGTCGTCGATTCATAGGTGGGCGTCAGAATAAATTTACTTATGGCCAAACTGACTGCTGCCGCCAGAATCCCCACCCCCAGAATCAGCCAGACTCTGCCAAGCAGGGCGCTTAAAATTTCCAGCAAATCCACTTCAATCACGTCATTTTCTCTATGATTTTCCATTTTATTCTTCTTTCCGATTCCTTATGTAGTCATTCCGATATCTTCATTTCTCAGCACGCGCATGGGATTGTCCTGAAACAGACTTCTGCTTTTGTCCGCCCCGAACCGCTTCTCAATATACTCCGCGCATTCTGAAAGAGCCGGGCATCGCCTTTTCGTATCATGGGCATCTGTGGCGATAAAATGAACCAGCCCCTGCCCGAGCATTTTTCTGGTCAGACGCGCCGTGCCGAATCCGTACCTTCCCAGGACGCTTCCGGCATTTACCTGTATAAAGCAGCCCAGCTCTACAAGCTCCTCCACCCGGTCTGTTTTCACACATACATTTTTGCATCGTTCCATATGCGCAACAATCGGATAATATCCGCCCGTCAGCAATGAATAGACTCCGTTCCTGATATAACCAAAATCCGCCGAGGGCTCAAATTCCACAAGTACATAACGGGAACCGGCCAGCGTCCCCGCCTGACGGTTTTCAAGTTCTTCAATCAGGCTGCTGCGATAATACAGCTCATTTCCCGTATACAGTTTGATATCCAGCCGCTCCCCCTGCGCAATATCCTGCAGGCGTTCTGCTTCGGCCGCCATCTCGGCACAGCTTATGCACCTGTGCCAGGGCTTGCTGTGAGGCGTGAGGATAATCCGGGCAATTCCGTCTTCGGCTGCCATGCGCAGCATTTTAAGACTCGTCTCCAGACTGTCCGAACCGTCGTCAACTCCCGGCATAATATGAGAATGGATGTCGATATAATTTTTCATCTGTCTTTGGCGCATATCCATGCAAAGTCTGAAACATCATAACCTATATGTTTCACTATTATAATATTTCACATATTTTTTTGCAAGGAATTTATATTACAAAAGCGCCCTGCAATTTACGCATCATCTTATATGCAGAACCTTTTTCCTGTCCGCTACTGTACTTACATGACTGAAAGTACTCTTTCCTTTAAATAACAAAAATGGATGCAGCGTTTATGTTCTTAATTAATTAGAGCATATAAGCATCAACTTCCACAACAGTCCCCGCCGAGCTGAATTGAACCATAATTCCAATATCATCTATCAACATATGAACCAGTATATAAAACACTATCACCCTCTTTCTTAAGAAAAACCGCACCTTTTCTTTTCATGGTTACTCTAATCCTATTATAAAACCAATACTTCTTATAGTCAATATATACTTCTTATAGTCTGTTTGTGGTTTTTGAAAAATAGCTTATCCTATTATTTTAAGGAGGCTGGCATTATGAGTGATTCTATTAACTATCCGGAAGTCGGGGCAAGAATCCGCCAACAACGCGAACATATCGGACTGACTCAGGAACAGCTCGGCGAAGCCTGTGATTTGTCAGCATCGTTTGTCGGGCATATCGAGCGCGGTTCCCGCATATTATCAGTTGAAAGCCTGTACAAACTGGCCTCTGTTCCGGATGTGAGCGCAGACTATCTTCGTTTTAACAGCATGCTTCAGGAAACTTCCCTTCCTGCGGAAATTTCCTCTCTGCTGCAGGGCAGCGATAAGAGAAAGCGCCAGCAATTCTGGCGAACGGTAAAAGTACTGGCCTGCCATCTTGATGAATTATAAACGCCCCATCCAAATGCATTATACATTGGATGGAGCGTTTTGTACTGTGCCGGCAGTTCAGTAATTATGAATTTACAGCATATTCCATTTTCCGTGTGTAATAATATGTCACATTTTTCGTTTCAATCAGCTGCCGCCATCCTGTCCGGGAGCAGCCCCCATTCAATATATTCCTCAATAAATTATCCTTTTCCCCCAGGGCTTTCACCCTCTGGTAATTCTCCAGTTTATATACGTTAACAATATCTGACACAGCTATCCTGCTCCTTCTCATCAAACAATAATCCTGAATTATTCACGGAGCTCCCTGATGGAGCCCAGGTGTTAAACTGCTACGTTTCGCCATAATTGCCGGGGGATGTTGCCTTTGCTTTAACCAAAAAAAGGGCAGACTACCCCCCTGGTATC
>QZDS01000056.1 GCA_009917455.1 bacterium 1xD8-48 | reverse complement strand
GGTGGGGTTCATCACGGTGGGTGGTGGACCCCAATTTTTTTGTTTTTGGATGCCGCTGATAGGATGGCGATTGGGGAAAAAATCGTACTATCAGGCAAAAGTATACTTTCAGGCAAAAGTCCGGGGTTTCCGTGATAGTATAAAACGGAAAGGTAAAAAGGAGTAAGATATTGGCGGTTTTGGCTAAAAGATGTATTAGCTTGACGGAAAATGCTGTTGAAAAACGGGGGATATGATACAAACACGGAAACCGCTCGGAGTTTTCGTGTTTGTATATGAGTTTCCGTGATAGTTTGGAGTTTTGCGTGATAGTATACAGAAGAACGATAAAAAAGAATGGAATATTGATGAAACAAGGAAAAGGGCCGCTTGTGTATAATACCATTAATTTAAGATGATATAAGCCCCCTTGGTGTGGAACATTATTTTAAAGTAAGCAGAAAGCAATACCATAAACAAAGTTGGCGCAACTTGCTTTCCTGCTCATTATTCAATAGGCGATTGGGGCTCCTATTTTAACGGAAGTGTAAGAAAAAAAGTAGCTCCACCACCTTCTGTATTCTTTATCCCGACATCCGCAGACAAAAATTCTGCCAACTCTTTTGCTATGCTTAGTCCAAGACCAAAATGTGACTTATCCGTATGTGACTTATCGGCACAGTAAAAGCGGTCAAAAATGTAAGGTTTGTCCTCGGCAGAGATTCCCTGTCCGTGATCAATAACAGAAATAGTTATAGCCTTGCGTGACAGAGTGGCTTTTATTTGGATTGATGCTTTCGTTTCAGAATGAGAAATGGCATTATCCATAAAAATGCTTAAGATCTGAAAAAGGTATTCCCGGTCTGTGTATAGTACGGGAAAGTGGACATCCATAAAATCTGCATCTAAAGGAATTCCTTTTTGGCCGCATATCGGTTCATAAGCTTCATAAAGGGCGATCAGCAAAGTATCAATATTTACCATTGTTTTATTGATATTGCGTGTTCCGGAATCTGAGGAGGCCAGTAAAAGCATATCTTTAATCAACTTTGACATTCGCATAGTTTCTGCATCTATAATATTCGTGGCCTTTTGAATATCTGGTATGCCGTCACTTAATCTGTTTATTTTGTCATTGTTGGCAAGTATGACTGCAAGCGGTGCTTTTAGCTCGTGTGAGGCAGCGGCAATAAAACCTTTCTGGCTTTTTAATACTTTTTCGGTTGGTTCTATAGCGTGTTTCAGCAGAAATCGGCTTACAATTATGATACAGAATAAGGAGATAACCCATAGCAGTATATAAAAAGGCAGTTGTTTCCCTATCAGTTCAAAAATTGTCTTTTGCTGATGCAGCAGGGTTAGATAAAACAGGGTTCCGTTTTTGTCAATGACAATAGCCGGTATCCCCCAATATTTATCATGTGAACTACCGGAAAAAGATAAAACCCCGCCTTGTGTTGTAGCCTTTGTCTGATCCAATGCTGTGACAGATTCAACATTTGCCTTCTCTGTAAATTGACTTAATAAAAAGGTTATATCGGTTGGAAATGAGAGAGGGCTTTGATAAATCACATTTCCCTGTGCATCCTTTAGAACGGCAAAAATGGAATAGTTATCTTCGTAGGGCTTGATAACCGTTTGAGGGCTTTTTTCCGGATTTTCCAGTTCATAAATCATTAACATAGAAAGCCGTCCGAAAAAAATACTATCGTTTTGCTGTTTATTATCAATGAAATCATTACATAAAATCCCAATAATGACGGTTATGATGGACATAATGGAACTGATAAAAATAAGATGAAGTTTTTTATATAAATGCTCCAGCATTTTTGCCCTCCAATTTATAGCCAGATCCGTAAACCGTTTTTATTTCGCAGCAGCTTCCTATCTCCCGTAACCGTTTCCTGAGAAAAGAAATATAATTATCCACGTTTCCGGGTACGATGTCTGTATCGGTTCCCCAAATTTTGTATATCAGCTGCTCTCTGGTAATGAGGGATTGGGGGTGGTTTATAAAGGCAGACAGTACCTCGGACTCTTTCGCAGTTAAAAGCAGGGAATTTTTGCCGCATGACAAGATACGTTCCATCTGATTGAAAGACAGATCGGAAAAGCAAATGTGCATTTCCTGTTTTATTTCGGCGGGACGCCTGGTCAGCGCTCTGATGCGGGCAAGCAGTTCTGCGATATGAAAAGGTTTTACCAGATAGTCATCTGCACCATTGTCCAGTCCCTCTATCCTGTCATTTAGTTCTGACATCCCCGTAATAATAATGACAGGAATTGCAATTCCCTTCCGGCGCATGGCCTTAATAATTGTCATTCCGTCAATGATGGGGAGCATACGGTCAATGACTGCCAGGTCATAGCAGTATTCTATATTCAGTGCATGGATCATGGCTGTTTCCCCATCATAGCAGCAGTCAACTATATATCCGGCTTTTTGCAGTTCATCCTGTATGGAACTGCAAAGTTCTATATCATCTTCAAGCAATAGTATTTTCATGATATCAAATCCTCTTTCCATGGTGTCGCTCCACATATGGCTGGAAAGACATTTTTCCATTTGCGGGTTATTCTTTTCTATTCAGTATAGCAGATAATTCTATAAAAATCCTATAAAAAGTGACGTTTAAGTCGATTCCAATTACAAGACTTTTTTAGGACTTTGCAGTTAAAATGAAAAAAAACAGTAGAAAGGAAGTTTTTATTATGAAAAATCAAAAAATGTGGAAAGGTTTAGTAATTGGATTGTGCATATCAGCTCTTACGGGGTGTGGCATTGGCGCAGATGAAAAGACAGGGGTGGGGGATATGCCTGCAACAGAGTATCAAAGCAGCATATTTGATGACGAGGATATGCATTCAGATGAAAATGATAACATTGCTCCTAAAGCAGATAATACGGATGGCAATAGCAGCCAGGAAAACAAAGACAGTTCCCTGCCGGATGGGGATGGAACAGACGGAGCGGATGCTTCGCAGGAGAACCAGAGTAATACCACAGATAATGGTACAGTTGAGAAAGTGGATGCAGACAGCCTGTATTCATCAGCGGCTATCACAGGGAGCGTTGTGGAATTTTCGGATGGCAGCTGTACAGTAAGTGCCGCCACAACAGAAGATGACGGAAAAACTGGCGTAGTTGCCGCACCTGGGTATGAAAGTGAAGATACAAATGTAGTGGTGACATATCAGGAGGGCTGTGTGGTTCAGATTGCAACTATCTATACTTCAACCGGGACTGCAGAATTGGAGCAGGCATCTGTAGCTGACATTAAGAAACAGTCAAGCGTTATTATCTATGGGAGCTTTGAGGACACACATCATGTAACGGCTACAAAAGTTATCATATGCCATAGAACAGCCTGAACAGCAGGAGGTATTCATTTTGAAATTCTATCAGCTTGCCTTCCGGTATTTATGCCGGAAGAAGTCTAAAACATTTATTTTGCTTTTGGTATTGCTGTTCATAAACAGCATGATCCTGGGTTCTTACATGATTCTGCATGCCACAGAGGATTCCCGGATTACTATGCAGGAAAAGATGGGGACCAAGGCGGTACTGGAAGTGAAGGGGAGTGACCGATTTATTACGGAAAATGAGGTCAGGGAAATCCGGGATATGGATGGAGTGATATCCGTCAACCGCATGGCTGACAGTGCCGTTTATCCCGTTAATTTTAATCCCATTACAAACAGTGATTCCGAGGATGAAAATAACTGGAAGGTAACATTGCTGTCTTATGATGAGCTGGAACGTGACAGCGCCTTTAGTGACTTAAGATACCGCCTGATGAAGGGGGATATGATTACGGAGGGCTCTGGGAAAGGGGCTGTGATCAATTTTGCGCTGGCGGATGCAAATGGCCTTGAAATAGGGGATGAGATGGAAGTCGGGACAGAAACAGGGAGTGTGATCAATGTAAAGATCATAGGTGTTTTTGTTGCGGGAAGCGAGAGAAACCAGATGGATACCCTGCCGGCGGTAAACCGAATCGAAAACCAGATTTTTATTGACAATGAATCCTATACGGGGCTGTCTGATAATGCGGGTTATCGTAAGATAGCGGTATATACCAAAAATCCGGATCAGATAGATGTTCTGGTACAGGAATTAAAAGATTTTTTGGGCAGCAGAGCGGAGATCGCCACTGCTGATATATTATATCGTCAGCTGGAGGTGCCGCTGAACAGGATAGTCCGTGTGATGAAATTTATGCTGGTATTCACGCTGGCTGCAGGGGTGACAATTACTTCAATATTACTCTGTATGTGGATGCGGTCGAGAAAAAGGGAAATTGCTGTTTTTATCAGTATGGGAAAAAAGAAAACGGATATTTTTATGCAGGTTTTTATGGAAACGGCGGCCGTCTTTTGTTTGTCCGTATTTGGCGCCTGTGTAATAGGAAGTGGGATGGCAGGAATTATGAAGGAACTGCTCATGGAAGAAAATACGGCAGTTCTCCTGTCAGTTTCCTTACAGGCAGGGGATATTGCAACAATGTTCTTTGCAGGAGGCTGTATAGCGGTTATTGCTGTCTGTATTTCATTGCTGCCCATTTTAAGGGCAAACCCAAAAGACATTTTATCAAAAATGGAGGGATAGTAAATGAGCGGTTTTAGTTTGGCATGGCGTTCTGTTATCAGAAAACCTGTAAAAAGCATCCTGCTGTTTGTAACTGTATTTACCATCAGCCTGCTGCTGTTGGCTGGAATGAGCAGTGGAAAAGCGACTGTTCAGATGCAGGATAATACAAGGCAGGCAGTCGGGGCAGGGCTTCTGCTGGAAGAAAATGAAGCAGACCGGCACCGGAGGATTGATGAGTTATCAAGGCAGCTTGATCATAAGGAAGGCAGCCTGGGCGGATACCATCAAGAAAAAATTACAATAAACGGAGTAGAAAGCTGGAGAACATGGACGGATAATTCTTTTGAAACCCTGTTAGTGGAGGATATCGAAAAAATAGCGGGTACAGAAGGGATTGCCGATTACAATATTACAACAGTTACAACGGCTGCAAGACCAGTTGGTTTTATCCGCATTGAGGACGAGGATATGGATCAGTATAGCGACCTTGGAGGCGTGTCGCTGGTCGGGAACAAAGATATGTCCATGGATTCCAATTTTCTTTCGGGAAATGCTTTTATCATGGACGGCAGAATGATTAAAGAAGGTGAAAAGGATGTCTGTGTCATTTCAGCAGAGCTTGCAGATAAAAACCAATTAGAAATTGGAAGCAGAATAAGTTTTGGCAACTGCCGGGATAAAGAGGATCCTATGATTTATGAAGCAGAAGTTGTCGGTATCTATCGGGTAAACCAACCTATAGCTCCTTATATGTATGGGGATACTTACCGGTCTGAAAATATTATTTTTACGGATTTGGATTTCCCTGAAAAGGTGGATGGAAAGGCAGGCGACCCATTATATGAAAAGGCATATTTTAAGATTGCAGATGTGGATGAATATGAAACTGTAAAGATAAGTGTAATGGGGGTAGATATAGCGTGGGAAAGGTATGACCTGATTGACAATAACGGAAATATGAATACCCTGTCCGCAAATTTTAATGAAATGGAGAAGTACAGCAGAATTTTAGTCTGGGTAATTTCAGGGGCAGGCCTGATTATCCTGTTCCTAATTTTTCAGTTCTGGATGAAAAGCCGGAATAGGGAAATTGGAATCATGCTGTCAATGGGAACTTCAAAAATACGGATTTTGGCCCAGATCATGGCAGAAGCACTTATGATTGCAGCAGTGGCTGTGTTGGTTTCCTTCTTGGCGGCACCGGGAGTGTCAGGCCTGACGGCGGATTATCTGGTAGAACAGCAGGTACAGAGTGCGGGAGAACAGGATTTACTGGATGAAGGGAAAGTGGCATTGTCATATGAAAAATCAGGGCAGAATGTGGTGGGCGTGCAGGCAGAAATTACTTCCGGGATGTTAATACAGGATGTTTCGGGCATTGCCCTGCTTATTGTGATATCTGTATGTGTATCGGGTATTGGCATATTGAAGAGAAATCCCAAGGATATCCTGCAGGATTTATAAAACAGTTTATGCGCGCAGGTGTAAATAAGGTAAGGAGGACAGTTGAAATGATATTAGAAGCAAAAAATATAGAATATGTATATAAATCCCAAAAGGACAGGAAAGTTTTAGGCGATATTTCTGTGCGGTTTGAAGAAAAAAAGTTTTATGCCATTATCGGGGCCAGCGGAGCCGGAAAAACGACTCTCTTATCTTTGCTGGCAGGGCTTGACAGCCCAACAGGAGGCACCATTCTATATGAAGGGGAAGATATCCTTGCGAAGGGTTTAAATTATCACAGAAAGAACCATGTATCCTTAGTTTTTCAGGAGTATAACCTGATTGATTATCTCACCACGGAGGAAAACGTAAGGCTGGGAGGAACAGATAAGCCGGGGGAACTGCTTACAAAAGTGAATATCCCACAGGAAGCATGGAAAAGAAATGTAATGAAGCTGTCCGGTGGGCAACAGCAACGTGTAGCGATTGCAAGGGCGCTGGCAAGCAATGCAAAAGTCTTATTGGCAGATGAGCCGACCGGGAATCTGGATGAACAGACGGCAGAGGGAATTATTGAGTTATTAAGGCAGACTGCGCATGAGTTGGGGAAATGCGTAATCGTTGTTACACATAGTAAATATTTGGCAAATGAGGCAGATGAAATTGTGCAGATTACGAATGGAATAATTGGCTCATAGAAATGAAGGAACCCTACAAAAGACAAACCGCCGCACTATGGCCATCATCCGCCATATGCGGCGGTCTGCCTTTTCCGCAGGCAGGCCGGGCGGACTGATAAGGGAAATTGCTGGGAAAGTGACGGGTGGGCTTATCGGACGAAAAGCAAAAAACTTTAGCCATTTCGGTGATGTTCTGAGATTGATTTATAGTCGTTTCGTGCAATTTATGGGAGTTTCGTGCAATGGGATTTGATGGGATGCCCCATAAGCCGATATAATTTATGGTGGGAGGCTGGTGCGATGAAGATAGCGGTCTGTGATGACAGCAGGGAGGACAGGAGCGGGTTGCGGGCGCTGCTGGAAGCCTGCGGGCAGGATTTTGAAATAAGGGAATACGGCTCTGGCGAGGAACTTTATGCGGATATAGGATATGTACGGGAATGTGGCATCGTGTTCCTCGACATCAACATGAAGGGCATGGATGGCTTAGAGACGGCAAGGCAGATAAAGGCGGAATGCCCGAAGGTACATATCGTGCTGGTCACTGCCTATGTGAATTATGCGCTGGACGGGTACAAGGTAAAGGCCAGCCGTTTCCTCTTGAAAGATGACTTGGAACAGACCCTGCAGGAGTGCATGGATGATATATTGCGGGAAATCCTGCAGGAAGAGCGGGTTGTGGAATTCGGATTCGTGGAAGGGGATGTGCGGCTTAAGGTGGACGACATCATCTATATCGAAACGAGCAAACACAAGAATGTGTTCTACACGAAGGAGCAGACATTCAGCATTTACAAAAAGATGGATGAGCTGGAGGAGGACTTGAAGGGCATGGGCTTCGTGCGGATACACCAGAGCTTCCTCATCAACATGAGGTACATCGGGAAACTCGGCAGCTATGTCATGGTGCTGACCACGGGGAAGGAGATTTCCGTCCCGAAGTCCAGGTACCCGGAAGTGAAGCGGCAGTACACATTGTTTAAGGGGGCGGAGTGATTATGGGACGGTGGATATTTTCATTCTGTATCATAGCAATCGAGACATGGGGGAGCGTATATTTCTTTGAGACCTTTATGGATCGGAAAAGGACGGGGTGGCTGGATAAATGCAGGTATGCTGTTTTATATATCTTCTGCTTTGTCGTTGCGTGTCTTGGTGGCTATTATGTCCCAATGGGGATTAAAGTACTGCTAATGGTTTTGATCCTGATGGCATTCTGTGCAGTGCTTTATAAGGCGGACTGGAAACAGTGCATCTTCTTTTCCGGGCTGAATTATTCGCTGCTGTTTCTGACAGACCTTTTTATGCTGCAGATGGAAAATATGTTTGTTTCCGATAATGACGTGCTTACGTTTCTTCTCCTGCCCTCAAAAATGACATGGCTCTGTGTGGTTTTTATAGTGCGGAAAGTATGGAAGGGCAGGAACAATTACGGGGAGCTTTCCCGTAAGGAGTGGCTGAAATTTTCCATGATCCCGCTGCTCACTGTGGCGTCCATGCTACTCATGTTCTTCTGCAAAAGTGCAGAGGCAAAGGTGCAGACGGCATACCTCTTTCTGTCGGTGGGGCTGATCTTCATAAACATCTTTGTCATAGAGCTGATGCAGGGCATCCTTGAAAAAGAGGAGCTGTTGCGGGAAAGTGCGCTGGCCGGCCAGAAGAAGGAGAGCCAGCTTGCCCATTACCGGGATATGCAGGCGGTCTATGAGCGGCAGGGGAGGAAGATGCACGATTACAAAAATCAGATAAGGACGATACAGGTGCTGCTGAAGAAGGGCGACACGCAGGCCGCCGCTGCACTTGCGGAACGGCTGACGGAGAGCATATCGGTGGAGATGGCGGCGGTCAGCACGAACCACCCGGTGGTGGACGCCGTTCTGAACCAGAAGTTCCATGCCGCAAGGGAGCAGGGCGTGTCCATGACGTTCCGGGTGGGCGACATGGGCGGGCTGCGGCTTGATGAGGAGGAGACGGTGATCCTGCTCTCCAACCTGCTGGACAACGCCATCCATGAATGCGTGAAGGTTGTGCGGCAGGGGAGGAATGCCGTCATCCACGTCAAGCTGGTGCAGGAGGACGGGAAGCTGATCTTCTCCGTAAGGAACCCCGTGGCAGAGAAAGTGGAGGTCACGGAAAGCACCGGCCTGTCGAACGTGAAGGCTGTGGCGGATAAATACGGGGGCGATTTCGCCGTTTCCTGCGACGCGGAAAAGTTCCAGGCGGTGGTGATGTTATAAACTTTATGGTCATTTCGCGCAATTTATAGTCACTTGGTGCAATCGCGGTTTGAAATGAGGGCGTATCTGCCGATGGATTATATGAAACGGGATATTTTCAGAAAAAGAAAAATTATATCAAGGAGGTATGCGATATGCAGATAACAAGGGATAACTATTCACAGTATGCCAACATGGTACAGCAGATGTTTGGCAATAAGAAAAATTCCAGTGATCCGCTGGCACAGTGTGATTATGGGAATTTTGCATTGCGGTTCAAGCCGGTTGACATCAAGTTCACAAAGCCGAATTGGGATAACATCATGACGAAGCGGGATAAGCCTGCCATGTCGGAGGAGGAATTTGAGGCGGCAATCAAGGAGCTGGCGCAGAAGGAATTTGCCACCGGGAAGCGGGATGATGCCGCATACAGAAAGCTGTGTATGCAGCATGGGGAGACGGTTTCCCCGGACAGGAAAGCCATCTACGAATCAAGCATGAGAAAAACGGGCGGGAAGATGAATGCGGCCTGTATGTTTTGGGATAACAATGGGAACAAGACATTATCCTATAATCCCGAATCAAGGAACTGGAAGGCCATCAGCACGGAGGAGGAATTTGCGAGGGCGAGGGTGTTCACTTCCATCTATAATGATGAACTGGCACGCCTGAAAAAGGAATACGGGGAGAATGCGAAGGGAACAGTTTCCTATCAGCAGATACAGTCTGATCTGGCGGCAGGCATAAAAGCACCATCTTCGGGCAGCACACTGGATATACAGGTATAATCCTTACACCCTATTCCGCAGAGGCGCATGATGCTTTGCCTCTGCGGTCTGCCCGGAGGCGAGGGCGCGGCTCTGAATGGGAAAGCAGCGAAGGGAGGGGTGGCAGGGGAAGTTAGGCAGTATATTTATCCCCAGCGTTCCTACAGATTAAGTGTTGTTTTGGAGGAACCTAAATGAATATGCTTTATGAAAAATATAAAAATTTGAAGATAGACGGTAGTTGGATTGGTTTAGAACTTGGAGGAGGAATGCCGTGTTTTTGCATACCTATTGGAGCTGAAATTATTGGTTGGGATAATGGCATACACTACTGCTTTATTGAAGGTTTTGGAGATATGGTTTTCTGTGTTAATCCAGAAACTTGTTGCGATTACTTTGTCTATCCCATTGCCCGTAATTTTTGCGATTTCTTAGGGCTGATACTCGCCACTGGTGGTACAAATACTCTGCAACAGATTATTTGGTGGGACAAGAAAATGTTTGATGATTTTGTTAATTGTCCAGAAGAACAGGAATATAAAGCTCGGCCCGAAGTAAAAAGCGTTTTGGATACAATTCGCAAAGGGATGGATGCTGGTATCGGGGAAATGTCCTGCTAAAGATATTTCTGGCTGTCCAGTTCATCTCACTGCGGGAACTGTCATTCTGGACGGGGTACAGCCTGCTCTATATTGGAAATGAGATGATAGAGGTACTGGTGCATAAAGCAGGTACCAGTGCGGCGGAATATCTGCCCGTGGCGGCAGGTATCCTGTCCTGCTTTGGGGCTGTCCTTGTGGTAGCCACAAAATGCGCCCTGCTTTTTGTTTCCACAAGAAAGATAGCGGGGAGTTATTGCAACAAGGAAAGAGGGCGGATGGGTAAGGAAGTGTTATTCTATCTGCTTCCCTCTGTGGCAGGCACGTTGGTTTCGGTGCTTGTGCGCCTGCTGCTGATCACCGTTACGGACGGCGCCCCGGTACTGTTGTATGAAAAATATCCGGTACTATACCTTATCATTCCTATGATAGCTCTCGTGCTGCTTGGAGCTATCGTGTTCAGTTTCCGTATTTATCAGAACATGGCAGCTCTGCAGGAAGAACGGGCGGAGAAGATCATACTGGAAAACCAGATCACGCAGATGCAGGGTTCAATGGTGGAAATGGAGCATCTGTATGACGGGGTACGCTCGGTCAAGCACGATATGAAGAACCACATGGCAGTCCTGCAGAACCTTATACAGAAAAAGTATAGTGGGGAAGATGAGGAAATCCGGCAGTATTTTGAGGGTATGTATCAGTCGGTGGAACAGCTTGACAGCAGGGTGCATACGGGCAATGCAGTCAGTGATGCGGTGGTGGGCAGCAAGTTCCGTTATGCGGCAAAAAAGGTAAAAGGAATTAAGCTGGATGCAAGGGGGTTCATGCTTTCAGATGCCGTTACGATAAAGGCTTATGATATGGGGATTATTCTGAACAACGGGCTGGATAATGCGATTGAAGCCTGCATGAAAATGAGGGAGAAACAGCCGTATGCAGAAGCCTATATCACGATCCGGTCTTTTCGGGCAAAGAATATGTATTTTATAGAAATTGAGAACAGCTTTGATGGTATGGCACTGTTCGACAAGGAAAGCGGCCTTCCCATATCAACAAAAGAAGATAAGGAGGTGCATGGAATAGGGCTAAAGAATATCAGAAAATGTGCAGTAAAATATGGCGGCGATATGGACTGTATTGTAAAAGGCAATAGATTCACATTGTCGGTCATGGTAAAAAGTTAATCAGCAGGAAGGAGAAGAATTATTATGAGCATTTTAGGAGTAAATGATATGTTGGCGGCATATCAGTATGCGAATAAGGCGCAGAAAAATAATGCCACAGGGAAAACCAGTTTTGCGGACACCGTAAAGCAGACTGCAGAAAATAGTTCCGCATCGCGGGAGGAGCAGTATGTGGAGTATCTGAAACAGCGATATGGCGCAAACGTGATGGTGAAAAATATCGGTAATGACCAAAGGAGTATTGACAACTTCGGCGCAAGCATAGCGGGGTATAACAATATTGTAATCGCTCCAAATATTTTAGAGAAGATGGCAAACGACCCGGAGAAAGCAGCCCATTATGAAAAAATAATCCAGAAAGGGCTCGATGACCTTCCAAGATGTAAGGCGGAAATGTCAATGAATGGATTCGAGATGTCTTCTTATGCCGTGAGTATTGATGAAAAAGGTGTGGGGTATGTATATGTGACCGGGGATCTGAAACCGGAAGTGCGGGCAAAGATTGAAGCAAAGGTGAGAGCAGAACAGGCGGCAAAACGGGCAAGACGGGTGCGGTATCAGGAGCTTGCCGAGGAAGCAGCGGCGGAGCGCAGAGAACGGACAGAGCTGCAATATCATAAACAGCTTATGGAAGATGCCCTGAAAAAAAGTGGTTTTGATACGGCTGTAAACTATCACTTCATCAGCCGGTCACAGGTGTCGGCGGCGGCAATGGCTTATGAAAGTGCGATTGGTGCATACAGCAGTAATGTGTTGGGAAATATCTGATAACTGTACTAATGTTATAAAATTTGAAGTAAAACAGGATATGCCCGGACTTACCACAAGGGGGCATGGGCGGCTCTGAATGACAGAGGAGCTGTTAATAAAATATTGATAACAATGGAGGATATAGGATGTCGGTAGCAGGAATTAACGGAACAGCAAATTACCCTGTCTATACACCGGGTAAGGCAACAGGGAAAGTATCAAATAACAACTTTAGCCAACAGATTAACCATGCAAAAGCAGGAAATGTACATACTTTTGCGGACACCGTAAAGCAGACTACGGGAAGCGATTCTGTGTCGCGGACGGAAGCATACAAAGATTATCTGAAACAAAAATATGGAAATGTGCGGTATGAAAGCATCGGGAGAGACCAGAAAAGCCTTGATCGGGCAGGAAAGAGTATGAGTGGCAATGATGTTGTAATAGCACCGAACATTTTGGAACAGATGGCAAATGACCCGGAAAAAGCAGCTTACTATGAGGGCAAGATTGATGATTTCTTTAATGCAACTCCAATGTTGAAGGCATCATTTGCGGCACGGGGGCTTGATTATCAGCCGTGTGGGGTAGTTGTACATGAGGATGGAAATGTTACCTATATCGGTGGTTGCGCAGATTCTCCAGAACGTGTGGCAGAAGTGAATGCCATCAATAAAGCAAAACGGGAGAAAGCGGCGGCACAAAGGAGGGAAAGTCTGGAACGCAGTCAGGAAGCAGCGGCGGAGCGCAGAGAACGGACAGAGCTGCAATATCATAAACAGCTTATGGAAGATGCTCTGAAAAAAAGTGGCCTCGATACGGCTGTAAACTATCATTTCATCAGCCGGTCACAGGTGTCGGCGGCAGCAATGGCTTATGAAAGTACGATTGGTGCATACAGCAGTAATGTGTTGGGAAATATCTGATAACTGTACTAATGTTATAAAATTTGAAGTAAGGAAGATCATGCCCGGACTTACCGCAAGGGGGCATGGGCGGTTCCGAATGACAGAGGGGCTGCAGATAAGATTTTTGGAAGGAGGAAAGATGTCAATGAATGTAAACGGCATAAACAATGGCGCTTATATGACCGTTCAAAAAGGGAGAGTCCCAAAATTAAGGAATGAATCATCCAATTTTCAGAACAGCTTTAACGGAGTACATACTCTTGTAATGGGCGGCCTGTGTTCAAGGGGATTGGCCGATGGCGGCTGTGTCACAGTTTATAAGGCAGAGGGGTATAGTGCTGAAAATCCAATCATGCGGGTTGTCACCAGGGCGGCGGACGGGCAGGAGCATGAGCAGTTGATCTACCCTGCAAAGGTAGACCCGGCAAGTGCGACAAGAACGGAAATAGATGCGCTGGCGGCGTACTTGGTGGACGAGAAGAAACTGGACGGCATGGCTGCATTAAGGATAGGGGCAGGGGCGGAAAAGGGGACAGAAAGTTTTTCCACCGCTTTTGCTGAAAAGAAGAATTTCTATGCCATTGCGGAAGAAATGATGAAGATGCAGTATGAATGCCGCAATCTTGCGGGCTATGCATCGTATCAGAAAATTCTAAGCGCGTTTGATGCGTTTATGGATAAAGGCTGAAACCGGGCAGCACATTGGTATACAGATATATTCTTTACATCTTATTCCGCACAGGCGCATAATGCTTTGCCTCTGCGGTCTGCCCGGAGGTGAGGGGCGGATGTAGGTGATAAGGGAAATAAAACTTTTTTGGAGGCTGGCTCGTATTATTAGCGGATGGCAGTGAAAGGGGGTGTTTGTCATGAAGTTTGACAGGGGAAGTTAGGTTGTATGTCCGCATGGAGGCATAAA
>QZDS01000055.1 GCA_009917455.1 bacterium 1xD8-48 | reverse complement strand
TAACTTTTTAAACAGCATCAAAAAATTTCGGCAGTTTTTTGGTGATTTTTTTGACAAGGCTGAATAGTTACTTTTCATCCATTTCAATGGGCTGCGAAGGTTCGTTCTGAGCTTTAGCCAAATCGTCCAGATAACGGGCAGCCGCCTCCGGGTTAGCCCGGCTTTCATCCAGGGGCAGTTGAAACAGGGCGTTTACCCCCTGATATTCCGGGTTCCGGCTTAAGCTTCCGGTACTCTCGTCATAAACATAAGCCGTCCCGTCATAAGAGTTTCCTGAATTTACCCCCACATAAACCCCTCTGTCCGCAAAAATTTCAATGTTATCCATCTCCATAACCCGGTACTCCACTCCGTTCTTTACGAATGCGGAATACCCGCCGCCAATATGGCTGATACTGAATTCCAAAGGATTCACCCCCCGGATATAGCAGGATGTGTAAAAAGACTCCTTCCCGTAATCCGCCGAGCTTATGTCAGGCATCGGCGTGCCATCCGCATGTTCAATGGCCACAACAGTATAAAGCCTGTCGTCTTTTGGCAATCCCGCATCGTCCCACGCCAGACAATCGCTTAAATTTTTTCCCGCTACGCTTCCCAAAAGGGTTACCCGATAGCCGCCAGACTCCTGTACTTCATTTACCAGAACCGCCTCCTCGCTTAAAAAAGCTTTCGTGAGCGTATCATCCTCCAGCTCCGTGGCTGCCTCCGCCGGGCTTAAATAGTGGTGTGCCGCAAATACAGTTACGGGTCCAAACACAAGTGTGGCTGTTACAATAACGGCAGCTGCCGGAATTCTCTTATTTTTCTTCATAATCTCTTTCTCCTTTATCTTACCGAGAACCTGATGATTCAGCCGCTCATCCGGCACATCCATTGGAGCAAGCGCATTTTTTAACAGTTCATCCATCTTATTTTTCATAATGACTTTCCTCCAATCTCTGCCTTAAGATTTTCTTCGCCCGATGCAGTCTGCTCTTTACCGTTCCCTCCGGCGCGTGCAAAATCCCTCCGATTTCTTCAAGGGAAAGTTCCTCCATATAAAACAGCACCACCGGAATCCGGTATTTGTCAGGCAGCTCCTTTATCATTCTACGAAGCAGCTCGCATTCTTCCTTATAAAGAATCTGCTCCTCCGTTCCCCTCCCTTCGCAGGAAAGCTGCGTTTCCGCGTCCTCCATAGCGGTTTCCGCCCCGAGAATTCTGCGGCGAATGGCATATTTACGCCTCCGGTTTCTGTAAAGATTGACGGAAACGCCCATCAGAAAGCTTTTGGGATTCTTTTCCACAGACAGGCCTTCTCTGACCTCATACATTTTTAAAAAGGTGTCCTGATACAAATCCTCCGCCTCCTGGCGGCTCCCCGTTACCAGACAGCAAAAGGAAAACAAATCTTTTCCGTAAGCGTATATGTATTTTTCAAGTTCTTCCCGGCTCATTTTTGCTCCTCCATGTCGAAACGCCCGCCGGCATAAGCCGGTTCTGCTCTTACCGCTGACGGCGTTTTGACGTTTCTGACAAAAAATAATCTGCGCAGCATCTTTTGTCCTTACATAAACATAGGGTAACGAGCGGGAAAAAGGTTGCATTTATTTTTACCATTCACACCTTCACACTCAAATATCCCTGCGCGCGCATCTGCAGAAAGAAAGCCTCCCCTTCCCTGCTGTTTCGTATCTGCCATCCGATTGCCGTCAGATGAACGGCCGGATTTTCCACATTGTCGCAAAATAAAAAACCGTAATCCTCACAGATTTCCTTTTCTTTCTCTCCCATCAAAAATTTACCCTTTCTATCAAATTATTACGATTGAAATCTTCTGTCCTTTACCGTAATATCAAATCATAACAAGCTGTTTACATATATTTTCGATTTTTTTCTGCCATTATTTTTACAGAATAAATTCGAAATGTAAATAAGCAAAATTTTACAGAGATGAGGGATAAACTATGACAAAATCAAAGAATTCACACGAATGCGCAAACCTGCCAAAGTCCGCCTCGGTACCGAAGCCCTTCAAGGTGGCTTTCATCGGCGCCGGAAGCATCGGCTTTACAAGAGGTCTTTTAGCCGACCTTTTAACCGTGCCGGAATTTTCCGATATTGAAATCGCTTTCACGGACATCAATCCCGACAATCTCCGCATGGTGACTCAGCTCTGCCAGCGGGATATCGAGGAAAACGGCCTCTCCGTCAAAATCCACGCCACCCTCGACAGACGGGAGGCTTTTAAGGACGCAAAGTACGTGATTAACTGCGTGCGCATCGGTATGCTGGAGGCTTTTGCAACAGATGTGGAAATCCCCTTAAAGTACGGCGTTGACCAGTGCGTGGGAGATACCCTGTGCATCGGCGGCATCATGTACGGCCAACGCTGTGTGAACGCTCTGCTTGATTTTTGCAAGGATATCCGGGAGGTTGCCGCGCCGGGCTGCATTCTCCTCAATTATTCCAATCCCAACGCCATGGCAACCTGGGCATGCAACAAGTATGGAAAGGTGAAAACCTACGGGCTTTGCCACGGCGTACGGCACGGGCATGAGCAGATTGCCAAAGCTCTTGGCCGGGACAAAAAGGATGTGGATATTATCTGTGCCGGATTGAACCATCAGACCTGGTATATCAGTGTAAAGACCGACGGGATGGAGCGCACCGGCGAATTGTTCGAGCTGATGAAAAATGCGGAATTTGCAAAGGATGAAAATATCCGGCTGGACGTAATGAAAAACTTCGGATACTATTCAACAGAGTCCAACGGACATCTTTCCGAATATCTCATGTGGTATCGGAAACGCCCGGAGGATATGGAGAAATGGATTAACTACAGCAGCTGGATTCAGGGCGAAACCGCCGGATACCTGCGGGTATGCAAAGAGAGCCGGAACTGGTTTGAAACCGATTTCCCCAACTGGTTAAAAGAACCTGCAAGAAAATTTATCCCCAAAAACCGTTCCACGGAACACGGGAGCTATATTATAGAAGGTCTGGAAACCGGCAGAGTATACCGGGGCCACTTTAATGTCATGAATAATGGTACTATCACCAATCTTCCCGACGAGTGCGTGGTGGAGGTTCCCTGCTACGTGGATTACAACGGCGTTTCTGTTCCCAAAGTGGGTGATTTGCCCCTCGGATGCGCCGCCATCTGCTCTCAGAGCGTATGGGTGCAGAAGCTCTCTGTGGAGGCCGCCGTCCACGGAGACATTACCCTGCTGCGTCAGGCTGCCATGATGGACCCCTTAACCGGCGCTGTCTGCACCCCCGACGAAATCATCCAGATGTTGGATGAAATGCTGACCGCCGGCGAAAAGTGGCTGCCACAGTATAAAGCTGAAATTGAGCAGGCGAAAAAGAGACTTGAAAACAAGACTGTTCCTTACCGGCCGGTAAAGGGCTTTACTTTAAAGGAAAAAAGCGTGGAAGAAATGGCAAAGGAAAAAGGAAAGTACAGGGCGCTGGCTTCGGCGGCGGCGAAGGAGAAGGTGGAGTAATCAATATCGGAAAACCAGGCGATATGTCCCGGATTTTCAGGCCTTCTATGATTTGCTTTTATCATAGAAGGCCTTATTTTAATTAATATTTACAGGCTTTTCTCCCTACTCCTCAATCACCGGCACATCCTCCGTATACATCTCTTCGCCCAGCTCATTGATAGTGGTCTTCCCGGCCTTTCCGTACTGATAGAGCTGATCCAAAAACTCTATGGCCGCCCGAATCTTTGTCCGGAGCAGATAACCGCCGGACTGTGTCGCTTCCGTCAGCGAATCAATCGAAAGGCCTGGCGTCCACTCATAGGCTTTTCCGTGGAAATCCTGTATTTTATATAAAATCTCATGAATCTCGTCCCGTGTCAGCGGCAGAAGCTGCGGCGCCCGCGACAGCATATCCAGCACTGTCTTTGCCGGTTCCGGCGCTTCGGGATAAATCATCGCCAGATTCTCATACTCATGCTTGCCCTCAATCACATCCTCCGCATAGGACGCGCTGAGAGCAAAGATACTGAAAGTGGATTCCGGACACTTTTCAGGAAGCAGGAAATCCGCCATATTGCGGTACGCATTAAGACGCGCCTTTTTCCCCAGCCGCCCCATCAGTTCTGTCTCGTCTATCAGAATCACCCATCCGTGATAGCCCATCTGAGTAAAAAGATGACCCATAAATGAAAAATAATCCCTGCAATGCTTTGTCTTCGTGAAATTCACATTGTATTTTACCGTCTGATTGAAAATTCGTTTATATATCTTTTTCAGCGGTACGTTGGCAATAAAATCTCCCTCCAAATCGGCCTGCAGGAGAAATTTTTCATCGGAATCCTCCGTATTTAAGTAGGACCGGAACAGATAATACAGCTTATCTGTCTCAAGCTGCTTGGCCGCATACAGAAGCATTTCATTTGCCACCGGACTATTGGATGAAATCTTTTCCAGTTCATGCATAAAGCCCGGCTGCTGTCTCTTTGGCAGATAGGTATTGCCAATCAGCTTCTGGTACACAAGGTACAGCTTGTCCATGGGCGTTTCCTTGCTGAGGGAAAGCCACGAAACCACCATATTATTGGAATGCGCCAGATTAAACACCGTATTTAAAAGATGGGTTTTTCCCTCTCCGTATTTACCGCTGATAATCATGCCGCTGGATTTGCCCTGTTCGCTCACTGCGTCCAGCCGGTCTGATATCTCGCGCATAATTCTCGGGCGTGCCTCCGAAAAATATTGTCCGACTGCCCGGGAAGGAATGCCTGAGCGCAGCGCCTCGATAATGTGTCTGGCTTCCTTATCATACATTGCTCTCTACCTCCTGCCCGTCAAGGTTTTCCGTCTGCTGCCGGCCCGGCTCACCGAAAGGCGCGGATTCCTCTCTGCCGTTTAAATTTATACCGTTCATGGCTGACTGTATAAGCTGCGGAACCCCCACCGCTCCTGTACGCGCCTGAGACACAATGTCCTGCGCCATTTCCGGCGTAAGCGGCAAAACCGTATGGTTCTGCTGCAGGCTGGCAATACTCTCAGATATGGCGACAATCACTTCCGGCGAATACTCCTGAGCCGCCAGGCGGTCTAAATCCACCATATCCGTGAATCGGTTAAACCGTTCTCCCACAATCTCATTCTGTATCCGCATCCACAGCGCCTGATAAGATTTCAGCCCTGCGTTTTCGTTATCAATCAGTTCTCTGTCAAACGCATAGACAAACATAATATTTTTCATGCTGTCGATATCGTCAATTAACTGCCTGATACTCTCATAAGTATCTTCCCGTTTCATTTTCGTGTAATGCACCAGCTCCAAGCTGGAACGGCTGACCAGAATCTCCATATTGTCTACAGCGATAAACAGTCCCGAAAAACCGCCCATCCGAACCACCTCCGCCAGAGAGCGGAGCATATGTCTTGCATTATATTTCGTGATACGGCTGGGGTAGAAATCCAGCGCCCGAAGCTGGGAAAGCTTCACTGTGCGGTCTCCCGTAAGCCACGCTAAAAGCAGCTCCTGGTTCTGCTCCTCCAGAATCGGATATCCCAGAATACTTCCTGTAAGCATACTGCATGCAAGGGCAAAATTATTGTCCATCATCGGGTTTTCCAGAAAAATATGCCGCAGCTGCGAACGGATTTCCCGCTTTGTCACCGCATCGCCTTCACCGTTTTGAGAAAGATAGTCGATAAACTTCATTCCCTCCGGAATATCCCGATAATCATATCCCATCTCCTGAATCAGATGAAGGCTGACTGCCTTCAGGCACTGCATGATGTCGCACTGATTGAAAATCTCCACATAGATTTCCTTAAAATCATGCATCCAGACATCCTTTGCCGAAAACCAGACCGTACGGTAATTTTCTTCCCTTGCAACGAACGTCATGAGCCGCAGAAAATGTGTCTTGCCGCTGCCTGTACGCCCTGTCACAAATTTGATTTTACTTCCGCCGTTCCTTATGTATTCCAGAAGATATTTTTCCTTCCAGAAATCCGTAAGGAACTGAATCCCGCAGGTAAGCTGCTCCGCCGGCAGGAAACTGCTCCACTTTGAACTGTCCGGAAGCTCTTTGTATTCTGGCATGATAGCCCTCCCGTCTTTCATTAATCTTTATTCCGCCGGAGCAAAGAAACAAATGGTTGCAAGGAACTGTTCTTTTCCTTCTTTATCCAGAATACGGATAGCCTTATCCTGCTTCCGGCTGGGTCCGAACTGGAAACGCCTGCCGCTTTTCGTTTCTTCTATATCAGACATATAAAGCCGTGCCAAATCGAAAGCAAAGCTCTGCTGGTCGTAATCCTTCCTGAAACGGCTCATAGGTGCAAGATATTTATACAGATTTTTCAGATACATATCATAGCCTGGTTTCTTATCCATCTTCAGCAGCGCCAGGTCATAAGCGTCTGAAAGCTCATTGACAAAGGTAAGGGCATTGAAAGCAGCCTTATTGAGCTTCTCCTGCCCGGCCTTTACCGTATCCACAAAGCTGCCTGGCCGCATGCACTGTACTTTCTTGCGGTCCAGATACAAATCCTGATTTTCCGAATCCACCCTCACCTTATAAGGGAACATCTCGTAGACCGGAAATTCTCCCTGCACATCCACGCCCTTTTCCTCGCAGGCCGTAAGCAACTGCTCCGTGAAATCCCCGCTTTCAAAATAAGCCCTTGCATCGAATCCCGACACTGTCTCCTCCAGATTACCGAGCGCACCGGCAAGCAGCGCGGCCGAATCTTTCATGGCATTCAAATCCTTAAGCAGGCTCTTCACGTCCCCGCTTTCCGCCTCCTTACATACCGTCTTGTATAACCGCTGCAATAAAGCAAGCGCATCCTTCAAATCTTTCTGCGCCGGTTGTAAATTCTGATACATTTCTTCGTAATTCATTGTTTTCCCCGTTTCCGTACTGCTTTCCGACCGTCCGGAGTCCCCGATACGGCGCTCGCAGCCTCTTTATATTCTTAAAACTATCAAAAGTATATCGGAAATGACAGGCGTTTTCAACCGTTTCTTTTATTTTTACACAGAAAAGCCTTTCTGTGATAAGATATTACCCATAGGAGAAAAGAGCAATGAAAACAGAACTCTACGGATGGCAGGAAGAATGCCTTAAGCGATGGTTTGACCATAACAACCGGGGAATTGTTCAGGCCGTAACCGGCTCGGGCAAGACCATGCTTGCCCTGACGGCAATGAGCCGGCTGGAGCGGCAGCTGGGCGGCAGGCTGCGCGTTAAAATTGTGGTTCCCACCGGCGCGCTGATGCGGCAGTGGAAGCAGGCCTTACAGGAGCATCTTACAGACGAGCTGCAAATCCAGACGGCCGTCCGAAGCGGCATCGGTCTGCGCGGCGCCGGTTTCAAATGCGCATCCGACTGTAAGTATATGATTTATGTAATTAATTCCGCCCGCTATGAGCTGGCAAGGCAGATTCTGGGAGAACTGCGGCAGGGAGAAAATGTCCTTTTGATTGCGGACGAATGCCACCACTACGAAAGTGAGCAAAACAGGCTTATCTTTGAATTTTTGCCCTACATAAAAGAGAGGGAAGACCATTTCTTCTGTCTGGGGCTTTCCGCTACCCTTCCGTCAGGGTCATCACTGCGTTATCTGACTTCGGTTCTGGGCCGGAAAATATATCATTACGGATTGAAAGAGGCCTCCGTGGGAAACACCATTTCCCCCTGCAATATCTATCATATCAGCCTGTCTTTCCGTGCTGACGAGCGGGCGGAATATGAAGAGCTTACTGAACAGATAACTCTCCTGTACGGTAAACTCCGCAAAGCGTATCCTTCGCTTCACACGCTTTCGCCCAAAGAGCTGTTTGAAGAATTGCGGCGTATCGCCGGAAGCAAAAACCACAGGCTCGCCAGAACCGCCTCCTCCTATATGAACCTCACATTTATAAGGAAACGGCTGGTCGCCCTGGCATCGGCGCGCCTTATCTGTGCCTGCGATTTGGTTGACAGGCTGGACAAAAAGGAAAAGATTATCATTTTCGGCGAGCGAATCAGTCAGGCAGATGAATTGTATACGCTTTTGCAGAATACCTGCCCGGAAAAGGTTGGGCGTTTCCATTCCCAAATGGGCAGCCAGGCAAACAAAAATACCCTGGAACGTTTCCGCGCAGGCAGCATCCGGATTCTGATTGCCTGTAAGGCCATCGACGAAGGTCTTGACGTCCCCGATGCCTCCGTTGGAATCATCCTCTCCGGAACCTCATCACAGCGACAGCGCATTCAGCGGCTTGGCCGGATTATCCGCCGGAAAGCGGAAGGCGAAAAAGCCTCGTTATATTATCTCCACATTGAAGAAACCTCCGAAGATTCCTGCTATCTCCCTGACACAGAAGTTTACCGCCTGTTCGAGCTTACCTATGACGCGGAAATGCGGCGCTTCTGTCATCCCGCCTATGATAACAGAGTTTTCGCTCTTTTATCCGAAATGAAAAATTCCGGCGCAGCTTCAGACAAAATACGGGAGGCGGAGCGCTGCCTGCGCTCAGGCTGTGTCAGGGCGGACTGGATGCTTCCGCAGGATGTAATCGCCGGAAAAATTCAGGCTGCAAAATATGTAAGCGAGCGGAATTATTGGGTTTGTATGAAAAAGTTGTCTTCTGTTTGAATGTTGTATAAACAGACAAATTGCGGCATACTATAGTCAGAAAAGAGGGAGCTGTCATAACAATGTGATTTAGATAAGATAACTATAGGGAGTGGAGCATGTAGAGATACATACCCTGCTCTTTTTTTTGTAATATTAATGTTTGACATATCAGCCAAAATGTGCGGCGGCTTTATCTGGTAAGGGCAAGAGATTCCGAAAACAGTTCCATTATCGGCGGCCTAAGGCAACAGCTTCCGCATAATGATGAATATGATGTGCTGGTTCCATTAAAGCTTGGATTATATAGACCTGCATGAGAACAGGTATTACGATATAACACTACGCATAGTACACTTTAAGCTGACAGATGAAACTTACGAATGTCTGATTACAAACCTTCCACAGGAAGATTATCCTGGAGAAACTTTAAAAGAACTATATGCAAAGAGATGGGGGATTGAGACATCCTTTCGGGAATTAAAATATGCCATAGGAGTGACAGCATTCCACGCTAAAAAAGCAGAATATATAAAACAGGAGATCCGGGCAAGAATGATTTTGTATAATTTCTGTGAAATAATAACAGCATATATCACTGTAAGCGATAAGAAATGCGGGCAGCCATTCTCTGCGGGACACGATGAAAAACACCTCGCTGAAAATCATCAGGGCGCAGTCAGGCGGTGCCTGGTAACTGTGAAAAAGGCCAGTCATTTCCTCCACAATCTGCATATACCATCTGAAACAATCACGGAAAATTCCCTGACTCTTTTGTGGAACCGCTCCGCTCTTACAGACGTAAGCGGTCTTGCCTTTTACAGGATTATCTGTGAAAATTACATGATATCGGAAACAACGCAGCTTGGCTTTACCATAAAAGGACTATCACCGCATACCGGTTATTCCTTCACAGTCTGTGCCGTAGGAAAAGATGGAAAGCTTATCATTTCCCAGGAAATTTCAGCCAGGACGCGCCACAGTGGAGTTGTCCTTAATGTATTGGATAAGCCCTTTTGTGCTGACGGAACCGGACGGCATAATGACACCCTGGCGATTCGGCGGGTGATTGACGCCTGCCCTGACGGCGGTACTGTTCTTCTCCCCAAAGGTCATACCTTTTACTGCGGAGCACTCTTTTTAAAAAAGTCATATGACCTTTCAGGTAGACGGAATTTTATTTGCCTCCGATAATCCAAAGGATTACCCCTTTGTCCTCTCACACTGGGAAGGCTTCCGCAAATTCCCGCAGAACGACAACGAATGGGAGAATTCCACTACTGAGCTGCCCTGTAATACTTATGTCCGCACAAGTCTCTTAAATGCCGGAGAATACCATAAAGGCTTTATCGGAACACTTGGCCCTTTTTCAGTAAGAAATCTGACGATTTGCGGTACCGGGCAGATAAACGGAAACGGTTTCCGGCTTGCTTTCAATGAAGGGGCCAATCAGGCATCTCACGGCGGCAGACGCCCTGTTCCCTTTTCTCCTATAAAAAACCAGAGTCTCCGAGGCAGCCTGATTCGCCTCCACAATGCCCATTTTCTGTGGCGATGACAGCGTGACCTTAAAGCCAGGGCGAAACAAAGAAGGGAATCTGCTAAATAAACCTTCCGAATATATTCGCGTTACAGACTGTATAGCAGACGGTTCAAAAGCCGGTTTTGTGATTGGCAGCGAAATCGCTTCCAGCTCCCATGATGTTCTTTTTCAGAATCTGACAGTACGCAATGTCCCGCTCATGGGTCTGTGGATAAAAACCATGCGCTCCCGGGGCGGCGTTATTGAACGTATCCTGTATCGTGATATTGTAATAGAAAACACACAGCAGCCTATTTGGCTTTCCATGTGCTACATCCCGAATGCCTCCTCCCCTGCTGCAATCAATCCGGCCGGCCATCCCCCCGTTATCCGTCACATTACTTTCGAAAATGTGGACTGCAGGAAAGGAAATCGGGGAGGCATCAAAGTGGAAGGACTGGCGCAGTCGCCTGTTCGGGATATCCATTTTGTATCTGTGAAATGTGATAAGGTTGAAATTTCAGACACTGAAGATGTTTTTTTCGCGAAGTGGCAGCTTTGCCCGTAGAGGCAGAAGAAGCAACACAGGAAAACCGGGCGCCGCAAAATGGCTGCGACGCCCGGTTTTTACCGGCAAAGATTATCTGCTTTATAATACTTCTCAATCTGACAATCATGTTCCTTTTTCCCGTCATAGTTGATTCCTACAAGAAGAATATCCCCTGTATACTCTTCAATCCACGAAGCGTATTGCCTGTTTTTAATCTGCGAAACCGCACCCATAGCTGTTCCTTTCCATTTAAGCTCCACCACCAGTGCCGGACGGTCCACACCTCGCCTTGGAAGATATACGACATCGGCAAATCCCCTCCCGGACGGCAGTTCCAGGACCGGTGGCAGGTAATAAGCCTGCGCACTGTAATAAGCCATAAGAACCGTACATTTTAAGGAATTTTCATCATGATATTTAAGTATAGACGAGGTTTCATCATGAATTTTTGAAATCCCATCCGCAACAGCCTTACCGTTCATCTCCCATGTATCGCGCAGCAGTTCCTGCGAGCGTGCAAGAGATTGCACAAGTCCGTCCCAGCCGCCGGTCTTTACAGAGCGCATAAACTCCCAGGCAATCTCCCGGTTTGGGATAAAAGTCTCTTTCTTCTGTCTGTCATAAGTCAGATAGCCCAGATGAATCAGCAGTGTCAGGACATCGTCCTTTGTTCGGAATGTCGTCATATCATTCTGAGCAGTAGTGGTATCAATCTTACACCGTCCGTTGCCAATCATATCCACCACAGCTTCTTTTAATCCATCCAGATTCATATCGATATAGACTTTCAGCGCTTCATAAGTCTCCGTTCCCGTCCAGTAGCTCTGAAATTCCATATTATCCATAAGTTCCACCACAGACAGCGGGTTATAAATATGCATTCCTCCCAACAGATATCCGTCATACCATTCTTTCGTTTCGTGAAAATCTATGCCATACTCTGTGCAGAGCTCCTCCACCTCTGCTTCCGTGAAACCGAAATACCGGGCGATATGTCCCGGATTCAGCATGGAGTATTCCCTGAAAATATTGAGTGCGGAATGGTTTCCATATTTTCTGATTGGAAGGATTCCTGTCATATACACCAACTCTACATACTCCGCGCCTTTAAAAATCCATCTTAAAAAATCCAGATAGCGTCTTTGTATCTCCGTTTTTTCTTTTGCCAGTCGAAATACACAGTCCCATTCATCTATGATAAAAATAAATCTCCTGCCTGTGAGCATATAAATCCGGTTCAACGCCTCCGGCAGTTCACAGATTCCTTCTTCAATACAATCTCCAAATTCTGCCTTAAGTTCCTCCAGAACGGCCGCCTGCATTTTATCTATAAAAAAATCCAAATCTAATTCCTTAAACAGAAATCTCTGCACATCCAGCCGAATCACATCGTGGCGATTCAGGTGCGTCTCAAAGGACATATCTTCTTCAATTCTTAGCCCGGAAAAAAGTTCCCGCGAATCACACCCTCTGCTGTAATATGCCGTAAGCATATTAGCCGCCATGGATTTCCCGAAGCGCCGCGGGCGGCTGATACACATAAAGCGCATTTCTTTGTTAACCCTGTCGTTGGTATAGTGAATCAATTCGGATTTATCTACATAAATATTCTCTGACCGCGCGCGGGTAAATTCCAGATTCCCGGGATTCAGGTACAGCCCCATATGCTTTTCCTCCTGTTTCTCATACTGAAAGCTATTCAAAGTATATAGGAAATGACAGGTGTTTTCAACCGTTTTCCCGGACTTTGTGCTGCCAGCTCCATTGCCTCGCGAAACGATATCTTTTCCAACGGCTTGTCATTCCATTCTTCTACTCCGCACTCCTTTACCGGCTTTTCCGTAGAAGGCTGCCTCGGACAGCTGATAAAAGCACAGGAAATCCTGGAAAAAAACGGAGTCATTGAAGGGACGATTCACCGGTATCTGATTGTGGCGAAAAAATAATTTTCTGCTTTTCGTGCCGGTCAGAGAACATACTTGCATGTATATGAATACCCCGGACCTAACCAGATTCGGGGTATTCAAACAACTCTTTTTCCGTTTTTAATCTTTTGAGCCAGCACTTACCTGTCCTCATACTGCATAGGAACATACGGCAAAATCCCCCAGGTTATCTCGTCGGCATAGTGAACCTCGGTATGTATCATTGAGCGGATATCCGCTGCCGTTGCCTTAATACATGGAAATTCCGCACACTCTCCGCACCCGGAAAGCCCTTTTTCCGACGCGCACCCTTTTGCATGGCAAGGCTCGTCCTTACAATAGCAATCATCGCTGCAACAGCCCCCGCAGCGCATGCTCCAGTCTGTCTGCTCCCACATTTTATTTAACTGTGTTTCCATAAAAGCCCGGTGCTGTTCGTCAGTGTGAATATAATGGACGCACAAATCACACCGCTGACCGCATTTGGCATACAGCGCGTTTTCCCTTGGAAAGGACTTGCGGTTGGGCTTCTTTTTGATGAGTATCAGCTTTTTGACATCCTCCAGCTGTTCTAAAGCAGTTACGTCAATGAGCATCCATTTCCCGTCATGATATGTTTTTGAGCTGTCATAATAGCCGCACACGTACTCAGAAAATTCGTCTCTCTGTCTTTCAAAGATTTCACGTTCTTTTTTCCCGAAAATAACCAAAAAGGAAAATTTATCCTCATGAATATATATTGTAACAATCGTCTTCTTTCCCTGTCTGAACTTCAATTCCGATTTGCCGTCTCCGATTTCATCAAGCCGGTATCTGCCGCGCATAAATACCATTGTTTCATGGCTTATCTGCTCAAGAACTGTCATAAACCCTCCTTATTTTCCGGTTCTTTCTCCCGTCTTCTCCTCTGCCGCTTACTTTTCCGTACAGTTTTTCCGGTGCGCTTTCAGCTTTTTCATGGCCCAGTCATAATGGCTTGAGGTGGCCGACACAAAGTAGGAGCCCAGCATGTTTCCGCCCGTCCATTTAAACGCGTCTTTTGTAAAAAGCTCTTCGTCCGTTAACCTTTCCGCCAGCGCCATAACCTCGCTGTGGGATTTTTCCAGCATCCACTTTGCTTCCTCTAAAGTTGTATTCTGATGCTTTTTCCAGAACGTAACATTCATTTCCCCATAGGTCCGCCAGTTATAGGGTGCCGGGAGAAACGGCCTTTCTTCGCCCTTTTCATTGGCCGATACCCAGTTCAGCAACAGCTGGTGCCACTCGTAAAGATGGATTAAAATGTCCCGGAGATTCTTATCCCGGCCCCAGTGGGCTTCCTTTCTTGATTTCATTTTTGTGAAGTCAAAGGCCGTTTCCAGTTCTTTCTCCGAAAGAGAGGAAATCAGCTTATTCATTTCCTCATATTTTTTTACCGCCGCACTTAATAATTCAGGTTTTGTAACAGGTCTGCTCATATTTTCATTTCCCTCCGTTTTGCAAATGCAGGTTTTCCGTATATCGGGTTACATCTCTGTTATATCACCAAAAACCTGACACCTTATGTCAGCATTTTGGTTTTTTTCATAAATTTCTCTGGCTCTTTCTGCCAGGAGTTTCTTTAAATATGCCGGCTTTTCTACCTCCACCTCTGTTCCGAAAGAAAGAAGATATCCGATAAGCCATTCATCCGGCAAAAAGAAAAAGTGCACGAGCAAATCTCCGTTCTCCTGCTCCTTTATCTGCTTTTCATCAAATTCATCGTAAACCCGGTAGGAAATTTTTTCCGAAAAGCGCAGAACCACTTCCTCTGATGGCTGCTGTCCTAAATCCTCCTTCTCAGAATAGGGAACCGGTGTGAAATGTTCGTCAAGCAGGCGCCACTTTAAAATCCGGTTCAGCTTGAAAAGCCGAAAATCTTCCTTTTTCGTACAGTAGGCTTTCACATACCATTCCTTGGACTTATACAGCAGTTTCAGGGGATGAATCACCCTTTCGCTTTTAGCCTTATATGAGCCGGCATATAAGATTTCCACGCACCGATGGTAAATTACTGCTGTCTTTAAAGCCTCAAATTTTTCCTTATCGCCGGTTATTTCTCCCCATCTTGAAAAATCCACCTCATACCAGTCCTCCGACGAGGACTGAAACAGCGCTGACAGCTTTTCGAGAGCCGCTTTTTCAAAATAATTTCCTGTCACGGACAGGCTGGAAAGCGCCGAGAGAACTTCCTTTTTTTCCTCCTCCGACAGCACTGCCCTGTCAAGGACAAAATCGCCCAGAAGGCGGATGCCGCCGCTTCTTCCCGCCTCTGTATAAACGGGAATCCCCGCTTCGCTTAAAGCATCAATATCCCTGTAAATCGTCCTGACGGAAACCTCGAATTTCTCCGACAGTTCGGAAGCAGTGGCCTGCCCTTTATTGAGAAGGTAATAGATGATTTTAAACAGTCTGCTTCCCTGCACAGCATTTTCCTCCTTTTACTCCTCATAACTTCTCGGAATCTTCAACCCTTATTTCATGGGGCTTTCAGAACCTATTTTTCAAAAATCACCCACTTTTTTCTCTAAAACACTTGACAAACCAGTCAAAAAATGCGGCGCTTCGCGCCCTTGAT
>QZDS01000054.1 GCA_009917455.1 bacterium 1xD8-48 | reverse complement strand
GTGCATTTTCTACTTTTTGCCAATCTGATTGTAGATTGGCATATAAATACAATTAACTTCACGGATTCAGGTAAATATTAAAACTAACATCTTCCCAAAATAATCATCTCCTATCACGTCACTCTGCCAAAATCCTATAGTCTCACGCTATGTATTTTTCAAAAACAATATTTACCACACCATTTTCTATCTGGAAGAAAAACGACATCCCCGGCTGCGAATCTTCATATGTCCTAATATACTTCTGAAACTCCGCCGCATCCGTTGTGGTGTATTCCTCTGGGTAATCGGAACCAGTAAAATCGCCATTCCAATCAATGAAGGTATATACCGTCTGTCCATCCAGTTTCCATGTGACAGTTTCCTCATCAGGATTGTGTATATAATAGCCGTCCGGCAAATCCTCTCCAGTAAGGTTCAGCTCCTTTATCCGCTCCGTTTCAGCATCCGTAATGAACTCAACAACATCTACCGTTATGGTGCTGTCTGTCATGTCTTTCAAGAACGCAGCAATATACTCCTCTCCGTTTTCATCCATATAGGACGGACTTGCTGCTTGGACTTGGACATTTTTAGAAGCTCTTTTATTAAGCACAGCCACCGATAGAACTGCCACCACTGCAATTAGAACAATCCCTGTCAACACATAGATACCCATTCTTCTTTTTTCATTTCTGCTCATAACTGTTCTACTCCGTTTTGAAAAACTATTACACACTTATCCGTTACACCACTGCATGAAACATCGTCGGTATATAAATCCTATATTCCCCGATTCAGCAGGGCAAAACCAATCCCTTCCCCGTTTCCTCCATAAAGCTGCTCTATCTTTACCTGCTCCAATCTAAGAAATGCCAGTGCAAGACCGAGCCGTGATTTCTGAATCTGCAATTTATTACTTTCTTCCTTGCACACTTCCATCAATTCACCATATGAAATATCTAACCCAAGAACCAAAATCCCCGTTTGATATGTCGATACCACCACCTGCTCATCTTCATTGTAATAATTTCCAATCAGTTCACATATTGCGGTGTATAGAGCATGGTATATGTACTCCTTCAGAACCACCTCCTTATCAAAGGCATTGTCCTTCGGTAACGGCTTGATCCGGCACTGCGCAATCCCTTGTTTTCTTTCCATATCTTCATACAAGTTCAGGCATAATATAGCCAAATTCACTGTTCCTTTTCTTGATTCATCTTCCATCCCAAAGTTCTCCTTTACTTCCCATAAGACCAGATTTTCTTAATCTGATCCTTTATTTCTTCAAAAGTCCACCCTTTCCTACTCCTTGCCACACAGTTCGGATCATTTACACGAAACCCATTATCACCATAACCATAAATGACAATGAAATGACCGGACACTGTAAAATCACCCTGCCCCATAGCACATATCAACACTTTTCCTTTATCCAGTTCCGCTTTTACGGCACGTTCTGTCATTCTGGGTTCTGTAGCCTTGATACCATATATTTCAGGAAAATCCTCCATCAGTCCCCATGCGGTGCCTGTTCCATTTACATAGTAACCATTCTCCATAGAATAGGCAGCTATCCTATCAGGCGTGAGCGTTTCATCCCTTGTCAGGCAATACAAAATCATTGACAGACAGGTGGGACCGCATCCGGCAAGCCCGATGCAACTGTCCCCGCCATAAGGCTCATATCCCCACCGTGGGTCCCATTGAAGCAGTAACGGACATTCCTGCTCCTTTTCCAATTCTGTCAGACCGCCTTCCACATATTCGTTATCGCCCAGATAGCCCGCCACAAAATCTGTCATCTCCGGGTTATTTGCCAAGGCTGTCAGTATAGCCTCCGGATATTGTGAACTGCTCCTGCTGATTGCCGCAATGTCCGGGTTATTTTTTCCCAATTCCTCCAATCTTTGGATAGTTTCTGTCTGGGTACGCTGTACTGGCTTTTCCACGTTCATTATGGCAATGCTGCTGACATAATCTGTTTCCTCCTGCGGGCAGATCTTCACAGACGTTTCAATCCTTCCATATTCCAACACTTCTATCCGCTTCAGCATAGTCCGCATTTCTTCCAGTTCCGCCTTTATATCCCTGATGTGGAACACAAGTACAGCAATTACAGCCACCATTGCAAGGAGAAACCACCTGTTTCTTTTCTGTTCTTTTTTTCTGTAACCCACCCGCCTTTCCTTCATCCTGATATTTCTATCATTACTCCTCATTCTGCTTCTCCCTTAAGTAACTAAATCATGTGCTTTTTTACTCCTACTGTTTTTCTTCGTAACCACCATACAGCAATCCCGACCATAAAAGCTGATAAAATCATTGCAACTGCCGGACACCATATCATGGCATCAAACGTCTTTCCCGCAAACCTGTATATTTCATTATGGGTATAAAAATCCTCCTAAAACAGTATACGACTTTTACTTGTACCAAAAACAGACATTCCCTCCCATACTGTCTGAGTTTTCCTATTCACTGATTCTGTCCGTATCGGTATCTGTAATAAACTCTATCACATCAACCGTTATATTGTTCTCTGTCATCTTTTTCAGGAAAGCGGCAACATATACCTTGCCATCCTCATCAGTAAATGTTGGATTGGAAACTTCGCCACTTTGCGAAAATTTTTTTCCTGTTGCAATTGAAATTGCAATGACGGTTACAAGCAAGATAATTCCTGCCAATATGCAGATACCCATTTTCTTATTTACTGTTTTACTCATAACGCTAATACAGTCCTTTCTTCCTTTTTACCTTTTCCCATCCTATCGCTGATAGTAATATAATTCCGGCAAGCAGACTTGATAGCAAAATACTCCAAGTCATACATGACAAGCTAAAACCAAATATCCTGTATATCTCATTACCAATGAAATAATGTGAAAAAGAAGTCATTCTTAACGGCATAAAATTTGCAAAGTAATGATTTACCTGCCATAGATACATTTGGTCAAAGAGGAGCAGCAGAACCCAAAAAATAACAAGTATCACTGCACTGACCATTATTTTCTCCATCACTGCTGTAATTAAGAGCAGCAGGCTGACAGAAAATAAGAGCGCAATAAATCCAATCGCTGCGTTAATAAAATACTGCTGCACATATGTGATATTATATAGTGAAAAAAATGTCGTTGCATTACTTTGGATATACTGAGTTCCCCCTTCCAGTCCAAAAGGCGCTATCGTTATTACAAAGAACAAAATCACACCTAAAACATATAGTATTGTTCCCACTATGAACGCCGCCAATATCCTTGCAGTATCCAAAGACACCTTCCCAAATTTGCATGACCGATATAACTCGTTCATACTTACTTTCGGATCGGTTCCAAAAAGCGGAAGCAGCAGAACGGATATCACTATCAACAGCACCGGAACAAACATCTCCATATCCTTATTTAGTGCTTTCCAGCCTTCCGCATACTCAAAGGGGATTTCGGAAATCTTTCCAGCCTCATCTAAAAAGTGTTCCTTTTCTTCCTGCGTATACTGTATATACTGATTTTCCTCCAACATAGCCCGAATTCTTGACAGACGTATTTGATAAAAGCCATCTATTTCTTCATCTGTCAGCTCCTGGACTTTTTTACCCTCATAGTTCATCCGGACAATCTCATCAAGACTGGTTTCATCCACATAGACAAGGTTCTCCCACTGTCTTACTGCGGCAATCAAATTTTTATCTAAATTTTTTCCCCGTAAATTCTTCTTCGCATTGGCAAGATTCTCCTGCCAGGTAACAACGGTTCCATCTGCGCTATACACTACGAATTGTTGTAGAGAAACATATGTACTGCAAACAGAAAGTAGGAACACAATTACCAGAAACAACAGAATCTTTTCTTTGCTTAAAATCCTTTTGCTTTCAATCTTGATAATTTCCAACATCTCATATCACCTCATTTCCTACGCCGGAGTTATCCGATTCCCCTAATTCAAACGGTACTTTTTGTATGAAGTTCTCAGACCAAGCCATAAAACTGTTATATATGCCGCACTCAGGAAAAGGGCTATTGCAAAGTAAGGGATTATCGTTTTTCCGACAAACAAAAAATCTGTTACCAACGCACTCTCCTTAAACTGTAAAGGATTAAACATTTTAATCTGGCTATATGTGGATGCCTGCCGAAACATCAATACCACTGCCATGCCGCCCAGAGCCGCAGTAATCTTTGCATTTTTTACCTTTATGGATACGAGCATTACCAGATTCGCCATAACCAACGCTCCTGCCAGCCCACAGAAAAACACGACCAGCAACGCAGTTCCAACACTGAAATTATGGAGACACTCAAACCAAAATGTCTGTGCGGAAGCGCCCAGACCATGAAGGCTGGCAATCCCTCCATGCACCATAATAAGCACTCCGACATAAATCAGATATGCTGAAGCTGTAAACAAATTTCCTGCAATCCACCTTGCCTGCATATCTTTTTTTCTTCCATATGCGCAAGCTAATGTCAGCTCATCTACACCGCTCTCACTGTCTTTTGTGTAGCAGCCTGATAGACAAAACGTAAGAATAAGGAAAAAGACCGGGTATTCCATTCCAAAATACCCAAACACATTTGCCCATCCCATATGATAAGCAATCCGAAAGGGAGTTTCTATGTTCTGAATTTCCTGTTCCAATATAGAAATCTGCTCTGCTGAATATGGAAACAGCCCGTTTTCTTCATTCACATACAAAAGCTGTTCCAACACTGCCTCTTTATATTTCTGATAAAAGTTTTCTTCTGAATCTAAAAAGCTATAATCCAGCCCCACCTTTTCATTTCCATTAGACATATAAGGACCATAGTAAGCGTAATTGATCACATAATTGGACACAATATATTTTGTCATTCCTCCGGTTCCTAAAAAGCCCCTGTTTCCAGCCAGATATTCCTTTTCATAACTGGAATCGTATTTCTCAATCAGTTCTTTGATATACTCCCCATCCAAAACCCCTTCCAAGTCCTCCGAAGCCTGTTTCAGCGCCCTAAATGACGATAATCCTTTTACCATATTTCCATCGGAATCTATCGTTCTGTACTGTAGATTCAGTGTTACAATAGCAAAAAGTACGCTGAGAACACTTAACGCCACAAGGGAAATAAGAGACACCTTATTCCACATTTTTTTGTATTCCAGTCTGATTATATCCTTCAACTTCGATTCCTCCACTATTCTATATAAGAACTGCCATGATGTATAACACTCCAGTCACTGTCTTTTCCTTCCCTTACAAGAATCAGATATTGCCATGTCCCGCTATCACAGTATTCACAAACAAAAATATTTTCTGCCTTGTAACCGCTTGCCACGCCTTTATCCTCTACCTCATATATTTCCGTAATCCTCGGATCGATACAGGAATATACAACCGCATTTGTTTCCACCGAAATTGAAAGAACCTCCTCTACATATTTTTTCGCCGCTTCAAAGGCTTTGTTCAATTCTCTGGAATCAAAATTCTGCGTATATGCTGCGGTATCTGTCTGAAAACCGTAATTTTCAGCATTGGGGGCGCCGTATCCTGATACCCCATTTCCCATCGCAACATTTGTCATCGTTTCTCTTTCCGCACGATATTCGGCAAGTTTCTTCTCCAACTCCTCGTCAGTGCTATTCTGTCCCGGTGTTTCCGGCTGTTGCGCTTCCGGCTGCTGTGTTTCCGACTGTTGCGCTTCCGTTCCATGAACTTCACTTGCATTTATTTCGTTCTTGTCCTGCTCAGTCTCCTGTATATCCTCCTGCCTATCGTTTGTCTCTTCTTCATAAATTTGTTCTGGCTGCAAAGTCTGGATACCGGCTGAATCGTCCTCTCCACCTGCACAGGCGGTCAATCCCATCGCCACTACACATACCATACATGCAAAAAACTTTTTTGTTTTCATATTCTCATCCTTTCTTCCGCTTATCTCTGATTAAGTTATTGACTGCTGCTCCAGCAATTTTAAACATTAACACCACCTGCAAAGATATAGTAATCTTCCAGAGTTGGTTCTGCCTCCCGGTTCTCTGCACCGGGATATTGCTCTCCCACAAAACGCACCTGTACCTCTTTCCCCATCTGTTTCAAATGGATTACAGCCCGTTCCACCCGCAATTTCTGATACACCTCATGGCTTACAACCGTTTCCCAAACCCGCCCTTTTACAATTTGGATTATCTCATCCACATTTCCCGTTTTCAGGACAGTTCCTTTTTTTACCACTACAAGATTATTTGCAATCGCCTCAATGTCAGATACGATATGGGTTGACAGCAAAACGATTTTATCCTTTCCCATATCGCTGATGATGTTGGAAAAACGGATACGTTCTGTCGGATCAAGACCGGCTGTAGGTTCATCCAATATCACTATTTCCGGTTCATTGATAATTGCCTGTGCAATTCCAATCCTGCGCTTCATGCCCCCCGAAAAGGTTTTTACCTTTTTACCTGCTACGTCTGAGAGATTTACAAATTCCAGGACTTCAGCTATTCTGGATTTCAGCTTTTCTTTTGGGATTCCCTTCAAAACTCCCATATATTCCAGAAAGTCCTTTGCCGTAAACCCCGGATAAACACTGTAATTCTGGGGCATATATCCTATCTTCCCCCTGTATTTTTCATCCAGAGTGAAGATGTTTTCTCCATCATATCGTATCATTCCTTTGGTCGGAAAATCCACCGTAGACATAATCCGCATGAGGGTGCTTTTCCCTGCCCCATTTTCTCCCAACAGTCCATAGATGCCCTTTTTCAATGTGAAACTGACATCTTGTAATGCCTCTTTCTTCCCATAAGATTTGTACAGTTGTTCTACCTGTAACTCCATTTTCATGCCTCCTTACATCCATTTCCCGCTCCGTTGATTCCAAATAGGCTAAAAAATCAGGCAGGATACTTGTATATCCTACCTGATCGTTGTGACTTACTTTCGGTAAAGTTGTGTTATAGTTGTAAAATATATTTAAGGAAGCTCATTCTTCTGTTGCTGTCAATTTATAAGTAATGACAACATATTCATTATAATACAAATCCTCATCGGCATAATTATGACCGTAATAAGTCAGATCAAAATAGCCTTTTTGCCTGTGCTGAAATTCCGTCTCGGCACATAACCCACTTTCAGAAACCTCCAAAAACGCTCGTGTCCCATCAGAATCATACAGGATTCCTGCATCATTTTTCTGCAAGCCGGCAAGTTTTACAAATGTCTCAAGTTTCTCTATAGAAACCTCATCCGGTAAATTCCTGTATAGGTCAACCTCCGCCCCCCATACCTTTCCTGTGACAGCGTTGATATACAATACCGCATTCATTCCTTCGCCAGAAAACTGTACTGTCCAAAAACTGCAATAAGGTTCCATCTGCTCAGTCAATCCATTTTGTCCTGACGACTCCTGCTGTTTTGGAATCCCAAGCACAGCATTTACAAAGTGTGTATCCGTTTCCTCTCCTTTTTCTTTCAGCTCCATACTTTCCAGCCAGTTTTCGCCTGATTGGATTGCTTCCTCCATAGAAATCTGCCCCTCTACTGGACTATGCACAGTTTCACTCGTCCGGTTGTTCCATCCGGTAATTGCTTCTTCAATCTGTTCCGCTGTAAGCATATATCTTTCCATGTCTGTATTATCGACAGCTTCCGCCTTCTCATTGTCATACTGTCCCTGCCATGTCAGGACAGGCGATTCAACCACCGTTCGTCCGCTGTCTGACAATATTTCTTTTTCCTTCACTGCCCAAAAAAGTTCCATGCCCTCCATACTTCCAAAAACAAAAGCAAGCGCAAGAAACGCTGTAAGAAATGTATACTTAAATGACCGTTTCACATCTTTTCCTCCCGTTGGAACAATATGCTAACCGTCGTTCCGGTTTTTCCATCGCTTACGATTTTCATTTTTCCCCCATGAATCTCTACAATCTTTGACACCAGCGCCATCCCAAGCCCTGCCCCATGCTGTTTCCGCGACCTGGACTTATCCACCATATAAAAAGCCTCCGTAATCCTACCCAATTCTTCCGGCGGTATCCCTTTTCCATTATCTTTCACGATAAACTGATAAGCGTCTTTCGAGTATTTCCCGATTATCCATAAATCCTTACTTTCTGCTTTTACTGCATTATCCGCCAGATTCAGCACCATTGTCTTAAATAAGTCAAAATCTGCCTTAATCCTGCCTTCTTCCAACTCCAAGTGTAGTACCGTTTCCTTTTTCCTGCATACAGGCTCTATCCCCTTCTCCAGATTTTCAAACATTTCCCGCACAGATACGCTCTCCAAAAAGAAATCCTGCTTATCCAGCACAAACAAATCCATCAATTTCTGGGATAATGCTTCTAGCCGCATTCCCTCATTCAGTATGTACTCCGCAGCATCTCTGACTTCTTCTCTCGGCAGGTCACGCTGATACAGCATATCCGCATAACCAATCACAGACGTTAATGGCGTTTTCAGTTCATGTGCAAAGTTGGCAGTAAAATCTTCTTTCTGTCTTGCCGCATCTGATAATTCCGCAATTTTTTTCTCTACCTGCTCCGCCATCAAATTAAAATCCGATGCCAGCTCACTAATCTCATCTGATCCTTTCGTCCAGATTCTTTCAGAATACTCACCTCCGGCAATCCGCTTTGCCGCCTTTCCGACCTTTTTAACCGAAGCCGTAATCATCTTTGTCAAAAGATAGATAATCGGAAAGCTGACACATAAAAAAACAACATAGAGTCTCCGAAAATAGGCAATCATAGCTTTCTGGTTTTCTATAACTGTGCTGATGTCTGTCTGCGTAATCAGGCACATGCCATCTTCATTCTGAATAACAAAATCATATACAAAAATATAGCTCGCCCCATTATATTCACAAATCTGAAAAGCAATCGTATCATCCTCATTTTTGCAGACGTTAGGCTCCCATGACCGCAATACGATATTGGAAAAAAGGACGCTCCCATCTGCTCCATACACTGCAGCCGGAACAGAGAAATTTTCTGAAATGCTCATAAGCTCCTTATTTTCCTCCGAAAAGAAATCCGGTTCCGAATATAGGATAGACATTAAAATATATTTATTGTACTGAAATTCCTGAAAAGCAAGTTTCTTTTCCTGTTCTATCGCATTTCCATAAGCAAAACTAATCAGCGAACATCCCGCAATCAGAAAAGCGGCGCTGAATATCACGACAAAACACAGGAATATTTTATGGAACAATTTCATGCGCCGCCCTCCAAACGATATCCTACACGAAACACAGTCTTAATCTCTTTTTCCCAATTCAGTTTTCTCCTGAGCCGCTGTATATGCGAATCCAATGTTCGGGTATCTCCCATATAGGCTTCTCCCCATACCTTTTCATATAATCTTTCCCGGTATAAAGCCACATTTTTGTTTTGTACAAGCTCCACAAGCAAATCAAATTCCTTTACCGTTAAATCTATTATATTTCCAGCTTTTCTTACCGTCCTAGATACCATATCTATTTCCACATCCGCAAAGGTCAGCTTTTTGTTGATTTTTCCATACCTCCTGAGCAGAGCTTCTACTCGCGCAATCAATTCCCCTATTTGAAAAGGCTTTACAATATAATCATCCGCTCCAAGTTTTAATCCCTTGATACGGTCAGATACATTTCCCTTTGCCGTAAGAAATATCACCGGCGTCCCAATCGGCTTCACATATTCCAATAATTCATATCCATTGATTTCCGGCAACATAATATCCAATAGAATCAGGTCAAAAGTTTCTTTTTCAATATAATCTGCACCTGTCTCTCCATCATAGGCGCAGGTACAACGATACCCCTCTGCTACCAGATTTATCTTAATCAAATTGGCAATCGCCTTTTCATCTTCAACAATCAATATTTTCTGCATAGGTATAAACCTCCCATTTAATAGTAAGTATATCACGAACTTGTGACTTAGTTGTGTCATAGGATTTAAAAAATCCTTATAATCGACACACCCTCCGGGAGTGTCGTGGGTAGAATAGCAAGCACTGCTCATGTCCGGACACATGAGCAAAATTCCCCATACTTCCCTACCGTCCGTATGATGAAATTTCCATAGGGAAGTATCCCTAACCCTCTTTGGTTTTCTTTGCGTTTTCTTTGCGTTTTTCTCTGCAAGTCCTTGACCTTCCCCCGCAGATTTGCTACAATAACACATGGATAATTCTATCCAAAACAACTGAGCAGACACGAAACCAGACTGTTGTAAACCGGACAAGTTACAGCAGTTTTTTTATGCCCAAATTTAGAAAGGACGAGGTAAAAATGGCAAACAGGACACGCACCAACCGGAATGAATTTCACTTAGATGACAAGGAGCAGTATATCCTTGACGAGAAGTTTAAGCTGTCCGGCATGAAAAGCAAATCGGCTTTTATCCGGAAGCTGATTTTATACGGATATGTCTATGACGTGGATTACAGTTTTTTGCGGGAATACAATACGGAGTTAGGGCGGATCAGTTCAAGTCTGAACCAGATTGCGAAAAGAATTAACAGCACAAACCACGTCTATCAGGAAGATATGGACGAAGTAAAGGAGTTGATGAAACAGGTATGGCAGTCACAAAAATCCATGCTATCACAGCAACCGTTGATAAAGCGGTAGCCTACATATGCAACCCGGACAAAACAGACGGAAGCATCTACATTTCTTCCTACGCCTGTGCGCCGGAAACCGCAGCGATTGACTTTAAATATACCTTAGACCACTGCCGGGAAAACAGCCCCAATAAAGCCTATCATCTGATACAGGCTTTCGCTCCCGGTGAGGTCAGTTTTGAGGAAGCGCACCAGATTGGGAAAGAGCTTGCGAACAAAGTTTTAGAGGGGAAATACTTTTATGTTGTCACCACCCATATTGATAAAGGTCACGTCCATAACCACATTATTTTCTGTGCCGCCGACAACATAGAACATGACAAATACCATGATTGCAAGCAGAGCTATTACCGCATCCGAAAATTAAGTGACGAGCTGTGCAACGAGCATAATCTTTCTGTCATTATCCCCGGTGGGGAGCGTGGGAAAAAATACAACGAATGGCAGGCGGATAAAAGCGGGACAGCATGGAAAACGCAGATAAGAAAAGACATCAACGCCGCCATAAAAGCATCGTCTACCTATGAAGAATTTCTGCTCCTGATGCGGGCGAAAGGCTATGAGATAAAAGGCGAAACTTTTGGGGAAGACGCCCTCAAATTTATCTCCTTCCGTCCACTTGGCAAAGACCGTTTTGTGCGTGGCAGCATCAAGTCACTCGGAAAGGAATACACGAAGGAGCGCATCAAAGAACGGATTGAATTAAAGCGAGAGCGAAAAGCAGTTATCCCGAAAAGGGATTATGCAGACAGGCGGTTGATTGACACCTCTGACGAGAAATTTCAGAACAGTCCGGGACTGCAAAGGTGGGCGGCGGTGGAGAATTTAAAGATTGCTGCACAGGCATACAATGAGATAGGTTCCATCGCAGAACTGGAGCAAAAAATCTCTGCCGCTTCCGCCACCGGAAAAGAAGCAAAGCAGACCGTCCGCAAGCTGGAAAACCGCATCAAAGACCTTGCGGAATCATTAAATATGCGGAACAATACAAAGCCAACAAATCCTACCATATTTCCTATAAGAAATCGAAAAACCCTGACGCATATTTCCGCAGGCATGAGAGCCAGATCATCCTTTATGGCGGCGCAAGGCGTATGCTGGAACAGGCGGGCATCCCCTTAAAAGGCTTGAACATTGACAAGCTGAAAGCGGAATATCAGGAGCTGACCGCACAGAAAAAAGAACTGACCGTCACATACAAAAACTGTGAAAAGGAGCTGAAATCGCTGAACCGGAAACTGGAGAACCTGAACCAGTATTTAGGGCGCACAGAGCCGACAAAAAGCGCACAGGAACAGCCTGACCGGGATAATAACCCTTCCCGGTAATTCCCTGTCTGAAAAAGGCTTTAAAAGCAAAAGAGCATCGTGGAAATGTGCATAACTCCCCATTCCGCTATGGACAACACCATTCACAGCATGTGGAAAAGCAAAGGGCAGCTTTCCCACATCCTGCAAACAGTGTTGCCCACAGCTCCATAAAACGGGAAGTTATACACATTGCCCACAATGCCGAAGGCGGCGGAATCCCACCCATTTCTTCCTACCTTGTTATAAAAAACAAAAAAATTCCTTGCAGACAAGACCATATTCCTGTAATATAGTCTACAAATCTGCAAAAAAACAGGAGTGCCGAAGCACCCCCATTCCCTAAACCCTCTTGCAAAATTCGCAGTGTTGGTTTATAATCATCTTAGAAGCCGAAGGATATTAGCGTGTCCGACGGTTGCACAATCGGAAACTTATAAAGCGTAAAAAATACGGATTACAAGGCTATCCTCTATGGCAGTAGAAGATAGCCTTTTCCGTTACTTGCGGTTGTGTTTATTGTCTATGTATGTCAAGGCTGCAAAAATCACCAGCACCAACGTAAGCACTTCTAACGTATTCATACCGACCTCCTTTCCGTTTCCAGAAAGGACAACCGCAGACTATCCCTACTCGTTCTAATCTGACTAAGAGAATTATAGCACGTTATGTCGAATAATGCTATAAAAGATTTGCGTCAATCACTCCGCCGCTTCCAATGCCACCTCTGTAAATTCCGCATCGCTCATGGTTTCCAGTTTCCCTAAAACCTGTCCGGCAAGCTCCACCATGTCACTGTCCTGTATATGGGGAATCACATTCTTTATGTCGGCAATCATGCCCGTCCTGTCCTGCCCCTCAAACACACACATCAAATTGATTTCTTCCACTGTAAATTTATCCATCGCTTATATCTCCCTCTCTGATTTTTTCTCTGTTCCCTTTTCAGGGACTTCCTTATCTGACTTATCCCTCTGCTCGATGACCGCTTTTTTCTCCGCCAGTTTTTCCTTTATGGAAATTCTGCCTGCTTGCTTTTCTTCTTTTGGCTTCTCATTGTTCAGGACGTTATCAATCATGTTATAGTTACATTCTTCCAGTTCCTCAATCTTTGCAAGCTGTGCTTCCCGGTTAGGCTCGCTGTCCTCCAATTCCTGCTTCATGGACTGGTATTCCTTATAAGCGTTCCAATCGTTTTTTTCCACGCCGAACAGCCCGTCATGCTCCTGCAATGCCGCCCTGTCCTCTACAAGTGTTTCTGAACCGTCTGCGTGGAGCTGGTACACCGACACATCCTCCCTGAACAACTCCGTTGCCCTGTCCTTTGTCAGAGGGAGCATTTCATCCCAAGAATACCCGTAATTGTGCATCTCCAAACCGTCTAACACCATGTTGCAGATAGTTGGTGAGATAGATGAACCCTGTGGGCTTCCCAAATCAGTCGGGAATAATTTCCCTGTTTCGATATACCCACTTTTTAACCATTTCCGCAAAATGTCCTCATCCATTGGGATGTGACTTAAAATCCACTCATGGCTGATGTTGTCAAAACAGCCTTTAATGTCTCCTTCAAGCACCCATTTGGGTGATTTCCCTTTATTCAGACAGGTAAAGCACTGCTCAATAGCGTCCTGTACACACCTTTTTGCCCTGAATCCGTAAGAATTCGGGTCTGCTGTGGTTTCTGCAATCGGCTCCAATGTAAAAGCACCTCCATTTCCTCCTGCAACATCTGTAATGCGCTGTGGATATAATGCCATGCCGTACTCTTGCATTGCCCGTATAAATCCGCGATTTCCTGCTGTGTGTAATTCCCGAAAAAGTAAAGGTAAATGATTTCCCTCTTTTTCTCCGGCAATGATAACAGGGTGGCGGCAAGCTCCCCATTGGTGAGTATGATTGTCTGACCGCATATCGTAACGGGGTATTGTTCGTAGGGTGATTTGAGATATTCGTCTGATGTGCTTAGAGGGTAGAACTTTTCTTCTGTGAGGTATTCAAAGGATATTTCTTTTTGCCGCCGCCTGTTCCTGTCGCGCCATGCGTTGATAGCGGCATAGCGTATGACAACTTTGCAAAAGGCGTTGAAAGAATACATGATGTGTTCCCTGTATACTTCTGTGCAAGCCATAGAAATTTCCCCCTTTCTCCCACATGGGGAAACATATTTAAAAATTACTTTCTAACATCGCTATTACTCCAATATAACGGGCAACGAGAGAATGTATTTATTTCGTCACCCGTTATAAATAATTCATTGTCGTTTTGTCCGCTATGCCCCATAGTAATGCTGAATAGCATGGGCGACATATTCAGAGCAGCCTTTTCCAAATTGGCTATCGGTTGCTTCTGCAAGTTTTTCTCCTTGCAAATATTCTTTTGCCAAATCGAGCAGGATGTTTCTTGCATTATCAAGCGCAAACATTGTTTTGTAATTTTCTGCAAGCATTTCAACAGCGGAATGTGCCATATCCATATTGCCAGCTTCTTTTGCTGCCATAAACTGCTTATAGATTCTGGCATTTTCATCTTGTTCCTGTTTTATTTCTTCACCACTTCCGGTTGACTGCATGACTTCTTCCATTGCTTTTTCTTTGCTGCCATACCACTTCAATAAGTCTGCCATAGCCTGTTCGTTGGCAAAGCCGGAAACCAAATGCTCTTTGTATTTTTCCATACTCCCGTATTTTTGCACCTGCTCATCAAGGCTTTCTTTTGACATACATTCCAAAGTATGATTTACCATTTTCTGTACTTCTTCGTTGCTAAATGCTTCAAAACTCATAGTATTGACTCCTTTCATTACGTCTGTTATTAACTCAATAATCCCATTTAGCCGATTTCGTTTCTGCTCCAATAAAGATTTTTGAGTCAATAAAGCCTGCTCTTTATCATAATTAGGGTTATCCATGATTTTTTTTATGTCTATCAATGGAATTTCCAATTCTCTAAAGAACATAATTTCCTGCAACTTTTCTAACGCTTTGTTGTCATAGAGTCGATAACCAGCTTTTGTTAATTCCGTTGGCTTTAGCAGACCGATTTCATCATAATATCTCAACGTCCTTATACTTACTCCGGTTATCTCTGACACGTCCTTTACGGTTTTCATTATTTCCTCCTTTCGGTTCAATCGTAAACCGTTACGCTACGAGAGAGTCAATACATAAATTTGAATTTCTTTGTTTTTTTCTTCTGACAATTATATACAAATTTCTGCTTTACTGGAATAGTGTTTTTGTCATTGTGTTATTCGTTAGTTTATCTGAACCAAAATCCTCAGTTTTTCTCCAAATTAAATAAGGTATGGGATATTTT
>QZDS01000053.1 GCA_009917455.1 bacterium 1xD8-48 | reverse complement strand
AACAATCGCTTAAAATGTAGTAATGATGCGACTTGTAGCACTTCCTGCTAAGTTGGTATGAATAATTCAGGTTTATAAAGAAAAAAGAAACTTTTTTCTGAAAAAAAAACGAATATATAAATGGGAAGGAGGGAGGCGGGTGAACACTGCACAGGAAACGAAATGGATTCACAGGATCAAACTCTTTGGCTCATCGAAAGATGCAGATTCCCTTGTTCGTGCCTATTATGACGAAATTTATATATTTGTTGCAAGACAGATAAGCGATAAAGAGCTTGCCCGTGATCTGACACAGGAGATATTCATTTCCATGCTGCGTTCTATTGGCTCCTATCAGAAAAAACTTTCCTCTTTCCGTACATGGCTCTATCGGATTGCGACGAATAAGATTATTGATTTCAGGCGGAAGGCGCTGCCAGATACAATCCCGTTGGAAGAGCTGGACGAAACGGAGACCGTTGATTATGTGGGCAGGATAGATTATGAGAATAACATTGTCCAAGCTGAATTTTTAGAAAAAATAGAACATTACGTCAGCAGTTTCCAGTTGGATGTGCAACAGATTTTTCGTCTGCACATTTATGGTGAACAGACTTTTCAGGAAATCGCCGTACTGACCGGGAGGCCGGAAGCATCTGTCAAATCGAAATATTACCGTCTGATCAAGCAGGTAAGGAGGGAATTTTACGATGAGTATACAGAAATTGTCAGAAGCTGAAAAGAACTTTGCTATCAGCGAAATTGTGGAAAAAGGTGTGGTAAAGCCGGGGGATAAATTCAGGAAAATGCTTGAGGTGGGGCGTGTCTGCACATTCCATACTTTATTTTTTGGAGTGGGAGACTGCTTTTTATTAGGACTTTTGATAGCAGCCTGTATATGGCTGCTTTTAATACAGGCAGGTTCGCAGGTGATTATCTGTATGGTATTTGCAGTATCCCCATTTGCATATATCGCATCTTATTTGCTGACATCATGGAAGGAATACCGTTTACAGCTATATGATATAAAAATGACCTGCAGGTACACGGCCAGGCAGGTTTCTGCCTTTCGCATGATATGTTTCAGTGGAAGCAATATTTTTCTGAATGTCCTGATGCTCTCTTTGCTTATGCAGTTTCAGCTTCCGGTCATTGCTTTTTGGAGAATATTAGGGCTTTCGTTTGTTTCAATTTTTCTGTATGGAATAATTATGCTGGTGTTTCAGATAAAAGGTATGCCATATCTGACAACGATACTTCCGCCTGTCCTGTGGGGGATAATCAATGCTTTTGTGATTGTGTTTTATGGGGAGGAACTTGAGACAATTCTTTTGAACCTTGCAGGCAGTCTGGTATTTATTATTACGGTTATCGTATTTGCAGGATACCTTATTGCCCTGTTTGCTTTTTTCATATCAAAGACCAGGGAGGAAGAACAATATGCTATCAGTTAATCATGTGACGAAAAAATATGGTCAGTTTACAGCACTCCGGGACATTACGCTTGAATTTCAAAATGGGGTATATGGACTGCTTGCCCCTAATGGAGCAGGAAAGACAACCCTGATGAAGATGCTGGTCACGCTCTCTTTTCCAACAAAGGGCGAAATCACATGGGAGGGAACGAACATTACGGATTTAGATGAAGATTACCGTGACCTGATAGGCTACCTTCCGCAGAAGTTTGGCTATTACAAAAATTATACGCCTGTACAGTTTTTGAAATATATGGCGGCTTTGAAAGGTCTGGAGCGCACATATGCGGAGAAGCGTATTCAAATGCTGCTCCAGAAGGTTTCTTTATCGGATGTAGCAGGCCAGAAGATGAGAAAGTTTTCAGGAGGGATGCTCCAGCGGGTGGGTATTGCCCAGGCTCTGCTGAACGATCCGAAAATCCTGATTTTGGACGAACCTACTGCCGGGCTTGACCCCAAAGAGAGGGTGCGTTTCAGGAATATGCTGCGTGACCTGTCTGGTGAACGTATCGTCATTCTGTCCACCCACATTGTTTCAGACATTGAAACGATAGCGGACAGGATCATCATGCTAAAAGACCATGAAGTCTTTTGCAATGAGACCCCGGATCAGGTCTGCGGATGGCTGGAAGGGAAGATATTTGAGGTGCCTGCTGGTTCTGTTATTACGATAGATCATGAGGTCTTGAGCGAGAGGCAGAGCACACAGGGAAGCATGGTACGCTTTTACAGCGAAGAATACTGCGGAAGTGCAGTGGAAGTATACCCAAATCTGGAAGATGTATTTTTGACTGTGTACAGGGATGAGAGGTAACAGGATGATATACTGTTTGCTGGAAGTGAAAAAGTTATTACGGGAAAAACTTTTTCTCATATTCATTGTTTTGTGCCTGTGTCTGAATATAGGCTTGTGTTTCAGTGACCCCGGCACCAGATCCGCAGTCAACAGTCTGGCACAAAACGGGGAACTTTCAGAGGGAAAGAAAATTTATGATACGCTGGACACTAATGTGATAGGCTCTTTTTATTATAATGAAAGGTATATCAAGTCCTCCCTGCTGAATCAGTGGATAAAGGCAAAGTATGAAAAATTGCAGCAGTCGGTTGACCTGCTCGATGCGGAGGATGCAGATTTATCCTATTTTGCCGGAGAAGTTACATCTTCTGTCCATGAAGCATTGTTTGTTTATCAGTGAAAAACGCTTATGATTGAGTGCGTCATCCTTTTGTCACTGCTTGGTATCCGGTCATTTGAGATAGAGCAGCAGCGGGAAATGGCTGCCTTGATATACAGTTCAGGCCGGGGCAGGAAAATAGCAAAAGATAAAATTCTTGCCAATGGAATCATTGGTGCGCTCTATTGCCTTATATTGATTTCTGTTTCGCTGGCTGTGTTTTTTGCCGGTTGGGATTTTAGTAGATTGTGGGATGCGAATATGGCAAGCAGCTTTCATTACGTGATAGATTCAGATGATCCTATTTTCGGGAAACCATTTCTGACATGGCAAAGTTTCACGCTGAAAAGATATTTTGTCTGTACATTGGTACTTATGGCCGGGGTTCTCCTTGCGTGGTGGCTTCTTACTAATTTGATTGTACTCCTTGCCCGGAATATCCGTTATGGATGGATGGCACTGGCGGCTGTGATTTGCCTGCCATTTTTCGGACTTATACTGTTTTCGGAACTGTATCTTCCAAGACTGTTTTATCTGGACACATTGACACTGCCCGTTGTGATCTATTGCAATCAGTGGTGGTTTACCGATCTGGGGAATTATTCCCTGTTCGCTTATCAGGAAGTATGGACGGTAACGCTGCATCTGCTCCTTCTGGCGGGCGGATTGATGGTGGGTCTGTATTATTTTAAGAGGAAGGAGCTTGCATAAATGTTTACAGCAGAAATGAAAAAAATATGGACATTCCGGACAGTTCTGGTTATTGCAATTTTTTCGATTCTATTCTTTTTTTCCTTTTTGTTTCAATGGATAAAACCGTTCCGGTGGGAGGGAGACAGCCTGAGCGTCCGGCTGGATATCCTTTCGGACTGGATTGCCCGATATGGGAATACCATTGACCAGGCAGAATTTGAGGAGATAGAGGATGGTTACAATAATGTTCTTTATCAGGCCCGGTCAGTGATTGGTGAGAATGGTTACTTTGAGGAAAACGGAGTAGAGGATTATGGGGGTTATCTGGACTATGAGCAGAAAGCTATAAATGGCTATGAGGGGTATGATTACAGCGTTTATTCCAAAATGCGCAGTCTGCTTGAAGAAAATACAGGCTATTCCCGTATCTGGTTTCAGGAATATGAGAATGTAATGCAGAAGTATAGGGAATACGGGGAGGAAAAAAATAGCATACTGCCGTTTGAAGTTTTCGTGTATACCAGCAATTATTTGATGTATCTGGCAATATGGTGTCTGGTCTGTGTATTTTTTATAGCTGCGCCTGTTGTGGTGAACGATAGGGAGAATAATATAGTGGCAGCTCAGTATTCCAGCAGGATCGGGAAAAAAGCGTACCGGATGCAGTATGTCTGTACAATGATTTCCGCATTCATTGTGGTCAGTTTTATTACAGCCATCGGGATGCTGGCATGGGGAACTACGGGAGCATTCTTGTTTGCAGGGTCTGATATGTCCTCTTTCCTCAATACAGAGGTTTTTGCAATCTCAATTACTTATGGGAAATATATCATGCTTTTTATTATTATGGTTTACCTGCTGGCGCTTGGAGTTAGTGGCATTCTGTTTTGCCTGTCTGCACGTAGCCCGAATATGACATCAATGTTGTTAAAGGCAATCCCGGCATTGGCTGGTGGAATCCTCATTGCACTATTGATGCAGAATGCTTTATGCGAGAGTAATTTGATATACCGTTTAACAGGTAGAAAATATTGTGAGGTGGTTATGACGGCAGTGATTTTGATGGTGGGTATTCTTTTGAATCTTGGCAGTTACAAGGCATTGTATAAAAAAGATTGTTAAAAAGAGTATCTCATCTATAGGGTGATTGTCTGGAAACGAATAGATGGAAAACGGGAATGGAATTTTACATTTTTCGTAATAATTTCCACAAGTTAGATTACTATGAATGATTTTTGAAAGGGTGTTTTTTGTATGGAGATAACAGGGATTAAGGTAGGGTATTTGGCAGGCATCCAAAAGTCAGAAAAGCCATCATCCAAGAAGGACTGGAAGCTGTCGGATTCCCTCCGGGAGAAGATAACAGGATGCGGCGCAGAATGTTTATATGGGAAATAAGTTCCTCGCCTTGTGGAAAAGCGAGGTCGCCAAAGTTGCGCCGGACAGGGCAGACTTCCCCGGTTTTCCAGCAGATTGGGAAATCGGGGAGCAGGGGGCTTTGTGAATCGCGGGGGAACAATAAGAATGGAGGAGGTATCGATGAATATTTTTCTGAACAATCAAATTCAACGTAACCGGACATTGCTTGACATCATGTTTGGCAGAAAGGTACAGAACACAAAAACCAATAAAAATATGCAGTCTGGCAGGAGGGATACCGTTACCATAAGCAGCGAGGCACAGGAACTGTCCATGAGAAAAAGCATATCGGGCAGGACGCGGAACACAAGCGTAGACAGCACGATTGACCTGCAGAAGTATGTGGACGCTGCCAGGGAAAGCAACAGTGCGGCATTGGAAAATGCGGGCAATGAGATTGATGTCAATGCTGTTCCATACACGGACAGTTCTGAAGCGTTCCGGGCGGCGTTGACGGACAAATATTCCAGACTGGCGGCAGAGGCAAAGGCGCATTCCAACCCGGAAGAATATATCTATGGGAAATATTATGACAAAGACTCACAGTATTATGAAACGAACCTGACAGAAACGGAGCGCCGGATTGCCTATAACTATGAAATGCAGATGTATAAGGACGGTAAGATAAACGGCGTAAGTTATCAGGATTCCCTTTTCAGAGGAATTGAGATAAATGGGGATGTGGTGGATAATGACAGGATTATGTTTAAACGCCAGACTGTAAACAGGCAGATATCCAACATCCTGTCGGGTGTGGGGATTGACACTGCAGGGATTCCGGACACCTGCGCTTTTACGGTTGATCCATACAGTTATTATATTTCGGTTGATGGCGTGGGTGATTCGCTGAAGCTGTCGATGGAGCAGGCGTTTAATCAGGGGAACAATGGGAAGAACCTGTATAAGCACATGGAGGGCATGATGTTCTCCCGGACGGCAGTGACCAATTCCCTGCTGACCAAGCTGATTCCGAAAAAGCCGGAGGCAAAAGTACCCATTGAGCAGTTAGAGAAGCGTTTACAGTTATTATCACATTAAATTTATGGAGGGAAATGTTATGAGCAAGATTTTGGAACTGAGGGAAAAACGGGCAAAGGCATGGGAGGCGGCAAAGAAGTTCCTCGACAGCAAGCGCGGCGAGGATGGGCTGCTTTCCGCAGAGGACACCGCTGCCTATGAGAAGATGGAAAAAGAAGTGGTGGATTTGGGGAAGGAGATCGAGCGCCTGGAGCGGCAGGCCGCCATTGACGCGGAACTGAACAAGCCCACCTCCGAGCCAATCACCAATAAGCCCAACAACCACCCGGACGGGGAGGAAAAGACAGGCAGGGCAACGGACAATTACAGGAGGACGTTCTGGAACGCCATGCGCCGGAAGAATTTCTTCGATGTGGAGAACGCCCTGCAGGTGGGCACGGATTCCGAGGGCGGCTACCTTGTGCCGGACGAGTTCGAGCATACGCTGGTGGAGGCTTTGGAGGAAGAGAACTGTTTCCGGGGCCTTGCCACAGTCATCCAGACTTCCAGCGGCGACAGGAAAATCCCCGTGGTGGCATCCAAAGGCGAGGCGGCATGGATTGACGAGGAAGGGGCATACCCGGAATCGGACGATTCCTTCGGTCAGGTCTCCATTGGCGCGTTCAAGGTGGCGACCATGATCAAGGTATCGGATGAGTTACTGAATGACAATGTATTCAACTTAGAGGCTTACATCTCCAAGGAGTTCGGGCGCAGGATCGGGACCAAGGAGGAGGAAGCCTTTTTCATTGGTGACGGCAAGGGCAAGCCCACGGGTATCTTAAATGCCACGGGCGGCGCATCCGATGGCGTGACCACCGCCACGGCGAATATCACCTTTGATGATGTGATGGATTTATTTTATTCCCTGAAAGCGCCTTACCGTAAAAAGGCGGTGTGGGTGCTGAATGACACCACGGTAAAGGCTCTGCGGAAGTTAAAGGATAATAACGGAAATTATATCTGGCAGCCGAGTGTGCAGGCAGGGGTGCCGGACATGATCTTAAACCGCCCTTACCACACTTCCTCCTATGTGCCGGAAGTGGCGGCAGGCAGCAAGGTGATGGCGTTCGGTGACTTTTCCTATTACTGGATCGCTGACAGACAGGGCAGGAGTTTCAAACGTCTGAATGAACTGTTCGCGGCCACCGGGCAGGTGGGATTCCTTGCTTCACAGCGTGTGGACGGCAAGCTGATTCTTTCGGAAGCAGTAAAAACCATGAAGGTGAAGGCTTCCGCATCATCAGGATCATAAGAAGGGAGGCGGCAGGGATGGCAGTCCTGACATTGGAGGAAACGAAACAGTATCTCCGTGTTGACAGCAGTGATGAAGATTCGTTCATTTTGGGATTGATTGAGACCGGGGAAAACCTGTGTGCGGATGTGGCACGGATGGAGAAATCGGAACTGGAAGCGCATCTTCCTATGGCGCGGATTGCCGTCCTCTATGCCGCCGCCTACTTGTATGAACACCGGGAGCAGGCAGACCACGGGGAGCTGGTGGGGACGCTGCGCTCCCTTTTATTCGGCATACGGAAAGAGGTGTTCTGATGGCGCTTGGGGAATGGAAGGATAAAATCACCATACAGAAGAGCGTGGCGGGCAATGACAAAGCCGGGAATCACATTTTATCGTGGCAGGATTATTACACCTGCCACGCCTATGTGAACAACCTTTCCGGGAGCGAGTATTGGGAGGCGGCACAGCTTAATGCGGAGAAAGAAGTGTTTTTCCTTATCCGCTATTGCAGTGAAGCCGCCGCCATTGACACGGAGCATTTCCGCATTATCTTCCGGGGACAAGTTTATAACATCACGTTCATTGACAACGTGAAATACCAGAATAAAACCATAAAGCTGCGGGCGGCTTTGGAAAAGAGGTAAAAATGTCTGAAAGAAAAGTATCCATCGAGCAGATGGCGGAGGCGGTCATGGACGGCCTGATTGAGTATGCGGGGCTTGCCACGGACGTGATGAAGGACTGCGTCACCAAAGCCGGGAACACGGTCAAGTCCGAGGCGAAAGCCAATGCCCCGGTTCGGACGGGGCAGTACAAAAAGGGATGGGCGGTGAAAAAGCAGAAAGAAACCGCCAATTCCTTAGAACTGGTGGTGCATAACAAAAAGCGTTACCAGCTCACCCATTTATTGGAGAAAGGCCATGCCAAACGTGGCGGCGGGAGGGTGCGGGCATTCCCACACATCGCCCCTGCGGAACAGGCAGGCATCCAGGAACTGGAAGAGGGTATCAAAAGGGGGCTGGAAGGATGAAGCACGAAGAAGTATTGAAGATGATGGGGGAAATGGGGCTGCCCTTTGCCTATGACCACTTTGTCGAGGGCGAATCCCCGGAGCCGCCTTTCCTTGTATTTTTATATCCCAAAGCTGCCAATTTCGCAGCAGACGGGATCGCATATTTCAAAATAAACCAGCTTGACATTGAACTGTACACCGATCTGAAAAACCCGGAACTGGAAGAAACCATAGAGGCTGTTCTGTTAAAGCGCGGTATTTTCTATGGGAAATCGGAGACGTGGATTGAATCGGAAAAACTGTACGAAGTTTTGTATGAAATGGAGGTCTGAAATGAAGAACAACAATAAAGTGAAATTCAATATCTGCAACTGCCATTATGCCCTGCAGAAAACACAGGAGAACGGGGAGATCGGGTTTGAGACGCCCGTGGCAATGCCCGGAGCGGTTTCCATTGCCCTTGACCCCAACGGGGAGCCGGAATCGTTCTATGCGGACGGCATCGAGTATTACATCATAGCCAACAACATGGGCTATGATGGGGATCTGGAACTTGCCCTCATTCCTGAAAGTTTCCGCACGGATGTGTTAAAGGAAGAGGCGGACAACAATGAGGTGCTGGTGGAGAATGCCCATTCCGAGACGGCGGCCTTTGCGCTGCTGTTTGAGTTTGACGGCGACATCCGCAAGATACGCCATGTGCTGTATAACTGTTCCGCAAGCCGCCCCAAGATCGAGGGCAAGACCAATGAGGAGAGCCGGGAGGTGCAGACCGAGACGCTGACCATCAAGGCGCGTCCGCTGGCGAGCGGCTATGTGAAAGCCAAGACCGGGAACAGGACATCTGCGGAGACTTATGCCAACTGGTATAAATCCGTATATCTGCCGGAACCAAAGGCGGTGGATGCAGAGACAGAAGGACAGGGATAAAGGAGGCTGAAAGGATATGAGTATCGTAAGGAAGATTGAGATTGACGGGCAGGATGTACTTTTCAAGGCATCGGCGGCGATTCCGCGCATTTACCGCTTGAAGTTCCAGCGTGATATTTATAAGGATTTGCGGATTCTGGAAAAGAGCATCGGGGAAGGGGATGAGGAAAACTCCAACCTCGATTTATTTTCGCTTGAAATGTTCGAGAATATCGCCTACACGATGGCGAAGCACGCCGACCCGCAGATACCGAATGAAGTGGATGAATGGCTGGACGGTTTCAACACTTTTTCCATCTATCAGGTCCTTCCGCAATTGATAGAACTGTGGGGGCTGAATGTAAAGACGGATGTGGAGGCTAAAAAAAACTTCGCCCAACTGAGCGGGAAATGACCACGCCGCTGTTCCTTCTGCGGTGTGTGCAGCTAGGGCTTTCGATGGCAGACCTTGACCTGCTCTCCATCGGATTAATCAATGATATGTACTGTGAGAGCCGCAATGATTCCTTTTCCTACGCTGTACTGGCTGCTCAGGTCGCAATGGATTTATTTTAACGTTAAAATAAATCCATTTATCACAACCAAAAGCATATCCACACCTTCTTAAGAAAACCGCCATATATAGGCATTTCCGGCAACAATGGTGTGGATTTTATATTGATAATTGGAGTGATTTTTAATCCTTAAAATTTACCACTTCCGACACTTTCTGATTTTTCATAATGTTAAAAAATACGGAAATGATGTTTCTAAGCCGTTTCTTAATACTAATTTTTCAGAAAGTATCGGAAGTATCCAAAATGGAATAATTTTTATTTACCAATATTCTTAAAACAATATCCACACCTTTCATGCTGAAAACCATTGAGTTTGCTGGATTTCTTAAAAAGGTGTGGATATGAAATCGGTTGAGATAAATGGACGCATTTTGATTGAAAAAACAGCCTTTTTCTGCTATGATTGGTGGTGGAAAAAGGCTGCAAGCCTTACTTGTTAATCAAAATTTGAAAGGAGTAACAGACATGGAATTTCCTTTTTATGATTCACCCGATACTGCTACGATTATCTGTTGTCATATATTGAAGCGTCAGGCACCTATTCTATATGTATCACATGATGAAGATGACGGAATGTGGCAATTTCTATGCGGAGAAACACATGAAACAGATGAAGCAAAGTTAGTATCTTTAAAATGGGTTTTTGATTTAGATAACTCTGTTAGTACCTTAAAGGATATGCCTTGCGGTTACTATGCAGAAAGAAAAACCCAAGATGATGATTGGATTATCAGAAAGCGATAACTTTCCATTTGTAGGGATGATGTAACAGCGGATGAAAACTGAATACTTTTTACATAGGCACTTGCCATAACAGCAGGTGTCTTTTTTTATGCTTTTTTTCAGGGAGCCTGCGGGCTTCCTTTTTTCGTGGGGAAGGAAGGTGAGGGGGAGTGGCATCAAGGATACAGGGCATTACGGTAGAGATTGGCGGCGATACCACGAAACTCACCGCCGCCTTAAAATCAGTCAATACCGATATCCGCACCACGCAGTCACAGTTACGGGATGTAAATAATCTTCTGAAACTGGACCCCGGCAACACGGAGCTATTAGCACAGAAGCACCGGCTCCTTGCGGATGCGGTGCGGGAGACGAAGGAAAAGCTGGAAACCTTAAAAGCGGCTGCGGAACAGGCAAACGAGGCGCTGGCAAAGGGTGAGATCACACAGGAGCAGTACGATGGCTTGCAGAGGGAGATCATCGAGACCGAGGAACGGCTGAAAAGCCTCGAAGAACAGGCGAACCAGTCAGCGGTGGCGGTGCAGAAGATCGCCGCCGTGGGTGAGGACTTAAAGAACTTAGGGGATAAGATTTCCGGGGTGGGGACCACCCTCACCAAGACCGTGACCACGCCCATCGTGGGGCTTGGCACGATGGCGGTAAAGACCGCCGCAGATTTCGAGACCGCCATGAGCCAGGTCGGTGCTGTTTCCGGGGCAACGGGGAAAGACCTTGATGCCCTGCGGGATAAGGCAAGGGAGATGGGGAGCAAGACCAAGTTCTCCGCATCGGAGGCAGCCGAGGCCATGAACTACATGGCGATGGCGGGCTGGAAAACTTCGGATATGCTCTCAGGCATTGAGGGCATCATGAATTTGGCGGCGGCATCCGGGGAGGACCTTGCGACCACTTCCGATATCGTAACGGACGCACTTACCGCTTTCGGCCTTACCGCAGCAGATTCCGGGCATTTCGCGGATATCCTTGCGGCGGCATCCAGTAACGCCAATACCAACGTTTCCATGATGGGCGAGACCTTCAAATACTGTGCGCCCATTGCCGGGGCTTTGGGATTTTCTGCGGAGGATACCGCAGAGGCGATTGGCCTGATGGGAAATGCGGGCATCAAGTCCACACAGGCCGGAACTGCGCTGCGTACCATCATGAGCAACCTTTCCGGGGAAGTGAAAATCTGCGGTTCGAACATCGGGGAGGTCACCATCGCCACAACCAATGCGGACGGCAGCATGAGGGATTTGAGCGCCATCCTGGCTGACTGCCGGACGGCATTCGGCGGATTGTCCGAGTCCGAAAAGGCAGCGGCGGCAGAGGCGCTTGTGGGGAAGAACGCCATGTCGGGATTCCTCGCCCTTATGAACGCCGCCCCTGCGGACATTGAGAAGGTGAGCAGCGCCATAGCCAACTGTGACGGGAAGTCTGCGGAGATGGCGGCCACCATTGAAAAATATGATGCATCAGCCCAGACGCTTGTTTCTACAAACCTTACAATCTTTCCCGGTAATGTTCCTTTGAAAGGGGAGCTTAATAACAAGATATATGCCCGGACTGTCGCCGGAACTGAAAATAACAGCTTTTTTCAGTCGGGAATAATGGAACTGACTGAAGGAAAACACATTACGGGAAATGAAAGTAATGCAGCGGTTATCAGCAGGGATATGGCAGACCAGAACAGCCTGCAGATAGGTGATAGCATTTCCTTACAGGCCGATGAGGAGGCAAAAGTTAAGATTATTGGTATTTATGAAATCCGAAAGCCAGATCCAGCATATGCGAGTATTGTCACTTATGAAAAGCTGGAAAACCAGATTTTTATTGACACAAGCGCCTTACAGGATTTATTTGGGGATATGCCGGTGGGATTTTACGAGGTGGCATTTTCCGTATATGATCCTGCACAGCTTGACAGCATTATGTCAGAAGTGAAAGGTTTATTTGCTATTGACTGGCGGGCTTTTGAAGTGGCGGCAGATAACCAGACTTATCTGGATGCCGCCGCACCATTGCAGAAACTGCAGGCTTTGGTGTCATCCACAATATGGGTGATTGCATTGGTGAGCGTTGTCATCCTTTCATTGATACTCACCATGTGGGGAAGAAGCCGTATCCACGAGACAGGTGTGTTCCTATCCCTTGGCATTGGAAAGATGAGGATTATCGGGCAGTATCTTGCTGAGGTTTTGATGATTGCGGTAATCGCCTTTGGATGCTCTTATTTTACAAGCAACTTGGTGGCAGGGCGGCTTGCAAATGGACTGATGCAGCAGAATATTTCGGTAAGCGAGGAACAGGCCGCGGGAGTGACCATAACAAAAAAGGATGGATTTAGTGAGGATGTGGTGGTCAGCATAAAAGATGATGCAGCCCTGTCTGATATGCCATCTGGTCAGGATACTGTCCCGGACGTTGAAGTTTCGGTAGATGGGGCAGAGGCAGACACGGAGCAGATCAGCGTTACGATTGATTTTTACAATATGCTGCAGCTCTATCTTATAGGCATTATCGTTATCATTCTTTCAGTGGGAATTTCCTCGTTGTCGGTAATGCGCCTGAAACCCCGTGAAATCTTGTCAAAAATGAGTTAAGGAAAAGGAGAAAATAGAAAATGGCTGTATTAGAAATGAAAGGGATATGTTATGCCTATGAGAAAGGCAGGCCAATATTGTCAGACATAAATACTGAATTTGAAGTTGGGAAAATGTATGCTGTTCTTGGACCGTCCGGTTCCGGCAAGACAACTATGCTGTCACTGATCGGCGGGCTGGATATTCCGCAAAAAGGTGAAATCCTCTTTAGTGGTGAAAATATTTCACAGTGCGGGCTTGCCTGTCACAGACGCAGCCACGTTTCATTGATATTTCAAAGCTACAACCTCATTGACTATATGACACCAATGGAAAATGTGGCATTGACAGCGAAAAAGGATGTCCTGCCCCTGCTCCTGCGGCTTGGGCTGACAGCCGAGGAAGCAAAACGAAATGTAATGAAACTGTCCGGAGGGCAGCAACAGCGTGTGGCAATCGCCCGCGCCCTGGCCTCAGATACCCCGGTCATTTTAGCGGATGAACCGACAGGGAACCTCGACGGGGACACGGCGGGCGAAATCACGGGTATATTGAAGGAGAGCGCACATGGACTGAATAAATGCGTGATAGTTGTAACCCACTCAAATGAACTGGCAGCACAGGCGGATGTCGTTTTGAACTTAAAACGCGGCAGCCTTCATATGGCTTAAATTTTTAATTGTAAATACACAAAAGCTAACCGCCGTACTATGGCAGACCGCCATATGCGGCGGTCTGCCTGTTGGAAAGCGGGGGAATCAGAGGTAATATGCTTACACGGTGGTTTGCGTTTGTGCTTATAGTCGTTTCGTGTAAAAACCGTGTTATTTTTCATACGGGTTCTGCCAGTCGGGGCAGAGGTATGTCTCGCTCCATGTCATCATAGCCTGCAGGACAGGTATGAAGCTCTCTCCGAATTCAGTAAGTGAGTATTCCACTTTCGGCGGGATTTCCCTGTAAATCTCCCGATGGAGGAAAGGGTACACGGCGGCTGACATACTGGAGCAGTGCCGGAAGCTGGACGAGGCGGAGATGGAATATTATTTTGTCTACATGACCGGGCTTGCGGGGAAGGGCAGGGGATACTGGAATGCGGTGAACAGTGCAGAACTGTTCAGCCAGCTCAATCCATATTTTATTTCCGTGGATTCCCTCACGCTGTTCCCGGATACGGAACTGTACCGCATGGAACGGGAGGGGAAATTTACCCCTGCCGGGGAAAAGGAACGCATGGAGGAACTGCAGGTGTTCATCAAAAATTTGCAGATCAGGACCCACCTGTTTGCCAATTCCAGTTCAAACTTTTACCCGGTCACTGCCTATCTGCCGAAGGATAGGGATTTTGTGGTCAGTGAATTGCAGCACGTCTGCGATACGGTAAGCGAGGATGAGATGGCGGAATACCGTAGGAACCTGAAATCTTTAGGATAACAGAATTTACAAAAGACAAACCGCTGCTATGGTTTTATTCTGTATGCGGCGGTTCCCGTTTCCCCATATCGGCTATGTGCCCAGATACGCTTATAGTCGTTTCGTGCAATTTATGGGAGTCTCGTGCAATGGGATTTGATAGGATACCCTATAATCCGATATAATTTATGGTGGAAAAGAATATGGAATTGAGGGATATGCGATGAAGATAGCAATCTGCGATGACAGCAGGGAGGACAGAGATGCGCTGCGGGCGCTGCTGGAAGCCTGCGGGCATGGTTTTGAGATAAGGGAATACGGCTCTGGCGCGGAGCTTTATGCGGATATGGGGTATGTGCGGGAATGTGGCATCGTGTTCCTCGACATCAACATGGAGGGCATGGACGGGCTGGAGGCGGCGGGGAGGATCAAGGCGGAATGCCCGAAGGTACATATCGTGCTGGTGACCGCCTATGTGAACTATGCGCTGGACGGGTACAAGGTGAAGGCCAGCCGTTTCCTGTTAAAGGACGACTTGGAACGGACGCTGCCGGAGTGCGTGGAGGACATCCTGCGGGAGGAGCGTGTGGTGGAGTTCGATTTTGTGGAGGGGAACGTGCGCCTGCGGGTGGACGACATCATCTATATCGAGACCAGCAGGCACAAGAACGTGTTCTACACGGCGGGGGAGACATACAGCATCTATAAGAAGATGGATGAGCTGGAGGTGGAACTGGCGGGGATGGGCTTCGTGCGGATACACCAGAGCTTCCTCATCAACATGAGGTACATCGGAAAACTCGGCAGCTATGTCATGGTACTGACCACAGGGAAGGAGATTTCCGTCCCGAAGTCCAGATACCCGGAAGTAAAGCGGCAGTACACATTGTTTAAGGGGGCGGAGTGATTATGGGGCGGTGGATGTTTTCAGTTTGTATCATGGTGGTAGAGGCATGGGGGAACGTGTATTTCTTTGACACTTTTCTGGGCCGGAAGAAAGGGATTTTTTTCTGCCGATACAGATTTCCGGCATATCTGGCCATGATGTTTGCTGCCAGTACGGCAGGATACTGGATTGATATGTGGAAACTGCCTGTGTATATCTTAGGATATATCCTGCTTGGCAGGGTGTGTTATCAGGCAGGCTGGATTCAGGGGATATATTTTTCTATGTTAAATTATTCCATGATATTTCTGACTGATCTGATGTTAGTCAGCCTGATGGATCTATGGGAAACACAGGAGGCCATATGGGGGATATGGAGCGTCCCCGGGGCATTGTTTGCAAAGGCGTGCTGGATTGTCTTTATTTTTCTTTTCCGCAGGGTATGGAAAGAGGGGGCGGATTATGGGGAACTTACGGACGGAGAATGGCTGAAGCTGGGGCTGATGCCTTTGTTTACATTATCTTCCATTGTATTGACATTTTTCCGGTGCAAGGAGCAGCCAGAACTGCGACAGATCTGCGTTTTCCTTTCCACAGGGCTGGTCATGGTCAATTTCCTTGTCATTTGGCTGCTGCGGGAAATATTGGAGCGGGGGAAGAAAATACGGATGGGAACCGAGTCTGCAAGAAAGACAGAGGATCAGCTTGCCCATTACCGGGATATGCAGGCGGTCTATGAGCGGCAGGGGAGGAAGATGCACGACTACAAAAACCAGATAAGGACAATGCAGGCGCTGGTGAAGAAGGGCGATACGCAGGCCGCCGCCGCGCTTGCGGAACGGCTGACAGAGAGCATATCGGTGGAGATGGTAGCGGTCAGCACAAACCATCCGGTGGTGGATGCCGTCCTGAACCAGAAGTTCCATGCCGCAAGGGAGCGGGGCATGTCCATGACGTTCCGTGTGGGAGACATGGGCGGATTGCGGCTTAATGAGGAGGAAACGGTGATCCTGCTCTCCAACCTGCTGGACAACGCCATCCATGAATGCGTGAAGGTTGTGCGGCAGGGGAGGAATGCCGTCATCCACGTCAAGCTGGTGCAGGAGGGCGGGAAGCTGATCTTCTCCGTAAGGAACCCCGTGGTGGAAAAGGTGCAGGTCACGGAAGGCACCGGACTGTCGAACGTGAAGGCCGTGGCGGATAAATACGGGGGCGATTTCGCCGTTTCCTGCGACGCAGAAAAGTTCCTGGCGGTGGTGATGTTATAAACTTTATGGTCATTTCGTGCAATTTATAGTCACTTGGTGCAATCGCGGTTTGAAATGGGGGCGTATCTGCCGATGGACTTTATGAAACGGCAGGGTGTTCATCCTGTCGGTGATGATGAAAAATGAAAAGGAGGAGAAGTGATGACGGATTTCGGAGTGACAGGTAAATTGGGAGGGTACTATCTGGCGGAGCAGTACCGGAAGAATGCGGCAGGCAAGAGCGAGGGCGTGAGTTTTGCGGAGCTTGCGGCTACGAAAGCGGCAGGGAAAACAGAGAATGTTAGTTTTAAGGAAATGCTGAAATCAAAGTATCCGGGAGCATATTACAATGTCATGGATACATCCAAGATTGACAGTTCCTTATGGGGGAGGAATGATTATCCGTGGGATAAGTATTTCAGCAATAATGCGGATGATTCTGTTCTGAACTGGAAACCGTCGGGAGCTGAACCCGATATGCAGAGTCCGGCAGTCCGCACCAAGATGAATGCAATGCTTGGCAAGATTGCTGTGGTTATTCCACCGGAATTGGAAGAAAAAATGAAAAATAACACGGAACTTGCACAAAAAGTAATGGAACGGGTGGATAGTTTTTTATTAGCTAATTCTACTCCTGGTGAGAACGAAGGTTTTCTGATGACATTTGATGAAAATGGAGAGATTAACCATGCTTGTGTGGTGGGAGAACTGAAATTTACTGTTTCATCATCGGAATTTGTGGAAGCCCGCAGAGCAAGGGAAGCAAAACACGCAGAATATGAAAGGCTGGCGGAGGAGGCCGTCCTGAAACGCAGGCTGATGGAGCAGGAAGCAGACAAGAGATATTATAAGGACAGCATGACCAAAAAGGCGGTTTCGATTGCCGCATATGAGGCGGCGGGCATTTTGAAGTAAGGAAGATCATGCCCGGACTTACCATAAGGGGGCATGGGCGGCTCCGAATGACAGAGGGGCCGTCATTAACAATAAAAATTTTATCAAGGAGGAAAAATTATGGCAATTTCAGGAATTGGAAGCAACTACAGCAATGTGTATGGGAGTACATACACGGCACAGAAAATGAGGCAGTAAAGAAAACAGAAACGAAGGAAAATGCACCTGCACAAGCGAAGAACACAGGGACAGACAGCGTATCGGATTATTATTCCTACCTGCAGAAGAATTATGACTGTGTAAAGAATGGCAGTGTGGCAATTTCCGGTTCTTATCTGAAGGAGTGTGCAAAGAACCCGGAAAAGGCGAAAGAACTGGAAGAAAGCCTTGCTTACTTCAAAGAAGGTTATGAAAGCGGCCTTAAGAGTGCCCAGGCCAATGCAAGGGCTATCGGGGCAAGGGTGGTGGACCATACGGAAAGCTGGAGCATCGACAGCACAGGGAATATAACCATGATGGCGTCCACCACGGTAACTTCCGACAGCGGGGTAAAAGGCTGGAAGGAACTGGCAGAGGAACGGGAGGGAAAATTAAAGGAGAAAAAGGAGCAGGAACGCGCCGAGGAAAAGAGAAAAGAGCAGAAGGAACAGGAAGAAGAACGGCTGGAAAAGATTCAGGTTTCAGCGCAGCCGACGACCGTCATATCGGATGCGTACCATAAGCCTGTTGACATCAAGGCGTAAATGACACTCTGAGCGAGAGGGATACACTGTTGGTGATAAGAGAGATGAAACTTTTTTGAGGGCTGGTTCGTATTATTAACGGATGATAGATTCTTTCAATTTATGACAAAAAGGTCACCATAAAATATATGGAAACAATGGAGAGAAGGTTTTTATTATATTGAGAATCGGAGAGCAAACAATTTCAGTGAAAGGGGGTGTTTGTCATGAAGTTTGACAGGGGAAGTTAGGTTGTATGTCCGCATGGAGGCATAAA
>QZDS01000052.1 GCA_009917455.1 bacterium 1xD8-48 | reverse complement strand
AATTATGCTGTACCTTCTTTTAATTTGAAGAATTTTCGGGCAATTAGGAGTGGGTAAAGTTACGAATAACACTTTAACACAATCTAAATTTTCACAAATAGTTCCCTTAATGGCATTATGCATTTCTGTAATAATTCCCTTAAAGTCTTTTTTTACAAACTCTGAAAAAACACTGTATGAATTTTCCTGTTCTTCATCAAAAACACACATTCTTAGAATATTAGATAACTGTGCATCACCATAAAAAGAAAATGACAACATGAATATTTTAGCAACTGCGCAGAGAACCTTATCTTGTGACAGCCGACTCAAATCATTCAATATGCACCCGAAGTAAACAAAATACTCATATGCCCTGTACTGTTCAAATTGGTCTACTATATCTGTTAACCTACTATTTGGCCGGGCAGCATTATTGGGGAAATTCACATTATATCCAATAAGCGAAAATGAATGAGAATAACAACTAAGTTCTGATATTAAATAAAAATAATCTGAAAAATTTTTCAAAGCAACATTTCGATTATATGTACAATCAACAAATATCTCATTTAATAACTCATGACGTGAATAAGACCTGCCTGCACACTTAAGAACAAAATCTTCTTCTGAACGTTTAATTCCGTCATGGAAGTTTTCCATAAGTCTTATCTTTTCAGCATCTGTCATACTCAGCTTCGATGTTAGAAGTTTTCTATTGCCTAGTATCTCATGCTCTTTGTTATCCATATATATCTTATTTTCAGTATAAGTCTTTATATATGAATCAAATTTAGAATTAATCCATTTCTTTCCACCTCTTAGGTCTAATTGAAGCGCCTCCAATGCCTTGATCAAATCTTCATATTTATTATTATCTTTTATTACCGCAAACAGATTCTGCGTCATTTTATCCAGTTCATTATATACATATTCTGCCTCTTTGCGCCTGTTCACTGCAAGGGAAGCCGCTCCACTGCCTCCAAAGACATCACAAAAGATATCATATTCCCCAGACTGATAAACAAGATTCTTAATTGCAACTGCCAGTTCACCACATTTGTTCCCCTTATAATTTGCTGGCAACTCAGGCTGCGTATACCTCTTCATATCAAGATACTGTTTTGGTGTTGTACGCTTTCTGCTGAAAAAATTATGAGATATAGTAACATCCAATTTTCTTAACTCTTGTATCACTACCTTCTGCTCTCCGTTATAACATTCAATGCATAAAGCCGCAATATAAAACAGAACCTGCTGTATTAAAAAAGGAAGCACTTGCTTATGTGGCTGCCTACTGGCATACCCTACATTATTCTTACCTCCTCCATATGTATTCATCATTTTTGCAATATCTTCTAACGCCATGTCTAAACATTTTTCAATATTTGCTTTAGAACCACTTTTTTTCAACTTTTCTAAATCTGATACTATCTTTAATAACTTCTTATCCTCATCTGAAGGCTCCAGTTTCCTATTTGCCGCAAGGTTCTTCTTATAATCACTAAAAGGCACAAGCATGCTATCCAATAACAACTGCATTTCTTTTTCTTCTTTTGTCAATCTTTTCTCATTTTCATTCTTCGCCGCCATAAAAAACACCTCCATTTAGAGACAAATTTTTATCCGCATTATCACATTTTATTTCCTCAATAAAAAGATACAACATACTATCCAGTAACCCACGTGCCTCATCTTGCGTCATAAGCAATACCTCCGTAAATTTAATAAATAAATTGTATCATTTACAGAAATATTAAACAATTAAAATCTAAATAGAAAATTCTTAGCCAGAAAAAAAGACAATCTAAACAGAAAAATATCAAAAATTAATACCCCTGCAGATGATTAAATCATATGCAGAGGTATCCTTACAATTCAAATGTCGCTTTACACAAATTTATTATATATCTATGCCATCCTCCGCCTCAAACTTAGGAGTTGTTCCATATGGATACCATTTTTCAACCTTTCCCATCTCATATCGCAACTCCTCCAGCATAGGATGCGTATACACACGGTCAGTAAAATCAATAATAGCATGACCCATAATCAGTTTTCTGACATTATCTTTCATATCGTATGCCTTTGCCAGCGTAGAGAACGTATGACGAGTTTCATGCGGCCTATGCTTCATATCCAAACGTTTCATTATCTTTTCAAATCGATGGCGGTACTTATCATAAGTCATCACAGTACCCCTCTGGCCTTCTGAATCATTAAAAAGATATTCGCTTTCTAACTCCATCGCTTCTTCATAGCGTCTGTTAACCAAATTCTTTATCAATGGGTGTATAGGAACAATCCTGTTCTTCCCCGCATCTGTCTTAAGTCCGCCAAAAAAAGTATCGCCATCCAAATCAACATCCCTTACTTTCAGAATGGCAAGCTCCTGCGGCCTCCATCCACTATATATGCCAATTAATATCATATCAACAAAAGAATACTTATCTACATTATCCCAAAGAGTCATCAACTCAACATTAGAAAAAATAGTAACGCTCTTTTTCTCCCTTTTCTTTTTTTCTTTTATTTCTTTAGACACTTCAAAATTCCTTGCATAATTTGTTTTTACGATATCGTATCTTACCGCATAATCGAACATCAGGTTAAACACTGATTTCATACGCGCCTTGACACATGCACTCGCGTTTCTTTTCTTACCTTTGTCTTTCCCCCTGTCTGATATTATATACGCATCTTCCAGACATCCTTCAAGATGCCTTACACGAATATCTCGAACCTTCATCTTATAAATCAGATGCATATAACGATAAGCAGACATAATTGTGCGGACAGACGATACCCCTGACAAAGTAGCAAAGTAGTATTCTGACCATTCTTTATATAACTCCTCAAAAGTCATATCTTTATTGCCAATATTATATGGATCATCAAGATACTCATTCAGGGCTACCTCCGCCTTCCGCCTTGACGGGTAATATCCAAGCGTCTTAATAATCTGTTTTGACTTTCCAGTCGCCTCATTCATTTCCCACCCTACAGTAATTCTCACACGCCAGGGATTACGCCTGCTTTTGTCTTTCATCCTAAACACATGGCCAGTTCCATTCGCACGTCTCATACCCAATACCTCCCAAAAATATTTTAAAAATGTAAACTTCTATTATTTATGGCTGGCATTGCCAATGCACTCACGAAAAACAAATCTTACCATATGAAGGCATTCTTTGACACATCTGAAGCACCTGACACCACATGAGGCAAAAGTGTGTCTTGTGCTTCTTATAGAGTGTGTCTTGTATGTGTCTTGTACAGGTCTTGCCCATAAAAAAAGAGGGCTAACCAAACCATTTTCTGGCTTGATTAACCCCCAAAAATACGGGCTTTTCTTAGAACTTGCCTTCCTTAGCGGCTTCCTCTACAGAAACAGCAACCGCAACTGTAGCGCCTACCATCGGGTTATTTCCCATACCGATAAGTCCCATCATTTCAACGTGAGCCGGTACGGAAGAAGAGCCTGCGAACTGTGCGTCGGAATGCATACGGCCAAGAGTATCTGTAAAGCCGTAGGAAGCCGGGCCGGCTGCCATGTTGTCAGGGTGAAGGGTACGTCCTGTACCGCCGCCTGATGCAACCGAGAAGTATTTCTTTCCGTCTTCTATTCTTTCTTTCTTGTATGTACCTGCTACAGGGTGCTGGAATCTTGTAGGATTGGTTGAGTTGCCTGTGATGGAAACGTCAACGTTCTCTTTCCACATGATGGCAACGCCTTCGGGAACAGAGTTTGCGCCGTAGCAGTTAACCTTTGCGCGAAGTCCCTCTGAATAGGATTTGCGCTCGATTTCCTTTACGGTGTTTGTGTAAGGGTCATACTCTGTCTCAACGAAAGTGAAGCCGTTGATTCTGGAGATGATTTTGGCAGCGTCCTTGCCAAGTCCGTTTAAGATAACGCGTAAGGGTTTCTGACGAACCTTGTTTGCCTTTTCTGCGATACCGATAGCGCCTTCTGCAGCGGCAAAGGACTCATGGCCTGCCAGGAAAGCAAAGCACTCTGTCTCTTCTTCCAGAAGCATCTTGCCAAGGTTTCCATGTCCAAGGCCAACCTTACGGGTATCGGCAACGGAACCGGGAATACAGAAAGCCTGAAGGCCTTCGCCGATTGCAGCGGCAGCTTCGGAAGCTTTTCTGCAGCCTTTCCTGATTGCAATTGCAGCGCCTACCGTGTAAGCCCAGCATGCATTTTCAAAACAGATTGGCTGGATTTTCTTTACCTGCTCGTAAACGTCCAGACCGGCATCCTTTGTGATTTTTTCAGCTTCTTCGATAGAAGAAATGCCGTAAGAATTTAAAACGGAATTGATGGTATCAATTCTTCTTTCATATGATTCAAATAATGCCATTTTTACATTCCTCCTATTCTATTATTCTTTTCTGGGGTCAATAATCTTAACAGCATCATCTACACGTCCGTACTGTCCGCATGATTTCTCGTATGCAGTGTTAGGGTCATCGCCTTTTTTCATGAAATCTGTCATTTTGCCGAAGTTTACGAACTTGTAACCAATGATTTCATTGTCTGCGTCAAGGGCAATACCTGTTACATAGCCTTCAGCCATCTCAAGATAACGGGGGCCTTTTTTTAAGGTTCCGTACATGGTTCCTACCTGGCTCCGAAGGCCCTTTCCAAGGTCCTCCAGACCGGCGCCCACCGGAAGTCCGTCCTCGGAAAACGCGCTCTGGGAACGTCCGTAAACAATCTGCAAAAACAGCTCTCTCATAGCCGTGTTGATTGCGTCACATACAAGGTCTGTATTTAAAGCTTCCATTACGGTTAAGCCAGGAAGGATTTCCGATGCCATGGCCGCTGAATGCGTCATTCCTGAGCATCCGATTGTCTCAACCAGCGCTTCCTGAATAATTCCTTCCTTGACATTCAGTGTCAGCTTACATGCGCCCTGCTGAGGTGCACACCAGCCCACACCGTGTGTTAAACCTGAAATGTCTTCTACTTTTTTGGCCTGAACCCATTTTGCTTCTTCTGGGATAGGAGCACAGCCATGATGAACACCCTGTGCAACTGTACACATTTCTTCAACTTCCTTTGAATAAATCATGTGAAAACTCCTTTCAATATGTAGATTCCTTGCTGATAAAACATTCGTTTCACTTGTGAATATTTTATCACACCTCGGTTTCTATTTTCGCATATCTTACGCGAAAAATCCAGTCCTTTTGATAATTTTTAATACTTTTCGGCAATTTCACCCTGTTTTTTGTAGATGCTTCCGGCCGGGATACAGCCACGCACCATACTGGTGGGATAAACGTTTGAATTTCTTCCGATAACGGTTCCCGGATTTAAAACGCTGTTGCATCCGACCTCCACATTGTCGCCCAGCATTGCTCCGAATTTCTTAAGGCCTGTTTCCATCTTCTCCCCGCCGTTTTTCACCACCACCAGAGTCTTGTCGCTCTTTACGTTAGAGGTAATGGAGCCTGCGCCCATATGGGATTTAAAGCCGAGAATGCTGTCCCCCACGTAATTATAGTGTGGCACCTGCACCTTGTTAAACAAAATCACGTTTTTCAGCTCTGTGGAATTTCCAACCACCGCGCCCTTGCCTACAATGGCGTTGCCGCGGATAAAAGCGCAGTGGCGTATTTCCGCGTCCCCGTCAATGATGGCAGGGCCGTTAATGTTAGCCGTTTCCGCCACGGTGGCGGATTTTGCAATCCATACGTTTTCCTTCACTTCCTCGTACTTATCGGCGGGAAGGGTTTTCCCCAGGGCCACGATAAATTCGCTGATTTTCGGGAGCGCCTCCCAGGGATAAGTCACTTCCGAAAGCAGACCGGCCGCGATGGTCTCCTCCAGCGTGTAAAGATTTTTTACTGTAAACTGTTCCATAATTTTCCTCTTTTCTATTTTTTATAGTTTTCGGCAGCCATATTAAACTGCCGGTTCAAAGCAAACTGATTGTTAAGCCCCTTTACAATATTGGTTCTTCTTGACACAAAATCGTCCAGCTTTTTCATATACTCATCCCCGGTAATCGTCCCGTCCGCCACCATGGTAAGCCCTTTCTCCCAGCTTGCGGTAAGGGCAGGGTCAAGAAGAGGACGGATGGCGCTGTTTACCACATCGTAAATCATTTCCCCCAACAGAGTGGGCGTAAGAGCCTGTGTCTTCTTATTGAGCGCAAGATATTCAATATTAATCAGCTTTTTTAAGATTTCCGCACGGGTTGCGGAGGTTCCGATACCGCTGCCTTTTATCTGGCTTCGAAGCTCCTCGTCCTCGATAAACTGTCCTGCGTTTTCCATGGCCAGAATCATGGTGCCGGAATTATAACGTTTCGGCGGCGTGGTCTCCCCCTCTTTTATCTGCATCTCCTTTACCGGAAGCGTCATTCCCTTTTTCAGATGAGTAATCGCCTCCAGAAACGCCCGGCCAGACGCATTTTCATCAGAAGTTTCCGCTTCCGGCTTTGCGTTCCCGGCTCCGGAAAAGGAAAAAGCCGCAGCCTTCAGATAACCTTCCTCCTCCAGAACTTTGGTTCCCGCAAAGAACTGCTCCCCCTTTATGGAAAAGCGGAGTGAAATCTTTCTGTATACCGCCGGCGGCAGGAATATGCTCAAAAATCTTCGAACGATAATTTCATAGACCTTTGCGGTTGTAGGGTTCAAATGATTCAGGTTATTTAGTCCCTGGCCCGTTGGAATAATCGCATAGTGGTCCGTAATCTGCTTATCATTTACATATCTTGTCTTTACTATTTTTTTATAACTGCCGTTATTTAAAATATCAGCGGCAAACTGCCTCACCATTTCCCAGTTTGTCAGCCCCCGCAGGTTCTTATCTATCTCCTTGGAAACCGCCGTGGACAGAACCCTGGCGTCGGTTCGCGGATAGGTGGTCATCTTTTTTTCATACAGTTCCTGGGCTATCCGAAGAGTCTCGTCCGGACTGATTTTAAAGTATTTCGCACAGTCGTTCTGCAGTTCCGCAAGATTATATAAAAGAGGAGGATTTTTATTCTCCTTCTTTCTTTCCGCGGATTCCACTGTCGCCATGACCGGAGGCGGCTCCATGAGCATGGAAATCAGCTCCTGTGCGTCCTTCCTTTCCCGAAATCCGTTTTCCTTATACAAACGGGGAGAACCAAAGTATTTTGTATTCTCCACCGCCTTCCATTCACATTCCAGAATATTGTCTTTTACCGAAATTTCCGCAATCACACGGTAAAAAGGCGTTTTTACAAACTCTCGGATTTCCCGCTCTCTGTTTACCACCATTCCAAGGACACAGGTCATAACCCGGCCCACACTGATAACTGCCCTGTCCGCTTTCAGGTAGGATTTGACGCAGTACCCATACTTTAAGGTGAGCACTCTGGAAAAATTAATTCCCATCAGGTAATCTTCCTTTGCCCGCAGATAGGCCGCCGCGCTTAGATTGTCATATTCCGACAAATCCTTTGCCTCTCTGATTCCCCGCAAAATCTCCTCCTCCGTCTGGGAATCAATCCATACCCTTTTCCGGATTTTTCCGGTGACATGAGCCTGCTGCTCCACAAGACGGTAAATATATTCCCCCTCCCGCCCGGAATCGGTGCATACATAAATCGTATCCACATCCTTACGGTTCAAAAGCCCGCTTACAATCTGAAACTGTTTTCGGGCGGAGGCAATGATTTCATACTTAAATTCTGCGGGAATAAAGGGAATCGTCTCCAGCGACCATCTTTTATATTTTTCATCATAGACCTCAGGATAACTCATGGTCACCAAATGCCCCACGCACCAGGTAATGACGGCGTTTTCGGATTCCATATATCCGTCGCGGTTTCCCGCATTTATTTGAAGCGCTTTGGCAAACTCTCTTGCCACGCTTGGTTTTTCAGCTATATACAGACTTTTCCCCATTACATTGCATCCATCCCGAACAGTTTGATTCCTTTATTGCGCCCTGCTTCTTTCCGCAGTCTTTCATCGAAACGATAACGGGAAAACAAATAGATATGCTCCGTTCCCAGCTTTGCTTTTTCCGCACAGGAAAGAAGCCTCTCATAATCCCCATAGTCCATGGAAAGATTTTCCCAGTTACAGATACCCAGAAGCGTCTCCCCGTTTTCACTCCGGGCCACAAAATCAATAGTTCCCGTTTTGCCTACCCATTCTCCGATTCTGTCCACCTTTACGGGCAGCTCGCCGTTCCTGTTCCATTCCTCAATGTATTCCCGGCAGACCTGCTTAAAATAGTACGCCACATAACGGCCAAAGTAAGGCGCAATATACCTGTCATAATACGCTTTTTCCCCGAGCGTTTCCATACTGCTTAAATGGGGATAAATATAGGTAAAATAAAAATGCACAAAGTGGTTGCTGATGCGGTAAATCCCCTTCTGCGTGTTCGCCTTCCCTTCCGTATCATAGGAAAAGACCTTTTCCACCAGCTCAAGCTCCATCAGGTTTTTCAGGTAAACGCTTATCTTTGCCCTGGAAAACTCTGTGTGATGATACAAATCATTTAATTTATGCTTTCCGGCTGCTATAGCGGCAAGAATCGTATTATACACTCCGGTTTCCCGCAGTTCTCTCTCCACTATCCGAAGCCCTTCTTCATGCAAAAATACATCCTTATTAAGAATATATCTGCAAATATTTTCCTTTATGTCAAGTTTATCGTCAAAATGCCGCCAGAATCCCGGTATACCGCCCAGAACGGCATAGGTTTCCACACATTGCTTCATCGAGAATTTCGGGAAAAAGTCCATCAGCGTGCCGAAGCTTAATTCTCTGATTTTGAAAAAGCCCGAAAGCGCATAGGCCGCCTCCCCAATTCGGGTAATCATGCTGTTTTCCACCCACCCAATGGACGAGCTTGCCAGAATTACAAGCACCGGCGCATCCTTCCGGCCGCGCACAAAAGCGCACAGCTCCCTCATGAATCCTCCGCCTGCCCTGACAATATTCTGGAATTCGTCGATTACAATCACCTTTTTCCTGACAGGAATGTAAGTGGTATGCATATCAGTACCATTTTCGGCAGCGACACGGATATTACCGCTGTCTCCCGCAGCGGTATTTCCGGCAATGACGCCTGCATCGGGAATCCGGTTGAAAATCTCCGTAAAGGTCGGATACCATTCCTCATCCGTTCCCGTGTTCAGCTCTCTTCCCCACAAAAACCGCTGCTCTCTTTCAGAGGCGGAACGAGCCCGGTAATAATAACCGGGCCTGTCCGCCATAAAACGGGAAAGCAGCGTGGTTTTTCCCACGTTCTTCTCCCCATAAAGTACCATAATCTGACTGCCGTCACGTTCATAATAATTATTTAAATACTGTAGCTCATAATTACGCCCTGAAAACATTTAAACTCCTGTCTCTATCCACAATTCCCCGTATAACCGCTGCCTGCCAGGGCTTAACGCATTATTCGCGTTTCGTGATATATCCTTCTGCCTTTAAAAGCTCTGCGCAAAGTACTGCGCCGCCTGCCGCGCCGCGTACCGTATTGTGGGAAAGCCCCACAAACTTCCAGTCATAGACACTGTCCTGCCGAATCCGTCCCACGCTGATTCCCATTCCATTCTCAAAATTCACATCCAGCTTCACCTGCGGCCGGTTGTCCTCCTCCAGATACTGGATAAACTGCTTCGGCGCGCTGGGAAGCGCCAGTTCCTGAGGCCGTCCCTTATAGGAAACCAGTTTTTCGATAAGCTGTTCTTTGGTGGGCTGTTTTCTGAACTTCACAAAAACAGCCGCCGTGTGTCCGTCAAGGACGGGAACCCTGATACACTGGCATGTGATAAGAGGCGACTGCGCCGGAACAATCACGCCGTCCGCTACTTCTCCCCAGATACGAAGAGGCTCTTTTTCGCTTTTTTCCTCCTCGCCGCCGATATAGGGAATCACATTTTCCACCATTTCCGGCCAGTCCTTAAAGGTTTTCCCGGCTCCTGAAATCGCCTGATAAGTGGTTGCCACCACCTCATACGGCTCAAACTCCTTCCACGCCGTCAGCACGGGCGCGTAACTCTGGATGGAGCAGTTAGGCTTTACCGCAACGAATCCCCTGGCGGTGCCAAGCCGCTTTTTCTGAAACTCTATTACCTTCATGTGCTCCGGATTGATTTCGGGAACCATCATAGGTACGTCGGGAGTCCACCTGTGTGCGGAATTGTTGGAAACCACCGGCGTTTCGGTTTTGGCGTAGGCCTCTTCTATTTTTTTAATTTCCTCCTTGCTCATATCAACGGCGCTGAACACAAAATCAACCTGGGAAGCCACCTTTTCCACTTCGTTCACATTCATTACCACAAGACCTTTTACGTCCTCCGGCATGGGCGAAGCCATTTTCCAGCGTCCTCCAACCGCCTCCTCATAGGTTTTGCCGGCCGACCGCTCGCTCGCCGCAATAGTCGTCACCTCGAACCAGGGATGGTTTTCCAGAAGGGAAATAAACCGCTGTCCCACCATACCTGTTCCGCCTAAAATTCCAACTTTTAATTTTTCACTCATTTCTATTCTCCTCCATTCCCGACACATTTATCGCCTTTCAGATTCCTGCCCCTTCAAACAGCTCCGGTTAAATTCCGGCTGTTCCTTCGTCCAGATACGGGCAAGAAAATCTTTATTGATTTTTATAACATCTTCCATTGCCCTGATTCCCGGCGCCCCCGTCGTCAGCCGCCGTTCCACACAGGCTTTCAGGCTGATGGCCTCGAAGACATCTCCCTCAAAAGCCTCCGAAAAGCTCTTTAGCTCCTCAAGACCAAGCTCATCGATACTGCAGTTCTTTTCAATGCAGTAAAGGACAAGCTGTCCGATAATTCCGTGGGCGTCCCGGAAGGGAACGCCTCTGCCCACCAGATAATCGGCGGCGTCCGTCGCATTGGTAAATCCCTTTTTGGCACTTTCTTCCATTATATTGTGCCGGAATTTCATGGTGGAAAGCATCCCGTCAAATAAGACCAGACAGTTTTCCACTGTTTCTATAGCGTCAAAGGTAACCTCCTTATCCTCCTGCATATCCTTATTATACGCAAGGGGAAGTCCCTTCATTGTGGTCAGTATGGCTGTCAGCGCTCCGTAAACCCGCCCCGTCTTGCCCCGTACCAGCTCCGCAATATCGGGATTTTTCTTCTGGGGCATAATGCTGCTCCCCGTGGAAAAGCCGTCGTCAATCTCCACGAAACGGTACTCGTTGGAATTCCAGATAATAATCTCCTCCGAAAACCGGCTCAGGTGCATCATGATTATGGATAATGCCGATAAAAATTCGATAATATAATCTCTGTCCGCCACGGAATCCATGCTGTTTAGCGTAGGTCCTTCAAAGCCCAAAAGCGATGCGGTGTAGGCTCTCTCAAGCGGATAGGTGGTTCCCGCAAAGGCTCCCGCGCCCAGAGGACAGTAATTCATCCGCCTGTAGATATCCTGGAGCCGCAGGACATCCCGCTTAAACATTTCAAAATAAGCCCCGAAATGGTGGGCTAACGTGGTGGGCTGCGCCTTTTGCAGATGGGTAAAGCCCGGCATATATGTAGTGAGATTATTCTCCATAACAGAAAGAATCGTTTCAAGCAGCGCTTCTATATGAGAGGCCGTCTTAAGAACCTTTTCCCGCACATAAAGCTTCATGTCAAGAGCCACCTGGTCGTTCCGGCTTCTCCCTGTGTGGAGCTTTTTGCCTGCCTCCCCGATTCTCTTTGTAAGAACTGCCTCCACAAAGCTGTGGATATCCTCATATTCATCGGTAATGACAAGACTTCCCTCCTCCACATCCTTTCGGATGCCGGTAAGCCCCTTTACAATCGCGTCCTTTTCCTCACAGGTAAGGATTCCCTGCTTCTCCAGCATCACCACATGGGCAATGCTTCCCTCTATATCCTGTTCAAAGAGCTTTTTATCAAAGGTAATGGATGCGTTAAAACGGTACACCAGTCCATCCGTTTCCTTTGTAAATCGTCCGCCCCAAAGCTGCGCCATAGCATTTCCTCCGTTTGTTAAATATGAATTTGATATTAGCATATTTCCATGGGCTTTTCAATGACTTTATTCACATAAATGTCGAATTTACATAAATTATATTTATAAAGAAAAACAGTGCGGAAATGAGGGAAGCTATGAATCAGCCTGTTTTGGAATGTAAAAATATCTGCTTTTCTTATCATAATTTAAACGGTGAAACCAGAGCGTTAACGGATATATCCTTCTGTGTCAATAAGGGAGAATTTTTAGCCATCGTGGGGCCCAGCGGCTGCGGCAAGTCTACTCTGCTGTCGATTATCGCCGGCCTGCTTGAACCGGAATCCGGTGAAATTATCCTGAATGAAAAGGAGAAAGTGCGGATTGGCTACATGCTCCAGCAGGACCATCTGCTGGAATGGCGCACCATCTGGAAGAATATCCTTCTGGGGCCGGAAATCACCCGTTCCTTATCGGAAGAAAAAAAGGAGCTGGCCTTAAAGCTCTTATCCGACTACGGGCTGCTGAAATTCAAGGACAAAAAGCCGGCGGAATTATCCGGCGGCATGAAACAGCGGGCAGCCCTTATCAGAACCATGGTGATGGAGCCTGGCCTGCTCCTTTTGGATGAGCCTTTCAGCGCTCTTGACTACCAGACACGGCTGATGGTCTCCGCAGATATCGGCAATATTATAAGAGCCTCCGGTATCTCCGCCATTTTAATTACCCACGATTTGTCGGAAGCCCTCTCTTTGGCCGACAGAATCCTGGTGCTTTCCCGGCGGCCCGCCACAATTAAAAACAACATTCCGGTGCACCTCACCATTCCGGAAAATACACCTCTTGCCGCAAGAAGTGCGCCGGAATTCGGAGATTTGTTCAATTTATTATGGAAGGAGATTTCTGATGAATATGCAAAGGAAGACGGATAAAGCTTCCATGAGCGGTACCGCCCGCCATGACGGCCCTACCGCCCAGGAACTGTATATAAAAAATCATCACAGACACCATCATATCATTACTGTACTTCGGGTTCTGATTTTAGTTCTGTTTCTGACTATATGGGAAACCGCCGGACAGACAGGAATGATTGACACCTTCTTTTTCAGCAGTCCCAGTATGGTAGCCTCCTTTTTCCTGAAAATGGTATTTGACGGCTCCTTTTTTACCCATACCGGAATCACGCTGTTAGAAACACTGCTGAGCTTTTTGCTCATCACAGTCATTTCTATCCTTGCCGCCACGGCTCTGTGGTACTCCAAAACCCTTTCGGAGATTTCGGAGCCCTACCTGGTGGTCTTAAACAGCCTTCCGAAATCCGCCCTTGCGCCGCTCTTTATCGTGTGGCTGGGCACCGGCATCAATACCATTATTGTGGCCGGTATTTCCGTGGCGATTTTCGGCTCGGTCATCAGCCTGTACGCCGGATTTAAGCATGTTGACGCTGAAAAGCTGAAACTGATATACACCCTTGGCGGAAACCGGTTCGACGCCTTCCACAAGGTGGTTCTGCCATCCTGCGTGCCGGTGCTTTTGAGCAACATGAAGGTGAATATCGGCCTTGCGCTGGTGGGCGTAATTATCGGAGAATTTCTGGCAGCAAGGCGGGGGCTGGGATATCTGATTATATATGGGTCGCAGGTCTTCCAGCTAAATATGGTAATCACCTCCATCATCATACTGTGTGTGATTGCCATGGTTCTGTACCAGTGCATCCAGTGGCTGGAGCATCTTTATAAAAAGAAAAACTGACAAACGGGAGACTCCTGCTTCAAAGAGTCTCCCTGTCTGCGTTACAGGTTATCACTTAAGTAGATTTTCATCAATTTCTCAATCCCATTCTCCAGGGACGCCTCGTGCAGGGGATAATAAATTTCGTACAGCTTCTTTGGCGTAATTGCATCCACAATTTCTGCGGATGGAATATTATATTTCCATTGCATACAGGTATATATATCCGCCATCCATTCCATTATAAATTCATCATACTGCTCGCTGATTCCCAGCTTTGGATTGACAGATATGCCAAGGCTTCCCAGAATCTGCTTTGGGGTTTTATTTAAATAAAAAGGATTGCCCCTGTCCATTTTTTTGCGATACTCACATTCCATATACAACGTTATTGTTTCAAACACCTCCGGACAGTTCCTGGCTATCAGCACAAAAAGGTACTCTGTTTTTTTCTTCATACTGTCCAGATAAATTTTGTCATACGCCGGTTTGCTCATAAAACTTTCCTTCCTTATGATAAGTCAGCCTGTTGCGGATTGCATACCCTGCCGTGATGCCGGGAACCTCATATCCCTCCAGAAGCAGTTCCTTTAATCTCCCTGACAAGAAACGATTAACCTCTTTTCTTGCCTGATAATCGGACTGCCTGTCCGCCTCCTGCAAAGACACCTGATAGGCATTGCTCCATTTAATATTGCGAAAGGCATTTTCTGATTTAAGAAAAATCTGATTTCCCAGCGACCCTTTATAAAACAGCCGCTCTACTTCATAAACATTAATCTGATTCAGCAGAAAAGCTTCTATTACCTGGGTATAGCTGTCGTCCGCACGGTATCCCTTTATGATATCATATCCGGAAGTATCCACTCTGTATCTCTCTATCAGCCCTTCTGAAACAATTGCTGTGGCCTCCTGATTTGTTCCACGGTTTGCGGCGACCTCTGCAATCCACGCAAGGACGCCATGCTCATTTAAATCCAGTATTTTCAGCCCCCGCATATCCAACTGATAAACATTTACGATTGAACAGTCCGCCTGTCCATTCAGCGCAGCCCAGCTTCTTGCACGGTCTTCATATTCTGTTGTATAAAACCCGTTTCCATAATCGTTATCTGCTTTCCCTCCAAGATAAACTGGTTCCTTCACGATATGGTCCGAGCCGTGAAATACTTTTATCGTTTCCATAATCAATCCTGGCCTTTCATAACCTTACATCGCTTTTTATAACAGGCAATCCCATATTTGTAGATAGTCCTCATACCGTCGTCTGTCAGCGCCTCTTCATAATTCCTGTCGGCAATCTGCGCTAATGCTTCCCGGCACGCGCCGTCAAACGCCGCCTTTTCAGCATATTTCAATTCAATAAGCATACCGATTTCCTTATCCTCAACTTCTACGCTGATATCGCAATAGCCATCGCCGGACTCCGCATTGGATTTAACCTTCCAGCCATCCATACCTGCAAATAATCCCAGTAAAATACCATGATAGAAATTCTCCTTTCTGTCTTTTCTGACACTGGTATCGCGGATGCTGACAGTTTTTCTCAGATAGGAGTTAAAGCCTTTCTCTATGGCCTCCGTATCATTTTCTTCAAACGCCCTGCAAAAGCCCTCCAGCTTCTGCATATCCTTTTTCGTCTCCGCCTCAAACCATTCCTGTATCTGCTCCACAAATATCCACCGTATTTCCCTGTTTGGAATCACAAGCTTTGTCAGTCCGTTATCATCTTCCCCGCATTGTGTCAGGTAACCGGTTGTAAAAAGAATGCTCCATAAATTATCAATTGTAGAATCCAAATCCCTGTAAGTTAATTCCTGCCGTATTTTCTTTTTAATGCTTTCACCACCGATTAACCGTTCGATTTCATCTCTGGTATTTCCGTCCGCCTTGTCTATAAATTGTCTGATAATACTGTTGCTGCTCGTATTCACCCAATAATTCCGGGGACGCATGGCCGCATTCATTTTCAGTGCGTGACAGTAGCTCACCACATCCCATGGGCAGTAAACCTCCAGCTCGCCAAACCGGTAGCCGTCATACCACTCTTTTATGGCGTCATATTTTTCCATAAATCCATAACAGGCAAGCATATCACGGACTTCCCTGTCCGAAAAGCCGAAGTATTCATTGTATTGTACATCTTTCACCGTATATACATTAAAATTATTAAGACCGGTAAAAATACTTTCCTTTGATATCCGCAAACACCCTGTTAGAACCGCAAAATAAAGGCTACCGTTTGTCTTAAGCGCCTGGCCGAACAGTGTCCTGATAAAATCCACCATGGCGTCATAGTAGCCTGCCTGATATGCCTTATCAAGGGGAACGTCATATTCATCAATCAGTATGATTGTCTTTTGTCCATAGTGCTTATGAAGGAAGGACGACAACAGCAGCAGACTGTTTTTCAACAGTATGTCATCTATTGTAAAGATACCTTTATCATCTACATGAATGAGCGCCTTATACTGTTTACGCTCGGTTTCTGTCAGATTTGGGCTTTGTGTTAAAAATGGAAATCTTAAAGCCTCTTTTCCTATAATATTACGGAACATTTCCCTGGCCCCGTCAAAGGTATTACTTTCCGCCCCTTTCAGGCTGATTGAAATAACTGGAAATTTTCCCATATATTCATCGCACAGCTCTTTTTCTTTGGAAATCTCCAATCCATCAAAAAGAGCTCTGTCGCTGCCTGTCTCAAAAAAATTTTTCAGCATGCTCATATTCAGCGTCTTCCCGAACCGTCTCGGACGCGTAAACAGGCTTACATACGACATATTTTCCAGAAGGTCTTTCACCAGTCCTGTTTTATCAACATAGTAAAATCCGTCCTTGCGAATCGTTTCAAAATCTTCAATCCCCATAGGAAGCCTTGCTTTTCCTGCAAATCCTGAAGCCATATCACACCTCTTTCTCTGTAAATACCTCGCACTGCGCTTTGTTCATGCTTTTCTATCAGTATACCATAAATCTGCCGCTCCTGTTATCCTTAACTTACTTTTTGGCATTTTTCTATCATATTTTTCCCAAAATCGGAATTTCCTAAAAATTAAATCGAGTAGGAGGGGGATTTGAGTAATCCCACGACCTCTCACACCACCGTGCGTACCGTTCGGTACACGGCGGTTCAATCAACTTAACAAGTAACACGCTTTGCGGCGTAGTAGTCGAGCATGGAGATTAGCCCGAATTCGACTAATCTCTTATTGCTTATAGCCTGATGAACATCCCAACATCTTGCAGGTTTTGCATATCCATGCAGATAAGCGGTTTTCCACGCTGACCATGCTGGTATTCCAAGCTTTATCAGGTTCTTTGCTCTGTTCTTTGGGGTTTTCCAGTGCTTCCAGATACACATCCTAAGACGGTATCTAATGTTGCTGTCCAACCGCTCACACAACCCTTTCATACTTCCGATTTTGAAATAGTTTATCCATCCCCGGATAAGCTGGTTGAGTTTCTCTACCTTATAAGCGTTGCTTACTCCCCAGCTTCTGCATGTAAGCTTCTTCATCTGTGCCTTGAACTTCTCTACCGCTTTGGAATGTGGTCTGGCTTTATACCCTCTGGCAAATGTGTCATAGTAAAATCCAAATCCGAGATACTTGATGCCTTTCGGCTTATCCACCTTGCTCTTTTCGGCATTTACTTTCAATCCGAGCTTCTCCTCAATAAACCGGGTGACGCTCTTCATTACCCGTTCTGCCGCCTGCCTGCTTCCAACCATTATGATGAGGTCGTCTGCGTATCGGACGAAATCCAGCTCTCTTGCTTCCAGTTCTTTATCCAGTTCGTTTAACATAATGTTCGCTAACAGCGGTGATATATTTCCCCCCTGCGGCGTGCCCACTATGGTATCTTCGTACTCATCGTCTATCATCACTCCGCTGACAAGGAATTTCCTTACCACTGATATGACATCTCCGTCCTTTATGGTCCGTCCGAAGATAGTCATCAGCTTATCATGGTCAACCGTGTCAAAGAACTTCGCAAGGTCAATGTCCACTATCCAGCTATGTCCGTCATTCATCATTTCCAATGCTTTTATGACTGCCTGTTGCGCACATCGGTTCGGTCTGAATCCGTAACTGTGTTCGTGGAACTGCTCCTCAAATATCGGAGTGAGTACCTGCGCTACCGCCTGTTGTACAAAACGGTCAACTACTGTCGGTAATCCAAGGTTTCTTACACCCCCGTCTGGCTTCGGTATCTCCACCCTGCGGACAGGTTGCGGCTTATACTTCCTTGTCCGCAACTGCTCTCTGATGCTTTCGCCGTTTTCCGAAAGGTAATCGCCAAGTTCGTCTACGGTCATACCGTCAACGCCCGCCGCCCCTTTGTTCCTTACGACTTGCAGGTACGCCGCATTGAGGTTTTCTTTGCTCAATACCTGCTCCATGAGACTACTTGTGTCCATGCGTTGTTTCCTTTCTGCCCCTTTTGCCTTTGCCGCCTTTGATGCCATCGACAGGCGTCTGCTCCGGCTACGAAGTGGAACGTACTTCAACTGATTGATTGTTCCGCCCTTCGCTCCATTCCCGTTACAGGAACTTCTTCACTGTCGGGTAAGGAATTGACTTTACAGCCAGCCCCTCCCCAAAGAACGGAACGTGCAGCTTTCACCGCATT
>QZDS01000051.1 GCA_009917455.1 bacterium 1xD8-48 | reverse complement strand
ATCAAGGGCGCGAAGCGCCGCATTTTTTGACTGGTTTGTCAAGTGTTTTAGAGAAAAAAGTGGGTGATTTTTGAAAAATAGGTTCTGAAAGCCCCATGAAATAAGGGTTGAAGATTCCGAGAAGTTATAATAGAAAACAGGAGGATTTGAAAATGAGTACGGCATTACCGAAAATTGCATTAGGAGCCTGGTCCTGGGGTGCGGGAGCAGCCGGAGGGGATCAGGTATTTGGGAACCATTTATTTGAAGAAGAATTGAAGCCGGTGTTTGAGAAAGCAGTGGAGTGTGGGCTGAACCTGTGGGACACGGCAGCGGTTTACGGAGAAGGGACTTCTGAGCGTATTCTTGGTAATTTTGTAAAAGATGTGCGTCGGGACAGCGTTATCCTTTCCACAAAATTTACGCCGCAGATAGCCGGCAGTTCGCCGGATGCCATGCAGGAAATGATTGACGGAAGCAAGGAACGTCTGCATACCGATGTGATTGATGTTTATTGGATACACAATCCGATGGATGCCCCAAAATGGACGCCGGATTTAATCCCGCTGGCAAAAAGCGGACAGATTAAGACAATCGGCGTTTCCAACCACAACCTTGCGGAGATAAAAAGGGCGAATGAAATTCTTGCGGTAGAGGGCCTTAAAATTTCTGCGGTGCAGAACCATTACAGTCTGTTACACCGTTCTTCGGAGCGTGCGGGTATCCTTGATTATTGTAAGGAAAATGGCATTACATTCTATTCCTACATGGTATTGGAACAGGGGGCGCTTACCGGACGGTATAATGAAACAAATCCATTTCCGGAAGGAACCGGGAGGGGAGAGGCGTATAACCCCCATCTGAAAGAACTGACAGCATTGATTGATGAACTGAAAATTATAGGGACACGTTTTGACGCCAGTCCTGCGCAGGTTGCGACGGCATGGGCGATTGCAAAAGGCACACTCCCGATTATCGGAGTAACAAAGGTAAATCAGGTTGAGGAGGCAGCAAAGGCGGCACGAATTGAACTGACTGCTGACGAGATCAGCCGCCTGGAAAAGCTTGGTGATGAAACAGGCGTCCATACGCTTCGGGAGTGGGAAAAGGAGATGTAGACTGTGACAGTGAAAGAAGTGATAGATGGATTTCGGGAAGGAGCAGAAGAAAATGCCGAATGCGCTGCGTATGCAAATGAGCTTTTTCAGGAAGCTGTCCGGATTGGTATGGAACTGAATAATCAGTATCATACACCGGAGGAACTCCGGGAAATCATGGGGCGGTTGACAGGGAAAAAGATGGATAATACCTTTCGACTGTTTCCTCCGTTTTATACAGACTTTGGGAAAAATATTACAATTGGAAAAGATGTATTCATCAATTCAGGCTGCCATTTTCAGGATCAGGGGGGGATAGAGATAGGGGATGGCACACTGATTGGGCATAATGTAGTGCTGGCAACTATCAACCATGACCTGAACCCAAAAGAAAACCGAAAGAATCACTATGCTTCCATAAAAATAGGAAATCATGTATGGATTGGTTCTAATGCAACCATACTGCCAGGAGTGACAATCGGCGATTGGGCAGTGGTTGCGGCTGGAGCAGTGGTGACACAGGATGTTCCTGCAATGACGGTAGTGGGAGGTGTTCCGGCGAAAGTGCTGAAAGTGGTTAAGGAATTGTCCCTGACAATTCCTGCAGAAAAAAGGGAGGAACGGAATGAAACGGCTGTTTAATCTTATACTCGCTTGCCTGCTTATCGTTTCGCTATCAGCCTGTGGCAAACAGACAGGGACGGATTCCCTTACGGATAAAGTGCCGGAGCAGGATAGGCAGGCAGAAAGTGCAGAAACAACAGAGCAGACACAGGAAGGTGGCAATACAATGACAGGAGATATTTCTTTTAACTTTGAAACAAAGACAGTTTTATTGAACAGTGGGTATGAAATGCCCATATATGGGATTGGCACATACAGTCTGACCGGGGATACTTGCGTGGAGTCTGTCACGGCGGCATTAAACAGCGGCGTCCGGCTGATTGACACCGCCTATATGTACCATAACGAAGAAAGCGTGGGGGAGGCTGTGAGGAACTCCGGCATACCGAGGGAGGAAATCTTTGTCATTACAAAGCTGTACCCGAACCAGTTTGGCCATCCGGAAGCAGCGATTGAGGAGGCACTTGCCAAATTAGATATAGACTACATTGATATGATGTTGCTCCACCACCCCGGTACAGGCGATGTGGAGGCTTACCTTGCAATGGAACAGGCGGTTGCAGACGGCAAAATCCGCTCCCTTGGTTTATCAAACTGGTATGTGGAGGAACTGGAGGAATTTTTACCGCAGATAAACATTACCCCGGCTCTGGTGCAGAATGAAATACACCCGTATTATCAGGAGAACGATGTAATCCCATACATTCACAGTCTTGGGATTGTAGTACAGGGCTGGTATCCGCTTGGCGGCAGGGGATATACGGCGGAAATGCTTGGGAATGAAGTGATTTCGGAAATTGCAGCGGCACATGGGAAGTCGTCGGCGCAGGTGATTCTCAGGTGGAATCTGCAAAAGGGCGTCGTAGTTATTCCCGGCTCCAGCAATCCCGACCATATTCAGGAAAACACGGAATTGTTTGATTTTGAACTGACGGAGGAGGAAATGGAGCGTATAGGCGCCCTTGACCGTGGCGAGAAACATGACTGGTACTAAGAAATTTTGTAAAGTGGAGGCAGTATATGAAAGTTTTAGCGATTAACGGCAGCGCAAGAAAGGACGGAAACACAGCAATCCTAATCAATACTGTGTTTGAGGAACTGCATAAGGCAGGAATTGAAACGGAGATGGTGCAGCTTTCCGGAAAAATCATTGAACCCTGCAAGGCTTGCTGGGCTTGCGGCGGAAGAAAAAACTGCGTGCATAATAAGGATATGTTTCAGGAAATTTTCGGGAAGATGACACAGGCTGATGGGATTATTCTCGGCTCGCCTGTTTATACAGCAAACATTTCTGCGAATATGCAGGCATTTTTAGAACGGGCATCAGTAGTAACCGATATGAATCGGAATGAAAATATGTTTCAGCACAAAGTTGGTGCGGCTGTCACGGCGGCACGCAGAGGAGGCGCACTTACTACCCTTGATGCAATGTATCATTTCTTTATGCTGCAAAATATGTTTGTGGTCGGTTCCTTTTATTGGGCAATTGGCTACGGACAAATGCCGGGAGATGTCCGGAAAGACGGGGAAGGTCTTGATACAATGAGAAATCTTGGTCAGAATATGGCATATTTGTTGAAGGCATTGGAAGAAAGGCGGAATGGGTAATGAGGAAAATCGTTAGTCTGTTACTTTCTTTTGGGATGATTTTTACTTTGGCAGCCTGCGGTCAGTCTGCTGCATCTGAAAAGCAGGCGGAAATAGAAATGGAAACGGAGGCATCTGAATCCGTTTCGACAGAGGAACAGGAGGCAGATGTGAGTACAAAAACATTGGTTGTATATTTTTCGTGTACAGGGACTACGGAACTTGTAGCGGAGTATATTACGGAGATTTTAGGAGCTGATAGTTACCAGATTGTACCTGAAAATCCATACACAGAGGCAGACCTGGCATATTATACAAATGGCCGGGCAGATCAGGAGCAGGATGACCCGGATGCGCGTCCGGCAATTTCCGGCGGTGTGGCGAACATGGACGCGTATGATACCATAATTCTTGGTTTTCCGATTTGGCACGGTCAGGCTCCCCGTATTATCAGTACATTTTTAGAGAGCTATGATTTTTCCGGGAAAACAATAGTACCGTTCTGTACTTCCCATAGCAGTGGGGTTGGTTCCAGTGCGGATAATCTTCAATCTCTTTGTGCAGAGTCTGTGGAGTGGAGGGATGGAAAAAGATTTGAATCAGGAGTTTCAAAAGAAAGCGTTCAGAAATGGATTGAGGAAATTGGGATTGAGTGAAAAGTTAAAAAAATAAATAACTCAAACTTCCCACATCAAAAAATCAATACTTTAGCCTGTAAAATATTTTTATACCGCTATTTCTTTCCGTTCCAAAGCCTCCTGCATATATTGGGGAAGGCGCTGAAAAAGCTGGAGGTGATGCCTGCACACCTGGCGGAATGGATCAGTTCAATCATGACGTCTGCAGCTTTGCGGCGCGCCTGCAGACGTTTGCCCTTGAAACGGATATCGCTAATCAGGACCAGCTTTTTACCGTGCGCATGAATGAGAAACACATCTGCACCATGACGGGCAGGGAGTGGAAATCCCATACGATGACGGGCGAATCCTTTTCAGGCGCAATCCGGTAAGTCGGGGCTATGCCGCCGAAAGCGGAAATGCCCGGTCGGTAAATTCCTTTACAAGCCAGTCGTATTTTTCCACATATTCCTTCCGCAGTACCATCACAACAGCCTGCGGCGCATTTCCCATAGCCATCATGATTGCAATGTAACCGTATGGTCGGCAGGGCATAATAGGAATTATAAAAAATAACTTCGACATTTTTTCCGCTTTTGAAACTTTTCAGATACAATAAAAATCTATATAGTAAAAGAATATATCAGAAAGGTGCGCGCCGGCAATGAAACAAATATTATATGAGAGGCTGATTCAGTATATTCTCGAAAATCAAGACCGATTTTACCGAGTGGCCTATAGCTATACCAGACATCAGGAGGACGCTCTTGATGCAGTTCAAAGTGCTGTCTGCAAAGCGCTTGAAGCGCATGAGAATATCAAAAATGCAGATGCAATCAGGACATGGTTTTATAAAATATTGATTAATGAATGTTTAACAGTATTAAAAAAGCGCGGCAAAGTTGTTTTGACCGCAGATACTGTGGCGCAGGAGGAGGCGTATTATGAAAAAGGGTATGAGCAGGGAGGTGATATTGAGCAGGAGTTGGAAAAGCTGGAGATGGATATTCAGGTAATCATAAAACTCAGATTTTTCGAGGAAATGTCATTGAAAGAAATATCCGGCATTACCGGATTTAATCTGAATACGGTAAAAACGAAACTTTATCGGGGCTTAAAGCTGTTAAAAGAAAATATTCAGGAGGCAGATTTATGGGCAGATTAGAGAAAATGAAAGAAAGATATGATGACATTGTTATTCCGGCGGAGCTTAATGAGCGGATACAGCAGGAGATAATGAAATCACGAAAACAGCAGGCGGAGAAACATACTGTCGGTCAGAGATACGGGTTAAAAAGAGTAATCCGCGGCATGGGAGCGGCAGCGGCGGTATGTATTCTTTTTACAGCAGCTTTGAATACAAGTCCGGTATTCGCAAAGGAAGCAGCAGAGCTTCCCATAATCGGAGGGGTGGCTCGGATACTGACATTCCGTTCTTATGAAACAGAAAAGAACGATATTGCAGTGTCAGTGGAAATCCCGACGATTGAGATGATTGCAGAGGATACCGGAATCACAGTAGATGCAATCAATCAGGAAATTCTTAACCAGTGCAGCCAGTACGCGGATGATGCGGTTTTACGGGCGGAAGAATACAGAACCGCTTTTTTGGAAACAGGAGGAACACTCGACGAATGGGCAGAACATAATATAAAAATTACGGTAGATTATGAGATAAAGCAGCAGAATGACGATTATCTTTCCTTTGTCGTAAGGGGGACGGAGAACTGGACGAATGCCTATAGCGAATCAAAGTATTACAATTTGGACTTGAATACAGGAAAAACCGTCACATTAAAGGATATGCTGGGCAGTGATTATGTTGAACTGGCAAACAAAAGCATCAGGGAACAGATTGCCAAAAGACAAAATGCAGGGGAAACGTTTTTTACGGCAGAGGAAGGAGGGTTTACAGGGATTTCAGAAGATGTCAGGTTCTATATCAATGAAAATAACCGTCCGGTTATCGTTTTTGAAAAATATGAAATTGCTCCCGGCGCATCAGGAAAGATTGAATTTGAAGTAGGAGGAAATTAAAATGAGAAAGAAAAGTGCAGTTGTTATGATTATGAGTCTGGCTCTGACAGGAGCAGTTCTGACAGGATGCGGCGCAAGCCGACAGCCCAGTCAGGAAACAAAACAGGAGATTACATCAAATATGCTTCAGGAAACACAGGTGGATACGGTTGTAGATGAGGTGGAAACAGAAACTGTCGGCAAAATGGCTCAGGTCACGTCAGGATACGAGGATAATTTTGCGGTTGACAGCAAGGCGGCAAAGGAATTTGCCGAGAAAGTGAAAGCCGCAGCCGCAGATAAGAATTTGGACGCACTGGCAGACATGACTGCGTTTCCGGTATATGTAGGTCTGCCGGATGCCGGAGTGGTAGAAACCAAAGAAGATTTTTTAAAGCTTGGTGCGGAAACGGTGTTTACAGAGGGATTGCTGGAATCTGTAGAAAAGGCTGATATTGAAAATTTTCAGCCCAGTATGGCAGGATTTTCCATTTCGGACGGAGGAAGTGCAAACATAAATTTTGGCGTTGCAGATGGAGTATTGGCGATTAACGGAATTAATTACTAAACACAAACTAACATTTTAACGGCTGATACCACTAAAAGAATTCAGAAAGAGAGTGTCATATCATAATGGAGAAAGCTTATTAATGAGCAGACACATTTATACAGGAGATAAAAGAAAGGCTTAAAAGTCTTTTACTTTTAAGCCTTCTGTATATCCTTCCTGTTCAATCATAATCCACATCGTACTCGATAATATTCCCGGAAACTGCATCAATAGTATAGTCGTACTCTGTTCTGCCGGAATAGAATTCAATTTCATATTCCACTCCACCGTCATCATTTTCCAGCTTTGCTTTTACAAACTGTACGTCTGATTCGTTCAGCTGGGCGTGGTTTAGTGCAATTTCTTTCGCACGGTCGACTCCAATATAATTATTGTCGGAGCTGTTTATGGCACTGTTTGTTGGATTCGTCTGTATCTGAAATTGCTCAATATTCTTTTTAAGCACCGTTCCGCCGGAAGCATCAATTTCATATTCGTATTCTGTATCGGAAGTATAAAATTCAATGTCATATACCTGCGTTCCATGGTCATAATCAAGTTCTGCCTTTTTAAATGTGACATCTGATTCAGACAGGCCTGCATCCTTAAGCGCTGCTGCTTTCGCCCCATCAGGGGAAACTTCCTGTGACTGTACAGTGCTATCCCCCTCTTTATCAGGCTGATTTTCTACACTTTCCTGTGGCTGCATGGAGCTATTTTCATCCGAAGCAAATTGATTCCCTGTATCTTGCGGTAAATCCTGTACACCATTATTACTGTTTCTTCCACCATCAATGTCTCTTGCGATAATATCCCCATTCTTAGCCTGAATTAAATACTCATACTCTGTACCATTGTTGTAAAAATCAACTTCGTATTGAAAACGTCCGTCATCAAATTCAAGCCGTGTACGCAGAGCCGATGCTTCTGCTTCGCTCAAACCGGCATCTCTGAGAGCGACAGTCGTTGCCTCTGCTTTAGTAATCAGAGTGCTTTTGACTGTAATTACGCTGGCGGCTACAATAACAACCACTGCACAAATCACTAAAATAATTACCTTCTTTGGCGTACTGAATAAACTTTTCATATCATCTATCCCTGCTTTCCTGTTTTTATAATAGTATAATACATGAAGATTAGAGCAACGTTAGAATCAGAAAATTATACAGAAAACTTTACGGTAAATTTGCTTCCTTTTCCTACGACAGAAGCAACCTCTATCGTTCCTCTATGATATTTTGCTATATCCTTCACCATGGCAAGTCCAAGGCCTGTGCCCTCACTGAACCGGGCGGTCTCTACCCGGTAGAAACGCCCAAAAATCCTGTCCTTCTGTTCATCAGGAATCCCTATTCCATTGTCTTCAACAGACAACTGAATGCCGTTGTCACACTTCAGCCGAACAGAAATCCTGCCATCCTGCTTTCCATACCGGTAACCGTTGCTTATCAGGTTTGTAACCATTCTTGTGAGCAGCATGGCATTTCCCATCAGAAATATACCCGGTTCAATCTCCCGGTCAAGCACAATATTTTTGCTTTTCAGGAGTGCCATATCCATACAGATATCCTGAACAAGTGTGCTGAAATCAACCGTCTCTCTGGGATAACTGTCCTTATGCTGCTCAAGGCGCGCAATACAAAGCATATCTTCAATCAGCTTCGACATTTTTCTTCCCTGTCGCTGAATCACCTTCAAAGTCGCTTCATATTCCTCCGATGTTCTCGTATTCTCCAGTATGTATTCACACTGTGCCATAATTACAGACATAGGTGTTCTGAGTTCATGGGAAGCATCGGAAGTAAACTGTTGTTCTGATTTAAACGCTTTATCCAAACGATTTATCATGTTGTCCAGTACATCTGCAAGCTGGTGAAGCTCATCCGTTCCACTGCCCAGATGAATACGTTTATCTAAATCCTGTCCCTGACTGATCCGGGCCGCTGTCTGAGTAATTTGGTGTATTGGCTTTAATGCCCTTCCGGCAATCCAGTAGCCGCCTATGACGGCCAGAAGCAAAAGAGCAGGAAGTGCAATAACAGAAAGCCTGACAAGCCACTGAAGCTGCTGTGTGCCCTGATTCCTGGAAACCATTCCTCTCAGCCATAGTCCGTCAATACCATAACCGGAAAGCAAACGGTCGTAAACATAATAGACAGTCCTGTTCCATGTTACTTTCCTGACAATGCCGTCCGAAAAAGGGATTTTCATACCTGCCCTGACAGAGGGATTTTCCCCGTACAACAGCTTTCCTGTTTCCTGATAAAGGGAAGAATAAATTCCATTCACCTGATCCAGAAAATCATCATCTATTTCCAGGTATCCGTCCGAATATTCAATATACTGGTCACCGTGAAGCTCTTTCCTGTAATTTTTTTCCTCGTAAAATTCAATTTCGTCCACATTTAATTCTACGATTTCAATTAAATTATCCTGTATGCTTTTCTGGGTGACTGAGTTGCTCACCCCCAGAATAATGCCAAATGTCACGGCAACGATAAATGCCATAATACCTGAGAACCATGCGGTTATTTTTACCCTGATTGACAGATTCTTCATATTTTTTTCTCTATCATATATCCGTATCCTCTTACCGTATGAATGAGTTTGCCCTGACAGTTCCCATCAATCTTTTTCCGGAGATAGCTGATATAAACGTCCACAACATTTGTCCCGCCCTCATATTCAAAATTCCAGATATGATTTTCAATTTTTTCCCTTGACAGTACAATCCCTTTATTCAGCATAAGATATTCCAGGAGGTTATACTCTTTTGCGGAAAGCATGATTTCATTTTCTCCTCTTTTTACAGTATGAGAGCCCGTATCCAGTGTCAAATCCCCTACCTGAAGTATGTTGGCGGTTATGTTGAATTTTTTCCTTGTCATTGCCCGGATGCGCGCGGTAAGCTCTTCTAAAGAGAACGGTTTAATCAAATAGTCGTCGGCTCCGCTGTCAAGTCCTTTTACTCTGTCCGCAACGGAATCCTTTGCTGTCAGAAACAACACAGGTGCGGGTTTTCCCGTATTTCTTATATGGCGCAGAACTCCGAATCCATCTATCTTTGGCATCATGATATCCAGAATTACTGCATCATAGTCCGCCATTTCCAGAAAATCTATGGCCTCGCTGCCGTTGTAACAGCTGTCAACTGTGTAGCCATCCGAGGTAAGTTTCCGGGTGATGACCTGGTTTAAGTCCGCTTCATCCTCAGCGAATAAAATACGCATAATCCTCAGCTCCTTTTCACTTAATATAACATATGTTATTCTGCTTTTCAAACTTAATATTGGGCTTCCGGAAACTCGGCCTGTCGAAATTCGTATCTGGCTGTTCGAAGCCCTTAAGTGAAACCATTAGCAAATCGGCGGGAGGTATCCTAATTGAATCGCCTTTGTTACAGCTTCGACAGAGGAGGAAACGTCAAGTTTTTCAAATATATGCTGTAAATGATTGGAGAGGGTACGCTCGCTGATATAAAGTGTGCCTGCAATCTCTTTCCGCTTTCTGCCGTTAGCTATAAGCTGCAGAATCTGTTTTTCACAGTCAGTTAATTCTTCTAAAAACGGAACTGAACCGTTGAAGATAAATTTTCCCTGCATGATTTGAGAAAGAAAAGCAATCAGCATTTCCGGTTCTGTATTTTTGTTGATAAATCCTTTTGCCCCGATTTTTCTGGCTTCGTTGCGGTATACCGGAAGATCGTATCCGGAGAGGATAACTATTTTCTGCTCCGGATGGCGGTGTAATATCTGCTTTGCCAATTCCAGACCATCTTCAGAGGTTATATTTTTTAAATTGATATCCATAAGCAGGATGTCCGGGGCATCTTCTTCAACGAATTTATCCAACAGGGAAATATCATTGATACTTTTAAAGGTTTTTATATCCGGGTAGTCTGAAAATGCAATCTCCAGACTTTTGGAAAATAGAACGTGGTCATCGACTAATAAAATATTGATAAGAAGCATCTCCTTTCATTGGCAGGCTGATACAGACGCAGATTCCATGTGGGAAATTTGGGGTGATACTTACAGTGCCGTCCATGCTTTGCACACGGTCAGTGCTTAATGCAAGACCTCTGTGTTTTGATGAGTCTGCATAGGTGAGGCTGTCGGTATCGGCACTCCCATTATCCTTTACGCATAATACTATCATTCCGTTATCCTGTGTAAGTGTTACCCATGCTTTTTCACCCGTAGAGTGTTTGTAAACATTCGTGACGAGTTCTTTCAAAAGCCGGTATATGAAAATATCATATGGCGGAACTAAAAATAAAGAGTCCGGGCAGTCAAAAGCAATGCTGATGTGGCGTTCAGGAAACGACTGTGCAATATAGGCAAGCAAGTTTTGGTAATTTTCTTTTATAGTAAGTTTTGACAGTAATACAGGATGGTAATTCTGCATCTGCTCACGGATATAGATATTCATACTATCAAGGGTTTCTGTGATTATTTTCTGTATATCAGGTCTTGTTGATTTATGCATCATATTTTTTATGGAAAGCAGGTCCTGAAGTATATTATCATGAAGAAAATTTGAAAATTCAAGATTTATCTGCTCTTCCTGCTGTAGCTGTGCCAATGCGGCATTGTATTTGCTTTCCATAACCATGTTGCCTCCGCCCTGCCTTAAATTAAAATCCAGTATGATATTGCAGGCATAGATAAATACAAACATAGCGTCCAGCATAAGAAGGAAGGATAACCAGCCGATACCCAGAGTCATTGCAATCAGACCACAAATGGCAACACCGAAAAGCAGGATCAACATTAACTGGAATCTGCTGAATATGGCAGACAATGGAAAACTGTGATGCTCTTTCAGTATAACACCATGAATGCTTATGGAGAAAAGCAGGACAGGGATATACACGCCAAAGTTTGAAAGATTTCCTTTTATTCCTCTTGTGGTAAGACAGTATGCAATGAATAAGATGATTACCACCATAAGAGAGAGCAGAATGGATTTCCATTCTGCCTTAAGAACAAAAGCAGCTCTTTTTCTATGGTAAGCAATAACAAAAATGAAACAAAGCCAGCTTACCAGAAACTGGATGCCATATAACGATGCAAACACATTGTCTGATATAAAAATGCCGATAAGGGAGCAGATACAGGTTCCGGTCAGGCAGAAGCTTGTTACTTTTTTGAATTTATAACCGCTTCCCTGAAATAAAAACATGAGTATGAAATTAATGAAAATGCACCATATAACCGGACTTAAGGCATAAAAAACAATATCTGCTATAGCGTTGTCCGAAACGGAAAGGAGCATATACCAACCGTCCAATGCCAGCAGACCGCAAAACAAAGAGATAGCTTTATTATCTCTGATGTTGCAGGAACTCACGTAAGTAGCGTCTGTCAACATCAATGATGACAGGAAGAATGATACGATTTTGCTGATGCTGCACGGCGCCTCAATGTTTATTTCCAGCCCCATATATATTATAAGCAGGGTAGAGTTTATAAAAAGCAAAAGCCTGGGATTAATGCGCTTCATATTTTTGCCTCCTTATCCATGCCTGAATTATATCATTTATCTGTGTGCATACAACTAAAATTTTCACATGATTCCGATAGCCCTGCATATAGCTTGCGAAAATGCCGGGTGGTAAAGAAACGGCATTTTCGCATAAGCTTTATTTTTCCAAAACCATTTTACAGCAGGTATGGACAGTCATACAGTAATAAATCAGATAAATTATCAGTGTCAGCACAATAGCCAATATTGTAGGAGCGTATAAAACAATGCTGTTCGGCAAAAGGTTCTGCATAAGCGCTGTTTTATATATTAATGTGGCAAAGATACAGTCTGCCAGTCCGAACAGGAACGGAATGCTAAAAAATGTGATTGCCTGTTTCCTGATGATTTTTTTTATCTTCCTGTTCGTATATCCCATTTTTGTAAGGATATCGTAATCGGATTTTGAATCGGCTATCGCCGAAATGTTATTAAAATACAGGATGCTTCCTGTTGCTATAAAGAATAATACCACAAGAAAGCCTATCAACAGGAAAGTAGAACTGCTCAGGGAAACCACTTCGTGTATTCTGTGGGAATTGCCCTGCAGGTAAGGACTTTTATCCAAATATGCAGACAAAGCCTGAAACAGCTCCTCGTTACCTGTTATGGAACGTCCATTTATACTTAAGACTTTTGTTTCGGGAGCAGCATTTTCAGATATCATTTTGTATAAACTGTCACTTACAATTAAAGTACCAACACTGTTCGCAAATGAAATAGGATTATCTAATGTGGTCATAGTCACAGTGACAGGCATTTCAGTATTATTTATGAGCAGTGGATAAGTGCTGCCTGTTTCGTCCTTGCCGGAAGCAGGCTGGTATCTTACAAAAATACACTCATTGTTGTTTAGTGCTGTAAATTGCGCCAAAGCCTTTTGCCGCCCCTGCGCTTTCAGGATGGCGGTATAGTCAGAATATGAGATACATTCAAAACCTGCATTCCGAAGGATTTTTTCGTTGTCAGCATCTCCCCTGGAAGTTCCGACACTGTATTCCATGGGAAGCTGCCCGGCAGTAGAAGTAACTTTATAAATATCGGTCTGCAGGAATGTAATATCATCTTCGGATGAATAGTTGTTCACTATCTCCATGATTGCGGACAGATCGCTCTCCTTTTCAATACGGCACTCGATTTCTGACGGCGCAATGCGGGATACTGCTGCAATCGGATAATACAGGGAGAGAGCCATAGCGCTTGAAACAGTTAAAGTTGCGGCTGACAGTAATGTGAGCATAATCAGCGTTTTTGAATTGGAGCGCATCCGGTATATAAAACCCGGTGAAGTAATGATTCTTGTTTCCGTATAAAATTTCTTCTTATTTTTCTTGCCGGCCTGTACCGCATAAGGGAGAAAAGATGCAATAAAAAGCACTGTTCCTAAAAGAATGAGTGTAAATGTAAGCATTCCGACAGCATAAAACCCGACTGAAAACCAGACAGATTTTTCGCCCCGCAGGATGTCAAGGGCAATACAGTATCCCAAAATGACAGATATGAACCCGATTATGGAAGGAACGGCATGGAACGTTGTCTGCTTTTCCGCACTTTTTTCAAAGCGCACTAAATCCATAAGGGAAGCTTTAAAAAGAAATCTGCTGTTGGACAGTGATAATATGATGATAATGGAAAAAACAAAACATGCAGTCTTTACCATGGCATTCAGGTTAAAAAACGGAATCTCTGAATTGTTGACTGTCAAGCCGAGTAATTTTGTAATGCCAAACACAATGCTTTTGTGAAACAGACCGCCCAAAAGGATTCCAATCACGAAAGACCCGAAACAGGAGAGCAGATTTTCTGCTGTAAGCAGGGACAGTATCGTGGATTTCCGATATCCCAATAATGCGTAGATACCTAATTCCTTTGTGCGTCGGCGCAGGAAGAAACGGTTTGAATATGACATATAAAAAATTACAAACGCCATAAGGAACATAGAAATCGTGTTGCACATGGTTTCTACCCGCCCGTCGCCTGATATTTTTTCAAGCATAACTTTATTCATGGAAAATGAAGTGAATGCAAAAAAAATAGTAATCACAAAGGAAATGGATAATAAATAAAGGGCATAAAAGGAAAAATTATTTTTCAGGTTCTTAAGTGCCATAGATAAATGGTTCATGGGTACTTCCCTACCTTTCTGTGTCTAATTTTGCGGTTGTCTGTGCAATGGATTCATAGAATGCACGCCTGTCAGCATTTTGTTTCAATAATTCCTGAATGATGCAGCCGTCTTTAAAAATCAGGATGCGGTCGGCAAAACTTGCAGCATAAGCATCGTGTGTGACCATTAGTATCGTAGTATGGAGACTTTCGTTTGATTTCTTTAAGGTGTTCAGCAAATCTGTTGCGGAACTTGAATCCAATGCCCCAGTCGGTTCGTCTGCAAATAAAATGCCTGGACGTTTCACTATAGCCCTCAGGGCAGAAGCGCGCTGCCTTTGCCCGCCTGAAAGTTCACCCGGATATTTATCTAACTGTGCGTCAATACCAAAGCTTTTCGCCAGACTGCGTATCATGTTTTCTATTTTTTTCGGTGGGAGTTTCTGTAAAGTCAGTGGAACAGCGATATTCTCAAAGATAGTAAGGCTGTCTAACAGCAGATATTCCTGGAAAATAAAACCCAGATTATCCCTGCGGAAATCCGCTGCTTTGGAATCAGTCAGATTTTTAAGATTGACACCGTTTATTGTAATGCTGCCGCTTGTGGGTGTATCAATCGTAGAAAGAACATTAAGCAATGTGGTCTTTCCTGATCCGGAAGCCCCCATAATGGCAATAAATTCGCCGTCCGTTACGCTGAACGATACTTTGTTAAGGCTTGGGTGCTGTGATTTCGCATAAATTTTTGTTACATTTTTCGCGTCCAATAATGTAGCCATTTCTTTTATTCTCCTTTGCTTTTTTGATAACAGTATTGTAATTTTGGGACTGTAAAAAAGAATGAGTAAATTACGCAGATTTTTTGCGTGATTTCCTCATTCTTTAAAAAAGCAGGGGTGGAATTACGGGCAGGCAGGTTATTCGCTGAGGCGCTGGCGTATGTATATCTTCCCCAATCGAAACAACGGATGGCAGGTATGTGTGCAGGACGGCGAACTGTTTTTCTATGTAACCCGGCGAATCTCCGGCACACAAATGATTGCCCATGATTTTTATGAAGTAAAATGTTTAAGACAGAATAGAGAAAGGCAAACAGCACAAAAACAAAATTGCCATAGGGGCGGCAGAGCCCATACACACCCTGCTATGGATAAATTTCGCACAAAGATTGCAACTTATTAACTATGTAACCTATGCAGCTATATCATTATAAAACAGGGAGGTATTTATATATGAATATTGGTTCAGTAATTATGAGTAAAAGAAAGGCTTTAGGCTATACGCGGCAAACCTTGGCGGATAAATTTAATGTTTCTTTTCAGGCAGTGTCAAAATGGGAGAATGGAAATCCCTTTGTAAGTCTGTATGGCGAGGACAACCGTGTTGGAGATACGGTGCGGATGAACCACTTGACAGGGAGCGGCCTTTCCTCTATTATTGACGGCAGCTATGATTTTATCATCATGGCAACATCAGCCGTCCCTGGCGTTCTGCTTTCTGTGGTAGTCGTAAGAGGAATTTCCGGCGGGATTGGGTTTTTCATCTGTCAATTTGTCATGTGGCCCATGCCGGTGATTTATCCGTTCCTTATCCTCCTGACTGTGGCAATACCGGCGCTGCTGTACCGGCAAATTGCCAAAGACAGTACCATAGAGCGGCTGCGGCAGTGATAAAAAAGCCGGCTTTTCCGGAAATCGAACTGTTCAAGAAAAAGGAGAGAATGTAAAATGAGAAAACTATTCACCTGGGCGGCATTATTGGTCGCACTGCTGACACTTGCAGGCTGCGCAGGGAAGGAACCGCCGGAACCCAGGTGGGAAGACCCCCTTTACCGCACGGTGGTCTATAACAGCGGAGAAGATGAAAGCGACGCAAAGTATTTGGAAATTGCACAGCGCAGCCAAAAACTACTGGCTCTGCTGGAGGAAAAAGCAGGGGCGTTTGTCATGGACGCATACAATTATCAGACTATGGATGATGAGGGTACTCCTCTATATGCCATGAACAGTCCTGAAGTTCCAATCGAGATTGCTCCTGCCGGGATGTCTATACAGGTGAGCCGGGAATATTTCAAATGGAACCCCATTGAAACAGCGGATGGTTCAGAACTGGAAAAACAGATCGTGCTGGATGATTTAACACTGAATCTGTTGGTACCAGACCAGTACCGCGATATGGAACAGGAAATATTGTCTGCCTGGAGGGAATATTTCTATTTTGAAAAAGTGGAAGCCGAGAACGATTACAATGACTTAGCTGGCAGAAAAGAACGGCTGGACATCGCAGAAAATCAACTGATTGTAAACATTATATATGTCAAAGATGGTCAGAGGTACTTTACTTATCGGAGTGATTGTGCATCTGCTGACGGAAGCTGGATCACTGATCCTCTGGTACAGATTTATACCGGGAATATTCACTGCAACTATGCCCACAGCTTTCTGACACAATGGACATATATCCCTTCAGAAGCAGGTTCTCCGGAAAAGGCTTACGAGGAAATAGCTCCCTGTATTTTGGAGTGTGGCGCACAGGAGAGTTTGAAAGAATTGCGCCCTCTGCGGAATAAATAAGGTAAAACAGCAAAAATGAATCTGCCCGGCGGCTTGAGTGTTTTTGACGGTATGTCTTACCTTCCCGGCCTTGCCGGCACGCGCGATACATGTATTTTCAAGGCGGACGGAAAGGAAGGGAAGGAATTTATACTGCGGAGCTTGCCCTGGAGCAGTTGAGAGACTATCAGAGAGAATTATCGAAAGCAGCGGGGAAGATATTTAAAGTATCTTCCGCATAAACATTTCCATTGGCTGCTCAAACGGCGTGCCGTTCATCAAAAGAGCTCCGCAGTCGATATAACCTGATTTCCGGTATAAATGCTGTGCATTTTCATCCACCTGCGTTGACAGGAGAACCATTTTATAGCCCTGCACTTTCATATCCTCCTCCCATAATTTTAATGCCTGCGACCCGATTCCCTGATTTCGGTTGGGTTCCGCCACATAAATAAGATTGAGAAAAGGGAGGTTGTCCCATAGAACGGAATAATGCAAAAGCCCTGTGCGCCTGCCATTCGCCCATATGATATATCCGGTTTTTGTATAGACACGATTTTTATACTGTAATTCATTTACGTGAGAATCAATTCCCATCACAAAATCCCTGTCGGTCATCTGCATATATTTCAAATCCATTTTTCCCTCCTGTAAATACCGGTTTGCCTGAGGCGCTAAACCGTAAGAAGAAACGGCCTGTACACCAGAAGAAAATATAAAAAATCCCAGAATGTATTTCAGCACATAAAAACCCAGCGTCATTCCGAACATATAGAGAAAGGTGTTTATAAAAGCGCCTTTGCCCGACGCCCAAAAACAGGTAATTACCCCCACGCCTGCAATCCGGAAGCCGAAAAGCGTTGCGATTGAGGACAGGCTCCACAGCAAATACCATACTACCCATAATGGAACGCCTGCCATATGGGGCAAACAGAGTAACGGAATATAAGGAAATATGTACATTCAGATTATATCATTCCGCTATCACGAAAGCAATTTTGTTTGTGATATTGCCTGACACAAACATTGATGATGAAAGATTTGCTTAATGGAATGAATCGTGCCATAATGGATTCACGGAAAAGAGGCAGACGATGGAACGATATTCAAGGGAAGAAGCAGGGAAAATGTTGTGCCGTTATCATAATCCTGACGGTGCGGGTGTTGGGAGAACGGAGCCGGGTATGCGCGCCGGATATGACAATAGAAGAATTTCTGGAATGGTATACGGAAAGAAGAATTCAGAGCGTGGGATTTCTGTGGAACAAAAGGGGCGGAGCCAGGCATCAGGCCGGACGATGAAATGAGGGAAACGATTGCAGGAGAGACGGCGCGCTTGCAGCTCTCCTTTTTGTGCAAGAATAGAGAGGAAAAGTTTCATATTAAGTCTTATAATGATAAAAACAAACCCAGGTATAGAAAGCACAATGTGTGCGGATAAGGAGGTATCCCATGGAATGGGTCGATAAATTAAACCAGAGCATGAATTATATTGAGGAGCATTTGACAGGGGAAATTGATTATGAACAGCTTGGACGGATTGCCTGCTGCTCCGCCTATCACTATCAGAGGATGTTTACGTATATGGCGGGAATCTCCCTGGCAGAGTATATCCGAAGAAGAAAAATGTCTTTGGCAGCGGTAGATTTGCAGGGCGGAAACGAGCGGATTATCGATATTGCAGAGAAGTACGGTTACCGCTCCCCGACGGCATTTAACAGAGCGTTCCAGTCTTTCCACGGGATAGCCCCGTCGTCCGTGAAGGGCGAAAGCGTATCCGTGAAATCTTTTTCCCCTATTGTGTTTAATATCGCTGTGAAAGGAGCGACAGAAATGAATTATCGAATCGAGAAAAAAGAAGCGTTCCGTATTATTGGCATATCTGCGCCGCTTGACAAAGAAATCGAAAACAATTTTATGGTTGTGCCGACGATGTGGCAGGAGGCGTCTGCAAACGGAACAATACAAAAGCTGGCAGGGATGATGGATGCGCCGCCAATGGGGCTTTTAGGCGTGAGCGCCTGTAATGACGAGGAACAATGGAAATATTTTATTGCGGTTTCCAGTACAAAGGCAAGGGGGGAATTTGAAGAATATACCGTGCCTGCATCTACCTGGGCAATCTTTTCCGGAACGGGAACAAACCGGTCGATACAGGAATTGGAACAGCGAATTATAACAGAGTGGCTTCCCGCCTCCGGGTATGAATATGCCAACGCCCCCGATATTGAGGTTTACCTGAATCCGGACCCACAGAACGCACAGTATGAAGTGTGGATACCCGTAGAAAACAGGCGCGCCACGCTCCGCGAGCCGGATTATTGTGAGAAAAAGGCATAACGGAGGGTTTTTTTGATACGCTGCCCGAAAAGATGAAAAAGGAAATCAAAAAAGCATCCGCCTGCAGCACGAAATTTTCAAACCCGGTTCCCCGATAACTGGGCAATGTATTAGATAAATCAATCTTTTTTCACTAAAATATTTTTACTTACTGCATAATCCATTTTCGGTAACTATTCAGCCTTGTCAAAAAAATCACCAAAAAACTGCCGAAATTTTTTGATGCTGTTTAAAAAGTTA
>QZDS01000050.1 GCA_009917455.1 bacterium 1xD8-48 | reverse complement strand
AAATAAGGTCGGCAAGTTTGATACGGTTATCGTCATCCATAAAAGTCATCCTCCTTTTTGATGACTTTATAGTAACAAATTTAATGTCCCATAATCTGGACTTTAATTTCCCATCACCCCATTTCCTGACTAACACCATTGTTTATTATCTTAAAGCCTTCCTGCTCCAATGCCATACCAATCGAATATATATTGTGCAGTGTTCCCGATATCCAGATCGTACTGTTCGGCTTTAGTACTATCCTACACAACCTAATCCACTTTCTATTAAACTTATGTTTTTCTTCAATGCTGGTTCCATTTTCTGAGAACTTATCCCATGAACCTTTATTTACTGAAACCATCTTCCCGCCCTGGCAGGTAAATCCATCATTACTTAAAAAGTAAGGCGGGTCTGCAAATATCATATCCACAGATTCCGGTTTCATTTTTGTTAAAATTTTAAAAGAATCGCCTAATATTAATTGAGTATCTTCCATCTCATAAAATATAGACATTTTTGATTTATAAAAAACATCCATAATAAAAAATCCCATTACCTTTATCGCTGTATTTTTGACACAACATCATACAAATCACCTACATCTTGCCAATTAGGAGGTATCCTTCGTCTTGCAAGAGCTTTTTCAATTGCCTCTTCAATTGTATGATTATCATAAGCCTTACAATATATAGCTTCTAAATATCTATAAAAGCACATTATTCTTCCTTGATAGCGAACTTCAGGATAATTAATATCTTCTTGTATTGCTATAAAAAACATCAAATCTGTTAACTGTTCAAAAGAAAATCCATTATCAAAAGCTCCCTCCAAACCATGTTCAATCTTTATATTTCTTCCTGTTTTTGCAACACTTTCAACATATTTTTTCATATATTCAAAATTGCATTTCGTTGTTTTATTATACAAATCATTCATAATTTCAACATGTGAAATAGAATGTTCCCCATTTTTATCAACCAAACACACACAATAATCACATTTTGTTTTTGTTGTTTTGTAGCCAGGAAATCTTATTGCCAGCTTAGTCATATCAGCATATGTTTCTAATTCCTGATAATATGCTTTTTCATTATTCCTTTCTGGCGTTAATTCAATTATTTTACCATTATCTGTTACGTAATTTATAATTCTTTGTTTTTCATCAGAATATCCCACAATCGTTCCTCCTAATAATTGCATATAATCACTTCTTCACCAACTCTGCCGGACGCGTCCGAATTAATCATACGCCTGACGCTTACAACATCTATATTGTAACCTTTGTTTCCATACAATTTATTGATTAAATCTGTGTTGTGATTTGTGAGCATACAATAGCAACCTCTGGCTGTCAATTCATCAAAAAGATTCGCCAGACGTTTATGACTTTCTATGTCAAATCCCTCTTTGGTATATGACTCAAAAGAGGTGGGATTCAGGGGTGCATAAGGGCTATCGAGAAATAAAAAATCACCTTTCTTTGCATCCTTACAGGCAACTTCGAAGTCTCCATCAATAATAGTTACTCCTTTCAGATATTCCGAAACTTCCATAATGGCTTTTTTATCGACAGATGCTCTACGACTATTGTTATACGGAACATTAAAAAGTCCCTTACCATTTACACGATACAGACCATTAAAGCAATGCTTATTGATAAATACAAACAATGCCGCCAGTTCCACATCGTATTCTGCTTTCATCAGCTTATCGTTGTAATGCTCCCTGATAAAATAATAATACTTCCTGCCATCTTCCCACATTTCCTCATCAAATTTGTTTACAGCTTTCAGAAAAATTTCAGGCGCTTCACATATCTGCCTGTATGTATTTATTAACGCCTTATTAATGTCGTTAATCACAGCATTTGCCGGCAGCAATTCAAATGTTACTGCTCCGCCGCCTACAAATGGCTCATAATAATTATTATATATTTCCGGCATTCTCTCCTTTATTTGTGAAAGTAACTGACGTTTTCCACCAGCCCATTTCACGAATGGCGCGACTCTTGGATTACCCATTATGATTCCTCTTTCCGTAAAAAGATGACCTTTTACATATCCATTATACTTACAATCATACAAAATAACAACCAAAGCTTTTATGTGATAAACGCTTAGAATTGCAAATCTCCGGCTCAAAACGCCCTCAATAAAAATGCCATATATAACGGAAGTGTCAGAATCTGTTCTGCTCTGCCCACATTATAATCCCCAAGCTTAACCGCGCTGTTTACATGATATTTTTCAGGATGCCGCAGAATCGTTTTTGCGCTTTTTGCATTTCCGGTGGCCGCTTTTACCTCGACCAACGTACATTCACCTTTGTATCGAATGACAAAATCCACTTCCAGACCGCTGTCCTTGTGGAAATAATATAGCTTACGTCCCATTTTAGCGAAAACATCCGCTATCAGGTTTTCGAAAATCGCACCTTTATATCCATAAAGATTGCCTTGCAAAATATCATATTGTGTGCCATCTTCCAGCATACTGACAAACAGGCCGCAGTCCCGCATATAAACCTTAAATACATCTTTCTCAGCATTTCCATCTAAAGGGAGCTCCGTAGTTGAAAGATTGTAGCATCGGGAAATAATTCCGGCGTCCTCAATCCATTGAAGGCTTCCGGCATATTTTGCAGCCGTTGAGCCTTTTTTTACAACAGAATATTGAAATTTCTTATTCTCTTTGCCAAGTTGCTTCGGGATGGACCAGAAACACTCCCTGATGCGGGATTTATCCTTTTTCTCCGCATATTTCACCATATCATCTTCATAAGAACGGACGATATCTCTCTGGATTCTCAGCACCTCGCTCATTAGTTTTGTGTCTACAAAAGTTTGTACAGCATCCGGCATACCGCCTACCACTACATACTGGCAAATCAACTGTTTCATGCGATTGTGCAGGGCTTTTGGCACAGGCGTTTCCGTTTCCAGATTCTTTTTCAGCATCTCAATTACGGGTATCCCAACCCCGTTCGCCCACAGAAATTCCTCAAAATCCAGCGGATACATATCAATCACTGTTTCCGAGCCTACCGGAATAGATTTCGGTTCTTTACCATATCCCTTAACGCCCAGCAGAGAACCGGTTCCAATCACATCATACCGTCCGTCAATTCGAAAAAACTTTAAAGCTGTTCTCGCCTCCGGGCAATCCTGGATTTCATCCAGTATAAGAACGGTTTCGCCCGCCTCAAATACGGCCTCACTTCCCAACAGCGCAGACAGCATCATCACAATATTGTCAATTTCCAAAGAGCCGTCAAATACAGAAGCATAATGCGGATTTTCGAAGAAGTTTAAATACACAACATGCTTATAGTTTTTTTTTGCAAAATCCAAAACAGAAAAAGTCTTTCCGCACTGACGACACCCCTTTATAATTAATGGTTTATGATTTGCTGTATTTTTCCAATCCGTCAGACTCTGTTCAATTTTTCTTTTCAGCATAACTTTTATCTCCTTAACCTGTTTAATCTACAGCATATCCAAAAACAACAACTTTTTCAAGGGACTTTTAACCAAAACTATAAACTTTTTCAAGGGACTTTTCCCGCGCACTTGCAATTTTTCCGTAAAAATCGGCACAGGCTATTCCTGCGCCATTTGCACCAGATTCACTGCCGCCAAAAACAAAACCGGCATCACAAAACCTCCAGACCGATTCATTACATATCAGTCTGGAGGTTTCTGTTTTTCATATTCTCAATTGTCAATCCATTCGTAATCTTTCCACAATGCTCTGTTTTTCCAGATTCTTAAAACATATAAGAGGAACCAGCACCGCAAATACCAGGAGAATCGGGGTACAGATATTAAGCGGCAGCAAGGTGAAGCGGAAAGTCGTAAAACCTCCGGCCACCATACCGCGGATTCCCACGCCGACCGCCAGCGCGCTGACAATGTAGGACACCGTCAGGGTAAGTCCGGCGTAGCAGAGCCCTTCATACACCAGCATCCTGCAAAGCTGCTTTTTCGTCATCCCCACGCTCTGTATCATGGCAAACTCACGCCTGCGGGATATAATGGCTGTCATCATGGAGTTGACAAAGTTCAGCACGCCCACCAGAGCGATAACCACACTAATCGCATTGCCCATAACGGCGGCAGAACGGGTTTCGGCCTCATACTGCCGTGCTTTGGACTGGCGGGAGGTAACCGGCAGACTGCTGTCCACCGTGGCCGCGTAGTTATTCAGCCAGTTTTGTACAGTGCCGATATGGTCGTCATCCACATTAAGAAACAGTTTCCGTATGGTGTTATCCGGCCAGTTCTGCCGGAAGGTTTCGGCCGGCAGGATGAAATGCTGTTCCATGGCGTCCGGCGCTCCCGATTCTGATGCGCCGTCGTCAACCGGGTTCAGCGGAAAGACAACGGCCATAACCGTATAGTCCCTGCCCTCCAACGTAACGGAGCCGCCCACAGGCGGGACGGGAAGAACAAAATACTCATCTTTCTGAGAAACTGCCGGTCCCACAGCCAGAATATAATCTCCCCCGGAAAAAGCATCCGCGTCAAAACTGCCTTCCATAATATATTGCTCCTGGGTAATGACATCTAACGGAACGCCTTCCAGTCCGAATACCACGGCGTTCATCTCCCGCGTATTGACTGCCTGATGAAAAGCGTCCACGCCGGCAGGGTCATAGCTGGCCCAGTCTGACAGCAAATCCTCGGTATAAAAGCCTTTCAGGTTTTCTTTTGTCCGCTCGTCAAACTGCCAGACAAGCTGATGGGAATACTTGCGCCCAAAAGCCTCTATCCCATCCATGGTCTCCAATTCCTGCACCAAATCTTTTCCCAGCGTTGTCCCCCGGGGATTGTAGCCGCCAATATAATTATCGCTTGTGACGTCGGTCAGTTCAAAGTCCGCAATCATCAAATCCGACAGATACTTCTCCATGTCAAAGGCCGCGTTCTTCGCGTAAAAGCAGCTAAGCAGCACAAGGCCCAGTGTCAGCGAACAAATCACCGTGATTGTGCGTTTCCTGTTGCGGCCAAGATTCCCCCAGGCCATCCCCGCAAGGGAAGCGCCTGTTTCACCGCGTTTTGTCTTTTTCCTGCCGGAAACGGCGGCATCATTCATTCGCAGAGCCTCCACCGGGGATACCTTAGCGGCCAGTCTTGCGGGGCGCAGGCAGGAAATGATAACCGTAAGCCAGCCAAAGAGTGCCGAACCAATAAAAATCAGCGGATTGACGGACACTGTGCTGCCGCCCTCCAAAATTCCGGTAAAAGCCGGTACCAGCACCACGCCAAGCAGCCAGCCAAGTAATAGGCCAACGGGAATGCCGATTAAACACAGGCGGTTGGCCTGCCCGTAGATTAATTTTTTATTCTGCCGGTTTGTCGCGCCCAGCGTCTTTAATTTTCCGTAAAACTGCACATCGGCAGTAACGCTAATCTGAAAGATGTTGTAGATGATAAGATAGCCTGCCACAAAAGCCAGCGCCATGCCAAAGTACATGGGAAGCGTTTCCTGAAGCGCCGTCGCCCCCATCTCCGGCAGATAGGCCAGATTGACGCCATATTCCAGACCGTCAAGCCCTGTGTCAGACAAAATACGGTTCATTGTGGATTCGATATTACTGTCGCTGTAGAGGCTGACCTGTACCATATGGCGTCCCAATATATTGTCTCCCGCCGGGAGCTGCCCTTTGGTCATCTGATTTGCATATTCCCGGCTGACCCATGCCATGCTGGCATAAACGGAGTCGTTCCCTTCCCAGAAACCGCAAAGGGTAAACACTGCCTGCATCGGCTCCTCCCCGGAGTCGGAAATGTCCTTCCGCCATTCCAGCGTAACCGTCTGGCCGACTTCAAGGGGAATGCCTAAACGTTTCAGCGCGATGGTATCCATCGCCACTTCGTCGGCAGACTGCGGCATCCTTCCGGTTGTTGGGGCGGCAAAGCTGTGCGCCGCATAGCTGTCGTCCGCCCAGCGGATTTCCACCTGCCGCCCTCCCAGTTTGTCGTTTTCCGCCAGACCAAGCACAATACTATGTCCCAGTTCCTTCACATCAGGGTGGGCCGCCAGTTTTTCCGCCTGCAAAGGAGTGATGGACTTACAGCTTGCCTGCGTGTTGTAACCGGTTTGCCGGAAGGTCATATCAATCAGGTTCTCGCTCATGCTTTGGGCCAAAGTAAACAACGTCGTGAACATAAGGGTAGTCATCACAATCGCCAGAACGGCTACCAGATTGCGGCCTTTATTTTTAAGGAATATCCTCTGTTCAATCGTTTTAATCGGATTAAATTTTTCCTGTTTTTTGCTTCTTCTCATTGAACCGGCCTCCTTACTGCAGCGCAATGCGGCCGTCTTCAATCCGAACAATTCGGTCTGCCATCTGTGCAATTTCCGGGTTGTGGGTAATCATCACAATCGTCTGACGAAACTCCTTACCGGTCATCTTCAGCAGCCCGATTACATCATTGCTGGTTTTGGTATCCAGATTTCCGGTAGGCTCGTCGGCCAGTATAATGGAGGGCTTGCTTGCCAGAGCCCGTGCAATCGCCACACGCTGCTGCTGGCCCCCGGACAGATTGTTCGGCAGACTGTCCAGTTTCTTTTCCAGCCCCAGAAGCTTAACCACCTCCATGATAAAATTCCTGTCCGGCTTACGGCCGTCCAGAGCAATGGGAAAAATAATATTTTCCCAAACGCTGAGAACCGGAATCAAATTATAATTCTGGAAAATAAATCCAATCTGTTTGCGGCGGAAAATGGTCGCCTGCTCACTGTTTAGCCTGGCAAGCTCTGTTTCTCCCACCCGGATACTGCCCTCGCCGGGAGTGTCAAGGCCGCCAAGCATATTAAGAAGAGTGGATTTGCCGGAGCCTGACGTGCCAATGACAGCCGTAAATTTTCCCCTTTCAATCTCCAGGTCAACACCATCCAGTGCCTTTACCAGCGTTTCGCCTTTGCCGTAATATTTTTTGAGGCCGATGGCCTTTAAGATTATTTCCATAAGCTGTCCCTCCTTGTGCTCTTTAGAGCATTGCTCCTTTTGATACATTCAGTCTACCAGACCAATGTCTCATTTCAGGCACATGAAAGGTACATTTTTGTAACTCTTTTATTCCGCCCGGCGCATTCTCCCGGTCAGGCTTCCTTTTGTAATAAAACGCAGACAAACGGTAGGAGTCGCTATGGCCAAAAGCAATATAACCGGCAGCAGCACCCACAAAGGCAGCACGGAGAAACGATAGGCGATACACCAGGACTCCATAGACGCTACCACGGCCGGCATCACGGCTGCCGCGAAAAATATGACCGCCGGCACAAGCAGCAGGTACATCAGCGCCGCATGGAAAACGCCTTCCAGAATCATCAGGCAGCGCAGTTGGCTGTTTGTCATACCCAGACTTTCATAAACCGCAAACTCCGATTTCCGGCTGACCGTCTTGACCACCAGCATATTCACAAAATTGACAAGCGCAATGCCGAGCAGTACCAGCCCAATCACCAGATTCGGCAGCACCTCATTCAGCCGCCCCGCTTCAAAATTTGCCGCGTATTCGCTGCGACGTGTAATTCTTATGCCCCGGTTCATGCCCTCCTCGTAGGAATCCAGATAGGCTTCAAAGGAAGCCTGCCGGACCGGATGAATATCAACTGCCAACTGGCGGTACGCCTGCCCCGGAAACAGAACGTCAAATTGCGCCATGGGCAGGATATATGCAAGATGGAAAGATGCCTGTATGCTGTTGGTACCGCTGATATATGCGTCATCATGCATCACAGAGCCCAATACGGTATAGACATGCCCGTTCAGCTCTACCGTCTCCCCCGCTGCCGGAGTGGAAATCCCTTCGTTATAAGCGCCTGCCGCCAGAACATAATCCCCGGAGGCAAAGGCATCCGCGTCAAAACTGCCGCTGGTAAAAGGACAGTTATCCAGTACATATTGCAGATAAGCCCCATCCAGTCCGATAATAAGCCCCCTATACCCGCCGGTCTGTTCCAACCGTTCCAAACCGTCACACCATTCCGGATAGGCTGCCTGAGTTTCTTTCAACGTCATTGTTTCATCATAGGGCTGATTGTAGTAGTCCACAATACGCCTTTGCAGCTCATCGGACGCAGTCAGCTCTGCTTCATGGCTTTTTAAGGCGCTGACGGCGGTAACTTCCGGGCGGGCCTGCAATTCCTTTACGGTACTGTCGGTAATGCCGCGATTGTTCTCGTTATACCGCTGCACGGAAAGGTATGCCGAGCCATCCGCAAAGCTGTAATCCCATGGTGAAACCCCGGCCAGGTACATATCTTCCCGAAAGCTCACATACTGTATCCAGATTGAGCTAAGCAGAACCGCCGCTGCCAGCAGGGAAAATACCGATAAAACGGTGCGCCACCGGTTCCGGCCAAATGTAGTGCGCAGCGCCAGATTCGTGAGGGTTGTCCGTCCGTCAGAACTGCGTCTGTGCCGCGGCACAGGCCCCGATGCCAGACTGGCCGTCTGAACCGGCGTCATCTGCGACAGGCGGAGCGTGGGAAGCAGATACGCTGACAGGGTGGTGAACAGGGTGCAAAACGCCGCAGCCCCAAAGGGCAGCCAGGAAAGAAAATAAAACGCGGGATTTTCCTCCATTCCTTCAATCATCCGGCCGGTTATCACAAAGTGAAATCCAAATCCCAACGCCCAGCCCGGAAAAAATCCAAGGAAAGAAATGATGCAGCCCTGCTCCAGCAACAGGCGGCGAATCTGCCGCGGTGTCATTCCCAGTGATTTCAGGCTTGCATAATACATGGTATCCTGCCGCGCCGCCACATGGACGATACAGTAAATCATCAGACATCCGCACAGCAGCACCAGTACCGTGGGAGAATAGAACGGCATCGCCTGCTGCATCGCCTGCTCCCGACGCGCTTCGTTGCAGGCTAAGTTGGTTGTAAAGCTGACCCCGGCAATGCTCTGTTCCTCCAAAACAGAAGCCGCCTGCTGTTCCAAATCTCCCGTCTGGTGCAGATTCACCCCCAGCGTCACATTATGGCTGTCCTTACCCTGATAATCCGGAACCAGTTTCAGCGCAGTATCGGCGGATATCCACGCGCAGGCTTCGGTGAAAATTGTAGGGCTAATCCACCAGCCGCACAGCGTAAATTCCGTGGAATGGGCTCCTCCCTCCGAGTCCGTCCAGCGCACAGTCACAGGCGTTCCCAGTTTGCGGGGAACGCCAAGAGAATCCATGGTAAACTCATCCAAAGCTATCTCGCCGACATTTTCCGGCAGCCTTCCCGTGTCGGGGACGGACAATACGCTTTCCGCATAGGCCTGGTCTGTAACGGCCAGCTTTACCAGCCGCCGTCCCATCATCGGGTCGGTAAGCTGTCCTATGGTACTGAGCCGGACACTGTTTTTTACACTGGCGTTTCCAGCGATGGCATCCGCCTGCTGATTCGTCAGTCCTGTATAGAGAATCTGGCTGACAGCACCATAGGCGTACTGGTAACTGAGCAGAAAGGCCCCCTGAACGGAGTTCCCCAGCAAAAACACAAAAGTATAAAGCGCTGTTACCAGCGCTGCAGCCATTATCAATATACAATTTTTGCCACGATGGAATTTGAAATCCCGCTTTATCAGGGTACGGCAGACTTTCAGGTTGTTATTTGCCAGCATGGCCCGTCCTCCTGCTCATAGATACGTCCGTCTTCGATGCGTATGATTCTGTCAGCCATTTGAGCAATCTCAAGATTGTGCGTGTTCATCACCAGTGTCTGATGCCAGGTCTCCACCGACAGTTTCAACAGGCCCAGCACATTTTGCCCGTTTTTGGAGTCCAGATTTCCGGTAGGCTCGTCCGCCAGAAGAAGGGCGGGCTTTGCAATCAACGCCCGCGCAATCGCCACCCGCTGCTGGCCGCCGCCGGAAAGCTCCTGCGGGTAGGCGTTCTGTCTGTCCTTCAAATGCAGAAGTTCAATCATTTCCGAGTAAAAATCCGGTTCGGGACTGCTCCCCGCGAGACTTAAGGGGAACAGAATATTTTCCCTGACTGTAAGCGTGGGAACCAGATTAAAGCTCTGGTAAACAAATCCAACCTTGCTGCGGCGAAATACCGCCAGTTCCTTTTCTTTCAGACCGGATAGCCGGATGCCATCCACAATGACTTCTCCCTTGTCGGGAGTATCCAACCCGCCTATCATGTTTAACAGCGTAGTCTTTCCCGAGCCGGACGCGCCGATGACTGCCGTAAATTTTCCTTTCTCAATGGCAAGGTCAATGCCGTTCAGGGCATGTACGGCGCTTTCTCCTTTTCCGAAAGTTTTATAAAGATGTTGTACCGTTACAATATCCATGAGTTGATTCCTCGTTTATATTTTTTGTTTAAAAGCGTATAAAAAACTAACTGAGCAGATAGACGGAAAAGGTTGTTCCCTCTCCCGCCTTTGACTTCACGCTGATATATCCCTTCTGCCGGGTCACAATTCCATTCGCCAGATACAGGCCAAGACCAACCCCTTCTTCTGCAGCAACTTCCTCCGCCCGGTAAAACCGCTGAAACACATCATTATAGTGTTCCTCCGGGATTCCAATGCCGGTGTCGGAAATATCTATGCGGGTGTAGAACTGCCAGGGACAGACCGTGACGGCAACGCGCCCGCCCTCCGGCGTGTACTTGATTGCATTGTCCAAAATGTTTCCCATCGCTTCCGCTGTCCACTTTATATCGTGCCGTACCATTACGTCTGCGCCGCATTGCGCGGACAATTCTATGTTTTTCTGCTCCGCTTTTGCCCATACGGTATTCATGGCCTGTGCAATGGTATCGTTTAAACGGGCCAGAACCGGGTTTAAGGCAAATGTGCCGGTTTCCAGCCGCGACATTTTAATCAGAGACTGCATCAGAAAATCCAGCTTGCCAATCTGCGCGTCCATTGTATTGAGAAACAGTTCCCGTTTTTCTTCGGGAATATCGGGGCGGTGCAAAATTCCGATATAGAGTTTCATATTGGCCACAGGCGTTTTCACCTGATGAGAGATATCGCTGACCAGACTCTGCAAAGTCTCTTTATCCTGCCGGCTCTGCAGACGGCCCTCGTGCATAATGTCATAATACTGCAAAATCTTCCCCTGCACCTTTGCCGTCAGAGAATCCTCATAGGGATGAAAGTTCTGCGGCCGACGGTCTGCCATCGCGGCGTCTATGGTTTCACAGACATCGTCCGCAAACTTCTCGATTTGATACCGTTGTAAGGCGCACCAGAAACCGGCCGCCAGAAAAATACCGGCGCACACAGCCAATATGCCATACCGGATTGATGCGTTGGGAATATACTCCCACAACATCCAGATAAGCGCCGCCGCAAGACCGGCGGATGCTGTTGCCAGAAAGGAGCAGATGATTCTGAATTGCCAGGTTTTCATCACGAAGCTCCTTTCCAGATATATCCCATCCCCCGGACAGTCCTGATATATGTATGGGTTTCATCCTCTATTTTGGAACGTAAGCGGTTCATTGTAACCGTCAGTGTGTGGTCATCAATAAAATTACCGCCACTGTCCCACAGCTTTTCCAGTAAAATTTGACGGGTAAGTATCTTTCCCGCATTTTCCGTAAGCGCCAGCAGCAGCTTATACTCGTTTGGCGTAATCGACAGTTTTTCTTCTCCCCGCCATGCTGTCAGCGCAGAGAAATCCAGCGCCAGATAGCCATCGCTCCACCGCCGCTCCGGGGTCTCTGCCGCATTTTTATTTCCCCTACGCAGTACAACCGCCACACGGCGCAGCAGTATCTGCATATTAAAGGGCTTGGTCACATAATCTTCTGCCCCAAGCTCAAAGCCGTCCAGTATATCCTGTTCCAGGTCATTTGCCGTCAGGAAAATCACCGGCAGCTCCGGATGAACCTGCTTTATGGTACGGCACAGTTCAAAGCCGTTCCCATCCGGTAAGTTCACATCCAGCAAAACAAGGTCAAAATTATCGTCCCTAATCAGCAGCTCCGCTTTTCTGCAATTATAGGCGGCAACTGTGATGTAACCGCTGTTGTCAAGTTCAAAACACAGTCCGGCGCTTAATGCCAGGTCGTCTTCTATTACTAAAATTCTCATTTTTTCCAAAAGACATTCCTTTCTATTACCTGTCTCTGCTTCTTTTGCCGGAGAAACCCGAAAACAAGGGATTCCTTACATCATTTGTTGCATACGTGTTTTACACAGTAGACTGCCCAGAGCGTCCCACGACTTCTGTGCGCCTAAAATCCGCGCACAGCGTTTAGGTAATTGCGTTAATCGAAAGGAGTTACCTATGACTAAAATAATCTTTGCAATGTATAACCCTGAAACCGACTGCGTTGAGGTCAGTCTCAACGAAAATATCCGCATCTCTTTTAACTACAAAAAATACAATGCTTCCGTTCGTCTGGACGATCCTTCTGATATTGCTTATCTCACAAGGCTTGCCAGAGAAAAACCGGGGCTGTATGCAAAATTAGCTTCCAAAGATGGCGGCTTGCAAGGGTATGTTGATGCAATGGGGAGTTTAATTAAATTCCCTCATCGCTTGTCTCATCTTGCCTAAACTCATAATTCCCAAATGAACTAAGCAACTGTTTTAATGTTTCACATCCTCGTTCCGCAAGCAAAGATTTCATCTTATCTGAATAACAATCTTCCACACATCTTTTTTCGATCGATAACACAAACGAATATAATCCTTTCAAACATTCTATCTCTTTATAGTCCTTTTTATCATATTGATTAATAGCAGCCCAAAAATATGTTTTTTAGTTTTCTTCATAACCTTGTTAGAAATAATGTTTTTTTCTACTCCAGGATAATACGTAATTATTTTTACATCACTCGTTTCATTCAAAAACGCCAACTTTACAAATTGACCAATTTTATCTTCTTCCACTGTAACTTGTTCTGGAACTAATAAACATGATTTTTAGCCATTTGTTCCTCACTTAAAAACAAGCCAGTTTCAGCTCCTGTTGAAATACTTTCATGAATAATTAAGTTTTTATCGACTAAATAATTAGTAAGCATCTCTACTTGATATAAATCCTTCATATAAATATCATCATAGACGAGGAATCTAGAGCTATTTTTTCTGAAAATGAAATTATCTTCCAAAATTATTGGCTTATAGTTAAAATTATTTTCTTTAACAAAATTTCTAAGCACATTTCTTTTATCCTTCATACTGCTTCGCCCGTACTTAGTTCCACACAAAAAAATGTATCTATACTCATCTACAATATCTTTTTCTTTAAATATGTATCTTTTCATTTTTTGTCCATTAAAAAAGGATCCTACTTAAATTTGGAAATAATTCTTTGCAAAAAGAAAATTTATTATGGGGTTCTTCTTATTGAGGTAAGTTGCCGAAATAAGAAGGTTCATATAATAAATTTACTTTTAAGCTAAACATCGACATCGTCGACCAAATTTAACCAAATTTCTATTGCTTTAACCTCAAACTCTGAGGTGGCAAAAAGCCTTACCAGGATCCTAATTCATTCTAGCATATTATTCCCGATTTTTCAAATGAATCAAAATCACAAAAAATCTTTAATTTCGCATTTCTTTTTTCTTGCGTGTCATAATTCGAGTAAATATCACCTTCTACATCAAATCCTGTACTCTCCAAAAATAATTTTGCTTTCTCATCTTTATAGTAATAGTACCGTAACAAAAGAATATATTTTGATATCGTATGTTTTAAAAAATTAGGTTTATCTGTTCAAAGTGGCGCAGACACCATATCTTTTGCCAATATTAAATTAATCAATATTAGCAAATCCACAAATGATATATTTATATCCTGGGGATTAGTCATTCATAATCTCCCATTGTTACTTTCCCTTCCGTACATTTCAACTTTTATTGGTATGTAAAGTGCAAATTTTTTATTATATAAACTTATATTATTTTTACTTCGAACATCATCATATAGATAATCTAAGCTTTGTATAAAATTAGACATTTCTGTTCCCCTCACTATATCCTCATCTACAACTTTTACACTATGATTAATTTCTAATATTTCCGTCTCCCATATTTCTATATCCAAATTCACTAAGCGGCTTCTCTTCTCCACAATTCGGACATACACGTGTAGGCTCACTTCCATTATAACCGCTTGTCTGAATGATAGGTTTTTTATTATTTTTATCATTTTTTAACATAATATTTTCTCCTTCCACATATTTGCCATTAAGCAAAATATTATAAAAACACCTTTTCCATAACTCCATTCTCCATATCACCAATACTGTAAATCGCATCCATGGCCTCGAATGTCTCTCTCAAATTACCTCTTGCACTCTTCCAACCAATTCCATCTGTAAACCACACAAAGGTAAATCCGTCAATAGTATCTGCTTCCTGTGAAAGCATCTTGTAACTTCTGGCAGTTTCATTGAGCTTTGATCCCCCACCACCATAGAAGTTTGTTTCGATACCATAAATCATCTTATCTGTCTTAATTACAAAATCAAATCTCTTAGCCGCCTTGCCCTGATTAGAAAGTGCCGATAAATCAATGTTCCATTTTTCTTCAATATCTTTAAGATACATTTCCTTAAAGTAATTTACATCCTTTTCAAATCCTGCTGCCACGATGTACTTCTCAACCAAATCTTCCATCTGGTGACCGCCACGATTTTTACGACCATTAGAATCCAATCCGGTTTCAATACCCAAAGCATAATCTACAAGATTATTTACCAAGTGATTTGCAATCATATCAAATAATCCTGTCTTACGCATGAATACTTTGTACTGCTCTACGCTATAATTCATCTTCTTGAAGTTATACAAGAATGCTCCTTCTTCATCCTGGGCATAGATTTCATATCCTCTCACAGCAAGAAGTAATGGAACACATTTCAATGTTTCCGGATACTTTTTTACTATTCTCTCAAAGTCTTCCTCTATGTTTTTTGAACCAATCAAGGAATTCAAAATATTCAATTCAACCTTGATTTCTTCTACATTTCTTACGACTTTTTCAAAGTCAATATAGTAATCATAACTTGATATACTTGGTCTGAACTTGCTCAGCCATTCATCAAAATCTCTATTTGTCATTCGCTACTTTCTCCAATCTTTTCCTGGATATCTCCAAGTATTCTTCGCTTACATCTATCCCAATAAACTTCCGCCCAAATCGCACAGCCTCTACTCCGGTCGTTCCGGAACCGCAGAAAGGATCCAATATAACTTGCCCTTCCTCCGTAGATGCCAGTACGATTTTTTCAAGCAGATATTCCGGCTTTTGTGTAGGGTGCTTTCCTTCTGTTTTCTCTGAAGTTTTTGTCAACGCCCCTGTCCACACATCCTTCATCTGCTTGCCATCATTCATTTCTTTCATCTTCTGATAATCAAAAAAATGCCGAGACTTCTTTTCATTCTTCTTTGCCCATAAAATGGTTTCCGTAGAATGTGTGAAGCATCGACATGCTAAGTTTGGTGGTGGATTTGTTTTCTGCCATGTTATATTGTTGATTATCTTGAAGCCTTCCTGCTCCAAGGCCATACCAATCGAATATATATTGTGTAATGTTCCCGATATCCAAATCGTGCCGTTCGGCTTTAGTACTTTCTTACATAACTTAATCCACTTTCTATTAAACTTGTGTTTCTCTTCAACGCTGGTTCCACTTTCCGAAAGCTTATCCCATGAGCCTTTATTTACTGAAACCATTTTCCCGCCCTGACAGGTAATACCATCATTACTTAAAAAGTAAGGCGGGTCTGCAAATATCATACCCACAGACTCCGGTTCCATTTTTGTCAGAATTTTAAAGGAATCACCTAATATCAATTGTGATTCTTCTGTCTCGAAGTATAATGGCACTTTTTTTGTAAAGAAGTTCTCCATTATCCCGACTCCTTTAATAGTTGCAAATAATTACTTCTTCTCCAACTCTGTTGGATGCATCCGAATTAATCATACGCTTAACACTTACAACATCTATTCTGTAGCCCATGTTACCATACAGTTCATTAATCAACTCAGTATTATGGTTTGTGAGCATACAGTAACAACCTCTGGCGGTTAATTCATCAAATAGATTTGCAAGTCGTTTGTGGCTTTCTATGTCAAATCCCTCTTTCGTATATGATTCAAAAGAAGTTGGATTCAACGGTGCATACGGACTATCTATAAATACAAAATCACCCTTCTTCGCATCCTTGCAAGCAACCTCAAAATCTCCATCAATGATTTTTACTCCTTGAAGGTATTTTGAGATCTCCATGATGGCATTTTCATCAACAGAAGCTCTACGACTATTGTTGTATGGAACATTGAAAAGTCCTTTACCATTTACACGATATAAGCCGTTAAAACAATGTTTATTGATAAATACAAACAATGCAGCCAACTCCACATCAAACTCCGCTTTCATTAGCTTATCATTGTAATGCTCTCTAAGAGAATAATAATACTCTTTTCCATCTTCCCTCATTTCCTCATCCAGTTTCTTTACAGCCTTTAGAAATGCTTCCGGAGCATTACATATCTGCTTATATGTATTTACCAACGCCTTGTTGATATCATTTATCAGAGCATTTGTAGGTAGCAATTCAAATATTACAGCCCCACCACCTACAAACGGCTCAAAATAATTATTATATTTTTCAGGCATTCTTTCCTTTATCTGTGGAAGCAACTGGCGCTTTCCGCCAGCCCATTTCACAAATGGAGCGACACTTAAATTACTCATTCTGTTCCTCTTCTCTATGTCCGCAAAAGGACAATCTTTTACATATCTATTATACTTTCAAACACACAAAATAACAACCACAAGCTTTCACTCTTTGTGAATTAATTTACTTCTGAAATACAAATATGTACTCATGTGCAAGTAGAAGAAAATTATTGTTCTGCTTTTCCCAATAATCTGTAGAACGGCAATTGTGTTGCTCTTTAATAATAATCTCTTTATTCGTAAATCCTGCCCGTAAAAAGCATTCCATCATACGAAACCCTAACGGAATAACTTTCCCATATTTTCTTACATCTCCTATCATCACAGCACACATTTTACCCTTTTTCAATACACGATAGGATTCTTCAGCCACCTTACACATTTCATTCAGGAATTCATCTACACCAAGCAATGAAATATCCCCTTCTATTCCCTTACTGTATTTGATGATATTGGCATAAGGCGGATGCGTACAGATAAAATCAATATGGCTATCTTTGATAAAATGTAAATTCGTAGCATTGCCAATCCGTGTAAATATTTTTGAAATTGGTTCACATTGGAATTGTAAATTTGTTTCAGAGATTGAAACAGATTGCGGATTGATGTCAACACCTACCGCATTACGATTGAGTAGCTTTGCCTCGACTAAGGTTGTTCCACTACCCATAAATTGATCTAAGACCCACTCACCGGGATTAGAATAGCGAAGTATCAGATTTCTTGGCACATATGGTGACCAATTCCCTCGATACCTTCCTGAATGCGTTGCCCAACTGCCTCTGCCCGGAAAAGCCCAAACGGTTGTTGGTTCAAGCTTGAAATTATTTGGTTGTAAACTTATAAGACATTCCTCCTTCTTATGTTCATTGGCTAATATGTTGCAAAAAAGTAATCACACTTTCTATCTGTACATATTTCCCTAATTCAGAATATACTCTCTTTTGATTTTCAGGAGAAAGATTATCAAAATCTCTTTGTATTTCTTGCCCTTTTCTAAATAATTCACTCATGAACTTATTATATTCATATTGCTCCTCTTGCATCAATTTCATTCTATCCACTTCTCTCACAGATGATACCAATAAGTCTACATCAATTCTCCAAAAAAATCTACTCCTTTCTTCTTTCACTATAAGTGAATTTATATAAACAATATCTCATGAGATAATATTCACAAATAGTGAAAGAGGTGTTTGTATGCGTTTTAAAAACGACACTGACCTATATCATGTTATAGGTTCAAATATAAAACATTACAGAGAAAATGCTAAATTAACCCAGGTACAACTAGCAGAACAAGCTCAAATCAGCATCAGCTACCTTTCTAAAATCGAAGCTGTCGGATGCAATAAAAGCTTATCCATATCTGTTTTAAACCAGATTGCAAATGTACTTGGTGTTGAGATTAGTGAATTTTTTAAGGAGGTTGATAGCAAATGACCTATGTTGAAATGAGAGAAATTGTTCTAGACCTTCCCTTTGATACTATGTGCGAAGTCTACAATAACGGAGAACAAGCAATTCTAATTTATCGTCCTGGCACATTATCTGAACGATTTAAAAACTATGATGTTAATACCAATTTTCAAATTTTTCTTAGAATAGGTGATGACAAACCATTCCGTCCAAATCACCTGCGCCTGCTTATTGATTTAAAATTGCGTGCCAGAGAACTTCCACAAGCCAGAGAAGAACTTCTCGTTGCTTTTGACAAAATCTTTTATGGAGCAGAACCTTTAGATGCAGTTAAACCATTAATCCATATTCGTTTTACACAATATATTAATCCGATTGATATTACGGCAATATTGGCTCAATTATTTATAATTGAACAAGACATCGGATATGGTGGCAAAAGTACATTTGATCCACCATCACTATACATACATGGTTGGATTCGCACATTTATTGAAGCCAAACAAGAAATAGACCAAGTAGTATATCGCATCTGCAGGAATACACCTCCTGCTGTAAAATACACATGTCAAGATAACAAAAACCATCCTAAATATAACCCAGATGCACCATTGCTTTGGTATGTAGACTAAGAAAGTGGTAAGATGCCTCACTATAAGCATCTTACCACTCTTTTTACCTTCTAAATCCACCCCTAACCTTCTCAACCACCTGTCCGATACTCTCCATAAACTGCTCCAGCAGATTCCTTCCATCCACTACAAACTGTTTCATGAAATCGTATGCCTTATTCAGCATCTCTCGAAGTTTAGAGTTTTCCGCTTTTAGTTGCTCATTCTCGTACATAACATCTATAAGTTTCTCTCTCAAGGTATCATTGTCCCCGGAGCCACAAGTCATTTCATATACCTGCTCCGCAATCTCTGCTTTTCTCTCCAGTTTCGTTGTCTTTTCCTCTAAATCCACCAAAGTATCACTTTGCGTTTGGATATAAATACCTTTCGTTTGGATACTTGCTTGGACATTCCCCTTTTGTGTCCTGTTCCTACCGGAACTCCCACTACATGCATATGAGGACTGTCCTCATCCATATAAACTACTGCATTGGCTACCACAAACTGTGGAAGTTGATATTGCAACTCCTCTAAAATCATTCTGCAGATTCGTTTCATAAAAACTTTGTTTTCCCAATGCTCCTGCCAATAGGCCCGATCTCCAACCTGGATGATAATCTCCACTGCCATATCCTGTTCCTTATTGGCTACATGTTCAAAATAGTCTTCAATCTTACGATCTGCTCTGGTTTGATTTTCATTGTAGACTTTTAAAGCTTCATCAAATTCCTGATAATAAACTGCTTTTACATCCTGAACAAGATTGTCTGTTCCGTATATTAAAAAAATATTATCGGCGCTATACTCTTCTGATTTATATTTTCTTAAGTTGTGCTTTGCCACAGATGATAATACTTTAGCACTTTCGTCAAGCCGAAAGTGCGGGGGCTCTCCGAGGGTTACACCGACAGGGCGCCAAGCTCCAGGCAGTGTATATTAACCGCTACTCTTATTTAAGTAGTGTCTGCTGAACAACTTAAAATATTGATAAATACTGAATTTTCCAGCATTTTTTGTTATAATAATTGC
>QZDS01000004.1 GCA_009917455.1 bacterium 1xD8-48 | reverse complement strand
AGAATTATTATGCACCGACTACAATAAAAAAGCAACATTTATTCATTATTATTTAAGCAATGTTGTACTAGACATATTAAAATAAGGAGTGTAAAAATGAATACTGCAAAAGACAGCCGTGACAATATGCTTTCGCAGCCATTAAAAAATAAAATTGACTGGTTTTCAACCATTGTACCTTTGACAGGCGTTATTATTTTATGCGCATTTTTCATGGTATTTCCTGAACAATCTGCATTGATATTACAGCAGATAAGAGGATTTCTGGGTGATGAATGTGGAATTTATTATTCCATACTTGGACTTGGAATACTGATTACCACTCTTTATATTGCATTCTCCAGATATGGAAAAATCAAACTTGGAAACAATATTGATCCACCCCAGTATTCCTCTTTTCAATGGGGAACCATGATATTTACTTCTACCATGGCAGCAGACATCTTATTTTATTCCTTATGCGAATGGGCTCTATATGCAAATGAAACTTATATCACTGATTTGGGCGGCATCCAGAAATGGGCATCTACCTATCCCCTGTTTCACTGGGGACCGATTGCATGGGGCTTTTATATCATTCTCGCCGTTGCTTTTGGTTTTATGCTACATGTCAGAGGCTGCGGTAAACAAAAATTTTCAGAAGCATGTCGTCCTCTTCTGGGAAGCAAAACTGACTCCTGCTGGGGAAAATTTATTGACTTAATTGCAATCTTTGCGTTGATTGCCGGTACTGCAACCACTTTTTCCCTGGCCACGCCGCTTCTTTCTTCCGCGTTATGCAGAGTCTTCGGACTGAAAAACGGAACCGGTCTGACCATTATTATCCTTCTTCTGATTGCGGCCGTCTATACCCTGACCGTCTGGTTTGGAATGAAAGGAATTTCCAGGCTCGCCTCATACTGTACCTATTTATTCTTTGCCCTCCTGATATACTTTCTCTTTATGGGGGGTGAAACCGCCTATATAATAGAAACCGGATTTTCCGCCCTGGGAAATATGATTCAAAATTTTATTGGAATGTCCACCTGGATGGATCCCTTACGCGAAAATTCATTTCCACAAAATTGGACGATTTATTATTGGGCATATTGGATGGTCTGGTGCGTGGCAACTCCTTTTTTCATTGGGCTTATCAGTAAAGGGCGAACTATAAAAAATGTTGTTCTTGGCGGCTATGGATGGGGGCTCCTCGGAACTTTTACTTCTTTTATTATTCTGGGAAACTACGGATTAGCACAACAGATGAAACATGGCATAGATATCTCCGGCTTTATTGCCAACGGTGGAAGTTATTCAGATGCTATCCTGAAAATATTTGACACATTACCCTTACATCGGCCTGGTTTAATTTTACTGGTTCTGACAATGGTTGCCTTTTATTCTACCACCTTTGATTCCATCACCATGGTGGTGTCCTCCTATTCCTACAAAAAGCTGTCCGTTGGGGCAGAGCCTGATAAAAGAATACGTACCTTTTGGGCTGTTATGTTTATCCTGCTGCCAATTGCGTTAATTTTTTCTGAAAATTCTATGTACAGCCTGCAATCCGTTTCTATAATCGCCGCGTTTCCGATAGGTCTTATTATTATTTTTATTATAGCTTGCTTTTATAAAGATGCATCCCAATACCTTAGAGAGAGTAAATCACTCTGATTTACCTCTCTCTAAGCCACATGGACTCAAAAGCAACTGACAGCACCCTCGTATCCGGATTGCTTCTGTCAATTTGATTTGGCGTTACGGCATTTGGGAAAACCATTCGAATAATTAATTCATCTTCATTTATAGTATCCTTTGGAATAATGACACTCTTTTCTTCAGTATTTCCGTTTTTACAGATAACATTTTCAATTGATTTCCCATTTGCATAAATCCGTATTTTTTGCGTATCATTATAGACATTAGAATAAGTAAAATGGAACTCTAAATCAGTATCCTGATAATTTTGTAATTCAAAACACATACTTAATTCATTACTCGCAATAGCCGTCCCATTTTCTTTATACAAACGATAATTAAGCTTTTCAGCATAATCATTTTGATTGGCAAAATCAATTATACTGCCGATTTCATAATTAATGCGGTTAATTTCATGAGGATTCCATATCTGATATTTATTCTCACGTACATTATCAGATACAATAATCCTGTGATAAGTGTTAAGGTCCCCCTTCAATCCCATCCGTTCTCCGACTTCCCCTCTGAAGGTGTGCAAGCGCTCAACATCGCTTTTCTTTGTTATATCATAAACACCAGGACCATATGGAGAATAATCTTCTATCACGGTTCCTGCTATTGTCGCTACTACATTTCTAAAATGCACAGGAGATGAATTATGTTGAAGCACATCATGTGATTCATATGGCAGTTTTATCAAGACTGCGGGATTGACCTCGGCGCTGCCGATTTCATGCTGCCCATGGTCACCCAAGATAACTATCATACTTGAATCATACACTCCGGTTTCTTTCATCATATCCATATATAAATATATTTCTTTCATAACTCCCTGTAACTGCTGTTGTTCCGTAACAGTATTTTCATACACTTCTTCTATATTCTCATTGGTAATATAGGGTTTATGCACGCCATACAAATGATACAACCGAAAAGCCTTATCATAACTTTCTGTAAGTTTTTTTGCGGCCCGCATATCGCAATAGAAAGCATAATTATCTTCTACATACTTATCATCTGCACTGGAAATTGTATTCATTATAGATTCTGTAGACAGCCAATAATGTGCTTTTAAAATCTGAGGCATCGTATAAAAATTTACTAATTTATAAAACTGTTTACCAAAATTCACATAATCGTCTATCCAGTCACTCCTTGTTATTGTATAATTACTCACCATATTATGCGCATTTTCTATGTCTGAAGGTGTAGGGATACTTGCCGGGGTTGTGTAGAAGCGGATATCATACCCTTTTTCTGTCAAATCATCATATAATAGTGTTTCCTGCCATATTTCATCACCATATTCTTCTATATCCTGCATTGGGTCATACTCTACTCCAGTTAAAAGTACAGGCATTGCTACTACCGTCGGCGCTCCCCCCGATACAGCATTATCAAAAAATGTAAAATCATTTAATTGCGATGCATATGCAGTTGATGAAATATATTCCTCCAAAGAGGAAGGCTGCAAACAGTCTACTACAAATATAATAATGTTTTCGCTTGAACCAACCGAAAACTCCCCTTCTTTTGAAAATCCATATTCCCACTCCGGGTCAAGCCTGTTTGTCATTAATAATACGACCAAAGATACCATTTGTACTGCACTTAAAAAATAGGAAATATATTTCTCTGCTTTCTCTGTCTTTTGTTTCCAGCGCCAGGCTGTTATTACGCAGACAAAAAGGCATAAAATCCAGAATACTGTACTGATTACGGCCTCATTAGTGTATAAACTCCAGTCAATCTCTGTTCCGTCAAGGGTTGGAAGCTTCGCATTCAAAAAATTCATTTGAACATATACAGACAAGGAAACACCAAAAACCAGAGAAGTATAAAAAATTAAATATCTTTCAGGGATTAAATATCCCACGCAAAGTATACCAGAGAAAAGTACTAATGCCGGCAGAAAAATAACAGGTGCGACCACACTATACTTTATGTAAAATTCATTGATATTTTCCAAAAATAGAGAGCTTGGTGCAAATATCACATATGTTATTGTTAAAAAAAGAGCCGCTGGTATAACTCTTTTTACTTTCGCCCAGTTAATTCTCGAATAAGAATTAAAAAACCAGGCCAATGCTACCGCTAATACTACCCCTGATATTAGCCATCCCAGTTTAAATGCCAGGCTTACTTCAAATAAATTAAATTTTTGAATTCCAACCAGCCACAGGATACCTGCAATTAATATATTAATGCCAATAGTATATGTTATAAAATAACCTAATACTTTTATCTTATGCATTAGACCGTGCAATTTACAATGTAAACAGGCAGCTATTATCCCGGGTAAAATCATAATAATTATTACTGATACTAACATCATCTTTTTGTATAATGCTTACAAATTCTAAGCATTATATTTCCTTTCATTTATTTTTTTGGTAAAAAGTAACCCCAACACTGAAATTAGGGATACTAATTCCGCCATTCTCCAATACCAGGGTTCCTCAAAATCAATAACAACCTTCCCGGAAAAACCGGGCGGCAACATAAATTTAATAACATTATTCATACCATCTTCAATATTGTATTCTGTGCCAAATTCATCGCGGACACAATATCCCTTATAGTTAAACACAGGAACCTCAACTTCTCCTCCCTGTCCTACTCCACTGCAATATAATTCCATACGTTTTCCATTTCTTGATAACAGTATCGTTTCCTCCACGTTCCTCGTAGCGATTTCATGCGTATTCTCGTTCAAATCAGAGCCTGTCCGTAAATATTCAATACCACTATAATTGGTATTCAAATCTGCTGTATCATAATAATAATTCATCGTATTATCATAATAATAACTTCCCATAAACCACAAGGACATAATAAAGCATACGGCTATTATCGACTTTGAAATACTGCTTATATATTCTTTTCTATTCTCCCGGAACAATAACTGCATAACACTTCCCAGTAATAATGTCAGAAAAATAATTGCAACTCCCAGATATCTCCAGGGGAATTCAATCTGCGCAAGCATATTCCCAAACCCATTATGTCTTGCCAGATAGTTCCACGGAAAAAGATTGGTCGCCATAATCAGCATCAACCCGGAGAATACTGTAAAAAATCGAACCCATTTATCTGCCTTTTTATTTATCCAGAGAATAATCGCCCAAAGTAATACCGCCATCAAAACCATTCCCGGAGTCAGGCTCATTCTATCACTGATATTCTTCGTACTTATTCCGCGGACACTTGAAAAAGCAGAAAAAAGCTGTGTAATATAGGCTCCTTCGCCCTGAATCATTGCAATTTTATTCCTAAATGCATTCACAGGAACATTTATATAATAATCTATAAATGGGACGATAAAAAATAAATTTAACAATATTGTTTCTATAGCAGACAAAAAATATGCTTTTAATGTATTCTTTGTAAGTGTTTTTTTCAAAAATGCTATACAAATAAGTACAAGTACAAACACTACTATTTCTGTGCTTGGAATATGCGTTTCTATTACGCCTGACATTCCAACCGCCAACAAAGGTATATTTCGTTTATACGTTTTCCATTCCGTATTACTTTCTGCATAAATGCGAAAAACAGCCAGCGCGATTATTGGAAAAAACATCATTGCGCTATACTCTCCAACCGCTGCGCGAACATAAACACACACCATTCTATAAGTAGCTGTTACATATGCCAGACTGGTCAATACTGCAATATTTTTATTTCGGAAAACCTTATAAAAACAAATATATGATATAACAGTTGTACCTGCATTTATCAAAAATACATATATTTTATACGCCTCGGTAATTGAAAATCCCATTAATCGGGTAAACGCCGGTATATATAACAATAAATCTCCATAGAAAATAGAGGTGGGATACCCATAGCCCTCTATCCAAAGGCTGGAAAGCCGCACAGGTATGCTCCATTCACCGAAATGAATTCCATCTGCAATTGCCTCTATGCGAAGAAGATGAAACCCTAAATCATGCCCGCTTCCTATTCCCTCCGACAAAAGCGGTAATGAAGCTAATACTGCTATCCCGCCCAGCATAATTACTAAATTTTTATTTTTTTTGATTTGCTTTGAAAAAAGTAAAAATACATCCAACACAATAAAAACCAGCAAAAGCATAAAAAAGCTTTTTCTGCTTCCCATTGAATTCCGGCTGATTGCAATATTTCTTACCCCCAGCATCCCCTTTCCGTTGTATTGCACTTCAACCGAAAATATTTCCACATCATCAGTTAATGTAATGTTATATTCAACCTCTGACTTATTTTTACTTAATATTGCCGTCCCTGCTTTAACAAAAATATCCTCTCCAAAGCGAGTATTCACTTTACAAATCTGATTGTTATCGCATTCATATTCTATTCTGACAGAATATGTCCCTTTAGGCAAATCAATTCCTGGTCCATAAATAAGTACTACCGGTTCATCAATTTGCAGAACCTCCTCATCCACATACCAGCCTTCACTATACTCAATATATTTCGATTTCCAATTTCTTATAGAAGTGTCTACTATTCCATTATTTTTTATATCTTTAATAACAAAAACGGCAGCAACACCTAATAGTAGAATTTCGAAAATACATACCCATATCCAAACTTGTTTTTTCTCCATACCTGCTGCCTTTCCCAATACTTTTACTTTATTTCCAATTCATCATAATAGCATAATTATATCTTTGCATTCTAAATTTATCCATAAATCAAAATATGTCTTGTCATTTGTATTGCATTTAATAAGGTTCCAAATATAAGCATAGCATAAATAGTTATGCGAAGCCACTTATATCCTTTCCAAAATTCTCTGGCTGCCTTCCATAAGCACAATATGAGAACTATCATGCTTAAATATAAATAAATAACTGTCCGCAGCATAGAATTTACCACCGTTGAGCTCATTCCAACGATTATCTCAGGCACACAGCCCACCAGCAAAACCGTAAGACACAGAAAAAAATCTTTTCGGTCATCTAAAATCCAATAAAAAGAATATAATATAGAAGCAAACCATATTGCTACCGTAAGAAGCAATAGAATCTGCTCTATCGTATCTGTTCCTCCTGTAAGTAAAGAATTTGGCACCTGATATGTCATCACCTTATTTCCCATCAGGTAATTTATCATAAAATAGCATGTCCACAAAATATCCATGACAAGTGGAAGCAACGCCACCTCCTTTTGAATCCACGTTCCTTTTTTAAGAAACGCTATCACTGCTCCAAAACTGCTAATCATAAAAAAGACAGGGCTTGGAATTGACACAAAATGCATAAAAGCAGTAACTATCCCCATTCTCAGTTTATCAAGCAAGTTCATCTGTGCATAATCCGTCATCCAATATCCTGCATCGCTCTCCATCCTGTTCTTATTTCCGGGACATACTAAAATTTCTATGAAAAGCAAAACTATCATAAAAAATACAATCCATAAATAAACCGGAACTTTTTTATGCTTCGCATACCTCATATAAATAATTGCAGACACCATACCAACCAACATAAGAGCCGCCACAGATTCAAAGCATCCACTGTACAAAACTGCCAATATCGTTAATATCTGCTCGGTAACAGACAACTTTTCCTCCAGAATAATATTTTTTAAAACCTTATTTAACGCATACCAGCCAAGACTGATTACCCACAAATAATTTGTAGTTGTTGCCAGCCAACCGGCACACGCCATAATAGAGAAAGGAAGGGAACACAATAAAAACGTCAGCCCCCACTTTGACTTCGAATCATTAACATCAAAAATATACTCTAAAAACCATTCCATATCTTTATACAGCAATAAAATTATCAGCAAGTCCAATATCTTCCAAACAGCATAAGGAAGCAGACTTAAAATTCCTATTACCAATTCAATTGTAGTCCTGGACGTTTGGAGCCTATAGCCTGTATATAAGAACGGGAGCAAATTACTGATACTTCCTCCCAAGTCTCTTCTGTAGTTTGCATCATCCCAATAGCTGGGAGATAAAGCAATATGAAAAGCCATATAAAAAATCATCAAAAGAATGATTGTAGCGTACTTACTAATAAATTCTTTTATTCTTACTTCCACTCTCTTTCCTCCTAATTTCAATGTCCTTCTTGTCTCTAAATAATTTCTCACTCCAAATAATATGCCTTGTGTAAGCATACTTCTACTCCCATAACCCCTCGTAATCATAATTTATATAATATTCACGAATCTTATTATAATATTGTTCATAATTATCCTTTGTCAATAAATGTTCTCCTGCACAAATCCACTTAAGCATCTGAGAATTTATTTCTTCGCCAAAGTGAAGAATATCTAAATAATTATCAGGATTACATATCATTTCGTATTCATCAAAGAATGAAAATACGCATATATTTTCATGTTCTAATAAAAGCTCTGTAGCTGCTTCCTGAGCCTCTATTTGCATCTCTAAAGTTCCTGTCTTATTTAACGAATCCCAATAATAGATGCTATAGGGAGTCCAATACAAATAAAACTTGATTTGTGGATTAGCAACAGCTAAGTCTGTTATATTCTGAGTTACATTACCATACATCATTTCATAGTCTTCATCACTCATTTTCTTCATCTCTGCTGCCTGTTCCGAACGATTATAATTGCTTTTAATTGCTTCTTCTCCAAATTCTGCATTTTTCATCCAGTTTGCATAATCGTCAAATCGAGTTGTTACCTGCCCGGACTCCGTATATTTCAAAACTTCAAGGGTATCCTTAAACAGAATTTCTTTGTTAAAAATATACTGCACATCATTATAAAAATACCTGTCATATAAGTAATCCGGTAAATCATCATACTTTAAATTATCCTTTCCATCTATTAAACGTCCCGCATCCATTCCGCGTAACACACATTTTATATTATGATTTGCTTTAATAGCACGTTGTAAATTATCGTTTATTTCTCTGTAGGTTGCACCTGAAAAGGGGACTTTTATTGAATGCATATAAAATAATTCATCAAATTCAGAGGTTTTAAAATTTTCAGTTGTAGATGTTCCAGTAATAATTGCATCATAATCGAAATTTTTAACTATACCATCATTTTGATATCTTTCGTCATTTATCGGATATTGAAGCTTATCCAACGGCGCATGATAATGAAAATAAGGGTCAATCACTATTGTTATGGCGCCTAAACCCGTTAATAAGGCTATAGTAAAAAAAATAAATGCAATCCCCCACTTCTTATAAGAACACATCAAATTCCTCCCTACTAGAAATTAAAATATAAAAAAGTACTTATTCCCGAAAATGAAAAAATACACCATACTAATAAAAATGGTAAAACTAATAGCTTTCCGGGCGTTGGTTTAAATTTCTTCATCTTTTCATAAGTATTTTCTGAACCAAGCGTAATCATAAATGCTATACACATAAATACTGACAAAAAAAAGAATGGCCATGTGCTGAGAATATCATAATCCAATAATACATTGAAAATCCATTGGAATTCCGGCAAATTAAAGCATTCGGCTATATTGGAGTTGATTCCAGAAAAGTTAAGGCAACTGATACGATAAATAATGCGCAATGCATCCTTTATCGTGTCCGCCCTAAAGAAAATCCATGTTAAATTTACAAATACAAACGTTATTATCCAATTCAGTGCCGGATGTAATCTTTCGAAAAAATCCTTTTTATGTCTGACAATTATCATAAAAAGTCCATGTAACAATCCCCACAAAATAAATGTCCAGTTGGCTCCATGCCATAAGCCACTTACAAAATATATAATTAAAATATTTACATATAATCGAAACCTTCCTTTTCTATTTCCTCCGAGCGGAATGTATAAATACTTTGTAAAGAATCTTGTAAGTGTAATATGCCACCGCTTCCAAAAATCAGTAATTGTCAATGCCTTATACGGAGAGTTAAAATTTAAAGGCAAATCTATATTTAACATTTGACCTATCCCTATAGCCATGTCACAATAACCACTGAAATCAAAATAAATCTGAAATGTATATGATAACATAACAATAATTGCATTCGTACTATCAAGTTCAGCAATGTTACTAAAGCCCCAATTCACAGCATTGCCAAAAGTATCCGCCAATATTACCTTTTTGCCCAACCCTAATGTAAAAATATAGATACCTCTGGCAAAATTCTCCCACTGAAATCTCTTTTTAGCAGAATTCAAAAATTGAGGTACTAATTCATTATGCACTACAATAGGTCCGGCTATCAATTGGGGGAAAAACGTTACAAAAGACGCATAATTTATAAATCCATAATCCGGCACTTCCCCCTTATATGCATCTATAATAAATGATATCTGTTGAAAAGTAAAAAAGCTGATTCCCAGAGGCAAAATAACTTTCTTCAAAGCAATATTGGAGCCAAAAATAAAATTAACATTTTGTATAAAGAAATCATAATACTTAAAATAGAATAGTATGCCTAAATTAAATAACAGTGCAACAACCAGCAATCCTTTTCTATAACTTCCTTTGAAAAATAATTTGTATACACTGTAATTAACTATTATGCTAAAAATAATAATCAGCGTGTAATATAGATTAAAAAAACCATAAAACCATAAGGACATTGCTAACAAAAATATTTGTGCCAATTTTGTTTGCTTAATATGGTTGAGCGTAAAATATCCTATAATACATATGGGTAAAAAGCATAAAATAAAAATGTATGAATTGAAAAGCATAATATTTTCCGCCTAACTTTTATTTACACTGCACAAATGCTGTGTAATATCTATTATTTCCAAAGTCTGCCCAAACACACTCATACTCGCTGCCATGACATATCAATCCATCACCTAACTTAATCTCTTCCCTTGACTCTTCAAAAATACATTCCGGAATATATTCCCTATCCTCATATTGGCTTAATGCACCGTCTTCTACATTCACCATTTCCAATCGTTCTAAGTTGTCAATGTTCTGCCATAAAACATACTCATACTGAATTGTTCCTGCAATTCCTACTTTAGTATACCTGTTTTCATTGGCAAATCTCGACATTTGGTCATAATAAAACTCCGGTTCGTTATTATTAACGAAGTACTGGTGAATTTTTTCTCCTTTGAATCCATCTATTATATATGGAATCTCATAGGTCAACGCATTAACAACTCCAAAGCTTGAAATCACAATCAATATAGTTGCTACTTTCTGCTTAATAACATTATTTCTGCTAATCCCCTGTACCACCGCCGCAAAGACCGGACATAATACTGCCATTACCCCTAATAAATACCTTGTTCGATAATAGGTATATCCCATCAAACCGCTTTGTATAATCATACTCACTGTAGCGCAAAGTAAATATATTAGCTGTTCTTTGCTAATCTTGCTAAATCTAAAAATAATTCCTCCCCAAGCCAACATCCAAAATAACATAATAGCCGGACTGGGCTCATTTGTCTCCCCCAACTCCCCATTATCTACGAAAATCCAAAAATCACCTATTGGAGGAAATACATAATCCAGCATGGCCGCACATTTGTAAACAACTTTTGTAATTAATCTATTTATCTGCGGAAAGCAACGAGTTGAGGCATTCATACCCAAATTCTGAATACAGCTCATTGCAAACCGCCTGGCACTGGAAAGATTGTTTAATACTAAAGTCTGATTTGCTTCCCTGGCAGCTACGATATTTTCATCTGTATTATCCTCAGTTGTTCCGCTCTCAACTTCAGCACTACCACTCTCTGGTTGGCCTTTATCATCAATGATACTATTAGTTATACTGTATGCCTGATAATTTCTTATATAAGATGGGCTAAAAAGTATCAGTGCTACGCTTCCGCCTACAAGAATATACTTAAAGAGTTCGATTAGGTTGTCTTTTTTAGAAACCCTCACAATACACATCCATAAGAAAAAAATAACCATGCTAAAACAAACCGTTGGCTTAGAGAGATACCCTGCCATAACACACATAGATAGTCTGACAGCACAAAAAAACCCCTCTTTATTCATAACCAATCTGTCTGCCTGTATAAAATCCAGTAGGAGATAAACAAATATAATTAAATAGACTCCTGCGACAACATCTGTCTGGGCAGTATATACTTCAATAATTCCTATCGGTATCAGTAAATATAACCAGACTGACAAAATAGACAATTTATGATTTATTCCTAATTTTCTGCTTACTCCAAATATCATGGCCCCGGAACATGCGTATGCTCCTATCTGCACAAGATTAATTAATCTGTCATTTCCCCCTAAAAGATAAATCTGTGCATTCATATATTCAATTAAAGAAGAAAGCTGAACCTGTCTTGGTGAGCTTGTGGCAAAATATCTCACAGACTCGTTTTGTATCCAATGCATAATCCGAGGCAGCCTGTGAGTTAAATTGTCAACCAAACTCTGACTCCTCATTAAGGCAGTTATTGAAATAAATGTCACAAATACAGCAAAAACTACAAGATATCCTCTATAATTCCTGACCTTATCTATAAAACCATCCTCGCCTTGAAACATAGTGGCAATTTTTTGCCAGACTTTTTTTTGAACAATAACTCTTCCCAGTATGATACATACTGCTAACCATACCAGTAAAACCGTCCTTTGATTCCATTTATTTATAACACTTAAAATTTCTACGGATACCCAGGTATATATAGTAATCGCAAGCCATGCATCAGCTATTGCTTCAAATATCCTGTGTCTATAAGCATAATCAATTATTATAATTGATATAAAGGCTATAGCTGGTAATATAAACATTACATATACTTCCTTTCACCAGAATCATTCGTATAGTGTCTTTTGACTATTTATAACCTTTAATGCCGCTATCGGGTCAATATCTATTGTATCACAATACCAAGCGAAATTCTCTGCCGATACCCTGTTACTTTCCTCCAAGGAGGCCAATGCCGATTTTCTGTCTATCATATTTTCCCTTATTTGATTGCTTTTAAAGGTATCAAACTCTGTAAAACCGGCAATTTTATAATAAATATAATTATAAAACGCTGCCGTTCCATCTCCAATCCTCCAAGTTTCATCCATGCCCTTTACTTTTTCCCACCCATATTGGTTAATAATAACATCTTCGACAATTTTCTGATTCCATTGAATATAATCAAAAAATTGAACATAATCTTTAGGTAGAAAATAATACGAGCAAAAGCCCGAAAAGCTGTCAAGTAAACTCCGATTGAGATAAGCCGGATTTTTTATAAATTCTTCTGCATATGCAATAAGAAGATTGTACTTGTTTTTAGTTGACAAATTATAATGTATATCATTTTTGCCCGTTTCTTTAATTTTGGCAAATCTCACTTTAAACTGAGTTTCCTCCAGGCTATTCATTCCAAACACAATATTGTCAACACACATTTGTTTTTTTAGGAGCTGTGCATAATAAAAGAACTGCTTATCACCAGCCATAAATAATGGAACTGTTGCCAGACGAGGATGTTTTAACCACGCCTTAACATTTAGCTGTATATTTTTTCTTTTCCTGGCAATATCTGCGGATATAAGAATATGTTCAACCCCCAATTCGCTACACATACGCTGAATATTTCGTCTTGCCAAATCAGTGACCATTCCCCAGTCATAAGTATATGCTACCGGTTTTAATCCCAACTCTCTTACCATATAATGAAGCATATAACAACTGTCTCTTCCTCCACTTAGAGGAACTATACAATCATATCTACTGTTACTATTTTTATTATTATCCAACAAACTTTTTAAGTTTTCTTCCCCCCTGGGAATTTTCCTTTTATACTGTTTGCAAATTGAACATTCACCGGCTTCATCAAAATGTATTCCCGGAAATGTTTCTGGCAACAAACATTTTGAACACCTTTTTAATTTTCGTATTTTATCTATATTAACATCTAAAAGTTTTTCTATTCTTTCCAAACGTCCCTGATAATATATTTTGGGCATCTCTTCTTTTTCAATATTTTCAATACTATCAAACAAATTTATTATTTTTCTTTCCCTGTCACCCTTTTCTATTTTTTTATACTTTTCTTTTAAATCAAATGAATACACTAAATTTTCTTCAATATTTATTACAATTCCCTTTTTAGGTGGTATTTGTTTTATATCTTCTTCTTTAAAACATCCATCCAACTTTGCGCGCATTATTGTCTGCTCAACAATATATCTTTCAGATGCAAACAAAAGCATCTCTTTATCTTTTGACATAACTACATAAAGCGACCCCACATTTGTATAAAGTAATACATAATTACTTGTTCTGTCTACTAAAGCTATGCTAAGACTCCCTTTTATTTCCTTCAGGCTATTCTCGAAAGCATTTAATAAATTTACATTATATGCATATTTTTCCATTAACGCAAGAAAAACTTCTGTATCAACTTCCACAGTTCTCATAAGTTCCGGGTTGTTCTTCCAAATCTCCAAATCGTTTACAATAATACCATTATGGATACATACTAAGTCATTCCTTATCACAGGCTGATTATTTCCTATATTTTCCTTACATCCGTTTGTTACCATTCTTGCATGTCCCATAGTCATATATATTTTTTTTTCTGGCAAGTTGCAAAATATATTTTTAAATTCTTTTGTTTTTATCAGGCTTTTTGCCCTGACACATTTTTTATATACTTCAATACTATCCTGATTAACACAACATATCCCAGAAGCCTCTTTTCCTCTGGTTTCTGATAATAACAATAATTCCTCTATCCCATTTATAAATATATCCTTTGCAACATTTGCCCTACGACTTGTTATCCACCCAAATATTCCACACATTACCCCTATTCTCCTTTTTCATAAAAATATTCCAGTCGAAGTTGGCTAATTTGTGATGATATTATCCCAAAGAAAAAAGTCTGAATCCCAAAAACACATATAATAGCCGAAAGAACCGGAATTCCCAATCCATCAGTTACAGCGCTGATTATTCCGTATAAAACGCCAACTACAATCGCAAGTATTCCTATTGTCCCAAAAACTTCTTTTGGTCTGAATAAAACAATAATATTCATAATCAAATTTAAAGTTCTTATCCCATCTTTTATCGGCCTGACTGTGCTCTTACCAATTCTCTCACGAACTAATATCTCAATGCCCCCCCCATTATATTCTACTTCCTGCATAATAAACGTAGTCACTGTAGATGCCCCAAATCTTTTAGGCAAAAGAGGTAAGTATTTTAATAATACTTCTTTTTTAAAGGCTCTTAATCCAGAATTAAAATCTTCTACCGGCTCTCTTGCCAATAGGTTAACAATTTTACTCAATATATACTTGCCTAACTTTCGATTTCTGTCACAATGAGACCTTTCATTTCTTATCCCAATACAATAATCCAATTCCTCATCTTTAAGTTTTTTTACAACCGCTACTAAATCTTCCGGTCTATGCTGCCCATCCGCATCGTACCAGACAATAATATCCCCATTGGCATGCTTACACCCTGTACTGATTGCAGAGCCATATCCCTTATTTTTTTTATGTTGTATACAACCGATATTACTATAACCAATTCCATTAACTATTTCAAATGTATTATCTGTAGACCCATCATCAATTACCAAAATTTCATATTCTTTTGGCACGTACTCTGCTAACTCAATTAATGTTTTTTCTATTCCTTTTGCCTCATTATATGCTGGTATAACTACAGTAACATTCATTTTTATATCCCCACTATATAATAATATTTAATTTCTTTGCAGCAAAATGATGTATAGTAAATCCATAAATTACATGTGAAATTGCCGTTGCTATAGCTGCCCCTGATAGCCCCATAAAGTATATCAATATTAAATTAAAAAAGAAATTTACTATTACCGTAATCACATTAACAGCTGACTCATACATTGGAAAACCTGTTTGGGAAAAAATGTTTCCAAAAACAATTTTTCTTCCATTGACAGCAATAGCCACACAAATAATAATTAAATATTTTACTCCTGCGATATATTCCCTTTGATTTAAGATATTGCATACAATGCAATATCCTATAGTAATTAATAGCAATGCTATTGGTGAGAACAGCTTAAAATATTTTTTCAAATTCATATTTATTTTTTCTATTCCATCACGCAAATTATTATTTACATAATAATCAGTGATTTTAGGATTAATACTCCTTCTTACAGTAACATATAATTGATAAAATCCTTCTACAAATAAAATTGCAAATGAATATATTCCAATCAGAAAATCATCCCCTAAGACCACACCCAAACAGATAATATCTACTTTTGTGTTCAACTCTACAACCATATTCGCCGGAAGTATGCGAGTGCCAAATCTTATATGTTGTTTTATATACTTTAGAGTAAATCTCTTTTCAAATAATTTCTTATGTGTCAAGTAATATATAGCAGCCAAAAAAACTATTATTTCTGCTTCGATAAAACAAAATGAAAGCCAGACAGAAGCATATTTCATTTTACCTATTATAAAAATAGTAACAACAATAATTATATATCTTAATGATTGAAATATAGCATACGCTTTCATTTCTGAAAGACCATTCAAATAATTCAATAAAATCTTATTTAAAGAGAAAAAAATTAAACCTGGCATTGCCAGCTGCATGCTTACCAGTAAGTTCCTGTTATTTCTTACGACAAATGAAAGTATTATCTCAATCCCTATAACGCATATAACAGAGAAAAATAAAATTCCAATTAATGCAGATAAAAGTATTTTTCCTCTTTCGGCACAGTCCTTTTTATATTCCGATGTCAACTTCATAACTGACATATGCACTCCCCATACAGTTATCTGAGAAAGTACGCAATACCAAGCATATGTCCTGTTAAAAACACCTAAAGCAGCTGCATCATAAAAATATATTATGATGCAATTAAAAAGAAATCCGCTAACAGATAATATTACCAGACTGCCATAATTCCAAATAATTCCCTCTACCATTTCATTTTTCTTAACTATGTTTCTCATCTTCTTTATTTCTTAGCACAACATATTGTATGTCACAAGTTGGGACATATATATTCCATTTTGACAAAAAAGTATTTTGGAAAATCCAAAGCACTTTATTCGGTATTTTAAGATTACTCACACGATTAAATTTATACAAAATAAAGCCCACATTTGCCCATTTTCCTTTGGACTCCCACTCTACTATCTCCATATTCAACATAAGCGCCACCCTACTTATACTTTGACGTGAAAAAAAAGACAGATGCTCTGGCGGCGTCATAAAAGGCCATTTATCTTTTAATAATTTAGCAAACTTGGCTTCAATATTGGGTGTAGAAATAAACAGATATCCTTTTTCCTTTAATCTTGTTTTTAACTGTATTAAAAATTCATATGGCTCAGAGATATGCTCAATAACATCCCACAAGCAAATAGCATCATATTTCTTAGTTATATTTTGCATATCCGAGACAACCTGAAACTTCTTCTGAAGAATTTTGTATTTTTCCTTAGCCAGCTTTATGGCATCTACCGAAATATCGCATCCCTCTGCATGATACTTTTCCGAAATATACGCCACAAACTCCCCCGTAGCGCACCCCCAGTCTAATACACTATCCTCCTGTCTGCAATACTTATCTATTTTTTTCTTACGTCTTAAATGTTCTTTTTCCAATGCTTTGTTATCTTTATATTTGTTACTGATAAAATAATTTTTGTCATATAAATATTCCGGAACATCTGTTCCTTTGACAACCTGAACAAAACCACAATTAGCACATTTAAATAAGCTACAGCTATTCGCCTTAAACATAAAATTCATTTTTGTCTTACACAACTTACAAATTTTACTTATCTCTTTCACAGTGTTCATAATCTCTTATCTCTTTAAAGCGGTTTAAATACATCTATTTTCTTGTGAACTTTTTAATAATTTCTCTATCTCGCCGGCACTTACAGTCAGTAACCATACCATAGCCGGCATAATCTGAACTAACGTTCTTCTCGCCGAGTCTCCAACTCCCATACGCAGCGGTGCGTCCCCTCTAAATAAACAAATAAAATAAACCAGTAAAACATATCCCCATATAATGGTTGTCGAGTATTTTGCTATTTTTTGCTTAGAGCATAAGGCCATCATGCTTATAAACAATACAAATGTCCATAAAGCAGCCGAATTAGTAGTATTTTCTGTACTATTCGAAAAATGAGCTAAATACACAGGAAAATTAATCGCGGCCATACCACGCTTTAAAAATACTGTTGAAAAAACAACTCCTGCCCCTACTGCAATCATAACAAGTGTACATATCCTGCTTTTTACATAAGCAAAAAGCGCCCAATTTTTATCTATAAGCAATGAAAAAAATATTACTCCCATTGATGCTATAATCAACATACCACCTCTATTGGGTGTCCAAAAAAGCGGATTTGTATCTCGTCCGATAAATATAATCTGAACACCATTCCAAATAATAATAATAACTGGCACTAATATATTAATTTTCTTCAATTTTAAGTATTCATTTTCTATTCCTAATGATGCAATAAGTATAAATAAAATATATACTGCGCCTTCTACCCTGGTTACCAGAATCATCGTCGCCGCCAACGCAGCTATACCACACGCGCCTGGCATATTTATTTTACTTTTCATTACAAGCATCATAAGAAATACCAATATATATACGGCAATAGGGCCGTGTGCCATAATGTAAAAGCTTCCTAAAATATAATCGCCATTTGTTAACAGAAATATTAAGCCTCCTCCCAGCACCAGCATCGCCATAGTATTTCTTTTCTTATATTGAAGATAATATATCCCTGTACAGATTAAGCCAATTCCGCTTAGCGCCATTAATGGATAATATGCATATAAAATATCACATTTTACTATAAACCCGATTGACATAATCATTGGCTCCAACATACCATAAGGTGCTGCATAAGCTAGTATATCCCGCAAACTTCCAAACTTTGCCAAACGGTATCCCATAGCACACTTTACGGAAGAATCATAAGATGTAAAATATGCTTTTGCGTAAACCACTAACACTATGGCCATAATTGTCAATAACATAAAATCATAAAAACATTTCCAATTTACTTCTCTATATTTACTTCTGTTACTAAATATCCAAATTCCCTCTAAAAATATTAGACCTCCCAGCATAGAAAACAAATTATATGGAATATTAAGTATCATAAATACTATTCCACAAATACACCAAAGCGCCGCCCCTATAGGAAGTCCTCCCATAAAAGCTAATGCCAAATAACGCTCTCCCCATAGTGCCAATGTAATTACTAAACCTATTCCAAACAATGAAAATATAACTATAATTTGTTTGATATTTTTATAAGGTCTATTTCTTACTATCTCCCTTAAAGTTGAAACCGCATCGCTTTCTTCCGTTTCCAAACTTCTATTATTCAGAGCTTCTTTTACCCCGCTGTTTATTATTTCTTCCGAACAAAATATATATTTATCCTCGGCCTCAACTAATCTTATTCTATCTGTGTTTTCCCAATATTCATCAAGTACGAAATAATACGGGGCATCATCGTAATAAGGGTATGATAGTATTTCTTCTATTTTTTTATTAGACACATCTATTTTTTCATCTGTTAAAACTTTTTGAGGTGATATAGCCATCCTATATACATACTGATTTTTATCATCTCTTTCGTTTTCTTCGCTTGAAATTATTAAAGCTTTGTCGTCGAAATAATATTCCATAAATATCCATTTATTCATAGGACATTGTGGAATGTTTTCATTCCCCTTATCTAACAACGTATCATCTATGCCAAACTCTAATTCCTTAGGTAAGTCCAACTTTCCTTTAAATAAGACCAAAGCAGATACTATGAATGTTATACTAATAACAGTATAATAGCCATTTATATTGTTAATCCATTTCCTTAAAATAGTTATAATACAAATTGCTATACTTATCACAAATAGAAATTGTGCCCCATCAAATGATTCAAAAATTGCGTTAAAAATTGCCTGACTAAAATATGGCATATGAATAGATGCATAAGCGAAACATATACATAGCAAGCATACAATTATTGATTTAAATAAATATTTCATCCTTCCCCCTCTTAGCCCCACTGTACTTTTTCATTCCTTTTTCAATATGCAAATCCAATCCTTACCATAAAAATGGGCGGCTGCACTATTAATCCAATTATCTATATGGCTGTCAATCCCGGGGCCATAAATAAACGGATTTGTTTTAATTTCATCCCTGTATATTACGACCTCTCCATAATCTGTAGATTCTATTTCCTCAAAAACGCCATCCCAGTATTCCTTGAATTCTGCTGCCTGTCCATTCGTCAACTGTTTTACTATTTGAATTGTAGGATAACCATCCAAATCTCTCACATTTCCCAAATTACACAAAAACAATATGCTACTGATAATGATACATAGTAGTGTATCTTTACGAAGCACAATCCCATCCCTATACCTATTTTGTATCCATCCCGCCAAATAAGCTGTCCAGCTAAATGTACCTAAATAAATGCAACAATCTTCAACCCATACACATCTATCTGGAAAAGTTCCACTTCCATATCCCAAGCATACCGGAAAGTTAACTACTACCACACTTAAAAACACAACGCATACCAACCATACAGGGTTAATTAAGTATTTTCTCTTTTCTCGTTTGCTATTTTCATTATGTCTAAGCATTAATATGAAAAAAATGACCAATAGTAACACAAATGGTGTTTCAAACATTAAATACTGTATTCTCGACCAGCCTAAAAAAGCAGCCGTTTTTAATGCCTCCCCAATAGAATATGAACCAGATATTGCATCATGTCGTATATAGTTCCCCGGTGATGCAACATTTATTAATCCCCCAGTTAATGCACTACAAAAACAAATAATAGATATCTTTCTTTTATTATATACGATAAATCCCGCAGTTCCTACAGCCAGGTAAAGGACACAGTTCAATGCCGTAACATTTAATGCCCCGCCACTTATAAAAAATCCTATTAATGAAGCTAAGACAACATAAATGTTTTTTTCTTTTTGGAGCGCTTTTATAAAAAAAAGGATTCCCCAAAGCATGCCTGCAACCAATAAAACATATTCTACCACAACACAATACCACGTCATCACTTCTGAATTGATATCATTATTCGTCAGCGCCAAAACAACTAATATACATGCCAGCAATATCTTTCTTTCACTATAAACTTTACAAGAATTAATCATAGAAAAGCGAACAAAAAGACACAGTGAAATCCAAAAAAAAGTATTGACAATACAAACGACCACCCTTAACGCCCAAATTCCTCCTCTTACCATCGGTGAAAAAAAATGACTAAGAAAATTGGCAAAAATATACCCCCCGCTACTTTCATAAATGTTTAAAATTCTTTCAAACGCAGACCGTACATACGATTTACCCTCTTCAATATTTAGCCTCATCACATATGCCTTAAAAAAATCATCTGCTGCCGGTACTGAATATGTTGAAAGAATTAAAATAGGTAATATAAAAATACTTATAATTATTATCTCACACACAATAATCTTGTCCACCTTACAAAATTTTTTGTATGTTTGTAACCTCTGCATTCCTCTTATCCTCCAAATTTCTTTTGGGAACTCTTCCCCCAGACAATAGTTCATAAAACTTCGGTGTAAACTTCATCAATATAAATGCACTAATAACTGTCGCTATAAATGCCCCGGTAGACAGGCTCATTCTCCATATAAGTGCAAAATTGATAGATACTGTAGAACTATCAAACTTTTCAGCAAATAGCCCTGACAATTTTAATATTTTCCCTTCCCAATACAATATAAAATTATGTATTGCGTAAGTATAAAAAGATATTTGCATCCACCAGGGATACTTAAAAGTAAATATATTCTTATCCAATAATAACCAAATAAATACTGATTGATATCTCCTCCAAAAATACTGGACAAACGTATTTTGCACAAAAATCGGTAAAATCAACAATACAGCCGCCAAAATCTTTACCCATCCTTTATATTTATTATACGATTCTTTAAGAACTGCATTCGACCAATTTAATCCTACATATGCTCCAAAACAATAAACTGGCACATGTGTCAACATTCTCATTACTTCAAATTCGAAGCGTGAAGACGGGAATATATTAATGCCTTGAAGAAATGGCCACCCCAAATAATCTATGAGGAAAAGACAAATGAGAATTACTTCTCTTACATATTTTATAGAAAAAACCTTTCTTATAACAGGCATAAACAATAACATTATGACTAACATCTGTACAAACCATAATGCCTCGCAATAGCGGGAGGTAACAAAGCAAATCAATATATGTGTTATTCCCTTATTCCAGTCATGATAATAAGAAATTGTTCCGATTATATTCCACATTATCCATGGAATTATTAATGTTTTTATCCTCCTTAATAATTTATCCCTCATATTCTCATCTGTCAAATTATAATACAGTAGAAATCCCGAAAGCATTACAAAGAAAAAAGTCCCCTTAGAATCTGATAAGCTTCTGTCGATAATTCCAGATATCTTATCAAGAATCTCATTTCCTTTTATTATATTCTTAAAATGCACATCTGCATTTGCATGATAACAAATCATTAGTATAGATTGATAAAACGAAAAGAAAACGATTTTTTTACTAAATTGATTATCCATTTTATCTCCACCACCTTAAATCATCATTTCCCCCCAAAATAATATTTAGGCAACATAATCACATATCTTCCTTAGGAACTCTCCCGCCCGATAATAATTCATATACACGAGGAGCAAACCTGATTAATATATACGCACTTAATGCAACCAATACAAATGTCATGCCCGAAAGGCTCAGTCTCCATAAAAGTGCAAATCTAATCGATACTGTTGAATATTGAAATTCTTCCGCAAATATTCCTGATAATTTTATCAATTTTCCTTCCCAGTGTAAAATAAAGCTGTGTATAGCATAGGTATAAAAGGATATTTGCATCCACCATTGAATTTTAAATCTAAAAAAATTTTTGTCAAACAATACCCAAAGGAACACCGATTGCAAAGTTTTTAAAACATACCCCGGAAATGTACCCGAAAGCGAAATTGATAAAATCAGCAATAACGCCCCCCCCATTTTTACCTTTTTATTGCTATTGTAACTTTCCCTTAAAATGCTATCAGGCCAGTTTAATCCCATATATGCCCCAAAGCAATACATGGGTAAATGCGCAAGCATTCTCAACACTTCATTTTTAAATCGTATAGACGGAAAAACATTCATCTCCTGAATAAACGGCCAATTATAGTAACTTAGTAAAAATAAAAGAACAAGTACCAGTTCCCTCACATATTTTATTTTAAAAATCCAGGTAATAACAGGGATAAACAGCAACATCAGCATAAGCATTTGCACAAACCATAGTGCTTCCCAATAGCGTGATGTCAGATAATAAGACAATATATAAATTATTCCTTTATTCCAACTCCGATAACTGGAAATAGTACCTATTAAATTCCATATCAGCCAGGGAACTAATAATGTTTTAACTCTTCTTATCAATTTATCTTTTACATTTTTTCTTGTTAAGTTATAATATAAAAGAAAGGCGGACAGAATTATAAAAAAGAACGTCCCCCCGGATTCTGTAAAAAATGTATCAATTACCAATGCTGCCTTATCAGCATAAGAGTCATTTTTTACAATATTTTCAAAATTTACGTTTGCATTAGCATGGTAGCAAATTATTAATAAGGAATAGAAGAAAGAAAAAAAAGTAATTTTATTACTAAATAATTTATCCATATATACAACCTTTTTATCCCTAAAACTTAAAATATATCTAAAGGAACGCAATAATTATGAAAAAATCTGTAAATTGGCAATTCAAACTTTTATATTTTATTGGTATTATCGCTGTGTTATGTGGTCACTCCAGCACTATAGGCACTCCTTTATTATTTGAGTGGTTCCCCCCCTACTCCTTTCAGATTGGATTATTTGTCTTTTGTTCCGGATATTTTTCTATTAATTCAAGAGAGACTAAAATATCTAAATTTATCGTTAAACAAGCTAAAAAATTACTTCTCCCACTATTAACCTGGAATTTATTTTACGGTATACTTGTAATATTTCTACATCGCTTAGGTTTACCGTTTGGAGGAAATTTTAATTTCTATAATTTGCTTATAATGCCATTTATTAATGGGCATCAATTTTATTATAATTTAGGGAGTTGGTTTGTAACTCCATTATTTCTTTTGCAAATAGCAAATATGCTATGTTATAAATTTTTAAATCATATGCATTTAAAGTCAAAAACATTGATTACATTTTTCATAGGGCTTATTTGTGGTATAACCGGCGGATATTTTTCAAATACCGGCTATAATCAGCAACCTTATTATTTGGCTTTTTTAAGAGTACTATGTATGGCTCCTTTTTATGAGTTCGGTGTTCTATACAGGACAACGCTTGAAAAAAAAGACAATCTTCCAAATTTACTGTATTTTTCTATCTTATTCATAAGTCAGTTGGTTTTAGTTACCAAATATGAGACTCCTATAACATACAGTTTATCAGGTTGCAACTTCTCACACAATGTGATAATTTCATATTTTTCAGGTTTTTTGGCTATATCTTTTTGGCTTAGGGTATCAAAAATATTAGAACCAATCGCTATAAACAGTAAAATTATAAGCTATATAAGCAATAACACTTATACCATAATGGTCAACCATCTACTTGGCTTTATGATGGTCAAACTATTGTTTGCAATTATAGCAAAAACAACACCTTTTTTTCAAGACTTTAATTTTATAAGTCTGAAAGAAGACACCAGTTATTTCTATTTGCCCAATGGCGTTTCCCTTTGGTTTTGCGTCTACATATTAATGGGTATATTAATATCATTATTTATGCAATACACCTTCAATAAATTAAAAACTTTCATATTTAAGTCAATTAAAACACGGTAAATTAACAGGCTGACAATGCCATTATTGGCAATTTAATATCTGCCTCATCGTAAGAGCCATATACTCAATCATCTCTTCTGTCATTCCGGGATACACCCCTACCCAGAATGTATCGTTCATAACCCTGTCCGTATTCACCAAATCTCCGACCACCCGATAACCCTCACCTTTCTTTCTCATCTCATCAAAGCAAGGATGCCTAAGCAGATTCCCGGCAAACAACATTCGGGTCTGAATATTATGACTCTCCAGATTCTGCACTATCAAATTTCTACTAATCCCCTCCTTGCAGGTAATCATAAATCCGAACCAGCTGGGTATGGAACCTTCGCAGGCCTCCGGCAGAATCAATTTATCTTCTGTTCCTTTCAATAACTCTTTCAGTAAAGCAAAATGCTGTCTCCTGAGTTCTGTAAAGGAAGGCAATTTTTCAAGCTGTGCACAGCCGATTGCCGCCTGCATATCAGTCGCCTTCAAATTATAGCCAAAATGAGAATACACATATTTATGGTCATATCCTAACGGAAGCTCTCCATACTGACGGTCAAATCTGTGTCCGCACATATTGTCCTGCCCCGATACGCAGACACAGTCTCTCCCCCAGTCCCTGAAGGAACGAATACACTTATGCAACAGAGGATTATCGGTATATAAAGCACCGCCTTCGCCCATAGTCATATGATGCGGAGGATAGAAGCTGGAGGTTCCTATATCTCCCACTGTTCCGGTAAAGTATTCCTTATTTTCCATATAATACTTAGAACCTAACGCATCGCAGTTATCTTCTACAAGCCAAAGTTTATGTTCATCACAAAATTTCTTTACAGTCTTTAAATCAAATGGATTTCCAAGCGTATGCGCCAGCATCACCGCTTTTGTTCTGGGTGATAATGCTTCCTCAAGTCTGGATACATCAATATTATACTGCGGAATCGTGATATCAACAAATACCGGTACTGCGCCAAACTGGATGACAGGCGCCACTGTTGTAGGAAATCCCGCTGCAACGGTTATCACTTCATCCCCTCTCCTGATAGCCCGTTCTCCAAGAAGATGAGATGTCAGGGCCATAAAGGCAAGAAGGTTTGCGGATGAGCCTGAATTTACCAGCGAACAGTACTTTACTCCCAGATACTGTGCCAGCCTTTCTTCAAACTGCTTCGTATATCTCCCGGAAGTCAACCAAAATTCCAATGCACTGTCTACCAGATTTGTCATCTCAGCGCTGTCATAGACCCGGCTTGCATATGGAACACGCTGCCCTTCCTTAAAACTTGTTTTCTTATCATGGTATTTCTCGCAGTACTCTTGTACCTGACTCAAAATACATTCTCTTGCCTGCTCTTCATTCATCTGCTCAAACACTTTTTACTTCCTCCCCGGACACTTTCCATGGTGCCTTATCCGCTTTCCACAAGTCCTCGAGATACATTCTGTCGTGAATAGTATCCATAGGCGACCAAAATCCTTCATGCTTATAAGCGTTCATCTGGTTATCTGCCGCAAGTTTTTCAAAAGGTGATGCCTCCAGCATTTCGCTTCCGTCCCCCAGATATTCAAACACTCCCGATTCCATAACCATAAATCCTGCGTTTACGTAAATCTGGTCTTTTCTTGCCTTCTCCTTAAATCCTTTTACACTTCCATCCTTGTCCAATAAAATAGCCCCAAACCGCCCTTCCGGCTGGGTTGTGGTAATTGTCACTGTTTTTCCGCTTTTATAATGGCAATCCAAAAGCTTTCGGACGTCCACGTCTGAAACTCCATCCCCATAGGTAAGCATAAAAGATTCATTTCCAAGATATTTTTTTATTCTAAGGAGTCTGCCTGCTGTTAATGTTTTAAGCCCGGTATCCACCAGCGTTACTTTCCACGGCTCTCTTCTATTTTTTGCTATCTGTTCGCTTTCATCTTGCAGTCCAAAATGCCAGTCTCCCTGATAGGTATAGTAATTAACAAAATACTCCTTTATCATGTAGCCTTTATATCCGCAACAAATAATAAAGTCCCGAATCCCAAAAGAAGCATACCATTTCATAATGTGCCATAAAATAGGCCTGTCCCCGACTTGAACCAAAGGCTTAGGTTTCCATCGCGACTCCTCGCTGATTCTGCTTCCCATGCCTCCTGCCAGAATTACTACTTTTATTCTTTCCATATTTTCCATGGCGCCATACCTGCATTCCAACGGGTTTCCAAATCTACTCTGTCTCGCTTTGTTTCCACCGGACACCAAAAGCCCCGATGTCTGTATACTGCAATTTCCTTCTTTTCTGAAAGTACTGGTAAAAGCTGCCTTTCCAGTTCATAATTACCGTTCAAGTATTTGAACACTCCCTTTTTCAATACATATGTGCATGCATTTGCCCACGCATTTGATTCAGATTTGTCAACTGAATTTAAATTTTTTAACAGATTACTCTCATCAACTGGCAACACCTCGCTTCTTCCTGTGGGGTGAGCTGCTGTCATGGTAACCAGCCTGTTATTTTCTTTTGCAAAAGTAATAAGGTCGTTCACGTCTATATCAGACAAGCAGTCTCCATATGTGACAAGAAAAAAATCCTCATCTATATACTTCTCTATTTTACTGACCCGTTGACCTGTACTGGAGAACTCGCCCGTATCCGCTACCGTCACCTGCCAGTCTTCCGTTATTTTTTTATGAATTTCAATCTTATTGGTAGACAAATCGACTGTAATATCTGACTGATAAATGTAATAATCCCTGAAATAATTTTTTATTACATTCACCTTATAGCCACCACAGACAATAAAATCCTGAAACCCCAGGCAACTATACTGCTTCATGATATGCCAAAGCAACGGCCTTCCGCCGATTTCCACCATGGGTTTGGGAATCCCTTCCCATTCGTCGCTGATAGTACTTTTAGTTCCTCCTGCCAGAATCACTACCTTCATTTGCTGTATGCCTTTCTTCAGTGTTTACCCAAACGCTAATTACCAAGTGAAAATTTTAGGAACATTTTCTTACATAAATCACATTACTCCCATATTCCCCATACACATTATAACCAATTCTTTCCATAAATACATTCATTGTCTCTCCTGCTTCATTTTTTTGACTGCTTCTCTCTGCTATAATCACCTTCACCTTATATTTATTAAAATCCAAGCTTCTCAGTACCTTATAATCCAATCCTTCAATATCAATAGACATAAAGTCCGGCTCAAAATTCTGTTCTGCAAATAAATCATTTAAATTCATGCATGGTATCTTGACTATTTCTTTAATTTTTAGTCCTGATTTTAACGCACTATTAATTTGTCCTTCATCCAAAGAACTCCTGGTAGGCAAAGAAAGTACGTAAAAATCAACTGATTCAATGTTTTCTGTTCCGACAGCAACATTAAGTACTTTATCCCCACGTCTCTTATCCTTCAGTGCCTTACATAACATGGGGTCTGCTTCTATCAGAAGGCCTCTCGCTCCTTGCTTGTACAATAGATATGTATTATTTCCCCTTCTGAAATTGTTTGCCCCTATATCAACATATTTAATTTTGTCAACAGGCAAATAAAATTTTTCGGTCAAAATTTTTTGTGCAATTAAATCTTCCTTATGACCAGCATATCCTCCATTCATCAATGCACGCACTACAACAATAATGTCTAACAATATTTCCGCTATTGCATTTGTAACTCTGTTAGATTTAATTAATTGTTTAATCTTTATACTATCCATCTCCCCCTATCCCTTTCTACGTTATATGGTCAAAAACTCTTTTCTCAATATCTCATACATTCAGTTATTATACCACAACTCAGATAAACATGATACCACTCAACGAGCTTTTTCATCGTTTTTCCGATATTCCATTCCGGCTTCCACCCAAAAGTATTTTTAAGCTTTGAACAGTCCAGCCTCAAAAAATTTGCTTCATGAGGACCCCCGTCATATTGATTTACCCATTTCGCTTCATACCCTGTCTCTTCCATCCACGTCTTGCAAAATAAGTTTACCAGTTCACCCGTTGTCAGACAATCTGTATCGTCCGGCCCCACATTATAACTTCCTGCATACTTTAAATCTTCATACTGCGCTTTTGCAAGCATTAAATACACAGCAATCGGCTCTAACACATGCTGGTAGGGACGCACAGAATAAGGATTTCTGACCACTATGTCTTTTCTTTCTTTTACCGCTCTCACACAATCAGGAATAATCCTGTCTCTGGCGAAATCGCCTCCCCCTATAACATTCCCTGCACGCGCAGTTGATACTGCTATTCCGGCCTCATGCAAAAAAGAATTTTTATAGCTTGAAGTAACCAGCTCTGAGCAGGATTTCGAATTGGAATACGGGTCATGACCATCTAATTCTTCATTCTCACGATATCCCCAGCACCACTCTTTATTTTTAATATACCTTATCAGTGGTAACATTTACCACTGACCTCACGCTGTCCGTGTGGCGCACACATTCAAGTAAATTAACCGTTCCCATAACGTTTGTTTCATAGGTGTATACCGGAGACTGATATGATTCCCTGACAATCGGTTGGGCAGCCATATGAATGACTATCTCCGGCTTTGTTTCCGTAAATACCTTTTTTAATTTTCGCAATCGCGAACATCGCCTTCTATGGAGTTTATTTTGTCTTTCAGACCACATAATTCAAAGAGACTGAGATTTGTCGGCGCTGAAAGTGCATAACCCGATACCTCCGCACCAACTTGTAAAAGTACAGATGACATCCAGGAACCTTTAAAACCAGTGTGCCCGGTGATTAGTACTTTTTTTCCTTTATAAAAATCAAACCAGTTCATAACCACGCTCTCCGTCATCATTTTATTAAATTTGATATAAAGTATCTGTAACAAAATTAATCATTTTAACAAGTCCAAGCCTTTTTAACGAATTCTCCATATCCCTGTTGAGCTGTATTGCTTTTTCCTGTGTAAACTCATACTCCATATTTTCATTAATATAATTTGCCGTTTCTGCTTTCTTAAATCCGTCAAACCCGGCAAGATTTACCTGCTCTACCCCGAATTGCTTCAATAACTTCAGTAGCATAATCAGCGGATTATCGATAATCCAGGCTTTTTCATCTAATAAATTGCTGTAATTTAAAGTAATATCAAATTTTTTCCCGGCACTTGTAACATTGGATGTTGCCACTATCGGAATCTGCGGCAATTGTTTCATCAACTTTGCAAATAACTGAACATATCGCTTTGAATTGGTAAGAAATAATGAGTCAATTCGAAAGTCTTCCGGTAAAAAATTAATTGCAATTATCATTGGATGTGATGATTTTATATAAGCTATTATTTTTTCCTTCTGTACGCGAATATTCTTTCCAGGCCCCAGCAGTAAAATGGGTCTATCTGCATTATTTATTCCCCACATCTCCTGAAGCCTTTTTCTGTCGGCCGTGTCTTCACATTCTCTTGCCTGATACTGAAGATATAACTGCTCAATATATTCTGCATCATACAGCAATTTTTTATCTTGTGAAATCGACTCCAAAATCTCAGAAATAGATTTCACGGATAATTTGCGTTTTTCCTGTAAATAAGTTACATAATTGGGATGGCAATCATTTGCTGCTGACAAATAGAATTTGAATGTATATCCCCATGGCGTTTTTCGATAAATATCCATAATATTTACATCAATTGCTTCCAAAAGCTGTGGAGACTGATATGCTTTGCCACAATGTTCATTCATATACATTGAAAGCAGTTCTATCGGTGTATTTCCTGCGCTTTTACCCATGCCATACAGACTTGCATCCACCAACATTCTCCTATCCATAGGATGCTCTAATAACTCTATGCAATTGGAATATGCTAATTGAAAATTATTATGAGCATGGTATCCTAAACCAATATTTGATTTTAATCCTATATCTGCGATTTGCAGATATTTTTGCAATTCTCCTTTATGCAATAATCCATAAGTATCCACAAGAGAAAATGTATATGGCTCTATGTCATTTACGAGTGCAAGAAGTTCTCTGAAACTTTCATCATTATAACTGGTAATAGATACCGCCTGTGCAAAAACTTTATAACCCTTTGATTTAACCTGCCTGCAAAATTCTATTGCGTCATACATTTTTTCCTTCTTAAATATAACGCGTATGCCATCCAAAAAGCTATCTTTCTGATATTCTATCTTTTCTATAGAACAGGTGCCATAATCGATCATACCGACTATGAGGGAATTTCCCTTATCCAGACCGCCAAAAGTTCGTTTTACACTTATCGTATCTGGAAACATACTTCGATTAATATCGTAAGTACAGCGTTCATCTATAAAGCCGATTTCAATGATATCAATCTGGGCTGATACCAATCTCTCGTATATATTGATAATATTATCATAGCCAAATTCCCAATTATTTACATATCCCCCATCCCGCAATGTACAATCTAATAAAAGCATCCTTATCCTCCTGCTTCAAATAGCACTGCATTCTTTATGCACAGCCTCATATTCATCCTTTGGTAAAAATGGATACATATCGTCCATAGCAGGCGACACCATTGTTCCATCCTTCAATAGTTTAGAAGAAAGCTTCGGTTCAAAATTTTGTTCCTGGCTTACAACCACCTCAATAAGAATTGGTCCATTTTCATTTAATGCATTCTCCACTCCCAATTCAATTTCTTCCAATGACTGAATTTTAATGTAAGGCAACTCATATGCATAAGCAATTCTTTCGAGATTTGGAAAACTCAAACCGTTTCCCTCGCACACCCCTACCAAAGGTGGATTAAACAGATTATATTGCGTCTGTCTTATGGAATGATAGCCGTTATTATTGATAATAAATAATTTAAGATTCAGCTGATTATAAACTACTGTCTGTAGTTCCTGAATATTCATTTGAAAACTGCCATCACCGTCAATACATATGACCCGCTTTCCTTTTGTTGCAATGCATGCTCCGATTGCCGCCGGGAATCCATAGCCCATTGCTGCACATCCGTTATTTGTATACATCCTTTGTCCTGCTTTTATTTTTGCAGCCTGGAAAGAAACCACACATGCACTACCATTACCGCAAACAATATTATCTCCTATTTCAAGCGCGTCATATAATTTTTTTATAAATACATATGGATTTACAGGATTTATATCTTTGTAATATTCTTTCCGCACTACGGGATAACGTTGCTCAAGTTTCTTACCCATGGCAACCCAATTTTTATGCTGCACCGCCAGTTCCTGCCGTTCTTTTTCCGGTAACTGCTCCAGACGCCGAATCAATGATACCAGCACATCTTTCACATCGGCATGGATTGGCATATCAGGTATAATCGTTGGCTTTTGCAATTCCGCTTCATCAATATCAATTACTATTTTATATGCCTGGGGTGCAAATTGTTTATAGTTATAACTCACCTGACGGATATTAAGTCTGGTTCCAAGCGCCAGAATCAAATCGCTACACTGTACCATAAAATTTCCACCACGTGTACCGATATTTCCAGGCCGTCCCCCATACAAAGGGTGCTCATTCCAAAGTAAATCATAAGCATTCCATTCCATCACTACCGGAATCCCCAATAATTCAATACAACGATAAAATTCATTTTCTGCATTCCCAAGCCTAATACCGGAACCCGCATAAATAATTGGTCTTTTCGCTTTTTTTATTTTTTGTAATATGGTATCCGTCCTGCTCTCATCATATAGCGGATGTTCTATACGAGTTAAACTTTCCTCTGGCCAAAATCCCTGAAGACTATCCTCTTCTATAAACGCTCCCTGTACATCAACGGGTATGTCCAGCCAGACAGGCCCCTTCCGCCCATGTATTGCGAGATACCATGCTTTTTCCAAATGATATTTGACAGTCTCCGGTTCTGTAATCATATATGCATATTTGGTCATACATTTTACAGCATCCACCACCTGAAATTCCTGATCTCCTAATTGCCTTAAAGGAAGCCCGGTACTCCCTACTGTAGTTTCCCGCTTAACCTGCCCGGAAATAATAAACATCGGAATAGAATCCACCCATCCACCCATTACACCAGTAATCGCATTAGTTCCTCCCGGTCCACTTGTTACGCATACTAATGCAATATTCCCTGTGAGACGCGCATAACTCTCTGCTGCCATTGCACTTGCCTGTTCATGGTGATTATAAGTGCAATGCAGTTTTTCATGGTGCCCAAATGCATCGTTCAAATGCATGGCGCCTCCACCCGTAATTGTAAAGATATCTCTGACTCCCTTGCCAGCAAAAAAATCTGCAATATACTCCGCTACCTTTATTTTCATTTGCTTTTAAGTCCTTCTAATTATCGTTCCCTTTTAAATGCCCAAACAAATATTTAACCGCATTTGCTATTTCTTCCGACTGTAAATCATGGAGAATATGAAGTTCCATTTTTCTATCCATTAAAATTGCCGTAATTTGGTTATCAACCTGCTTTTTGTCCTTATGGATTGCCTTTAAGATTGTATCTATGTTTATATGAAGCCCTGTTATATTAACCCGAATAATATTCCATAAAACATTTTCCATTCGTTGCACATACTCTTCATCCAACATCCCCCTCTTCATTGAAATATAGTTTGCAGTAACAGTCCCCATCGCAACTGCAGTCCCATGAGGAATTTCATAATTGCTCATGGTTTCAAATGCATGTCCAAAAGTGTGTGCAAAATTTAATTGAATCCGTTTTCCTCTGTCAAATTCGTCTTCCTCAATAAACCGACGTTTAAACAAAAGCGAACTCTCTACAAACTGGTTTAACACCTCTTTATCACGGTCTATTAGCTTCGATATGTTCTCTTCTATTTTTACAAGCCCTTCTTCACCATACATAAAATTAAATTTTACGACCTCGCCCAGTCCGCTCAGAAAATCTTTTTCAGACAAAGTATCAAAAAAAACTGGACAAATATAAATCTCATCCGGCGGATAAAAGGTCCCTAATAAATTTTTAAAAGACTTATAATTTAATGATGTCTTTCCTCCTATGCAACTGTCACAGGAAGCTAAAAGTGTTGTCGGGACAAATGTCCAATGAATTCCACGATATAAAATATTGGCCACAAAACCAGTTATATCCTGAATAATTCCCCCGCCCACAGAGACAAGCCTTGCATTTCTTCGTGCAGAAAGCCCCGTCATTTTCTCACATATTTCCAGAGCTGTTTTAATCGTTTTATTTTCTTCTACGGCCTCTATAAGATATAATTGCTCCTTACTGATTCGTTTAAAAAGTCTGTCATAATACAATTTGTACACATTCTTATCGGCAACAACATATGTTTTCTCATCCAATGTAATATTATCTATGAAAGAAAAATCGCTGACCAAATTAACTTGATAATCTTTAAACCTTGATTTTATATTCATTTTTCAGAAAACCCTCCGTCAACTACTATTTTCTGCCCTGTAAGATAGGTATTTTCCTTACTGGCAAGAAAATATACCACCTTTGCAATTTCTTCCGGTTCCGCCATCCTTCCCAACGGAATATCTTTTGAAATCTGAGCGATTTCCTCTGCTGTATTATTTTTTCTGGTTAATTCCGTTAACGTAAAACCAGGACACACTGTATTCACTAAAATATTATACTCAGCAAGTTCCACGGCCAGTGTGTTTGTAACTCCATGGAGACCGTTTTTTGTTGCGCTGTACACACACCTTCCCGCTTTGGATACTACCGCCCATATAGATGCAATATTCACAATTCTACCATACTTTTGTTTTTTCATAGGCCCAATAAGCCCACGCAGCAATCGAATCGGAGCAACTAAATTTACATTAATCATCCCCAGCAATTCTTCATCTGTAATGTCCTCCACTAAATGAATATCATTACATCCCGCGTTATTAATAATCACATCAAAAGGCTGCTGATATTTCTGCGCTAAAACATAGTCTTCAATTGATGACATATCTGACAGATTCAATTCCTGCCTGCTCGGTGTAATCACCTCATACCCTTCTTCTTTAAATTTCCGAGCAATTGCTTTCCCTATTCCCCTCGACCCTCCAGTTATCAATACACGTTCCACTCTTTTCCCTCACTTCATTTATTATTATCCCACACTAAACTACAAATGTGCGTCTTTCTCTTCATGAACGCCATGAAGAAATCGTATATTTAATTCCTTCTGTGAAAGAGCACATTGGTTTTTCTAAAAACTCCTGTTTCAATTCATCAGGCCATTCTTCAATATCTGCCTGAAGATACATTACCTGCTTGTCCATATACGGCCTTTTTCCAATTCCCAATTCAGAATCAGCTACATCCTTTTCATTAATTATCGTATATATCTGATGAATATACTCTTTCAATAGCTGAATCTTTCCTGAGCCAACACAATATACCTTTCCATGCGCCCCCCATTCAGATAATCCTATTAAAATCCTCGCCGCATCCCCACTATATAAATAGTCCCATTTCTGCATTCCTTCTGTAAATTCAATATATTGATGGTTTAAAAAACTTCTAATTGCAGACATAATTAAAGTATTCTCACCATCCCCCGGCCCATAGATACTCAAAATCCTTGTCCAAATATGCTTTATTCCCAGCTGTTCACATCTGATTCTACTCATCTGTCCAGCACATAATTTAGCAATTCCATAACCATTTTCCGGAAATACAGGTGTTTTAGAGGATATTATTCCCTCCGTTCTTCCATATTCCGCCTGGGAACCCGCTCCGACAAAACATTTACACCCCAATGCTCTTGCCATTTCCACTGCTCCCAGAGTATATTGAACATTACTTAGCTGTAAATTCATATCATTTCGGGCAATGCCCGTAGTTCCCTGCCAGGCCAAATGAAAAAAAACGTCATATTCGTCTGATGATACCAAATCCTTTGTTTTTTTTGCGAAATCGAAGTATTCATCAACATTTACCTCAAGTATACGCAAATTCGCTGCATCGGGCAACTGAAAAATCCTCCTGGAATTTCTATGGCAAATAGCAAGCACCTGCATATCCTGTTCTATGGCATATTTTACTAATGCCATTCCAATGGCTCCTGTTGCGCCAGATACTACAATTTTTTTAATCATGTCAAAAATGCTCCTAAACAAAAATTTTCCGTATCTTCAAGCCTTTTGTCTACAATATAGCTTCTAAAGACAAATATCAATCCATTATCTGCTGCCACAAATCAATTTATAGATTGGTAATGCATATTTTTTGCAACACGCACCTGCTAATATGCAACACAAAAAAATACCAATCGGTAACAAAAAGTACTCCAGCATTTGTATTATTCCATATTGTGGCAATATCATCATTACTATCTTCTTAAACATTGCCTCATAATATTCATGGGATGCATACACAAAAAAACTAAATTGCCCCCCCCCATATTACTGCTTTATAAATTTTGGAATGCAATAGTTTATCAGCCAATATGTAAAAAAAACAAAACATTATAGCCAATGAAAATGTTGCCACAAAGACATTATCTGTCCAAATCATCTTAGCTAATGTTACCATAAATGTCATAAATGCCAATAATAGAGATGGGATTTTTTTTATTATCAATATATCTAACCTATATCTTACCCATATACCGCCAAACAAGAACCAAATAAGTACTTGCTTATTATATATGAGTGAAACCGAAATATCGCTAAATTGTAAGAGTAGCAAGCCCCCCACTATAATCAACGGGAATTTATTTAATATTTTTTGAAAAACAGATGCCAAAATATTTAGTATAAATAAATCTTTCAAAAACCAAAACGGATAATATAATGGAACTTGCCCAATATACGCATTAATTATATCATCTAAACTATCTATTTTATATTCAGGTGCTGTAAAATATCCTGCCAACATAGGAATCTTTTGTACCAATATAAAAAATGCAATCCAGAAACTGTTGATAATAAGATATGGAACCAATATACTCCTAATTTTTTTTCGCATATTTTCACACCATGTAAACTCTCTTGAAAACAAGAAAAAACCAGAAAAAAAGGCAAATCCTGGTATCGCCACATCAGTAAATACGCTTATTATCTGTTTACAATTTTCCACATAAATTGGGATATCTAATTCATATGGCAATTGGGGCAACGCTTCCGAATGAATAAAAACTACTAAAAGAATAAAAACAAACTTCATGGCATTAATTTGTTGTGATGTTGATTTATCTATTGTATACATTAATGCTCCTTAATCTTAGATTATTTCTCAATATACTGAATAATCTCTTTCATTGCCACTTCCATATCACAATGTTCAATTGCAAATTGACGAATTACTTTAGAAATTTTTACCCTATCAGTTCCCAATTTTTTCTCCTTATAAAAGGCAACTACACTATTGATATCTATATCTGATTCGTCTGCCGGAAATTCCAGTACATAGTCAAAATCTGTTCCCAGAAGAATATCTATCGGACATCCTGTAACTATAGCCAGCCCTCGCGCCAAATACTCTCTGCTTTTAAGAGATGATGCAACTGTATATCCTATCCTGTGCATTCCAAGAGAGCCAATTGCCAAATCACATTTATCAAATATACAATTTAGATTTTCACCTGATTGTTTCCCTTCAAAAATGACAAAAGCTTCAGCCTTGGTACCCTCTACCATTTGTAAATACTTTTTTAACTCTGGTCCTGGTCCATCACCTACAACATGAAAATATAACTTCTCAGCATTTTCGTTTTTTTCATAGTAGCTAATCATTCCTTTTATAAGGCGGTCGAATCCATGAAATGCAAACATGGTGGCCACTCCAATTACATGTATTTCATCGCCAATAACGTTGTCTGCATTTCTGAGTGGAATTCTGTCAACCTTAATTCCATTAATGGTTTTAATGGTAGGTACTCCGTAAATTTCTGAAATGTTATCATTCCATATCGCAAATCTATCCACATATTTTTTGTAAATTGGACGTGCATGATAGTCTTTAAGTTTAATTCCTATATGTAAAATTGAGTTCATCCAATAAGTATTGGGATAGTCCGGAAATTCAATAATAATTTTTGCGTGTAGATTGTTTGTTCTCAACTGCTTTAAAAATTTGCAAAACGACACATCAGCCGCCTCAAACCTTATATAATAAAAATCAGCGCCACCTATTTCCTCACTGTAATGATATTTTGCAAAGACATATGTCAATGGAATAGACGCACATATACCCTTTCCAAGATGAGTTTTTCTGAGTCCCGACGATGACGGTTTAAAGTTAACCAACTCCATCTCATACCCATGTTTAGTGAAAACTTCTATCTGATCATATATTTTCTTCACCGCACCAACAGATTCATCATCACTTCTTATTTGTGCAATATATTTTCCTTTCATCTTACTTTACCTTTTTTCCAATAAACTTTTCATATTCTTGTATACATCTAATTCCTATATACATAATACCGACCACCAATACTGCCGAAGCACCTTGTATTGTAGATTCCCTTGGTATATCTATTATTGCAGGTATTATGCTCAACAGGTAGCACACTATTCCAATTATAATAACCTTCCTTTCCATCTGCAGGATATAGAACATATTTTTTTTATTCTTTTTCGAAAAAAATAACCATCCACTTAATTGAGCTATAAAACCAACAATATAATAAATATACTTTGGTAATGTAAAATAATACCCACTCATTAAAACGCTTCTTACCGCTTTCTTCAAATACATTAATACTGTCTTACTTCCGTTTTGCTTTATTGTTAAAATGATTTCTTTCCGTAGGGCTCTATTGGCCGACAAACTGCTCTCGGCTATTACTTTTAATGCGGAGGCATCTTCATAAATTACTCCGCTGTCCTCCCCCCATCCCATACCTATATAAAGCTGAAAAAGTGGAGAAATCTGCTGATTCCTAAATCTCAGCAAATTGATATTTCCTCCATACAAAAAATTGTATCCTGCACCTATCAGCATGACTAGAATCTGGCTGAATAATACTTGTCCCATAATAAAAAGAATTAAAAAAATAATATGAATTTTTTTCTCCCTTTTCCACGTATAAATTGTATCCTTGATAACTATAAAAGCAGCCGGAATAAAACAGGCAATACCACTCCACACCCGAAAGCTGTTGGCTATGCCACATGTCAGTGAAAGTACCAGCAACCACCTCCTTTTTTTCTGAAAATCATTAGTCCTGACTATAATCATAAGCATGGGAAGTCCAATTAATATAACCCATGCATAAACCCACTTATCATCTGAAACATAGTGTGTAAACGGATATGCAAAAATTGTTGTAATAAATGGCAATATTATGGTCAAATATAACTTTTTCTGCTCCGTCAACCTGTATAATAAAATTGGAATTATAAACAACGCCAATGACCACCAGATAATCTCTGTATAATAAATCACTGTCGGAGCATCCTGTACACCTAACAGATGCCCACTTACAACCCAATATACAAATTTACTTATATGAGCATCAAAATTCGCCGCTGTTGGTAACGCTGCAAAATTGTCCAACGATTTCTGCAAATACTCTACACGCCGTTCCATAAATCCGCTTCTATTAATTTCCATATGGAGCATACTCTGGATATAAAAAAGCACAAAAACACCAGAAATAAGGAATAAGATGCGAATGTTTTTATACTCCCCGTCCATTTCATTACGTATTTTCATCCTCTTTACCTGTTAAAGCCTTTCGCAGTTCGTTCATTATTGCTACCATACATCCTCTCAATGCGTATATCAAATCTGCTTTTTATTAATTTATCATATAAAAATTGAATTCCACAGCATAGCATCAATAGCGCTGGCAACATCATGCCGTAGGCTGTCAGAATTGCCCCCCCCAAGTAACCTGAAGCCAATGAATAAATTGGGCGATGAAATAAATAGGCGCACATGCTTGCATAGCTTATTAGCATCATACTTCTATGCAATACTGTATTTTTTAATATCTGACCCACATTTAGCATAAAAACTACTATACAGCCCGAAGTAATAAAAGAAAATATCCCAATTCCGTTTCCAATATTTATGCTTACGCCCAAAAATATTATTACAGCCGACAAGATTGCTTTAAAATTTACTTTATTAACAAGTATTTTTGTCGAACTCAAGAGTCCCGCACTATAAAATGGCCAATAAAAACAAAGCCGCATGTCTGCATTTCCATATGCCACAGTTACTATTAATAATAACTCGGTAGCAGCTATAATCAACCATCTGGCTTTTCTTGTCGCATATGAATTGATTATTGGTGTTATAAAATAAAAATTCATTAACATACACAAGTACCAAGCTGTCATTGGCGCCGGCGGCACAAAACACGATAGGCCGAAAGTAGTTAATACTAATTGTCTGGAATCCTTAATACACCCTATCCTATATAGTAAGATACATGCCACAATGAAAAGCGGGTAAAAACCAGCTAATCTCTTCATATAAAATAAAAATATCTCTTTAATGCTTTCCACTTTTTTCTTTCCAAGAAAGTACCCTGAAATAAAAGTAAATGTTGCCAAAACACCGTGAGTTGCCTGATATGTTACAGAGTTCCAAATATCTATCCCAATATACTCCGATAAATGCCAAAAGCCAACAATGTATAGTGCACACACTGCTCTGGAGCAATCCATTCCCACTTCCCGACCCGCCACTTCTTTCATCCTTCCCCTTCCGCCTGCTCAAAATCCTGTAAATAAATCTTCTGTTCTACTTCTTTTTGCAATTTCCCCATAAATTAGGATAAATTCCAAGTGGAACTCTTTTAAATATCTCTAAAGCCACTAAACCTGCAGGTCCAAAGTATCGTTGCAGTTTTTTTCTATTGAATTCCGAATCTATTTCATTTTTTTCAATCACAACATCCAAAAATCCTACATTCTTCAATATTCTTCTCAAAGAATTCGGTGTCTGCAGGCTACAATGATAATCTTTATATGCCGTTAAAGATTTTGTTCTTACTATTTCAAATAGCGGATTGATTCTGGCATTTGGCGTCTGAAATACAAATATTCCGCCGGGACGAATAATTCTATATACATCTTTAAGATAGTTCTCAATATCCGGAATATGCTCAATAACATCAAACATTGTTACAACATCATAAAATTCGTCTGAAATCATATTAAGATTTGGGCCTATACAATGTAATCTATCAGCAATTTCCGGGTATTTCTTTTTACCCTTTTCAACTGCGCTTTCCCGTACCTCAACGCCATCCATAAGCATTTTTTCTTTAGAATATATAAGCCAAGGCAATGTTCCAATATTAGTTCCTATATCTAACATCTTAATATTGTCCCTCTCCTGCCTCTGAACCTGCTTTACCAAATAATTGTAACTTAACTCGGTATTTCCATATTCAGCATATTCTCCTCTTTGTTTTTCCATATCCCTATACAAGTCGTATCTCATAATATTATTCCTCCTGAGCGTTTGATTCGCTTACGAATACTTCTTTTATCGAATACGCCTTTTGATATTCGTTTTCCCCTGTATTAAAATATATTTTCATCAATATCTCACTTATCAGGCCAAAAACGAGCATTATTACTCCCATGATAATGAAAAAAACTGCAAGTAATGGAAACATAATACTATTAGACATTTTATATCCTGAGGCAAACAAGACAATTGACCATATGCCACATATCACCCCTACTGTAAAAAACAGTAGTCCAACCCCCCCCATCAGATGTAATGGCCTTGATGCATACCTGTTCCAGAACCACACAGATAACATGTCAACAAAGCCCTTTACGGTTCTTTTCCAGTTATACTTAGTCTGTCCATTCAGTCGAGGCCGATGATTTACTACTATCTCACCAACATTATATCCACGCATCTCTAAGAGTGCTGGAATAAATCTATGCTGCTCACCATAAAGCGTCAAGCCGTTGAAACATTCCCTTTTATAAATTTTTAATGAGCACCCACTATCATGAATATGGTCTTTTACTATTAATGTTCTAAGTAAATTAGCTCCTCTTGAAATAATTTTTTTCCCAAACTTGTCCTGCCTGTTTTTCCTCCATCCGGATACAACATCCAGTCCATTATCCTCTAAACAAGTTATTAATTTTGGAATATCCGCCGGGTCATTTTGACAATCACCATCCATTGTCACAATATAATCCCCAGAGGCATAATGAATCCCTGCATCCATCGCCGCTGTTTGTCCAAAATTTTTACGCATCTCTATAACAATCAACGGCTCCAAACCCTTACAAATTTCTAGTGTATTATCAGTTGAGCCATCATCAACAAAAATAATTTCATAATTCAACTGATTTGATTCGCAAACACATTTGATTTCTTCATGCAATTTCTTTACATTACTTTCTTCATTAAATACTGGTACAACTACTGAAATTGAAGCCATAATCAACCTTTCTTTTCTGAAAATACTATTTTTTTACTACAAATATAATTGACCATAATTACGACAAATTGAATTCCAAGCTTTGAAACCATTTTATCCATTTCCAACACATTTACTGCGACATATACCCCGATATAGTCAAGACATCCTGTAAAACCTCTTGCCAAGACATACTTAATAAATTCTTTAAGTGCTTCTGCAATAGAATCACATTTACTGTGAAATACTAAATATTTGCATGAAACAAATGCATATATCTTGCTTAACACAATTGCAGCTAAATTCGAAATCCTAAAATCAACCTCAACTTTAGTTAAAAAGTAAAAAGTTCCTATATTAATAAACGCTGTCATTATGCCAGATAAAACATATTTAAAAAATTCACGGGAATTTAGATTTTTCACCAGATTATTATTCATGTTTAATCCTTTTCCTACAATTGTTATTACATACTTCTCTTACAAAGCAATCCTTCCAGGCTACAACATAGCAATAATATCAATATAATACCCCATGCAGCAAGCATTCCTTCTAAGTATACAATACTTGGAATCGCTATAAGAGGAAAGACTGCTTCAATTAGGAATGCGAATATTGCCATTAAAAAAAATTGCTTATGATTTAAACCTATATGCTTCCTTCCCATTATTTTTTTTAGCACCTCTATCATAACAACCACCGTTATACTTATAGCATTACTTTTTTTGGCCAATACTGTTTTTATACAAATCAACATTTTCCTACAATAGGAACCTATAAAATAAATTGGATTTTCTTTCCACATCCGAAAACATTCTTTTTTTAAAATTTCAAAGTACTCTTCTGATAGATATTCTGTTCCTGGCATAATCTCATTAACCTTTTCCTTTGCACATTCATCACGAAAGGTAATTCCATAAGGGTTATCTTCAAATCCATAGCTAATATAAATAGTATGCCAGGGTCCATAATTAGATACAAGTCCTTCTTGTCCAGTAATCTGCATATAGCATTTCGGAATAACAGATACTAACATACAATAAGCAATAATCCCCACCAGTACAATACTTCCTTTTCTTATTCCGTAAAGAAAGCTATTTTCCAGTTCTTTTTTTTTTAATTTCCACCCAACAACTGCTATTGTTATGGCAAATATTGCCAGAGAACTATGATTTCTTGGTAAATTTCCAACACTCATAATAATCAGTATTAGTAGATATAATAAATTACTTATCCCATCCCATTTTCGTTTTATTAATATAAATAAAAGCGGTAACGCCATTGATACTGTCCACGCTAAACTCCAATAAGTATCTGCCTGTAAATACACAAGGCATGGACCTTCACATAATAACCAAAAAACCGGTGAAAACATGGCAATCCATTTATTATATTCAAATAAATAATAAAATATAATCGGATAAAACACAACATTAATTCCTGCTGCCAATGTCTGTACTATCAAAAACACTTTCTCAGGTGACTGAATATTAAAACATTTTGCAAAGATTGCCAGATAAAAATAATAGGATGCATTATGGCTTCTCAATTCCCATAGTTCACTTTTTCCATTAAAAAAATCCATCATGTTCTGCATATACCGTATTCTAATCGGCATATATGAAATTTCCTTATCCTCCCCCAATAGACTTATTATAATCACTATACAACCCCAAATTAAGCCATATATTATCCACCACTTTATTATTTTATTTTTTTTATTATCCATTTCTTTAACTCCTACCACTCGTTTAGACCTAAAAGCCTCGCGTAATAGTAATATACACACCTGTTTCTTCCATCAGAACACTGAATATATTTTGCAAGCAACAGGCTATACCGTTTCAAGCAATGTACTTTTTCCACCATAAACTTAAATTATACAGAAACCAATCCTGAATATCAGGTGCGTTCTCAAGATGTTGATGCATATAATCTCTATCAAACAAATCCGTGTTATCCACCATATTGAGAACTGATTCCTTCATTTGCTCTCCCATCACTCCCTTGAACCAGTCCTGAACAGGTGCTCCAAAACCCTGTTTTTTTCGATAAATTAACTCATTTGGGATAATACCTTCAACCGCTTTTTTTAAAATATGCTTACTTTCCCATCCCTTCATTTTTATTGATGTAGGAATGCTCATCGCCAACTCCACAAATTTATGGTCTAAAAACGGGACACGGCATTCCAGACTGACAAGCATACTCATCTTATCAACACGCATAAGTAATAACTCAGGAAGACGATGATTTAAATCTGCATAACTCATCCAATTCAGAAAAGATGCTTCCGGCGCTTTCTCCATAAAACGTTCATATGTTGGCCTTATTGCCTCAAAGGATGTATAATCATTCAATTGCCGCCTGATTCTACCAGATACCATTTTTTGCTTTTGCGTTTCATAAAATGCTTCTGCCCCACTCCAAAAAAGTGGTTCTTTTCTGGTAGCGCGCCGTAATATTTCATATGGATATGACTCCTCCTGCTTTCGTCCATTATAATAATTGATTAAATTCTTTTTTAGCCACATAGTTCCCGGTATACTGTTCCATATATTAAGTTTTGAAAAATCTTTCCAGTGAGAGTATCCCCAAAACAATTCATCAGAGCCCTCCCCTACCTGTGCAACAGTAACGCCGTTCTCTCTTGCAAGCTTAGATACATAATATACCGGAATGCATACAGGGTCAGCGATTGGTTCATCCTGTGCATATATCATCTCAGGAATAAAACTAATAGCCTCATCCGGTGTAATAATATGTTCATAATGTTCTGTATGCGCAAATTCCGACATCATCTTCGCATAGTGAAACTCACTCTGATAACTTTCCGTCTCTTCCGGGTAACCCACGCAAAAAGTCTTTACGCTACCCTTTTTTACTTCTGAAAATAACGCCGTATTTGTTGACGAGTCAATTCCTCCTGACAGAAAAACCCCAACCGGAACGTCTGAAATTGTGCGGAGTTGTACCGCTGTACGAAGTTCTGACTGAATTGATTCTATAATTTCTTCTTCCCTCGCTTTGGACAGCGACATATCAATATAATCCAATACATCGTAATACCGCCTACTGGTTATTTTATTACCCTCAACACACACCCATGTTCCGGGGCGTACCTTATAAATCCCCTCAAATAATGTATCTTCACATGGTGTACAGAGAAAAGAAAGATAATCATAAAATGCTTTTTCATTTATTTTACGTTTTTGGGGAAGCACTTTATGTATAGACTTAATTTCTGATGCAAAGGTTAATATATCATTTTCAATCGTATAATATATAGGTTTGATACCAATTCGGTCTCGGATAAGCCAAAATTTGTGTTGTCTGTTATCCCATATTGCAATGGCAAACATACCCCTTAGACGTTCCAAAAAATCTATTCCCCACTCTTCATACGCATGAACTATTACCTCTGTATCAGAATGAGACGTTTTCCATATATATTTTCCCGTCTTTTCTAATTCCCTACGTATATCCGTATAATTATAAATCTCCCCGTTAAATGTAATCACTACCGTTCCTTCGCAATTAGACATTGGTTGTGACGCAGCATCAGAAAGATCAATAATCGAAAGCCTTCTATGTCCAAAACCTGCGAGATTTTCTTCCTGCAGCCACTGACCTTCCCCATCCGGTCCCCGACTTATCATTGCATCGCACATTCCCTTAATATACTTATCGCTGATTTGGGGCTTATTCGATTTTAATTTTACAAATCCACAAATTCCACACATAAAATCATTCCTTCACTTTCTCACACTTTAATCGTTTTCTCATATTTATCAAAAATCACCCGTGTATGTTCCCTCCATGTATGATTTTCACATGCATCTCGTCTTGCTGCCATACCTAATTGCTTACGTAACTCTGGATTTATAATTAATTGTTCTATCTTATCTGCCAAATCTATTTCATCACCTGGCTTGCTCAACAAAGCAGTTTCCCCTTCTTTCAGAACTTCCGCCATCTGATCCATCCCAGAACAGACAATCGCTTTACCCATAGCCATATATTCAAATAATTTTGTCGGAGAACCAAAAAACGGTGTTCCATCCGTATTCGGAATCGTTGGTGATACAAGAATATCGCAGGCTGCCAGATATTTACTTCCTTCATTCTGAGGTATCATCCCTGTCAAAGTATATGTAGTTGTGGGCAAAACACTTAATATTTCTTCTACCTGTAATTTTTTCTGTCCATCTCCCACCATCAAAAGATGCAAATTATTATACTTCGATAGCAACTTTACATAGGCCAATGCTAATTTCTCTGTTCCATGCCAGGCACCAAAAGTTCCAATAAAACCTATAACAATTTTTTCTGTCGCTATACTATATTTTTCTCGAACAATATTTTTATCAATATCGGGTGTATACATGTCTGTATTTACTCCATTCGGATTCACCACAATACGTTCTTCAGCAATACCCATTTCCAATAGCTGTTCTTTAAGCGGTTCACTAACACATGTAATAAGCGCTGCCTTTTTCAAAACAAATTCTTCAATCCCATAAGAAATATCGGGAAAAGGTAAATCTGCTATTGAATTATTTTTCTGCCAATTTTTAATAATCCAAAGCTCCGAACCATTATACTCCAAAATGTATGGAATATTATGCTTTAATGCATACTTGGCGACAGCATATGATTCCAAAGCATATCTATGGTATATCAGGTTCGGATATTTATCCCCAATAATTTCAACTAATGCTTTATAATATGTTTCATTTGAAGCAATACTGAGAAATCTTGGGATATTTCGCATAGGAATCTTTCCTGCTAATATCTTAGTAGAAATATTTGTATTTACAGAGAGAATCTTTTCTGTTGTGATAAAGCAAATTTGGCATTTAGCTACTTCTTCAAGATTATTTATAACCCCTGCGATATGCCCTAAAGACCCCCCTGCCTTTAAATGCTGTGGCAAATCGCTTCGAACGTAAGCTATTGTTCCATTCTCTTTTATTCTTGTAGCCACAAGCTCCTTTTTGTTTAATTCTGCCAACTCTGTTCGTACTTTTTTTAAATATCCCTTTTTCATGCAATAATCATATATAAAACCTGCCATTAAACCCAACATAGTATGCAAATGAATCACTTTTATTTGTCTATCATCCTGCCATTCACATTTTCCTAGCGTCATAAGCCTGCATACCCCTCCCAATAAAAAAGGCATTGGAACAGTTTCAAGCTCTGCTGCAAGCAAATGAACCGATTTATAATGAAAAACTTTCTTAAAAAAGGCCTTTGTTTTTGCTATTCTGGCTAAATCATCAATCATAATATATTCTGCATCTGATGGAACCTTATCTAGATCATATATAGAAATCAAAATATATAAGTTTGTTTTCACGCTATATTATATCCCTTCCCAAGTTGATAGTTTTCTATTTTCGCACACATTTGCTATATACATCAATTCAATTCTTCGAAAAGTTATCACATAAATATTAAATTTCCAAAGTCAAAAAATCTACAGAAAGCTGACGAACCAGCAAACTTACAACGCAGAAAGGTATCTTCCCTTCCACCACCGTAGTTCAAACTAATACATCGAATAATAATTAATTGGTTATATCGCTATTTGATTTTATTCGATGTACTAATGTGTGTTGTCCCGCGCACTTCCCTATCATTGCCAAATACCAAAAATGCTGAAGACAATTTTCGTTCTTCCAATCTTTAGATTCTTTTGCAGACTTACTACTTTATTTTTTTAATGTTTCTCTACCTCGGCCACAAGATACCAGCCTAATTTCTCCTCATATTTTTTAATAAATCCATCACTAAACCATTCATCATGTGTTATACTTGCCCTATTTAAATGTGCAATATGAATTCGCTTAATTACAAATCCTGATTGTTTAAGCTTCCTGACAAATTCCTTTTTGGTTAGCAATTTTACTACAAGAGTTTTATCATTATTCGGATATTCTATTAGGGACAATCGCTCTTTAAGTTTCATTTTTAAAAATTTGAAGTGACGTAAATAATCCCATAAAAAAACTGTCCACCAAAAAAACATTGAATTTTTATTGTAAATTGCCAGATATGCCTGGGCACCTGGTTTCATAACCCTATAAACCTCATCTAATACCTTTTCAAAATTAGGGCAATGGTGAATTACACCAAAAGAATACACAAAATCAAATTGACTATTTTTATAGGGCATTTTTTCAGCATCACCTACAATTGCCTCTGTATGATAGCCATATATTTCAAAACGATGTTCTATGATTTTTTTATCTTCCGGAGTAATTGATATACCATGCATTACCCCCCCCCCGCTCTGCCAATTTTAAATGGTCAGTTCCCATGCCATATCCAACTTCAAGTACTTGTTTATTATTTACATCAAGGCTTTCAATCTCTTCTAACAGCCATGGCTGATCCTTATAACGCGCTTCTTCTACCTGGTCAAAGTAACTTTTCCCCAAAAGTGTCATATCGCCAGAAACCATCTTGGAGTCGCAAGGTGCTGCATTCCAATGATTCCGTGCATTATTTTTATATTCATTTCCCTCCATAGTATTAAAATCATACGTATTCATATTTCGTTATTCCTCCTTTTTTTACGTTGTTTTTGCTTTACTTTGTAAATATTATACAGTCTAATATGATTTGGAAAAACATGATACAAATAAACATAAACTTGTCTCTTAAAATACTGTGTAACTGTTTCTCCCTGTATTTGATATTCACATCCATCTTTTCTTACAAAATATATTACTCTTTCATAAAAAAAACTTGTATCATAATTAAAGTACTCTCTTCTAGTATATCTATCATCGGGTTGAATTTTTTGAACTGCTAATTGCGGATTTCTTAAAACCTCCCTAATTCTATATGGAATTATTGTATTCGTTGTACAATCAAGTAGATAATTTTTATTATTTAATTTTAATTCCACAATCTCATGTGTATCTACTTTGTTTCTTCCCCGCCCCTTTGGCATATTTCCGGCATATATTGTTAAACATTTTACCTTATAACCATATTGTTTCAATATTTTATACAAAGTGACTGCATATCCGCAACATAAAGCTTTTCTTTTCTTCAAAACCACATCTGCTCTATCACAATCTACACCATTTTCCGGCTCTATTATGTTATACAAATGTTCCATAATTTCCTGAACTTCTTGAATACTTTTACGCATCACATTTTTTTCACGCATAACTGTATCTTCTATGGATTTAGCGCATTCCGATATGGTAGCGAACTTTGTATTTGGATAATTATTTAAGATTTTTAATTGTTCTTCTATACTTGTATAATTATGTTTTCCTTTAGAGTGCCCAATCATCACAAAGAAATTTTGCGGACTACTAAAAAACTTCTTATTAAAATTTATAAATCTTCTTCCAAAAATTTCTGCTTCATTATTATCTAAAAACCATCTCTCTCCCTTTTTCCATGTTGTAATAGGCAATTCAATAAGCATTGAATTATTCTTATCAATTTTTTGCGGATCTATCATACTTGCTCTATATGGTTGATTATGGCTTTTACATTTTGAAAAATCATACCCTCTATCTATTGATTTTCCTCCTTTATAAACAGAACAGTCAAAAATAATTCCATTTTTAACAAGGGCATCCGATATTCTTGCAAATGGCTGAACACGATAAGCACCTGCTCTAAAAGCTAGAACCCTATAATCTTTTTTTACTTCGCAAATAATAAATTCAAGCCGTTCCTTACATTTTCCTATCAACTCAATTAAATTATACGGATAATCATTACACGAACCATATTGCCAGTTCCAATACCACATTCCTTCCTTATATTCCGCGCCTAATTGAGGCAACCAGTTAGGGTGTATATGTAATTGTACATCATGTCCCCTTGCCACTGCTACCCTTAGCTGTTTTTCTACTTTTTGGGCAAAATCTTCATCTTTTTCTAATAACCAAAAGTATTCACATACTTCAACCATAAGTGTTAATTTCGCGCCCACTCGTTCACAAGTTTCCATAAGATATTCTGTATTTACAAGTAAGTCCTCTTCCCAATTAATTCTTTCTCCCTCAGGTACAGGTTGCCATGTTTCATAATCAATTGTAATTATAATATTATTTTCTCTCATTTGCTTTCCCTTATATTCTTAATTATGTGGACAGAATAACTAACTACCATACCAACTAAACAAATTGCATACGAACATGTAGACGCAAATGCTGCACCTTTATTTCCTATAATTGGAATTAAATAATAATTAAGTATAACATTAGCTATTAGGGATAACACTGGAATTAAAACTGTAGGTAAAAGTTTATTCTCGCTAGCAAAAAACTGAAAAAAATAATTCGAAGATGCCCAACAAAAAGCACCCGGAATTAATATTTGTAATATCTTCACTGTATCTATATATTGTTCTCCATATAATATATTAATTGCATAAGGCGCCAACCCTCCCATAAGTAAATAAATTAATATTAATATTGGGGTGGATACTAAAAACAAGTTTTTCATCAGTATTTTTTTCTCCAAAATACTTTTTAATGTTCCTAATTTAGGAAATAAAATGATTGATATAGATGAAGATACCATGTAACTCATATCCACCAAGTTTACCGCAAGTGAATAAATTCCTACTTCATAATCATTACTAAAATAATTTAACATAAACACATCAACTCTCAATACTAAATATGATACTAAACAAGAGCAGTAACTTTTTATTCCATAAGGCAATATGCTTAAAAGATACCGTAGTGAAATATAAATTTTGTTTTCGATTTTACGAAAATACAAAAATAAACTGTAAAAGCTAACTAAAACCATTGCTAAAAGCATACATGCTGCTACTAATTCTATAGACAATTCAAAGAAAAAAGCTAAAATAACAATAATAAAGAAATATAAACTATTATCTAGCATTTGTAATATATTAAAATATTTTACCTGATTGATAGCTACAAATAAATTTTCTTGCAGCATAAGCAACATACTAAAGGGAACTAATAAAAAGGCTATAATAAGGAGAAATGGATTTAAATTAAGCAAAGTCGGATGCATAATAAAATATGTTAAACCTAAAGGTATAACAAGCGCAGAAAGCAAGGTCATAAATATAATGTTTCCTTCGCACTTACATATTTGTCTTCTATCTTTGGATATATAATACGTGTGTGCTGAGCCTATTCCCAAATTCCCAAATTGTAATATCATACCATATACGGAAGTAACTACTGCTAATTTGCCCTTTCCATCTGGTCCTAATACTTTTGCCAAATATATAGATGAGATAATCCCTGCTACATAACATAAAATTTTATATTCCAAAATACTAATAGCATTGTGAGCAAAAGATTTCTTTAAAAATTTTCCCCGCAAAGAAGTCATATTTTCACCTGTTACTTTCGCTTTATATTTTTTAATCAAAAATTATCAAATAGCCCTAAGGGAAACACTGCTACAAAAAGATAAATTTTTAATTTATCAATATTTTATTCCTCAGCTATGACAATTATATGTGATGGTATATGTTTCCTATCCAATTTATTTATAAAATTAAATACTACCATTGAATGAAGTATCTTTTTTAACTGTTTTGCAAAAATTAATCCTCCCCACTCCTTTTTATTACAGAAGAAATCATAAACATGCAACAGCCCCCCCTCAAAGTATTTCTGATAAAATTGTGTATAAACATAATCATATGTACTTTTTTTAAATACTTTTTTTGTTTTTTCTATAAAATCTTTTGCATCATCATTACCGCCAATCGGAATCATTAAAATTGCTTTTCCTTCAGCCTTTAAAATCATTTGAATATTTTTCATTGACCGCATTTTATCTTCATCGCTAAAATAATGTAAAACATCCATGCAAATAACTAAATCATATTTTTTAGTTAAATCTATATTTAAAATATTTCCCTGTATAAACTTAACATTTGTATCTTGATACTTCTTTTTACATATCTCAATTGCTCTATCAGACAAATCAATTCCTACTATACGCATTAAATTCTCTTTATAATATTTATCTGTAAAATCTGCAGATGCACACCCTATTTCACAAATATTCACTGGCACCCTATAGCTGGAAATAGCCCTTTTTACATACTCTAACGCCTTTTCCATCCTGTGGATCTGAGAGGCACGCCAATGCATTTTCCAAGCATTACCTTCAATTTCGTTATAATTTTCAAATTTTTGTTCAAAAAATTCCTTGTTATACATTACGTCACTCCAATTTAGATAATAATCTTCTTAAATATGTTTTTTCCCGACTCCCAAAATACATCTTGCCCAAAATGCTTCTTTAGGTATACAAGGTTCTGCTGAATATAACAATGAGCCTACTATTAATCGAGCCAAAAGTATCCTTACCTTATGGAATCTTTTCGAATCATTTGTGTACTCAATATTAACATCATCAAAAAAATTTCTCATAATTTGTCTTAATGACTCCTTTGTAAATCCCACTTCATGGGTAAAATCCATATATCTTTCATGTGAAGCCCAAATCCAATCCATATTAGGCACTTCTATTAACGCAATCCCTCCTTCTATCAATGAATTATTTACTAATTCTAAAAACTCCAATATCCTATTCTTCTCTATATGCTCCATCATAGCTCGTGAATATATAATATCAAACTTCTTTGTATTTGTACTTAAATACTCAAATGCATCTATTAAAAAGCATTTACCCCCCCCCACATGTTTATTAGCATACTCAATATCATCAGGTGACAAATCAATACCTATTACATTTCTATATCCATGATTTTCAAATATTTTTATCATATATCCTGCATTGCAACCTATTTCCAAAATCGATGCACCTTTATCATACTGATTAAAATACTTCTGAAAATAACTGGCATAATAAAGTTCAAAAAATTCATGCGCTGCCTGAGAATTTATACCATTATCGCCATGTGTTTTTTGGTAGCTCTTAAATAATCTATTACTATACGATTCATCTTTCATTTTCCATACACTCCATCCAAGCCCTGCATATTGACTGTTAATTTTTGATAAAGCTGATTTTTGATGTTTGTTCTAACTGCCACAGTGGAATCGGATATCCATCCCCATTCTTAATTGCATCATAAAATGCCACCAATTCCTGGTACTGCCCTTTTTCCGAAGAAGTTGTTTGAATTTTTTTAGCTGTTCCACCATATGACTTAAGTAACTTATAATCATCGATGGTATAAACTTTTCCATCACAAAATACTTCGCAATATTCCTTACCGTAATCTTTATTTCCCTGCCCTGTATAAAGCAAATTACAAACAGAACCATCTTCATATTTCACTGTAATAAAACAGTTATCACTACCAGATACACTCTCTGTGTTCGGCGAAATACTGTTTACAGAAACCGTCTCCGCCTTACTACCAGTAAAATAAGTAAAAAGGTCTAAAATATGACACCCTTCACCAATAATTCTCCCGCCACCTTCAGCTCCCTGTGTCCAGTGATCCTTCGGCAAATATCCAGCATTCATTCTATAATTTACAATTATTGGATTGACACGATTTATTATTTGTGAATGAATTTCCTGCGCGTAGTCAGAAAAGCGCCGGTTGTAACCCACTAACAAAGGCATTTTTGTTTGCCTTACAGTCTCAAGCACTAGCTTGAGTTCCTCGGCATTTAACGCTAACGGTTTTTCCACAAATACCGCTTTGCCTGCACGCAATGCTCGAATTGTCATGTCCGCATGCAAATTATGTCTCGTGCAAATCATAACCATGTCAATATTTTTATTCTTTAATATCTCTTCATAATTAGTAGTTGCAAGCTTAGCACCGTATCTCTGTGCTAATCCCTGTGCATTGGAGGCCGTACGGCTCTGGATAGCGTATATCGCATACTTGTCTTTCATTTTCTGCAAATTAGGAATATGCATTCCTTTTGCAAAACCACCGGCCCCACAAATTGCAATTCTTATAGCTCCTTTAGGAGCTTCAAATTCACTTTTGATATCAATTACCGGATTCGAATCTCTTTTTTCATCCTCATGCTCATAATGCAACAAAACAATAAGAGGTCTGTTTTCTCCCGCCTTCAGTGAATTATATGCTTCTTCAGATTGCTTTGACGAATATACTTTTTCTATAATTTCATCTATATCAATCTTTTTTTCTGATATCAAACGTAAATATGCTTCTAAATTTCTCTGTTCGGTATACCTGACAAAGCCATACGGATAATCCCTGCCTTCTTCTTCATATGTTTGATCATAACGCCCTGGACCATATGATGTTGCAATTTTAAGTTCCAGTTCCTTACGATACATATCTTCACGCTTCAAATTCATTCCTGCCACACCTACCAAGACAACTGTTCCGCGCTTTCTACACATCTGAAATCCTTGTGAAATCAAATCATTGGAATTTGTAGCAGCCGTGAGAACCACTTTGTCCGCTCCATGTCCGCCAGTAATATCAATCACTTTTTTAACTGGATTTTCTTCTGCAACATTAATTACATAAGATGCTCCCCCGTTCTTTGCAATTTGAAGCCTTCTGCTGTCTATATCTGTTACAATAACCGTTGCTCCTGATACTACTGCAAGTCTACAGGCCAATTGCCCCAAAATACCGGCTCCACAGATAACAATATAATCCCCAAGCTGAACCTCCGCACGCCGAATCCCCTGCATTGCTATACAGCCTAAAGCTGCTGTAGCTGCCTGTTTCATGGTAACATTCTTAGGCATTCTTACAACCAGATTCTGCGGGATGATAATGTATCCCGCATGATTTGCATATCCGGCTCCCATGCAAGCTACACGGTCACCCTTTTGAAAGTTTGCAGAACTACTTTCTTCAACTACTCCCGCAGCAGAATATCCCATTGGATTGCCAAGCTCATATTTCCCTTGAACAACATCCCATGTGTCTTTAATTCCACGCTCCTTCAACATCTGAAGCCCCATGGCTACCAGTTCAGGATGGTGAATCGCCTGCTGCATTAGATTCTCACCTGACTGCTGAACGCCGCTCATTTCCGTGCCTGCAGAAATACAGGAATATTCCGTTTTGACCAAAACCATATTTTCTCCCAATACTGGTTTTACTACTTCTGCGGTATATATTGTTCCTCTTTTACAAAGTATCTGTTCCATTTATTCCCTCCAACTGTTAAAGCAAATAAGAATGTATTTCTTCATTTTTTATACAATTTCTTGTATCAAAAATCACTTTACCTTTAAGTTTATCTATTTTATCTTTTATATGGTCATGTGCTACCAAAATTACTACCAACTTTACATCCTGAATAAACTGTTCAAAATCTTTATATTGGTTCGGAACCATATCATCAGATACAAAAGGGTCATAAACTTTTACGCCATATGCTGCATGTGACTTCATCACTTCAAGAAGCTGTAATGTTGGACTTTCCCTTGTATCATCTACATTTTCCTTATAAGTAAGACCATATAACCCTACCTCGCTTAAAGATGTAATATTATTTTCTTCCATAATTTCACTCATACGTGAAAGCACATATTCTGGCTGCTCATCATTAATCATTCTGGCATGACGAATAATATTCACTATATCCGGATAATCTCCAACCAGAAACCAGGGGTCTACCGAAATGCAATGCCCGCCTACACCTGGCCCTGGTTGCAATATATTTACACGAGGATGCATATTAGCTACACGAATCACTTCATACACATCCATATCATCTCGTCGGCAAATCTTTGCAAGTTCATTGGCAAAGGCAATATTAATATCTCGAAATGTATTTTCAATAACCTTGGTCATCTCTGCGGTCTTAATATCTGTAATTACCATATCGCCCTGACAAAAAACTGAATAAACAGACCTAAGTACTTCTCCTATCGAACTCTCATCCACACCTATCGTACGGCTATTATGAGTAAGTTCATATATCATATTGCCCGGGATAATTCTTTCCGGCACATGCGCTATATGAACATCTTTCCCTGGCACCTTACCACTTTGAACAATCAGAGGTCGAATATATTTCTCCATAGTGCCAGGCGAAATTGTAGATTCCACTGCTATAATACCCCCGTCCGGGCACACTTTTAATACGTCCTTTACTGCGCCTTCTACATATGTGGTATCTATTCGCTTATTGATTTTAATATACGGTGTTGGTACAGAAATAATGTACACATCAGCTTCTACACATTCAGTTGTAACTGTTAAATTCCCAGAATTTTTAACTTCTTCAAAAAGTGACTGTAAACCTTTTTCTTTAAATGTTAAATCACCTGCTTGAAGGCTGTCTACTATAGACTGCTTTTTATCTGTCCCTGTCACTTTTAGCCCTCCGGCCGCAAGGCTCAAAGCCGTTGGTAAACCAATATATCCAAGCCCTATTACATTAATTTTCATTCTAACTTACCTCCATCCATTACATTGTCCTTCTCTTTTAAATATCCGCAAACCACATCCACAATCCTCTGGCTGGCATGTCCATCTCCATATGGATTTTTCGCTTCACTCATCCGTTTATGTTCGATTGGGTCTTCAAGAAGCCGTTTTGTTTCCTGATAAATATTTTCTTCTGTTGTTCCTACAATTTTCAAGGTTCCCGCCGCTACTCCCTCCGGACGTTCTGTCACATCTCTCATAACAAGAACCGGCTTACCAAGAGAAGGCGCCTCCTCTTGTATACCACCACTATCTGTGAGTATAAGATATGACTGTGCCATAAAATTATGAAAATCTAACACGTTCAATGGCTCTATTAATTGAACCCTTTCATTTCGTCCCAAAACCTCATTCGCCACTTCTCTGACCGCAGGATTCAAATGAACAGGATAAACAGCCTTTGTATCCGGGAATTCTTCTATAATACGACTGATTGCTCTTAACATGGATTTTAGTGGCGCTCCCAGATTTTCTCTGCGATGCGCTGTAACCAGAATCAGCCTGCTCCCTTTTGCCCAATCTAAAATCCTATTTCTATAAAGATGATCAACTGTAGTTGCCAATGCGTCAATTGCCGTATTTCCCGTAATATAAATACTGTTCTCCGCATACCCTTCCCTGATAAGGTTCTGCCGGGAAAGTTCTGTTGGTGCAAAGTTCAACGCTGCAATTATAGAAACACACTTGCGGTTAAATTCCTCTGGATATGGGGAATACAGATTTCCTGTTCTAAGTCCAGCTTCCACATGACCAACAGGAATCTGTAAATAAAAACAACTAAGTGCAGTTGCAAATGTTGTTGTAGTATCCCCGTGTACCAGTACTATATCCGGTTTTTCCTGTTCTAAAACCGCTTTGATTTTTGTGATAATACTTGTTGTTACGTCAAATAATGTCTGTCTTTGCTCCATTATATCTAAATTATAATCTGGTTCCACCCCAAATACATCTAATACCTGTTGAAGCATTTCTCGATGTTGCCCTGTAATACATACAAGCGTTTTTATTTCTTTATGTAATTCTAATTCCTTAATAACCGGACACATTTTAATCGCTTCCGGGCGTGTTCCAAAGACTACCATCACCTTCATAATTCATCCTTTTGCCTTAGTCATATTATATTTTGTAAGTTTTCCATATCCCTCTGTCATTAAATATTGTGTTAAATCCACCGTAAATGGCACTGAACTTTTATCTTCTATCCGTAACTTATTTCTATCTATGCTAAATTTCCGTTGCTGTAATACATTTCCAAACTCCACTTCATATATTAAGCATACATTGTCCTGATTAAATACTTTTTTGATTATCCTACATCTTGAATCATTTTTCATTGAAAAAAGTGAATTATAAATATTCTGTTCCCGTTCTGCCTGCAAGCAATTATGCCCTTTTACACTCCGAAAAGCATTACGCATATCCGGAAAAGGTGTATATACAAAGGTTCCCGGGTCTCTAAATAGCGGCTGCCCATGAACCCATAATTCAAAGGAAAGTTTGTCATTATGTGTATGCCCGGCATTTCCGTTCTGCCCATTATCAGTCCAGCAAACACCTAAAAACACTTCATCTGACCTAAGAATCGATACACCAAAATCAGTGTATTCCTGATACGACGGCATATAAGACAAAGGTCTTGAAAATTGTATGGTTAATGCTGATACATATTTATCCAGCCTCGCTTCATTTATATTCTTCCCAACATCCTCACCATACTGTTCGTCTTTATTGCTATATGTCTTTACATCGTCCTTCTGTTCCTTCAAGCTGTTTCCGTTCATCAACGCCCGTACTAATAAAACTTCCGCCTTGCAGTTTTTCTCCCAGGAGTTCCTTATGCCGAGAAGCTCTGCCCATGCTGCCAACATCCCATCTGGCCGATTCACATTTTCATCAAAGTACTTCCATATCGGTTGGTTTTCTTTGATTGGTCCATTATAAGCTGTTAATGTAACATACTTTTCTCTTATTTTTTCAATACATGTAATATTTCCTATCGGTGTAAGGTTTACAAATCTGCCTGAATCATTATCACCACATTGATATATTGTCCCGTCAGGTAATACCATATCCTTTATAAATAATCCAATCTTTTCCAATAAATCCTTTTCTCTTGCTGTAATCGGATTGATTTCCACTTTATCCATCAATCCCAAAATTAAAGCTATCGAATAAATTATTAACTCTGATGATAATCTATGATAGGCCACAGATGCCTCAAAATTAGAACCATCTTCATGAAATTGCAATAACAATTCTTTCCGAATCTGCCCTATTGCAAAAGTAATCCACTTCTTTCTTTTTACACCCTCCGGCAATATTGAAGCTCCAAAAAGCAGTCCGCAAACATCAGATAAATAGTGGTTCGACCTGCATGTTGGACTCCATTCTAAATTTTTTCTGATAAACTTGCAATGCTGTTCAACGGATGTCAAAAATACTTTCTCAAAAAAGCCGCTGAATTCACAGCCTTCACTCTTAAAAATCATATAGGATAAAGAAAGATTAGCTAATCGTATACCAACATCCATTGTACAATACCAGTTTACACCTCGCATAGGTGGATTCTGTGCAATAAAGTCAAGACACTGGTTCTGATATTCTTTTGCAAGCTCCTGCCTCTTATGATTTGTTACCACTGCATTCCCATACAATACAGCCATGCGTGTAAGGTGTTGTAGCCTTGATAACTCCCATGGAACCTTAATATCTACACCTGGAGTAATATCAGCATTAATATATTGAATTGGCCGGTACCACTCCTTAGCTGACCAACGATATCCAGTTTTAAAATCTTTTTGCCAGTCAATTGGCTGATACTCTGGAGAAATATGCTTGTATATTTCTCTTGCAACTTTTGCATCTGCTCTCGTTAAAACTTTTTCCAACCACAAGCCATCGTCACCCCTGTCCAATTCCAATCCCTGATAACGATGGTCAAATAGTCCCAATGCATCGTTTTTAAAACCATTATATACCCATCCGCTTCCAAGAAGGTCAAAGTAATGTTTACAATAGTTTTCGCAAACTGATAATAATGCTGATATATCTACTGTTTTTATCCCTTCAAACGGCGAGTCTGGCAAAAATACGGATGTAGGATTATATTTAGAAATCTTTTTAGAAAATGTTGTTTTGTTCTTATAAAACTTCTTAAGCATTTCGCTTTTCAAAGGCAATACATAGACATAATGTATACTGTAGAAGAACTCTTGAAAAGACATATTTCTTATTTTTTTTATGTAATATGACAAAATATTCATTACATTATTTTTCCAATCTTTTTTGTCTTGATGCCTTCTCTGCATTCCTTAAAACCATATCATGTATAGCCTTAAATATCAATAAAAATATATATTCAGGTAAAATACCATATAAGATTTTCTCAATGGTAACGATTACCCCACAGCCAGAAAAGCCTTTTACATAATCCGCCCAAGGTGAAATAACTAAATATTTATCAAATTCATCGGTAAAAGGATGCAATGCATCTCTATGCCAGGGAAATTCTCCTATATACCGATAACAATGATAAATAACGGTATGTTTATTCCCTTCCTTTATCTCATTTTCCGCATAATATGGTCTTGACTTATAAACTCTAAAATACAGTTCGGGTTTATATACACGGTGAAATGGTTGGAAATTATATTTTATCGGCATACGGCAAATATCCTCTTTACATATAATATTTATCAAATCCTGGTCAGGACATGGATAATTGCTACGCACATTTCTTATATGTTCTATAATACGATTTTTATAATGTCTCTTTCTCCATTTTTCCATATCATAAAGAATCACACCTGAATTAAAATATTCAGCTTCTTGACCAATCCCTATCGCCTCTTTATACTTTGCATTGGTCAATGATTCCAGCACCATCCCCAGTGTTTTTCCGGAAAGTCCATAACTAAATATACTTTCAATATTTCTATTTATAATTGTGTCGGCATCAAGATAAAGCACTCTGTCGGCATCTGCATCCACAAATTCATCTAAAAACATTCTCAAATTTGCCGCATACGACCCTCGGTATGTTGGCAAACCCAAATCCTTCATATTTGAAATCATCTTTTGTATATCCGGAAATTTGATTTGTACATTTGTATATTTCTCTGAAAAACTTTTAAATCTTTCAACTGTTTTGCCTGACAGCTTATCGCCCAAAATATAAATGTAAATTCTCTTCGCCGACTTATTATTTTCCAAAAGTGAAGTCATTGATACCCCGGCATATGGTGCATATTTCTCGTCAAACTGATATAAAATATCTAATCTTTCCCTCATTAAGCCCTCACTTTTAGATTCTTCCCCATTTTAATTGTTCTCTTATGCTATATTTACTTCTCAACCTTTTGAGCAATAACAAACATAAAATCATGCAAATTAATTTTGATATTTACTCTTGTGACTTTAAGTTTGTCCAAAAAAACATACAGCTTTTTATACTTTAATTTTAAGCATAATATTGTATATAATACTGTATTTAAACTTAATATATTTGCCGGGTATGATACATTTAATACCTTAAATCCCTTTCTCTCCAAAAGCTCCTTTAAAGTTTTTCTGGAAAAATAATGCAAATGTGTTGGCGGATGAATTTGCCGCCATTTTTGCCCACGAATTCTGGCATTTAAGCTTCCTATATCACCTGTAGTTATACATATCAATCCATTATTTCCCAAAATTCTGTATATTTTTTCGATATATAACTCCGGACTTTGCAAATGCTCTATTGTATCCCACATACACACAACATCGTATATTTCATTATTTTCAAATGCTAAAAAATCACCGGCATACGCTTCCATTTTTAACGTATTCCTTGCATACGTAATGGCCTCACTTGAAATATCAATTCCAGCCACCTTATCAAACTTCTGTCCTGCCACCTGCAAAAAAAATCCATAAGCACACCCTATCTCAAACAGCTTTGCTTCCCTGGTATTATTTAAATATTTTTCAATATGCTTCAATCTCTTTTTAAAATTTTTCTGGATAATAAATTTATCCAATATATAATTGGCATACTCCTCGCCATTATAATAATTTGCAGAATATAACCTTTTAATTTCTTCTTCAGATATTTCTAAATCAGTTGTAATAAATCCACATCTTTCACAAACCAATAAACCCTGAAGGGAACCAGAAACCAGCCGACCTCCACATACTATACATTTCTTCTCTTCCATATTTACACAAAATGCATCCTGCTCATAAATAAAATGTACATCATTTTTCATTGAATCAACAATATAACGCGGTCTCTTTTTTGTTTCAAGATACATTTTTCCTATATATTCACCGACACAGCCAATTGACATCATAAGCATTCCACCCAACAACCAAAGAGACATGATTATCGAAGTATAGCCACTTATGTTCTTCCCTAGCAAAAACATTATGAAATATCCTATAGCAATCAGGCAACTAAGAGAAAAAATCAATGTCCCACCCAGAAAAACCATTCGAATCGGTTTTATGCTCAATGATGTTATTCCATCTGCCGCAAGCTTCACCATTTTTTTCAGAGTATACTTTGACTCCCCATACCTTCTGGGGCTTACTTCAAAGTACACTTTACATGACTTAAAACCAATTAGCGGAATTATTCCTCTTAAAAATAAATTTGTTTCCTCAAATTCTGCCAAAGTATTTAACGCTTTTTTAGACATTAATCTATAATCTGCATGGTTTTTTATGATACTCCCCCCGCACATTTTCTCCATCATATCATAAAACAAATTCGCTGACCACTTTTTAAACGCCCCGTCACTTTCTCTCGATTTACGTACGCCATAAACAATTTCATAACCCTCATAATATTTCTGCAGGAATTCTTTAACTGCATTTATATCTTGTTGCAAATCCGCATCTACTGTAATTGTCACATCTGCATACTGCCTTACATTCAACAAGCCACATAACAATGCATATTGATGTCCGAAATTTCTTGATAAATTGATATAAGAAAATAATGGATTCTCTGTATGCTTTTTTTCCAAAAGCTCTTGTGTATTATCTGAAGACCCATCATTTACCATCAATATACGGCTTTGTGGAGAACATAAACTACTGGAAATCAGCTCTTTCATTAGAAGCTCCAGCTTATTAAATGTATACCCACTTTCCAAATTTTCACTTTCATTATAGCATGGGCAAATTATATATAATATCTTATCTCCCTTTGCACCAGCATTCTTTATTTCGTTTTTCTGATTTCTCGAAATACTTTCAACGTTTTCTTTCTTTTCCCGCTTAAGTCCATATCCCAGCACATCCAAGGTCGCAACTATGTTGATTGTAATTATATAAATATACCCTGCATAGCTCCCATATATATATGCTTCTGCTGGAATTCCAACAACCCCCTGTGCTACTCCCGTAATTATTATTATTCCTCCCAGTAATATGCTTGGGATAAAATAGGGTAGATTCTTTCTTTTTCCGCATGAAAATACCCCCCCCCACACATACAAATAATAGAACACTGAATATCAGCGTTCTACCAAAACATTTCCACCCCAACATTAATGAATCAACAAATTTCTTCCAACTTGTTTTAATGACGAATCCAATATCCTCATGGGCAACTTTCAATACCCTTTCTTTTAGAATTTCATAGTATTCCTTCGAACAATATGCTGCACCAGAATCTATATCTGTTACATATTGATGTGCCGCAGAATCATTCCATTCAAATCCATACTCATTTTCATAATAACCCAACCCACACCATATTGCATGCCAGGGACTTTCTTCATTATCCATATCCAGTTCACCTGAGCAAATATCATACATCTTGTGAATCGCCGGTTCTGAATATAAAAACAACAATACTATTGCCACAATTCCCGTCATGCATAATATAAACACCTCCTTTTTACGACTGATAAAGCTTTTAACGCATAAATATAAAATAAGTATGCCCAATATAGGAAGCGCTGCATGTTGCCTCACAATATTCCCAATAATCATTATAACCACTACTATTGATAACCCAATAAAATCAAGCTTGCTATTTTTCTTTTTTATATTTTTAAATAAACCGCATAATATTGGTAATGAAATTAAAATTGTAACTGGCGCCCCCCAGTATGAATATGTCTGATTAATTACGATATATTGATAGCCTAAACAAACAACACATACAGACGCGATAACGCCTAACCGTATTTTTTCTGTTAAATGTTCAATACACAAAAAAACGCTCATCACCATAACCATCAGCGTAATTCCTTGCATATAATAGCGAACAAGTTCGGGACTGGTTATTCCCAAAAGTTTTGCACAATACGCCAAAAAAATAGGATATACAGCCCCGTGATGATTTCCGTAATATATCTGAGCCGGAATTTTCCCCCTTAATTGCTTCATAAGCAAATCTAATACCTGGTCATAGCTTGAAGTTGGGGCAGATATCACCTCAACGTTTGTTATATAATAGCAGAAAAACATTCCGCCCATTAATAGTGCCATTATTATTTTTATTGCTGTGTTCTTTTTCATTTGAATATAATCTCCTTTTATAAAGCGATAATACCATGTCTGTTTTTCATAGATTTCTGACATGTTTTCTTTGTAATGTTAATTTTCTTCAAAATTAATCCTCTTCTCTTCCACCACAATCGGTCTGTGAATAACTCTTGTATTAATATTGAGAATATATTCCCCTATTAAACCTATGAAAAACAGTTGAACCCCTCCAATTATAAACACACCAATTGTAAGCGGTGCCATCCCCACTGTAAATCCCCCCCAATTTAACAACTTCATAATTGTATACACAATCGCAACTACAATACTGACCGCCGAACATGCAAATCCAAGAAATGTAGCTAAGCGTAAACCTACTTTTGTATATGATGTAAAGCTCAGCATTGCGGCATCATATAAGCTGTAAAAATTATTATGTGTTTTACCCGCTCTTCGTTTTTCCTGCTCATATTCTATTTCAACCATGTTAAAGCCACTCCCATACTCAGCCACTATCCCTCTCAAAAACGGAATCGGGTCATCCAACTCCTTAAGCAGCGCTATGAACGTTTTATCGTACAAACCAAAACCTGTAAAATGCTCTATCATTTTAACACTTGACATATTTTTAATCATTTTATAATATATTGTCCTAAAAAAATAAATCACTCCGGGTTCTTTGCTGGAGGTTTTTATTCCACTGACTATTTTATGTCCCCTTTCCCATTCTTCAACAAAGCGGGGAATTAATTCAACCGGGTCTTGAAAATCACAGCACATACCAATTGTGCAGTCTCCAGTTGTCTGGCATAATCCATAGAACGGGGAATTGAATTGCCCGAAATTCGTCACATTAAAGATAGCCTTTATTTTTTTGTTCTCTGCGCATATTTGTTCAAGCTTTTCTCTAGTACCATCTGTAGAACAATTATCAATAAATAGAATCTCATAATCATATTGACTTAACTTTTCTTCCAATATATTAACTACCGCACGACTTATTGGTTCTACATTTTCAATTTCGTTATAACAAGGAATCAAAACACTTATCTTTTTCATAAACCCTCAACTATAATATCACAAATCTTATTTACGTCCCCAATAGATAAATCTGCATACAATGGTAATGTTAAAACTTTCTTTGATACCTCTAGTGCAACTGGTGTTTCCATAGAATTATAATACTTTTTATAGCATTCAAACATATTTGTTAGCGGATAAAAATATTTTCTCGCATATATGCCGCTTTCTTTTAATTTCTTAAAAATTTCATCCCGATTTTTTCCACTTTTCTTTTCATCAAACAAAACCGGGAAATATGCAAAATTTGATTTTACTTCTTTCTGAACACAATTAAGCTGAATTCCTTCTATGTTCTTCAGCCTTTCCCTGTAATATTTGATGATTTTCTCCCTTTTTCCTATTTCTTCATCTATATGCCGCAAATTACATATTCCCATTGCTGCCTGAAATTCATTCATTTTAGCATTGGCACCAACACCTTCTACACTTTCCTCTCCTCTGATTCCAAAGTTCTTCAAATTATAGATTTTATCTCCCAGTTCCTTATCCCTATAGCAAACTGCACCGCCCTCTATCGTATTAAACACCTTCGTTGCATGAAAACTGAAACAGGAAGCATCTCCAAATGAGCCAATTCCCTTTCCTTTATATGTAACTCCAAATGTATGTGCTGCATCATAAATCACTTTTAAACCATATTTTCTGGATATCCTTTCAATTTCTTCCACATTACAGACATTACCATAGACATGAACCGGAACAATTGCACTGGTCTTATCTGTTATTAATTCCTCAATTTTTGTAACATCTATTGTAAAATCAATAGGATTAATATCGCAAAACACCGGCACAAGTCCATTTCTTACAATCGCATGAGTAGTAGACGCAAATGTAAATGGCGTTGTTATCACTTCACCCTGTAAATTCATTGCCTGAATGCTTAGTTCTAATGCCATATGACCATTTGATAGCAATTCAATATTCTCTACATCTAAATACTCTGTAAGCTTTCTTTCCAGCTCCCTATGCTTTACTCCCATATTAGTAAGCCAGTGGGTATCCCATATATCCTTTATTTCCTCTACATATTCTTCTAACTGTGGCATAGAAGAACGTGTTACCATTATCTCTTTCATCACGGAATATCTTCGCCTTTCATTATATAATGTAACACTTATCCTTGTCCTGTTGAGCAAGAAAATTTTTTTCCAACTCTAAAATAGCTCGATTTCTTTCTTTTATTCTTTTAGCTGGAATACCGGCATACACTCCCCAAGCTTCTAAGTTCTGTGTTACCAGGCTCATTGCCCCAACAGAAACGCCTTCCTGCAAGTTTACCCCTGGTAATATTGTACAATTAGTCCCTAATAGTACATGTTTTCCAAGTATTACATCATCTCCATAAGTATGTCTAAAATCCTTATCCGCAAAAGGAGTCGACAGACTCGCCCCTGAATAATCATCACTTTCCGCATAGACTATATTTCTTGAAGATATCGTCACAAAATCATCCATAATTATCTGATACTTCCCTGCATAAAAAGCAGAGTAGGCAGCAATATGTATCCAATTGCCTATTTTTACATTTCCGCTTATAAGTGTAAAATCATCAATTCTCACATTATTTCCAATTTCTATATTTTCGGCCCCATAAATGCTTGCCTTTCGGCTCAAGAACACATTTCTTCCATAACTTTTAAATCCAATTTGTGATAATTCAGACTCTGTATAGAAACTTGTCATACGCTCTCCCAATTGTATTTTCAAATTTGACTTCTTAATCTCTCTTTATATATAAATAATAATCATATTCTGATAAAAGCAGTTCATAATGCCTTTCTAATATTTCCTCTTTAACGTTAGTATAATTCCCTTCATTAACTTTATCAATAAGTACCGCCTCCGGCCACTTATTTTTCTTATATACTTCTTCCGCATTGCCATTCGATTGAATCTGTTCTTCCAGATATAACATATTTCCTCTTTCCACCAAAGAATTACCGTCAAGTCCAACCGAATAATAATTCCAGTCTGTAATTGATATTACATTATCATTACCTGACAATTCATTTTCAAGGCATGTCTTTAATTCCTCATACTGAATATCGGCTTCCCATGTCATTAGCCCTTTAAAAATCCCTTTCTGCATACGGTAAGTACAATCTGAAATATCCGCCCCCTGGAAATGATCAATATATGACATTCCCGTATTACATACCGCTATTAACAATATCACTATCGCCGACATGGAGATACCTGCCAGATATTTATCTTTTACGAGCATAATCATTAATAAAAAAGTACATATTGCCCCGCAATACAGTCCTACATGTGCTTTATCAGTTCTAACAGATGTAAAGCCAATTGCCAGAAAAGAAGCAATAGATATTATTCCCAGTATCAAAAATATAAGATTTCCTTTTCTTCTTTCTTCCCTATTCAAATAAAGAAGTAAAAAAGGCGCCCAGCAGCAACAATATGCATACATTGTCGTTCCACCATAACAGGATATTTTAGTATGCATAAAAAAGGCAACCAGGAGAATTTCCGGTATAATAAGAAGCCGCCACCTTCCTTTTTTGATAAGGCCAATCCCCCATTGTACCAACATCATTAATGTCAGCCCTAAAGTTGCCTTTTGCTGAATCCACATATAATTAAAAATTGCAAAAACCTGATTCCCAATTTTTTTAATAATAGCTACTACTGGCGAATCCACTACATTAGGCAGCGCTGTCGATGATACAGAGCTTCCTTCGGAACTTGCTATTGATGCAATTTCCGCGATTTCTCTGCCTTCCAATCCATTTTGCAAAAATCCTGGCTTTAAAAAAAATATATTTTTCCAGCCTACTAAAGCCACATATATCAAAAAAATTCCAAAAACAGTCATGCCGCCCGCAAAATAGGGAAGCCAATAGTGTATCAAATCTCTTCCTTTTATCTTTTTATCACAAATGTGGAACACTGTGACGCCCACTACTAACAAAAATATAACCCCTACCATTAAAGGATAGGAATATGCCATACATGCATGGCATATTCCTGCAAAATACCGGTATATACCTGCAGACTTGTTACTTCGTAGCTCTGAGCCTAATAGTAAAATTCCCCCCATTAATGAAAAGAAAAGTGCGGCAGTGTCATAGCAAATTGTATACATTCCGCCCGGAAATAACGTAATCAGTATTAAACCGAACAGAACCATTATCCTTTTTTCATAAGTTTTTCCAAAAGCTTTAAAAAAAACTGCCGAAAGTATGAGGTTAAAACCAAGATATGCAAAACGGATAAATAAAACTATCCCCTCAGTTCCTCCTGTTATACGATAAAATAAGTATACAAAGGGAAGATTAAACAAATCACCCATGGAAAATATATAGCTGTTCTCAACCAGATGTCTCTGCCCCAAGGCGGCAGTAATGTAGCTAATATAAATATTATATACTTCGTCATAGTAAGAAATGGAACATTGTATTCTCCAGAGAAATGCTGTAATAATTATTATAGCAGTAGCGTAAATCCCTGTATTAATCAATTTTTGTTTTACTCTGCTGTTTGTAACCTTTTCCATTCTTTCTCCATCCATTTTCTTGCGCATTTAGCAAAACTGCGCTCATTGTCTTTATAAAATCCTCTTATTAATTTAATATATGTTCGATTAATTCTTCTACCACTTTCAGATAAATACATTTTCCCATTTCCATTCGAGACACATTTATTTTTTTCAACACTGCCCTGATACAAATAATATAGTTTTATCGTTCTGAATAATTTATAATATTCTATCAAATCTTCATATTTTTTACCACTCAGCACGTCAAATTGTTCAATCCATCTGATATCTTCTTCAAACATATTAATCTGTTGCTGACAAATATTCTTCTCCAGATTAGACTCATGAGATAAGCTGCCGACATTATTAACCCTTTTTACGGCCATATTATTATTTAAATATATTACTTCTCCTTTTAATATCATATAAACAAATAAAGCTAAATCTATCGCCCAATAATTCCAGAAACCGGAGTCCATATCCGCATTATTCAAAATTTCGCCTCTGACAAAAATCCCATTTAATCGAAAACTCATACTATACATAAGGATTCTTGTGATTAGCTCTTCCTGCGACCAATTAGAACTCATATATCCGGGAACAATTCCCATACAGTTCCCATTAGATTCATTTACCAATTCTACATCATGAATACACATAGACGCCTTTTCATTTTTCTGCATTGCATCATATTGTTTCTGAAGCTTATATTCATCTGTCCAATAATCATCAGCCTCACAGAAAGCCACAAACTTCACCTGATTTTCTTTCTTTATATGCTGTAAAAAGGCATTCCGGTTTCCATTACTATAATTATTGTATTCTGGCTGCTCAATAATTAATTTATCTTTGTATTTTACCTTATAATCCTGAATAATACGCCATGAACCGTCTGTAGATGCATCATCAAATACGTACACTTTATAGTTAAAGTTACATTTTTGGCATAGTACACTATCAAGACATTGTGCTATATATAATTCATGATTATAACATAATATCCCAACAAGAACAATTTCACTTTTATCACATTCGCTCATTGCCAAGAACCTCCTCCCGGCTTTTTTCAAGAATCTTTTTATTTTCCACTTCAAAAAAACGGTCACAGCGTTGAATGGTATTCAATCGATGTGCAATGATTATTAAGGTTTTGTAGCCCTGTAATGCATCGATGGCTTCCATAACTGCCTGTTCAGTCTCACTGTCCAACGCTGCTGTTGCCTCGTCAAATACTAAGATTTCCGGGTTATGATACAATGCTCTTGCAATTGCAACCCTTTGTCTCTGGCCTCCTGAAAATTTAATTCCTCTCTCCCCTATAACAGTATCCAACTGTGCCGGCAAATTTTTAACAAATTCTTTTATCTGAGCCTCCTCCAGCGCATTCCAAATTTTTGCATCATCTATTTCTTCTGGAGGAATTCCAAAAGATACATTGTTACGAATTGTATCATCTATTAAATATACTGTCTGAGGTACGTAACCTATAATCTTACACCAGCTTAGAGGAATGGAATAGATATCTATCCCGTCCATTAGAACACTCCCCTCTTCCGGCTTTAACAAACCAAGTAAAATATCTGCTAATGTAGTTTTCCCGGCACCCGATTTTCCTACCAGAGCAATAGATTCCCCTCGTCTGATATCCATACTGGTATTTTTAAGTACATAGACGGTACTATTGGGATACTTCCAGGAAATTTCATTCAATGAAATAATATCTCTAAATTCCACTTCTTTATCTTCTACATTTGCCAGCTTTTGCATTTCAAGAATAAGGTGTTCCTGTTGTCTTGCAGCTTCTACATTTACACATATCCCATTTAACGCCGGCCTCAAATACATTAGTTGCGTCATCCTGGTCGTTAGTGTTGATAATGACGGTAATATGCGCATAGCCCCAACCGCAAAGGCTGCCAAACTGGGAATGAATTCCGCTGATAATTTCCCTGATACCATCTGAAAACAAATCATTACCACTATCCCTGTTAAAAATACTGCTTCAATAATTCTATCAGGGCAGGTAGTAATACAGGAATAGATAACGTCTGCTTTTCTTTTTTTAGCATTAACGTTTGTATAACTATTCAGAAAATAATCTTCTCTTTTCATAATACTTATCTCTTTAATTCCGTTAAATGCCTGGTATGCATATTTATTTGCTTCTGCAACTAACTCCAGTTTTAAAACCCCCAGCTCCTTTGTTTTTTTTCTGACAATTGAAACAATGAGGAGGAAAACCCCAAAAGCCAATATTATTATTCCAATCGCCATAACCGGGTTTTGCACAAGTAAAAAGCATCCAATACCAGCTATCATTAAACATAATGAACATATTTTAAATATTGCAATCACTAATTCACTGGTACTGTTAATGTCTTCCGTAACACCACGCATCATTTCCGCACTATTCGTGTCAAGGAAATATGTATATGGTCTCTTAAGATAGCTGTGCATCATCATTTTAGACAGTTCATATATAAAACTTGTCCTAAACTTTGCCTCCATATAGGTTACAAACATCAAAAACAAGTTTTTGAATATATATACCCCACTTATTGCAATGCCTAAAAATATAATCAGTTCAATATCATCATTTATTTTAAAAATTGCACTTAATAGCTGAACACTATCGTTTTCCCAAAGAAGTGCAGGACTCATAATTGCAGAAATAAACGGAAGAATAGCTGCAACTCCTAATGTTTCAAAAAATGCGCCAAAACAAATCAGGAAAAACACACCAACTGCCTGTCGTTGCTGCCTGCGATTAAGTAAGCTGCGCAGTTGTGCAAATGTCTTAAAAAACGTTTTAATATCCCTGAAAAAATTTTCCATTCACCTTTCCCCATGCTTAAGTATAAGCTTATCTAACCATTTCTTTATACATTTAATAATAAATTTAATCCCAACCCTGCCACTATAAATGCTTTTATATACTGTCTGTTCAAAATATTTTCCTTGCTGCAGTTGTTCTTCAATAAATAATGAAAATATTAAATCGAAAAAAGAAGAGCCTACTGCATACTTCCAAAAAGCATCTTCATTTTGCACTCCTCTTACCTTCCACGGCTTGCGGGACGCAAAATGAATAATTTTTTTCTCCTTTTCACTATTTTGCATCTGCCATCGTTCTTCTTGCGAAATCGCATCTGCTGCTGCTTTATTGGGGCATTCAATCAAATTCCATCTATAGTCTAAAAGAAGCACCTGGCCTTTACACATATAATTCAATACATCCTGATCATGCTTTTTCCAACTTTTAGACACAGCGACTTCCAACAATTCTCTACATTTAAATATAGCCCTCATTTTTTCGAGATTAAGCAACATCATACCTGAATTAAAATATTCTGCAAAATTATTAATACCTAATTCTTTCCTTCGATATTCAGCCAAATGAGAACCAGGTAAATTACACTTCCAATTATCCCAGATATCGGGAACTGCTGCTAACAAATAGCTTTCTAATTCAATTTGAAAAATATCCGTCCAACCGGGTTGTACTACCATATCACTGTCGAGGTATAACGCTCTCTGGTACTCTGGTAATAGTTCATGTGCCAGTAAGCGAAAATATGCCTCCTGTGACAAATATTGCCGCTGATTTTCCCCATTAACAAAAAAAGTCCATCCCCTTATCCAGCGAGATACATCAAAAAAACGAATCCAAATATTTTCTTTGCATATCATACCATTAAGTATAGTCTGGCTTTCTTCACTGAGCTGGGAATAGAAAACAACTATTTCATATTTTTCTGTATTCTCGGTATTTTCTATAATAGACTTCAGCAACACCGAAAAAAACGGGACATATTTTTCATTAATTGCTGTTATAATGCATTGATGTTTTTGGACAGCACTTTCCATCACTGATTCCTTTTCCTTAATTTTTCAAGTAGTATATCATAGTTTCGATATCGTCTTTCATTTCCACAAAACTTTTTCTTAAGGTACTCTATATTTTTTTCTCCGACTATTTCAGGCATATCCCATTTCTGCTGAGCTATCTTTATATCAAATAACGTTCTGTCCTCAATGTCATGTGTAATCTCATGAGATATTAAGAATTTTTCAAAATTTTTGAATTTTTTTACAAAGTTTTTATTAAAAGAGGAATAATCAGCCTTTAAATAACTTTCATAAATAGAATTTCCATCCATTGAGGGATAACATGGTAATTCTATAAATTCTGCCAGTTCTCTGGTTCTCGCATCCCTATACAATACCATTGAGGGTATACCTGCCAGCATTGCTGCAATATTTCCATGGATTCGAGACCCGCACGAAAAATGAAATCCTTGTGTTTCTAAGTAATTAAGCCAACAGGGTATATCATAAATAAGCTTAATTCTATCTTCTGTTAACAAATATGCTCCAAAATATGTTTTTTTTCTCACTAACTCCCAAACATTTCTATCTTTTAAATTTAGTTTTTTAAAATATAGCCATTGTGCAAATTCATCTTGGTCCAAATAAATACTGTTTTTATATCTTTCAAACCCCGACAGCATATTAATCTTTCTCAGATACTTCAGATTTCCGTTAATCACAGGTTTAAAGTACTTTTCTTCTATCTTCCTGTTTGTAATTTGCAGTCCTGAACCCTTTTGATAAAGAGAAGGACAGCCTGTCACTTCAGCTGAATTTTGCATTATTTTATCTAAAAATTCTTTTGTCGCATATCCTCTTACCGCAAGCTCACCACCGGCCTGATAAATGGCATGAAGAAGCCTTTTCACCGGTTCCCGGAGAATATCTGCAAGGGAACCTATATCGTCATAACTGTCGCATTGCAGTCCACAACCAATAATGTAAGTCGGTATTTTTAACTGCTCAATTATCTCAATATAACTTTCAAGCAGTTGGCGCACTGTTGGATGGGCATTAAAAATATTGGCTAATGGGAGAATTGCAATATCATACCTCTCATTAATCTCCCCCATCTTTTCATTTCCTGTATAGTAAGAATACGTAATATCATCCTTCGTTAAATATTGCTCTATGGCAGACGTAAATAACTTATTTCCAACATTTCCGCCATTTTGCTTCTTCCAACATTCTTCAAATGTAAGATAATTTACCGGCTTCAGCACCTGCCTGTCCAGCTCTTGTCCATCGTAAAGCAACAATATATTTTTATTTTTCATCATTTTACCCTGGCATTTTTGCAAATAACCTTTTCAGCCTCTTCCGCATCGATCTGTTTTCCAGTTCTTTTATCTTTTCCGGATCCAACTTTATCTTTAACTTCTTATCTAATATTCTTATTTTCTCCTTATACGGGAGCTCCCACCCCTCCGGATATGCATATTCTGGTGTTAATAACCTATAATTTCCATATCTCCAAGCATAACAGTTTAAATGAGATTCATCATGCCATTTCGCTATTATCCCCTTTTTAAAGTCCTTTTGAATATCTTTATCCAACTCAGTTGTCATTCTCAAAAAAGCTTCTGTTCTGCCGCCATTAATCGCACCATAGACATAATCCTTTCCCTTCCCTCTGGGAATGCATGCTGAGGACTCCCTTCTACGCTCATAAGGTAGTTTTCTTATATGTGTCTTATAATAACCTGGATGCTGCACCAAAAGTAATTCTGTTTCTAATGGTAAGAATTCTTCCTCTTTGATTTCTTCCATACATACTATATTCGCATTCAGAAAAAACACAAAATCAAAAGAGCCAAGTTCTCCTCTTATCATATTAAACATTTGAAAACGAAATAAAGTATTCCCTGGCCACCCAAGGTTTTTTTGATAAATCTTGTGTATTTTGTTATTCTCTTCTTCTCCAAAGATATTTGGAGAATCCGTAAAGACAAAATACTCTATACTAGATTTTTTTAAAAAATATTTTTCAAAACTATTATAAAATGCTTCCCAGAAAACCACATATTCCCCAGTGCATATATATAAAATTGCTATTCGAAACTGTTTTTCCAATGCCTGTCCCTCATGATATCGCTCTCCATCCTATACAGCAGATATCACTTCCTATACAAAAATTATTCCATTTAGTCGGCGTAAGCACTATTTGGTTTGTTTTCTCATCCAGCCAAGCCCCCCACCAGCTAAATGTACTGTTTGCAATAATATGATGCCGGCATCTGCTCATCAAATACATATCTTTATAAGAATTCTCTCCCCTGTTTTCTGTGACCATACAATAATTATACCCATTTAATATTTCTTCAGCCTTTTCCGGTTCATCTGAAAACACATAGAACACAGGGTTTTTAACTTTTTCCTGCATATATTCAAATGCCTTGCGGTAATACTCCGGTGTACAAATATTTCCGTACATCTCCAGATTTTGCAAATAATCGCCTATTCTAATATGAACTGATACAGATTCATTCCTTTCCATTTTTGTCTCCATAGACATTATTTCCGGCGTGTTTATATTTTGGAAAATAATATTTCTTCTTATTTTGTTTGCAACTTCCTGAAAATATTTTTCACTCTGCCAATAACCGTTTAAATACCCATTGTACAAATTAAAAATTTGAGGATTAAACTCACACGAATTTTCCTTTATATATCTTTTTCTTCCCAAAGTATATCTCAGAATTCTATCTGTCCAAACAGAATTGTCTGCATAATAACGATGCAGCTCATTTCTATTTGCCAAATCCATTTCAATTCCCAGTTTTCCTAATTCCAGCTCTCTTTCTTCCCTGCCATCCAGATATCCTGTGACATCTGCTTTTACTTCTCGCCCTATATTTCTAAAGCTTTCATATAAAGCATATTGAAATAATTGATTTCCCAATCCCCCCTGAATTCTAACAATTATCATCTCTGCCATCCTTAAACAAAATCCACTTACAGGCAAGCCTTTGTCTGATTTCCACCAAATTATATCTATTAAAAATCACTTTAAGCTTATTATATATTGTTATATTTTCACCTCTTTTCCACCGTTTTCCCATATCGTAATACCACGCAAGTCTGTCCTTTTTCAATTGGTTTTTCCTAATAAATCTTTCTACTTCATCAATTGTATAAACTTGTTTCCTGAATATTTGTTTTGCCAGGTATATAGATGTTATTTTTTGGGTTGCTATATTCCTTTGTGTTATCCCGTTTTGATTGATTCTGTACCTTAATAAGGTTTCTGGTAACACCCCCATCTTATAGCCATTTAAGTACACCCGAATCAAAAAATCATAATCTTCGGCATATAAAATATTCCGATAACCCTTCAATTTCTCATAAACACTTTTTCTCACCAGCCACGTAGGATGTGGAATCGCATTCGCATATTTCAGATATTGACACAAATATCGATGCTGCGATGGAAAGCTGCGAATCTTCCCTTGTGGATTTCCATCTTGACTTACTGGTTGTATATAACTCCCTACCAAATCAAGACCCTTTTCTTCTATATAAGTCATTTGTTTTTCAATTCTGTCAAATCTGGCAAAGTCGTCCGCGTCCATTCTGCAAATATAATCTCCATGGCAAAGCTTAACTCCCAAATTAAGGCTCTCCAGCAAACCCATGTTTCTTTCGTTTATATGATACTTTAACCGGTTCTCCTCCTCCCCCAATTGATGCAAATATGCTTTCATGGCCTCATGCTTAGGATAATCCAACATTACTACAATTTCTAAATTTTGATAAGTCTGTTTTCTGATAGAATCAATAGCCTGCGAAACAACCGGTACATTCTCTTTATATATACTCATGAGCACGCTAACTAACTGTTCATTTCTCATTTTTTAAAACCTTTTTATACAATGCATATACCTTAGCAGCATTTTTATTTATAGTATAATTCTTACCTATCTCCATTTTCCCCTGCACCGCGATTTTTTCCGCATCCTTCTCATTTCGGCATGCAAAGCATATATTTTTACTTAACTGGTCAATGTCACCAAAGTTATATCTAAGTCCTGTCTTTCCATGCTCCGCAAGTTCTGTATATGTTGCTATGGTGAGTAACCCTGCCGCCATATATTCCGCAGTTACAGTCCCAAATGCGTCGCCTTTAGAAGCCAATATCCCTACGTCATATTCCTTTAAAATTTCGGGTATATTTTTACAATATCCTTTAAAATTCACCTTACTTTCCATTTTATTACTCTTAATAAAGTTTTGCAATTCCCGGAAGTAATCAGGATATGGCTCTCCTATCAAGTCCAATGTAACCTTTTCCTTTACATCATCAGGGAGCCGCGACATGGCCTGCAATATATGCAATTGGCCTTTGCTTTTCTCTATTCTTCCTACACACACGAGCTTTAGTCTGCCATCATTCCTCCGCTGTCTTCTGATAAATTTTTCTGCATCAACACCTTCATAAATAATTTCTACCTTTTCTTTCTCTAATCCAGCCTTGCACCAGTAATCTTTTACCTGCTTTGTTACTGCAATAAACTTATTCGCATTGTTATTAATATATTGATAACAATGCGGTTTATAATGCACAATTTTTACATGTCCTTTATTTAACTCTTTAATATGCCAAATATGAGGAATCCCTGTTTTTCTACTAATATAGGCTCCAATATCTATCCTGATATGGTTAGAGTGAATAATGTCTATTTCTCTCCAGTTAATTCCACACTTTAAAATACCCTTTTGAGTCAACGCCCCTCTAAGGTATAATAAATATTTTACAATATGTTTTGCCACATTCAGAATGGGATTACTGTATGCAGAGCCTGCCATAATATCTCTGTACCAATAAGAATAGTTTTCTATTCCATGCTCATTACACCAATCATTAAAAGCATTATGTTTTTTGGTCAGCACCACCGGTATCACATGGAAACAGTTTTTCAGCTCTAAAATCATATCTATCTGCGTTTTTGCCGCTCCATATTTATAATCTGCCGTTGAAATGTATAAAACCTTCATACTTAATCCTTTTGATATTCCTGACGCCTTAACCGATATTGAACATCCTCTAATATTTTCCTGTTCGCCGCAATCACATCCGCAAGCATTCCAATTACAAAAGTAATAAACCCGATAATAATCAAAGTACATGCCAGCATTAACGACTGGGTATGCCCATTCCCCCTGCCGCTCCAATAATAAATCATAAACCGGAGGCCGACGCCCAAACCAATAATCGACGGCACCAGTGCAACCAATGTAAAGCAATACAAAGGCTTGTACATCATCAGAGCCCTGATAATCGTAAGCATGGACTTCTTTACATATCCCAGCATACTGTGAAACAGCCTGGACTTCCGTAGCTCCGGATTCGTCCTGACAGGAACCGACATAATTGCCATCCTGTTACGCCCTGCCTGTACAATCGTCTCTAATGTATAAGTATAATCATTAATCACATTAATTCTCATTGCTGCATCTCTGCTGAAGGCCCGAAAACCGCTTGGTGCGTCAGGTATATTTGTATTAGACGCCTTCCGTACCACCCAGCTTCCAAAATGCTGCAGCTTTTTCTTTGTCCAGGAAAAATGCTGTGTATCGTCGATTGGTCTTTCTCCAATCACAATATCCGCTTTTTTATCTAAAATAGGCTGAATCAGCTTGGGAATATCATCCGCACAATATTGATTATCCGCATCCGTATTGACTATAATATCTGCTCCGTTTTTAAGGCAGGCATCCAAGCCGGCCATAAATCCCTTGGCAAGACCTTTATTCTGGGGGAAACTGACTATATGGTGTACACCCCAGTTTTTAGCCACCTCTACCGTATTATCCTTACAACCATCGTCAATAATTAAATATTCTATTTCATCCACTCCGTCAATGTGCTTAGGCAATGCATCTAATGCAATCTCAAGCGTTTCCGCTTCATTGTAACATGGAATTTGAATAATTAATTTCATTCTATCTTCTTCTCCTGATTTTTCTTTAAATAAGGCAGTCTCTCAATGTATTAATTTGCTGGAAACTCTGGTTTCCAAAGCATAAATTCCCAATGCTGATACTACAGAAATCCCGACTGTCAGCCAGCAGAACAAGCCTTGCGACTCCACCCCAAGTTCCCACAATAATGATAAAACAAATGAATGTATTAAGTATATTTCATATGAACATTTCCCTAAACAATATGATATTCGATTACCAATCTTAACTTTGCTTAATGCAGTTAAAACTATCATACAAAAGCTCAAAGAAGCTATGTTTCTTGCTAATGGATTCCCGACTATGCTTTCGTTACCCAGAAGCAGAAATGCTCCCGTCGATGCTGCTAATAAACAGCCAAATCCAACTACCATCATCCAAAATCTCCGGCTTATCAGCTTTTGGATTTTTTCTTTATGTTTATAATAGCTCAAGCCCAACACAAAGCAAAGAGTACTTCCATACCAGGGATTATCTAACTTTTTTCCTGCAAATGCAACACAAATAAAGATAAAGGAGATACCGCCCAGTATCAGGTCAACCTTTTCAGGCATTATTTTATATACAAAATAATATATAATATAGAATGCCAGTTGTTCCCACACATACCAGTTAAGTACTGTCAAAAAATTTCTAATATTTATTAATATATCCCAATTAACATTTTGAATAAATAAAATTTTGAAAACTTCATATAGAAAATATACCAAATAAGCCGGTAATATCAGCTTAAGTATTTTTTTCCGGATAAAATGCTGTAAGTAATCTTTCTTATGTTCTACACTATATGCCACGCCATACCCTGACAGCAATAAAAAAACACCAACAAATAATACACCGGCTTTTCTATTCGGATATAGTATTGCATTACCTGTATACAGCCCAATGTGCCCTATCATAATTTCAACGGCACAAATTCCCCTGAGTGCAGTTGCCTGCCTTTCTTCTAATGGCTGTCCAACTATTTTCTTTTTTTCTATACCAAACAGCACAATTGTAATCAACGCCGCTAATATCATTGCTATCGCCATAATACAAACTCCACATCAGTTCGACAAAACTGCTTATGAATTTCTTTTATTGTGCCGGCTAAAATAATTCTCATTATGATTAATCCCGTTATTAATCAGTACGTAATCCTCAAAATCCTTTTCAAACCAACTTCTGCGCATAATCCTTGCAATAAATGTAATGTTTGAATACCCGCAAACCAATCCGTCGCAATGGGTTAATGTGTACTGGTCTCTGAGAACCTCAAGTCCTAATTTATACTTATGGTGCTCTCTGTCGGACCGGCTGAAGGCAATAGAATCATCACCGCCCACATCGCGAAAAGTGTCCTCGTATATTTTCACCTTATCACCAAATTCTCTTTTAAAGATTTCTACCGCTCCACTTTCATCCGTAGCAAGAAAAATCTGTTCATACCCGGATTTATCAAGTAGCTCCTTTGCTTTTTCAATCTCCTGTTCAATCTTAACAGCCACCGGATGATTGTTATACTGCTTACGGAAATCCGTTCCCCTAAAATGAACACCCAAGGTCTTTTTCTGTCCTAAAAGTCTGTCGTATTCCTGAACCAAATAGCTTTCAGTCTCATTATTATACCGAACGTATTTCTTCATCATGCGCGCCATTGCATTGATATATTCATCCGATACATCATAGCTTACCGCACGATACAATTTTTTCACCTGCTCATAATGTGTCATATCAGAATACACTACATGAGCTGCTTTTTCAATACCTGACACTGTGGAAACCGGCTTAAAATAATATAAAAAAGCATTTTTTACCCCATTAATCCCATCCGCCTCATAATACAAATAATTTTTGCCCCAATGGACATAAGGTGTGAAGCCTCTTGAATCCGCAAAATAAAGCTTAATAAGCGTAACTCCCAGTTCTGCAAAAAATCCCATATCGTGTCCCTGTTCATCTGCCAGATAAATTGTCTGACCTTCATATTCATCCCCAAATGTATGAAGCTCCAAAAAATCAGGATTTTTGTACCCCTCTAATACCAGTCTGCGAAAATCAGGTTTGTTCCTGTGAATTCTACATCTGTTCCAAAATACCAGCTTTTCATTCTTCCGAAGAAAATCCATAATGCCCATGATATCCTCCATGCCGGAATATTTTCACCTCCGGCATACAAATCAAATCTTCTGTCCGGCACTGTAATCTATTCTTCCGCCACCAGACGTTTCAGTTCTTTCTCCAGCCAGTCAACCTTATCCTCAATTCTGCACTTACGCCCAAGCATATACTTCCGCAAACGTTTTCCCCGCTCTGCCAGCTCCTTTCTGTCCCTATATAACAATTCAAGAGCCTGCTTCATTTCCTCTTTATTATCCGCCAGTAATATACCATCCATTGCTCTGACATTTCCCACATTTGTACTGACCACAGCCATACCCGTGGCTGCCGCCTCGCAATGAACTATGGGACAGTTTTCAGACCGGCTGGCACTGGCAAATACATCCGATGTTCTGTACAATTCGTACACATCTTCCCTTGATAAGTGTACACAGAAGTTTACCTGATTACTGCTCCCCTTTGGAAGCCACTCCTTTAAATGCTCTCGAAGCATCTGAAGATATTCATTTTCTTCAAATCCGGTAAATGTCAGCACACAGTTCTCTATCTGTGCTTCACAGAATGCCTTTAACAGCATGTCCTGATTTTTGTTATAGTTATAATTAGCTACATATAAAAACTTTATACCTTTGTCTTTCCCATCAAAATGATGCTCCATATCAGAAGCCACAAACCTGTCTTCAACTGCATTTTCCAGAACTTTTCCGTTTGTCAGATGATAACGTTCGCTGTATACATAAGAATTATTGAGCTCGGATAAATAAATTGCCAAATCAAATTTTTGCAAATATTTATATAAACCCTGGTAATATTTTCTGCTTTTCCATTCTGCATAAGCGCCTTTAATATTCCTTTTGAGCAATTCTTCCCTGACGAAATACTTTTCTTTCCATTTAGAATATCCGTGGGAGTAGAAAACCTTTTTGCACGGAATCTTCCCTAAATAAGGTATTAACCAATCCAGAGTCCATGTCTGGCTGCATACTGCAATAAGTACATCCGGTGCATATGTTTTTATTCTTTCTATATATTTTTTCTGCGTGCTTTCTTCATCTCTCCCCTTCAGTTTCAAAGGCCATTGCACATAGACACGCATTCGTTCAATTTTTACTCCCTTATGACTTTCCCTGGCCGGGAGTTCCTGAAGTCCACCTTTTCCTGCACTTGTAAACGCCAGAACATCATGTTCCCGCTTCGCGAGTCCCTCTGCCAGGTATTCTGTTATATTTGCCACTCCATCCTGCGAAGGCCAATAGGAACCTACTGCAAACATGATTTTCATAATTGTCTCCTGACGTCAAATGCCCTTAAGCACATCCGCTTTGTTTCTTTTAATAATTTTTTTATCCCTCACCTCATAAATTTCATCACATTTTTTTACAGTAGTCAATCTATGAGCCACAACAATCAGGGTTTTATATCCCTGTAATGCCTCTATTGCTTTCATTACTTCATTTTCTGTTTCATTATCCAGAGCAGCAGTCGCTTCATCCAATACTAATATTTCCGGGTTATGATACATTGCCCTTGCTATCGCCAGACGTTGTCTTTGCCCGCCGGAAAAACGAACACCGAATTCTCCCACTCTGGTATCAATTCCCCTGGGGAGCCCCCTTACAAATTCATCCAGCTGGGCCACTTTCAATGCCTGCCAGACATTTTTATCATCAATCGTTCCCTTTTCCTCACCAAAAGCTATATTATTTCTAATGGAATCATCTACAATATATACTGTCTGAGGGACATACCCGATAATCCTGTTCCATGTTCCTCCCAGTTCTTCAATATCTATTCCGTCCATCAATATTTTTCCTTTTGAGGGCTTTAGTAATGCCAGTATAATATCCGACAATGTCGTTTTTCCAGCTCCTGACGGTCCGATAAACGCTACGGATTCGCCCTTTTTAATTATGACGCTTGCATCCTCGAGTACATTTTCCTCAGAATTAGGATAACAAAAACTTATGTTATCAACTTTGATTCCCTGTTTAAACTCTATATCTTTATATTTGCTTTCCGTTATCTTTTTTCCTTTTTCTGCTTTCTCCAGCTCACTTACTTCATTTAAAATCTGATATGTTTTTTCCATCAACGGTATGTTCATTGTAATCGTGTTCATTCCGCTTGAAATCGCCCCCAATGATGGCAAGATTCTAAAAGCCCCCACCGCTATTGTTGATAACTGCTCAATTAACTTGCCAGTGTCGCTGGCTATCCCCATTTCAACCAGGACTGCAAGCAATACTCCGCAAATGCACATAGCTTCAATAATATACACTGGCGATATCGTACCCAATTCTACTTTAGTCGCTATTTTACTGAACTCCACTGATACCTTGCTATAATGCTTTGCGAAAAATCCCTGCTTATTCATTACCAGAATCGCTTTATTTCCCTGGATTGCCTCCATGGCAGTTTGGGTGCAGTCACAGGAAAGCTCTCTTCTCCGTGCGCCGTTCTTATGCATATTTTTCCTGTAAATCAACTGCACGACCAATATACTCAATACCGAAAACAGTATCAAAATCACTGCCATTTGTTTAGATTGATAAACAATAAATACGCTGATGGCAATTACAGTTGCAAGCTTTGCTACCATAGAGAAGATAACGCTTAAAATGGAATAAATACCCACAATATCGCCGTTAATTCCCTGAAGCAGACCGGATGTATTATGTTCCACAAAGAAAATGTAGCCCTGCTGCATATAAGCGCTCAGCACTCGCGTTGATAATTCCCTTCTTACCTTGTACGCAAATTTGATGGTAACCCAATGATAAAAAATGAAATAAGCATTTTTGACAATATAAATAAAAATTGTCATAATACATATAAAATAAATAAGTCTGGTTTCCGTATTTAAATTCAAAAGTTGGATAAACGGTCCCATATACCACTTATTTTCTACCGAACTCACGTCAAGAAGTATGTCCAGAATAGGAATAATCACTGCGACTCCCAGTAATTCGAGCATCGCAGCAAGAATTCCCATAAAAAATATAGCTACCGCATACCTCTTATGCCGTGAGGACAGAATGTAATTCATTTTATGCAATAAGTCTTTTAATTTTTTTAACTCACTCATAATTTGTTCCTTATTAGTATAAAAGCTTTACGAACCAGCACTGTTATTCCTACCGCCAGCGCCAAAGCACCCAAAACCACTATGAGCCACAAAAAAGGCTTCCCTGATATTATCCCAGCTCCTGCTACCAGGCCTGTATAAACTGCCAATATCATTAACAGAGTTTTCTTCCAGGTAATATTCTTTTTTAAATCCTCTATCCCTTCTTCCCTTTTCCCTTCCATATCCCACTGCCCACGAAAATATTCCTTATAATACGGGCTCTTTTTGGCATATCTCCACCATTTCTCATATCCCGGCATCATATATACCGGATTCCAGGGCTTCTCCCTGGCTTTTGTTGAAGAAAAGTGCAATACCTTACAACTTTCCTCGCACGCCATTAAGTAATCAATCCCCATAACCTCCATGGACTGTTTATTTTCCTCTACGCACAGACTTCCGGCAGGCAGAAACTTAATCCGAGCCTTAAACAAAATTCCAAAAGTCAGTTCCTGTTGAGAATGTCCAAATTTCTTTACCACGAATCCGTCCACATTCAATATCTGCTCCAACGAGAAATCCCTTCTAATAGCCTCAACATCATACACCGAAACAACAAAGGTAAGCACATCTCCTTTCAATTGTTCCATCAGCTTGCGATGGCTTAAAGGCTTATGCTCCGGGTCAGGGCACGCCGCATAACATCCTTCTAAATCTATATCATAAAACTCCCTCAGAGAACCTGTAACAACAGCGTCCGACTCTAACGCCAATATTCTGTCAACCTCTGACGGAAGGAGCTCATGGAAAAGCCAATAGCAGCTGAGTGTTCCCAACGGCCAGTGCTCTGAAACACTGATGATTTTCCCTTTTGCCATTTCTTCATCAAAATGAAGGATGATAATGTGCGCTCCATACTTATCCGCCAGCTTTTTTTCTTCCAGGATATCTGTTTCCGCCAAATCTTCAGATGCCAGATATAAATAAACCTCCGAATCCTGATTCTGTTCAAACAACGAATAAACCATAGGATAAGCATAGCCTAAAACCCTCTTTGCAGTTGTCAGGTAGACATTCATTCTTGGTTTCATACAGCTATATCCCTATTCCGTAAATAGCTTCTACGGCCTGTTCCCATTCCCCCCGCATCTTCAAGACAGCAGAAATAATATCTCTGACAGCTCCATACCCGCCTCTGATTTCTGAAATATAATCCGCCTCTGCTTTGACTTCCTCACATGCATCTGCAGGACAGCCAACAAAACTGCACAGCTTCATCGGCGGCAAATCGTTGAGGTCGTCTCCGATATAGCCAAGTTCCTCCACAGTCAATTGATTCTGAACCATAAATTCCTTTAAATATGCCGCTTTGTCCTGTATCTTCTGTACAATATAGTCAAACTTCATCTCCTGCATCCGTCGGGTAGTTGCCTGACATTCCCTTCCGGTCAGCACCATCAGTTTTATTCCGGCTTTATGCGCCGCCATATAGCCGGCCGCATCTTTCGTGCAAAATTTTTTCAGCTCATTGCCATGCTCATCATAATAAATTCCGGCGTCTGTCATGGTGCCGTCCACATCAATAATTAAATATCTGATTTTTCGTAAGCTTTCTTTGTTAAACATGACATTCTCCCATTATTTTCAATTTGTAAAGTATCATTTATACATTATAAAGGGAAACTGCCGGAAACACAACCTTACTATGTTTTATTCCGCAAAATAATTCTCTGTTAACTGCTCCCAATGTTCAAATGTCCCTGTATATCCTACTATATAATCATCTACGAGATAATAATTTAAATCGTGCTGTAGGCATTGCATTTTATTATCTTCCGTAAAAAGGAACAGCTGAGTATCATCAGGTTCTTCCAATGCTGCTTTCAAATTATCTTCAAAATCATCATACTGTCTGGCAAAATAAAAATAATTAAGAGTCTTGTCATGCTCCAACGCCCAATCGGCAAATGCATACAAATTTATTCCTGTTACCGGCTGAGCAAACATAATATGTTTTATTATATCGCTGCTGCCAACAGGCTCCCAGAAATCTGCATATTTGTTCTCATATACCGTTTCAAGTATTACCCTGTCTTTGTACTGATTATGTCTCTCAACAAGTCCGTTATGGATATCATAAATCTGGATGGCAACGCAAAAAGAGAGAAGAGCAATCGCTATCCTTCGGTCAAATACCTTACTCAATACAATAGAAGAACCCAGTAGTAAAATATAAAATAATATCCACCCTACCCTCCCGGTTGCCCTGAATGCTCCCCAATACTTTTCAATAACCGCCGGCAATGAAAAATCATACAATACATTATTTCCCATAGTTACAGTCGGGGACAATGCCGTAATTAATGCAAGAATCATAACCACACTAACTGCAGCAATCTCAGAATAATATCTGCTTAACATCCTCTTTTTTTTCATACAAATCAAAAATGCCGCCATAGAAACCGTTAAAAGCAATATGCCCCCCGCTCCTAAATAAGAAAAACCCTCATATTGTCCATCACTGTACAAAGGCAAGTCCTGATAAATACAAGACCAGCCCTGAGGATTAAACAATGCATTAAGATTGAAGCTCATTTTCCTGAAGCCATCTGCCACAATATTTATGCCGCCTTCGCCACCTCCCAGGAAAAGGACCATGCCTCCGGCACAAAAGAGATAAATAGCCAGTGTTTTAATTGTCAGCATTATCCGTTTATTTGTAATTATATCTTCAAGGCAATATCCCAGAAGGACAATACCGCACATGAGGATGAAATAAATATGCACAGAAGCCGTTAATATTCCCAACATTGCCCATACCAAATATCCTTTTTTGCAACTGGTATATTCCTTATAGCAAAACAGGCTATACAGGGCTAACAAAAGAATCCATTGACCGGCCAAGGCAGTATGACCATACATCTTTCTAATCATGCAGGGGCTGGATATAAACAATATAGAAGCCAGAATAATTAAAATCCTGCTATCTGTAAAATGACTGATAATTTTTGCTGACACGACCGCCTGCAAAACAAAACACATAATTCCCCAAAGGCCAAAATATTGAAACTCTTCCGGCAAAACAGGTGATAATAACTTAAACAAGACTGCCAGACACGGGATAGAATCTGTAAATATAACTGACGTTTTACTTGGATATAATAAATAATCCGTATTGCCTATAGGAAATGTCCAATCGCCATTTCTATATGCTTTCCAGCCCAGATAGTGCTGAGATAAATCATAATGCGCATCTTTAATCAGCCAGTCTGTGTATGTAGGATTAAGTACATGCACTCCATATATATAAACAAATCCTATAATAGCAATCATTGACACAATCATATATGTTAACCATGGAGATGCATATATTCTCTTTAAGCGTTTCATGTTCATTGAAATTTTGCCTCAAATATTTCGTTAAATTTATATATTATAAAGAGAATCTGTTAAAAAGACAACCGTTAACTGTTTTTGGATGTCTTCTATATATCGGCGGTTTTTAATATTTTCTTCCAGCCCCTTAGTATGCTGACTTGCCATATAGGAGGTTACATAATTTCCGCCCTCCTCGTGGTACCCGTCAAATCCAGCCACATAAACTTCTGCCTGCCCTAATTTGATTAAAAGTTTCATTAACATAATAACACAATTATCGCAATTTCCTTTTTCGTCAAAACAAAGCTCTGAATAATTCAATATGTTTGGCTCCTCACACACATCCATTAAATTTGAGGTTACAAGGAGTATACACTCCTGACGCTCCTCTTCAAGGGCAGCATATCTCATGGCATTAGAACAGAATATGTAATCCTGCCCATAATCCTTAGATGCAAAATTTGCTGATACAATTATCGGATTTTCTCTTCTGATAAATTCCTGTATTTCCAATTTCTCTTTTAAGATACTGGAACCTGGCGCCAATATCAATATTTTTCTCCCTTCAAATACCTTTTGTAATCTGGAAAGAAGTTCCTCATCGTTCACCTCATGATTTTGAAATTTCTGGTATAATTCTTCAATATAAGCCTCATCATAGGCTGTCTTTTTCTTCTCGTCAATGCTTGCCAGTATCTGGTTAATCTGCTTTGCCCGAAGCCGCCCTTTCCCCAGTAAAAATTCCGCATAGTTTCTGTGCAGATTAAATTTTGCCGAGAGCGCATAGGCAGTACTGTATCCCCACGGCTCTAACTGCTTTAGCCGGGCGATATGGTCGTCGATTCCATCCAATACAGGATTCACATCATAGACAGTACCCTGCGTCCTGTTCATATAATCCATAATCAGTTCCATACAAAGATTTCCCGGCGTCCTGCCCATCCCCAACATGGAAGCGTCAATGACGCTTTTCCGTTCACTGGCTTTCATTGTCACAAACTCTTGTGCCAGTGAATAAGAAAGAGCGAGATTTTCGTGTAAATGAAGCCCAATCACAATAGACTTATCCAGATTATGCTCAACAAGAGAATAAATCCGCAGCAAATCCGATTTCATCATCGAGCCAAAGGTATCCACAATGGAAAAAGCATATGGTTGAAGCCTGTTTACCTTTGCTAAAAGCTCCAGTATCATTTCATCCGAGTATCCCATAATGTTAATAGGATTGCAAAAAACCTTATAGCCCTTCTCCTTTGCCCTCTTAATAAACGCAAGCCCTTCATCAATATCGTAATCATGAAAAGTGACTCGAAGGGCTTCAATAGTTCTGCCATCATAATTTTCCAGCTTATCAATATCATATTTATTATGAAGCGCCATTGCTGAAAAAATCGTATTTCCCTTTTTTTCAGGTAGTACTGGAAGTATTTCCTGGCAATTATTATATAGTGCCTTATCCTTATTATACTCACAATTTCTCAGGAATCCAATTTCCACATAGTCTACCTGAGAATCCACCAGTTGCCTGATGATGCTTTTAATGGTATGGTAACCAAAATTCCAGTCGTTAATATATCCGCCATCCCGCAAGGTACAATCCAACAGTTTAATATTTGTCATACTCACTTTATACCCTCCTCTTTTTCTAGCTCTCAGTTAAAATATCCCACTATTTTATATTTATATAGAAAATATATATCATATTCATCACGCGCTTTCAATTCCACGATTTTATTATTTTCTAATACATAAATTTGTCATACGGCCTTTTTCCCGTAAATATTATTCCCAAGTCCTGCAATATACACCGGAATTACTGTAAAGGCAGAATAAATATATCTTGTCTCACAATAAGAAGGCGTTGCTATAAGAAGTGTCAGCCAGACGGCAATAAAAGGAAGAAAAATACTAAGCGCTTTCCTTCCCTTTCGGACAAGTACAAACGCACATAGCAAAAATATTAATATTACAAAATTACCAATGCTGAAAAATCCTGAAAAGAGTGTGGACTCCCTGATATCATCCCCCATAAAGCTGTCAAAAATCTTATTTCTGAGTTTTAGTTTTTGTGTTTCAATTCCAATCTCTTTCAAATAGAAATCTTTTTCTTCCATCGCCAGACTGACAGCGCCTTTGCTTACCCCCGGATACCAAAAGCCAATTGTCAGATTTAGGGACGCCTCTATACAATCACCGGGATACTTGCATAATAAAGTCAACCACAGCTTTAAATAAGTCTTTTTGCTCTGTTCTATTACATATCCCCTGTAACTTTCACTAAATTTTATACTGTCTGTATAATGAACATTGTATTTTTCTTTTATTTCTTCTAATGGCATTACCGCTTCAATCAGATTTTTTTCATTTTCTGTCAATTCCCTGTCATGTGACACTATATTGGCAATTTGATTAATCGGCATTCCGATTGCCTCCGCAAGCTTAGTCTGCTGAATGTCAAAGGCGCGGAAAATCACAGTATTTTGAAGCAGAAAACAAACCGCTACTGTAATACCTGATATAAAAATTTGTTTCCTGATATTTTTATAAAATAAAAACAGCACCAGACCGGTTAACAGCACCACCGCAAAACCATTATTTCGAAAAAATACTATCCCAAGCATGGTGAAAGTAATTCCAAGCATGTTTTTCCAGCCTTTTCCCCATTCGCCGTGTGAAAGGTACAGTTTATAAACCTGCGCTGTAAGCAGCAAAACAAAACATCCAAAAATGCTGTCTTTTACCATGGAAATCCCCTGAATCGAATGGATGGGAAATAAAAGATAGTATAAAATACTTCCTATCCAAATTGATTTATGGACACTTTCGTAAAGCCATTCCACCACCACTGAAAAAATAATTGACATAATTACCATTTGTAGCAATGTATAAATCAACACTCCATACTCCGGAACAATCTCTCCAAAAATAAGGCTGCTTAACCATACCCCGGCTTTAATAAGCAGAGTATGCCATACAGGATGATGGTTATTTAAATTCCATTCTCCAATCGCCTGATACCACTGTTCGCTGGAATCATACATCATAAATCCCGGATAATTTGCAAGCAGCATCGGCAGCCATCCTAAAAAGAACACAAGTCCAACAGAAAAAATCCTTCTCCCTTTCGTACAACCTGATAAAAACGATTTTTCTTTTTTTCTCCATGACTCTTTCAGATTCTCTGCCCTGCCCTTCCACCGGCTCGTCATATTATAAGCATAACAGATACTCTCATAGAAAAAAATAAGTAATCCTGCGAAAGAAACTATCCACTCCATCAGAGAATGCTGCACTTCTTCATAATATCGCAGTCCTAAAACCAAAACGACAGCAATGTAACAGCTTACCATAAAGAATACTGCTTTGGCTCTTTTGCCTTTTTCCTGTGGCATTCTTTCTCTTTCCATCTCACAGTATGCAATAAAAACAATTCCACCTATTATCCAAAACAGCTCTTCTATTCTGATATCTAAAATATAATAAACTGCAATCGAAGAAAGTAAGATTTTTACTGCCCTTACTGTGATTCTGACGGCGTTTTTCCCCTTCATCTTATTCATAATTAATTTTCCAAACATCCTTTCACCAAAAACACCACTGGAATCACATAAAATATCAGCAGTAAAACAGTAAATACAATTTTATCCATAACCAAAAGTATTTTACTTCCCTCTTTCCATTTCTCATCAACCGATAATAGGAGCACCGCAGGCAAAACCATAACTCCTAATATAGTTATCAGAATCCCCATTCTGAATCCTGGCGGTAAAAAAGAAAGTTTTATTCTGTTGTCTCCTTCCTGTAGAGGAATCCCCATAAAAACATCTGCAATTTCGCCTATATCTGTTTCTTTATCATTTACGACACATTTCCAGCCTTCGTCATGATAAAGAGGGAGAAACAGGCAATCCCCTTCGGAAGCTCCTTTTAACTCAGCCTCCCATTCTGCTTTATGCTGGTTTTCCACATAGCCGTCAAAATATTCCGGTTCATTTTCCATGAACCTTTTCAAAGGTAGCACAGCGCAATAAAACTCCTGAACCGGATTCTTTGATTTTATCCGGACTGTAATTTTTGTATTTTCCCATGTGCCCAACTCCAAAATTCCATTCATCCAGCCGGATTCCGGCATAATAAGTCTGTGTATTTCCCCGGTTTTTTCATCTGAAGCTGTTACTTCTTCAAATGATTCTTCTTCTGATGCATACAAATACAAAATACTTTTATCATCAATTTCTACTTCAGCTTCACTGCCCTCCGCTATGATAATATCCATCAATTCTTTACCCAGAACCTGCCTGGCAAGTTGATTTTGACAGGCAAATGGATTTCCATTCACCTTGCTTCCTGAACGCACCTTAATCCCCAGCTTATATGAATAAAGACTCCTGTATACATCATAATCCCCATAGCTTACCTGATATTCATACAGGTTTTTATTGACATCTTCTCTGCTGATTACCTCGCGAACCCCTAATAGCGCATCCGAAAACAGCGTACCGCCATAATCGCTCATGCGGTATCCTACTCTGGCATGCCCCAGATTTACAACCCCATCCAGTTGTTTTGCGCTGTTTACACCGGAATAATTTGAAACTGCATTTCTTCGCATAATCATCGGATAATTATGGCTAAGCTCCACATCCAGACTTTTTATTCTGGTTGTCGCACCCATATTTTTTGTCTCGCCGCTATCTGCTGCTTTCTCAAGCATTGCAAAAAAACTGCTTTCCTTTTCGCCGCTAACTATAACCGTCGTCATTGCCAGCATAATCGTTTGCGCGATAACAATAATAAAAACTCCTTTCTCCCGCCATTTTTTTCCAATCAATAGACCGCATCCTGCAATTACAGTAATTACGACAATTAGAATAACATCTATCGCTGGAATACTGTTTTTATACACTGTCATATCGCTTTTCAGCAGAAAATACTGGATTACTGTCATTGCCGCCAATATCAAAAAACTGATGATACTGATGCCATTGGCCGCCAGTTCTTTTGCCGTATCCCATAAGCAGATTCTTTTATTACAGGCATAAGCTCCGGCTGTTATTATCCAGAAGGCCAGCATATAGGAAAACCGCATGGTATATCCCTGATAAGACCCTCCATGCCACAAAAGGTTCGTACTTTCAAGTATAACAGGCGCACAGAGAAGTATTATGATAAACCCGAAAAACCTGACTCCTTTTTCCTTATAATGCTTTACTCCATATAACAAAAAGAATGCTATCGGGATTCCCATATTAAGCAATTTCATCCATTTCGCCGTAAAAAAGAACCAGATAGAACTCCAGATTTCCACAAGTCCATGGTTATCCCCGGCTCTCCCGGCGCTTAAAATCTGAATCGCTCCCGGCAGCCAAATCCATGACACCAGCATCATAGCTGTCAGTGTTGACAGGAGCAGCTCCGGCAATCGTTTTTGATATTTTTCTTTAGATAATAGCGGCAGGCATCCTGTTAAAAACAGTAACATAAGAAACAGCATATAGGTATGCTGGAAGCTCATCATACAGGTGACAGCCAGGCAGACAATATAAGTAATTCTTTTCCCCTCATTCATGAGAAGAAAATACCCATACATAACCAGTGGAAACATAAAAGATATATCCAGCCACATTGGTGCATAATAATACTGCATGTTAAAAGGTGAAAACACATATAACAGGCTGAATGAGAGATAAATCCAGGGCGAAAGCTCTGAAAACCACTTTCGCAAAAGAAAACGGATGCTGAAACCCGTCGCAACCAGCTTAATTAAAATATAAACCGACATGGACGTTTCAATGAACTCTCTTTTTATAAATAAAAAGAACAGATTAAACGGGCTGATTAGTCCAAAATACAACACAGAGCCAGCCATATTATTGCCCAGTCCCGTATGCCAGTCAAAAAACAAGGATTTCCGTCCGTGCAGCACATCCCACAGATGGGTATACATTGGCACACACTCCTCCGCCATATCCCCAATATCAAGCAGCATCTGTCCAAAAGGCCAGATGCCCTTGCTGGCGCAGACGATACTCCATATTAAAATTATTATTAAAACCAATGCAGAACACTCTTTCAGAGCATCCTGCATCCTTTTTGCATTAAAACTGTGCCTTTTCATTTATCCGTTCCTGCCTGTCAGCATTTATATTGAAGGATTAGGGTCTTTCATTGCATACATAGCCTTTGCACACTCATAATCATATATATCGTCAATATCAGCCGCTTCCCGTTTATTAATAAGCAGCCTGTACGCTTTAGGTCCATAGTTGTAATGCCATTCTTTCAGCTTTTCTCTGGGCGCCAGATTAATCCCATTCGTAAAATGGTACAGCATAGGAAGCTGCTCGGAATTCTTGTGGGCAAGCCCCATACTAAAGTTTAAAGGACCTTTTTCGTCCATCAGGTAGGTCTGATACGGGCTGCATGTAATCAGCGAATCATAACCCTCCCCCAGTTTTTGAAAATATGTTTTAATTGCCTTTTCATAAAGATACGGTTCCACCAACGGCGAAGTAGCGCATGCCCACAAAATATGCCCGCCCGGCATAGAATCACTGATATACTCAAGAAACATTCCAAAAGGAACCGACTCGTCCGCATATTGGACAGGCCTCTTAATTGCTGTCACTCCCTCATCCCTTCCCATTTGAAGCATCTCATCCGAATCAGAGGACACTATAATCTCCGTAATGCCTTTTACCTCTTTTAGCTGCCTGATTTTGTGCACCAGCAAATTAGTATCCGCAAACGGTAAAATATTTTTGTTGGGTAAACGAGTACTGTTTCCTTTCACCGGTATGATTGCTGTAATTGTTGTATCCATCATTTTATCCCTCCTGTTTTTCCAATACTTTTGCAATTTTTGCAATTATGCTGTTTATTTCCATGTCATTCGTCTTTTCAAAATCGTTCGCCACCTGCTCTAATTTCCTTCTGTCCTCACGTTTTTTTTCAAGCCATTTCCATCCAGGCTTTCCACTCTCCAACATGGTCAGGTAAATATTGTATAACGGCGTAATTCCCGTCAATGCCCTGGTAAGTTTTTCCGCCGGCCCCATTTTATGATAATAAGCCTTAAGCTGTTCCTTTGTCAAATTATAGTAGGAATTTGCAATAACCTCCTCTGCCATATCTGCAAATTTGATATAACCTGGTTTTTCCCAGTCAATAGTATACACTTCGTCAATCAGTTTTTCACTGACCGGAAACGGTCTCTCGTCATTATGCGTAGTTTCCTCAAAATCCTCAAAATTTGAAATCTTATCCGCCTCCTTTAAAAATGCCAGCTCGTAATCGGACGGCACCGGTAACGGGAACAGAAGATAGCACATCTTTTTCCCAAAAAATGCTTCCACAAAAGTGGAACTGTTTCCAGTGTATACTTTATCACTGATTAAAATCCACTGCTTTACGGATAAGTCGCCAATCACCTTAAAGTTTGAAAATTTCTCCGCCATTTCATCCGCCTGCTCGCTGACCTCCCCCGGATGCGGGCGGTAAATAAATACCACATCCTCCCTCTTCTCACAAATCTGACTCATCCATTCCAAAATAATTTTTTTGGACGGAAGCATGCAGTCCTTATAATAAGAACGCCATCCTTCTCCAAAACGTTTGCACATAGTAACAAGATACTCCTCCGTATGGAAATCAGAAAAGTATGGCGATATAAAAAGAAATATTTTCTTATCCTCTGAAATATCATAATCCTTCAACACATCTTCTTTTGAACGATAATAACCGTTAAACTCATCCCGCAAAAAATCCATACCCACATGGCCTATCAGCTTTACTTTTCCGGGGTTCATTTTAGCTGCTTCCAACATACGTTTCCTGTTCATCTCTCCCCATGAAACACGAACCACCTCCTTGGCAACGCCGGAATAGTTTTTAAACGCCTTCGTATCTTTTTCGTCCATGGGAAATACAATATTTTCCCATTGTAAATCAATAATCTTATCAAACTTTACATATTTCTTGGTATGCCATTCAATGGATGCGTTCTGATAACACGCCATTGTAACCACTACCCTGGCATGGTAGATGGGCCGCATTGCCTTTAAAGCTTCTGCATCTTCTATATGAATTATCTTTGTTTTATAGCCCCGCCGGTCTAACTCATACTTTAAAAGGCACAGGTTTTCCAGCTCCCTTACCTTATGCTCATAAACAAACAGAAAATCCAGTTCTTCGATTCTGTATTTTATCATTTTCCCTCCCGCGCCTGATTTTTCAGGTAAAATATTTTTTTACCATCGCAAGCACTGTAAGTGCCATGCTCTTTTCCCATACCTCACCCTCATGGAACATAAGTGAAATATCTTTTCTTAAATCATCCTCCAATGCCTGATTTTTTATTACATTGTCATAAAACTCCGTCAGGTACGTTTGAATACTCTTATCCTTATAATACCAATAATCGACAGGATTCATAATATCCCTGTTATCAATATGAAAAACCGAGCAGAAAAACTGCCACAAAAGTCTCTGTGTCGTTTTCATTTTTCTGATAAATATAAGGCTTTCTTTAGGCTTTACGCCCCCCCACTTTTCCCAGCCAAATTCAGTGGATGCCGGGTATTTTTCTTTCATCCATTTCAGATAAATATGATGATAATTTCTATAGTCAAAGGGAACCGAAAAAATGATATCCAAAAAATCCACATCCATAAACGGCGATGCCGTTTCAACATAATGTTGTCTGGTAAGGTAAGAGGACTCCGCCCCAAGCATGCCTCGGGTATAAATGGCAAACATTTCCTGGCACGGATACTCTTTTAAAATCTCCTCATCAAACTCATACTTTAACCTTTCGGAGTAGGCATTCATTCCAAATACCGGCTTGCCGTAATTAAATTTCCTGTCGTGATAAAACGTTCCTACATCTGAACCGCCAATCAGCCCGGTATGTTCAATTCCGAACTGCTCCGTACGAAGTGTCCGCAGCATCCGGTTTCCTCCGGTAATTCCCATATACAGGGCAGCTCCATTATTTCGGGAAGTAATTTCCTCCAAATCATACATCCAACGGATATCATCCAGCGGTTTAAAAACATATTCATGCCCCAAATACAGTGCCACTTGCTTTGATATACTTTCATCCCGGTACCCTGCCTGGCAATAAGTAACATTAACCTGGTCTGTATAACCCATATCATGAGCCACCCATGATACCATACGACTGTCAAGCCCTCCGCTTAAATCCACCAGGTGACGGTAGCCATATTCTCTGTCCTTATCAAACTCACGTCTTATGGCCTCACGAAAAGCGGTATCAATTATCTCTACTGCCTCCGCCTCGCTCATTTGCTTTTCTTTATTTGCGATAAAATGATATCTTGTAATACTTACCTGTCCGCATTTAACACTTAAATACTTACCTGGCAACAAACGGTGTATTTGCCTGATAAAGGTACTGTCATCTATCATGTAAGCATATGTGAGCATATACTGTGCCGCCACTGGATTGAAATCAAAAGGTATATGATTTGCCTTCAAAACCTTCACCATATAATCTAAATGGTCAGATAACATCCATTTTTCACCGTCAGCATAATAATACAATGCTTTAACTGCTATTTGGTCTGTATAGGCAATCAACATTTCATTTTGCTTGTCAAACAGATATCCGCAAAAGCCTCCTCTAAGCTTTTTAAGGCTTCCTTCTGTATCCTGGTAAAGAGCATTAGTAAATGCTGCCGGCCAGTCTCTGTAATCCTCATGAATATAATCCGACTTATTATGGACATATCCATTTAAAAAGCTGATGTGCTGATTATCTTCAAAAAAAATATTATCCCCGGGGAATTTATTCAGCAGATTATTATACTGCTTACAGCTACCCATATCATAGAACTCACCCAGACACTCAATATCTAATTCCTTTGCCGCCAAAAAGCCATGCATAGGCTAACCTCCTGTTAAATTGTTATATCCTGCAGTTCTTTTGTTAATTCCGTAAAATTTCTTTCTGCATCAAACTTTTCTTTAAACATTATCAATGAATTCTGGCACATGGAAAAATATTCTTCACTTCCATAGTTTCCTGCTATTTGCCGGATTGCCTGTCCAATTTCCTCTTTATTCGGATTCTCTGGCAGCAAAACACCATTGCCTCTTACCATCTGCGGCAGTTCGCCTACCGCAGTTGCAATTACCGGCACACCAAAAGAAAGCGCTTCCTGAACTGAAACCGGGGAACCTCCCTCCGTCTGTGTTGTCGTTATAAAGCAGCCTACATAATTATCCCTGTAGAATTGAAGCACTTTATCATTTGTCAACGCACCAACAAACTGATATTGAATATTTTTCATCTCTCCCAGCTTTTTCTGTGCCTCTGCCTGCAACGCCTGCAATTCCTCTCCATCTCCAATATGAACCCATTTAACATCTTCATTTTCAACTGTAGCAAGACCGTCAATAATCAGGTCTATCCGCTTTATAGAAAGTGCATGAGAGCAGCTTACCAATAAAAATGCCACCCCCTTCTTTTTCCTCACCTTTCTCTGTTCATACGTAATTCCTTTCTCTGAAACTCCCAGGCGATGCAGGGGATATCTGTCTGTCTCCATCTTATGGTATCTGCTAATATAATAATTTTTCGCAAATTGCGCCGCAAAAATTAATTTTGTTAATCTGTCATCCATTTGAGGCTGAAAAAACTGTTTGCCATACCGTTCCCTCTCATCATATAAATCACATCCATGAGTCCTTGCTATCATTTTAATACCCGGAAACTTATGCTTGTGCATAGCAAAACCAAAACACTTATAGTCAAACCAATAAAAATAAAAAATAGCTTTCGTATCTCTTCTGATTCCCGTTGCCTTTTTTAACCGACGGTAAAAAGTTTCCGCCGCCGTCCCGAACATAAGTGCCCGATAAATACGCCGGCCTGTCTGCTTCCCCTCTTTTATAATCGCCGCTATTTCAGTATAACAGTCCTTTTCAAGCATAAACCGTAATAAGGATACTATCTTGTCAAAAATCCCCTGACTTACAGGAACAATGTGCGCATTTATGGCTTCCGTTCTCCCATGCTCTGTGCCCGGCTCCACTTCCGTTGCAATAACTGAAACCTGAAAAGCCTTACATAAATACGGATACTCTGCCCCTGCAAACGTATCTTCACCATGACCATAAGGAAAATCTTTTGTTATTAAATACATCTCTGGTTTCATTATTTTTCCTGCGAATTAATAAAGTCTATAATTGGTTTCATAACTACAGGCATATCGGCAATTTTCTTCACATAGCTTCTGATTGTCTGTTGCATTTCTTTTTTTGAATATTTTCGACAAAGCCCGTCATAAAAAGCAAGCACTTTCTCAATATCTACAGGCGATGCATCGTTGGAAAACTGACACACGAAAGGATACTCCTCATTAATCCCGTCCACTTTACACCCTGTTATCATAGGAAAACCTTTAGCCATATATTCCCGGGTTTTCAGCGAATTCTCCCGCTCAAGCCCATCCTTATATACTCCAATTGCTGAGATAGCAATATCTCCTTTTTCATATGCCTTATCCAGATTTTCTCCTACCATAGTAGGATAAAAAAACACCTTCTCTTCCAACCCATATTTTTGAACCAGCTTTTGATACCCCTGTTTTTCCGGTCCATCTCCAACCAAATGGCATACCACCTTACGTATATTTCCTTTTTTGTAATAGTCATGCAGCCCTTTTATCACCCGCTCATAGCCATGATGCTTCTGCATAAATGCTACTGCTATTAAGCTTACTGTGTCGTCTGCCTTTTCCTCTGCTCGTGGCAGCTTCACCCTGTCAACCAAAATTCCGTTCCCTGTCCGAATCGTAGGAATGCCAAAAATAACTTCGTCTTCCGAATATGTGATATACCTGTCTACATATTGAACCAATTTTTTGCGCTGATATATTTCCTTAAAGTAATATGGCCAGGTTAACAATCGCATAAATTCGTCTTTATCATAGGGATACGTAAAAATCTCTATTAAAACTTTACAATTTGGCCATTTTTTCTTTATTATCCTGAAAAAATCAACATAACTTTTGTCTGCTGTCGTCCTTCTTACATAAATAAAATCAGGATTCTCCATATTTTCAAGTGCTGCTTTATAAGACCTCTCTACAGCGCCACCAGGTAAAAGCCTTCGTAAGCGACGGGGAAACGAGACCTCCTCCGGCAAAATATTTACTTCACTAATTATTAGATGCCTGCCCAGTTCTTCTACCTGCATTTCGATTTTCTTTTGTACTCCTGGTGTGATTTTTGCATTAAAGTGAATATAATATCCTTTTTTAATACTTTCCATATCTGCCACTCTTGAAATCCTTAACTCCCTGACAAACAGCCTTTGCCATATCCCCTTTTCCCTGTATAGACCAAATTACTGTCCACGCCAGTCTGTTCAGCAAAAAATAAATGCAAAACAAACAAAATCTGCCCCGGTTCATATGAATTTTATTGCACAACAGCCAGTTTCTGGTGATATAGTACGCATTCTCCGGCCTTTGATTCCCTTTCGTGGAGCCGTTCACCTTATGGTAAACCCTGGCCTCAGCACAATACCTGATTGGAATACCCTTCTTTGCCGCCCGCAGGCTGTATTCAGTATCCTCGTAGTAAAGAAAAAATCTTTCGTCCAAAAAACCTGACTTTTCTATAATTTTATCTGACAGCAGCATACAACAGCCATTTGCAAAAACACAGCGACCACTCTCATCATACTGTCCCCTATCAGCTTCATTTAATCCCCTTTGACAGGCTTTCTTAATTATACCTGAAAAGCTTCCTCCGGCACACCAGATAATATCCGGTCTGTCCGCATATAGCACCTTTGGCACCACAATGCTTTCCGTTTTCCTGTAGTCGGCAAGCATCCGCTCAATAGCATCGGGTTCAATTTCCGTATCATTATTCAGTAACAAAAAATACTTACTTCCTCTTTCGAGCGCCCATCGAATCCCTTCATTATTAGCTTTGGAAAAACCATAATTACGGTCAAGGGGCAGAATATGAACCCTTTCATCTTCCCCCCAGTTATTCTTCAGTTCTGTAAGGGATTCATCCGTAGACGCATTATCAACAATAACTACTTCCAGCTTTTCCCACACCGTACTGCAAAAAATAGATTTAATACAGTTATCATTATAGTCCCTGCCATTATAGTTGACTAATATTACACTCAGTCTTTCTTCCATACCGGTCCCTTTAAAACATCTAAATACTTCCTGGAAATGCGTTCCGGGTCATATACATTAAAGTCCAATGTTTCCGGCTCACTATTGCCGGAACATATTTTTTCAATCCATTCATCTATATCAAAGGGATTGTCCACATAAATCGCTTTGCCCTGTGTAACCTCAGGAATACAGGTACACTTTGTTGTAACTACTCTTGCTCCAAAATACATGGCTTCAACCGGAGGCATTCCAAACCCCTCAAAGATACTGGGGAATAAAAAGGTATGACAAAACTTATATAACGTATTTCTTTCTGCATTACTTACAAAACCTGTCAAAATAATATTATTCTGCAGTCCTTTTTCGGAAATCAGCTTTTTGAGTCTACTGGCGGCATTACCGTTTACCCCGCTGATTACCAGCTTTTCCGGCAATTTCCTTCCCGTATCAACCACTTTCCCCATCATTTTAATCAGTGTTGATAAATTTTTATGAGGAATCATCTGACTCACCGTATAAAAATACTTTCCCGGCTCAACCCCAAGCCTGCCATGAAGCTCATTAAAATCCAGGATATCTTCTTTTTTTACCAAAATCGGATTATAAATAACCTGTATGTCCTCCCGCCTGTATTTTTCCCTTATATCCTTTTTCACCCACTCGGAAATGGCAATAATCCTCGCCGCATTTATAGTGTCCATTCGCCAGCACATTCTGGAATATACTACCTCATGCAACGGATGATACTCAGGATAATGGTAAGCCTGAAGGTCATGAATTACACAGACATAATCAATACCACCGTTTAACCATGGCTTACAGTATACTGGCTCAAAACACTTTCGTAGACCATTTTTTTTTAAAAAATGATTCTGGCATAAATTCTGCCAGAGTATACGTTTAAAAATACCTTCAGAATCAATATTGGCAATCAACAGCTGATACCTTGAATCCACTTCATATTTCCGAAATGTTTCGGCATTATCTTTAGACACCAGCAACGTGAAGTGGAAATCATCGGGAAGTCTGCTAAAACCATCCAACAGGTTTCTGATATAGGACTCCGTCCCTCCCACCTTGCCTGGCCGCAGCCAGAGCAAATCAATTGCTATATTCTCCATCTTCCTTATTCTCCAAATCCCGCACACGCTTTTCCAGCATACTGATTTCCTGAATTAACACCCTGATTTTAAGCATTTGTCTTGATACAATCGATGTAAGCGTCATCAATATCATAATAATAAATGCAAAACATAGCATATAAAGAGCGTTCATGTTACTCTCTATGCCCAAAAGGCTACGAAACCATTCCAGCAAATCCGGGAAAATAAGCATTATTCCCATCACTACACCGGCCGCCAGCCAAATCAAAGTATATTTCAGCTCCAGCATCCTCTTCTTCAGGTAATATAAAATAATAATAAAATAGCAAATTACTGCTATGGAAAGCGTAACCCGCAAAGCATAAGGAATCATTTTGCCCTCCTGACCCCGAAACTAAGTCGTCGGATAAGCATGGCCAATGTCACTTTCACCATATAATAAATAGATTTCCGAGGTGTTATAGAACTCTCACCACTTTCCCTCTCTCTCATAATCACAGGGCATTCCCTGATTTTTCCCCCATAAACTGCCGCAATTACCATTGCCTCCGGTTCCGGATAATCTGTCGGGTAATCTTCCGCAAAAATCTGAATAAATTTACGGTTTACCGCTCGATAGCCGCTGGTAATATCCCTGACACGCACACCGGTAAGGAGCCAGCCAAGCACACTTAAAAAGCCAATTCCCAGTCTTCGCATTTGGGATGATTGAAATCCTTCCTTTTCTACAAACCGGGAACCGATTACCACATCAGCCTGCCCTGACTGTATCATTTCGATTATACTTCCCAGGAAGGATACATCATGCTGTCCATCCCCATCAATCTGCACCGCTATTTCATAATCATTATCCCTTGCATAACGGTAGCCGGTTTGTACCGCGCCCCCTATTCCCATATTAATAGGAAGATGCAAAACCTGATAATGATTGCAGGCACAAATCCTCTTTGTAGCATCTGTCGAACCATCATTAATAATCAGATAGTCATAATGTGGATATCTCTCTATCAAATTGTTTATAACCTTTTCAATACTCTCCGCCTCATTAAAAGCCGGAATAATAATTAAGCATTTCGCCATTTGTCTCACTCTGTCATATTACTGAAAACTCTGTGATATACCTTCTGTTTCTATCTTTTGCAAGTATAACACAGTTTATTTATAACTACAAAGTAATTCACACATATATCTGCAGTTTATTTAATTCCAGACCGATATCCATCATTCCAGACGATTTCAGTACCTCTCCCGTAGTATCTGTTGAAACCAAAAATACAGCCTTCCTCTTTTCCCCCTCCTTTATTACCCTTTCAATCTCATCTGGGTAAATTACCTGATGAGGCTGCTTCATATATCCATAAAAGTTTCTGACATAACTGTCATTTTCCTCCATTGATGAAACTACATAATAAATATAATTATATTCGTTTTCATTCAGATAACGCGCAATTTTAATACTGTCCTCCTGTATCTGCTTTCCTCCGGCAACAGAGTTGGTATAAAAAGGAAGCTGAATGCAGTTGAGCAGCCATAAAGAAAGGATTCCCGCAATTCCAATTACGCAAAAAGGCTTTAGTACACTTTTGTTTTTCTTCCCTGAAGTCACAATAATAATTGTCAGCAAACATGCTATCATAAGAATAATAATCACATCGCCGTAAGGGAGTATATTCTTTGTAATATTTTCAAGCAACAAATAAAAATACCCGTCAGCAATAGACTGTCTTGTATTTCCATTCATGTAAATAAAGTAAATACCTGTAACAGAAAGACTGACAGCCGATATTGCCGAAAATACCCTCTGCTTGCGGAAATCGGTCTCTCCCCTTATTTTTGTAAATAAAATCAATACAGGCGGTACCAACACTTGAAAATACCTGAACAAAAACTTATGTGGAACAGTTGGGACTCCTTCCTCGGTCAGCACAATCAAAACCACAATTTCAACCACTAAAAACATACTGGAAGTCAGAATAAACGTCGCAAACCACCTTATTGTCTCTTCATATTTTTTCATACTGCACACAATTGACAAGAGCGGTATAATTCCCATATTAATAATCAGTAATGCAGTATATACCGCTATGCAGACAACACCTGAAATAATTGTCCATTTTGTAACCGGAAACAGCCACGAAAACTGTCCTGCGTAATGATTGCTTCCCGTTTCAAACCCATTCATTGCGTTGATTAGAATATAAAGAACCCCTGCCATTGCCAGGTAAATTCCATCATACAGGCAAAGCCCTCTGACAATTTCCTTTGCCCTCTTTTTTTTCCAGGCTTCTAAAAACAGACAGATGTTAAATACCACGGGAATAAAAAATAAATAGGTTTTTGTAAAAAAACTAAATACCGAAAACACAGCTCCCAATATAAAAGGTTTATATCCTTTGGGAATTATTAATTGTTCATACGCCAAAAATAAAAAATAAATTGTCCATAAAAACAGAGGGTAACTTAATACTTCCTGTATCAAATATGCGCAGTCAAACATATAGGGCATCAACATCGACAATCCGCTGATAAACACAATTTCCTTTTCGTTTTTTAATATCCTCCTGGCCAGCAGCCAAATGGGAAATATTGCAGAGCACATGCATATAACGCCAATAAAACGCATAAAAAATAAAATGCTTTCCGGTGAATAGAAATAATATGCCAGAGAAATTAAAATAGAATAAAGTACACAGTTATAATTTGCCATCTTTCCGTTTACTTCAAAACTCCCGGTGTAATGAAACGATTTGGCTAAGGCCACATACAATTCCTCATCTGCCGTTACGTATACAGTGGAGGTAAAAAATGCAATAATCGTTCCATAAGCAGCAAGCCCAAGCAGAAACATGCCTGATATTTTATAAAACTCTCTTCTGTTTTTAATATCTATTATTTTCATCATCTTAATTTTTTCAACATTATCCATTAATTAATATCAATTAAGTTTAGCGTCTTTTTAATTCCCATATCTGACTCAAATTATTCTCCTCATAATTACTAAGATAAACATTTGAGTTCTCTTTGTCAAATGTAATGACCTTGTTCATATCATTCCACCACCGTATACAGTAACCTCCATTTAATCGTTGAAAGCGCCAATGCCAGTATGCATCGGACGGAAAATCACTTTCGCCGTCAGGCAGCATATATACAGCATCCCCAATGGCCGTAAATCTTGCTTTTTTGTCTATACTTTTAATCTCATACTGCCAGGTATCGCTCATATCAATTTGTAAATATATCTTTCTATTTTCATTATACTCATCTCCCTCCGCTTCTATCGGCTTTAAATAGTAATATCCGTCCTCAATATACCGGTGTTCCGAAAGATAAGCATCCCACTTTTCGTTATCGTTTTTAATTATCAATGTATTACCTGCCACCATAAGAATAAAAATACCTGCAGGCAGCCAAAGCAGATTTTTAAACAGCATCGTTTTATTTTTATCGCTTCCATAATATATAAATGTGTTTTGTATTCCGTCAAAGCACTTGCCTAATCCAACCACCGCATAAGGTATTAATAATACAAAATACATAAATGCATAAGATGACTTTGCCTCCCAGAAAAGCTGAAAAATGAATCCGCCCAGAAAAATTATCAGTCCGATTATCCTTGAAATATTATAATTTTTCCTACCATATATGACATACAATAAAACTCCTAAATATACCATGCCTTGAAATATTTCCAGGAAATAGTAAAAAATTTTCTGCAGTCTGCCGGTATATGAAAAAAGCTCATTATAAATATGGCTATGTCCCTGCAAAACTGTCTGATAATCAATTCTGTTATTATAAAAAGCGCCAAAAGATGGCTCACACCAGACACTGGCTATTTTCTTCTGAAAAAAATCTTTTGTTTCATGTGGGTTATCCAGCTTGTGTTGTATCTCTTTTTTTAAATCGGCTGCACTCGCCTTCTCTGCCCATTCATAATTATTATTATTCTGGTGATAAATTCTCTCAACATATCCATTATGCCAGCCATAGCTTTCCTCTGTATTACTCAATCCCATTACAACGAAAGCCACATGCGGAGCTCCCTTAATGTCATTGCTCGCCCCTTCTGTAATAATATCAAGTCCGGTTTTTACTGTACTATTAACCAGAAGTACGCCAAATAAAATACCTACTATTCCAATTATGCTTTTTGCAGACTTATGTACAGCCATATCCATAAAATAGACAAGCAAAATCCCTATTGCAAACACCAAATAATTTGATTTCATACTACACGCCAAAGATATGGATAAAATTGACAATAGAAGACTCTTTTTGTTCCTGTTTCTAAAGTAAATCTGCTGCCACAAAATTGAACTCGTCGCCAAAACAAGTCCAATCAATATTCCGTACACATAATTCACATATAGTGTAATTGGAAAAAATAAGCCTATCGCCACCAGAATTTCATCGTATCTTCTCTCCTGTCCATACATTTCCCAGTAATGATAAATGAAGAAGTAAAGACAATTGACAGCTAAAACATTTACCATTTGAAACAGTAAAAAATTATATCCTCCTCCAATTATACTGAGAAAATAACAAAACAATACAATCCCATTTTGATTTGGATATATGTCAAGATAGTTTCCCGGCAGAAATGCTGTGTAATTCCCCTTCCACATTTCTGTAGCATACTCCAACACTCTTTGTTGGTCCGCTCTTGGTACGTTCTGTGAAGTTAAAACAAAAAAGCAATTTAATACTGTAAGGGCAATGATGATTTTTTTCACTGCATCCTTTGACAATTTTATATATTTATGCCAGAAATAAAATAAGACAAGAAATATTCCCATACCTGCTAATATAAGCAGTCTGTCAGACATTATAAAATACCTGATTTCTTTTTGCCCTATTCTGACATCGGTAAAAAGACTTTGTCCGAAAAGATAAAATATAATTAGAAAAATTACCCCTGCAACAGTATGATAGGCAATCCTATTAAAAGTTCTCACTTTCGTTCTCCCTTATTTAACTTTCCTGGCCTTAAAAAAATACTAACTATTTCCTTACACAGTAAATACATCGCACAATAAAATATCCCCATTCCATATACCATATATCTCTGCAAACCAATAAACAGCATATTTATCATAACAATCATAATCAGCATAATACTCACTATGGAAACCATAAGCTCCACAACTTTTCTGTCGCCACCTGTTTTACCGACAAAAACACTTCCGGAAACCGCAAATAAATAGATAAACAGGGCAACAAAATGGCACAAAAGGTAAATCGGTTCAATTTGAAAAAATACACTGGCAATAAAAGAAGGCATCATCAGCCGTATAGAATGATAGAAATACCTGTCAAAATGCCTCAACAGTGTTTTAAACCCAAGTTCGAAAATAATAGACGCTTCGTTTCTGGACCTCTCATCCGGGTATTTCTCATCATATTCTCCTATCGCCTGTAACGCAAAGAGATTCATTCTGTCATAAACCAAATCCTGCCACATGTAAAGTCCCGGTTTGGCATGTTCATATCTGCGTCCATTCTCATCCGCCAGTTCATAGGTCCTCAGGAAAATTTCCTGCATCATGCCGTCGTCGAACAGTTCTACATCTTCCTTATCCGCCTCGAAAAAACCTCTTGCCATAATAACAGTATTAAGCTGTGAAGCACTGTTTTCTATCCTTTGCCAGAAAAGCCCCACAACACAGCCCAGTAACACCAAACAACACATACACAGCCCAAGCAGTGCTTTCCCCCCAGCTTTTTTATAAATAATCCATAACAGCAATATAACACATACCACTATTAAAAACAGCATCTGGCTTCTCGTCAACCCCAGCAATAGCGCCATGGCAACGCTTCCGAAATACCACTTATACTCTAAAGTCCACACTGTTTTTATCACCACGCTGAAAAACAGATAAAATAAAGCATACGTAATTCCTTCTGTCATAATCTGATGGGTAATTCCCGATTCAGGAAGATAAATAGAAAAAGGAAGCATACTGAAAAGATAAAGTAAGATACATTCTATTCTTCTCAAATGAAACTGCCCTTTCAATACTACCACAAACAAGAATGTACAAATAACTGCCAGTAGGCTCTGGGCAACCACTACTGCATGAAGAAAATACTGCTCGGAAAAAAGGAGACGGAAAAAAGCAAGAAAAGCGGGATACCCTGGCAGTACTCCCTCTCCTCCCTCAGACAAATACCTTATGCTGTCATCTTCTATACAAAGCCACTCACCAGGTAAAAAGTAAAACAACACTCCTATGCCCAGCATAAAAACATATGTAATTATATCTTGCCTTCTGTTTTCTTTCATTTTTTATTCCTCATTAAAAAGGCAGATGCCTGTTAATCTTTCCCCAAATCCCTGTTGTTCTTCTGTTCGGCACCTTCACTTTATTAAAAAGACAACACAGGTCTTCCTGACTGCTGACATAATCCCACCATATTTTCCCGCGGTTCACCCCACGATTATTCCACGGTTTAGGTCCTGTATAATGTAATACCGCCGAATGGGTTAATGCTTCCACGCATTGTTCCCTTGAAGAAATCCCTTCCCCGGCAAAACGCATAAACTCCTTATTTGTTAAATGTGCCTGCACGTTGAATCGCATAGGCAGATATTTTATTTTTCCTTTGCAGGTAATATTTAAAATATCCTGGTCCTGATAATAATAATTTTTTCCTGCCATTTTCACCCAACATTTGTCAGGATTCCATCTTCGGATTGCATCAAGATTCATAAGAAGTAAACCGGCATTAATGTAATTTCCCTTCAAATCCTCCAATGCTTTCGCATAGTCCAGCTTCATACATTCCCGCCAGGTATCTGAAAAATTAGTTGCCCCTTTCACACCCGCAATAAAAAAATCTGTAATTTCTTCATCCCAAACCGTTTTTAATGTATCCTGAAAAAGCAAATCAACATCTGCATAAATGACCTTTTTCTTATCTGGAAGTATTCTGTGCAATAAAAGTCTGAGATACGTACTGACTGAGATTCCTCTAACCTCATAAGCACCACAAAATTCCTTTGGCGCCAGATAAAAATCCACACGGCTTTCATTATCTCTTTTAAGTACAATACTCTCTATTTGAGGCTTATAATCAAATGCTTCTTCAGGACAGATACAGGAAATCCGATAATGAGTCGCTCTATCAGTATTAAAATCCAACAGACTGGCTATCGCTACGCATGCGGCTGTCACCATATTTTTATCAAAACAAAAAGCGATTTCTATCATACAGCTTCTATCTCCTGTTTTGCTCCATATCCTTTAATATTCTCTGAATCCCGTCATAATAATTTTGAAATACATTACCATTCACTATCGACTGATATGCCTTTTCTCCCATTTCCATTATCGTCTCTCTGCTTGAAATCAGCATCTTCAGCTTTCTTTTTAAATCATCCCTGTCACAGTCATTGAATTGAAATCCGTTTTCTCCCTCTACAACATAACAGGCTGAACCGTTTTTGTCACTGCAAATCACCGGAACAGAAAAGCTCATTGCCTCTAACTGGGAAATAGATGCCATCTCATCAGTACTTGGAATTACAAACACATCTGTTTCTGCAAAATATCTATTGGTCTTTTCCTTTGGCACATTTGTAAGCAAAGTCACTATATTCTCATAATGATGCGCTTTCACATACGTCTGCACTTTCTCATAAAATTCTTTCTGCAGCCTGCCGGTAGCTTCACCAATAACTGTTAAATGATAGTCCTCATCAGGATTTTCTGTCAGTTCACTTACCACATCCATCAGCATCATATGATGTTTTCTGGGTTCAAACTTGCCAATACATAAAATATGAATACAATCATCTTTAAAGTAGTTTTTCTTACCTGGCGGTATTTGCGGCTCCACAACAAACGGGACAAAATAGGAATGCGGCGCAATGCTCTTTCCGGCTTCCGCCCTGCCCATAACAGGTGTCATTCTATACCTTGGGGTAAGGCTTCTTACCAGCCGATGCTTCAAATCCTCCTTTTGCGGCTCGTCCCACATGGGGCTCTGATTATATAAAATGCACTTACTTTTTCTTCCCAACAGATAGCCGGCAATTGTATATAAAGTTCTGTCACGCATAATAATCACATCCGGCTTCCAGTCGTTTATCACTCTGCGCAGCTTTATAATTGGCGGAAAACCGTGATTAATCTTGAAAGCAGAGGCCGCCACATCTTTCCTGTGCAGGACTTCCGTATAAAGTTTGTCTATTAATAAAAATAAAGGGGAAAATCCAAGCACCAATGGATGAATACAGGAATAGTCCTCAATAATTGCTTTATAATAGCTGATAAATAATACCTCATCTCCCCGCTCTATCCATCCCTTTACTACTGCTGACTGATTGGTATGAAATCTGGGGGCAATATACATAATTTTCATAATTTCCTCATTTTGAAGCACTGATATATCAATTCTTCCGTTAACGTTTCACAGTATTAGATAATCTGGTATTTTATCTGTTCCCAGTATTCTCCGTAACCAGCTTTCCGGTTGGCTTCCTTTCCTGTTATATCATGCTTGGCGAGGGGCGCCTTCCCCTTTTCCTTATGGAGATACCATTCATACTCAACATCCAGATTTCCAATGTCAAGCACTCTGTACCCATTCAGAAACAGTCTTTCCACAATAAACTTTGCAGCCACTCCCAGAGATACCAAAAAAAGCCTGTCCTTAGAATACTTCCTGCAGCAGTCTAATATTTCCTCAATCCGCTCATAAGCATTACTGGCAGGCCCGATAATTCGCTCAATGCTGCGGGCACTGTCCAGAAGATTATTTCCCACCCCATTATGGGTGCGCTCTCCTTCTACCACTACCACATCCCTGTCTTTCCATATCTCCCGTATCTGATTTGCCCATAAATCACATATACTTTTGTCCTCAAGAGCATAATAAAATCTTGAAAAGGATGTACTGTAATATACTCTGTCCTTGTTGCAATATCTATTATAAATATTTCGGTATATCAACAAATGCTCTTTCCAGAATTGCCTGCTCTCCCTCCGATACATAGACATATCGCTAAATATTTCCGGCACGGTAACTATCATACCTTCATGCTCATAACTTAAAATTCTTTTTAGCCCATCAGATATTTCAGAGTCAACCTTTTGAAGCTTTAAATTTTTTCCGGCGATTACTGTAATTTCACCGTCCCCAAATCTGACCATGCTTTTTTCCGTACAAATCAGTTCCTGAATAGTCTCTCCTACTGTATGTACCTGAATCTTGCTCTTTTTTATTTTTTTCATATATAACATATAGTCAGTCTGCGCCAACACATCTTTAATTAACTGCTTCATTACCTATCCCAGCACTTCCTGCTTACTCTTTACTTCCACTTTCCCATCATTCACTTCAAAAATAACATCAGCATTTTGAATGGTGGTAAGTCTGTGTGCAATAATTAAAATCGTCTTCTGTCCCTGTAGCTTTTCTATAGCTTCCATAACTGCCGACTCGGTTTCATTGTCAAGGGCCGATGTAGCCTCGTCCAATACCAGAATTTCAGGGTCATGGTAAAGCGCTCTTGCAATACCAATCCTCTGTCTTTGCCCGCCTGATAAGCGCACTCCTCTGTCACCTACAAAGGTATCCAGCCCCTCCGGCAAGACTTCAACAAAATCGTATAACTGTGCCTGCTTCAATGCACGGACAACAGCTTCTTCATCTATTTTATCTTCTTTAATCCCAAACGCCACATTATTTCTGATACTGTCGTCTGACAAATAAATTGTCTGCGGAATATAGCCGATTTCCATTTGCCACGTCAATAAATTTTTATAAATATTCATTCCATCCGCATAAATTTTCCCATATTGAGGCGGCAAAAGTCCTAACAGAACATCAACTATAGTCGATTTCCCTGCTCCCGACGTTCCCACAAAAGCAGCTGTCTGTCCTTTTTTTATCATAAAGCTCGCATTTTCGATTACATTCACATCACCATCGGGATATCTGTAGGTTACCTTCCTCACTTCAATTTTATCCTGCAGCCTCCATGTTTTATCCCATTCCTGCTTATCGGTGTAGGTTTTCTCCACCTCCTTTAAGTCATTATAGATAAGGTCGAGAGAAGGCATGGCATAAAGAACTGCTGAGAGATGCTCATTAATTCTCCCGACAGAAGGAAGCAGCCGAAAGGCCGCTACCGCAAACACCGCAAGCTGCGGTACAAAATCAATCAATTCTCTTTGTCCAAAAAATATTTTAAATATTACCGCCGCTAAAAGTCCTGTCATACATACCATCTCAATAATATATTTGGGCACCACTCCTATCAGCCTGTTTAATCTGAGCACCCTTACATACTTTGAAAAATAGCTGTCATAATGCTCAATAAAATCTTCCTCCCGGTTTAATACCTTAATTTCTTTAATTCCCCCTAAAGACTGGTTCATCCACTGATAAATCCTGGATTTATACTGCTGCCCTTCCCGCCCCCATGCACTGGAGTATTTTTTTGAAATAAAAGAAAAAAACGCCAGACAAAAAACCAAAAGGCCTGCTATAATAATAGTAATGGAGTGACTTTCAATAAAAAGATAAATCCCCAACGCCAGACAGACACATACCTCCGCTGCCATTTCCATTATATGAATTATCCCTTTAGTAAACTGATCGGTATCTTCCTGCATACTCCTTTGAAGGACAGAAATATTCTTGTTTAAGTGAAAAGTATAAGGCTCCCGCATATAAGCTTTCAATAAATCCGTAGAAATATTTCTCTGAATCCGGTATGAGAACCTGTAAATTGCATTCTTTTCAGCTATTACGTAAATATTTTTCACCACATATATCACAATAATTCCTGCGGCAACAATTGCAAGAAAATATTCAATACTCCGGACATCAAACAACTGATAAAAATATGCGATAATAGCATTTTCATGAAGTTTTTCCGGATCCATAATTACATTAATAAAAGGCGAAAAAATAGATACCGCCATAAGTTCCAGAAAACTGCCTCCAATTACAATTATCATTAGCAGCAGAAGCTTTACTTTATCCTTTTTCGAAAATATAAAATTTAATTTTGACAGCATATAATTCCTTTCCGTTCTTATCCGTTTGGATTTTCTCTGGTCTGCACCACCTCATAATATTCTTCCAGCTGCTCCGCGCTGCTTTGCAGGCATATAGTATGTTCAAACAGCTCCGTACAAATACCGGCCGCCACTATCATGCATACCGCGCCTGCTGCAATTCCCACCTTCATTTTATTCTCTTTTACAAAATCAACTGCTATGCTTCTGCCTGATTTCTTCCCTGATTTTATCAGATTTCTTAATAATACCCGGTATCCCTGCGCAGCATACGGAAACAGCATAAAAAAGAAAATAAGCATATACTGACTTTTCGCTTCGTAAAATATCTGAAAGAGAAAGGCTCCGATAAAGATAATCAAAAATATCAATTCGTCCAGGCTTTGCCCTTTTACATCCGCGAAAAAAACGCACACACACACACCAAATAAAATAATCGCATGCATACCATTCATGATTTCCGCCAAATATAAACTTCCTTTTCCTGCAATAAGAAAGTCCAGCCATACTGGCACGCTGGCAGTGCTTTCCCTGCCTCCCGTAATGCTAAAGCATTGAAAGGTGGGCTCATTACACTGAAGAGCCATTTTCCTTGCAAAAAAGCTGATAAGCGATGGTGGATTCTTTATATATTGTTTCATAGCAGAAACAATTTTTCCCTTTGACACTTCGTCCGCCGCCTTACTGTCATAGCCATTTTCTTCATAAATCCGGTTGCTGGTTCCGTTTTCGGTTCCCGGACCGGCCGCTCCCTCCTCTAATCCCATAGCTATCAAAGCCGTTTTGGGTATACCGTCAGAGAGCTCCTTTCCCGTTACTTTCTCCATACAAAACAGTGTTGCCTGATTTAATGCTATGTAACATACCAAAATACAGATAATCGCCATGATACTGCTTCTTTTTTCTTTTCCAGTGATTCCCTCCCACCCCAAAACAATCACCATTGCCACAAGGGGAATCAGACAGTTACTTTTCAGTACAACTGCCAGTGAAATACAAACCGCCGCCTCAAAAATCCTGACCGCCTTTCTCTCTTTTAGAAATAGCTGCTGAAAATATACAGCCGCTGTTGACAAGGCCATCCCCGGCAAATTGCCATATATAAAAGTAACATATAAAAGCAGGGGAAAGGAGCCGACCATGCTTATCACAATAAAGCCTGCTGCCTGACTTCTGTCATATCCCCACCAAATCATCGCCAGCTTTCCAAGCAGATAAAAAAATATAGTAATTGCCACCGCGTTTACCACCTGCAAGGCCAGAAACGCCTGCGCGCCAAAAAGCTTTACTGCAGCCATACACAGAAAAACAAACCCGCTCTGATAAGGATATCTGTACATATACCCCTCTTTTTCAAATTCATGAAAATCACCGTTTAAGATTTCTTCTGCAATCCGGAGAAGTCCCGCCGGGTCGCTTTTTGGCAAAAGCCTGGTATTTAAAATATATAATAGCACTATCAGAAAATAAACGCCACAAATAACTTCCGGCGCGTACTTTTTCCATCTGCCTCCACGTGTATTTCCTTTTTGCTCCCGCTCCCTTTTTATGCCATATGCCTTTGCCAGCCCGAAAATCACTATCACCAACGCAATCCATAACACGTGTTTTAACGGATTGTCCGGCAAAAAATAAGTATAGCGCCCCCACTGTGGATTTTCGGCCGTTCCAAAATTACGGACAGACCTCACGCTGGTACTGAAAATGCTGAGTAAAAACAAATATGCCATAAGTATCATACCAATGGCCTTCACGGTAACCATACATATTTTATTAATTTTCACCGCTAATTTGTTATCCATTCCCTGTCCAAAAATGCCTTTCTTTCCCTGATAAATTCTGTAAGCGCCTGCATTTCCCGGGAAAGTCTTGCCTCCCCGTCCATTTTTTCCTCATATTCGCTTTGATAACGGAACATATCCGCAATAACGGAATCGTGAATTTCATTCTCCCACTCCGGGAGCTTTTCATCCGCATATTCCCTCAAAGCTTCTGAAAGCTTATACCTGTACAACTCCCTGACCCGTTTTTCAAAAACCGGCGTCTCATACAGATTTTTCCAGAAGGGAAAGCCGGCACTTCCCTGATTCACCCAGAACATGTCCGCTCCCCGGTTATTGACATCTCCCACCTTATTATCATACGCCCTGTCATAATCCCAGACTGGTCCGGCATAGAGTTTTCCGTCAATTGTATCCTTATCTTTATAAAGATACTGGCTGGACATATTGGCATCCATATTTTTTGACACTTCCTCCACGAGATATTTCTTTACAAAGGAATCCAAATCAATATATTCCAGATACTCCTCCGTATGATTTTCCCTGCTTTTCCTGAGCGCGTCTTCAAACTGCTGATAATAATTTTTTATATATGCCACCTGTGTGCCTGTAGCATATTCCGGGCTTTTAATTACCACACACTGATTTGCATCGCTTGTAAACCCGCTTTTTTCCTCATTATATCTGTCCTTAAGCCATTCCAGCTCCAAAAGGTATCCTCCTGTGATATCCTGAAATCCCTCATGAGCCACGTAACCCTTTTCTATAATTACATCCTGTCCTCCCCGGACGCCTTCCCTTGCATAGGGGTACTTTTTCAGCGCGCTTTGCGGCATTTTTTCAAGAGTCAGACTCTCCAAATCGGTAATGTTTATTTTTTCAGGGGAAATTCCGATTTTTTCACCCAAAAAATAAATCCCCTCATACTCCCCGTCAACGTAGAGGTTTACAAGCTCTCCGGCAGGCACATATGCCATCTCCAACCTTCTGGCCATATCAAAAGTAAGATATTCTCTCAGATGGGTATCGTCGTAATAATGAGCCAGCAGCACCCATTCCCGACCGGCCGGCATGTCTAAAAGCCCCACATCCTTCTCCAGCTTTACGGTATAGCTTTTTTTATATCTGGGCGCATGAAAGGATGCGTTTCCCCTTGCTTTTATGGTTCCCGCAAGCTGCCTTTCCTCTGCGCCTCCTTCGTCTGTAAACAGGGAAAGGCTTATTTTTTCCCGTACCTCCTTTGACTCTTTTACCGCATCAAAGGTTCCCGTCTCAAGCTTGATATAGACCGTCGGAATGTCTGACAGGAAAATATACTCCGCTTCCGTTTCCTTTTCAGGCACTAAACCTCTTTCCAGGTACTCCGGCAGAAAAAAATAATACCTGTTATCTTCTTCATTATGCCAGGCCCTGACAGAAATTGTCTCACCGGCAATTTCTGTCATCTGCACTACTGTCTCTGTGTTATCTGCCCCAAAATTTTCGGTCTGGTCCTGGGGTTTTGAGATTACCTCTGTGTTACTGACAAAATCCATTCCATATAAAGGGCTGTTAAAATAAATTATCCCCAAAAGCAGAGACGAGCCAAGAAGCATAAGCCCCCGCTTTTTATTTTTACTTCTCATCAGAGACCCTTTCTTTGCTTCTGCTCTTATGTGTTATCCAGATTCCAGCCACTGCATACCCGGCAGTATATCCCAACACAAGACCGGCAATATTATCTCTGACTTTTTCCATCATCACAATATTACCGCCGAAATACTCTATTTCCTCTCCCAGTTCAAAGGGATGCATCCTCCTGTAGAACAGATATTCAGGATTATTCGCATCATAATAGTTCCTCTCCTGCGGGATACCTGAGCAATCCGTCCTGTAAACCACATAGCCATCAGGATAGGTGGTAAACCTGTTCACCAAAAGCACACATACGCCTCCAAATAAAAGCCCGGCTGCCGCCTTTCGCCAGTCCATGCGAAGCAATGTCCGAAGTTTATCAGCCATGATTTTTATTTTATCCGTTTTGATTGAAATTTCTTTATCCGGTATATGGTTGCCCGCCTTTTCCCAGGGAATGATGCGCCGCTCCGTCTTTTGCTTTTTATTTTCAAATAAAAGAGCCCCCATAAAAAGAAAACTTAAGTTCTTAAAGGAAGTATTGTATAGAAAGGGCTCCGTCATTCCCCCCACGATAATGCTGACAATAATCAACGCCTCCATATATTTATCTTCTTTTAAATACCTGTAAAGCATATACATAGTTGCAATGCATAAAACAGCAAAGGGAATTATCCCATAGGTGATAAATGCAAACAGGTAGGCATTATCCATGGTCTTTGAGCTGTTGGTTATCTCTGAAAGCCGCTTCCCCCAGAGGCTGATGTTTTCCGGGATTAAATATAGCCAGCCAAGCTCCAGGCGCTGGCTGAACACCTTATTCAGCAGCTTAAACCATTTGCCGTTTACATCAATGGTAACCGGTACAATCAGCGACAGGAGTACACACGCCGGAAATACCAGCTGCAACAGAAGTTTTTCAAAAAAGCAGAGCTTTTTTCTGAAAAGCAGATAGATTCTGCCGAGAAGCAGGCACAGAAACACAATCAGCCCGGTATAGCTGACCGAATACAGAAAAACCAGCATATTCCCGGCAAACAGCCAGAAAGCGTGCTTTAATTTAAAAGCGTCTCCCAGAAGATAAATAATAAAAACAGCCAGTATCAGATAGGAAACCTGCAGTACATTAGGATGAGGATACCCGAGACTCCACCGGAAAATATGCCCCAGCCCCAGCTTTGAATGAACCTTATATACGGTTTCGTCCATGCGGAACAGAGAAAGCAGCGTAACACCCAGAAAAGCAATGCTCCACAACACGCATCCCACCAGAAACACCTTTTTTATATCGACATACTTTAAGCCCACCATCATCATGCCATACAGGAGCATTCCTTTCTCTCCCGATATCAGATAGGTGGATGCCGTCAGCCCAATTACCACCAGAATTCTCAGTATCTCCGCTATGGTATACTTATCCGTCGCCATTTTCAGCGCCAGGCAAAACGCCGCAAAAACCAGCACCAGTTTAAAAACCGCCTGTCCGTCATAAAGCCCGATTCCCTTGGCAAATAAAAGGGTGCCGAAAAAAAGCCAATATAAAATTTCCCCCATGCTGGCGCTTAACCTGTTGGTACTTTCCATCTTCATCCCCGCAAATTAAATATCTTTAATAAACTGATTTTCTTTCAGGCTGTATTTTCCGCCCTTCAAAAACTTATGCTTCACCACCCACCATCCGGGCACCCAGATGTATTTATGCATCGCCGGTGAAGCGCTTCCTATCATCCAGCAGTTTCTGTCGCACTTTCTCGTGCACTCTCTGACATGCTTCGCCTGCTCCGAATTCCACAGCTCGTCCCAGCTCTGGTTCCTCAAATTCCCCATCACGGCTTTCTTCTCCATTCCGTTACAGGGAATCACGTCGCAGAACGGGTCGATAAAAAACGCATTTCTGGACATGTCGCAGGGAAGCAGCCTTTTGTTCCCGTAAATATAGTTAATCAGGCCGTGGTTAAAATAGGCCCGAAACCACTTCTTGGGCGAATTGCTTCTTAAGAGCTCGTTAATCAGCTTTTCAAAATTCTTTGACACTTTCAATTTATCATCTATTTTATTGTCCGTCTTTCTGAAATAAAAGGAGTTATGGAGCGTCGCGGTTGCAAACTCCATTCCCATATCGTTGGCAATATTATAAAGGGGCACCAAATCCTCGCAGTTCATATCCTGCACCGTCATGCCGAAGCCCACGTCGGGATGTCCCATTTCCACCAGTGTTTTCAGGGTCTGATATCCCCTGTTAAAGCCGTCGGGGATTCCTCTGATTTTATCGTTGGTCTCCTTTAAGCCCTCGATACTGATTCTGATACCTACTTTGGGAAATTCCCTGCACAGCGCAATAATCCTGTCCGTAAAATATCCGTTGGTGGAAATCACAATCCTGTCGGATTTTTTATACAGCTCCCGGACGATATCAGGAATATCCTGCCGTACAAAGGGCTCGCCTCCCGTAATGTTGGTAAACGCCATTTCCGGAAGCTTTTTGATATCCTCCAGCGTGATTTCCTCGCCGGGCTTTGTGGGGTCCTTAAAGCAGTCGCACATATTACAGCGCGCATTACATCTATATGTTACGATTACCGTCCCGTAAAGAGTCCGTTTGCTCATACTGACAGTCCTCCTGCATTAATTTTTTTATTTTACTTTGCAGTATATCACAATAACCGGCAACTGTATAGAAAGACACCTTCCTGCAATTATCGGTATACCTGGAAAGCCGCTCCTCATCCTCCCACAGCGACTTTACTGCCCCGGTCCATGCATCCGCATCCCCCGCCGTAAGAAGCTGTCCTGTCACATCTTCCTGTATCAGCTCCGGGATTCCTCCAAGCCTGCTTCCAAGCACCGGAGTTCCGTACGTCTGCGCCTCCATCACACTGAAAGGGCAGTTCTCATTGCAAATGGAGGGGAAAAGCACAAAACGCGCCCTGGCAATTGCCAGATACAGCTCTTTCCCTGACAGAAAACCTCTTTCTTCTATATTTTCAGTTTGAAGGATTTCATCTCTGAAAGGCCCGCTGCCGGCGAAAACAAAAGGGATTTCCGGCAGAGATTTACATATCTGAAGCAGAGTTTTAATTCCCTTTTCTTCGGAATACCTGCCAAAATATAAAACATAATCTTCTTTTTTTACATTCTCCTGCCTGTCGGCAGCCTGAATGAAATTGTGTATTGTAACCGCCTTTTTCGCCAGAAGGGGATTCGTTGACAATTTTTCCTTCAAAAAGTCGCTGGGGCATACCAGCAGGTCAATATAGCGGTAAGCCTTAAGCCACTTGTATAAATACCCCTCCGCTGAAGCCAGAATACTTTTCATCCGGGAATTATGGATACACCTGTTTTTTGTACAGTTACTAAATTTTCCGCCCTCGCAGGCAAAGCAGATTTCACCGCTCCCTGGAATCACCATCAGATGGTTGGGGCACACAAGCTGGCTGTCATGAGCCGTCATTATGATGGGAAGTTTTTTCTTTTTCTTATTTCTGTAGTTTTTCACCGCATACAGTATAGACGGGGTCAGCTGAAAGTTAAAATTATTTACATGAACCGCGTCGGGGTCAAATTTTTCAAGCACATAAGTAATTTTCTTATATGCTTCCCTTGAATAGATAATCCGAAACGGATATCCCGCCTGCTCTATAAGCTTTCTCAGCCTGCCCCCCGCCGGGCCGTCAGCTTTATCCCCTCCTCCGGCGCCACGAAAGTCCATGCTGCCGGTGTAGCAGTCCCAGTCGTTTCCCACCACTCTGTCGGGATGCTCCATGCCAAAATACTGGACCTGATGTCCCAGCTTTTCAAAACCCTTTCCAATATTAAAAATATATGTCTCAGAGCCTCCATTGGCATGTAGAAATTTATTTACAATCAGTATTTTCATATAACATCCTTGTCTGCCTTACCATTTCTTCCCAGCTGTATTTATTACAGATAAAGTCCACGCTTTTTCTCCCGTAATCCGCCGTAATTTCAGGATTCTCCAACAGAAAAACAAGCTTTTTCTTTAAATCCTCCACGCTGCCTTTCCTGAAGGTTACTGCCTGATTTTCAACCACTTCAATATTTTCGGGAATATCGCTGACCAGACAGCAGTCCCCATAACTCATGGCTTCCAAAAGGGTAAGCGCCATACCTTCCACATCGCTGGGAAGCACAAATACATACGCATTGGAATACAACTCCTCCAGTACCCTTCCCTGTACAAAATTGGTCATGATGATTCTCTCATCACTGGCCGCCATTTCCTGTACCTGCTTCATATAGTCAAAGGAATGGCTGCTGCCGCCGGCAATCACCAGCTTTTTATCTGTGTCAATTTCCTTATAAGCCTCTATCAGATAATGAAGCCCCTTTTCCGGTACAAGCCTCGCCAGAAAAAGAATGTATCCGTCTTTTTCAAGCCCGTATTTCTCCCTGATTTCCTCCGATTCCCGGATTTCAGGTCTGGAAACTCCGTTGGGAATATAGTGGGTTTTCCTTCCGTAAGTCTCAAGGAAATACTCCTGCACGTTCTTTGAAAGGACAATCACCTCATCCGCGTATTTTGCCGCCATTTTCTCACCCAGCTTTAAAACCCTGGATGCAAAATTTCCCCACTTTGCCCTCTGCCAGTCCAGTCCGTGAATGGTTGCAATCACCCGTATCCCGAACAGCTTTGGAAGAAACAGGGTAACGCAGGGTCCCTCCGCATGATAATGAATCACATCATACCTTCCAAACAGGGCCCGCAGCGTTGCCATAACGGAATAAACAATGGCATTCAATTTCCCGTTTTCAAAGGTCGGCGTTATAATGATGCGCACACCCTTATAATACTTCTTCCTTCCTTCTCCAAAATCCTTTCCGGACACATGGTACCCCGAACGGTTATAGGCCTCCACCTCATAGCCCTGGCCGGCGAGCCTTGTGGATAATTCATCCACCACCACCTCCACGCCGCCTTCCCTTGAGGGAATCCTTTTATGCCCAATCAGCGCAATCTTCATCTTCTTTTGAGTTTTTTTCCTTTTTTCTTTTCTTAACTGCCTCGATTCCCTTCCGACATTTATCATAAAAGTAAAATTAGTTCCCACATATCTGCTGATTAACCGCTTGGGGTCCTGAAAAATCCGATACAGCCATTCAAGGCACAGCTCCTGCATCCATTTGGGCGCCCTCCGTACAGTGCCCGCAATAAAATCAAAGGCAGCCCCCACGCCGAGCATCACCCCGTTTACTCTATCTCTGTGGTCGTACATCCACTCCTCCTGCCTGGGGGCTCCTAAGGCAACCCAGATAAAATCAGGATTTGACGCGTTGATATTCTGGATAATTTCTTCGTCTTCTTCTTTTGTCAGCGAGCGGAAAGGCGGGGAATACATTCCCGCAATCTGAAGGTAAGGGTATTTTTCAAGAAGTCTTTCCTTCATTTTGTCCAGCGTTTCCTTTTTTCCCCCGTAAAAATAATGTCGGTATCCCTTTTCTTCAGATATCTTAAAAATCTCCGGCATTACATCCGGTCCCGGAACTCTCCTTGCCTCCGCAAATCCCCTTCCTCTGCTGACCATGGAAAGCGGCTTGCCGTCCGGCAGCGCCATCGCCGCGCTGTTCTGAATCTTTCTGTATTCTTCATCCCGAAAAGCCATAACCGTTGTATGCACATTAGACACACAAATATATTTTCCCCGTAACTGCTCAATATTATCAGACAGAAATTTTACGGTTTTTTGCATATTGGTGACATTAATATTTGTTTTTAATATCGTACAGTATATCTTTTCCGAATTACCCATTAAATTCCTGCTTCCTCTAAAAATCTGTCTGCAATCCGTGACAGACTGTAGGTTTCCTTAATCTTTGCGCCGTTTTGTGAAAGTATTTCTGCAAACTGCGGACTATCCGCCACCTTCATCATGGCTTTTGTCAGCGCTTCCTTATCCCCGACCGGCGTCAATATCCCGCTGATACCATTTTTTATATAAGCCCGGGAGCCGCCCACCGGACAGTCCGTAGAAATTACCGGCACCCCCATGGCAAGCGCCTCTATCATGGAATTGGAAATCCCCTCATAATCCGAAGACAGCACAAACATGGCGCTGTCCCATATTTCCTGTTTCACATTGGAGGAAAATCCCCTGAATATCACCTTATCTTCTATCCCGAGCCTTGCTGCCTGCCTGCGAAGCTCCTCCTCAAGTTCGCCGACTCCGAATATATGAAGCTCATAATCCTGATGCTGCCTTACAAAATCTGCAAAGGCATCTATCAGCAGCTTCTGATTTTTTTGCGGCTGAAGTCTGGCCACGGAAACCACTCTCTTTTTTCTCTCGCCCCTGAAGGGCTTCGGTATGTCCGAAGATACCGGATTGGGAATCACCACTGCTCTTTTCTGCAGTTTATCGGGAAAAAGGCGCCGCATCTCCTCTGTCTGTAAAATCAGCTTTTCCGCTTTTAAGTACGCCAGATTGCGGACCGTCCCATGCTCGTAGCGGGAAGGGTCGTTTCGCTCGGACACCAGCATCCTGTGAGGAATTCCAAACGCTGCCAGAGCCGAAAAAACAGCTCCCATGGCGCTGAATGCAAAAATATAGCAGCCTTTGTTTTCTTTATAGAACCGGCGCATCGCCTTAAGTCTTTTCAGTCGTACGGAAATTTTACCGCCGGAGGTTTCCCCGGCCACAATAACTTCCACCCGTTTATCCAGCGGATATTCTGTATGGCTTCCCGCAAACAGCAGAATAGTTACCGGAAAGCCTCTTTTTACAAACTCATTGGAAAGAAGGGCAACCACTCTTTCCGTACCGCCCCCTGCCATATCGGGCAGGACAAATACTATCTTTATCATTTGCAAAGCGCTCCTCCCGCCTGATTAAACAGCCCTGCCAGATAACTGTTGCTTAACTTTTCCCTGTAATTAATACAATTTGCAACATACTCCTCATTACCTTCGCAAATTTCATTTAACTCCTTTTCGTTCCATCCATCCTTTACTATACCCAGTTTTTCACTTTTAATATAGGCGGAATTAAAAGGAACCGATGTGGTTACTATGGGAGTGCCCGCCGCAATGCTTTCCACTATGGAAACCATGCTGTTGTCCTTACAGGTGTTCACTAAAAGCGCGCTGGCCCCGGCCAGCACCGGCATCAATTGTTCATGATTTAACCTGCCCGCAAAGCAGACGCTGTTTTCAAGTCCCAGTGTCCTTACCTGCTGTTCCAGCTTTTCCCTCAGCACGCCATCTCCGATAATTTCAAGCTGCCAGCCTTCCTGCGCCCTGTTCTTTTGGAAAGTTGCAAAGCTGTCAACTATTCCGTCAATGCGTTTCCTTTCAATCAACTGGGAAAGTACCACAAAGTATTTCCCTTTTTCCCTCTTGTAATCAATTTTATCCAAATCTACTCCATGGTCAATCCGAAGGGACAATACATTCCTGCAAAATTGCCCGATAAACTCTGCCGCTCTTTCAGAGCGGGGAATCACCGGAATATTTCTCATGAATATTCTGGTCACTATGTTATACCAGATTTTTGAGGGTAATTTTTTTAACAGATTATTGTGAGCGCCAAGCTCATGCCAGATTATCAGCTTTTCTCTCGCATAAGCAGCGCCCGAAAGAGTCAGCATGGAAAAAACCTCGCTGCTGATAATATAATCATATTCCTGCTTATGCCTTCTCAGATAGCTGCCAAGCCCTTTCAGCAACGGAAAGCATCTTGGCTTCCATATTGCCGTATACACGCAGGGAAACCACAAAATCTGAAAAGGATACTCTTCCCTGCAGACAGGCTTATACGCCTCGGCTGCCGCAAGCACCGGCTCGTCGCCGTTTTTGACAAATCCCATGCAAAGGGCGTAAATCATGGTATCTTTTATTGATGTCACTTTCGGGATATTGTCGGTTTCAGATGTATATAAAATGGGGTTCATAATCAGTACTTTCATTTTGATTCCTTTAACAGTCCCGGTATCTTCCACCAGTATCCTTCCGAAGGCGACGACAGCCCAAACATATTGCTCCAATACATTCCCAGCAAAAAGAACACATAATTCCTTGCCAGATAATCAGAAAACACATGGGCCTCAATCACACTGTACACGGAAACCGATACTACCATAACCGCCGCCATATAATCCTGCTTCTTATAGCAGTAAATCATCAATATGAAAACTGCTGCCAGGAAAATAACCCCGGGGATAATTCCAAACCAGTAAAACAGGCGAATCCACCCCATATCAAAAAAGTAATTATTTCCCGGCCTCGAAAACAGGCTCCATGTTCCCGTTGTGCCCTCAAAGCCTTCATTTTCAACCAGTATTCTGATTCTTCCGTTAAGAACATCATTTAACTTAACAAAGAACATTGTTATTTTCGTTCTGTCCCCATGCCAGACATAATTATATATCCTGTAAGCCTGCGCGGCGATTGCAACGGAAATCCCCACGCTGAAAACCGCCGCCAGACAGCCGCCAAGCACGCATAATTTCCTGATTATCTGATTTTTGAAAACCGAAAGCAGCAGCGCCAGCAAGACCGTAAATGTTGTCACCAGAAAGCTGGTTTTGGAGTCTGTCAGAAGAAAGAAAAAATAATTCACTCCAAACAAGAGCAAAAAATAATACCATTTCATTTTTTCCCCATATAAATAAAGCCCCAGCGTAATCACCGCCCAGCACATACAGTGCAGCGCGTTAGGATGCCCCATGCCAAGCACATATCTGGTTTCCACGCTGCCCCTTCCGTACTCCTGCGTTAATGAAACCGCTCCATATACCCCGGATACGGAAAGAAGAATAATCGCCGCGCATCCGGCCAGTGTTATATAAAATATCAGCTTCAGGCATCTTTGCATATCAATACTCTTACAGGCGGCTATTAAAATTATCAATCGCAGCACTTCGTTTCTGCCTGTGGCAAAATAAGAAGCCAGACCTAATATTCCGAAAAGCACTATTGCTCCATACTCTTTTACCGAATACTTTGTAAAGCAGACCCTGACCAGAAACAGGAGAAACGTTACCCGGAAAAGCTGCCCTTCTATAGGATTCACGTATGCGCTTTTATCAATGATGACAAGCAGCGCTTCTATAATTATCCCTGTATAAAAGCTGATATCTGCAATTTGTCTTATCAATTCCTGTTTTTTACTCATTTACTGTATCTGCCCCTGAGAATTAATAAATCTCCACCCCTGCCACAGTTCTTCCATTTCTTTTTTAATAAATATCTGGCTGTTTTTGTGAATTGCAGGCCGCACCATAATTTTTCCTTCACTTCCGTTCAGTCTTGCCCCCCAGAAGCTGAAAGTAGAGTTTGCGCAAATATTATGTCTGCATTTGCTCATCAGCCACATATCATAAAAGCTGTCCCTGCCGTGGTTAATATCCACTATTGTATACTCCTCTCCCTGGAAATGCTCCTTCACATAAGGAATATCGTCGGAAAACAGGTAAAAATGTGCGTCAGGCACTTCCTCTTTTAGCATTTTCAGAGCGCCTGCATAATAAGCCTCCGTACAAATGCCGCCAAACATACCGGTATTTTCAGGGGTAAGATAGTCCCCCCGCCTTATATGGACGCTGACGGAATCGCAATTTCTCATCTCTTCCGCCATCTGCCTGTTAAGGGGATTGCCGCTCTCGGGAAACCGGATTTTTTCCCGCAAATCATATAAAATATCACTGTAATACTTTTCACATGCAAAATAACCGCTTAAATACATATCCTCAAAGTCAAGCAGCTCGGGATGATACATTTTGCTTTCGTGAAACCACCTGACTGTAGACGGTAAAAGCTTCCGCCGCAGCTTTCCGGTCAGGCCGTCCGAGCCAATCAGCTCCTCCCTCTCCTCTTTCGTGCATTCCTCATACACCAGTCTGTCGAAATAAGCAAGTTCAAGCTTTCTCTTAGTGGTAACAGCTTCATCACATTTCCCTTCCAGTTCCTGAAACCATGAAAAATCCAGCCTCGCTTCCTTTCCTATACGGACAAATTTTCTGTACAGCGCATACTGCTGCATCTGGTTGCCAAGGCCTCCGGCCACCTGTACTATAATCATGCTTCCCCCGTTTCCAAATTGTCTAATCATACACGGACATAAATTCCTGCTGCGAGTGCCATGCCATCCCATTGCTTACGGTCTTTCTCACTCTTCCGTCAGAGCAAACAGTGAAAGCGCCGGACCAAGCGACCAGGGATAAGCCCCATAGCTCTGGGGATACATGGAAAATCCAAGACACTCCGCCAGACAGTTCCCCAGCTTTCCGTCCTTTACGGAATTCCTCAAAGCGTCTCTTCCCCTGAGCATCCTTGACCTGTGAATATCGATCAATATTCCCGTTTCCAGCGACAGAGCGATTGCGTATAGAATCATCGCCGTTGCCGATGTATCGACCGGTCCCTCCTTTGCCATAAGCTGCCAGCTGTAAAGCCCGCTTTCCAGCTGATAAGACTCTACCTTATCCACCAGATGCCTGTAAGCCTGCTTAATAAATTCATACCCCTGACTTTCGGCGTCCATGCAGGCAAGACTTTCCGCCATGCCAATCATCAGCCATCCAACTGCCCTGCCCCACCCGATAATCCCGTACTTTATCCCGCTTTCACACTCATAGCCGTGGTAGGGAAGTCCCGTTTTCCCATCCATTCCGTACTGAATAAAATTCTGTATCTGAACTGCCGCCAAATGAACGGCGTTTTTGTCTCCATAGATACTTCCGTATCTGCATAGAAAGGGGCAGGTAAGGCCGATTCCATCCACAAAAATATAGCCGTTCTTCTGTGCCGGACGATAAAAAAAGCTTCCCTCTGTATCTCTTTCATGGCGATAAAGATACTGCGCAATTTCCTCCAGCGCCTTTTTATACCTTTCATCCTTTACAGACTGGTGCAAATCCATCAACGCCATACCGCCAAAAGCGTTGTCCAGATAGTACATCCTGCTGCCCTTCTGAATCCATGCGTCGTAATACCTTTTCAGACAGTCCAGTATTTCCCTGGCCTCATCCGAATTCTTATGCTTTTTATAATAATCGGCAATCCCCTTCGCAAGGAGGCCGTTCGGCCAGTTAAATTTATCATAAGGCTCCACGCTTTTTCCCATAAGCATTTTAATCCTTCGTTTCGCCTTATAGGACGAGCTCCACTCCGGATAACTCAATAGCTCCCGCTCCGCTTCCCTTATCATTTCCAGCATCCCGACTCCCCCTTTCGTTTCCCATTGCCTCTTTTCCGTAAATACTGACCCTGACAGCCAGATTCTCACAGATATTCCGTAGAATCACAATCGCTTTTTATTCCCCGCGGCTCTGTTTCTCACAATCCCCCACAAATACCCAAACTCCTCCGTCCTTCCGAACAGCGCCAGAAAACTTGCGTTAAACACCACACAGACTATCACAAACATTACCCCGAAAGAAATCACCGTGACCTCTGGCATCACCACCGTCTTGATTCCGGAAAGCACCGCGAAATTCACAGCCACTGCCGCCAGATACTTCAGAGAATCCACAAAGTACTTTTTCACCGGCTGCTGCAGAATTACCTTATAAATAATCACCGGCTTTGTCACATTGGCAATCAGCCCCGATACAATCGTCCCGATATAAACGCCCATAAGCCCGATTTTCTGTACAAGGACGATGGAAATCACAAGATTCACCCCGCCCTGAATCAGCGCCAGATACTTGTCCTGCTCAAAAACCCCCGCCGCCGTCTTGAAATTGGATAATACAATTCTATCACCTTTGAAATAATAATCAATTAAAATACAGATTACCACGGAAAAAGCAAGGGTTTTCCCCGTATCCCGAAGCCACAGCCCCACGAAAGGCGTCAGCAGCATGGAAAATCCCACAGCAGTAAAGCCGTAAATCCAACAGGCCGCAAAGCGGTACACCTTAAAAATCCGGTACTGCTTTTCTCTGGTTTCCGTGGCGAAAAGGTTGCCGAAGCTGGAGAGCACGGAGTTGAAAATAATGTTCACCACATTGGCAATGGAGTTGAGCACCAGATTATAGTTATCCACAAAGCCGCTTAAGGTGACGTTGATAAAACCGGAAATAATCATGCTGTCGGTCTGGAGCCTTGCCACATCGCCGATTTTGTGGCACATAAGGGCTTTTGTCTTTGTCACGATTTCCCCGGTTTCTTCGGCGGAGAGCCTCTCCGCATCCTTATCCTTCAGATACGGGTACCGTCTGTCCAGATAAAAACTCACGAAAATCTTCTGCAAAAGCTCTACCGCCGCCGCCGTCAGCAGGTATACGTAATAATTCCCGGTGGTAAGAATCACGATAATCTGCAGAATCACCGTAATCATTTTGGTAAGTGTCAGGATGTTTGTCTGAATATAATTTTTCTGCTCCGCGTTTACCAGACTGTATTTAAAGGCAACAAAATAGGTGCTGACCGTATTAAATAAAAAGATAAAATAGTACAGTGTCAAATCCCTCGTGCTGACGCCCTTTGGCTGGTTTACCAGATAAGGCAGAAAGGGGGAAACCAGAAGCCCGATTACCGCAATCACAATGCCAATGACGGCATACGCCTTTTTGTAAAGCCGCATGTAGGATTTGATTTTTCCGATATTGCCCTGGGCCACGGGCTTATAAAGGCTGTAGTTCATGGCTGTCCCGATTCCCAGCTCCGCCATGGAAAGTACGGAAAGGATGTTGGCATACAGCCCGTTTACGCCGTTTAAGGTATCCCCTAAATGGGCGATGAAAATGGTTCTCAGCACAAAATTAAGAAGCTGGGTCACCAGATTCCCCACCTGCCCGAAGGCTATATTTTTTGCCGCCGACTGAACTCGTCCCATAATCTGTCTACTTCTTTCCCTGTCTCAAGCGCCCGCTTTTTATAGCCGGGCATCACTTCCCCGAGCTTTTCCCTGACTTCCTTCTCATGGGATAACAGCCACCGGAAGCCTTTTGTCAAATCATCCTTTTTTTCAAGGCTCTGTACCGGAAGCACATAGTTTTCCTCCGTTCCGAACAAATCCCTGGCAATTCCCCTCGCCTTCACGGAATACCCCACCACCAGCGTGGGAACGCCCATAGAATAGGCCGCAATGGTGGCGTGGGTTCTTGCTCCCACAAAAAACCGGCAGCGTCCGATAAATCCTTTCAGCTCCTCGCAGCCTCCGTCCCCGATTTCCGCCACCCGTCCTGTATCCGCAAAGGCTCTATACAGCTCATGAACCGGCCCCCTGTCGTCGTTTCTCTCCCAGACCACATGGGGAATCAGCGCAATCTGCATATCCGTATTCTGAATAATAAAGGAAATCAGTTCCTTATAATTTTCCATGGTGACGCCGGATTTCTTTTCGTTGTCCTGAATCATAGGACTGACGTTGATGCCCACGGTATTTCCGAGGGCAAAGCCTTCCGGCAGCGGAAGCTCCTTTGCCATCAGTGTGAAAGCCGGGTCGGGAAAACACAAAACCTCCGGGCAGCCGCCGGATACCGCTTCCGCCATTCCCTTATCTGTCTTTTCAGATATTTCTTTGGAAGTTTTGCCAAACGCCTCTTTAAGCGCCTCATAGGTAATGCTTTCCCTTGCGATTATCGTATGGTATCTCCTCAAATCCTCTGCAATTTCTTTCCTCTTAAGGAGCTCCGGCTCGATGGAGCAGCCAAGGAGTACTGTCCTGGTCCCCCTCCTGTTAAAGGCGGAGTTGGCAAGGCGAAGGTCGCCAAGCATATTTTCATAGCAGTAATTGTCGCCGCCAATAGAGATTGCAAGAGGCGCCGCCTCTTTTTTGAAAATGTCTCCGTAGCGATATCTGATAAAGCTCTCCTTATCGCCTGTAAGCTTCCGGTAGCCGTAATACAGCACGTGGGCCGCCTTATGATTTTCAAACCGCCTCTCGCCCCTGATTTCACACAGCTCTTTGAGAGAATACCTCTCATCTTCCTCCCCGAAATAGCTGACAAGCTTTACCTTTTCCTTAATCATATGGCAGAGGCTGTTTACAATGGCCTCGCACCCGTGGTTGCCGCTGCCTGCATGCATATATACTATCAGTTTATCTGCTTTCATAAAATTTCCCTGTTTTCACTTTCCATAAAAACTTTCCCCACACCGTTTACAGCTCCCGGCTCCTGTATTTCCTGAAGTGATAGAGCCACAGGTAAATCCCCGGCATAGCCAGAAACATCTGGGATTTCAGCTGGTAGCCCTTGGAAAGCCTCTGATAGGCGCCCCAGACCTGCATTTCTTCCTTTAGTTTTTCATGGCAGATACGAATATATTCTTTATTTTTCCTTCTCTCGCCGCCGGGAAGCATTGCCAGCTTGCCAGCCGTCAGCATGATTCCCGTAATCAGCAGCGCGGTCACCTGCGCTTCGAGCCTTTTATCTCTCTTTAGGATTTCCTCTCTTGCCTGCTCCCAGCAGGTAATCTGATCCATGTATCCCGACCGAAACTCCCTGTTCATGGCGCCCGCCGGATTCTGAAAATAACCGTACCCCGGATAGTCCGTCTCCGCAATCCCCTTAAGGCGGGGCAGGAGCTTTAACAAAAACAGCATGTCCTCCCCGATGCTCAGCTCTGTCTGGAACCGGTGGTCTCCCACCGCCGAACGTCTGTAGAGCTTGCTCCAGCATCTGCTGTTTCCTTTCAGAAGCTGTTCGCTTAAGTATTCGGCGGGCTTATATTTTCCGGCCTTGTGAATCCGGTATTTCTCGGAAACAAAGGTCTCCCACTCCTCCTCGCTGCTCCATGCATGAAAGCCGCAGCCGGCCACGTCCGCCTTTGTCGCCAGAATACACCTATACAGGATTTTCAGGGTTTTGGGCCGCAGTCTGTCGTCCGCGTCCACGAAGGTGAGGAACTCTCCCTTCGCCGCCTCTATTCCCGCATTTCTTGCCGCCGAAACGCCCGCGTCCTCGGTGGTAATCACATGGATATTTTCATAAGTCTCCCGAAGCTTTACGCACACGGCGGCGGTATCGTCCGTGGAGCCGTCATTGATGATAATAATCTCCAGATTTTTATAGGTCTGCTTCTCTATGCTTTCAATACATTTTTCCAGATAATCCTGTCCGTTGAAAACCGGAACAATCACGCTGATTAACGGTTTTTCTTCTTCGTTCTGATTCATTCCGGCCTCCTTTCTCATTTCCCGCGATAATAAATAATCATCGCCAGCCGAAGCAGGCGCACGGTGATTTCCCCCGGGCGCCTGAGCGTCAGATAAAGGAGCTTATTTGCCTTATCCTCCACTCGAACCGGCATCTCCCTCACCAGCCTTTGAATCTCCGGCGACTTACAAATGGAAAAAATATTTTTCCGATACCCCTGCGGGTTTCCTCTCGCCTCATTTTTTAACGCAAGCAGAAGGAAAAAAATATATTCCTGTTCCACCTGCCTTTGCCTTTCCAGAAGCTCCTCCCCCGCAAATTTATCGGAAACCACCCGGAGAAATATCTCCCGCAAAAGCTGTATGTTGCCATACAATTTCCTGTCATATTTATGAACCATTGATTCCGTCACATAGCGGTAATGGTAGTGGGCGCTGTCAATGGCCTTAAGCCTGTTACAGTCAATCAGGGCGGGAAGCATCACTGTCATATCCTCCCCCATCACCACTTCAGAATCGCTGTATTTCATGTTTTCCTCAATCAGCTCCCGGCCAATCAGCTTCATGCATCTTGAGACTGTCACATACCGGCGCTCTCTGCCAAGGAGGTTTGGAATTACTTCCCTTTCTATTGCCGCCCGGTCATATTCCCCCGGAGGAAGCGCCTGCCATACGTACTCTCTGCCGGTTTCTCTTTCAATTACATAATTTCCCGCAATAATTTCCCCGGGGACTCCCCTCAGATGCTCCGCCATATCGGCTATCATGCAAGGCTCCACCCAGTCGTCGCTGTCCACAAAGCACAGATATTCCCCCGTGCTCTCGCACACGCCTCTTTTCCATGCGGAAACCAGACCGCCGTTTTCCTTGTGAATTACCCGGATTCTCTTATCGCTGCGTGCAAATCCGTCGCACAGCTTCCCGCTTTTGTCCGTGGAGCCGTCGTCCACCAGCAGGATTTCCAGATTGTCATAGTTCTGCCTGATAAGGGTGTCCACACACTGTGCCAGATACTTTTCCGTATTATAAACCGGGACAATCACGCTGACCTTATATTTTCCCATGTATTACCTCATCTGCATTTTTTCCATTGTATCGGCAGCCTTATCTGGAGCCCCGTCCCGCAAGTACCACCCATATGGTCCGCAACAGAATCTTCATATCCAGGGTCAGCGACCAGCCGTCAATATATTCAAGGTCATACTTAACCACATCGTCAAAATCTTCAATATCGCTGCGCCCGCTGACCTGCCACAGGCCGGTAAGCCCCGGCGTCATACTGATACGCCTTCTGTAATACTGATTATACTTTTCGAATTCGTCGGCAGTGGGCGGCCTTGTGCCCACCAGGCTCATGTCGCCTTTTACCACGTTATAAAACTGGGGTAGCTCGTCGATGCTGGTCTTGCGGATAAATTTTCCCACTCTGGTAATCCGGGGGTCGTTTTCTATCTTGAACATCAGCCCCTGAATTTCATTCTGCCCCTCCAGTTCCTTCTTCCGCTCCTCCGCGTCTATATACATGGAGCGGAACTTATAAATTTTAAACCGCCGTCCGTTTCTTCCAATCCTGATTTGGGAAAACATCACCGGCCCCGGAGAATCCAGCTTGATTGCCAGCGCCACAAAGGGGAAAAATACCATCGTGATTAAAAGCCCCACAAGCCCCCCTGCAATATCCATCACCCGCTTTATCAGAAGCCTTTTATAGCTGCTCTGAAACCGGGTATAGGTAATCACGGAATAGCTGCCGAAGCTCTCTATCTTGCTCCTTTCAGGCTGCGTGCCGGGAAGCTCGATGCAGTAATGACAGTCAACTCCCATCTCGTCAAATCCGTTTAAAATTTTCTGTATCTGCTTTTGTTTCAGCTCCGGCGCATAGATAAATACCTCGTCCAACGCCATGAGCGTCACATTTCCCATAAAATCATCGCCCGCATGCACCACCGGAATACCGTCGATTTTCTCTTCTCTGTATGCGGACTGCACATTTTCTGTGCCGCCTGCTTCCCGAAGCGTCTCGCCGCTCCGGCCGGTCGCCTGCGCGCCTTCTCTCTGTATATCCCCGGCCTCCGGGCAGGCAATCCCCACTATCTGATAATTAATTTCCAGAGTATCCTGCAGGCGCTCTAACACCTCGCCGGCCATCTCTGCGTGAGTAATCACCAGCACCTTGATTCTGGAAAGCTCGGACTGATAATGAATCTGCATCCCCTTTTTTATCATGAGGTGCAAAAGAAGCGTCAACGCCACATTGATAATGGGAAAATAAATCATCACCAGACGGGAAAACACGTCCGCCCATTTCAGGAAGTACATAATCATCTGCACCACCAGCATCATGATGACATGGTATTTTAAGATTTCATACAGCTCCTTCTGGAGTTTTCTCTTTAAAAAGTTCCTGTTCCAGTCGATAAAAAAGGTGTAAACAGTACAGAAAAGCAGCAAAACAAGGCATACCTGAAAATGAATGCCCTTATCTCCCATATCCCTGAAATTGCCAAACCGAATATAGGTGGCAAGAACAAAAGAAATTCCTATTGCCACCAAATCGGCAAACCAAAGCCCGTAAACCTCGACAATTTTATTCTTCTGATTCATCTTTCCTACCTTTTCAGCACACGCCTGATCTTCCTTGCAGCCTTCCTGAAAAACCGCCGGAAAACCATGGACGCTCCCGTGCAGGCTTTCTTCATACCTGAAACCGGCGGCATAATCAGATAGCTGTATTCCTCCAGATGGGCAAGGAGATACTCCGGGTAGCTCCCGTCCACCTCCACACGCTCGAACCTGGCCTCGCGCCCGAAAATATCCTGCCCCAGAATCAATCTGTCGCCGGCTTCCCGCAGCAAATCCTCGTCATTGTATTCCTGATGGGCCGCCGCAACCACCTTCGTTCCGATTCGCCTGGACACATCGGTCTCCCGGCTGCTTCCCATATATCCGAAATGCCACCCTCCGTCCGCAACCCTCACCGCCCCCGGCGCCATAACGGAAGCCTCCCTCAGCTCAATGATTCCGTTTTCCGGGATGCTCCTTTTGCCGAACACCTTGGTGCCAAGCCACATACGTCTCTCCACCTTCGGGAACTCTCCGGTAATGGAAAGCAGATTCCCGGAGGTTTCCTCCATATTTAAAAAGCAGTAAAACATCCTCTGGGCAAAATGATACACCTTTGCCGGGTCAAACTCATCTATAACCTTCTTGAGCGCCTCAGGATTGGGAATTTCATCCACATCGCTTAAAATGATCACATCTTTGTCTCCGGCATCCTTAAGCCCCCGGATAAGCGCGTTTTTCTGAAACTTGTCCCGCAAATGGGTAGTGGTGTCCACAGGGGAATTGTCCACCACGATATACTCGATTTTCGGCAGAAATTCCCGGAACATCTCCCTGTTCTTTTCGAAGCAAAGCTCCTTGGGCTCTCCCGAAAAAGTCACCGTGGCTTCCTCTATGATAAATTTATCCACCAAAGGCGCCAGAATATGGAGCCGCAGCTTTAAGATATCCAGTTCGTTAAAAAAGGGAATGCAGTCATATACCATTTTTATCCCACCCTTGTATGCCTTTGCAGCCGTCTTTTGCCGACGGATAATACAAAAGACTCTTTCATCGCTTTCTATGTCTCCAGAACAAAAACGGCCTTACCATATCCTTAAATTTCAGCCATCTTCTTGTCCACGGATTTTCAAACACAGGATACGCCCCATTCCTTCCCCACCATTTATGGAAAGCAAAGGGCGCGTCCACCTCTAAAACCTCCGGCACGGGATGCTCGTGCCCGAAATACTTCGCCACCTCCACCGGGGCGATTTTCATGCCCGCCTCTTCGATTTTGTGTTTATTCATACAGCACAGAAAAATATCCTCGTTGTAAAAGCCGTCCTCGTCCATCTCCCACTTAAGCGCGGCGGCAGCCGGAAAATCAAGCAGCCTTTTGCTCCTTAAGGACACGCTGTTACCCACCCTGCACAGATTTCCATAGACGTCATGATAACAGTGTTTTTTCCCCGGCTCGGGTATGGGCCAGGGAGAACCGATATAATCATAATCGAAAAACTCGTCCCTCCATTTTTCGGGATGCACCACGAAACCGTCATAGTGTATCAGCAGCACGTAATCCGTTTCAATATACCTGCCAAGCTCGTAGACTATCTTATAGTTAAAAGCGTCGATATCATTGAGCTTTGAGGTATGCTTATAAGTAATCGTTTTAGGAAGGCTTAAAGGCTTTCTGTGGGTAATCAATACCACCTGCCCGAAATCAATCCCCCGCATACTGTATTCCAGCGCCTTGATTGTCTCATAGATTTTCACGCTGGCCATGGCGGCCAGCGTTACGTTCGGTAATTGAAGTTTCCCTTTTTCCCTGTACTGCTTCTCCATATTTTCCTCATCCCGCCGCGAAACTTTTCGCTTTCATCCGCCTTATCAGGGCGCGCCATACCTTTTTCAGATAAAACCATCCGTAGACGCACCGCCTTCTGATATTCTGATAAAAAACTCCCGCCCTTCCGGGTCTTTTGTTTTTCTTCGCATACTTTCGGGAACGCTTCTTATATTCCGCCAGCTCCCTCCGGCATTCCTCCGCCGTAAAAAGCTTTCCTTTCCTGTCCATGTAGTGGAACAGGCTGTAAATATTCTGCTCCGAAGCCCAGTAGCCGTCGGACACATTATGCCTTGCCCAGTATTTGGGCGCGATGGCAAATTTCAGCGTTTCACTGGTGTGTGCCGGCAGACAGGCAAAGGAGGAATTGGAAAGCAGCAGGTAATAAGCGTTCTTTAAGGTCACATAATCCTTACCGATGTCAAAGTGATGAGCCGGTATTCCGGGAAGCACCTTTCCCGCCGCCTCCACATCGTCCGTGACAATCATAAATTCCATATCCGGCCTGATTTTCCGCATTTCCCTTATGCCGTGAATCCAGTATTTCCTGTCGATAAAAAGCTCCGGGCTTCCGGTATACTCGCCGCCCCGCATATTGATAATGCAGAGGTTCTCTCTGCTGTACTCCCTGGAGTCATACTCCGGCTTCACCTTAAGCCACTGTTTTACCTTGTCGAGATACTTTATAAAATAGGACTCGTCCTGCATGTTTCCGTAAATCAGCGTGTTGTCTGCCACATGATGGATTCCCTCGTCTGCTCCCGCAATATAGCATCCGTGGGTCATATCGTGCCGGGAGTTTCCGATGTACAGACGCTCCTCCGCATCCTGATATATCTTGAAATTCTTCTTATCCTCTTCGGAAATGACATGTCCCAAATCCACGTCCATGAAATACATTCCCCGGTTACTGTGGATATTTACCGCAAAGCGTTCCTGCCCGGCGGTACCGAATTCGTATCCGTTTTCCTCCGCCACAGCCCTTGCCGTCACATAGCAGAACAGCTGATTTCCCAGCCCCTGTCCGTTTATAAATTCCGTTCCTGTCATATCTTTTTCCTGTCTTTTCTTTCCGCAAAATTCCCGACCGGATACCGCGATGCAGTGTGGGGATTATCAACCGCCCCGCTCCGGTAACCGGAATTCTTATATTTTATAAAGTGGTTTCCACCAGCTTCGTATTTTCCACCTTATAAATAATATCGCATTTTTCAATGGTATTTAATCTGTGGGCAATGATAATCATGGTCTTTTTCCCGTGGAAGCTGTTTACCGCCTCCATCACCGCCGCCTCCGTGTCGTTGTCAAGAGCGGAAGTGGCCTCGTCAAAGACCAGTATTTCCGGGTCGTTGTAAAGGGCTCTGGCAATGCCAATCCTCTGCCTCTGCCCGCCCGAAAGCCGCACACCCCGGTCGCCGATTGTGGTATCAAGCCCCTCCGGCAGCTCCTCTATAAATTCTTTGAGCTGAGCTTCCTCCAGAACCTCCCATATCCGCTTATCGTCAATCTTATCCGCATCAATTCCGAAAGCAATGTTATCCCGAATGGACTCGTCAATCAGATAAATGGCCTGAGGGATATACCCCACCTGCGCCAGCCAGGATTCATAATTTTTGAAAATATTCACCCCGTCGCAGGTGATTTCCCCCTCCTGAGCGTGCAAAAGCCCCAAAAGCACGTCCACTATGGTCGACTTCCCGGCGCCGGAAGCGCCGATAATCCCCACAGATTTTCCTTTCGGCACCGCCATGTGGGCGTCCTTGAAAATATACTTGTCCGAATCCGGGTAATGAAAGCTGATATGGTTTAACTCAATCTTATCCTCCAGCTTTAACTTCTCCACCTGGGAATTGGCCCTGCGCTCCGCCAGCATGGCGTCGGTCTTCATGCCCTCCTGCAAGTTTTCATACACAAAATCAAGGCTTGGCTGGGTATAGGCGATTTCCGTAATATAAGTGTTAATCCGGTTCACGCTGGGAAGCACCCTGATAGCCGCCACGCCAAAGGCCGCTATGGTGGTCATAATCTCCCCCACGTTCCCGCCGCTGTTGATGTAAATGGTGATAAACGAAAGAACGCTGACGATAAATACCGTCTCAATGAGTACTCTTGGCGTATTGTTCAAAACCGCGTAATTTCTTGCCACGTCCGCGCCCACCTTGCCGGTTTCGTAATAATTCCGCACGAAAAATTCCTCCCGGTTCAGCACCTTCACGTCCTTTAAGCCGTAGGTTGCCTGGATTCTCCACTTGGCAATCCGCGACTGAATCGCCTGATTTTTCGCCCCGATTTTATTCAGCCGGGGCTTAAGCACTTTCAGGACAATCAGCGTCATCACGCCGAATATAGCAATGATAAAGAGCGTCATGGCAACGTTCTGCCACAAAAGCACCACAAAAATAAGGAATGAAACCACCACCTCGCTGGCAAGCTGCAGCATGGCCAGAATCAGCGCAAAAGTCTGGGGAATGTCGCTGTCCGTGATACGAAACACTGTAGGGATATCCGCCCCCAGATATTTTTCATAGGGCCGGTTTAAAAATTCCGCCATCACCCGGCTTATCATCTTGTTTCTGTTTTGCGTGATAAAGGAATTCTGCCTGTAAATAAGGAACAGAACATACAGGTTTTTAATCACATAAATTGCCATCAGCCCCAAAAGCAGCACCTTCGTAACCTGCCCCGCGCTTTCAATGTTCAGCATATCGCAGATTCTCTGCAGAAACTCATATTTATCAATATACTCCTGTAATTTTTCCGGCATCAGAAGGGCGTTCACCAATGGAATCATGGCCCCCACCCCCAAGGTTTCCAGAAGCCCTCCGATAAAAATCATCACGCCCAGAATCCCCAGCTGGATTTTCTGCTTCCGGTCAAATATATAATTAATCTTGCCAAGTAAATTTACTTTCTTCATGGAGCTCCTTTGCGTATATGGATATTTCTGCCTCTGAAACTCAATATTTCAAATATGATAATTGCTTTGTCAGATTATACCATGCATTCGGGTTTTGGGCAAATGGGATTCGCTTGAACGCAGGGAAATGAGGGTGTTGCTTTTTTGTGGAGGAGTCCGCGGCGACGAAGGATAAATACATCCTTCTGAGCGTGGCTCTCTCACTCTACCCCACCTGCTACCTCCCCGTCCGCAGCGGAATCACAACCCTCTCATACCCCTTCACCAGAATATAATACCCGCCCGGCCAGACCAGCATCACCCGCATTCTTACCTTATCCCCGAAAGCCGCAAAGCTGTTTCCGTAAATTCTCCTGATTTCTCCCCTCTCCCCCTTAAGCATCGCCGCCAGCCTGGCCGCAGCCTCCTTCATCCTTCTGTCCCTGAAATCCACATAGTAAAACAGCATGGTGCGGTAAAAATGATACGCCGCCTTTTCGGAAAGCTCTCCATATCCCGCCTCCTTAAGGCAGGCTATCTGCTCTTTCCAGAAAGGAATCTCATCCTTAAACCTGCGCTCCTGCAGCTTGTGGTTCATAATGCTGGTTTCCCGGTTCACCAGATAATGATAGAGCGGTTTGTCTACAAACACACAACGGTCAAGCTTAAGAAGCGCCCTGGTGGTGTACATAATGTCTTCTGATTCCCTCCCCGGCGGAAATTTCAGCCCTTCCGTCACATCTCTGCGGAAAAGCTTGCTCCACACGGAATGGTAAATATGCCAGGGCTTATTGTCGCAGATATAAATTTCAAGAGCCTCTTCGCCGGTAAGGACATACCTCTGTCCGGTGAATGTCTCCTGTGGCTCTGCGCTTTCTCCGCCTCCGTTAAGGCTCTGCCGGTAGGAGCAGACTGCCATCTCGCTGTCCGTCTCCTCACAGGCCCTTAGCATCTCCTCGTACATGGAAGGCTCCGCCTGGTCGTCGCCGTCCACAAATCCTATATAATCGCCTGCCGCAGCGGCAACTCCCGCGTTTCTTGCCTCGGCAACGCCCAGATTGCCCGGCTGGTGAACCACACGGATATGACTGTTTTTTTCCGCGTATCCGTCGCAAATCCTTCCCGTAGCGTCCGACGAGCCGTCGTCCACCACAATAATTTCCAGATTGTCATAGCTCTGCCCAAGCAGGCTGTCCAGACACCGTGAAATATAATCTTCTATATTATAAGCCGTCACTATCACGGAAATCAGCTTTCCCATTCTTCCACCAAATCGCCCTTTTCGGTAATCTTAATCATTTTATCTGTGTAAACATCTGTGTAACACTGATTTTGCGACCATTTTGACGGGGCGATTATCCTCTTATCCTCTCCGGTACCAAGCCACGCCCCCCACCAGCTGAAACTGGAATTGGCAATAATATAATGCCTGCATCTGCTCATCAGAAACATGTCCAGGTATCCGGCGTCCTCCATATTGCCTTCCACCACAACGAACCGGCCGCTGTCCTTATAATTGTCGTGAACCCATTTCCTGACCCACCCGGGCTCGTTGCTGAACAGGAAAAAGACCGCGCCGGGCTCCTTTTCCTCAAAATACGCTATGGCCCTTTTATAATATTCCTCTGTACAGATTCCCCCGTAAATTTCTTCCTTTTCCAGATAATCCCCTCTGCGGATATGCACAGCCACAGAAACGGCGCTCTGTATCCTTTTCAGGTACCCTTCCATCCTCTCTTTTAATCCGCCGTCCAACCCTTCCCACATTTTCCCGGAAAAGGTGAACGCCTCCCTCACCTGACCCTCTATATCCTTAAAATATTTTTCGCTTTGGAAATAACCGGTGAGATAGGCCGGCTCCCGCACAAGCACCTGTTCGTCAAAATTGCAGCTTCCTTCATAATACTCCTTTGACCTTCTTCCGAAAAGCTTTCTGCGTACCCTGTGTGAAAACTTCAGGAAGCCGTCGGTTATCTCGTTGATTTCATCCTTACTGGCCCGGGGATAATCGATACCGAAAGCCCACAGCATAATCGGACGCACATTCGGACGGTCATATTCCGAAATATCATCAAACTTGACCTCCCTTCCCAGAGAACAAAGCTTTAAATACAACGCATACTGAAACATCTGATTTCCCATGCCGCCTGTCATTCTGATAATATTCATAAAACCCGTCCCTTTCCATTGCCGTCCAGCCCTTAAATTCTCACTGCAATATCACGGCCTCTCTCTTATCATAATAAATCCCGCCTGCCGGAACATCCTTCCGCACAATACTCCCAGCTCCGATTACCGCGCCGTCGCCGACTGTCACTCCCTTTAAAATTACACAGTTTGCGCCAACCCACACGCGGTTTCCGATGGTAATCACTTCCCCGGGAAATTCCTCTCCTGTCCCCTGAAAATCATGGTCATGGTCCACAATCACCAGATTGTTACCAAACTTACAATACTCCCCTATGGTGATTTCCTTCATACAGGTGATGGACGTATTGATATTAAAAAAACAGTGGCCGCCTATCCGCACTTTTCCTTTATTCTTGCAGCCGATATAAAGCGTCCCCCTGTTTTGAATTTTTTCCCCCAGCGAAAGCTTTGCCCCCTTATCGATTTCAATCCGGGTTTTTTCCAGCCCCTGCAAAGCGCCGGACTGAAAACGTCCCCCGAATCTCAGCTTCCATAGCTGTACACAAAAAAGACTTTTTACCGAATTCCAAATCAGACTCATTTTTCTTACCTCTCTGATACCTGCCTGTATATCGCCAGAAGCCTTTCTATATGGGAAGTCATGCTGTATTTTCCTGCCGCTTCCCTGTAAGCCGCCTCGCCGAGGCGCTTTCTTTTCTCCTCATCCGTAAGCAGCTCCGCCAGGGCATCCGATAACTCCTCCACATTGCCCGGCTCGCACAGCCGCCCGGTTACGCCGTCCTTTATCAGTTTGGGAATCCCTCCCGCATTGGTGGTCACGATGGCCAGCTTATGAGCCATAGCCTCCAGAACCGCCATGGGCATTCCTTCATAATAAGAAGGGAACAAAAAGATGCCGCTCTCCTTAAGGAGCCTTTCCTTTTCTCCCCCTCTCACCCAGCCGGGAAAAGAAACCCCTTCAGACAAGCCCTTTTCCTCAAAAAGAGCCTTTATCTTCATAAGTTCGCCGTCCCCGCCCATGACAAGGGGAACCTTCCCCGCCTTTTCAATGGTTCTTCTGTAAATCTCCGGGATATCATAGCAGCCTTTTCTTTTGCCAAGCTCTCCCAGAAATAATATCTGTCTTTTCTTTTTCTCCGGATATTCCGCCAAAGCCTCCGACAGATGCTCCGCTGGAAATCCCGGCATATCTTCCGCGGAACCCTCCTGCGGCAGCTCTCCCGGCAGCCGGCAATAATTTTCAAGCACGGTAATCCGCTCCGGCGCGACTATCATTTCAAGATTACCCCTCCACTCGTCGGAAAGCGCAATCAGCATCCGGCACTTTTCGTAAACCTTCCGCACCAGCTTCTGCCTGCGGGGCGATGCCTTCCGGTAAAAGGCGTCAAATTCAGCCCCGTGTATATGATTGATTATGGGGATTTTTTTGAAAGAGGCCATATAAATGAAAGGAATCTTCCGGTAAAAGCTGGGACCAAAGGAAGAATGAATATGCACCAAATCCGGCTTTCTGCCAAGGAGCACCCCTAAAAACGCCGCGTAGCCGCGTAGCGCCTTGCGAAGCTTTTTCCACCTGCTTCCGTCGCAGTATGACTCCACATAAATGATTTCATACCCGTTCCCAAATCCCCGCTCCCTGTAGCCGTTTACCACGGAGGCAATTCCGCCTTTTACATTTCTGTCGGGAACCACCATACATACTTTCATATCCTTCCTCATTTCCGCGCCGCTTACCGCTAATCTATGCGCAAAAACCTGCCGCCGCGCTATTCCCTAACCGTCCTGTTCACCCGTCCTTTAGCGTTCACCAGAATCATCCCCTTTGTATAAACGTCGGCGCTGTCCTTGTCATTCATCCACTTGTCAGGCGCCACTACCAACCTGTCCGGATTATCGTTCAGCCAGGAAGCCCACCAGCTAAAGCTGGAATTGGAAATAATGTTATGCCTGCATTTGCTCATCAGCAGCATGTCCAGATATCCGGTATACTCTGTGTTGGCTTCCACCAGGACAAACCGGCTCTCCAGCTTTCGGATTTCTTCCCTGTCCATGTCCTCCGTTATCTGGCTTTCTATCAAATCGTCCACCCATTTTTTCACCCACTTGGGCTCATTGCTGAAAATATAAAAAAACGCGTCGGGATATCTCTCCTGAATCAGCCTGACAGCCCCTTCGTAATACTTCTCCGTGCAGATGCCCTCATAAAGCTCTTCGTCCAGGCGGGAGTCGCTGCGGTACATATGCATCCCCACCGCCTCGGTGCTCTCGATGGCGTCCAGACAGGCTCTGGTGTTTTTATAGAGCTTTTCCGGCAGATGCATATTTTCCAGACAGGGAAACTGATAGTTCGACCGGACTTCTCCGGCAATGTCCTCAAAATACTTCTCACTCTTAAAATTTCCCCTTAAGTACATGGAATCAAAGCTCAGCACCTTTGGGTCGTAAAATCCCTCCTCGCGGTACTCAAGCGCCCGTCTTCCGAAAATCTTCCTTCGGATTCTCTTTAAAGGATTCATGGAGCCGTCCGTAAATTCAATGATTTCGTCCCAGGTTGCCCTGGGATAATCAATCCCGAACACCGCCAGCATAATCGGCCGGGTATTCTCGCCGCGATATTCATTGATATCGTCGAATTTTACTTCCTTTCCCATGGAGCGGAGCTTCAAGTACAGCGCGTACTGGAACATCTGGTTCCCCAGCCCCCCTGACATCCTGATGATATTCATGGTTTTCACCTCTTATCTACTGCATAAAGCTGATTTATTATTTTACCATACATTCCCTGTTACCACAAGTTTTTGTGAATCCGCCCGCATTGACAGAACCGGCAATCATGATTACAATAAAACAATATATATCATGCCCTGCGGCATCGCAAATTACCAGAGAACGGACGCAAAATAAATTTTGCTGCTTCAGAACCGTTCCCAAGGAGAAATCATCCATGAGAAATACGGCTTTGTTTTATATGAATTACACTGCGCCTTACCCGGGAAATTTTCTGGCGTCAATGATGACGCTGGCTAAAAGCCTTGAGGCAAAAAATATAAAATCACACTTTATTTTCCCTGAAAGCGCCGGTAAATCCAGCTGGGTTTTAACGCTTACCGACGCGGGAATTACCGTTTCCTTCATTCCCGAAGGCTCCGGGGCAAAATTCCGCTTTTTCCGGGAAATATTTAAGGATAAGAAAATTCTGTTTCTGCATCTGCATTTTACGGACAGCATGGCCGAGCGGCTGCTTATCAAGCTTGCCATGCTTCTTGACCATAATAAACGCCCGATTGTGGTGCACTACCACAATCACTACTCCTATCACGCAAACGCCGTAAAGCAGCTTGTCAAAAAAGCCTCCATGCACGGCGACTATCTCCTCGGCTGCAGCGCCGGGGTGGCGGAAAGCCTGAAAGATGAAAATCTTCGAAACGACATTGCCTTTATTGAAAACGCCATTGCCTTTGACAGGCTCGACAGCTCCCGCAGCGGATACGGGCAGCGCAATTTTCTGCAGTTCGGATTTGACTATGAGAGAAAAGGGGTGGATATCTCCCTGGAGGCTTTTGAGCTGCTCCGCAAAAAATATGACGACCTGACCTTAAGTATCAGCTTATCCTCCAACAGAAAGTATGTGGAGGATAAAATCACTGAAAAGCTGGGCAAAATACCTGCCTGGATAAAGCTTCTTGAACCTGTGGAAAATATTTCCGCTTACTATGACGAGGCGGCCGCCTTTCTCTCCCCCAGCCGGGAAGAAGGTTTTTGCTACAGCGCCGTGGAGGCGGCCTGGTGCAAATGTCCTGTGATAGCTTCCGACATATCCGGGCAGAATGGAATTAATATCCGGGGAATTATCTGGTGCAAAAGCGAAAGCCCTTCCGATTTGGCGGATAAAATCGATGAATTTCTCCGCCTCACTGAAGAAGAAAAAAGCAGGCTGGGCAGCAGGCTTAGAAAATCGGCTATAAAGTATTATGATTTAAGCCGCTGGGTAGGGCAAATGATTGCTTATTATGAAGAAAGAAAGTTATTAACCTGATTTTGAAAGGATATGCATATGCTGTTTCATTCCTATCTCTTTATTTTTCTGCTGCTTCCGCTGACACTGGTCTGCTATTACGGATTAAACCATATGAACAGGCCGAAGGCCGCCCTTTCCTTTCTGACAGTTGTGTCATTTATATTTTACGGTTATAATAACTTTTTTTCTCTGTGTATTCTGTTTATCAGTATTTTAATAAACTACGGCTTTGTAACCGTGATGCGCAAAGCCGGCGACAGCCGCAAAAAAAGGACTTTCCTTTGGACAGCCCTTTTTCTCAATATCTGTTTCCTGCTTTATTTTAAATATTCTAACTTTTTTATTGAGAACATCAACCGGGCTTTCGGCGCCGATATTCCTCTGCTCAGGCTTCTTCTTCCCCTTGGCATCAGCTTTTACACCTTTCAGCAGATTTCCTATGTAATCGACGCTTACAGGGGGGAGTGCGGGGACTACAGCTTTCTGCAGTACGTTTGCTTTATCTCCTTTTTCCCCAAGCTGACTCAGGGGCCTATCGTCTACCACAAAGACCTGCTTCCCCGGCTTTGCGAAAACGCTCCGCAGAAAATCCGTTACGAAAACCTGTGCAGAGGAATTTACGCCTTTGCCCTTGGTCTTTCCAAAAAGGTGCTTCTGGCGGACAACTTTGCCAAAATCGTTAATATCGGTTACGGGAATATTCCCGACCTGAACTCGCCCAGCGCCCTTCTTGTGATGATTTCCTATTCCCTGCAGATTTATTTTGACTTCAGCGGCTACTGCGATATGGCTTACGGAATCTGCTATATGCTGGGCTTAAAGCTCCCCCTTAATTTTGACTCTCCCTACAAGGCCGAGTCCATCTCCGATTTCTGGGACAGGTGGCATATCTCCCTGACAAAATTTTTTACCAGATACCTGTATATTCCTCTGGGAGGCAGCCGGAAAGGCGAGACAAGGACCTGCTTTAATGTTCTGACAGTGTTTCTTTTAAGCGGGCTGTGGCACGGCGCCAACTGGACTTTCCTTTTATGGGGGCTGATGCACGGAGTTGTGAAGGTCATTGAAAGACAGACCAAAATCGCCTCCCTGAAAATACCGAAATTCATAAAAATCGGCGTCACCTTCTTACTGGTGACCTTTGCCTGGAGCCTGTTCCGCGCAGATTCCGTCAGCGACGCGGCAAGACTCTGGACACGGCTTTTTTCCGGCGGCTTCGGCGGGATTTACCTGCCTGTCACAGAAAAATTTCAGGAAATCGTGGAAATCAGCCTTTTGTACCGGGCTGTGCGCGCCGCCGGCCTCGGCGCTCTTTTAGAATGGTTTCCATGGCTTCCGGTAACAGCCTTTACGGTACTTTCCCTTACGGCCTGCTTTACCATGAGGCATACCCAGGAAAAAACCGAAGGCTTAAAGCTCAGCGACCAAAAGCTCCTGACAACGGTAATTCTTCTGTTCTGGAGTATTATGTCATTGTCTGAAATCAGCGAATTTCTGTATTTTAATTTTTAATTTAGGGAAAACTTTCAAAATCTGCCGATTGCAGCATGGAAATGAGGAGAAATATGACGCAAAAGGATTCAAAAAAATGGTTTTTTAAATGTCTGGCAGTCCTGGCCGCCCTCCTTGGCCTTACCGCCGTTATCGTGATAATTGTGGATCCCTATTTTCATTATCACGGCCCGCTTTCTTTTTTATCCTACAAGCTCTACGACGAGCGGTACACCAACGACGGGATTTCCAGGCACTTTGACTTTGACGCCCTGATAACCGGAACCTCCATGGCCCAGAACTTCAAGCCCAGTGAAATGGACGCTCTTTTCGGCACAAATTCCGTAAAGGAAGCTTTTTCAGGCGCAGGATATCAGGAAATTGCCGATAATCTTGACAGAGCGCTTACCCGCAACGGGGAGGTTTCCACTGTTTTGTGGACGCTGGATTATAACGGCCTGCTTCGGGATTACAACTGGGCTCAGTATGAGGAATATCCCACCTACCTTTATGACGATAACCCCTTTAACGACGTTTCCTATTTATTTAATAAATCCGTCTTTTACCACAATGTACTGCCCAATATCGTGCGCACGCTCTCGGACGAGCCCTCCGTTACCATGGACGAATACTCTGCATTTCAGGCCGAAACCGGCCTTGACCAGATTTTGTCGTCCTATGACAGAAACAATGTAAATAAAGATGTACCCACGGAATTTGGCGAACAGGAAAGGGCTGCCGTCACAAAGACAATCACCGCCAACGTGACCTCGCTGGTAAACAGGTATCCCCACGTCACCTTTTATATTTTTTATTCCCCCTACAGCATCTGCTACTGGGACTCTCTGAACATCAAAAACACAATTTACAGGCAGACGCAGGCGGAGCGGGCTGCCACGGAGCTGCTCCTTGCCTGCCCAAATGTCAGACTTTACAACTTTTTTGACCAGTACGACGTCATCTGCAATCCTGATTTTTACAGTGACAGCGGACACTACAGCGCGGAAATCAATTCCCGGATTCTGGGTTGGATTGCCGACGGTACCGGGCTTGTCACAGAAGAAAACTATCTGGACAGGCTGGAGGCAGAGTATGAATTTTATACAAACTTTGATTACGGCAGTATCTATAACTGACCAGAGGCTTTTTCCCGCCGCACCCATTCCTGGAACATCAAAATATACCAGATTTGAATGCGCCATTGTCCCCTGTCAATAAAGTCGCTCCAAATCCGCCAGACCACATCGGCGTCTAAAATCCCCTGTTTTTTGAGGGTTTCCCTATCCAGCAGCTCCTCCGCCCACTTGCGGAGCAGAGGCTGGCGGAGCCATTTCTCCACGGGAACGCTGAACCCCTTTTTGGGGCGTTCCATTATTTCCCCTGGAACATAACGGTAAAGCACTTCCCGGAGCACTGTTTTTCCCAAAAACTCCTGACCCGCCTTAGCCTTACCTTCTCCGGCCCCATACGGAGACACTCTCTTATAATCGACGGGAAGGCTAAAGGCAAACTCCACCACATCCTTATCCAGCATGGGCACTCTCGTTTCCAGCGATACCGCCATGGCCGTTCTGTCAACCTTTACCAGAATATCGTCGGGATGATACATCAGCATGTCCATGAGCATAATATTGTGGCAGGGCTCTGCCAGATAATCCGGCTCATATTCGCTGTACTTGTAGCTGCATTCCCCCCTGGCAAGGCTGATTTGTCTGGCAAGGGGCTCGCACTCACAGGAACAGATATATAAATCGGACGGCCCCTTTGCGCCAAGCAGCTTTCCCTTTATCTGATAAACGGGCTTCCCCGCAAGAGGGCTGTGCAGCGCCAAAGCGCTGACCGGCTTCCTGATAAAATAGGGAATCCCTTTCATTTTATTCCAGATGCGCTCCACGGAGGCATAGGAGGTATAACCGCAGAAAAGCTCGTCTCCCCCGTCCCCGCTTAATGAAACTGTCACATGCTCTCTGGTCATTTTACTTACCAGATAGGTTGGAATCTGGGAGGAATCTGCAAAAGGCTCCCCGAACATATCCGCCAGCTCCGGAATCACCGCCTTGGCATCCTCCTCCGTAATGTAAAGCTCTGTATGCTCCGTGCCCAAATGCCTTGCAATTTCCTTCGCGTAAACCGCCTCGTCGTAGTCCTTTTCCGCCATTCCGATGGTAAAGCTCCTTACCTTTCCCCGGTTTAAGGACTGCATCAGGGCGACTACCGTGGAGGAATCAATCCCCGCCGATAAAAAAGCGCCCACCGGCACGTCCGCCATCATCTGTTCGGAAATGGATTCCTTCAAAAGGCGCTCCAGCTCGTCCGCCGCTTCCTGCCTTGTGCCGGTAAAGAGATTGGACTGGCCGCGTTTTGCAGCCTCCTTTACCGACCAGTAAACCTCCGTCTCCGCGCTTTTTATGTTATGAAACGGCAGCCTGACCTTCAAAATCGTACCCGGCTCCAGCTTATAAATCCCCTCATAAATCGAGTAGGGCGCAGGGATATAGCCATGGGTAAAGTAAAGCCCCAGAACCTCCCTGTTAATGGGATTTTGAAAGCCGTCGAGGACTCTGATTGCGCCTACGTTGGAAGCAAAGACAAAGCTTTCCCCCACCTGCCCGTAATACAGCGGCTTCTCCCCTATCCTGTCTCTGACAAGGTAAAGATACTGCTCCTTTTTGTCATATAAAGCCAGGGCGAACATCCCCTTGCAGAGGGTAATCGCTTCCTTTACCCCGTAAGCCTCCACAGCTTCCAAAAGAACCTCCGTATCCGAGGTTCCCCGAAAGCCGTCCGTCTTCTTTTCCCTTAAAAGCCTGTTCGCCAGCTTTCTGTAATTGTAGATTTCTCCGTTAAAGACAATCTCAAATCTGCCGCTGTGGGAAGCCATGGGCTGAGCGCCGTTTTCCGACAAATCTACAATTGCGAGCCGCCTGTGGCCTAATACCACCTGTCCGTCCTCAGAGATATAGGCGCCCTCCGCGTCCGGTCCCCGGTGATAAATTCTGCGCTTCATGCGCTCGATGTTACTCTCTTTGTTTCCCTTAAAGTTGCAAAATCCGGCTATCCCGCACATAATCTTCCCCGTTTCCGCGCACCGCCATGCGCTTTATGTTTACAAACGCATTACCCTTTCAAGATAATCCTCCCAGCTCCTATATACCGTCTCGCTCCTGTAAAGCTCCTGCTGCTTTGCCGCTTCTCTCCCCAGCTTATCCGCCCACGGCAAATCCTCAAGCACCGCCCGCAGGGCCGCCTCCATTTTATCAATATTGCCCACCGGCGTAAGCAGGCCGTTCACCCCGTGGGAAATCAGCTCCGCAGGGCCGCCGCAGGGACAGTCCGTAGAGATTACCGTAAGCCCCAGAAGCATTGCTTCAATCAATGTATTGGGCATTCCCTCCGTGTTGGAGGATAATACAAACACCCGGGACTTGTAAATACGTTCCGCCACATTGTCCACATTGCCCGGCCACAAAACCCTGTCCCCCAGCCCAAGCTGCCCGGACAATTCCTGCATTTCCTTCCATTTCCGTCCCTCGCCGTAAATGATGAGCCGGTATTCCGGGAAATCCCCGGTAATTTTACGAAAGGCCCTGAGCAAAATCTCATGGTTTTTATTTTCATCAACACGCCCCACGGCTACAATGGTCTTCTCCCGCTCGCCCTCATATCTTTCCTGAAAGAACACGGAACGGACGGGATTCCGAAGCGTCACGGCCTTTTTTCTCACCGCCTTCGGGAAAAAGGAATAGCTCCTTCCTGTCTGAAGTACCACGCCGTCCGCCAGAGCAAAAAGGCTCTTTGCCATAAGCCGCATCCACTTGCTGTAGTATTCTTCCGTGGGCTCTCCCCGCACGGAAATCACCACCGGGATTTTAAGCCCAAAGGTTGTAAGTATGGCCATCATATTATTTTTCCCGATAAAAGAAAGAATGATATCCGGCCGCTCCCGCTTCCACAGCGCCCGCAGCCTGCAAAATCTGGCGGAAAAATTGGAAATGCGCCCACCCGTAAGCCGGTCGGGCTCCGGCTCCGTTATCAGTCTGGTTACGCCCTCCGGTATCGGGTATTCTTCCTCGTCCACCCGGGCGGTGAGCAAAAGCACCCGATATCCCCGACGGTAAAAATAATCTGCAAGATTAATGATAACCCTCTCGGCCCCGCCTTTACTGACGCTTCCGATATACAGTGCAATTGTCTTTTTTTTCTGCTCTGCTGCCTTTTCTGCCATTTGCTCCTCTTTTTGCTCTGCAGTCTGCTTAATTTCCTGCAAGCTCCTCCGCGTAGCTTCTCCATTCCTCATAAATTTTCAGCGGCTTTACTTTTTCCGAAAGCCTTCCCGCATTCTCTGAAAGTTTCTCCGCCAGTTTTTTATCCGACAGCACCCGCTCCATAGCCTCCGCCAGCGCCACGTCGTCTCCTGTGGGAACCAGAAAACCGGAAATCCCCTCCTTAATGAGCGTGGCGCATCCGCCGCAGGGACAATCCGTGGCAATCACCGGAAGCCCCATCACCATAGCCTCCATCAGGGCGTTTGACATTCCCTCGTAATTTGACGGAAGCACGAACAGAGCCGCGTTTACGATTTCCTTTTCGAGGCTGCTGCTTGGTCCCATGAACTCCACCCTGTGAGCGATTCCATTCTGACGGATATAGGCGTCCATTTCCTTCCACGCATCGCCGCCGATTCCCTCTCCGTAAACGCGCACCCGTGCGGAGGGAAATTTATCCTTTATTCTGTCAAAGGCCTTAAGGAGCATAAGCTGGTTTTTCTCGAAAGTGATTCGACCTACGGTGATAATACAAATATCCCCTGCACCGCCGCCCCTTTCCTGCCTGTCTGCGCACCCGCCTGCCAGTGCGCCTTTTGCGCTTTCCCTGTTCTCCGGCAGGTACTTTTCATCTATAGGATTCCATATAATCCGGGATTTTTTTCGAAGCCTTTCTCCAAAAAATGCCTGCGCATCCTTCGTCTGGAACACACAGCCCGCCGCCTTGCGCTCCATCCATTTTGTCAAAAACTTATGGGGGGCATAATCAATCTGCGGGTCGCTCCTTACGGAAACCAGAAGAGGAATCCGCATTCCCAGCATACTGAACACGCTTCGAAAATTTGCTTTCATACAAAAAGAAATCACAATATCGGGATTTTCTTTTTTGATAAGTCCCCGCAAGCCTGTAAATCGCCTTACCGCCAGCGCCAGTCTCCCCCCGGAAACTTTCTCATCTCCAAGATTCACCCTTTTTACCCCGGCAGGAACCTCATATTCGTTCTCGGCCCGCCAGAGAGTCACAATGCTGACCCTGTAACCGTCCTGTGCAAAATATCCGGCCAGCACAGTGAGTACCCGCTCGGCGCCGCCCTTTCCAAGGCTGTTGATATGAAATAAAATTTTTCTGTTTTTCATCTGTTATCCCCGTTTCCTCAATGGATATAGCTTTCATACCATTTCTGGAAAATAAAAAACGCCCAAAGGATTCTGGAATAGTTTTCCCCGCTTCCTGCGCCCTTATCGCCTGTTTTCATATATTTTTCAAGAAATTCCGCCGTAAAATCCGGCCGGAAAATCCCCTGCTTTGCCAGGAAATCTCTGTTCCCATAGGATAAAACCTGTTCCTTTAAAGGCCCCCTGAGCCATTTGTCCAAAGGCACGCTAAAACCGGTTTTCGGCCTCTCCAAAAGCGCCCCCGGCACAAAATCACAGGTGATATCTTTTAAGATTCTCTTTTTATTTCCCTTTTTATACTTATATTCGTGGGGCAGACGGAAAGAATATTCCACCACGGCGGTGTCCAGTATAGGACATCTTGTTTCCAATGAATATTTCATGGAAGCCCTGTCCACCTTACAGAGAATATCCCCCGGCAGGTAGGTTTCCATATCCAGCAGCATCCGCCTCTCCTGCCAGTTTTTTTCCTGATAAGCGCTTTCGCCTGCGTAATAACAGGGTATCTTCTCCCCCGCCCCGGCCATCGCCATGCTTTCCGCAAGGCGGATATAGTTTCCGGCAATAAACTGGGTCTTGGCCTCTTTATTTCTGTTTCCCGCAATCACGCGGATTTTAAAGGGATATTTATCCGTAATGTGCAAAATATCCCCCACAGCCTTTGCCGCCCCGCCGGGAATGTCGAGAAGCTGCGCCTGGCGCACTTTCTCATAAACATTATAGCCGCAGAAAAGCTCGTCTCCGCCGTCGCCGGATAATGCTACCGTTACCTTTTCTTTTGCAAGGGCTGCCACCAGCATGGAGGGAATCTGGGAACTGTCCGCAAAGGGCTCGTCGTAATAAGCCGGAATGCTTTCCACCAGAGAAAACATGTCCTTTTCGTCGATATACATCTCCGTATGGTCGCACCCGAGATAAGAAGCTACCTCTTTTGCGTACCCGGCTTCGTTGTACTGCTTTTCATGGAATCCGACAGAAAAGGTTTTTACCGGTTCGCCGGACAGTGACGCGGCCAGAGCCGTAACGAGAGTGGAATCATATCCGCCGCTCAAAAAGGTTCCCACCTGCACGTCCGCAAGCATTCTTTCCCCTACCGCGTCCCTTAAGATTTCCTTCAACTCCTCCTTCGCCTGCCCGTAGCTTTCTACCGGCTGCTTTTTCTTTTCCCTTCTGACTTCCCTTAAATCCCAGTATTTCCACTGCTTTACCGTTCCCTCCGAAAAGGCCAGAACTTCCCCCGGACGCACCTTTTTGATGTCCTCAAAAATGGTATCGGGCTCGCACAGATACTGCTGGTAAAGAAAACGGGGAATGACTTCCCTTCGTATCCCGGCCGAAAACCCGGGACACTTAAGAATCGGCTTTAACTCCGACGCAAAAACCAGATTTCCGTCCTTCAGCCAGTAATAGAGCGGCTTTTTCCCCATCCTGTCCCGGACAAGATAAAGCTTTTGCCGCTGCCTGTCAAAAATCCCCATGGCAAACATTCCGTTGAGCCTTTTTATACCGTCAATTCCCCACTTCAGATAAGCCGACAGAATCACTTCCGTATCGCAGGCGGATATAAAGGGATAATCCGACAGTTCCTCTTTCAGCTTCTTAAAATTGTAGATTTCCCCGTTATAAACAACACTGACTCTCCCGTCCGGCGAATGCATGGGCTGATGTCCCAGAGGCGAAAGGTCGAAAATGGAAAGCCGTCTCTGGGCAAGCCCCACCGTATAGCCTCCTTCGGCAGGATAAAGCTCTACCCCCGCGTCGTCCGGTCCCCTGTGATACATGGTGTTGTTCATCGCTGTAAGCGCATCTTCCGTTATCCGGTTTTTACTGAAAAATCCACATATTCCGCACATTTACATTTTCTCCATACAGGAAAGCAAGCCTTCCATATAATTTTCCGTTGAAAAATCCCCGGCCCTTGCCGGAGCCTTGTCCCGATAGCTTTTATAAAGAGCTTCATCCTGCAAAAGTCTCAGAACCGCGCCCGCAAACTTATCCTCCGCTTCCTCCAGCGCAATACGCTTCTTTTCCCCGCGGCAAGATGATTTATCCGCCTCCTCCCCGCAGAGAGCCTCTCCCTCCGGTTCCCAGCGCACGGACAAGTCCTTCTCCGGTGAAAGCGGCGGGACAAGAATGCCATAGTCCCCCAAAAAGACCTCCTTCTGCGCTTCCGCCTCCCTGAAATCCCCATGAAGGATTTCCGCAGGCCCAGACAGACAATTAGCCGACACTACCGGGAGGGACAGGGCAAGCGCCTCCACCAGCGCATTGGGAAGCCCCTCGCTTAAGGATGTCAAAAGATAAATATCGCTCTCCCTGAGATAAGGGAAAGGATTCTTTTTAAGGCCTGTAAAAAACACCCGTTTTTCCACTCCCAGCTCCTTTGCAAGCCTTCTGTATTCCTCAAAACCGCCCTCTCCGATAACGGCAAGGCCGACATTTTCTTCTTCCTCATAAACCCGCCGGTAAATTTTCAGAAGATGCCAGAAGCCCTTCACATCGTCCTCCCGGCCCATGGACACCAGAATTTTGCCGTTTTCTCTGAAAAATCCAATATCCTTATCCGGCTCTTTGCGGCTTTGCGCAAGGATTCCCTGAATATCGCAGGGATTCCACAATGCCTTTGCATTGGGAAAGCCATAGCTTTCCTGTACCAAATCCGCCATCTTCTTTGAACAGCAAAGTACCCTGTCCGTACAGCGGCTGATAAGCTTCATGTAAATCCCGCCCCGAATCTCCTCAAAGGAATGGCAGGCGGAAATTTTCCTTTTCGCCCCCCGGCTCAGAGAGTTCGCGATATTGGCCGTTGTGCCGAAGCTGTAGGAAATATCCGTTCCCAGCTTTTTCTGAAGGGCGGTCAGTTTTATGCCTCGTCTTATGATATTAAGAATCTTCCGAAGCCTGCCGTCTTTTGCTTTCAGATTTAAATCAATCACCGAAAGCCCGGAAATGTCAAAGGCAATATCCTCCATGGAAAAGACCACAATAACCGCCTCTGTATCCCGGCGCTGCGAAAGGGCTCTGGCCGTCATAACGCAGATTCGTTCAAAGCCCCCCTGATGCAGCATGGGAGTAATCAGCATGATTTTTTTATTCTCCGTTTTGTTTTTCTCTCTCATAAAAACGCGTCCCGCTATTGAAAGCTTCCGGTCTCGTAAAATCCCGTCATAATTTCCGCCTGAGCCTTCACGTCAAACCCGGCTTTCTCCATCTGCTCCTTATGCCCCGCCCTTTCATACTCCTGCGTGTCAACAATATATTCCGCCCACTTTTCGGGGGACTCCTTAATGCTCATAGCCTGTACCAGCTCTGTCGCCATAACCTCCGTACAGATACTGTCCGACATCAGGCATCTTAACCCCGAGGTCTGGGCCTCCACCACAGTCCCCGGAAGTCCCTCGAACCGGGACGGATACACAAAGTAATCCATGGCCTGATAATAATCGTAAACGTTCCGTTTATTTCCCGCGAACAAAACCTTATCCGAAATTCCAAGTTCCTTTGCCTGATTTCCGGCCGCCTCCATGCCGCCGCCCTCCCCCAGCAGAAGAAGCGCATAGTCCTTATCTCCCTTTCTGCAAAGAGCGGCAAAAACCTGCAGCAAATACTCGTGGTTCTTTGCGTAGTGAAATCTTCCCACATGGCCAATCACATATTTATCCGAAAGGCCAAGCTCCTCCCTGATTTTCTGCCGCCGCAGCCCGTCATATTCAAAGTCCCCGCAGTCGATAGCGTTCGGCACAAAAACTGTTTTTCCCGCCTCCACGGCCTTCTTCCCAAACACGGAAATTCCGGCAAGCTCTGAGCAGGTGAACAGAAAGTCCGCTTTTTCTGAAAGATTACGTCGGAGCACCCTCGTTAAGATTCCTTTAATTCCCTTATCCACCCCCGCGCTCCTGGCATGGGCAATAATCAGCGGCACACCCGCTTTTTTTGCAATGGGCAGATAAATGGCCGCGGTGCTTGTGATGTGGCCCTGCACCGCCCGGAACTCGTGATTTTCCCTGAAAAAATCCGTCATTGCCTTTTTGTATGAAAAATAATTATAAAAACGAAACCGAGGAGCTCTGAAAATCCGCCCTCCCAATTCCCTTATTTCCTTATCAAAAAATCCTTCTTTGTCCGTATGCACCAGGAAATCAAACTGTACTCTTTCCCTGTCCACATGGCGGTATAAATCCATGATGCGGCTTTCCGCACCCCCTAACTGGGTGGTGCCAAGCACGTGAAGTATCCGAATCGGTTCCGGCATTTTTCTACCCCCTACCTGATAATATAAATCATCCCCGCAGTTTCCCAATCAGATATTTCCCCTTCGCCATCCAAAATTCCTTCCACCGTCCGGGCAGGCTCTTTTCCGTTTTCGGCAGTCCCAGATATTCCTCAAAGGAAATCCATGCCACCCCTTCCCTTTGAAAATACCCCTCGTACCGCTTCAAGTCCTCGTCGGAAACGGTATTGGTGTGCACTACCATGGCGGAATATCCGCTCTTCTTTTTAAGGGTGCTCCCGAGCCGAAAGGAAATGGGATAAAAATCAAGCCCGGCATACCGGTAGGGCTTTTCTCCAAATCCGTCCGTAAGCGCCCGGAATCCTGCCGCCCGAAGGGCTTTCCATGTATTTTTATCATAGGAGTGGGCCGGCGCCATGAAAATATCCGTCTCAATCCCCTTTTCATGCAAAATCGCTTTCCCCTCCGTCAGCATTTCCTGCTGCCGCGCAAAGGGCAGTCCGGCAAATTCCGAAAAATTATTTAGGGGAAAACAGCCGCCCTTTTTTGTGGAATAAATGTGCCGGAAGCCGTGCATGGCAATCACCCATCCGTCCTCCTGCAGGGACTTTATATATTCCCAAAAGCCCTCGGACAGCTTTTTTTCCTCCGCGGAAAGCTCCTTTTTCACAAGGTTTTCGTCCCTGTTATCGGGAACCACCCCTATAAGCGGCTTCACCTGATAACGGTCCAAAAGCGCCTTAAATTTCAAAAAGCGCTCCCAATCCATATCAGGTGTTATATCATCAAGTCTCACTGTGATTTTCATACCAGATTTTCCTTATACCAGTCAATAGCCAGAGCGATTCCGGCGGCAAAATCATACTCCGGGTTATAGCCCAGCAGTTCCCTTGCCTTTCCGATATCCGCGTTGGAATCCCTGATATCCCCTGCCCTTGGCGGGCCGAATAAAGGCTCCGTCTCTTTCCCCAAAGCCTTACAAAGTTCATAATAAACGTCAATCAGGTATTCCCTGCCCCCGGCGCCGATATTAAATGCCTCGCCTGCCGCGTCAGAGGACGCAAGGCATGCCTTTAAGTTCGCCTCGATTACATTGTCAATATAGGTAAAGTCTCTGGACTGTTTTCCGTCGCCATTGATTGTGGGCTGTTCCCCGTTCATAAGCTGTCTGATAAATTTGGGAATCACCGCCGCATACGCGCCGTCAGGGTCCTGCCTTCTTCCGAATACATTGAAATACCGAAGCCCGTAGGTATCAAGGCCGTACAGAACCTTGTACAGGCGTCCGTATTCCTCATCCACCTTTTTTGTCAGCGCATAGGGAGAAAGCACCTTTCCCTCCTGTCCTTCCTTTTTGGGCAGAACCGGGTGGTCGCCATAGACGGAAGAGCTGGAAGCATAGACGAATTTCTTTACTTTGTTCTGGCGGGCAGCCTCCATCATGTTCAGCGTGCCCCTGATATTGATTTCCTCGTATAAAAGAGGCATTTCAATGCTGCGGGGAACGCTTCCCCAGGCCGCCTGATTCAGCACGTAGTCCACTCCCTTTGCGGCTTCCATGCAGGTCTCCAGCTCCCTGATATCCCCTTTGATAAAGGTAAATCTTTCATTTTTTGTAAAAGGCTCGATGTTCTCGTACTTTCCTGTGGACAAGTCGTCAAGACACCTTACCGTATAACCCATTTCCAGTATGGCCTCGCACAGGTTAGAACCGATAAAACCTGCCCCGCCCCCCACAAGAAATACGGAATCCTTCTCAAAGCTTAATTCTCTATATCCCATTTTTCTTTCTCCTGTCACTTATTTTCCGCCAAGTCCCTCAGCGCAGGCAAATCTCCGCAATTCCGAAATTTCCCTACAGCCTCCAGTAAATAAAGTCCTCTGTCAGATATTCTTCCCTGTTAAACAGCCCTTTAATATCCATCAATACCTTTTTCTCATGCTTTGCGTTATAGAAGCTGCTGATTTTTTCCTTATCCAGAGACAGGAACTGCTCATGGGACACGGCCACAATCACACCGTCCATATCCTTTACCGCTTCCATATCGTCAAAGGTAATGCCGTACAGATGCTTTGCCTCCGCCGCGTCCGCCGCCGGATCCACCACAACGGGATGAATCCCGTACTCGCCCAGCTCTCTGTAAATATCTATCACCTTGGTATTTCGGGTATCGGGACAGTTTTCCTTGAACGTAAAACCAAGAATGGCAACCTTGGCCCGCTTTACCGGAATATCGGCCTTAATCAGATTTTTTACCATATTTTCCGCAACGTATTTCCCCATATCGTCGTTAATCTGACGGCCGGCTAAAATAATCTGGGAGTGGTATCCAAGCTCTTCCGCTTTATAGGTCAGGTAATAGGGGTCTACGCCGATACAGTGTCCGCCCACCAGACCGGGGAAAAATTTCAGGAAATTCCATTTGGTTCCCGCTGCCTCCAGCACCGATTTGGTGTCGATACCCATCTTATTGAAAATAATGGAAAGCTCGTTCATAAAAGCTATGTTGATATCACGCTGGCTGTTTTCTATCACCTTGGCCGCCTCCGCCACCTTGATAGACTGGGCGCGGTACACTCCGGCCTCCACCACCAGTTCGTACACCTTCGCAACGGTATCCAATGTTTCCGCATCCATACCCGACACTATTTTTACAATGGTTTCCAGCCTGTGAACCTTATCGCCGGGATTGATGCGCTCCGGCGAGTAGCCGATTTTAAAATCCACGCCGCAGGTAAGGCCGGATTCCTTTTCCAGAATCGGCACGCAGACATCCTCCGTCACGCCGGGATAAACCGTGGATTCAAAAACCACCACAGAGCCCTTTGTAAGGTTTTGCCCAAGAATACGGCTTGCCCCCTCCACCGGGGTAAGGTCCGGGGTGTGGTCGCTGTTGACCGGCGTGGGAACCGCCACGATATGGAACTTCGCCTCCCTGAGCTTTGCCGCGTCCGCAGTAAACTCCACGCTGGTACTTTTGATGGCCTCATCGCCCACCTCTCTGGTGGGGTCTACGCCTTTCTGATACAGCGCAATCTTTTCTTTGTTTAAGTCAAATCCCACCACTTTGATTTTCCGCGCAAACGCCACCGCGATAGGCATTCCCACGTATCCAAGTCCCACAAGGGACAGCTTTTCTTCTCCGCTTAACAGTTTTTCATACAAATTCATCCTGCTTCCTCCACTATGAAACAATTTCTTTTATTTCTTTATAATAAGCCGCAACTACCTTGTTCCTGTCAAATTCCCTCTCCATCTTTTCTCTGGCTCTGTGCCCCATCCGGGCTCTCTCCTCCCGTGACAGATTCAGGAATTTCCTAAGGGCTTCCGTAAGAGATTCTCCGCTTTTCGCCTCACATCCAAAGCCCGTGACGCCCTCCTCAAATATCTCCCGGCATCCGCTGATATTCGTGGCAATCACCGGCCTGCCCGTGGCGGAGGCTTCCATCAGCACATTGCTCATGCCCTCGTGCCAGGTGGGAAGCACCAGAGCCGAGGCCCTCTTTAAATATTCATGTACCTGCGGGTCAAAGCCAAGCTGCCGGATAACGCCTTCCTTTTCACAGGCATCAAGCCTGTCCTGATAGTCCTCGTCGCAGTAGCCCAGCAGTTCAAATTCCGCTTCCGGCCCGTGCAGTCTGGCGGCGGCTTCGAGAAGCTCTTCGATTCCCTTTTCCCGCATCATGCGCCCCACATAGAGGAAACGCACCGTCTCCCCTTCCGGGTACTCCTCAAAGGTGTGACGGGACAGATTAACGCCCGAGCCCTTTACCAGTCTCGTGCTTTTCCCTTTTATCCGATAGTTTTCAAATATTTTCCGGTTTTCCTCGTTTTGAAAAAACACGCAGGCGGCCTTTTTAAGTCCTGCCCGGTACATGGCCACAATCATTTTAAGGAGCAGTCCCTTTTTCTGAAAAGTGCTCCCAAGCCCCGTAACCGTCACAAGATAAGGGATTTTCATAAGACCGCAGCAAAATCCGCCGTAAATATTGGGCTTAATGGTGTAGGTCAGCGCCAAATCCGGCTTTTCCTCCTTTAAGAGCCTCAGGTAGCTTCGAAGGAGCTTAAAATCCTCCGCCGGATTCACTCCCCGCCTGTTGATGGGCGTGTGGACCACCTTACAGCCCGCCGCTTTCAGCTCGTCGGTTTTTACCTCGTCCGGCAGACTCACCGTCACCTCATATTCTCCGAGAAGCTTTTCAATCAGCTCGCCCCGGAAATCATAAAGCCCTGCCGAGGAGTTGGCCAGTATCAAAATTTTTTTCACGTCACTCTACGATTTCCTTTCCGTTAAAATCCCTGATGGCGACTTCGTTGTATTTCATCATACAGATATTTTCCGGATACTCCCCGATTCTCACGGGGTTTTCCCTGCCGGAAAGATTGGCCATCACCTGCTTTGGAATGTTCACGCCGCAGGCATAGGCATGGGGATAACCGCCCCCGAATCTGGGATTAACCTCCGAAATATAAAAGGTTCCGTTTATTTCAAATATATCAATATCTATCATACCACAAAAACCGCATTTTTCCACGAATTTCTGCAGCAGCTCAAAAAGCGCCGGAATTTTTACCGATACGGACTTATCCGTCTCCCCCGCGCGCATTTTAATTTTCTTTTTCACAAAAATAGAAGTACATTTTCCGGAGAGCATGTCAATATACACGTCCGCCCCGTATTCCTGCCCGTCCATGAATTCCTGAATCATCAAATCGTCGTATAAGTCAAAAAGCACCTCGATTTCTTTATCCGAAACCACCTTGTTAATATTGATGCTGGCGCTTCCTCTCACCGGCTTTACGAAAACCGGATAGCTGATTTTTCCCGCATGCAAATCCCCGTAAAAGGATTCCTTATCCACATAGCATTTCCCTGTTGGGATGGAAAGCTCTGTCAGCATCTGATACATTTTATATTTATCAAAGCATGTTTCCACCAAATCGTAAGGCGAAACCACGGGCGTCGTCCCCACCGCAAGAAACCGCTCCCTTTCTTTTGCAAGAAGGCTCAGCTCCGGGTCAATCAGGGAAAACACGCCGTCTATTTTTTCCGATACGCAGATTTCCAGAATCCTGTCAATATACCCCGGCGCGGTAATTCTGGGAACCAGATAAAAAACGTCCGCCTCATACACCGCGGGCGCCAGATTTGAGCAGTCGGTGGCAACCACCTTTCCGCCCTCCCCCATGTTTTCCTTAAAAAACTGTACCACCTTATTCCTTGTTCCCGCACTTAAGATTAAAATATTCATGCCAGTCCCTTCTTTCCATGCATGTCAGAGTCCGCATATGCATTGCGGACGCGCGCTCTCCGGCGCGAAAGCTTTAACCTTCACGCTGTCCTTTCCTGTATATATCAAAATCCACCGTGGTCTGCTCTTCCCCGGACAAAACCCCCGAGCGTTTCAGCACCATTTTGACGGTCATAAAAATAATCTTCAAATCCATTCCAAAGGTCAGATGGTTCACATACTCCAAATCGTAGGCAAACCGCTCCTCCCAGCCGATGGCGTTGCGCCCGTTTACCTGGGCCAGCCCTGTAAGCCCCGGCCTCACGTCATGCCTGTGGCTTTCCTCCTCCGAGTACCAGGGCAGGTATTTTACCAGAAGGGGCCTTGGCCCAATGAGGCTCATATCTCCTTTTAAGATGCTGAAAAGCTCCGGCAGCTCGTCCAGGCTGGTGGCCCGGAATATTCTGCCGAAACGGGTAAGACGAACCTCGTCCGGCAAAAGCTCCCCGTTTTCGTCCCGCTCGTCCGTCATGGAACGGAACTTGTGAAGCTTAAAAATTTTTCCGTCCTTTCCCGGCCTCTCCTGGGCAAACAGCGCCGGCTTTCCCAGCTTTATCCGCACCAGAATCCAGAGAATAAGGAGCAGGGGAGAAAGAATAATCAGCGCGCAAAGCGATATGATAATGTCGAGCAGTCTCTTTACAAACCTTTTGTACATATTTCCCCTCATTTTCCATGGCATATTTATGGTTCGGTATCTTTTATTATCTTCCGAAGCACCTTCTCACAGTCCTGATAATCAGTTCCATGTCCTCCGCCGTATTTTTAACATCGCTGGGCAGGCACAGGCCCCTTTCAAAGATATCGGAGGACACGCTTTGCCCCTCCCTGTTTGTGGTGATAAAATCATACTCCGCAAATACCGGCTGTAAATGCATGGGCTTCCACACGGGACGGCTTTCAATGTTCTCCGCCTCCAGGGCGTCCATCACATCGTCCGGCGTTACCTTACAGCCCTTTGCGATTACCATGCCGGTAAGCCAGCAGTTGGCGTCGCCGTCCTTGTTTAAGGGATTTAAAGTGATTTCAGGAATGTCCCGGAACGCCTCCTCGTACTGTCTGTAAATCTCCTTTTTTCTGGCTTTGTGCTCATCCAGGTGCAGCATCTGCCCCCGGCCGATTCCGGCGGTTACGTTGCTCATTCTGTAATTATACCCAATCTGGGAATGCTGATAATGCCGGGCCGCGTCTCTGGCCTGAGTCGCCAGAAAAGTGGCCTTTTTCGTTATTTCCTCATCGGAGGAAACCAGCATGCCGCCGCCCGAGGTGGTGATAATCTTATTGCCGTTAAAGGAGTAAATACCGATTTTTCCGAAAGTTCCCGTATACTTTCCCTTATAGGTACTGCCAAGGGACTCCGCCGCGTCCTCGATAAGCGGAACATGATGCTCCTCACAAATCGCCATAATCTCGTCCAACTTTGCAGGCGTTCCGTACAGATGAACCACGATAACGGCCTTTGGATTCGGATATTTTTCAAAAGCAAGGCGAAGCGCCGCGGGGTCCATGTTCCAGGTGTCCTCCTCCGAGTCGATAAACACGGGAACCGCCTTTTCATAGACAATGGGATTGCAGGTTGCGCTGAATGTCAATGAGGAAACGAAAACCACGTCTCCCTCTCCTACCCCCAAAATCTTCAGGGCCAGATGAATTGCCGCCGTTCCGGCGCTTAGCGCCGAGGCATGGGAAATCCCCACGTAATCCGCCAGTTCCTTTTCAAACGCGTTCACGTTCGGTCCTAAAGGCGCCACCCAGTTGGTATCGAACGCCTCCTTCACAAATTTCTGTTCCTCGCCGTGCATGGTCGGGGAAGATAAATAAATCTTTTTTGCCGCCATTTTCTCCACCTCATTCCTTATAATGATAGGTCGGCACGATTTCCTTAATCATCGGCCTGATATCGCTGCTTTCATTTTTGGAAGCTTCCTTTAAGTCCCTCAACTGGACAAAAAATCTGCTTTCGTCTATTTCTATGGGCTTGCCGATATGAATCAGCCTGTTCGCCGTCTCCTGCATGCCCTCCTCCTCCATAAGGAGCTCCTCATACAGCTTTTCTCCGGGGCGCAGGCCGGTAAATTCAATTTTGATATCCTCGTCCACCCGAAAACCCGAAAGCCGGATAAGGTTTTTAGCCAAATCAAGTATTTTTACGGGCTTCCCCATATCCAGAACGAAGATTTCCCCGCCCTTTGCATAAGCCCCCGCCTGAAGCACCAGAGAAACCGCCTCCGGTATGGTCATAAAATACCGGATGATATCCGGGTGGGTAACCGTCACCGGCCCGCCCGCCAGAATCTGCTTTTTAAACAGCGGAATCACACTGCCGTTGCTTCCCAGCACATTTCCGAAACGCACCGCCACAAACTCCGTGTCATAATGCTTGTTGAAAGTCTGGATAATCATCTCGCAAATCCGCTTGCTGGCCCCCATAATATTCGTGGGGTTCACGGCCTTGTCCGTGGAAATCATCACAAAACGCTTCACATTGTTCATTGCCGCCGCCTGCGCGGTCTTAAAGGTGCCGAACACATTGTTTTTCACCGCCTCGTTGGGGCTGTCCTCCATCAGCGGCACATGCTTGTGGGCCGCCGCGTGGTAGACGATATCCGGCTTATAATGTTCAAAAATCCAGTTCATACGGCTGGTATTTCGCACGGAACCAATCAGCACTTCCAGTTTCAGCTCCGGATACCGCACCAACAGTTCCTGCTGCACATCATAGACGCTGTTCTCGTAGATATCAAGAATAATCAGCATGGCCGGCTGGTGGGAAGCTATCTGCCGGCAGAGCTCGCTGCCGATGGAACCGCCGCCGCCCGTCACCAGAACCTTCTGGCCTTTTACATAACCCAGAATGGAATTTAAATCCACCTCTATGGGGTCGCGCCCCAGAAGGTCCTCCACCTCGACGTCCCGCAGCTTGCTGACGCTGACCTCTCCGTTTACCAGCTGGTACATGCCCGGCAGGGAACGCAGCTTACAGCTCGTCTCCTTGCAGATATCCAGAATGGCGGACATCTCGGAACGGGTGATGGAAGGCATTGCCACGATAATTTCGTCAATCCCGAAAATATCGGCGCATTCGATAATCTTATCCCTTCCGCCCACAACCTTGATGCCCTGAATAAATCTTCCCCATTTGCCTGCATCGTCGTCAATAATGCAGCGGATTACCATGGTGGAAAAATTGCTGTTCACGATTTCCTTGATAATCAGATTTGCTGCTTCCCCGGCCCCAATCACCATGACGGAAATACTGTTGTTCTTATTCTGCTGCTTATGCTTTAAGCTCCTGAAAAACCGGTAGGAAAACCGGCTGGCAAAAATAAAGCTAATCAGCAGGAACACATAGAGGAAATAATAACTACTGGGAACCGCCTGCTCCCCCTTCACCCTGAAAAACTGAATGCCCACGCTGTAGCATACCGCCGACACGATGCTGGACATCACAAGATTCTGCAGTTCCGTCTCTCCCGCAAAAGCCCACAGGCTGTGATACATGCGGAACAGATACAGAACCACTAGCGTTATTGCAATATTAAGGGGAAGAAACCTGTTAATCGGCGTAAGAAAATGCTCCGGTATCTGGGAAATATCAAAGCTGTAACGCATCAGAAGCGCTATATAGCTGGCGCCGATTACGCTGATAATATCATAGATTATCAGGCAGGTTCTCCTGTAAAACAATTTTACATTAAAGGGTTTTCTTTCTCTTTTCGTCTCGTTACTCATTGCTTAACCTTCATTATACTCAGCTTGAAACACCAGCGGCGTCACTGCCAGCAAAAGCAGCAGGGCGCAGGGATTGCTCAGATGGAATACCCACTCCACAAGCCCGGCCACCGCCACCGCCACGGTGATTGCCACAGGCAGCGCCGCATAAGTTATTTTATCCTTTTTCTTCTTATAATAAAGACAGGCGGATACAAAAGTTGCAACTCCCACCAGAACAAATACAATCCCCACCGGGATTCCATGGTCGTAAGCCACCTGCAGATAAATATTATGGGCATGGGTGGCAATCTCTCCGTTGTCAAGCAACGCGCCCATCTCCTCGTGTCCCGTCATATTAAGCTGTTCCATATAGGAGCGGAAAATATCCAGACGCCCGTTGGTGTAGTCGTTATCCTCTAAAGCCCCGGCCGGAACTTCCCCTGGCACATAGTCAAGAGAAGCTACCAGCTCTTCCGGCCCGGCTTTAGACACTGCGTCTTCCGGCCCCGGCGCCCCATCCTTTCCCAAGGTGTTTTCTCCAAAAAGTCCGCCGCCCCATCCCTCGCTCTTAGACGCATCGGCCGTGCTACCTTCTCCGTGGGTTCTCCTGTATTCCTCAAGCTCCGCAATTTCCCCATAAACGTCGAAAGTACCCTCGGGGATTCCGAATATTTTTTCCGCAAACACGTCTATAAAACGCCCTACCCTCATATAATTAAGAGAGTCAGGCCGCCTGCCCCTCATCACGTCCTCGGGACAGTACATGGAATATTCAATCTCATAAAGGAAAGGCTCGCTTACCAGAGCGGGAATGTTTCTCTGGGCAGTAAAGGTAATAGGCAGGCAGACCACCGCCGCCATAGCCATCATACCAAGATTTTTACCGAATCTTTTAAGGCCCCCCTTTCCAGGAGCCGTTACCACAAGCACAAACAGCATGGTAACTCCCACGGAGAAAAAGGCCGTTCTCGCCATAGTGAAAATCATATAGGAGGACGCCACGCCAAAAAGCGCCAACTCTTTCCAGCAATCCCTGAGCTTCCGGCTTTTTGCCAGTTTGCTCAGAAGAATGACCGCCGCCACACATTCCACCATAGTAAGCCAGGTGGCCGTTATCGTCACCGTATGGAAAATATGGGTGTATCTGGCGTTGCGGAAAGTAACGTAAGGACGGTAAAGCAGCGCATAGCCGGTAGCCCACGCGAACTGGAAAACCGCTCCCCGCGCGATATTGACCAGTATTCTTTTCTTATGCTCCCACATACCATAGTTTAAGTAAAACAGCGTAAAGGCAATAACCATTGCCACGCCCCACCATCTGCCGTTCCGGAAAATGATAATAAGGGCAAAAAACAGCGCAAGAACAGCCGCATACCAGGAGGGCTTTGCCATCTTTCTGTCTGGCGGACAGTTTTTCCGCAGGCAGCTTTTGTACAGGCCGGTCAGCGTGCGAATCACAATAAAGCCAAGCGCAATGGCAATCAGTACCGTAAGCTTCAGAACCTGCACCGCAAGTTCATCCATCTCCTCCGTCAGATGCCCCGTATAGTAACGCCAACCGCCAAAACCTGCCGCCAGAAAATAAAGCAGGCTGTAAACGTTGACGATTTCTTTCCATTTAAACATGGCAATCACCGCAAGGCAGAACCAGAGCATTTCCTTCCTCTCCGCCACCGAATGGTGAATGTCATAAAGCCCCGACATATACTCGCAGCACCCTGCAATCGCGCCCGCTATGGCAACGGACTGAATCAAATCCCCGGCATGGCTTTTCAGATAATCAAAGGTAATAATCGAATCCATTCCCACTCTGCTGTGATTAATCCCGTAAAATAAAATACCGGCAAGCAAAAGGATGCTTACAATATAAACCGTATTGTCCAGTGTATACCGCCCGCAGTATCCCATGAGAACCGCGCCCAACATAAACAGGGTCGCCGCTCCCACAATCGGATTCATAACCGATTGAAAGACTCTCTCCACCGTAACCAGCTTATCTTCTTTTTTCCTGTACCAACACCGGACCGCCAATATACAAAGCGCCGCGACTGCCGCTATCACCGCGCCCAGCATAAACACTTTGGTTTTGCGCAGCGGAACACTGTAATTGTAATTGGCCACAAGGCTCATGCCTTCCATCTCGGAATTATCATAATAAAGCTTCAGCAAATAAGGCATTTCCTGTGGAGAAAAACTCTCGCAGCCGGCAGAAAACTCCGCCGTCTTATATCCCTGTAAAATGACATAGTATAAACCGCCCACTTCCATATCCACGTCAATCAGAACTTCCTGCCAGCCGCCCTGCACATCATGGGTAAGCTTTGTCTTTTCCTCGCAAATCATCTGCCACTGTTCGTCCAGTATTCGCAGATAAAAAACTTCTCCCTCCTCGGCTTTATCCAGATAAACGTCGATGGTATCCATGTGGTCGTACTGCGCCACAATACTCTGCATCACGGTCTTTTCCTCGTTAATGATATCCGTCATGCTTCCCGTACCCGGGGAAATCTGCATGGTTACTTCTTCATGCCAGATACGAAGGGGCCAGAGCGATGCCAGAAGGCAAAAAGCGGCGATTAATATTACTGTCTGTATTGCTTTGCTTTTATATACTATCTTTTTCATAATTTTTCCTCATTCCGCGCGTTTTCGCACTGGTAGTATATCACAGTTATTTCCAATTATCAAACGTCCTGTCCAAAACAACAGGCAGAAGCACCCACAAAAACACCACATACCTTACCAGATAAGTCGGCCCTAATATAACTGTAAGCCACACCAGCGCCAAAAGCCCAAAGGGCAGAACCTGATTCCATCTTCCTTTGTCGCACAGAAATCCCAGACAAAAGGCCATTACCCAGAATAAAAATCCGGGCGAAAACAGCATGGATACCACCGGAACTTTCTGCTGAAAAATTTCCAGCGACATTTTCCGGTAAATCTCATTAAGCCAGGGAATCTTGCTTTCCCGCATCCCCGGCTCCTCCACCTCGTATCCGAAATAAGAGCTGTCCTCATAAGTATAAGTAAACACCGTATTTCCCCGGTACACGTCAATCACCGTATCGGGATACCAGAAACCGTAAGAGGTCATAAACCATGCGTTTAAATAGGTAAAGGGGTGCTCCAGCCCCCATTTCAGCCAGAGTTTTAAAAAACTCCCCTTATCCGCCTCGAAAGCTTCATTATTAAAGTGAATCTTCACCCCGTCGGACACCTTGGGCGTGTAGCGCAAAAGCGCTTCCTCCGAAAGATATCTGTACAAAGTTTCCTTATCCTCAGAGGGAAGCGTTTCCTTCTCATCCCCGTATACCCTCGCCATCTGGGAAATCGGAACTGTAAGCATCTCCTGATGCCCTCCCGCATCCGCGTGGAAAATTCCGGCAAGAACGGAACTTATCATCACATAAGCCGCCGCCACCGCTCCAAAGCAAACAGCCGCCTTTTTCCTGTATTTTTTCAGATAAATAATTCCAATAGGGGCAAACACAACATAAGCGTAAAAACCGTTGTGCCGAAGAAGCAGCATAAAAAGGGAAGCTGCCGCAAGCAGCAAAACAGAGCCTTTTTTCTTAAAAAAAGCCTCCGGCTCCGCAAACATCTCCTGCTGCAAAACCACCGTCACAAGAAGCATTCCCGTAAAAAGCCCGTCCTTGGCGGAGCAGAGGGAAAACATTACAAGCACCGGGCAGAGACCGAAATAAAGAGTTAACAAAATACTCCATGGCCTTTTAAGTCCTCTTTCTTTCAGTTTTTCCACACACCAGGAAAAAATAACTGACATGACCGTCATCTGCATCAATGTATAACAGGCAATTCCCGGATTACAGGAGCCCGTAAGCTTGTAAAAAATCTGAATAATTCCTCCTAAAAGTAACACGTGCGCAAGGGGATGATGGGTGGAGAAATTCCGTGTGAGCACCTGCATGTACTCGTCCTGCGCGTCATATACAAAAAATCCGGGATAAACCGCAAGAAAAACCGGGAGGTAACACAAAAATATTATGACCGCCCGGAACAAAAGGCTCCGGCGGCTTTCCCGACCCCTTTTCTCTTCCTCCAAAACTCCCACAGAAACATTGTTTTCTTTTCCCGAATCTCCCTTCGCCAAGCATCCCCCGCCCGCCAGATTCCACAAAAACCGGACTGCCAGTGTAAAAATAACACCCCATATGAAAATACCGCCCCACATTCCGGCATCCCCAAAGGGAACGCTCCCACGCAAATCCAGCGCAGTACCGAAAATCATGCACATCGAAAAAAGCCCGCCCACGCACCCCGGCCAGAACCACCTTGCGCCGCTCTTTGAAAGTCCCTTTTGGAGCAGCCCGTCAAGTAGCCGGAAAAGAAAAAAGAACAGAAAAACAGAAAAGATACTGTTTGTGTATCCAATCCATTCCTGTTCTATATGAAGCATGAAGGGCAGCGTACATACGCCCCCGAAAGAAAGAGCCGCCGCCGCAAGCCATCTTCCCCATTTGCTGTTTTTCAGATACATTGTCATGCTTTTCCTTCCTCTGTCTTTTCTCGAGCATACGGCGCTTTGCCTTTCCAGCGCTGCTTTTGCCTTCCAAATATCCCGCCCTGGCCGCAATTATTCCGTTTTCTCCGTCCTGCCAATACACTCCCGAATCACAAACTGCGGGGAATTATTCATGGAAATATACATTCTCCCCATGTACTCTCCCAAAAGCCCCAGCATCAGCATCATCATTCCGCCCATAAATACCAGCACCGACATCAGCGCGCTGAAACCTGTGACCAAATCCGGCGGATTGATAAATATTTTCTTTATAATCGTATAAATCCCATAAGCAAATCCCAAAAAAGCACACCCCGCGCCTGTCACCGTGGCAATCCGGAGAGGCTTTACGCTGAAAGCGGTAAACCCGTTGAACCACAGGTTCAGAAGCTTTCCGATGGTATAACCGGAAACACCTGCCTGCCTGTCTCTGTGCTCCACGTCTACGTTGATAATATTCTTTGTGGTGCGCAGCACAAGCCCAATCACATAGGGATAAGCAAACTCATAGCGTAGCATCTCATCCACCACAAATCTTTTTGCCGCGAAATAACTGGAAAGGTACAAATCTTTCGGCTTTCCCAGCATGACTCTTGTCATCAGCTCGTTCACGTGGCTTCCCCAGTTCCGAAAACCCGAGTGGTGCTTTTTGCCGTATCTCGCATACACCACATCGGCTCCCTTTTCGATGCCCATAAGGAGCCTGTCCGCCTCGTCCGCCGGCGTCTGCCCGTCATCGTCGAGACAGACAATCACGTCTCCCTTTACATAGTGGAAACCCGCCATTAACGCGCTGTGCTGTCCGAAATTTCTGGCAAGGTCAATACCGACAATGTTGTCATTTTCCTGACACAGCTTCCTGATAACGGAAAAAGTTCCGTCCGGCGAACAGTCGTTTACCAGAACAATCTCATAGCCGTAGTCCTTCATTTTTTCCATTGTATCCTGAATTTCCCTGATTACTCCGGGAAGCGTAGCCTCCGAGCGGTAGCAGGGAATCACAAAGCTTACCAAAGTCTTCATACCGCTTTATCCTCTTTTATATGTCAATATTTTACGGAAACAGGCGCCTGAAAATGCAGGTCACTGTAATTGTTTATCCTCACGAAGCACCGCCATATAAATCACATCTTTATAGTGTCCTTCCAGAAAAACCTCGTCCCTCAAATACGCCTCTTTTACAAAGCCCGCTTTCTCGTAGCTCCTGACAGCTCTGTCATTTTCTGCGAGTACCCGGAGCATCAGCTTATGAAGCCCCGCTTCCTCAAAAGCATATTTTATCATCATCAAAGCCGCCTGCGTGCCGTAGCCCTTTCCAAGGGCATCCTCTTCCCCGATAAAAATGCCGTACTCGGCTTTATTGTGGGTTCTGTCGATGTCCCGCAAATAAACGCTGCCCACCGGCCTTGTGCCTGCTTTTTCACAGATGATGAACTGAACGGCCCTGCCCGTATCTATCATGGTTTTTATCCAGTTTTCATGTCCCTTACGGGTAAATGGCTTCTGGTAGATGAAATTCCGGAAGACCATTTCCTTATTCCGCCACCGGATAATGTTCTCCGTATCTTCCCCGGTCATTAGCCGCAGGTAAATATCCTTACCCTCAATCTGCCCGCACTTCATAAATTTCAAAAACCTCCGCAATCACGGCAATTCTTTCCGCCCTCACAGGCGCTTCGTGGCCCTCGTAGTATGCAAAAAGCCAATCCATGTCCTCGCCGGATTTTCTGACAAAATAAACGTTTTCCTTTTCCCGCAGCGCCTGCTCCATATTGTCGATTCCGAAAAGAGCAAACTTTTTTCTCTGCAGAGGGCTTTTACAGGCCCAGCCCCCCATGATATCGTAATTATCAAGGGAATTGTCCACACCCTCAAACATCTTTTCCGAATAGGATACCGAAGAATAAACGTCTATCAGATAAAAATTATCCGCGTTTTCTTCCCTGGAAAGATAACTGTAAAGCTCCCGGTAAGGGGCGTTTACCTGCTCCCGGTATGTCTGCTCCGCGGAAACCTCCCGCACACTGTCAGGAAGAACGAAAACCGCAAAAACGGTAAAAACGGCAATGGATGCCGCGCCCATATATTTTTTTACCGCCCTGTGACGGATTCCCCGCCACTCCTCAAAAAGCATGGCAGCCAGAATGCACAGCTCCATCAGATACAACGAATGGGTAATCCTCTCCGGAGCCCGCTCCCGCATTAAAATAAACATCCAAAGCATTGTCCGCACCAGAAAAAGAAGCCCCAGCTTCCAACTGATTTTCAGGACGCGAATGCCTGCCGCTGTCCTTGCAGAAGCCCGGCTTTCCAGACTCCCCGGCAGTTCCGGCTCTCTCTGCCCGCTTCCGGAATTTTCCGGAGGCCCCATCCTCTGTCCATTTCTTATCTTCTCCGGCAGCGCCGCCGCAAACACCAGGAGATATCCGAAAATCACCGCATAATTCCAGGGATAATCGCTCCCTGTCACACCCCTTCCCCGGGTGAAGCGGTAAACATAATCCTTAAGCTTGCCGGGCAGCTTCTGCAAGAACGGCTCCTCCGCGCTCCTGTTTTCTCCCGCATACTTTGCAATTTCGCCAACCATAACCTCGTCGATTTCCTCGTCCATGCCGAAATTATAGTTGTCAAAGAGAATCTTTTCGCTTTCCGTCAGCCCGATACTCTCATAAAACGCCTGATGCTCCTCATAAGAGGGCGGCTCCTGAAAGTCGTAAAGCTCCGTCCTGTTATTAAAAAACTCCGTAAAGGTGCGCCATTCCTCCGAGCCATAGGCCAGCATATGCGTAATCTGCCCAAACACGATGGCTGCCAGAATCATACCGATTACGGAAAAATATTTGACTGCATGATTTTTGGTGAAAATTTTTTCCTCGCCGCCCCATTTCGCGACGCCCGCCGCGCAAATCATGGGAAGAACCAGAAGAAGCATTTCCGAACGAACCAGATAGGCGGTTCCCACCATCAGCGCCACGGGAATATTTTTCCTGATAAACTCCCTGTGGTTAAGGCTGATATCCGTTGTGTAAAACAAAAAAGCGGCGCTGGCGGCCAGCAGCGTTGTGGTCACCGTATACTGGGCAAACACCAGATGCTTTAAAAACAGCGCGCCGAACAAAAAGAGCTCCCCAAGGGCCACAGCCAGCTTTCCCCAAAGCGAGGCGCAGAATAAGAGGCTTCTTTTTACTATCAGAAAAAAGCTCCCGAAGTGGCAAAGGCATAAAAACAGCCCATACCAGGGAAGCGTCCCTATCATCCGGTAAAACAGACTGATAAAGGCGCTCACAAGCCAGAGCATCTGTATATTATGCCCCTCCGGCGTTCCGGTGTAAACTCCGGCCAGAATGTCTTTCATCAGCACGTCGTCGTTCAAATCATAATAATAATCAAAACGAAGCGCCGCAAAGACTCCCAGCACCGCCACTGCCCCGACTGCAATTATCCAGTTTTCAATTTTTCCAAGCCTGTTTTCTCTGCCCATAAATCTCTCTGCTTTGCCGTATCCCTGATTTTTCTTTCAGCCGTCTGCCGCCGAAGTGCCGCGGCGCTTTTGTCCCGCGTTATTCTCCGTAAAACTCCCGCACCTTACCCGCAATGTATGTGGTCTGTTCTTCCGTCAACTGATAAAACATGGGAAGGCGCAGAAGCCGTTCGCTTTCCTTTGTGGTATATCTGTCTTCGCCGGAAAACCGTCCGAACTTAAGTCCCGCCGGCGCGGAATGCAGGGGCACATAATGAAAGACCGTGAGAATATCGTTTGCCCGCATAAAGTCAATGAGCCTGCCTCTCTCCTCCAAATCCCGGGTTTTGATATAAAACATATGGCCGTTGTGCACACAGTTCTCCGGAACCGCTGGCAGTTCGATTTTCCCCGCCTCCTTCAGGGGCGAAAGCAGTTCATAATACTGATTCCACCTTGCGATGCGGGAATCGTTAATTTCATCCGCCATCTCAAACTGAGCGTACAGATAGGCCGCGTTCATGTCGCTGGGAAGATAGGACGAGCCGAAATTCATCCAGCGGTACTTGTCCACCTGCCCCCGGTAATATTTGCTTCTGTCCGTTCCCTTTTCCCGGAGGATTTCCGCATCTTCAATATAAGCGGGGTCTTTGATGAGAAGCGCGCCGCCCTCTCCCATACTGAAATTCTTAGTCTCGTGAAAGCTGAAACACCCGAAATCCCCGAAAGTCCCAAGGGGCTTTCCCTTATAAGTGCACATGATTGCCTGGGCGGCGTCCTCCACCACTTTCAGATTATATCTTCCGGCAATGTCCATAATAGTGTCCATTTCGCAGGCCACTCCGGCATAGTGCACCACAAAAATCGCTTTTGTCTTTTCCGTTATGGCCGCCTCGATTAAATTTTCGTCAATGTTCATGGTATCCGGCCTTACGTCCACAAATACCGCCTTCGCCCCCCGCAACACAAAAGCGTCCGCCGTGGAAACAAAGGTATAGGAGGGAAGAATCACCTCGTCCCCTTCCTTCAAATCGCATAAAAGCGCCGCCATCTCAAGCGCGTGGGTACAGGAGGTGGTGAGCAGGCACTTCGCCGTGCCCGTAATCTTTTCCAGATATTCGCTGCACTTTTTTGTAAATTCCCCGTCTCCACAGATATGCATGTTTTCCACGGCCTTCTTCATATTCTCGATTTCCCGTCCCGTATAGGGCGGCACATTAAAACGAATCATTTTCCCTCCTGTTCCGGTTCTTCATCTGTCCCGACAATGCTGTTATAAACACTGTTTCTTTCATGTACATTACTCATAAACCACGAAAGCCTCATTCCCAAATACCTGCTCATAAGCTCCCGCTTCCATATAATCTTCTATTGCTTTCAGCTTTTCATCTTTTTTGCAGCTTTCCACATCCACGCCCCACCAGGCGATGGTCTTTTCCTCCCCTGACAGATATGCCGCCAAAGGGGGCGATAAAATCACAAGCGGCCTGTCTTTGTGATTTTCCTTATACAAACCGGCTAGCTCCTGCAGCTCTTCCTCAAGCCGCTCAAGGGAATTGGTATTCAAATCGGCCCAGGCAGTATATATGGCCGGCCCTTTGTCCAGATAATAGGAAAGTCCCGGAATGTTTCCGTAGAGAATCAGCTTCTTGCTCTCATATTCCGCCCGGTGCTCCGTCATAAACCGGGAAATTTCCTCCAGCGTTTCCCCGTTCATTTCACTGGTATGCATCCCGTGAAGCACGGGATTTGCCGCCACCTTGTACACCCGGGGCTCGCCCGTCTCCCCGTCCAGAAAAACATACTGACAGCCCACGCCCAGCGCCTGCACAAAAAAGGCAATCATCATACCGGAAAACATGGCCTTCGCCGGAAAAAGAGGCACCTTTCGGGTTGTGTCAAGCCACGTCCGGCCCCACCTTGCAAAACGGTAAATCATCCAGAACGCGACCGGCGCAATAAAAAACAGGTTGTTCAGCACCGGCCAGATATGGTTGTTGCTCCCAAGAGGCGTAATTAGAATAATGAGCAGCGCAATACAGCCAATCAGCCGCCATTCGTCGTCCAGCATCCTTGTAAAAAGCATCCACACGGTCACCCCAAGGCACACCAGCAAAAAAACCGCTCCCCACTGCAGCGCCGCTTCTTTCTGAAAATATTTAAAATTAAACATGCCCCATTTATAAAGCACCAGAAACAGAACGGGAATGCAGAGACAGTAAACGATTTTACGGAGCCGCAGAAAGCGCCCCTCCCCGATAATCAGGAAAGGAATCCCCGGCAGAATGCACAATAGCATATAAAGCATCCACTGAAAGCCGTGGAAATAAGCGTCCACTATCGCCAGCAGCATTTCTCCCGGAGTATAGTCGGAAGCGCTGCCCGCCATTCCCAAAACGCCTGTAATCATATTGCCTAAGGTTCCGCTTCCGTAAAGAAGAGTCGCCGCCAAAAGAAGCGCAAGAAAAAAACTCAGATAGCCCAAAAGGCAAATCCCCGTCTCCTTTGCAAGCGCTTTCACCGTTTTCCTTTTTAAAAGACCATAATACCAGGCCGCCAGAATCAGCCCCGCCTCCAGAACATTTCCCGGAAAACGCGCCATCACATTGGCCCCAAGCGCCGCCCCGGCCAGAAACAGGCATATCCGCCTTCCTCCCGCCAGTCCCCGGAACAGCAGTATGCTGCCCAGAAGGAACAGAAAATAAGTGACATAATTATATAAAATAACGGGCGGGCACCAGCAAAGGCCAATGGCCGCGACTTCCCCGGCAAAGGCCAGAGCCGCCGGCATTTTTGTCTTGAAGAACCGGTATCCCAAAAGCCCCATAAGGCTGATTATCAGGGAGCTGTAAATTTTCATTCCAAGCATGGTTTTGCCCATCGGAAGCTTTGTAAACAGAAACCCCGTCACATTGGACAAAAAGGTAAGGACTTCCCATATTCCTCCGGATTCCCCGAAGAAACGGTAGTTCCCGAGACTGTAGCCCGTATCCGTCAGGTCGATTCCTTCCTGCACTTTCAGAAGAGGAAACAGCAGAAGAACAAGCGGAAATACAATATTCTCCACCAGCTTCCACACCCTGTGAAATTCTTTTGACTCCCCAAACACTTTCACTTTTCCAGCCATTTCTTTCATCATGCTACGCCTCATCCAACTTCCTTATTTTTTCAAAAAGCACCGTTTTACCCAAAATCCTTCTTACTCCGGCAAACAACATGCTCCTAATCCAGTCTATGAATATACCTGCCCCAAAAAGAATTACCGCACAGCAAATCAGTTCCCAAAGGAAAAAAGGCATTCCCTCCTTATTTCCGGGATTTATCAGGCCTTTTATCCACTCGTACCACCGGAAACGCAAATCAATATGCTCATGCAGCAGATAAACGCCGAAGCAAAGCCCGCCCAGCTTCCGAATCAGCCTGGCGCCCGCCCCCTCTTTAACAGAAATACGGGAAAATCCGTAAAACAGTCCCACCGCTCCCAAAAGGCAGAGGACATAATTATAATGAAAGGGCACGGTAAAATAGTAACGAAAGCTGTCACTTTTTCCGGCTAGCACCCACATGGATACGCTGACGCCAAAACTCATAAGAGAACCGACCCCGTAGATAAGCCATCCCCTCTTTTCAAATAAGTCCCATCCGTAAAGGCCAAGGTACGCCGCCAGAAGGTACACACAGACAAACCAGGCCAAATCATACCCGTACCTGTCAAAGGCAAACACCACGGGACTGATGCTCTTAATTCCGCAAAACAGGATAAAAAGGCATGCCAGCGTAACCTGCAGCCGCTTTTTCGGCATATTTCTCACCGCCGTATTTAACACCGGCGTCAGGAGATAAAGCATAAAATAAGAGGTGGCAAACCAGTAATGCTCTGTTTCTATAGGAAAAAGATACTGTATCAGCCCGTAAAATCCAAGTCTTGAAGCCTCTGTGGAGACTCCGGCCAGCGTCAGCAACGCCGGAACAAGCAGGGCATAAAACCATATCTGGAATAAAAGCCCGGCCGCCTTGCTTACGCGGAACCGCCCACGGACGCCGAAATACCCGGCAATCAGCACATAGACGTTTACCGCCACGAGACAGAAAGCCTCCAGCAGACTGCCCGTAAGCCGCACGCCGTTAAAAGGCTCGTCAAGAGCAAGGAGGCTGTCTGAGCGCTCCAGAAAATGCATGGCCACCACCATGACCATCGCAAGCACTCTCAGTAATTCATAATTGGCCTCGCGCCCTTTCCCTGCCATCCTGCCGCCTTTCTATCTTTCTCTGGCCACCCTGCCGTTTTCCACCCGGTAAACCATATCGCATTTTTCAATGGTCTGCAGACGATGGGCAATGATTACCAGCGTTTTTTTGCCGTGAAGCCTGTTGATAGAATCCATTATCGCCGCCTCCGTCTCGTTGTCAAGAGCCGAGGTTGCCTCATCTAAAACCAATACCTCCGGGTCCTCAAACAAAGCCCGCGCGATGCCAATCCTCTGCCGCTGCCCGCCGGAAATACGAATCCCTCTCTCTCCGATTCCCGTATCAAGACCCTCGGGAAGCCCCCTTACAAAGCCGTCAAGCTGCGCCTCCGCAAGGGCCCGCCAGACCTTCTCGTCGTCGATTTCATCGTCGGGGCAGCCGAAAGCCACATTTTTCCGTATGGTGGAGTCAATCATAAAAATATTCTGGGGAATATAACCGATATTCTTAAGCCAGGATTCGTAGTTTTCCCGGACCTCCACCCCGTCCGCCAGAATCTCTCCGCTCTGGATTCTCAAAAGTCCCAGCATAATATCCACAATCGTCGTCTTTCCCGCGCCGGAGGTTCCCACGATTCCCACCGCCTGTCCGATTGGAATTTCCATATTGGCATGGTCAAAAATCAGCGTCTCCGTGTTGGGGTACTTGTAAACAATGTTCTTTAATTCAATTTTATCCTTTATTTCCAGCTTTTCAACATTCTTTTTCTTCTGATAGGCGCTTTTATCATAATTGATGGACTCATCCCGGATTTCTTCCTGAAGATTGTCGCTGACGCCCATGAAGAAAGGCTCGAAATAGGAGATGGAAGTCAGAAAATTGTTGATTCTGTTGGCGCAGGGAATCAGCCTCACGGCCGCCACCGCAAGCGCCATCACCTGGGGCATGATATCCGTCACTTCCGTTCCCTTAAGAATCTGGAACATCATATAAAGTATCATGCCGGCTATGGCAACCGTTTCTATCAAAAGCCGGGGCGTGGCATTGTACAGATTGTATCTCTGCACGGCGTTTACATACCCCTCGCCGCATTTGGCATATTCGTTGATAAAATAATTCTGCCTGTTGGCAATTTTGATTTCCTTGATTCCCATCACCGACTGGTCTATCCATTTGTAAAGGCCGCTGTAATAATCCTGATTGTCCTCGCCGGCTTTCCGCATAATCGGTTTTAAGATGCATTTAATGATTATCAGCACCGCCAGAATCAGCACCGTCACCGTCACCGTCATCCAGACGTCCGTGGCAAGGCTGATTGCCACCAGAAACAGAAACACCACCGCCTCGCTGGTAAGCTGCAAAAGCGACAGGATAAGTCCGTACATATTGTTCACGTCCGAGGTAATGCTTCTTTGAATGACAGACGTGTCGGCATTTAAATAATATTCATAGGGCCTCTCCATAAAATTAATCATCATTCTTCTGGACGTGGCGAACTGATTGGTGTAAACAAATTTGAGCTGGGCTTTCTGCTGAAAAAACAGGAAAATATTTTTTACGGCAAAAATTCCGATAAGCGCCGTCATCGTGACGATGATAAGCCCCCTGGTATTCTCGTATTCAATGTGAAGAATATCGCAGATTACTCTCAGGTAGGCGTGTTTTTCCACCGCATGCTCGTCCATCACCACATTCATTACCGGAAGTACCATTGAAACTCCCGCCGTCTCCAGCACCGCTCCCAAAAGCATCAGCAGTACCAGAAACATCATTACCCTTTTTTGCCGCCCATCCAGCAGCACCATCATTTTTTTAATTATCTTCTTCATGCTGTTTTTTCATTTCTTCCTGAACCGGAATTTTTCTGTTGCTTCATATATTAATGTAATCCGCCTCATTTTACCATAGTTGCAAAGACAAGTCAAAAAATGGTAAGAACGGCACTTTGCGTTTTACTTTGAAAACTTACTTTGGAAACTTACTCTGTCAGCACCACATCCGCCACCGGCAGCTCCTGCCAGGTGGCGTAGAACGTCATATCCTCGTAAACCGGCTTGTACCGGTCATAGGGTATCCCCTCCTTTGTGGCCCAGCCCATAAACAGAGAGCTGTATCTGGACGGTATCAGTTCCGCATCCGGCACCTCTCCGTCCCTGACGCACAAAAGCTGCCACGCTTCTCCGTCCACCACAAATGTCACGGTGTGGCTGATTCCGCCGCCCAGCCAGACTTCGCTCAAAAAATCTCTTCTTTTTTCGATGAAATATTTCAAGTATCTGACGTCATTGTCATATTCTTCGTAATACTGATACCGGTTCTCAAGCTCTTCCCATCTGATACTGTCCATTTCGGCGGATTTCCGGCTTTCCAGAACCATCTTGTCAATCCCGCCCGCTAACAGGGAATTGAGACAGGGAAGCGCCTTCTCCTCGTACATTTTTACCATTTGTCCATAAAAATCTTCTTTTTCATATAATTTCGCAAACACATCCGTTCCATACACGTGGTCCCTTAGTCTTGTGATTCCCGCCGGATTGCTGGCAATCCTGTCCAGATTGCAGTTGCCGAAAGCCACGTCATAATCCCACACCGGCCCCGCAAAAATCTTACGGCTTACGGAATCCTCAGGCTTGTAAAAAAAACTGCTTGTGACACCGCCGTCATAATTTTTGGAAATTTCCTCCACCAGATATTTCCGGATAAAGGAATCCACGTCAATATATTCCGAGTAATGCTTTCCCGTGACGGGATGAATCCCGTCCTCCTTTGAGACGGCGTCCTGAAATTCCTGCATCAAATCCGCAATATAATTTACCTGGTCTTCCGAGGCATACAGAGGGCTTTGCAGTGTATAACAGTCCCCCTGGTCTGTCACGAAACCGCTGATTTCCGTCTCAAAGCGCGACTCAATCTCTCTTTCCAGCAGATATCCCCCTGACAGGTCATCATTATCAATCCCGGTTTCCACCCATTTTCTGGTGCCCTCTTCATTCCCGCCGGGCGTAAGCTTTTCAATCTCCTGCGGGCTGTAAACAGCCTCCAACAGCTTTTCCATATCCCGGATAGCGACGCTTCCCTCGTCCACCCGTATCTTTTCCGTCAGAAAATAGTTCCCGTAATAGCAATTGTTGATATACAAATCAATCATTTTTCCGTCCGGTACATATTTCATCTCAAGCTCCGAAGCCAGTTCCAGCGCGACCTGATTGCGGAGCCTTGTTTCATCATACCCGTTTGCCAGAAGGTTAAAGGATGCGGCTTCACCGAACCCGAAAAAATCCACATCTTCACAGAGCTTTATCTGATAGGGCTTCTTTGACAGCCCCCAGGTGGAATTTCCCCTTCCTCTGATGCTCTCCGCCTTACCGTCATACAGTTTTTCACCGTTTTCGCCATAAAGCGCCGCGCTTCCCTCCTCCTGATTTTCCTTGTCCTCATCAATGAAGTCCGTACTCCCGGAAGCGGTGGTAAGGGACAGCACAGGCAAATCGGAGGAATACATGAAAGCAGCTCCGCATGTAAGCCCCTCCCCGTCGTCTGCCGGCACGGTAAGCTCATAGAGCCTTTCCTCTGAAATTCCCCGAAGGACGTCCCCCTCTTTTACTTCCGTATCCCCGATAAAAATGCTTCCTCCCGGCGCCGTTTTAAGGACCAGCCCTCTGCCTTTTGCAAAGCCGGGCAGAAAAAAATAACAGATTCCGGTATTGCTCCGCCACATGGATACCCAAAACGCCTCCGAATCCTCTTCATGGCCCTCCAGGGAAAAACATACTTCCGGCAGCGCTTCCTGTTCTATCGCCACTTCCGGCGCAGGACTCTCCTTTTTTTCTTCCAGCCCGGCTTTTCGCTCTTCTTCTACCTCTTCCCTGTCCCCAAGACTCTGCTCCTCCGCAAGAAAGACGTCCTTTTTTCTGTGTTCGCTTATCTTTTCCTTTACCACAGGATATCCCGCCATAAAAAGAAGCAGCGCCGCGCCGGCCAAAGCCAGCGCCGTTGTAATCTTTCTGTTTTCTTCCATTGTTTAAACCATGTTCCTTTCCAAAGCCCGCGGCCTTCCCATAGCCGGTGGAAATCAGTAAATCTGCTCGTTCTGTCTGTGGATTTCAGGCGCTTCATATTTGTCCATGAAATCCTCCCCCAGAAAAACTTTTTCTTTTGCGAAGGAAATCGCCGCCGGGACGGTAAATACGGTGACAACTCTGTCAAAAACCAGATTTTTTACAAAATTTAATATTTCCATAGGAAACTTTCCGTCCAGCACAATATGCTCCGGAAACAGGCTCTTATAATCCAGTGCGTCTCTTGGGTGCGGCTTAATCAGAATCTGGGCTCTTCTGCCCTCAACCACCCCGTATTCCGCGATAATGTCCCTGAAAATCCGCTCTCGCGTTTCCAGGTCGCACAGAGGCTCCGACAGCACCAGCACCTTATGCTCATGCCCCTCCCCAAAAGCCAGCTTCTCCTCCAGCTCCTTCAGATTATCTATAAAAACAGACACAAGTGTCATTTTTTCTTCTTTTCCTAAACTCTGTGTCAGTTCTTTTCTCGGCTTCTCAATATATTTCGGGCAGGGGTATTCCAGAACCGAAATGTCATTGACCTCCATATCCAGACAATACTTCGCGTATCCGTTCTGGATAAAAATCAGGTTTGCAGCGGCCATCCGGGCTTTCAGGCCAAAATGCCCTCTGTTGTCGTACCGGGCGGTATCATAATAGCGAATGCAGTCAAGCCCGTCCTCTAAGGCGTGATAATAAATCTTATGGGTGTTCAGATAGTAGCCGATTGGATCCGAATCGCAGAACACGTAAATGTCCTCATACTCCCGCAAATCCACCGGCACAAAAGGAGCCTGCAGCTTTCCCATCATTCTGGTATATTTTATCCGGGCAAGCATATTCAGCACAATGTTTCCCCTGTCTTTATGGAAACGGGCAAGCCCGGGAAAATAGCTCTCCGGCTTCTCGTCGTAGGGAATGACTTCCTCAAAAAGCCCGGAGGAAAGCGCACGCTCCCGCAGCGTGCCAAAATCGTTTGACAGGCGGCTCAGCATCAGCGAAGCCTGTCCCCTCACGGCCCCGCCGCCACTCTTTGGCAGATTTAATTCTTTCAGACATGCAATATAGGCATGATAATAGGTGTGGCAGATATAAATTCTTTTTTTCAAGTTAAGAGACTCCTCATATTATTACAGAATTTTACATTCCCAGTTATCTTATCATAGTTTTTTGTTTGATTGCAATGTATAATGGTGTATACTTACCATACAGAAAGCCAAAAACGTCCCGGCGCGAAACGGGGCGGCACGGAAAGGAAACACTATGCTAACAAGCGGCAAAAACCTTGCAATGATTACCGCCAGAGGCGGCAGTAAACGGATTCCCCGGAAAAATATCAAAGAATTTTGCGGTAAGCCCATTATCGCCTACTCCATTGAAGCGGCTAAAGACGCCGGCGTTTTTGACGAAATCATGGTTTCCACCGACGATGAGGAAATCGCGCAAACCGCCCGTGCATTCGGCGCGCGCGTTCCGTTTTTCCGTTCAGAGGAAAATTCCGGCGATTACGCTTCCACCGACGACGTGATTATGGAAGTCCTTACGGCCTACCATAGGGCGGGACAGGAATTTGACGCTTTCTGCTGTCTTTATCCCACCGCGCCCTTTTTAAGCGGAGGACGGCTTCGGGAAGCCATGGAACTGCTGAAAGAGGCGGACAGCGTTATGCCCGTGGCGCCTTTCTCCTATCCGCCCCAGAGGGGACTTATTTTAAACGAAAAGGGGTATGTGGAACGGCAGTTTCCCGAGTACGCGGCGGCGCGCAGCCAGGACCTTCCCCGAATTTATCACGACTGCGGCCAGTTTTACGCCTGCCGCACCGGCCCCTTTATGCAAGCCAGGACCACCGATGTTCCCTGCCTTGTCCCCTTAATCCTGACGGATTTGGAGGTGCAGGACATCGACACGCCCGAGGACTGGGCGCTGGCGGAAATGAAATACAGGATTTTACATGAAAAAACTACCTGATATCCCAGAGGCGCGGACACACCGGCGCCTGAATCTTTGGAGGTTACTGCCATGGAACAGCTTCAAACGCCCTTTTTCCGTATAAAGGAAAAGGATTTATTATATGATATTTCGATTTTAAAGGAAGCCCTCTTAAAAAACTGGGGCAATTACATCGCGGGGTATTCCGTAAAAACCAACTCTCTGCCGTGGCTTCTTTCCTATTTAAAAGCACAGGGTTTTTACGCGGAGGTTGTCTCGAAACCGGAATATGACCTGGCGGTAAGGCTCGGCTTTCCGGCGAAACATATCATTTACAACGGCCCCATTAAGGACAAAAAAATATTTGAGGAGGCGCTCCTTGCCGGCGGCTATGTAAATCTGGATTCCGGCTACGAGCCTGACTGGCTGGCGGAATTAAGCGGCCGCTTCCCTGAGCGCAGTTTTCCGGTGGGACTTCGCGTCAACTGCGACATCGCCGCCCTCTGCCCGGAGGAAACGCTCGTGGAAGAGGAGGGCGGAAGATTCGGCTACTGCTATGAAAACGGCGTGCTGGGAACCGTAATCAAAAGGCTGGAAAAGCTTCCCAATGTGAAAATATCCGGCCTTCATCTTCACTCCTCCACTCAGTCAAGGACCGTACACGTATACGGCGCGCTGGCGAAAATGGCAGTCCGCATCGCCCGGGAATACGCCCTTTCTCTCGATTACGTGGACATGGGCGGGGGATATTTCGGGGGGAGAGACGACAAGCCGGATTACCGGGATTATTTCCGGGAAATCTGCAAAGAGCTCTCGGCGCACTTTTCCCCGGATAAGACGAAAATTATTGCGGAGCCCGGCGTTTCCCTGATTTCAAGGGCAACCACCTTTGAGACCACCGTTCTTGACGTGAAGGATATCCGGGGGAGGAAATTTATCGTGACGGACGGGAGCCGCACGAACCTGAATCCTCTGGTAACCCGGCATGTTTATCCCCATCATATACAGTACATTTCCGACACTTCTGTCAGAAACAAGGAGCGCGACCAGTGGGTGTGCGGAGCCACCTGTATGGAATACGACAGGCTTTTTAAAATCGTTGACGGCGCCGCCCTCATTCCCGGGGATAAAATTATCTACGATACGGCCGGCGGATATACCATGTGCCTGAACCCCCTGTTTATCAATTATTTTCCGGCGGTTTATATTGAGCATACGGACGGCACTCTTTTTACCGCAAGGGACGCCTGGTCCAACGACGAGTTTATGATGAAAAACTATACGGAAAGCGAGGCTTGCTCATGAAGAAGGAAATCAGAATCGGAACACGGACAATCAGCGAAACTTCCCCCGTTTTCGTGGTCGCGGAAATATCCGGCAATCACAATCAGGATTACGGACGCGCTTTAGAACTTATCCATGCGGCGGGCGAAGCCGGCGCGGACGCCGTAAAGCTCCAGACCTACACCGCCGACACCATCACCATTGACTGCGACGACCCGGCCTTTACGATTCACGAAGGAACCATCTGGGACGGACAGACCCTTCATCAGCTTTACTCCGAGGCTTATACTCCCTGGGAGTGGCAGGCCCGGCTGATGGAGGAAGCCGGAAAGCTGGGAATGGAATGCTTTTCCTCCCCCTTCGATTTAACCTCGGTTGACTTTCTGGAGCGGCTGAATGTGCCGGCCTACAAGATTGCCTCCTATGAAATCAACGACATTCCCCTGATTCGAAAGGTTGCCAGGCTTCACAAGCCTGTCATTCTCTCTACGGGGGTAGCCTATCCCGAGGACATTGAACGGGCCTTCGACGCCTGCCGGCAGGAAGGGAACGAGGACGTGATTTTGCTTAAATGCGTGTCCGCCTATCCCACCCCCTACGAAGCGGTAAATTTGAGAGTGATTCCCACTCTGGCAAAAACCTACGACTGCCTTACCGGCATTTCCGACCACACCATGGGAACCATCGTCTCGGCGGGCTCCGTCGCTATGGGCGTTAAGATGGTGGAAAAGCACCTCACGCTCCGGCGCTCCGACGGCGGGCCGGACAGCGCCTTTTCCATGGAGCCGGAGGAATTTGCACAGATGGTAAAGGATATCCGCATTATGGAAAAAGCCCTGGGAAGCGACGTCTACGGGCTTACCGAAACCCAGAAACTGGAACACGGCGGTTCCCGTTCCCTTTTCGTGGTGGAGGATATCGACGCCGGGCAGCTCCTCACCCCCGAAAATATCCGCTCCATCCGTCCCGGCAACGGTTTATGCGGTTTACACACCATGCATTATGAGGAAGTCCTTGGAAAAACAGCAAAAACATTCCTGAAGAAAGGAACGCCGCTTCAATGGGAACTCATCAGTTGATTTATTTAAGGACAGACGGAAACAAAAATATTGCGTCCGGCCATTTAACCCGCTGCCTGTCCCTTGCTCTTGCCTGCAGGCAGCTTGGTATGGACGTTCATTTTCTGGTTTCCGATGAAGAAAGCCTTTCTCTGTTGCAAAGCATTTGGGAGAGCTGGGCAAAGACAGAGGAAAAGATAAGGGAGCCCTTTACTTTGCAAACGGCTTTTGCTGTTACAAAGCTTAAGACCGCCTCCTATGACTGTTTAGAGAAAGAACTGCCGGAGCTGACCGCCCTTCTCTCCGCTCCGGTTTGCGGCGCTTTTTCTTCCGCAATCTCTTCTTCTGAAAACGACATATGTGTCACAAACAAAAGACCGGTATTACTCATTGATTCCTACTATGTAACCGAAGCCTATTTGTCCGCCTTAAAGCCTTTTGCCGCAATCGCTTATCTGGACGATTTGCGGCTTTTTGACTATCCCGTGGATTTGCTTGTCAACTATGATGTAATCCCCAAGTCAGAACTGCCCGCCTGTCGGACCGCCTGCCAAAACGCCGGACGCCTTCTTCTGGGCGCCGCCTACACGCCCCTGCGCAGCCAGTTTCAGGGAAAGCAGATTACAATAAAAAAGCATGTCGGAAATATATTAATTACCACTGGAGGAAGTGACCCCTACCATTTTTGTCTTTCCTTTATCCATAAACTGAAAATTTTAAATTCGGAGAATCCCCGTATTTTTTCGGACACTGTCTTCCATATTATAATAGGAAAGCTAAACGACGACAAAGACGCTCTTTATATGCGCGCCAGAGAACTGCCCTTTTTAAAGCTCCATGAAAATGTGTCCGATATGGCCGCGCTCATGCTTGGCTGCGATTTTGCCGTATCCGCCGCCGGAACCACCTTATATGAACTCTGCGCTCTGGGCGTCCCCTCCGTCAGCTTCACCATGGCTGACAACCAGACCGCTTCCGCCAAAGCCTTCGCAGACGCCGGCGCAATTCCCTTTGCCGGAGATATCCGTGAAAATCCGGACGAAGTTCTTGCAATGATTTTGGGACTTATAAAAGATTTCCATGATGGCAATTCTTATCATCAGAGGAAGTCCGCGCAAACAGCCATGCGCAGACTGGTTGATGGCAGCGGCGCGCTGCGTATCGCGCAGGCTCTAAAAGCTCTCTCCGAAGGCTGAAGTTAAAAATTTTTTTAAAAAGTATTGACCTTATACCAGGTATATCCCTTACAGTCAGCTTAACAAACAAGTTGACTTCCATACAAAACCATTTTCAAAGAAAGGGAAAGGAGGGTGGTATCATTGAATATCAATGAACTGGAAACCCGGACAGGAATCACCAAACAGAATATCCGCTTTTATGAAAAGAAGGGACTGCTCCACCCGTCGAGAAACGAGACAAATAATTACCGGGAATATACGGAAGAAGATTTCCGGACGCTCCAGACAGTGAAAATCCTGCGAAAGCTGGATTTTTCCATAGAGGATATCCGAAACATTCTTTCCGAAGAAATTCCTCTTGACGAATCTCTGAAGCACCACCTGAAAATCCTTCAGAAAAAGCAGCAGGAGCTTGACGCCTGCATCGTAATCTGCCGGGAGCTTTTAGGATGCGATATCAAATCCCTTGATGTAGACGACACTCTTCAGAAAATGGAAACGATGGAAAGAAATGGAGGGAAATTTATGTCAATTATTATGGATTACAAAAGGTATGCAACAGCGGAAAGCAAAAAACGCTTTTCTTTTAAGCCGGACACTATGGTACTGAACACCGAAGAATTTACCGAAGCGCTTCTTCAATATGCCCGCGAAAGTAATCTGAATCTGGTAATCACAAAGCCCGGCATGTCTCCGGTTTTTGAAATCGACGGCCTGGAATACACGGCCATGCGTACCTTTGACCGGTTTGGCGCGACCATAGACTGCAGTCTCACCCACCCGGAAGAAGTGGAAACAAAAGATATTCCGAAAGCGCGCAGAATGCTGTACCGCTTCCTGCGCAGCCCTTTCTTTATCGCCGTCATCATACTTGTGTATCTGGCAATCAGCAGACAGAGTCTGTGGCCCGCCCTTTTAGTGGGAGCCGTTACTCTCCCTTATTTGTTCTGGGCCTTTCCCAGAGTCAAATAAGAGAGCGCATTTTCTTTTGGTCTTTTACTTCTCTGCAGCCACTTTTACGGATTCCAGTCCGTAAAACCTGCTGACGCCTCTGTTTTCCCAGTCCTCCGGGTCTTCCTTTATATCGGAAAAATAAAGGAGCTTCGGCTGGCTGGGGAGGGGGCTTACCGTTATATTCTTTTCCCCGCTGTTATAAATCTCCATCCTCTCATGTAAGGCGTCCCCGTAAGCCTTTGCACTGCCGTTTGACAGGTCTGTCAGCGCGGATGAAAAAACAAAATAATGAGGGTCCGGTATGATTGTAATAACCGCGGCCAGTCCGAAAAACAAAATACAGCCAAGCAAACACCAGATTTCATTGAGGGAAAAATCCGCCCCGGCTCTCTTCTCAACTTTTTTCCTCACCCAGCCGGTTACATAGCCCACACACAGGGTAAGAACCAGAATAAACATGGTAAAGGTAAGCGCCTGCAGCCTGGCGGCCCCGATATTCCCCACCGCAAAAAGAGAGGGCGTCATCATCGCCGAAACCAGACAATAACCGAAAAGCACTGAAATCAAAGGACAGGGGAAGGTAAATTCCGTCTTTTCCGCCATGTGCCAGCACAAGGGAACCAGCAAAACAACAAGCAGAATTATCGGCCACCCGAACCACTGGCCAAGGCAGTAATCCAGACAGTAATAAAAGGAAACCAGAACCGCTTTTACCGGATTCATACCGCTTGCGCCTTCCGCCCGTACCCAGTTTCCGGGAGCCGCCACATTGAGCGCAAATCCCAGGAAAAACGCCGCCACAGGCAAAAGAAGCGTCCGGTACTCCTTCCATTTTTTATGGTAAAATAGAAATCCGGCCGCCACAGACAGGACTATCGCCACGTTTAACGCCGTAAGCTGATTGCCGCCGCCGGTCAGAAAACCAAGGAGAGACACCATAACAAGCTTCAGCTTTCCGCTTTTTCCCCTGTCACAGGCAATGGAAATCAAAAGCCCGTAAAAAAACAGGGACATGCCGTGGACAAACATATAATTTACCGCGCCGCAGTACCAGTAAAACGCCTCCACCCGGCCCACCATACATTGTACCGTGATAAACAGCATTGCCATTACCGCGCAGCGGCTTATATATCTGTCCGCCTTAAACACTCTGACAAAAATGGTTCTCAGCAGATAAGCGGTTGAAAAGCTGAGCATGGCAAGCATAATAAAGACCGTCAGCACGTAAAAGCGTTCCCCGAAGCTGCTGGGCGGAACCGCCATCAGAAAATTGGAGGTAAAGTATCCCATCCAGGTAATCCAGTCTTCTATTCCCCTCAGAACCCCGGCCCAGACGGCGCTGAAAATATTGTGGCTGCTCACCCACGCTTGCCTGCAGTTGTTGCCGATTGAATAATCGTCCGCGCTGGGATAGTTGTACCAGCCTATCCATAGAAGCGGTATCAGGCTTATCACATAGATTCCCGTAAGAAAAACCGACAGGTTTTTCGGCGTCACCCATTTTGCCAGCTTTCCGTTTATTTTTTCAATTTTCCTGCTTTTTACCGAAATCACCTGGACAAAATCCCCTTTCACGTCATCTGTTATGCAGACGAACCTCTCTGCGCAAAATAATCTCTGATATTCCTACATGGTAACACGAGAAGAAATGCCGGTCAAGAAATGAACTTGAAAAAGCGCCTGCAAGCGGATATACTGTTAAATACAGACGTTACCGACGGAAAGGCGAACCTTTATGAATCCCCTGAAAAGACAAGAGAAAATAATTTATATCCTTACTTTATGCTACATGGTTCCCTGCGGAATCCTGCTTGCCTTTAACAGCCTTTTTTCTCTTTTTCAAACCACTTATATGGAACTGTATCAGGAAATAGAAAAGCCCCTTTACAAGCAGGACTCTCCTGTTTTTTTACTGTTGCTTTTCTTTCTTTTTGCGGGTCTGTGGGGGCTGTTTTTCAGAAAACACGCCGCCACCCAAAGGCTCTGCCGCTTATTTGAAAAAACGGCGCTTATTTATTCCGTCGTTATCTGCATGCTCATTATTTTCATATACCGGGTAAATGTCGCCTGTGACAGCCAGTCCTTAAGCGACATAGCCGTCGCTTTTTTAGGCGGCGACTATTCTTCCTTTTCCGGCGACGACTATCTGGCGCACTATCCCCACCAGCTCGGCATGGTTGGTTTCCTTGAAATTATCTATTTCATTTTTGGCGTAAACAATTTTACGGTTCTTCAGCTATTAAATACAGCCGCTATTTTTTCGGCCGTATATTTTCTTCACCGGATTACGGAAGAATTGTTTCCCGATTTTAATGTTCGCATAATGCTCTCCGTCCTTTGCCTCGGCCTGCTGCCTCTTTATCTCTATGTAACGTTTATTTACGGGGACATTCCCGGCATGGGATTTGCCATGCCCGCCGTTTATCTGATAATCCGTTACTTAAACACCAGGAAGCGTTTCCTTATTATTCCCGCTTCCCTCTGCATGTGTTTTGCCATTTTGTTTAAGTCCAACAATTCCGTGATTCTTGCCGCCGCTGTCATAATACTGATATTATATTCCATCACCGCCAGAGACTGGTTTTCTCTCGTTTTTACCGCAGCCCTGCTGATTCTTCCAGCCGCGGGAACCTCTCTGATTGATTTTTATTATGTAAAAGCTTCCGGAATTTCCGAAATTCCGGCCGGTATTCCCAAAATTGCATGGATTGCAATGGGTCTGCAGGAAAACGAATATCTGGAAAACGGCTGGTATAACGGCTATAACTGGGTCACCTACTCCGAATGCGGCCTTGACGCGGAAAAAACCGCACAGCTTTGTCTGGCGTCCATAAAAGAATCCGTCAGCCGTTTTATATCCGCCCCCAAATCAGGGCTTCGTTTCTTTTACCGGAAGTTTATCTCTCAGTGGAACGACCCCGGTTTTCAGTCACAGATTACAAACGAATGGTACAGCCGCCACCGGGACGACCATTCCTCCCTTGCCCTTTACCTCATTTACGGGAACGGTCGGCTGATTCTTGAGGGCCTTATGAATATTTATCATTTTATTATTTTATCGGGAGCCTGTGCGGGCGCCTTCTTCTGTATCAGGAGCCGCTCCCTTTCCGCCGCGTTTCTCATTCTCTGCGTTTTCGGCGGTTATTTCTTTCATATGTTCTGGGAGGCCGGCGGGCGCTACGGCCTTGGTTATTTTGTTTTGTGCGTTCCCATAGCCGCTTATGGTTTATGGATGCTGATAAAAACCGTATTGGCTGCCTGTGAGAGAGTTCCCGCATCCCACAGACAGACCGCAAAAGGAGTCTCAAATGAAGTATAGACAAATTGTTTTTGATATTGACGGAACGTTGATTGACAGCGAACAGCCAATTCTCCATTCTTTACAGGAAGTGCTGCTTCACTTTACCGGCAGAAAATATCCCCTTGAGGATTTAACCTTCTGTTTTGGAATCACAGGAGAAGATACCCTGAAACGACTTGACATTCAGGATATCCCCGCCGCCATGGAATTATGGTTCGATATCCTCCGGCAGCATGAAAACGAGATGGTTCTCTACGGGGAAATCGAAGAACTGATAACACACCTCAAAAAGGCCGGATACGGGCTGGGGATTATCACCTCTAAACCCAGAATCCTGTTTGAACAGGATTTCGGCAAATTTCATATCAGCAGATATTTTCACCCGGTTGTGTGTGCGGACGATACCGTAGAGCACAAACCTGCTTCCGGCCCGCTCTTAAAATACATGGAACTCTCCGGCGCGGAGAAAGAGGAAATTCTGTATATCGGGGACAGCGTCTATGACAGTAAGTGCGCGGAAAATGCCGGTGTGGATTTTGCACTGGCGGTCTGGGGCAGCCATACCAAGACCACTCCCGCGAATTATTACTTAAAAAATCCCATGGATTTACTGTCTGTTTTGTAAAAATATGCTATACTTATACCAAGCGGATATTCTTGCGCGGCGCCGGAAGACGCCTCGCCAAAAATATGAAAAATATGGAGGACACACGTCATGCATGAAGGAAATGTATCAGCAGCAGAAGCACTGCAAAAATTGAAAGAAGGAAACCAGCGTTATTTATCAGCCGCCACCTGTCCGGGCGACGTTTCGCAGGCAATCAGACAGAAAACCTGCGATGAGGGGCAGCACCCTTACGCAATCGTTATTACCTGTTCCGATTCAAGAGTGATTCCTGAAAGTATTTTTTCCGCAGGAATCGGCGAATTGTTTGTAATCCGGGTAGCCGGCAACGTTATGGATAAGCATCAGCTTGGAAGCGTTGAATATGCCGCCGACCATCTGGGCTGCAAGCTGGTAGTGGTTCTCGGCCACGAGCACTGCGGCGCGGTGGGAGCCGCCATGGGACACGTGCCCGAAGGTTTTGTAAAATACATAACTGACGAAATTAAAAGAGCAATCGGCGACGAGGCGGACGAATACCGCGCCTGCTGCCTCAATGTGGCTCAGAGCGTTGCCGTTATAAAGGAAAGCCTTGGCGTTAAGGATGACGACGAGCTTAAGGTTTGCGGCGCTTTCTACCACATCGGAAGCGGCGAAGTTGAATATCTGGACTAATGCTTTGTCCTAAAGCTTTGTTCTAAACGCCCTGACATGAAAACGGCAATTTCCGTTTGAGCGGGCGGCAATCACGAGTAAAAAAGCTCTCCGGCATTTTAGCTGGAGAGCTTTTCTTCCACATTCCGCTTAAAACTTACATAGGTAACCGAAAAATAAACCAGATAGATGCCAAAAAACAGCAGAATACTCCTTGCAAAAAATTTAAGAGGCGACGCCGGAACGCCCGTCATGGCCACAAATTTTTCGCTTGCAAACAATATCATTTTCCCACTGATGACAATGGCAAGTATGGCCGGACATAAATAATACGCCATAAGCTGCTTTAATATCAGGGTATTTATCTGATTGCTCCTAAGGCCCAGCTTTGCCAGAACATCATAGCGGTACTTATATTTCGCGGAATCGCTTAACTGCTGCACCGACAGAACGGTTACCGCCACGCAGACGAAAACCAGTCCGATATAAAACAAAGGAATTATCAGAGACGCCAGCATGTACTTTACCTCGGGAATCAGATTGTCCCTCACCAGATTTTCCACCGCATAGTTTATAATCTTGTCGGAACCGCAGCACAGGAAATCCTCCTCCTCATAAGAAGCCTCAAAGTCTCCTGTAAACTCCGGGTCTTCTTTTCTGAGCAGCCTGTCCAGCTTTTTTAGCAAATCCCCGGATATTTCTCCCTCCGTCTTTACCGCTAGCTCCGAGTAATAAGGCTTCATTCTTTTTATTACGGCGTCCGGGACCACAACCAAATAATCCGCGCCGTTATGCCCGTCCTGGGAAAAGGCTTCCCCGCATACCCCCGCGCATTTCAGATAATCCGCCTCCTTAAGGCCCTGTATTTCCATACCTCCGCATAGTTTTTCCATCTCCTTTGCAAGCCGCGGCTTTATCTGCACCAGAAATTCATCTGTATTAATCCATACTTCCTCATATCCTAACATTTTCCGGAGGCGGTTGTAATCCGAAATCCCCATATAAGTATCGTATTCATAATAAACGTTTTGACTCTCCAGGAAATTCCTGATTTTAACCATATCCAGGCTTCCGTCTTCCTGCAGGAATATGGTTCCATACTCTTCTATATGCGTAAGCATAAAGGTGTTTACCTGATTTTTTTCATCGGTATAAATATGATAGGGATAATACGCCTCCACCTTTACATCTTCTTCAATAACCTTCTTTTCTTCGACAAAATCATTTTCCGTATCTCCGCTCCAGATTTGAATATCAAAGGGAAATTTTTCGTCCAACACCATATTCTCATATTCGCTGAACATAAGCGCAATGGAAGCTCCCATAAGAGCCAGCGTAAACAATGCCGTCAGCGTTCCCATGGTAAACTGCATGGTGCGTATTTTGGAGGCAAACTGCCGCATCAAAAACAGGTTCTGACCTTTGTAAATACCGTTTCCCCTGCCCCGGACATAGCAGATAATCCACGCCGAAATACCGATATAAAACAGATAGATTGTGAGCACCAGCAGCACCAGAAAGACAAGGGTTTCTCCCGTACCGGAAAGATGGCCGAACCAGCGCCAGAACATCAGAATAAATGCCACGGCCGCCGGAAAAAGAATTTTCTTAAACTCCTCGTTCCTTTCCCTGATTTCCTCATTCTGACGCTTTGCATTCATCAAAGCCTGAATGCTCATTTTTCTGAACTTCCGCCTGCACCGAAACAGGGCAATCAGATAGCAGCCCCCGTAGCACAAAGCCGTCATCAGAATCGTTCCCCTATGAAAACTTATGTGCAGACGATAATCCATTCTTACCATGGCAAACATTACCGTCATCAGAACCTGCTGCAGCAATATGCCGAAAACGACGCCGCCAAGAAAGGAAATACTCCCAAGAAGCATATTTTCCCGCATATAAAGTCTGGAAATCATTTTCTTTTTCATTCCCAGAAGCAGGTAAATGCCGAACTCCCCGCTTCTTTTTTCCAGCATGAACCGCACCATATAATGTATCAGCCACGCCACAATCAATATGATGAAAAAGGTGGCAAACCCTATCATCACTTCCATCATGCCTTCCGTTTCAAGATGCTTGTTCAGTTCATTTTGAAATATCAGGCTGTTGAAAGCATACATGAACGCCGTTATCACCGTCATGGTCAGCATATAAACCGTGTAATCCCGCACGGAACGCTTCATATTGCGGAAACTGAGTTTAGCCAGCATGGGATAACTCACCTCCCGTCAGAGACAGAACATCCAGAATTTTCTGCAGAAAAATTTTTCCCGGTTTCTCCCCTCTTACAAGCTCATGGAAAATCTTCCCGTCCTTTAAAAATAAAATTCTGCCGCAATAGCTGGCGGAAAAAGCGTCGTGGGTGACCATCAAAATGGTGGCTCCCATGCTCCGGTTCAAATCGGTAAAGGTTTCAAGCAGCGTCTGCGCCGAACGGGAGTCAAGCGCGCCTGTGGGCTCATCCGCCAGAAGCAGCTTCGGGTGGTTCACCAGCGCCCTGGCGCAGGCGCACCGCTGCTTCTGCCCGCCCGAAACCTGATAGGGAAATTTCTCCTTAATATCCTCTATATGAAGGAGCTTTAACATCTGCATACACTCCTGCCTGATTTCCTCTCTTTCCCGGCCCTGCAGCGTAAGGGCAAGAACAATATTTTCCTCAATGGTAAGAGTGTCCAGCAGATTGTACTCCTGAAAAACAAAGCCCAGATTTTTCATGCGAAATTCCGACAGCTCATCCTCGTTCATCTCGGTGATATCCGTATTCTCATAATAAATATGGCCCGCCGTCACCCTGTCGATGGTGGCAAGCACGTTTAAAAGGGTCGTCTTTCCCGAGCCGGAAGCTCCCATCACCCCCACAAACTCTCCCTTTTCCACCTGAAAACTGACGCGGTCTATGGCCTTTGTCACGTTTGACGCGTTTCCGTAATATTTTTCAATATCGCACACTCTGATATAGCTGCCGCTTTCGTAATCGTCCATAATAACCAGCCTCCTCCTGTTTTTATGTATTTTTCCATATTTCTTTTTTATTCTAGCATTCTCCACTTTCCCTTCCTATAAAAAAAGATTGCGGTAATCTTACTTTTTTGAAAGATAACTGCAATCCGCGTTTTATTCTCGCTTTATATAATTGCTCACAGGAAAATCCAGCGTCATTTTCGTTCCCCGCCCCGGCTGCGACTGCACCGACAGCCCGATTTCCAGCCGCTCGCACAGTCTTTTACAAAGATACAGCCCCATTCCGGTGGCCTGCTTATGACTGCGTCCATTGCTTCCGGTAAATCCCTTTTCAAAAATCCGGGAAAGTTCCTCGGGTAAAATCCCCACTCCGTTGTCCTCTATCGTCAGCCTTACCCCGTCCTTTTCACGTTCCGTATAAATGAGGAACACCGGCGATTCGCTGCGGTACTTCACACTGTTTCCTATCATCTGGTTTAAGATAAAGGAAATCCATTTTCCGTCCGTGTAAACCATATCCCCGCAGTGAACTTCCGCCCTGACCTGATGCCGGATTAAAAGCAGTCTGTTTTTTGCCAGAACCTCCTCCGCTGTTTTCTGCAAATCCGTCTTTTGAATCAGGAAGTCTTTATAGACGTTTTCCATTCTGGCGTAATAAAGTACCTTATCCACACAGTTTTCGATTTTCTGGTTTTCCAGGCTGATTTCACGCAAGTTTTCCTGTGTCACTGCCTCATGCCTTCTTCTGTTTTCGCAAATCAGCGCAATGCCCGTAATCGGCGTCTTTATTTCATGTACCCAACTTTCTATATATTCCCTGTAATCCCTCTGCGCGTCCTCTATTTTCCTGATTTTCTCAATCACGGATTTGTTGGAAAGATGCATCATCTTATTATACAGCCTGTCCTCAAGACGGCAGGAATAAGGCAGTAATTCCCCTAATAAATACCGCTGGTCGACTTCCGCCAGAATTTTATCGATTTCGTCAAAATATCTTTTTCGCTCCCGGTAAGTAATAAAAAGCCATAAAGCCAATATAACCGTCCAGAAAATTAATATTAAGGTAACGCCCGTGCTGCCGTAACCCGTAAGCCGCAGAAAGGCGGACAACGCTCCCATGCAGATTATGTGGAGTATGAGAAACATGAACTTATCCTTCAAAAACGGCATCAGCTTCATATTCTGTATCCTATTCCCCTTTTCGTCTCAATGAAATCCTTTATGCCAATTTCCTTTAACTTCTCGCGGATTCTTGCCATATGGACGCTTAATGTATTGTCGTCAATAAAAATCTGGTTTTCCCACAGATATTCAATCAAATCCATTCTGGAAACATATTTCCCCGGGCACTGAAACAACTGATACAGAATTTTCATCTCGCTTTTGGTCAGCTCCACATGCTTTTCCCCGCAGCTTAAGCCGCATCCCGCAATGTCCAGTTCCACGCCGCTGTGCGAAAGCTTCGCGGCTTCCTTTAAAGACGGCTTTCCCGCCCTTTTCAGCACCGCCGCAATCCTCGCCAGAAGCAGCGGCGGCTGATAGGGCTTCGTAATATAATCGTCCCCGCCCTTCAACATTCCTGTCAGCTCGTCCATGGAATCCGTGCGGCTGGTCAGAAAAATAACCGGCACGTCCGTCCTCTCCCGGATTTGCGTACACACGTCAAAGCCGGAAAGGGCCGGGAGATTCACATCCAGAAGAACCAAATCAGGATTTTCCTCCCGGATTCGTTCCACAACATTATCAAATTCGCTGAAAGCCGAAACCTCATACAGGGCGTTTTCCAAAAGTACCTTCAGTTCCCTTCTTATAATGGTTTCATCCTCTATGATTACTATTTTCCGGTTCATGCCGCCCTCCCATGGTTTTTCCATTCCCCGGTGCGGTTTTCAATACCCCCGAATCTCGTAGGCGTCATATTCGTGGCTGAAATGATATCCCAGCTTTTCAGCCAGCCCTACGGACCACAGATTCTGAGCGTCCCAGCTCGGATACATTCCCCGGTTTAAACACTCCAGAACCAGCCTTGCCCCGCATACGGAAGCCAGTCCTTTTCTTCTGCAGTCCTCCCGGGTATCGATTTCAATCTCAATCCCGCCCTGATAGCTTGAATAAGAGGAGGCTCCCGACACAATCGTTCCCTCTTTTAATACAGCCGCTCCCAGCCCCAGGCGCTTATAGTCTTCATAGCTTTTATACCGGGCCACCAAATCCCGGGCCCAGCTCTCCCTTCCGCACTGCCGGTAAATGTCCTCGTCAATCAGCTTCACTTCATAGCCGGACGGCAAATCATCCACTATGGCCCAAAGACTTTTCCTGTCAAATACATCTTTTTCCTTTTTAATGGCGTACCGGGTTACCCGCTTTGACTTTTCACCGTAAACCTCTTCAATTATTCCTGCCCACCCGTCATTTTGCGGAACCATAATTACAAAATCTTCCGAAAACCAGTCAGGCTTATAGCCCGCCAGTTCTTTGTCCGGCTCCCCCGCAAAATAGCAGAAATCCCCCAGAATAATCATTGCCGACAAAGGCTTTTCCTTATCCGTCACATATATTTTGCCCATAACGCCCTGCAGCGCAGACCAGATCAGGGATTCCTCCCATCCGTCAAATATACGCTCTATTGTTTTCGTACTGCCCGTTTCGTAAACCATTCCGGCACCGCTCCTTTAATGTTTTATTCTTACCTCTTATGATAATAGCACATTTTTTCTAAATACTTCAATCAATGTATTCGGAATATACAATCCCTGGCCAAGATAAGTCTCCGCATCGGGATACTGTTCATCAATAGCCGAAAAGGCCTCGTCCAGATATGACTGCTTCGCAAGAAAAGCATCCTTCACCGCCGACGCTTCCGTCTCACCTTTGCCAGCCGCCAGCATCCGCTGATAATACATTTCCGCCTTTGGCTTATTTACCTCATTGGTCATCAGATAATCCTCCATGATTTGCCGGCGGTCCACACCAAGAGCCATAAGCAGTATAGCCGTCAGCAGTCCGCATCTGTCTTTGCCCTCGGTGCAGTGCCACAGCACGCTTCCTTGCGCAAAATCATGCTCCATCACACATTTTGCCGCCTTACCCAGATTCCTTCTGCAGGATTCTTCCGTTACCATCATGCGGTACAGATTTTCCATTTTCGGAATAACCGCTCCGATTTGACCTGCCCCCAAACTCTTCTCATGGGAGATACCGGCTAGCCCCTCGTCAAAAACCGGGATTGGCAGGTATGCCGCATGTTCAGGCGCCGCGTCCGGCCGTTCGCCGCGTTCCGTTTCCGTTCTCAGGTCTATGACCCTGGCAAGACGCTGGTTCTTTTGCAGATTCAGTATATCCGCCGGCGTTGCATCCGCCAGATTTGCCGAACGCAGCAGGCGCCCGGCGGCAATTGTGTGCCCGTCTGTTGTCGGAAGACCTCCCAGGTCACGGACATTCTGTATTCCTTCAAAAATGATTCTTCTGTTGTTCATTTGAGTCTCCTTTATCTGGTTTGTCAAGTCTTTTTCTCATAGAAACCGGATTTATGAATAAATTCCATTCCCATTGTTATCTGTATAACTATAATTTACTTTCACAGGAATTGGACAGTTCATAGAAAAATAAGTGTGGTATTTTGCTATGATTTTTCCAATCATTTGATGTTCTTTTCCTGATAAAGACATCCAAAGGGCGTCGCCTTTTAATCCCTGATTTAACGTTTTCGCGCCTGATAATTGCAGCCTGTTAAAAACATGTTGCGCAATAAAAAATAACCTAATCGTCATATGCAGCCTCCTTTTAATTTAAGAATAAGTATACTGGCCATTTAAGCTTTTTTGAATCTTATTGATATTTTTCGTGAAGATGATACTTAATACAGGTATTTTTAAATTCCTTCAATGCCGCGGCCATCACCGTATTTTTTCTTGATGAAAAAACCACATCTATAACGGATTTTACCAGGACGTCATCTGCAATGTCTGCCTCATCCAAATCCTCAGCCTCGTCGTCAAATTTCTCATATATTGTGGTAAACAGTTTATGTTCGTCTGTGACTAGCTGCTTGAAATAATCATGCTCCAGCAGTTTCAAGGACAAAGTCCTCAATGCCCGCCCGGGCGACCTTATCGTATCAGCCGCCACTAATGTAACTCCAATCTGCCGCTTATATTTTTGGATATCAATTAATTCTTTCGGACATGTCCTGCTTGCTGATGCCGAGCAGTTATATTCTGCAACTGCCTTATCAATTGCTTCACTCGCACTTATGTCATTTTTAAAATCGACCTCTACATCTGACCTGAGCGGTGTAAGTACTAACGGATATGAAAATTTGTATCTGCTGTCAGCCATAATTCTATTCTCCTTTTATGAGGGTTTATTTTTATGTTTTTCACACCTTATATTTTTACTATACTGGTTTTATTTCATTGTGTCAAGAGAGTTGTAGAATTTTGTTTTCAATTCTTTTATCCCAATCACAGGGTCTGCTCATTCAATTCTCCCGGCCTCTTAAGAGCCTGCTTTCATTTTAACTGTGCTCCTTATTTGTCCTGGTTTTACTTTTTCGATATTCCCTGGGAAGGACTTTAAAATATGCTTTAAATGCAGTTGTAAACTTACTTTGACTATCATAGCCAACAGCCTGTGCAATCTCCGCTATATTCATATTTGATTCTGTTAACATACAGGCAGCCTGTCGCATTCTGTGTTCCTTGATATGTGCCGCGATAGAAGTTCCATAAACAGACTTGAAAACATTTTTCAAAGTTGTTTGATTGATGAGATATTGTCTTGAAAGTTCCTCTATGGTAATTCTCTGCTCCATGTGTTGCAAAAGCTGGTCATGAATTTTTCGGATAGTTTCTGTTAGCTCGAATTGATATTCTACCAATTTGCTTTGGGGCGTAAATTCCATTTTGGTAAGGTATAACAACAATTCTAAAACTTTGATTTTCTGATATGGAAGCGTAAGTGTTTCAGGCTGGTCATAAAATGCAGAAAAGATACTTTCCGTCTGTTCATTTCCGGCAAGAAAGGCAGGGCTATCATTTTGGCAAAATCTTTTAGGCAATACGGTTTCAAAAATATTACTGTTTTCCAGCAGGCCCGGTGGATTTCCAGAGGCTTTTGGCAGATCAATATAAATACTAAGTCCCTGATACATATTATTTGGAAAAGTAAGTACAGAATCCGTACAGGCTTTCATGGTGTGGAGAGAAAAATCTCCCGGATTCAGATAGATACGGTTTCCGTTTTTCATCTCCCACATGAGCTGTCCGGATTTGCAGTAGTTAATCTGAATGATGTGTGATATAGCCTTATGCCGCACAGAAAAGGAATCGGTTGAAAATGTAAGATAGCATAACTCTATACCTGGATAAAGCGGAATGAGAGTCTGCGATACCTCCTGATGAAATTTCTCCACATTTTTATGTATTTTTTTCAATTCCTCATTCATAGGGCAGACCTCATAATTCAGGACAGGTGATTTCCATAACCTGCTCAATCATCTGATGCAGCAGACGTCCCTGCGGCGTATCTGCGGCACGATAGTAAACCTCTTTTCCTTCACGTCGGCAGACAATAAGACCGCTGTTTTTCAATGGTCTGAGATGATGTGACACTGCCGGACTTGACATATGAAGCATAGCCGAAATATTCAGGACACATTCCTCCTGGTGACAGAGAAGCCAGAAAATTCGGATTCTGGTGGTATCCCCAAGCTGTTTGAAAACTTCCGCTACGGTTTGAAAATAATCTACATGGTCTAACTGCTTCCGGATTAGTACAGTCTGTTGTCCTTCTCCATGTTGATGTGGCAATTTCATATTATCCATATTGTTATCCTTTCTTTTATTTGCATTTCGCCCAAACGGAAATACTTTTCGCCCGTTTGGGAGGGAATGCTTTGGGGATATTGACGCGTATCTTTTTCCGTATTATACTACGGCCAAGATGATTAAACAAGTACTTAATCTCTGAATTGAAAATAACAAGGAGGACTTCTCAATGAAGAAAACTTACAAGATTGAGGTAGACTGTGCCAACTGCGCAAATTTGATGGAGGATGCGGCTCGCAAGACTGCTGGTGTGCAGAGCGCAACAGTTAATTTCATGACACAGAAAATGATTGTGGAATTTGATGAGGGGCAGGAGCCGAAAGATGTCATGAAGAACGTGCTGGACGCCTGTAAAAAAGTGGAGCCGGACTGCGCGATTTTTCTTTAAGCGGCAGCTGCCTGTGACAGAATGACACCCTTAAAATGTGCCGCTGCAATTTAAGGGTGTTATTTTACCAATAATAATTAAATAATTAAGTATATTTTGAAAGGAGTTTTATTATGGAGGAATTAGTAATAAGTATATTGCTTATGGTTGTCATTATAATGGCTGCGGCACTTCTTATTTTTGTCGGCAGCCGCAAAGATGGCATGACAAAAAAGCAAAGGGTTATGATGGTTCGGATTTTAATCAGCGCCGGAATCTTACTGGCGCTCCAGTTTATTTCCGCAGAGATGTTTGATACGGCCTGCGGGTATTTATTCCCGTCTGCAGGACGATGGCTTCGTTTTGCGTGCTATCTGATTGATTATCTGATTATCGGATATGACATTTTACGGAAAGCTATAAAGGGTATTAAAAACCGTCAGGTATTTGATGAGAGTTTTCTGATGGCTGTGGCTACGATTGGGGCAATGGCACTGGCTATTTATGAAAATGGAGAATATCTGGAAGCCATTGCCGTTATGCTGTTTTATCAGATTGGGGAGTGGTTCCAGGGCTATGCGGTTGGTAAGAGCCGCCGCAATATCAGTAACCTGATGGATATCCGGCCCGATTATGCGAATGTAGAGAGTAATGGAAAGTTAGAGCAGGTAGACCCGGATGAAGTAGGAATTGGCAGCGTGATTGTTGTCCAGCCGGGAGAAAAAGTGCCGATTGACGGCAATGTAGTTGAGGGTGCTTCCAGTCTGAATACCAGTGCATTGACCGGGGAAAGTCTGCCCAAGGAGGCAAAGGTCGGTGATGAAGTAATCAGCGGATGTATCAGTATGACCGGTGTGTTGAAAATACAGACAACAAAAGAGTTTGGGGAATCCACCGTTTCAAAGATTTTGGATTTGGTGGAAAATGCAAGTTCCCGCAAATCAAAATCAGAGGATTTTATCTCGAAGTTTGCAAAAATCTATACCCCGGCTGTCTGCTATGCGGCATTGGCACTGGCATTCCTCCCCTCTGTTATCCGTATGCTTTTTATGGGATTGTCTGCGGACTGGGGCGTCTGGATTTACCGGGCGTTGACATTCCTTGTCATTAGCTGCCCCTGTGCGCTTGTAATCAGTATTCCTTTAAGTTTCTTTGCAGGAATCGGCGGAGCAAGCAAGGAGGGCGTTTTGGTGAAAGGCTCCAATTATCTGGAAATCCTCTCCCAGACCAGGTATGTTGTTTTTGACAAAACCGGAACCATGACAAAAGGCGTTTTTGAAGTAAACGGGATTCACCATTCTACTATTGAGAATGAAAAACTGCTGGAGTATGCGGCTCTTGCAGAAAGCGCTTCTTCCCACCCGATCAGTAAGAGTTTACAGCGGGCATATGGGAAAGAAATTGACAGAAGCCGTGTATCAGATATACAGGAAATCAGCGGAAATGGCGTAACTGCAAAGGTAGACGGCATGGAAGTTGCAGCCGGAAATGACAAACTGATGAAACACCTGAACATTCCTTATCAGGACTGTCACCAGACCGGAACGATTATTCACATGGCAATCAACGGGAAATATGCAGGGCATATTGTGATTTCCGATATTATCAAACCTCATTCTAAAGCGGCGATTGCGGAATTAAAGAAAGCAGGCGTTGATAAGACTGTCATGCTGACGGGTGATGCAAAGAAAGTGGCAAATCAGGTTGCTTCCTCTCTTGGGATTGACGAGGTTTACAGCGAACTTCTGCCGGCAGATAAGGTTGAAAAAGTGGAAGAACTGCTGCGGGTGAAGCCTGGCAGGGCAAAGCTGGCATTTGTGGGTGACGGTATCAATGACGCCCCGGTTCTTTCCAGAGCTGATATTGGTATCGCTATGGGGGCAATGGGTTCCGATGCGGCAATCGAAGCGGCGGATATTGTGTTGATGGATGATGATCCGATTAAAATTGCAAAAGCAATCAAGATTTCAAGAAAGTGTCTGCGGATTGTTTATCAGAATATTACAATGGCGCTTGTTGTAAAATTCGCCTGCCTTGCATTAGGGGCTGTGGGAATTGCAAATATGTATCTGGCGATTTTCGCAGATGTGGGCGTTATGATTCTTGCGGTGCTGAATGCAATCCGTTGTCTGTTTGTGAAAAAGCTGTAAGAAAGGAGGGGTTCCTTTGGCGGAATATCAGGACAGTCAACTTTACGCAGGGCTTAGAGAAAGCAATCTGTACATTTTAACTGAATTTTTTAAGATGCTGGGGAACCCTACCCGTATTCGTATCCTGCTTCTTTTAATGGAGCAGGATGCGAATGTCAGCGACCTGGCAGAGCAGCTTGGAATGACCCAGTCTGCGGTGTCGCACCAGTTAAATTTGCTGAAATCAAATAAACTGGTTAAACGGCGCAGGGATGGGAAAATGATATTCTATGCTTTGGCGGACGAGCATGTGGAGATGGTGATTGAAAAAGGGACAGAGCATATTCGTGGGCGGTGAAAATGAGGTGACGATAAAATGACAATGGATGAATTAAAACCAAAACAGAGGTTACGCTTCAAAAGATTGCACCGATGGGTAATCCGGTGCAGATTGAGTTGAGAGGTTATGAATTGACTTTGCGGCTTGATGAAGCGCAAAAAATCAAAATGGAAAAAATTAGTCACTTTTACCTTACCATGCAGCTTATGGAGCCCGGGATTCCGGTAGTTCCGATTTCTGCGGCAAAAAATGAAGGAATTGAAGGGTTGATTTTTGTCCGGTAAGCAGTGAAGAACATGATTCCGCAGGTGCGGTACATCGGTGTATTCATGCGGCAGTGCATATTTTGAAGCCGTAGGCTAAAGAAAAAAGTCTGCCAGTTCTGGCTCTTTGTTCCGGAATAGCTTCTTATACTCATTCCCGTGTTCGCCCACTGTCGACACATAATAGCCCGCTGTCCAAAAATTTTCTCCCCATAATTTTTTTCACCTCCGGGCAGCGTGCAAACACTTCTTTTGCTGTTATACTTTTTACTATCTTTATTATTTGTGTCAGGCTATAGTTTGGCTCTGACTGTATGAGAAAGTGTACATGGTCTTTATCCGCACCTATCTCCAGAAAATACATGTCATATCTTTTGCTGATTTCTATGCAGGTCTCTTTTATTACATTTTCCACTTCATCACTAACTACCTCTCCCCGATATTTTGTCGGCAATACAAAATGATACATAAGCTTTGATACGTTGTGGGATCTGTGTATGATCTCACTCATCTACAACTTCTCCAAATTCAATCTTTACATTGTTATGGCTATCTGGTGATTTATGGGACAAAAGCACAACCGTCTTAACGTACTTATCATCTTCCAAACTTAAATCCATATCTTCCTCGATAATCGGAAGCCTGAATTTAATGGATTTCAGCCACTGTCCATTCGATTGTCTGTCCTCATATATCTGTATTTCAGAAATCAATGCTTCCATAAGCTGCCTGCGTTCTATTTCATTCATTACTGCATACAGCTTTTCAAAATAAATCAATACCTTATAGATATTATCTCCCGTCAGCTTCTCAGCTTCAATCGCCTGCTTCTTTGCCCTTGTTTCAATCAGTTGTGTTTCCACATCCTCTATCTTATCGTACATCCGATAGAGCCTGTCATCAAGATCTGCTTTCCGTTTGATATAATGTCTGTCATCCGGATCAAGGGAATCAATTTCCTCCGCCAGCTTTAGCTTGACGGCATAATATTGTCTCAACTGCTTTTCATATGATGCAAGCTCTGTGTCTATTGTGCCAGTATCCACTTTGCGGTTAATCTTCTCCTGCATCATTGCCGCAAACTTGGGATTGCCAACCAGCTTAACGATGACTTCCGCCACCGCATCATCTAACAGTTCTTCTCTAATCTGCTTTTTATAGTCACACTTATGCCCGCGCGTCATGGTACGGTGCTTACAGCCATAGTAATAAAAATCCTTGTATTTCGTTCCATCCTTTTTACGCTTGATGCTCTTATTGCCATACATACCTGCTCCGCAGACCGGACATCTGACAATTCCCGAAAGAAGATGCGTTTTTGTATCTTTTCCTCGATTCACATGTTCATATTTCTTTGCCTGTGCAAGCAGCTTTACCTGTGCCGCCTGCCAGACATCTTCCGTGATAATAGCTTCATGCAATCCGTCTACCAGAATATAATTATCCTGCTCCACAAGATGATACTCGTTTCGTGTTCCATGGACTTTTTCTGTCTTTCTGCGTCCATAGGCAATTTTTCCGCAATATACCGGATTTTTCAGAATAAGGCGAACCAAGTGCGCATCAAAAAGAGGATTTTTCCCGTTCTGCCGCTGTATTTTTTGAATGCCGTGGTTTTCAAGGTATTTTGCAACACCGTTAGCGCCAATATCCGTATGTACATACTGGTCAAAGATTACCCTGATGGCTTCTGCTTCTTCTTCATTAATCTGAAGTTTGCCGTCTATCAGCTGATAACCATATGGCGCAAATCCGCCGTTCCATTTTCCCTCACGGGCTTTCTGAATACGCCCCTCCATTGTCTGTACACGGATATTCTCCCGCTCAATCTCAGCAACTGCCGACAGGACGGAAATCATCAGTTTCCCTGCGTCCTTGGAAGAATCAATTCCATCTTCCACACAGATCAGATTTACCCCGAAATCCTGCATAACCTGCAATGTAGAAAGCACGTCTGCCGCATTTCTGCCAAATCGGGACAACTTAAAAACAAGGACAAAGGAAACACCGTCCTTCCCTGATTTGATATCCTCCATCATGCGGTTAAATTCCAACCGTCCCTCAATGGACTTGCCGGATTTACCGGCATCCTCGTATGTACCGACAATTTCATAATCATTAAAATCAGCAAATGCTTTCATTCTGGCTTTCTGTGCATCTAAAGAATAGCCGTCTGTCTGCATGGCTGTAGATACTCTTGTATATGTATAAACCTTTATTTTATGTCCTTTCATACCAAGTTCTCCATTTTAATTTTTATCCGCCTTTTTACCCAGTATTTTTATCGAGTTCAGATAGTCCTGTTCCACATCGCTTAAAGTACGCTGTTTATATTTCTTATATTCTCCGGTTGCTTTTTCCACCGCCTGCTTATGCGTCACACTCCCATTTCCTGACAATAACTGTTCGCCGCTCATTGTTAGAATCCGGTCTAAGTGCTTCGCCCAATCTTTCATGGTCATAGCCTGTTCCCGTTCTGCCTGACGTTCTGCAAAATCCAAATATCCCGACACAAGCTGCCCCATTGCACGAAGTTCTTTTTCATCCAGATAGTTCTTGGCAATGACAGCCTCCCGCAAAGTCGGCTGGTTCCCTGCAAATGTGGTAAGCCCCATAAATTCCTTTTCTGCATCCGCCCTTGTATAAATAACTTCCGCCGCCGTCTGCCCATGAATGGCATAATGAATTTTATTCTGAACTTTCTGAAAAAACTGAATGGATATTTCAGCTTTTGGATCATAGTCAATGCTAGTAGCGTAAATCTCCAATACCTGCCTGTAAAACACCTTTTCAGACGCACGAATATCTCTGATTCGTTCAAGCAGTTCTTTAAAATATCCACCGCCGCCTAAGTTTTTCAAGCGTTCATCATCCAGTGCAAAACCTTTACGCATATACTCTTTCAAAATTCCTGTTGCCCATATCCTGAACTGCGTACCTCGTTTTGATTTCACACGATAACCAACAGAAATGATTACATCGAGATTATAAAATTCTACGGGCTTATCGGAATTTGCAATGTGCAAAATTTGCACATTACCTTCTCTGGAAAGCTCTCCTTCTTCAAATATATTTTTTATGTGTTTTGAAATTACAGAACGGTCTCTCTGAAATAACTCCGCCATCTGCGCCTTTGACAGCCAGACCGTATCGTCATCGAAGATTGTTTCAATCTTTGATAAACCGTCTTCTGTTGTATAAATTATCATATTTGATTTTCCAATTTCTTCTTCTCTATAATCCATAGTCACCTCGTTATTTGGTATTTTCTCCAGCAATAGTTTGGACACTCTTATCATGTTTATTATATCTTTTGTGACCATTATTAGCAAGATATCTCCTTCAATTTTTTGACAATTCTTCTGCTTTATTTCTATCTTCTTTCGCATGATTATCTCCTGCTATATCAGGTAAATTTTCTATATCTAAATCTGACGCATATTTTTCAATCAAATTTGCTAACAAATCCGCCAGTCCGTTCCATTCATCAATCATAAGCATTTCCTCCATATGAACGCAAAAAGGACAGCTATAAACTGTTACGTTCATAACTGCCCTTACGCTGTTTTAACACTCAAGAACTCAAATTCCCTGTCAATCTTTCCTGTTTTTTTAATCTATAAGGCTACATACAAGTGACAGGTCATTACGCTGCCCACATCGGAATTGCACCGTCATTATATGACTGAATTTCAATCGGTAAATTCAGAAGTATCATTATCACAGATATGCCTCATCGCCCCACACAACTGCTGTACATTTTGTCAGGTTTTTATCGCTACACGCCTTTGCCTGAAGGAATTATTTTCATTCCCTTACGTTCACTCCTAAACAGATCAAAGCAGGCGTATCATGGCGCACCTACATAGTGGCTACGCATATCCTCACGTCCTGTATGTATATTGCAATATTCAGTTTTCATATTGGCACTCATTTCAGTTGCCCCGAATATTATTCTAAATGGTAAATATGTAAAATTCTTTCCTATTTACGAAAACTTTTTCAAAAATTTTTCTGTTAAAGCGGACGGCAACGCTGCCTCAGTTTTGAGCAAACTAACAATACACCTTAAAATCCATTTGCTAATCTTACCAAGACAGCAAGCACTGCCTATGGATGTCCATAGACAGTTTTTTACAAAATTTCCACAATGAAATTTTATAAAAATTGCTAACAGAGGAAATATCCCCTGACCCCTACCTTCTATATTTAAATATGGATTTTAAACAGCAAAAAAGAACCAAGCATTTTATTCTTGGCTCTTACATTTTCTAAACAAAATTAGTTAATTCTCTGACAAACGATAGATTAATCTTTTCGGATTTTCTTTAATCCATCTGAAATTTCAGACGCAATTGTAGAATCTTTAATTTTATTTTTATCACCAATAGTAATACTCTGGTCATTATATATAATTACACAAATATGATCTGCTATTTCTTTCATTTCCCTTTCACTTTTGCTATCTATATCAATGTCTAAATCATCTAAATTACCAAATTGTTTTTCAATATAGCATAAAAGTTCCATTAATATACTCTCTACTTGTGGTAATATATCTACTATAGAAGAATTATCAGTTTGAACAGAAGCCTTATAAATATAACATCCCGTTTTTTGTGATAAATATTTACACTCATAATCCACTAAAGGTCTTTCAAAAGAATGATTCTCTGCAATCGCATGTTGTAATGTAAAAACTGATTGCTTCGCATAATTTACAAGAAGTCCATTAACTACATCGTCATCCACATTATTAGTTGGAATTGCGACATTTTCACATTTAACGCCTCCCGCTATATAACATCCAACTAATGAACCTCTTACTTTTCTATATTCCGGCACATCTTCTTTGTCTTTATAGCCTTCAAGTTCATTTCTTATCCAACGGCTCAAATCTTCACTCCCGATTTCTTGGAATATTACTTTCGCCCTTTTCAAAGAAGTATGTAAATCCACTGTTCCATTTGCCAAATCTTTTATAATTTGACTTTTAGCCATTAAAACCACCCCTCAATCCAATTAATGACATTTTCCCAAAAATGAAATAATAAAAGAAATCCAACAGCAAACGATATCGCAAGCCCGGAAATCCAAGGATGTTTTTCATAAAATTTTCTCTTTCCTCCTGACAAATCCCCTTCTATTTTTTCAGCAATATTAGAATTTTTAATTTTATTTCCATTTCCTATATTTATTCCCATCATTGCTCCTTTTTTCTAAATAATTTGTTTAACTATTCCTACTTAATTTGCTAAGCCAGACTTATCAATCTGTTCTTTTAATTTAACCTCTAAATCTTTCTCATCTGTCCATAACACAAACTGAATTTGTTTTATATCAAAATAAACATTCGCAAAATCATCTTGTCGGCAAGTATATATTACTGTTTTCCCTATGCCCTTAGCATAGCCAACCTCATAATATACACCAGTATTTTGACAAGTAAAATCAGCAACTAAAAACTTACAGTTGCGAATTTCCTCTACAATCTTATCACTTATGTTTCCATTATGTACATCCAAATCAACATAATAAGCTTCGTTTCCTGTCTCTTCTATTGCTGCCTTTGTTCCCTGTCGAATCTGATCCACACAATCGTACTTATCTCTATTCATAGGCATGGATACAACCCCCATGCCTGATGACGGCAATACAGGATTAATTTCTGGTATTTTTTCTTCTCCGGTAGCAACTTGATAAATCAATCTCAACTGCTCGTCCGTAGCTTCATTTATCATAAAATCATGTAATGTTTTCAGATTGTCTTCATGCACCCAAGAAGATGATCCTTTAAATTCCTTTGAAGCAAATCCAAAATAAGCCAATGTTTCTTCAATAATTCCAAACTTTTCAAATTTGAAATAATGTTCATCACTTTCAGCCTTTTTACGAAAAGCAACGTATATTTGTTCTTTGTTCATATATATTCCTTTCTTCTTACAATCACGCTTTAAATCCAATCTGTCCATTCATTAATAATGGCAATAGAAAATCTCGTAATGATATAAGGCTTTGATTTTCAAAAAGATTGTTTCTAACTTTAATAGTAAAATCACAAGTTATTTTTTCAAATTTTTTATTAATAGTTTCAGAAGGAATAATTACTATTCTATCTTTAAGAAATTTGAAATATCTTGAATATCCCTGATTCACTAAATCCATTTGACTGATCTGTAAATATAAAAGATAGTTAGATAATCTATCATTATTTGATACCAATATTTGTGTTCCATCCGCACCTCTTGCAAATGGAAAATTAACATATTTTATTTCTTTAGTATGATCTCCAAAGATAATTGCACTCCCAAATTTTATCAAATCATCTTGATTATCTGTATATCCACATATATATTTTTTGCTCTGGTCAATAATTGGGTATTTCCCTTCCCGCTTGTATTCTGATACGGAATACTTTTTTGTCTTAGGTATTGCATCTAAAATAGTGCCGATTTCTTTTACTTCCCATCCCTCTGGAATTTCGCTTTTCAATTCATTATTCCAAACCATTTTCCCACCAGAGGATTTATAAGGTTTCCCATCTTCATTTGGAAATTCAAACTGCAAAAACCAATAATCATAAATTGTTTTTGCCATTGACTCCAGTTCTGCACAAATTTTATTGTTATTCCTTATCTTACACTCAATTTTATAAAAGAAATCACCTATCTTTACTTGTATCTGATAATCTGGTAACAATAACTTAATGTATGAAAAAATCTGTTCATTAAAACTAGCCCGCAATGTCATAATAGCCTTAGCATTAATTACTTTTCTAAAATAAATACTCCTAAGATAAAACGCCATAAACTTATCATATGTTATATTATCTTGTATTGGTCTAAGCCTTTTAGCAAAACCACTAAATGTTGCTTTAGGATAATCTTTAACTGCAACACTACTCATTGCTAATTCATCCAATACTTCACTTGTCCTTGTCAAAAAAATATCTCCTTTTTTTACAGAATATCTTTTTTGCTCTTCTTCTGATGTATCCATTTTTTCAGTCAAAATATCAGGTAAAATTGGATTATTATATATATCTCTAAAAGATACAAAGGGCGCTCCATGCCCTGCTTGATCTTTTGTTGTACTTATTCCTGAATCCATTTGATACAATTCGTCAAATCTATATTCTTTTAAATTACTCATATTTCAGGTCCTCCAACCTTTGTTTTATTTCATCTTCCAAAGACTTTCCCTCAGCAAACAACTTTCCCAATCTATCAGCATATGCCGTCATTCTCCGCTCAAATGCCTCTTGTGACAATTCCACAAACTCAATCCTCACTTCAAAATACTGCCCTGCTGATAACGAATAATTCTTTTCAGCAATCTGCTCATATGTAACGGAAACACTAAAGTCTTCAATTACTTCCTGATTAATAAATGTATCTTCTATCTTCGCTACTTCATCAGGACGTAAAACCGTTCTCTGATTCTTTCCCTCTTTCCTCTTTTCTCCCAGTTTGGACGCATCTATAAGCATGATATTTCCATCTTGGTTTGACTTATCTATAAAGAGAACAGATACATTTGTCCCTGTATTGGCAAAGATATTAGACGGCATAGAAATAACGCCCTTCAACCAATGTTTGTCAACTATCGTCTGGCGCACTGTCTTTTCAATACCCGACTGCGCCGTTATAAATCCTGTCGGCACAACAATAGCTGCCTTTCCGTCCTCCTTTAAGCTCCACAGAATATGTTGAATAAAGCACAAATATACTCCCATTGATTCCTTTTTCTTATTTGGGATTTTAGGAACTCCGGCAAAGAATCTTTTAATTCCATCCCTTAGTTCTGAATCCTCCCACTTCTGTTCAATCATATTTCTGGTAGAAGAAAAATCCATTTTGAATGGGGGATTTGATGTAATATAATCAAACTGCTTTACTCCGGAGCTTGGATCATGTGCCACTTTATAATGTGCCGGTGTTTCCAGCGTGTCTCCCTCAATGATATTGTCCAAACTATTTGTAAGACCATTAAGTAGCATATTTGTCCTTAAAAATCTTGATGACTTGCCGGAAATATCCTGTGTATAAACTTGTGCTTTATCTCCGAAACTTCCTTTCCCTAAAGTGTTTGCCAGATGAAGCACCAATGAACCCGAACCTGCGGATGGGTCATACACATCATATATTTTATCCTCTACCGGAGACATCTCTACTAAAATCTTTGCTATAATGGCAGAAATAGCCTGTGGTGTGAAATATTCCGCATATACGCCGCTGGCAACATTGTAGTCTTTAATCAGATGTTCAAAAATCGCACTATAGAAATCAAAATTATTTTTAAATGCTTCTCCAAAATCAAATTTGTCCTGACTGATAATTCCAAAAATATTCTTAGCAAAATTATTTCTCTTTGATGCTTCCACATTCTCTGTCACTCTGGTAAACAATGGTTTTCTTCCACCATCCGCCGTATCAATACTAAATTCTTCATTTTCCGGATAATTAGAAATCCTCTCCAGTGCATCATCAAAAAGCTTATAAAAATCGTTGTTCCCGACTTTATTAATCAAACATTCAATGGTATCTTCATACTTAAAAGCTACATCCTGTGGATATGTATCATAAAATCCTGCCAGCATATCATCATCTTCTAAAACTTTATCTGTACTCATATCCATATCATTTGCAAAATCTTTCATATTTTCCATAAACTTATCATTTAGAAACTTGTAGAGAAATACGGAAGTAATTACCACTTCTTCACTTGCCTGATTTGACAGTCCGTTTGTCTGGCAAAGCCCCTTCATTTCATCAATCATCTGTTTTATTTTGTTCTCCAACGTAAAAATATCCGGCATAGTAATTCTCCTTATTTAAATAACTGTATATTCGTGTATAAATCATTCAGTAACTGTACATAAAATCCTTTTATTTTTCCATACAATTTTTCTTTCAAAAGAATTTTTGTTGCTTTTGATTTTATGGAATCTACAAAATTTTTTCTTCCCTGAATCGCAACAATTTCTTTATCTAAAGCATTTTTTATTTCGTTATATATGATAACTAAAGTACGCTCAATCTCAGATTTATCAGCAGGATATATTTCTATTGCATCCTGATAAGTTTTCACAAAAGCATAGCTGCCACCGTAAATTTTCGATAACCTTTCATTTTCATAATTGATATTTCTTGCCCTCTCAAGAGCCTCTAACAATTCATCAGTAATAGAATCTAAATCATTTAAATCTGAAATGGACAAATCATTAAAAATCTTCTGCAATAACTCATCCAGCTTTCTGATTTTAATATCGCTTTTATTTTTATTCTTCTTTATCTCATTTTGTATATCCCTGACAACTTTTGAGAATCTCTGGAACTTAGGGTTATCCTGCGTCATCTGTCCGAGATCCATAATGATAATTTTCACTTTTATAAATTCATACAAAATCTCCACTACTTCTTCATTTGAGATTACATCCATCATATCAACAGTGTTCTGAGAAAGATTTATAAAATCAATTCTCTCCTGTGTTGATTTCAAGAGCTTTTTATTTTTATCAGAATCAATCTGCGTAGCATAATCCATGGCTCTTGAAAGAATAAACTCTGTCTGACATTCTTTGATTCCATTTAAGAGCCTTCTAATTTTAAGCAGCGTCTCTTTATTATAAAATGTAAGCTGTTTTGAAAACCTTTCCAAATTATCCGTAGAAATAATATCTTCCAGCTCATCTGTATACTTATGATACTTCCTGTTAATATCTTCTTTATCAACCACCAATCCGGAAAGAGAGCCTTCATTTTCTCCATTTTCATTAAGGTCTGCTTCAAGTTCTTTTATGTAGGCTTCTATGGTCTTGTCATACTCCTGCTCTATATCCACAAAATCAACGATATAGCCATACTTATAAATCTTTCCGTTTGGAGACTTATATGGTCTGTTTACTCTTGATATAGTCTGCAAAAGTGACTGTGCATGTGGACCCCGCAGGAGATACATTTTTTTCAAACGCTTCACATCATATCCTGTCGTAAGCATGAAATTTACAACTAAAATATCAGGAGCAAGCGTTTCTCTAAAGTCCACTTGATTATTTTTATTGATTTGCTTTTGCTTCGGATCATTTGTATCTGTGATAACAAGTCCAGTATTTAACTTTGAATTATCTTTAAACCACTGATGAACCTTTTTCGCCTGCGGATTTGTTCTGCAAACAATCATCCCGCCTATAGATGTATCCGTGTTTTGGAGTCTAAAATTAACAAAGTCCTTTTCTATAAATGCACCCAAAGCATTTACATAAGCATCAGATTCGTAAACATCTTTATCTTCAAGCTGTTTATCTTCTATTTCCAGATTCTTTTTAATTTCAGTTTTTGCAACAGTATCAATATTTTCCTTTTTGATTCTAAGTGTATATCCATCCGCAATGGATTTATCATAAAAATATTTATGAATATAATCGCCAAACTTCAAATTAGAACGTTCTTTCTTTGAAAGTAACGGTGTACCAGTAAGTGCAATATAAATTGCATCCATATCACAAATCATAAGATTTTTAAAAAATTCACCTGTGGAAGAGTAACTTCTATGCGCTTCATCAACAAAAAAGATACGCTGGACTTTGGCATTATAATCATTCTTTGCCTCTGGCATTTTCCCCTCGAATTTTTGTATATTTACAACACATATTTCACCAATTGCCTTACTACCAACATCTGTTGAAAGAGCCTTATTCAGCTCTTTGCTAAAACTTGTCTTATTTTCGCAATTAACAGTATTCAAGCCTCTATTAGTAAACTCGATACTGGCTTGCGTGAGCAAATCAAGTCTGTCCACCACAAAGAAAAATCTTGTGCTGATGTCTTTCTTGGAATAATAATCCCTGATAATACGATTAGAAAAAGCTGCTATCGCTGTCTTCCCGGAACCTTGTGTATGCCAGATAATGCCTCCCTTACCGCCAGTTTTTAATCTTTCAATAATTTTTCTAGTGGCAAAGAATTGAGGATAGCGCATAATGTGCTTCTCCGGAATCTGGCTGCTAATAAACATAATCCCATACTGCAAGAAATATAAAAATCTTTCCTTGTCAAATACAGAAGTTACAAAACTATTACAAGGTGTTCCTGTCTTCAGGTTCTCCGCAAACTCCGGCGTATCTGTTTCGTCCGGATTATAACCGCAGTCGTTCATTATATATTTAATTGTAGCCTCATCAATCTCTTTGTATGGATATGTTAAATGATACTGTTCATTATCCTCTCTGAAAAACGAAAAGCTGGTATTATTTCCATTTGGCGTTGTATAAAATGAGCCCGCCTTTACATCTTCTGCATCGTCATCCTCTTCATATTCCATATTATTAGAAAAAGATACCAACTGAATGAGATTGAAGAATTTCCTATAGTCCGGATTCTGCAATCTCTTATTTATCATTCTATCAAATTCTTTCTGTATACCACCCTCATTATTGGGCTTCTTTACCTCCAGAAATGCAAGCGGCATACCATTAATCAAAATATTAATATCAGGTCTGAAAGAACCCTCCTCCGTTCCTTCCACTACGCTAAACGGCAATTCATCCACAACTGCAAAATCGTTTTTTGTTATGTCCTCAAAATCAATAAGCTTTACCTTATCCTTTGGATCAATAAGCCAATTATAAAACTCTTTTCCCAAATCATTATTCTTTAACACATTATGAATATCTGTAACAATAGCCTTAATCTCATCATATGTAAATTTTCTGCTATTAATAATTTCAAGCGCGGGTTTAAACCTGTTTACGAAAATCTTTGTATTAAAATCTATATCAATGTCATCTGTTTTCAATGACTGATAATTATAATTCAACCTAAGAAATTGAATTGTAGCAGGAACTTTTACCCTTGTATCTTCATTAAATGTCAGCATTTTTGATCTCCATTTTTTATGTATTAAATCATCCCAAAATATCTCAGTGCCGCTTTGATAGCCTTTTCCTTCTCCAACGGACACTGTGGCTGTTTAGAACTTTCTGTTTTTGCCTTATTATAATTTTCTCTCTCGATTATACCACATTTCCGCTTTACTTGCGCAATGTACAGATTACTAACATGTAACCCCATATTTTCCTTGACATAACCTTTAATCTCCTCATAAGTCGCCTTACTCTCCGCCTTCGTCAAATCCATCTCGTCTAAATTCACATCCACCTCAATATGATGCTCGACATTAAGTTTGGACAATAAACATACCGTCTCCACCCCCACCGTCATCGGAAACATATCCACCGCCCTCACTCTCTCCACCTCATACCCTCCGCCGCAGAGTACCTTCAAATCCCTTGCCAGCGTTGCGCTGTCACAGCTTACATACACCACCCGCTGCGGCGCCATTTTCAGAATCGTATCAAGGCAGGCGGCATCGCACCCCTTTCTGGGTGGGTCCACCACAATCACATCAGCAAAGATACCGTCCTTTTTATATTTCTCCGGCAGCACTTCCTCCGCTTTTCCGACAAAAAATTCCGCATTAAAAATCCCGTTGCTTACGGCGTTTTCCCTGGCGTTCTCAACCGCCTGCGGAATCACCTCCACCCCGTAGACCTTCTTTGCCTTCGCCGCCAGAAACAGGGAAATCGTGCCGATACCGCAGTACAAATCCCAGACCGTCTCCTGCCCGGTAAGCTCTGCATAGGACAAAGCCAGACTGTACAGCTTTTCCGTCTGCACAGGGTTCACCTGATAAAAGGACACCGGCGAAATCGCATAGGTGATGCCCCTGCCTGTCCGCTCAAAATTATTGTCCGCATCACATACATGGATGGTATCTTTTATCGTCTCTTTTCCCCAAATCAGGCGTATTTCCTGTCCGAGAATCACGTTTGTCCTTTCCGTATTGATATTAAGCGACACACTTGTCATATTGGGTATTGTCAAAAGTTTATCCAAAAGCTTCTGCTGCGCCGGCAGTTTTCTTTGAGCACCCTTCAAATTCACCACAAGGCACACCATGATTTCCCCGCTGAAAAAGCCCTTGCGAATCAGGACATGGCGAATCAGTCCCTTCCCTGTGCTCTCATCATAGGCAGGAACCCTGTTTTCCCTCATATAAGCAAGGATAATCTCCAGTATTTCCTTATTTTCTTTTACTCCCAGATGGCATTCTGTATTTGCCACGATGGAGTGGGTTCTTCCCGCATAAAAGCCTGTGACGGGTTCTCCCTCTTTATTTTGTCCTACAGGATACTGGGCCTTGTTCCGATAATAAAAAGGCTCCTCCATTCCCAAAATGGGCTCCATTATATTATCAATCTTCTCCGGCGCAAAACCGCCAATCCGTATCAGATTGTTTCTGACCCTGGCATCCTTGAACTCCAGCTGCTTTTCGTAGCTCATGCTCTGTATCTGGCAGCCGCCGCACTGTTTATGAAAGGCGCACTTTGGATCTATACGAAAAGGAGAAGGTGTGAGCACCTTCTCTAATCTTCCATAGGCATAGTTTTTCTTCACCCGCGTGACACGGATTTCTGCTTTATCACCGATAACCGTATCCTTGATGAAAAAGGGGAAGCCATCCTTTTTTCCCACCCCTTCTCCTTCAGAGGTCATATCCGTAATTTCCACCGTCAGAATCTGATTCTTTTCGTAATCCATACCCATCCTCCGCCTGCTACTCCATCCCCGTCTTCCGCAGATTGGAATCGAACAGCCGGTTAAAGCCCATCCACTCTCCCTGGCTGCTTCCCTCGAGAATTTCCGTAAAGGTCTGCATCTTTGCGTCCGTATTGTCTGCAAAATTCAAAGCCACCGCTTCCATAATCGCCGGTTTTTTGGGCGAGCCGAATTCATATTCCCCGTGATGAGCCAGGATACAGTGTTTGATTTCACTGGCAAGCAGAGCCGGAAAACCGTCTATCTGAGCAATTTTTTCCGCAACCATCTCCGTCCCTATGACGATATGGCCGAGAAACTGCCCTTCCTCCGTGTAATCATTCTGCGGGAAAAGCGAAAGCTCCCTTGTTTTCCCGATATCATGGCAAATCGCGGCGGTAATAAGCAAATCCCTGTTCAGCACAGAATATGCTTTGCAATAATAGTCGCACAGCCTGGTCACGCTTAACGTATGCTGCAAAAGGCCGCCCACAAATCCATGATGCACGGTTTTTGCCGCGGAGGATTTTTTAAATGCCCTGATAAAGTCCTCATCCCCCACGAAAAACGCCTGCAAGAGCTGGTTCAGATAGGAATTTTTCACCTTATCAATAAATCCCAGCAGTTCTCCGTACATTTCTTCAATATCATACTTGCTTACCGGAAGATAATTGGAAGGCTCATATTCCCCCTCGCGGCACTTTCTGATTCTTTTTACATTTACCTGCAAAGCGCCCTGAAAGCTTGTGACGTCTCCGTATACTTCTATGTAATCCAGAACGTCAAATTCCGCGATTCCTGCATTGTTCGGGTCCCAGACCTTTGCGTCGATTGTTCCTGTTTTATCCTGTAAAATCAGATTTTCATAAGGCTTTCCGTTCTTGGTGACTGCAGCCTGTTTGTGTTTGCACAGATAGATATCAAATAGTTTTTCCCCGTCTTTATAATCCTTGATATATTTCATTTTCCAAATCCTTTCTTACCCGGCCTCATATCAGATTTCCCTTCCGGCAAAACCGTACCGGCTTGATGCCGTTCTTTTTCCGGCACTCTATCAGGGCTTCATCCCAAGCACCGCGCTTACTTCCATTTCCATATAGTTTTCTGGTCCCTGCCGCATCAAATGAACGGTTATCGTGCTTTCCGGCTGCTCTAAAAGAAGCGCCTTCACCAAATCCTGATATTCAAGAACTTCCGTTTCATTAATTTTTGTAATCACGTCGCCGCTTTGGATTCCCGCATCCATGGCCGGTGAATCCATATCGATTTCCATAATATAAGCGCCAGGGGGAACGCCCATCTCCTCGTTGGCTTCCTCTGTCACATCTACTCCGTAAACTCCGAAATAGGCAATATCCCTGTCATTGGAAAGTCTCTCCACCAGCTTTTTCAAATCGGATATTCCAATGGCGCTCACAAGATTTTTCATGTCGGAGGCATTATATGCCATATCGATAATTCCAACCACCTGTCCCCGCAGATTGATTAACACGCCGCTGGCATTGCTGCTTCCGTAAATATCCGTCGTGATATATCTGTAATTGGAATCCGGGAGCCGGATAGGATTTCCTGTAGAGGTAATATTGCCGTAGCACAGAGAGCCCTCCGTCCCTGTGGGTCTTCCCAGCGCAATCACCGGGCTTCCCACAAGATTGCTGCCTGATGTTCCGAGAACCACCGTTCCCGTGTTCTCAAGCGTACTGCTTAGCATGGCCACCTTTGATATTGAAAGCACCGCAAGTCCGGTATTGCTGTCACCCTTTTTAATAGAAGCCGGATACTCTTCCCCATCCGCAAAAATCACCTTCAGGGAATCCGCGTCTTTTATGCTGCTTACATTGGCAAGAATCAAAAGCTCCTTTCCGTTATCGGCCACCACCGCGCCTGCCACCGCGCCCTCGCTTTCATATTCATTCACCAGCCAGCCCACGTCCGAGGTCACTCCAACAACCGTAACCACGGACCGCTCCGCCTCCCTTGCCATGTCCTTCATATTTGCAAAAAGGGTCATATAATCCTCGCTGCCAAGCTCCATCTCCGAAAGAAGCCGGGCTATCTGCTCGTCCCCCAGCACCGCCGGCTGCGGAGAAGGCGTGGGCGTCGGGTGCATCTGCGACTCATCCGCAATCATATCCTCAGGAAGCACCTCGTTTTCCTCTGTTTCTTCTACCAGAACCACGGTCTGAGGCTCCTCCTCAGGGTAAAGTCTGTTGCTGATAACAGGCTCCAGCAGTAAAAACGTAAAACATGCCACCATGCCGAATACAACCGCCATTGCCGCCGTAAGGAGCGTTCTCCGCACAAGCTTCCGCCTGTTTATGGGTCTTTGTTTGATAGTTTCCTTCATAAAATCAGTGTTGTCCTGATTTATATTCTCCTTCATCCGCAAGCTCCTTTTTTCTGCTTATTATAACAAAAAAAGCTCTGAAACACGATTTTCAAAGCTTCTTTGCATCAACTAATGCCACTGACGGCTGAATCATCGGCGTGACAGGATTCGAACCTGCGGCCTCTACGTCCCGAACGTAGCGCTCTACCAAGCTGAGCCACACGCCGTAACCTTACGACAATGTACATAATACAATTTTTGCGGCCAGTTGTCAATGTAATTTTTACAAAAGAATGCTACAAAAGCAAATATACCACCGTAATAATCAGTCCGATACAGAACAGCAGCAATCCAAACGACAGGCTCCTGCTGATAATAGTCCCCACCTCGGATAATTCCTCGTAAATCATGGCAAACTTATGCTCATAATCCACATCCCGGGGATTTTTCCTGTGAATTGTGGCATTACACAGGCGTTTCCATCCGTTTGCCACGCATCCCAGGGCGTGTGTAAGGGGCGTGCCCTCCTCCAGCTCGTGGGGAATTTCACTGTCTCTGTAAACCGTCTTCCTTAAAAATACCACCACAAAGTCCACCAGACTGTCCAGCACTCTGCAAATCACGCCGAACACAAAGGGCAGCGCCTTTAATAAAACAGGGCGGTAAACCACATCCTCCAGGTCCAGATACTTATACCACCTGTTTACGTAAACCGTCTTTCCTTCTTTCTTTTCCACAAGCCAGAGCCTTACAATAATCAGATAGATCAACACGCCGATGCCAATGGAAATTCCCGCGCCCTTTAAGTTTTCAAAGGAAAACCAGGAAGCCATACCGTAGGCCTTTACAGAGCCCTGTAAAAATCCATAGCCCAAATCAGCCAGGGGATTCATAATCTGATTCGGGAAAAATCCCATTATGGGAAGAAGCGTTGCGCTGATTGTCAGTGCGGCGGTGCTGGTTTTATCCATATAGCTTCCCTTTAAGCTGTCAAACCGCTCCTGTGTCTGCGGATTACCGTTCTTCTCTACAAATAATACCACATACAGCTTTAACATATAGGCCACTGTAAGGCCGCCGCTTACAAGGAAAGCCCACTCAATTCCCCTCATGGTATCCACGCTGAAAAATCCGGCAGCGGCCCCTTCGTTTATCAGTTCTATATATTCCACAATGCTTTCATGGATAAGCGTTTTGCTGATATATCCGTTCCACAGCGGCATTCCGCCGATTCCCAGCGCCCCCATCAGAAAAATATAATGAAGAAGCGGCTTTTTCCTGCCGAAGCCCTGCACCTCGTTTAAATCCAGCTTATGCACATTCATAAATACCACGCCGGCCGCCATAAACAGCGCCAGTTTAATCAGGGAATGGTTTACCATATGAAGAAAGCTTCCCCGCAAAGCAAGGGCGTTTTCCTCTGCCAGAAGCCCGGACATTCCCACTCCCACCAGAATAAATCCAATCTGGGAAACGGAAGAGCAGGCCAAAGTCCGTTTTAAATCCACGGAAAAAAGCGCCAGCACCGCGCCCACTGCCATAGTGGCGATGCCGATTACCAGTATCAGGCTGCCGAATGCGGCGTCTCCCAGAAAAATACGGCTGGATAAAATCAGGATTCCAAACATGCCGGCTTTCGTGAGGATTCCTGAAAGCAAGGCCGAAGCCGGAGCCGGGGCCACCGGATGAGCCTTGGGAAGCCAGATATGCAGCGGGAACGCGCCTGCCTTTGCCCCGAATCCAAAGAGAATGCAAAGCCCTGCCGCCCACAGCCTTCCTGTGCTTACAGCACTCCCGACTCCCCGACCGGCCGTCCCCACTGCCTCGCCACCGTTCAGTCCCGCAAAATTCCCGGCCGGATTTGCTATCTGTGCCGATAATCCGGTAAGCTGGTCGTACCGCAGAGTCCCCGTCATGTCATACAGCAGGAAAATTCCCATCAGCATCACAAGTCCGCCAATTACCGCAACTGCAAGGTAAGTGGCCGCCGCCCGCAGCGACTCCTTCTTTTCGTCATGAGCCACCCAGACATAGGAGGCGAGAGACATTATCTCAAAGAAGATAAACGCCGTATAAAAATCCGCGGACAAAAACACGCCTTCCGTAGCGCCCAGCGTCAGAAGCAAAAAAAGGTAGTATCTGTTCCTGTTTCTGTAATGGGCAAAATATTCTCTCGAAAACAAGGTGCTCATAAACCACATGAAAGCGGCGATTGCTCCGTAAAGCGCCCGGAAACCGTCCAGCGTAAAGAAAAGCCCCATACCGCAGATCCCTGGCAACTCCGCTATCTCTCCGTTGCCGCCCACTGTGAGCATACGAATCAGAAGATACAGGAACACTCCAAACTCAATTCCAGTCACCGCATCCGCGAAATAATTCCTCATTTCCTTATTTTTTCTTCCGATGATATATCCGATAACAGCAGACAGCATGGGAAAAAACACCGCGCCTGTAAGTAAAAATTTCATTCCTATCCTCCTAGTAAACTCCCCCTGCCACATCCGTCAGAAATCTGGTGACAGGTCCGGAATAAAGCCCAAAGAATATAATAAAAGCCGTAAATATAAACAGAGGAACCAGCATCTTCCAGTTCGGGTCTTTTATGCCCTCAAGGGACGATATCTCAAAATTCCTGCCCGGAAAAAACGCCCGTATGACAATCGTAAACATATAAATCGCCGTGAGCAGCGCGGAAACCAGAAGACATACAATACCGCCATAGGCCAGTCCGTTCCCGCTTTCCACCGCCGCGGAAGCCAGATTCCACTTACTGATAAAGCCCGCAAGCCCCGGCACTCCCATAAGCGCAAGGGCGGACACCGTAAACACGCCGAACACACAGGGCATTTTACATCCCATTCCATCAAGCTCATGTACATACTGCCGCCCTGTCTGGTGCATGATTGCGCCGGCGCAGAAGAACGCGGCGATTTTGATTACCGCATGAAAAATCAGATGAGTCAGCGCCCCTATCATGCCAGTAGGCGTCATAACCGTCACACCGAATAAAATATAGGACAGATTGCTGATGGTGGAGTAGGCAAGCCTTCTTTTTATATGGGTCTCCTTAATAGCCCGGCTACACCCGTAAACGATGGTGAACATGACAATTGCCATCACTACATCCTGGGCCCAGGTTCCCCGGAGGAAATCCGTCCCGAAGCTGTAAAATGTCAGACGGATAATGGCAAAGGCGCCGGATTTCACCACCGCCACCGCATGGAGCAGAGCAGTTACCGGCGTAGGAGCCACACCGGCATCCGGCAGCCATGAGTTAAAAGGCGAAATGGCCGCTTTCACACCAAATCCCATAAAAGCAATCACATAAATAAGCAAAAGCACATTGGTCCTTGCGCCAATCTTTTCAGGGTCGAGCACCCCGCCTAACACAAAATCCGTGGTATTTCCATATATGATAATAAATATCAGCCCGATAAAGGCAAAAGCCGCTCCGCCCAGGGAATAGTACAGGTATTTCCGGCTGGCAAGTATGGCTTCTCTTGTCAGCGTATGCATCACCAGCGGCACCGTAACAAGGGTCAGCAGCTCGTAAAAGAAATACATGGTAAGCAGATTCGCCGAAAAGGAAATCCCCAACGTAACGCTGTAGGTCATGGTATAGAACATAAAGAACACCTTTTCATGCTCTTCCTTCGTCATATATTCAAAGGCGTACAGCGTGGCCAGCGGCCACAGGGCGGAAACCAGACCTCCGAATACCATGCCCATCCCGTCAACGTCAAAGCTGATGGACAGATTTCCCGTAAAATTGGCCAGCGTAAATATATTTTCAGGGCGGTGAACCAGAAGGGTCCACACCAGTATGCTGTTTAAAATCACCATACCTTCCAGAAAAATTTCCATATGGCTTCGCTTTTTAAAAGGAATCAGAAGAACCAGTATGCCTGCAATCACAGGAATTAAAATAACCGATAGTATCATAACCGTTCCTCCTTCCTAAATAATTTTCTCGATAATCCGCGACAGATATTCGACAATCCATCCCGGGAAAAGCCCGATTGCCACGGAAAGTACCGTAAGAACCAGCACCGGCATTGTCATAAAGGGAGACGGCTCTTTCTTTTTTATCATCTGTCCCCGGCCGCTTTCGCAGTAGCCCTCTCCCGGGAAAAAGCCCTGAGTCGTAAGGGGCAGAAGATACCCGGCTGTGAGCAGCGCGCTGACTAACAAAATTACCGGCCCAATCCAGTCAAACCACAAAATCCCCGAGGACAACGCCCCTGTGGCCAGATACCACTTGCTGATAAATCCTCCCGTGGGCGGAATGCCAATCAGCCCCAGCGACACAATAGTGTAGCACCACATAAGAAGCGGCATTTCCCTGCCGATTCCCCGAAGCTCCTCCACCCGCGTCTTTTTCGTCATATAAATGATGGCTCCCGCACAGAGAAACAGCGCCGCTTTAATAAATCCGTGACAGAGAACGTGAAGCAGACCGCCTGTGACGGAACCCCTGTCCATAACCGCAAAGCCGAATAGAATGTAGGATAACTGGCTGATGGTGGAATAGGCAAGACGCTTTTTTAATACCGGCTCCCTGTAAGCAAGCATGGAACCCATAAATACGGTAAGGAGCGTCAGAACCATCCAAAAGGTCTGCACCCAGGTTCCTCTTAAAAAGGAGGCCCCGAAAATATAGTAAACCACACGGAAAATTCCCAGGATACCTGCCTTGACGATTACCGCCGAAAGAAGTGCCGAAGCCGGCGCCGGCGCAGCCGGATGGGCTGCAGTCAGCCAGGCGTGCATAGGAAACATTCCCGCCTTTACCCCGAAGCCTATGAGCATAGCGGCCGCGACAAAAAGCAAAATCCCGCCGTGCCGCTCCGCTGCGGCAGAGCTGATGACACCGCCGGCGCTGAAGGAAAGGGTATTGCCGTATCTTTCAATAAAATACAGGCCAAATAACGACATGTAAGCGCCGCACAGGGAGTAAAACAGATATTTAAGCCCCGCCATAATCGCTTCCTTCGTACCGCTGTGGAGTACCAGGGGCATGGAAGTCAGGGTGAGAATTTCAAAAAACAGATAAAAAGTAACCAGATTCCCCGCAAAGCATAAAGCCAGAAAAACACCGAACACAATCAGGTAAAATCCGTAGTAGCGTTTTTCCCTTTCCTCATGCTTCATATATTCAAAGGAAAAAACTCCGGCGCACAGGCAGATAATCACCGCCATCAGGGAAAATACCACGCTGACCTCGTCCACCTTAAACAGAATGGGAAGCCGGTCCGTTAAATTAAACAATGTCAGCAGCCCGCCCCCGGCGCTGTACAGGGCAAGCCCCGCAAAAACAGCCGTGACACACAACATGGCCGTAACCACCGCCAACAGCCTTTTTCTGCTTTTCATTTCGCTTCTTACCAGAAGATAAACCCCGGAAATTATGGGGAACACAATTGCTAGTAGTATATAATACATGGCAGCAAACCTCCCTATGCAAACATGGCAAGGCCCTGTTCAATTAAATCCACAATCGGCTGAGAGCTTACACCTAAAATCACGTTCAAAATCACAAAACAAACCAGCGTCACCGCATACAATTTTATATTCTTAAAGGTAACCATATCATAATTTGTATGCTCCACCGGCGTATAAATACGAATCACCGTCTTCATAAAATAAATGGCGTTTAATATAGTACTGATGCCCAGTACAATCAAGGCCGGCAGCATCTTGATTTCATTCTGCACCGCAGCCTGGGCAAACAAAATCTTACTGATAAACCCGGAAAACAGCGGTACGCCTACCATGGAAAGGGAGCCTACCGTAAAGGCAACCCCCGCCCATTTGTCCCTGTAGGCCGCTCCCGTAAGACTTAAGAACTTCCTGCTGCCGTTCGATACATCCGTAAGTCCTATGGCCGCGATAAACAAAAGCGATTTGGTTGCCGCATGGGAAAAAATGTGAAAGATACTTGCGCTCATTCCCGCCTGAGTCCCCATTCCGATGCCCATATAAATATAACCAATCTGAGCCACGGAGGAAAAGGCAATCATTCTTCTCACGTCGTTTTCCCGAATCGCGCTTAAGGAACCAAAAACCATGGCCATCAGGGCAAAGACAAACAGGATATCGATAATCCGGCTGTTGTGGAAAATCTCAAAGCCAATCACCCTGTAGATAATCTTTATCAGCAAAAATATATAGCCCTTGGAAACCAGGCTGGATAAAATTGCCGCGGAGGACACCGTGGAGTAGCCGTAAGCGTCCGGCAGCCACGCATGAAAGGGAAACAGCGCGCTTTTGATGGAAAGTCCCACCGATATCAGCGCAATGGTTACCAGCAGCGGGATTCTGTAATCTCCCGTTGCATAAATCATTTCTACCTGCTCCTTGATGTTGCTCATGAGGAGATGCCCCGTAAGGTCGTAAAGCATACAGATTCCCATTAGCAAAAGGCCGGAACCCAAAAGGCTCATAATCATATATCTTGCCGCCGCCTCAATGGTTCTTCCGTTCTGCCTTATCATTATCAGGCCGCAGGCGGTTATGGTATTGATTTCCACAAACACATAGGCGGTAAACAAATCATTGGTGTAAACAAGCGCCAGAAGGGAGGATAAGAGCAAATCCGTAAGGACATAGTAAAGAAAGGTCTTACCCTCCTCCACCTCGTCGGCCAGCTTTTTCCTGCCGCCCTCTAAGGACAAAAGCATAATGATACAGAAAAACAGCGCCGTCAGCGCCTCCAGCACCCCGGCTCTTATTTCATTTCCCCAGGGCGCGGGAAATTTACCCATCACATAAACATAGGCCTCCCCCGTCCTTACCGTATAAAGAAGGACGCAGGCATTTAAAACTATTTCTGTCAGAAGAAGCGCCTTATTTACGAACCTGGCCGCATTTTTCCTAAGCCCCGAGCTGATAATTCCGGCGAACAGGCACAGGAGTATGGAAACCGCCGGAAAATTCTGTACGAAATCCATTTACAGCCCCTCCTTTTTCAGCCGGACGGTAATCTCATCCAGATCCAGCGTGAGGTAACGCTGGTAAAGGCGCACTGTAATAGAGAGCATAAGCGCGCTGACAGATACCGAAACCACAATACCGGTCAGAACCAGGCCGCCGGGAATCGGATTAATATACGCCTCCATGCTTTGCACGCCGTCCGTCACAATCGGAGCCACCCGTCCGGCAATGTAGCCCTTTTCCGCCAGGAACAGGTAAATTGCCGTATCCATGATATTAAGTCCGATAATTTTTTTAATCAGGTTACTTTGAAGCAGCAGATTTCCGAATCCGATTCCAAATAAAATCATTGCCACCGCTTCCCCGTAATTATTAAGAAGATTTGCTCCCACTTTACAGGCCCCCTCTCCTGAATAAGGCATAAAACGCATACATGGTACAGGCTACCTCAAGCCCCACGCAGATATCTATAGGCAGAATAATTCCGCCGCTTAAAATGTGGCCCGGCTGCCCTAAAGGTATATGGTTTTCGATTCCGTTGGCTCCCGTGATGTAAAAATAGGAGCCGATAATCCCGTACATGCAAAGCGCCGTTATTTTTGCCACCTTATAGATATGCTCGTTAAAAAATCTCTGAGTTTTCCGGAAACCGAAAGCGCTCACATAAAGAATCATTCCCGCTCCCAGAATCGCTCCGCCGGAAAAACCGCCGCCGGGAGATAAATGCCCGTTTAAAATAATGTAAATACCGAAAATGAAAATAATCGGGCAAAGCACAAACGCCGTTCCCTGTAGAATCACGTCGTTTTTCGGCTCAAAATATCTGTCGCCGCCCTTTGCATCCAGCTTCTTTAAAATCGCTTCGTCCACCATAAGCAGAATCATTACGCAGCAGGTGGCCACAAAAAGCACGTTCGTCTCCCCAAAGGTATCGAATGCCCTGTAGGTCAGAATCATACCTGACACAATGTTGAGGGCTCCTGTCTCCTGCAGGCCGTTTTCTATATACCGCTCCGATACGATATTGTTGTCGGGGTTCGCCGGATTGCCTGTTCTGGGAAGCCAGGAAACCGTGTACAGTAAAAGCCCCACCAGTATCACGCAGAACAGAATTGCCGCCGCCACATAAATCCTGTGAAAAACCGTGAGCTTTTTGTTGTGGTCCACATCATAAACCTTATCACGCATCATCTGTCTTTCAAACATACGCTCCAAGATAGTGTCCACCGGCGTCTCTGTTCTTTGCTGCGGCTTCATTTCCACCTCGCCCATATAGGGGTCCCGGCTGCCGGAAAGCCACCTGAAAAAGTGAAACGCCCCTGTTTTTTCATATTCGTTCTGGGGTTTTAACTTACTCACAGAGCCTCGCCTCCTTTATCGTCAGGAATCTCCATACTTTCCTCCATGGAAACCATTGTGGTATTTTCCTCGTTTTCCTTATCCTTTTCCGTCTGTATGGCATGTATCTTTTTCAGGGTGGAGAAAAATAAAATACTGGTCACTCCCGCTCCCACGGCGGCTTCCGTGATGGCAAGGTCGGGCGACTGCAGGCACACCCAGATAACCGACATTACCAGACTGTAGGACATAAAAATCAGCACAGAGTTTAGAAGGTTCCTGGAAAAACTCACCATTATGGCACACACGATTAAAAATCCCATGAGTATACATTGAAACAGCGTCATAGCTTTCCTCCCGCTTCCGCCTCTTTTTCCTTCTCCCTCTCCGCCTTCATCTCCTTTTCCAAATCGGAAATGTCCGAATATCTCTGACAGTGGTTTCCCAGCTTTTCATTTGTGATAACCTCCAGCTTTGCCAGAAGGTGAGAGGAAACCGGTGAGGCAAACCATAAAAAGATGACTATCAGCACCATTTTCAGGGTGGTAAAATTAAGGCCCGAAAAAATCATCAGCCCCACCAGGGAAAAGCTGATGCCCAGAGTATCCCCCATGGCCGCGGCATGCATTCTGTTCAGTACATAGTGAAGATGAAACACTCCGTACAGCTCGATCAAAAAGATGAGCAGTCCGGCAAGGAGAAGCGCTCCTCCCGCAATGAGACGAAACCAATCAAGAATTTCCATTACCGCCATCCCCTTTCCCATATCCCCCATTATCATTCTTATGCCGTTTCCGGTAGTTTTCCTCATAAACGCCTATATACACCTTGGCCAGCACATTCACCGCAAGGAAGCTCACCAGAGCGTAAATAAGGCAGATATCCACCAGAAATCCTTCCTTAAGTAAAAGGGCAAGAATTGCAATCATAACCATTACTATGGTTCCCATCATATTCACAGCCATAAGCCTGTCCGCAACCCGGGGACCCTTAACCGCCCGAATCAGACAGACAAACAGCATCAGGGCAAGGATAATCAAAACGCCTATGTATAATTTCTGATAAATCATTTCCAGAACCGTCAGGCTTTCACTTATCTGCATTTTTCCCATCCCCTTCCATTTCCTCAAGCAGCTTTACAAAAACAGAGCTGTTCATTCCCTCCGCAAGGCTTTTATCCAGGCAATGAACCTCATACTCGTCATTTTCCAGCATGACCGTAATGGTTCCCGGCGTAAGCGTGATGGAATTCGCCAGCAGAATCCTCGCCGGCGTGGTCTTCAAATCCGTCTTAAAGCGAACCACGGCGGGCTCAATCTCATATCTGGAGGAGGTAATCATTTTAATCACCGCAAAATTTGCCTTGATAATCTCCTTAATCAGAACAAAGACATAATGGAGGATTTGAAACAGCTTTTTCCCCATCTTCAAATCTGTTTTCGGGCTGTATCCTAAAAACTTGCAGGTAAACCAGTACATTATCCCTGCGATTACCAGTCCGAAAGCCGCTATTTCCAGCGTTAACTGACCGTTAAAAATCACCCATATCAGAAAAAATATGATATACATTTTCTACCTCATTTCCGCCCGATTTCCCATCTGCCTGGCTTAAAACCGTATAAAACAGGTGAGGCTTACGCCAACACCTGTTTTATCTTGTTTTCCAATTCACTTTTTGACACGGCGCCTATGACGGTGTCCACTACCTTCCCTCCCTTAAAAAACAGAAAAGTGGGAATCGACATCACCCTGTACTCTCCGGCCAGCCTCGGATTTTCATCCGTATTGCATTTACCTATCTTACACTTACCGCTGTAGCTTTCCGCAAGCTCTGCCACAAGCGGAGCCATCATTTTACAGGGACCGCACCAGTCTGCATAAAAATCAACCAGAACAGGCATGCTGCTTTCCTTTACCTCAGCTTCGAAATTGTTATCTGTAATTTTCAGTTCCATATGATACTCCTTTCTCTTTCCTTTTGCAATTATAGTTTTTCCTTTTTACAGCTTCTTAACAGCATTTTACCTCTTTATTTCATATTTATAAATAGGATTTCCTTTTAATGAAAATTTTTCTTCGTATTCCGTCATGATATTGCTTTTCATTTTCTCACCGTCACGGTGCAAATCATATGTGACAAAATCCGCTTTCCATCCCGCCTCCGGCAGCTCCTCCAGCGCAAACTCAAAAAGCTCCCTGTTATCTGTCTTAAATTCCAGAATGCCGTCCTTTTTAAGAATCCTGTCATACCTCGCAAGAAATTCTTTGGAAGGCAGGCGTCTTTTCGCATGTCTGTCCTTGGGCCACGGGTCGGAAAAATTCAGATAAATTCTGTCAACCTCCCCCGGTGCGAATACCTCTCCGATATCCTCCGCCTCCATGCGGATAAATAAAAGGTTCTCCCGCATTTCCTCATCCATCTTCTGCAGCGCCCGCAAAAGGACGCTGGAGTATTTTTCTATTCCTACATAATTAATACCGGGATTTCTCCCCGCCAGCTCATGGATAAACTTCCCCTTGCCCATCCCGATTTCAATTCGGATGGGATTACTGTTTCCGAAAAGCTCCCTCCAGCTTCCCTTTGCCATTTCGGGTTTATGAACCACCAGCGGGCTTTCCGCTATGGCATCCCTGGCGCCCTGTATGTTTCTAAGCCTCATCTGACTGTCCTTTATCGATGTCCATGGTTTTTAATCTTATTTCAGTCATTTATTTTACAACATTTTTTTCATTATTAAAAGAAGAAAATTAATAAAAGAGTTTCCGGTAAAAGAAAACTCTTGTCAAGCCCATCTGTTAAATGTAAACTAATATTTAATTTGAAACTAATAAGGGAGTTATTTATGAATTTCTTCAACCAGAAAATCTTACTTTTCAGGAAGTTTTCTCCTTCAAAATACATGCAGATAAAATATACCGTGCTGTCTGTTTTAATTTATTCAGTAATACTGACAGGTATTTTCAATATTTTTACCGGCAGTATCAACGTCCATGCCGCTCCTGTAACCTCCCAGGACTATCAGGCGGAAGCCGAAGAACGCAAGGCGCTGCCCGTTCAGACAAATGAAATCGAAAACTGGCCCGCCGGCCCGGCGATTGGCGCACAGTCGGCGATTCTTTTAGAGGCCAACACCGGTGTACTTCTCTATGCCAAAAATATCGATGAAAAGCTCTATCCTGCCAGTACCACCAAGCTTTTGACCTGCCTTCTTGCTGCGGAAAACAGCACCATGGACGAAACCGTTACCTTTTCCCGCAATGCTGTTTTCAGCATTGAACCGGGCAGCTCCAATATCGGAATCGATGAAAATGAATCCATGCCCATGGAAGAATGCCTCTACGGCATTCTGACAGCCTCCGCTAATGAGGTTGCCAATGCCGTTGCAGAGCATATCGCCGGAAGTATGGATGATTTTGCCGAAATGATGAATAAAAAGGCGGCGGAGCTTGGCTGCAAAAATACCCATTTTGTAAACGCCCACGGGCTTCATGACGAAAATCACTATACTTCCGCCTATGATTTGGCCATCATTGCCAGGGCTTTTTTTCAGAACGAACTGCTTTCCAGAATCGGAAACACCGCCACCCATCATTTTGAGCCTACGGATACACAGCCGGACGACTTTTTTAAGCGCAACAAGCATCAGCTCATTACCGGCGAAATCCCTTATGAGGGCATTAAGGGCGGGAAAACCGGTTATACGAGTGATGCGCGCCAGACTCTCGTTACCTGCGCCGAACAAAACGGCATGAAATTAATCTGTGTCATCATGAGGGAGGAATCGCCGGAACAGTTTTATGACACTGTCAAACTGTTCGATTACGGCTTTTCCAATTTTTCCGTTGTCAATGTAAAGGAGAATGAGACCAATTATTCCATTCAAAACGCAAACTTTTTTAATACTTCCAACGATATTTTCGGAAATTCCAACCCCATTCTGGCCTTGAATCCGAACAGCTATCTCATTATGCCCAAAACCGCTGTTTTCGATGAACTGGATTCCCGGATTTCCTATGACACCACAGTAGAAAACCAGGTGGCCGTCATCAATTATTATTATCATGATTCCTATGTGGGAACCGCCACGGTAGACCTTGCAGAAGAAACCGCCGCTCCCTATGAGTTCGGGGCGGCGGTAAATCCCATAGAGGAAGCTCCCGCTGAGGAACCTGCCACAATTATCGTCAATATCAAAACTATATTGATTGCCGTTTTAGCGGCGGCAGGCCTTTTGATTGTGGTTTGCGTGATACGCTCCGTTATTCTCAACTACAATATTCCTGGCGGCAGCAGGGCAGCCAGAAAACATGGCAGACACTGGTGGCAGAAAAGAAGGAAGGACGGGCCTGATTTTTCTTCTTCCCGGTTTGATAAGTTTAATTTTTAGTGCTTTTCCCTTTGTTTTCCTTCTGGCGCTGCCTGGCCTGGGTTCTTTTCTGAATAATGTCCTGGCAATCCTCCTCCGAGATAAATTTGGAGGTTTTTACCACATACACTTTATCGTTTTCGGATTTGCGGACTCTGATTTTGAATTTCATATAACCGTGGACCGGGCAAAGGGCAATGCTGTAATAATTCTTTCCGTTGGGCGAAAACCAGCGGATTTTCTTTCGGATATTCCTATGGCATAGATAACATTTTGTGCTGATAACCTCCCTGTCCTCAAAAGCCTTCATCTTGTCGGAAAATTCCCTTGAGACGTACTTCATGTAATCATGAAACATCACATGAATTTCATCCTGACGGGTCTTCGGCAGCACGTAAGTATCTATGGAATAATTCTCAAGTATCTCCTCTTTGAGGCAGGACAAAATACAAGCCGTATAGTAGGCGTCGCTGTAGGCCCTGTGAAAGGGAATTTTCTTTTCAATTTCCAGAAAGTCAATGGCATACTCCAGGCTTCTTCTGCTTTTCCTGTCCTCGTAAGCAATGCTGAACAGCTTCTGCACATCCAGAAAACGAACCGGCACATCGCTGAGAGGAGGCATTTTATAATAATGCATGTTTCTCTGCAGCTCAAACAAGTCCAGCGGCCCCCAGGTGCAAAAAATAAAATCTGTTCCGCAAAAGGAAAGAAACTCTTTTGCCACCTCCGTAAAGGGACGCCCCTTTTTCAAATCCCTCATATGAAGGTGAATCAGCTTTCCCGTTACCTTATGCATATGGTGATAGACAGACGGCTTTATCAGTTGATTAAATTCATCTGTCATTATTCTGTCACTATTTAATTTCACTGCTCCGATATCAATAATCTCAAAAGGAATCTCTTTTGTGGCCGGCTCATTTCCGGTATCGCTCTGGTTCCATTCCAAATCAAGTACAATATAATTCATAAATTTCTCCGTATAAGCATTTGCTTCTTTCAAAATAGCATGATACTATATTATCATTGTGACTGGCAACTGTAAACTTATGTATGAAAACAGAGTGAAAGTGAGAAAAGCATGAAAACGGGAAACATGAAAAAATTTTTATCCTACTATAAGCCATACAAAAAAATTTTTGCGGCGGATATGTTTTTTGCCTGCCTGGGCGCAGCCGTCACTCTGATTATCCCTTTGATTATCCGCTATATTACAAACGACGTTATCTACAGACCCGCAGGCGAGTCTTTAAAAATTATCTTGTCTCTCACCGGCATTATGGCGGTTTTAATTATTCTGGAATTTTACTGTAATTATTTCATTGCCTATTACGGCCATATCATGGGCGCAAAAATGGAATACAATATGCGGAATGAGATTTTTGCCCACTATCAGAAGCTTTCTTTCAGCTTCTTTGACAACCAGAAGGTTGGGCAGCTTATGAGCCGCGTCACCAACGATTTATTTGAAATCAGCGAGCTGTTCCACCACGGCCCCGAGGATATTGTCATTTCCATTATTAAGCTGATTGGCTCCTTTTCCATTCTCCTTTCCATCAACTGGCGGCTGGCTCTCGTAGCCTTTGCCATCGTTCCGGTTATGCTGGTCTATGCCTTTTACTTCAACATTAAGATGAAACGCGCCTTTGTAAAAAACAGGGCCAGGATTGCCGATATCAACGCCCAGATTGAAGATAACCTTTCCGGCATCCGGGTAGTGAAATCCTTTGCCAACGAAGAAATGGAAATGGATAAGTTTAAGGTAGGAAACGACAGGTTTGTGGAGAGTAAGCGGGAAAGCTACCGCTATATGGGACTTTACCACTCGGGGCTTGGAGCGTTCACCACATTTATCAGCGTGATTGTGATTGCAGTGGGCGCTGTGTTTATCACCACAAATCTGATTTCCATTACGGATTTGATTACTTTTCTTCTTTATATTAATAACTTTACAGAGCCCATTAAAAAGCTGATTAACTTTACAGAGCAGTTCCAGAACGGTGCCTCCGGCTATACCCGGTTTCTGGAAATTCTCTCCATCAATCCTGATATCACAGACAAACCGGATGCCAGAGATCTAATCAAGGCAAAGGGTAATATTACCTTTGAAAATGTATATTTCCACTATGAGGAGCATTCCGAGACCGTGCTTTCAAACTTAAATCTTCATGTGAATTCCGGTCAGTACATTGCGCTGGTGGGAACCTCCGGCGTGGGGAAATCTACACTCTGCAGCCTGATTCCAAGGTTTTATGATGTTTCCTCCGGTCGAATATTAATTGACGGCGAAGATATACGGGATTACACCTTAAAAAGCCTTCGTAACAATATCGGAATCGTACAGCAGGACGTTTACCTTTTTACCGGAAGCGTCATGGATAATATCCGGTACGGAAATCCCCATGCAACCGATGCGGAAATTGTAGCGGCCGCCCAGAACGCCAACGCCCATGATTTTATTATGAATCTTCCCGAAGGGTACGACACCAATATCGGACAGCGTGGCGTCAAGCTCTCCGGCGGTCAGAAGCAGCGGCTCTCCATTGCACGGGTTTTCCTGAAAAACCCGCCTATTCTCATTTTTGACGAGGCGACCTCCGCACTGGATAATGAAAGCGAAAAGGTGGTGCAGGAGTCTCTTGAAAAACTGGCGAAGAACCGCACTACCTTTGTCATTGCCCACAGGCTTTCCACTATCCGCAATGCGGAGAAAATACTGGTGCTTTCCGAAAACGGGATTGCGGAAAGCGGAAGCCACGAGGAGCTTCTTGCAAAGGAAGGGATTTATGCAGAGTTGTATAATATGCAGTTTAAGGGGAGGGCGGATTGATTAAAGGATATTAAGCAGGCCTCCATAAGGAATATCACTCTCTCCTGACTGTTTTTCTAATTTGCTTTAGTACAAATATGCCACCCAGTATACACATTCCTACTCCAGACAAAAATGCCAACGAAAGGTTTTTCTCCGCCAATGTGCCGAAGGCTATATTGGTTCCGGCGCCGACGCTGTCGATGATTACGGCGTTGACGCTGAGGGCGGTAGCTCTGTTTTCTGTATGAATCTGTCTGTTTTGCAGTTCGGTCTGTAAGGGCTGGAACAGGCTGAAAACAATTCGGAGCATCAATATTCCCAGGACAGAAAGCCATGGGCTTTTCGTAACTGCCAGCAAGATACAGGCAAAGGCGGCAGAACCGTAGAGAAATGCGGTGAACCGAAAATCCCCAAGCCTCCTTGTCAGTCTATAAGACCATGTTCCGCACAGGCCGGCAAGCGTCACCAGAATGTAAATATAGCCCATTGTGGCGCTCCCAAGACCGCATTTTTCATATTGAAGCTGATTTAAAAAAACGGTTACTGTCTGATGCGTTTCATTCAGCAGCGCGATTCCAATAAGAAACAACAGAAGATTTTTATATTTGAATATCTGCCTGAGTGGAAGCAACAGGCCCTTTGAACCGGAAACCCTTTCCTTCTCCTGTTTCACCTCTGTAAGTCCAAGGGAAAGAAACGCTGCCAGTCCATAGCTTATTACTGTCAGAAAACCGGCCATCCGGTAGTTGCTGCCCACAAACAGGGAAAATAAAAGCGACGCCAGCAAAAGCCCGGCGGTTCCCAGACTGTTATAGATTCCAAACACCTTCTGGCTTTCACCCTTCTTACAGGACAGATAAAGAAACGCGGTATCCACGCCGGAAAGTCCGGCAATTATAACGCTGAGCATCACCCTCTCCAAAAGAAATCCGCCAAAACCGGAGGCCTGCCAGAAGACAATTTTAGAGAGAAAGTACAGCACACAGCAAAACAAAATCGTGCGCTTATATCCGATTTTATCGGCAATCACTCCCCAGGGAAATTCCAGAAGAAGGCATAAAATGAGAGAAATGCTTTCAATGACAGTAATCTGTAAAACAGACACTCCCTGAGCCTGACGGTAGAGCGTGGCGATTGGCCCGTAAAATATCATACCCTGCAAAAGGCTGATGGCGTACATGAGATATATATTTCTATTTTTCATGAGAGATAATCATCCTTTCCAAATTTAAAATGCAACAACTACAGGCCAGCTCATAAGATGAGCTGACCGCCTTTTGCGTTATAAAATGTTGTATTTAAATTGGAAAATGCATGAATTGTTACCCCGTCGTAAAATGAATGTTATTTTCTTCTTATATTATCATATAAAAAATACTTTATCAATCCACAGAGCGCTCACAAAAAAGGAAAAATACACAAGCTGAAATGCTTCCATACCCGCCTACTCAATCCACCTCACCACATCTCCCTTCCCAATCTCCTTATCGGAATAATCAATAATCCTGCTCTCCTCGTCAATCGCTCCCGGCTCGATAGCAACCCAGTTTTCATTTTCATCCAGAACCTTTACATTCACCTCCTCCACATAATATTCCTCTCCCAGAATACCTTCTCTCTGCCGCAGGACATAGACAAAGGTTCTCTTATCCGCCGTATAATAAACCGCATGCGGCGAGATACAACATCTGTATTTTTCCCCTCTCTCCACACGCCTTAAAACTCCCGAAAGTCCGGGAATCCATTTTCCGTTTCCGGAATCTCCGCCCTTTGAAAGACTGATAAGCGTTTCATAGCTTCCGGGCATCGTCTGGCTCTCGGAAATATAATCAACAGTCACTTCGATTTCCCTTCCGCTTCCGTCCAGCTTAACAGAGGCCTCGTCGCCATACCCCACATACTTTCTCTGCTCCTTGTCAAGAATTACCTTGAACTGACATGGGATGTTATCATCCGTGAGCATCATTGCCGCCGAATCCGGGATTCTGCTGCCCGCCTCCACATAAATACCTGTAACCATTCCTGCCGTTTTTGCAAAAACAATCCCCTCCTGATTGAGAACCTCCTGATAATCCGCCAAATCCGTCTGCAAAAGCCGGACCTCCTCTCTGGCAACCGCAAGGGAGGCATCCGCATTCTCCGGTAAAAGGGTGTCCTCCACAGCCCTTTGGGCATTCTTCATGGCGTTGTCCCGCTCCAGCTTTGCGTCCGCTTCCGCATAGGCAGCGCTCTGCAGCGCATCCTTCAGCCGTTCCCGCTCTTCCTCTCCAAGCCCGTTCATTCTGTCTTCTATTTCCTCATCGCTCAGCCCGTCGGTGTCGCCGTAAATGGCGTCCTCCAAATCCTCCATCGCCTGAGCATACTGCTCCGCGGCTCTTCCCACCTCTGTATCCTTTTGCCTGGCGGCCGCATCATAATCCTCTCTCGCCCTCTTTTCGTCCAGCTCCTTTTTCTGCCTTGCAAGCTCCTGATTTTCCAGAATGGCGTTTATCTGCAGCTGCAGCTTACTGATTTGGGACCGTTTTTCCTCCATGATTTCCCTTAAATCCTCCAAATCAATCCGAAAAAGTTCATCCCCTTCCTCCACCCTGTCTCCAATCTGGACGGAAACCTCCGAAACCCGAAGACCGCCAAGAGCATTTACTGCCTGGCGGCCGCCCTCCACCACAATGCCGTCCGCCTCGACAATATGCTCAATATATTTTTCCTCCGGCGTGGCTGTACTTACCACAGGAAGCTTTGTGGTGTAATAGCTTTTCGATATCACAGTGCAAAGCCACATAGCTCCCATAAATATTGCAAAGCCTGCCATTACCTTCTTTTTAAACATCCTTCTCCTCCTCCCGCGACACCCGGAATGATTAAGAACCAGCCAAATATCTGTCGGACATTCTTCGGCTCTCTATTCTTTCAAACCCGAATATATAATCCCCTGCTCTAAATAATCCTGCCCAAGCACAAACACAAAAGCAGCCGGTATCAAAGTAATGATGGAAGCGCAGAAAGCAAAGCCCGCCCGCTCCCAGGTGATTTCCGGCAGATATAAGGATAACGGCCACAGCGACTTGTCGTCCAGAAAGGCCATGGGCTGCTCCATCATATTCCAGTATTCCAGAAATCCCAGCACCAGAGCCGACAAAATACCGCTTTTCCCCAGAGGCAATCCTATTTTAAAGAATATAAACATTTCCGTCGCTCCGTCTACTCTGGCCGCTTCAAATAATTGCATGGGGATTCCCCGAAAGCCCCCGTAACACAAAAACACGGGAAAGGTGGAAAACACCGCCGGTAAAATAACCGCCGTATGGGTATTTAACAGGGAAAAACCGTTCAAAACCAGATAGCTGGAAAGCATGGTCACCTGAAAGGGCAGAAGCATCAGTACCACATAAAGGGTAAAAAGCAGTTTCCCAAATCGATTCTGGTACGCCGCAAATGCCCAGGCCGCAGGTACGCCGATAAGAAGCTGCCCTGCAAGAATAAGCAGCACCATTTTCACGGAATTCCAGAAAAGCACGAAAAACTGCGGCGATAAGAAAAGCAGTTTCCCATAATTGGCAAAGGAGGGAAAATCAGGAACAAGACGCCAGGTGATAAACTGAAAGGCTTCTCCCGCTCCCTTTTCCCGGAAAATTGGTTTCAGAAGCTCCGCCAGCTCATACTGATCCATCACGGAACCGGTGACGAGCAGCACCACAGGGAGGACCACCAGAATCCCCGGCAGGAGAAGAAGACTTGCCAATACCCCTCTTTGTAAATTATCCGATATTTTAAAATTGATTTTCTTTCCTTTCATATCGTCCTCCATAACGGTAAAAGAGCCTGTTTGCCTATACTTCCTTATCCCACGCCCTTTGCAGAAGTAAAATTACCAGAAAAAGAAATCCTCCGGTGCAGACTGCTGCTGCCGCCATCTTGTCAAATTCCAGATTGACAAACCAGTTGTTAAACAGATGCTGCAAAAGATAGATGCTCTGCTCGGGATACGCGCCGGCCACCAGATAAGCTTCCCTGTAAATCTTAAAGGAATTTAAAAAAGATAAAATCACGATAGTGTAAAGGCTTCCTTTTAAATTGGGCAGGACAATATACCAGATTCTCTTTAACCCTCCGGCTCCGTCCACCCTGGCCGCGTCAATCAAATCCGTGGAAATTCCCAGAATCCCGGCCAGCCACAGTACCACCGTATAGCCTGTATTTTTCCAGATATAGCTGCACACCAGCACCCAGAACGCAGCCTCAGTTCCAAGATAATCCGTATGTATCCCGCCCCACAGCCCTGTCCACTCTCCGATTCGGGTAAGGAACAGATTAAGAAAACCTTCCTTATAAAATGTCATTTTCCACACCATCACAATGGTAGCCGTGGGCATGGCAAGGGGAAATAAGTAAACCGACTTAATCAGGCCCGCATTTTTCAGCTTACTCAAAGGCCAGGCGATTAAAAATCCGATAAACACCAGAAGCGGAATACATACAAAGGTAAAGCGCAGGGTATTTTTTACCGCAAGTAAAAAAGCCTGATTACTGAAAATTGTCTGAAAGTTTGCCGCTCCGGTAAAATCTCCTGTCACCGCCGTGGTAAACGACCTTTTAAATACATCCATAAAGGGAAGAATCACAAAAATGATTACTCCCATAAAGCTGGGAGCCATGAAAAGAAAGAAAGCCCTCCGCTTTTTACTTTTTCTCATAAGTCTCCTCCAGACAGGGAGCTGCCGTTCTGACAGCTCCGCCCAAACCTGAATTTTCTACTCGGACATATAAATGGCGATACTCTGCTCGATTGCGCTTACTGCTTCCTCAAGGCTTTCATTTCCCTGTATATATCCCGCGCCCTCGGCGTACACCGCCTCCTCAATCACGGTATCTTCTATATAGGGAGTTTTTGCCGCCTCAATCCATCCCTTAAGGGTCTCCATCTGCTCCGGTTCCATTACATAAATTTTGAAATTATAGCTCCGTCCATCGCCTGTCGATAACCCGAGGGAGCTGAAAATTCCCTCTTCGCTGATAAACTGTTCGTCCACCTCAAAGCTTTTTTCCAGTGCGTCCTTACGGATGGAAAGCCCATAAAAGAGCTCCTCCTGGTTTTCCGCTCCTAAAAGTATCTTTATCATCTCCTTCGCCCTGTCGATGACAGCGGAGGAAGCGTTGATTCCCACAAGAGTCTTCGGTATAAATACATTTTTATCCATGCCTTCCATAGGCTTCATTACGTCATCCTCATGTCCTTCCACCCTGTTCACGGAAAACTGCTCGCAGACACCGTGGGGATAATAAACCGTACCCATAATAACAGCCCTGTCCTCCATCAGATAGCTGATTTCGTCAGCTACCCTGAAATAATCTGAGTTTTCTCTTGTTCCGCCGTAGAAGGAAGAATATGTTGTGCTTCTGTCATTGTACTCCTCTATAGCTTCCTGCGGTATTCCCTCAAGCTCCGCATCATAAATCCTCTTACACTGGGTTAAGAACTCCTTAAGCGCTTCCTTATCGAGGGAGCCGTCCTCTGTTTTCCAGGAAGGAGACGAAACCATGGAAAACATTCTCATAATGCCTCTTTCCGAGTAAATCTCAAGGAGCGCCTTGCCGGGATTATCCTTTCTCAAGGTTTCCATTGCATCGGCGATTCCCTTTAAATCCGTCATCTGCGATATATATTTTTCCTTCCCCATTACCAGAGGAAGCTGGATTTCACAGGGAATCATATAAATTTTTCCGTCTCTCCTGAAAGCGTCCACAATATTTCCGTAAAGCTCCTGCTCGTCGATACAGTCGCTCAAATCCAGGAGAAGATTCTTTTCTATATAGGAATCAACGGGCATATTATCCAGTACCATAACATCCGGTCCCTCTCCGGCCATAATCCGGGTATTTAGTTTCTTAAGCGCATCGTCTCTGGTCACGGAGCTTTCGCTTTCTATTCCAACCTCATATTCCACATAAACCTCGGGATTGGCAGTCTGATAAAAATTCACGGCCTGCCGCATGGTATCGTTTTCCTTTAGGCTGTATACCTTAAGCCGTTCATTGGGAACCGTGGGAATATCAGGATTATAGGTAAGGCGCACCAGCTTGTTTCCGGAAAACAGCACAAGAAACTCATTGTCCGGCACCGCCGTCATTCCTTTAATCAGATTACTGGGATTATTAAAGCTGGAGAGACTTCCGTCAACCACCTGCTCAATAGCGCTGCCCCCGATTACATGGCGGTGTAGCCCCTTGTTTCCTGCCATATAGAGGGAGCCGTCCTCCCCTCCGAAAAAGAACACATCAAAGCAATCCTGGGTGCTGTAACTCCTTTCCTCATAATTTTCTTTCAGGAAATCGCTTAATACCTCGTCTGTGATATATTCTCCCTTCTCCAAATCGTAGATAACCACTCCGTTTTTAAAACGGATTCCGTCTATTACCATAAAATTGCCTGCAAACCGAATCTGTTCGGGCCTTCCTTCCACCGTAAGGAACTTTTCCCCTATGCCTTCACCGTTCACCTCATAAATGTTGTCTCCGAAAGTGGTTATGAAAACTCTCCCCTTATCCGAAATCCAGATTTTGTAAGGATAACCCTCTTCCTCAGAAACTTCAATCTGAACGGAAATCTGTGTTCCGTCGGGCTTTACCACAAGGCATTTTTTCTCTGTAGCCTCGTCGTCAGTGGAATCGTCATCACCGGAATCACTTGTATCCTCCGCGCCCTCTTCACCGGCTTCTCCTTCATTTTCATCAGACGCATTATCCTTTGGAACAGTGTAAATCATGCCTGCTGTTCCGTCCGCTCCGTATGCGACGTCCAGAATCGTATATTCATTCTTCCGGGCCTCTGACTGCCACTCCAGGGTTTCTGTGGACCAGCCTGCGCCGTTATCCTCTGACACTACTCTGCCATAATACGCATCGGGAATAACGATACTGCCGTCAGAGAGTCTTGTAATTCCTTTCGGCATGACGCAGTATTCCCCTATATCCGTGGAAGTCTCCACATACCGTCCCATGGCGTTACTGTCTTCTGCGTCCTGTGTTTCCCCACCTTTTTCTCCTTCATTTCCGGCATCCCCAATCTGGCTGCCCTGTTGTCCGTCCTCTTCTGTTTTTTCCGCCGTTTTCATCATACTGCATCCTGTGAAAAGAGATGTTGCCATAACCAGTATCATAATGATTGACAGTATTCTTTTATGGCTTTTCATTTTATGTAGCATAGCTTCCTCACCTTTCCTTTTTTCAGGTATAAATAAATTCATAGATAAACACCTCGTCAGCCAGGAATTCTTCCCCTTTGGCATCCATTTTTCCCTTAAACTCCAGCGTCAATTCCTCTTTGATATCTGAAAAAGCGCCTTCCTTTTCCGTAACTTCCTCTCCGGCGTTTTTTACCGTCTTGATTTTAAATGTCGTACTTTCCGTAAAATAAACGGTAATAAGTTCCTCGTCCTCGCTTCCGTCTATTGCGATAACTTCCGCCGCCACCATTCCGCCGTCAACTTCTTCCGTAAAAATTTTACTGACTACTACAAAATTGTCCTTTTCATTGATTTCTCTCACCACTCCCTCAAACGAGTCTTCTCCCGCCGGGGTATTTTGGCCCTCGTCTGGATTCTCATTGCCCGAATCATCTTCACCAGCAGTTTCTTTTCCGGCTTCCTCCCCGCCTCCTTCTTCAGCGCCGCCCGCATTATCCTCCGGTTCTGTAACCGACTCCACCACGGGCTCAACCAATTGTTCCGTTTTGTTACCGCATCCGCCTGCTGCCAGCAATAAAGCCATAAGCAACAAGGCTGCCTTTTGTTTTCTCATAAATCTTTGCTCCTCCTTCTTAAATCAATCCGTACAGATATTTCGATACCTGCCGTTTTCCTGTAATATAGCAGTCAAATCTCTAAATTCTCTCTAAAACCAATTTTATATAATAAAAAATTAAATCTTAGAGATAATTTAGAGATTTTTTTTAGAAATCTGTGATAGAATACTATAAAAATGACTGGAAGAGGATGATTATAATGAGAATTTTACTTGCAGAAGACGACAGAGAATTAAATCAGACCCTTACAATTTCACTGGAACTGGAGGGCTTCACCGTTGATTCCTGCTATGACGGCGAAGAAGCCCTTTACTATGGGGAACAAAATATCTACGATGTGATTCTTTTAGACAGGATGCTTCCGCATATGGAAGGAACTTTAGTTCTCACTAATCTTCGAAAAAAGAAAATTACCACTCCGATTATTCTCCTCACGGCTCTTGGCACTCTCTCCGATAAGGTGACGGGGCTTGATTTGGGTGCCGACGATTATCTGGTAAAACCATTTGCCTTAGAAGAGCTTCTCGCCAGAATACGCTGCGTTACCAGGCGCCCCTCCGCACTGAATAATAACGGAGATATTCTTCCCGTTTCCGACGTTATATGGCACATGAACGAAGACCGCCTTGAAGGACCTGCCGGGAGCTGTACCCTCTCCAAACGGGAGGCCTCTCTTATGGAAACCTTTCTGCGAAGAAAGGGACAGACTCTGTCAAGAAATCTCCTTCTCCTTAAGGTGTGGGGGCCGGACAGCGACGTGGAGGAAGGGAATCTGGACAATTATATTCATTTCCTGAGACGGCGTCTTAGAGGAACCGGAAGCGCCTTACAGATTAAAACCATCCGGGGAATCGGCTACTGCCTGCAGGATTCGCCGGACTGAAAAAGCCTCCTGACAACATTCCAAAACCTTGTGATATTCATGAAATGCATGTACAGAATATTCCGGCGTGGAGGTCATCATGTATAAAAAAGTGCACTTGCAGCTAACCTGCCTGTTTACGGGAATCACCGCAGCGATTATGATTATCATGTCTCTGTGTTATCTGTATGTATCAGAAAGCGGACTTTTCAGAAATCAGTATAACTCTTTCAAAAACGATATGAATACCATCGCCACCAATTTAGAGCAGATGCCCGTTATTTCAATGCAATGGCTCTCCAAAATGGAGGCACAGGGTAATTATACCTTTTTTGCCCTGGACAATGGAGTTCCCTTTCTCTATAACCAGCTTAGCGGGCATTCTGAGGACTTTAGAAAAACTATCATGAGGGAATGTCTGGATGTCTATCATAATACCTATGAAATAGAAGCCACAGATGCTGTATCTTCTCCTTACGTCTCCTATCATGTGGAATATCAGTTTACCTCGCCTTCCACGAAAGAAAAATACTTTGGATGCGTTATTTCCATAGAAAAAGGGAAATCCATGATGCAGATCATTGTCTTTTCCCCTCTTAACATGCTGGAAAAGCAAATCTCGGAACAGCGTTTCCGTTTTTTTCTGATTGACTTAACCGCTATTATACTTCTCGCTTTCTTTTCCTTTATTTTTACCGGAAAGCTTTTGCAGCCCATCTCCGAAAGCCAGCAAAGACAGGCCCGTTTTATTTCCTCTGCCTCCCACGAGCTGCGGACGCCTCTGGCCATTATTTTGTCCTCTATCGACTGCTGCCGGAATGCAGAAGATGGCAATCAGCAAAGCGCTTCGCAACAGAGATTCTTTAAAACAATCAGACAGGAAAGCCTTCGCATGTCCGCCTTAATCAACGACATGCTTATCTTATCCGAGCAGGACCAGAATCTCCCTGTCCGCAAAAAACCTGTGGAATTAGACACCCTGATTATCAATTCTTATGAAGCCTTTGAACCCCTTGCAAAGGAAAAGCAAATTGCGCTTTCCGCTGAACTGCCGGAAAACATTTTTCCTCCGTGCAGCTGCGACCCCGACCGCATCAGCCAGGTAATTTCCATCTTACTCCATAATGCCATCAGCTATACACAAAAAAACGGAAAAATAATCCTTTCCCTTTCTTACGATAAAAGAGGCTTCCTTCTTTCAGTGAAGGACAATGGGATTGGTATTTCCGATGAGGATAAAGGGAAGATATTTGACCGCTTCTACCGGGCGGAAAAATCCCGAAGCACCAAAGGGCACTTCGGGCTGGGATTGTCAATTGCTTATGAAATTGTTGCTTCCCATAACGGGAGCATTACCGTAAAGGATGCTGTTCCGAAGGGAGCCGAGTTTGTAGTCGTTCTGCCGGAAAAGTGAGAATTTAAATCATCCCCTCTTTAATCACATCATGGTCCCGCAGTACTTTTTCAATCACCGTTCCTTTTATTACGCGGAGCACCGGCTTCTTTAATGCGTTAAGAGGTCCGGGGAGTTCAATTTCAAGAGGCGACTTTCCGTCCATCAGCCTGACACTGCTGTCCAAAAGCTCACGGATATCATAAACGCTTCCCCATACCTCCGGCACGCCTCTGTCCACACCAAGAAGTCCGTATACTGCTTCCATTGCCGTCCTTACGGAATATTCCGTGGTAAATACGGTATCCCTGGGTGTTTCGGCGAACTGTCCAAGGAAAGCAAAGTTCACACAGCCGTCAGGAATGACGTCCGGTCTGTCTCCTTTAGTTCTCGGCATAAAGAATGCCGTGATATAAGGCATCATAGTGGGAACGCAGACCGCGCTGTTCTCCGCCAGCTCCTCAATCTCCTCCACAGGAACACCTAAATGGTAGAGCCATTCCTCCGTAATTTCCTTTCCTGTACACTCTTTCATTGGCTTTTTTACAAAATCGCCGGGAACATCCGTAAACAGTCCGTATACCCAGACGCAGACCTTATCTTTATCCTGTTCCTTAAACTGTCCCTGTCTGTTGATTGTCCAGCTCATCAGCCAGCTTGAATCCTTACAGCTCACGATTCCTCCTGTAACTACCCTTCCGCTTCTGGGGTCGCGCTTGCAGATATTGGTAATATAAGGAATAATCTTATCGTCCAGCGTGGTAACGGTAGCAGACTCCCAGTTCGTCTTTGAAATATCGGAACAGAATTTTTCGGGATGCCCGAAAGAAGCGTCCTGCCTGGCAATATTTTTCCACAGGCTCCAGCAGCCGCTGGTTCTTACCTCCGCGTCCCCGTTAGGCGCATGGTTCTGGTCGCCGTATATAGTTCCCTCCGTACAGCTTCCGTTTGTCACAAAGACAAGGTCGTTTTCTGTGAGAACGATTCCCTTTTCCACACCTCTGTCCTTATATTCTATGGTTTTTGCCACCTTTTTTCCGTTTTTAAATTCAAAAATCACATTAGTCACTTCCGTATGGAAACGGAAGTCAACTCCCGCCTCCTCCAGATACTTCTGCATGGGGAGAATCAGAGATTCGTATTGATTATACTTTGTAAATTTCAGTGCGCTGAAATCCGGCAGTCCCGCAATATGATGGATGAATCTCTGGAAATAAAGCTTCATCTCAAGAGCGCTGTGCCAATTTTCAAATGCAAACATGGTACGCCAGTACAGCCAGAAGGTAGAATCAAAAACCTCGTTATCGAACACGTCCTCAATGGTTTTGTCGTACAAATCCTCATCCCTGGTCATAAAGAGCTTCATGATTTCCATACAGCCTTTCTGGCTTAAGTTGAATTTTCCGTCTGTATGGGCGTCCTCGCCCTGATTCACCGTTGCGCGGCAAAGGGAATAGTTGGGGTCTTCCTTATTCAGCCAGTAATACTCATCCAGAACGGATACGCTCGGCGTTTCTATGGAAGGAATGCTGCGAAACAAATCCCACAGACATTCGAAATGGTTTTCCATTTCCCGTCCGCCTCTCATAATATATCCTCTTGTGGAATCATAAATTCCGTCACAGGCGCCGCCTGCAATGTCCATCGACTCTAAAATATGAATGTGGTCCCCCGGCATCTGGCCGTCCCTCACCAGAAAACAGGCTGCTGCCAGAGACGCCAGGCCGCTTCCTGCGATGTAGGCGTTCTTTTCATCCACACCCTCGGGCTTTTTCGGCCTCGCAAAGGCTTCATAATTTCCGTTTGTATAATAAATGCCTTTACTGTTTTTTTCGCCCTTTCCCCTTTCCGTATTACGATATTCCTGCCTTTCTCCCTGTGCACCTGCGGTTTTACCGGTATTTTTACTTTCCGCTTTCCTGTGCTTTTTCGATGCGGCTATCGCGGTTGCCGCTCCTGCCGCCACCACTGCGGCTCCGATTCCCAGATTCTTTTTTGTTGCCATATAAATTGCCACCTTTCCTTAACTGTGTTGTTTTTTGTTTTTATGCCCCTTATAATACCCCTTTTAAAATATTTTTCCATTTACAAAACAGACGGAATGATAAAAAACTTATCACTCCGCCTGTTTTGATAAAATTTAGCTGTATCCGGCATTTCAAAGCTTCTGACCGCCGGAAAAATTATGTATTGAATTGGCAATATTTCCATGAAGCGTAACGCTCATTTTTTCCACAATCATTCTGTAATCATCCTTCATTCCATGGTCAATCCATTCCAGCATCACTCCCACAAACCCGTACTTATAAAACTGTGCGATGAAATCCTTATCCTCCTTTTTAATATCAACACCTCTGCATTTTTCCTCCACAACGCCTGCGATTAATTCATATGTAAGCTTATAGAGATAATTTTCAATTTTATCACGTCCCACAACTCCGTTGATGTTTTGGATAAACGTCTTATTTTCCATAACGGCTTCGAAAACCTGTATAAATCCTTCCTGCCAGGTATCATAGGTTTTCTTTCCCTGTAATGCACGCTTTCCATCCTCCACGCATACCCATTCCACCAACTCATAGATATCCTTAAAATGATAATAAAAGGACATCCGGCTGATGCCGCAGTCTGACGTTATGTCGCTTATGGTGATTTTATCTATTTTTCTATGCTGGAGAAGCTTTTTAAGAGATGCTTCCAAAGCAAGTTTTGTTGTATTTGACATGGATTTTTCCTCATTTCAGTTCCTGTTAAAAAATATGTTCAAAAACATCACGGGTATTTCCTATTTGTATGGCGGGAACTCCCTTTTTATTAGCAGACTCTATATACAGGCAAATCAACAGGGACAGACGCACTTATCAACGTTTAAAGCGCCTTTTCTGTATTACAATGTGCCAGACACCAAACAAAAATGCGGCAATATAATTCGCTTTCATAAATGACTTTGTTTCAGAGAGCGTTTTAATAAGCATTTTCTTATTATATATCTTCAGAAATCTTTTTGTTGTAATCCTCAACAAATTCTGTCATATTCTCAAAATGCTTTGGATAAATTCCCGCTTTTTCATACTCTGCGAGATATTTATTTAGCGCCTGAGCGAAGGCATCCGCATTCTCCTTCAGATTTTGTGCAGAAGGGAGTTCTCTTTTCTTCGGAACCTGCAAATATCCATCCGTCAAAACGAATAACTCAGTCAGTCTTGCCCGTATCTTTTCCACTGTTTCCGCCTGAATGACGGCAAGAATTCCTGTTTCAAGGTCAAAAGGAAGCCTAAATGGTCATCGAATCGAACAGCTTAGACAAATGTGCATGTTCACACTGCGCATCTTTTTCAAGCATATCCCAGCCGGTACAGTAAATATCATATCCTATATCAACATCATCTAATATAAATCCGTCAGCCAGAACCTGTCCTTTTTCGTCATTAATCAGAATTATCAAAAGAAGCATTCTGCCTCCTGTAGGTATCATTGTCCTTCTTGCTTAATTCGTTTTCTATCTGCGCCGGCTTGACCAGATAGTCGTAGGCCTGTACCTCAAATGACTGGAACACCATCTCTTTCAGTACCATAATGAATACTAAAAAACCCCGGAACTTATCCGCCCTCAGTTTCCTTGCCGTTTCCATACCGTCCATGTCCTTCATCATTACAGATTGCTATACGCACCTCTCCGTCATTATATCGCCCGCATCTGCTCTACCAGGGACTGCTTTTTCTGCCTGTGTACCAACCAGACAGACAAAATCACCTCCATGCCAAACAGCACAAGGAGGAACAGCCCCATTTGCAGGAACGGGAACTGATATGGGACAACTGTACCGGCAAAAGATTTTTTACTTACTTCCGCACAGACTGCCACGGAAAGCGGCAGCCCCAGAATCAAGACCATAAACGCCGCAAAAAACGCATAGCACATCCCCTCAATGATGTTCATCCGGCATAACTGCTTCCCGGTCAGGCCAATGGAGCGCAGAATACTGCTCTCCTTTTTTCTGGACATCTGGTTGGAAAGTGTCGTATTAATCAAATTAACAACGCCAAACAGGAAGATCAGCCAGGAAAGAGCCTGCAGGCTGCCAAAAATAATACTGCTCTGCATTTTCTCATATTCGATATGCGCATCTATGGTATCCAGTCTGAGATTGCTGCAGCCGGATACAATCTCCTGCAGACCGCTTTCCACAGACCCTGCTTTTTTCGGGTCGCTTACAACGCTCCAGGAGTAGTCAAAGCTTTCTATTTCAGGATGGAGTTCACGAAACAGCTCTTTTGGTGCAAACAGCCCCACAGAATCCATGGCAAGCGCACCATGTCCGTTTGCCGTCTTCGCCGCATCAAACAGTCCTGATATGGTAACTGTCACGGTTTCCTGGCCCAGGGTCAGTTCCATGGGAGACCCAATATCCATATCGGCATGGTGTTTCTGATAACCCGTACTCAGAAGGATACTGTGGGCATCCGCTGGCATGGCGCCGGATACCAGTGCAGCTTCCACCTCCATGCGGTTTGTGTCTGTCAGCATATCGCACATACCGGCCTCGGCACTGGCAGAGGTTCTAAATTTACCGTGCAGGGACTGGCGGGTGACCAGCACAGACCTCACCCCGTCCACAGAAAGTATCTCCTGTCTCAGTTCCTCATTCAGCGGATTGCCGGCAGCCATGATTTCTTCCTCCGGCTGCTCTGAGGACAGATAGAGCTTATAATCTCCGTCCGGAAAAAACAGCCTTGCTACCTGCTCCGGCGAGCGTGACAGAGCTATGGAGGATACTACCAGAAAAAGGATTCCGCCAAGGCTTAAGGATACTGCAATACTCACTGACTTTTTGCGGTCACGCTGAAAGTTTGCAACTCCCATGGATACGGGACTAAGTTTCCGATGTTTCTTCCTGCTGTGAATCTTTTCCTGCCCTGCAGAATAACGCACTGCTTCCATTGGCGGGATGTTGGCAGCTATTTTAACCGGCTTACTGACAGAAACTGCAACCATGAGCCAGCAGGCCACTGCGGTCAGAATCACAGCCATCCCATAATATGTCCCATGGAAGCCTTTGGGGAACAGGAGCAGACCGCCGCCTATACCAGGCAGAACGCCAGACAGTATCCCGATGCCGCCCAGCCTCCGGCTCTCCTTTTTCACGATGCGACGGATTTGTTTTGGTGTTGCACCTATGGTGCGGAGCTGTCCATAGCTTTGTATTTTGTCATTCACAGAGATACGGAAAATACTCTGAATGACCACATATCCGCCGGCCAGCACAAGGGCAGCAATACCAAGGACCGTCACAAAGTCAATGGACCTGGAATTAGAAGCAAAATAATTACTGTTCATTCCCACATGTGAAAAGCCAGACTGCGCCGCAATTTCAAGACAACGGGCAGCCATGGTCTCCTGGCTCAGCTGCCTGTCATTTTTGAAATGTACATAGGCGCGATACCCGGCAGGGTCGAATCCAGGCCACTGTGTCAATGCCGCTTTGGAAACAGCAACACCACAGATATTTGCTTCTTTTTCACCTGCGCCCTTCAGAATGCCTGTCACAGTATAATCCCCATAAAAACTTTCAGTATCCAGCCGGACTGTCTCGCCGATTTTGGCATCCAGACCGCAAACGGAGAAGAAGGATTCGCTGACAGCGATTTCATCCGCCAGTTCCGGAAGCCGCCCCTTTACCAGTTCCATCTGGCTGCGGGCAATATACATCATGTCTCTGTCGCAGTACACATAGGAGACATTGTGCCCCTGCATGGAACGCTCCTGCCCCAACAGATAGTACTCGCCCACGCGGGCAAACTCCGGCAGCTCTTTCAGGGCCGCAATCCCGGATTCATCCATACCGCTAAAAACCGCTTCATAGGTGTCAGCCACCTGATTGCGCTGGATTTGTGCAACGGAAACGGATATGACCGCTGCAAAGCAGACCAGGAATGCTGCCAGAGCAACGGCAACCACCACCATCAGGTTCCGGCGTTTCTCGCTGGCAAGGCTCCGCTTCGCCAGTTTATTCACAATGGCGCCGGTGTCATTCTCAAAAGGCCATGTCATACCTTCTACCTCCTTTATCAAGTGCTGCCCCCTCGCTTCCGCCTGGCGGCATTTCGTCGGAAAGCATTCCAAAAGCGCTCCGTACCTGCCCCCCTCTTCCCGCAATCGTTCCGTCCTCAATGCGGACAATCCAATCTGCAAGGCGCGCAATGTCATTGTTGTGGGTAATCATAACTACGGTTTGCCGGAACTCTGCGCTGGTACGCCTGATATGTCCCAGCACCTCGGCACTGGTCCTCCTGTCAAGGTTGCCGGTCAACTCGTCAGCCGGCACAATAGCCGGTTTGGTAACCAGGGCGCAGGTGATGTCCGGCTCTGTTCCGTAATGCTTTTTCAGGTCAATCGTCTGTAAAACGCTCATACTCAAAACTCCTTTCAGGGCTTTCCATCTGACATGGAGATTAATCTGGTAAGTGTTCCCTCTGCCAGTGCAGCATCCCAAACCGTTGGTATCCTTTCAAAACTTTGCCATGGAAAAAGAAATCGGCGGATATGCCTGAAAAGATACAGGTTCCGTTTTTCAGCGGAGGGCGTGATTCCATGAAAATTCTTAAAAGCCCTGGTAAACGCTCCTTGCTCTATTCTTAATTTCACTTTTGAATCATGGTCACAATCTCATCTGTGAAAATCTATTTTTCTTCCCCTTCTGTTCCTGCCATCTTCCCATGCCCCACCAGAAACTCGGCGTTCAATGTTTCCACCACAAGCCTGTACATCCCTGGTTCCAGCGTGCCGTAAATATCCAGATTATATGTCTCGCTGGCACTCTCCCCGTCCGGAAGGATATGGGCAATATCCTGGAAGCCAACATTATCCGCCCTGACAGGCATTGTGTACCACTGACCGTCTATCTGCTTCTGGAGGGAAAACTGTTCCCCGTAAGTGAACTCTTCCCCGCTGTTGTTGGCAATCAATACCGTAATCTCGCTTCTCCCAATGTCCTGTACAGTCATAGACATCCCCTCTGTACCCTCTGCAGGCAGCTCATCCGCTTTCAGCAGGAAACAACTGTGATATACGGACAAATGCCCTGCATTGGGAAAGTTAAGGACATTCCGGGTATCCTCATCACTGCCTTCCATCTCTTTCCATAGAAAGGAGAGGTCCGTATCCCCATAATAAACCGCCCCGTCATTCCTAAGCCAGACTCCACCGGATGCCGTCACAGAAATGTCATTCCCTTCCCTGCTGCTGATCCAGATTCCAAAGAAAGGAATCTCCATCTGGGCGAGGGCGTCTTCCCCTGTCGCCCGGAGGGGAATACCATTGATTTTTTTAATCACTTCCTTCTCCGTATCACTGTCATACAGCGTCCTGACCATAACCGTTTCCCCGTCATAATAATACAGTTGGAAAGCACTTGTATCCGGGCTTGCTCCGGTAAGGATATTTCCACCTTTGTCATTTTGGTAAAGAAACACGGCCAACAGAATGCCTGTCACAGCCAGAAATAAAATGACAGGAAATACAGCTGGTATATATTTTGTTTTCCTGTTTTCAAATGTCCTCATCAGTATCCCCCTTTATAAACCTGTCTATATATAGAAGCCACTGTATAAAGAACTGCCCCGGAAATAATCGGTAAAAGCAGACTCTGTGTAAAATGATTCTGTCCTATGATCATTAAGATAATCGGTATCACCGCCAGAACTATCGGCTCCTTTTATTATCCTCCAATTGGCCGATTATGGGAAGCCCTGAAACGGAACATATTATCCTGTCTTTTCTTCCAGCCCTTTCACAATCCCCTTAACAAGTTCTCCGGCAGGCTTCTCCTGATATTCCTTCGACATCAGCTGATTCCTTTCATTATAATTGGAAAGATAACCTATTTCTACCAATACAGCAGAAACTGTTGTATTCTTAAGAATATCTTAATTGATTTGCAATGGAGGAAGGCAATGGTTCAGGCCACTTTTACAATACATATCCGGGTTGCTTTCAGCCCGCTGCCGGAAGAACTTCCCCATACCTTAATGAACTGGCCGGATGCCAGGTCTGACGCTGTTGCCTCTGACATTTCAGATCTGGCCCCTCCATCGTAGATTGTTTTTATAGCAAACAGAGTATTTTCATCGTATGTAACCGCAATCTTATTAAACTCAGAATCATCCTCGCTTCCGGGAACCACTATGATATCACCTCCATTATCCGATTTTTCTGTAATGGCCTCTACCACGGTAAGCTGCCCATCCTTCAGCTCTTTGATATCCCCTTCCAGATTGGGATTACTGTCCACCCATTCTGCAGATGTGCCAGACGTACTTTGACTTTGTGCTTCCGGCTGTTCTTTCTGTGTGCTGTCTGTCCCCTGGCTGCTGCCTTCACCGGATTGCGGTTCCGGTGAGGCTTCCGTTGACTCCGGTTCATTTCCGGTGTCGGTTCCTTCTGCATCCGGTTCCGGAGCAGAAACATCATCCTCTGTATCATCCTCCGGAATCGGCTCGCCCTGAACCACCTGTGGTTCCTGGGTATCTGATGCCTCCTCCGTCTTTCCACAGGCACATACCGCAAGGCTCAGGATGCACAGCACCCCTGTCAATAAGATCATTTTTCCTGTTTTCTTTTTCATGTTGCTCTCCTCTCATATAAAATTCAATCCACAGCTTATCCAGTATTTCTGCGGATTTTTGTCCATTCTATCAGAGTAGCCTCTAAAAAACCTCTAAAACATCTAAAAAAGAATGAACTTAAATTTATTATTGCTCCATTGACCGATTTTGAGAAGACGTTTGTTTTCGGCCCTTCCCAAAATCGGTCAATGGCAGTAAAATTGACAGAAGAGAATAAAATCAGAAACCATGGTGCAGGGACGTGGTCATTACTCCAATTGTGAAAGGGAAAAAATATGACAGGTATCTATTTAAGCGGTACGGGAAACACAGAACATTGTATCAAAAAGCTGCTTTTTTTACTGGATAAAACTGCGCAGGCAGTTCCGATGGAGCAGAAAGACGCGGTACATTTATTATCACAGCATGACTTTATTGTTTTTGCATATCCTGTTCAGTTTTCAAACGTTCCCATCATGGTAAAAGATTTTATCAAAAGCCATCCGGATCTTTGGAAGGGTAAAAAAATACTCTGCGTTGCCACTATGGGATTGTTCAGCGGAGACGGCGCAGGCTGCTCGGCACGGCTGCTCAAAAAGTATGGCGCCAAAATCGTTGGCGGTATCCATATCCGTATGCCTGATTCTGTCTGCGATGTAAAGCTGCTGAAAAAATCCTTTCAGGAGAACCGGGAAATCATCCGGAAAGCAGACAGAAAGATTGAGAAATGTGCAGAGGAAATCAGGAAAGGCAGGTATCCCAAAAACGGCCTGCATCTTTATAACCGAATCGCGGGATTACTCTGCCAGCGTTTGTGGTACTATGGCAAAACCAAAAGTTACTCGGATCAATTAAAAATCAGTAATGCCTGTACAGGCTGCGGGCTTTGTACCCGGCTCTGCCCGACAGACAACCTTACCCTGAAAAATGGAAAAGCGGCTGCCGGAAAACACTGTACGATGTGTTACCGGTGCATCAGTTCCTGTCCGGCAAGGGCAATTACATTACTGGGGCACACAGTCATTGAACAATGCCGCTATGATAAATATATCCAAAACGCGAAAAAGAAAGAGTCTTTAAAATGAAATGAAACATAAAGCAAAGGGAGCAACAAATCAATGAAAATCGAAACATATGAAAAAGAATCCTTTCTTGTAATCGGAAAAGAAGGGGCGACAACGGACGGAGCCGGCTTTATTCAGAAGTTATGGGATGAGGCGAATTCCCATTTTGGAGAAATCGCGCATCTGGCAAAGAAAGATGAAGATGGGAACATCAGCGGAATATGGGGCGCAATGTCTGACTTTTCCCGTTCCTTCCAGCCATGGGAAGGCTTTCAGAAAGGACTTTACCTTGCAGGGGTGGAGTGTAATGAGGATGCAGAGGCTCCCGATGGCTGGACAAAATGGGTGATACCCGGCTATGAGTATATTTATATGGAACGTGAAAATGATAATACCTTTTCAGAAGTAATCCAATATCTGAAGGACAAAGGTATTGCTCTGGCGGGCGCAGTCCATGATTTTACCTGTCCAAAGACCGGGAAAGGGTATATATTTTTTCCCATAAGGAAGCTGTAAAAAAGAGAATTTGAGGAGGAAAACAGAATGAAATCTATCTGCGGAATTGATTGTACGAACTGTGAATTATGCAGCACTTGTAACGGATGTGCAGCAACAGAAGGGTAGCCTTTTGGGGCGGAATGCCTTGTTGCACAGTGCTGTAAAAAAGGTGAAACAGCGTTAAGCGAATTAAAAGAAAAGCTGATTGCGGCCTTCCATGCGCTGCAGATTCCAGATATGGAAGAAGTAACAGAGCTGAATGCGCTGAAAGGTTCCTTTGCGAACATTGAATATACCCTTCCAAACGGCCAGACCGTAAAGTTTTGGGATGATAACAGGATTTATTTAGGGAATCAGCTTCATAAAAAGGACAGCGACAGATGTTATGGAATTATCGCTGATGAGAAATATCTCATGGTGTCTGAGTACAGCGGCTATGGAACTGATGCGGAAATAACTGTATTCAAACGTTGGAATAAAATAGAGAAAAGCGGAATGATTCATAGATAAGCCAATATCCCAAGAAGATATTATAAACAATGGAATGAAAGCGTCTTCTTCAAAAAACAGGCCGCCATGGAACTACACTGTTGTTAACTCTTGGGAGAAAGGGCTGCGGTTTCATCAAAGTTCGGTGTATTTGGTCGGTCATTCATGGGGGAGCATTCTGGGACTGCGCTTTGTCCAGGCAGGTTGTTAAACACAAGGGTTCTCAATGTGGAAGAACAAATTATAATAATTTAGTGCGTCTTAATGCTATCAGGTAAGGACGACAAATCGGGGGTTGCAGAAGGGAAATTACAACATGGAAATAATCGCATATGAAATGAAATATATAAAAAATGATATTGAAAAAAGCAATATCTTGTGTATTCCTTTTGAGCAGAAGTATTTTCAACAATACATGAAAATATATAATACTTGCTTTTATGAAATGCGAAAATTTCTTGCTATTGAGCCGTATAATTTTTTGAATGATTATAAACAAGTTCGTGAAAAAAGTAAGGATATTTTCCTGCTTGTAAGTGGGGAAGAAATTATTGGTTCTATTGCCTGTTATGGAAATGAAATAGACGATTTGATCGTCAATAAGGAATTTCAAAACAGGGGATATGGAAAACAGCTTTTATTATGGGGAATGAACTATATTCGCCAAACCAGTAATGAGCCTATTTTGTTACATGTTGCTAAATGGAATGATAAAGCTTTCATGCTGTACAAAAAAGTAGGATTTGTTCTTACAAATACCGTGAGAGTACGTTAACTTTCAGTTTATCGGTAGTTTATGCAGAACAAGAAATTGAAATCTTGTACAGATGGGGATTATGCAGAAAAGAAGATAGCCTTTTAAGCAATCACCTAAACTAATAGGGTGGTTAATTTTGTTTAATAAAGCAAAGGAGGACGCAGGCTTTGAATGTACATAAAGGCAGGAAGAGTATTACACAAAGACCATTTCGTATTTTAGCAGACTGCGAAAGAATCTACCTGTTTTTGATTGAAATTTATGAGAGGGACTGGAGAAACGGCGTACCAGCCCCCTTTTTTGAATACGCATACGCATCATTTTCTTACTGGATGGATATCTCCTATTCTTACAAAAACCGCATCTGGGAATGCAATGGAGAAATCGTGGCGTTCTGCTTTTATGAAAATCCGGTGACAGACATCTATTTCTGCCTGAAACCCGGATATGAAAAGCTGGCATCCGAAATGGTGCAATACGCTGATGAAAATATGTTTACAAACAAAGAAGGCATCCAATTTATTTTCTTCGGCGGACAGGATGCATTGATGTATTACGCACAACAGCTGGGATACCATAAGAAGTACGAGCGTTGGGATATGCAGTATGATTATACAGATGAATTGGATTTTCCGCTGCCGGAAGGTTTTCACTTTGTAAACCCCCAGGACATTGACAGGACAAACGTGGGCAAATGCTGTTTTAAAGGTTTTGACCATGAGCAGTGTGAAGGTCCGTGGAATCATCAGTATGAGCAGCACAATTATATACTAAGCACCGCGCCGCACGCAACGCCGGAACTGGATGTGGTTATTGCAGATGAGTCGGGAGAATATGCCTGCTATGCAGGGATGTGGTGGACACCTGAAAATCGCCTGGCATACATGGAACCTCTCTGCACCATTCCTGAATACCGGCATAAAGGTCTTGCAGCGGCGGCATTATCTGAAATGTATCGGAAAACCAAAGCATTAAGCGCAACACATATGACAGGCGGTTCCGGCAGATTTTATCAAAAAACAGGATTCCAAAATGCCGTAAAATGGACATTCCGGGAAAAATAATGTATAAGGACTGCTTAATTTATTGAACTTTTGCATGACCCACACAACAAAACGGACGTATCACATCAGTTAGTCGATACGCCCGTTTTGCTTTCCCATATATGGCAGCCGCCCTAATTTAATTTCGCCAGGTTTTCATTCATCTTTTTCAGGATAGAATCCTTTTGGTCTGATGTTACGGTCTTATCTTTTACGGCCTGGTCCAAAAGCTTTGTTACATCCTCAATATCCTTTTTATAGTTTTCCGCTGTCAGTTCCTCTGCGCTTTTTACCAGATCCGGCCTCATAACAATCGTCGGATTGAAGGCAACGATGGTAGTTTCTGTGGATACGGTAAAAGCGCCTTTGTAAATGACAAATTCATCTTTGCCGTTATCTGCTCTCAGTTTGGCCAGGTCCGCTTCCATGGCCTTGACATCGGCATGGTCTGCGCCCATGTATTTTTTAATCTGGTTGATGGATTCCTCGTATTCTTCCGGGGTATAAAGCTCAAAAAGCCCTCCCAAAGTAAGATCCTCCGCCGGGTTCTGAACTTCCTGGGCCCAAACCGTGGATACCTGCGGGGCAGGCGCTGCTCCATAGGCAGTCTGTCCGGCAGCCATAAGCATAAAACACATGATTCCTGAAGCTGTAAGGTTTCTCTTTGTACGATGAAACATAGTATAAATCCTTTCTTTTTATTATTTTATCTTCACAGGTGCGCACCTTTTGAAAAAGATAGACTACTATGATAGTCCGTCTAAACAATAGACTATCATAGTAGTCCAAGTGCGTCAACGAATATTTTCTGACGAATTTCTTAAGAATTCCGATTACAGCCCACTTTTTTAATTGGGATAGAAATTTACCACCATAAAAGTAAGCATTACATCCTGCTCATTAATATAGGTGTGCTTGACAGACGAGTCAAAAACAAGAGCGTCACCGCTGTTTAGCGTATAATTTCCCATCTCTGTGTGCAACGTTTCCCAGCTCGTTTCGCTGAAATGGATATGTATGTCAAAGGTGGTATTTCCTATCCGCTTCACAAGATCGGGCTTCACATCCAGAAGGGCGGTGGTGTGGCTGGTCTTGCTGGTGTCTTTGTTCATAGACTCTCCTTTGCAAAAGCCATTGAAAGAATACATGATGTGTTCCTTGTATGCTTTTGTTGCATTATTTACTTTTTCTTCTGTTGAATTTTTCTTTTGCAAAATCATAGGATTCTTGTATCATTGCCTTGAAATCCTCAAAGGTCTTATCAGAGGGATTTAAAACACATACCCAGCTCATCCATGCGTAGACAGGGTGGGGAATAATGGTATCTAAAACGGTAAAATCACAATCCATTTTTACGATTTTTCCAGCAGGCGGACGCTCTGGAATATACCCAAATTTTTTAATAAAGGTCTGTTTCCTTAAACCGACATTCACACGATATACATTATCACGGTTCAACATAGAGCCTTTATCATTATCACCGTCTTTTTCTTTAACAGTTAAAACATATACTCCCCGTTTCAAAACTCCGTTTGGATTATAAAAAATCCCTCGTTCTCCCCAACTTTCTACCAATACAACATCTTTCAAATTAGACTGGCAGTAGGAAAGAATATCATTTGGTGTCATGCCATTTCCTCCAAATGGAACATCATTGTTCCCTCGTCTGCTAAAGCAGAACAATACTCCTGAAATTCCGTAACCTGCGGCAACTTTTCCAAAGCCCCCTGTGCTGCCTCCATTGATGCCCACCAAATCATTTCAACCCATCTATCCTGCTTTAAATCCTTTGTTAATGACCGTTTTACAAATCCGGCAATATCTTTTTCAAGCACCTCATTCAATTTGTGATACATTCGTAAAAAATGTTCCTCGGTCACTTCTTGGTTTGTCTGAAAAATAACCATTTCAACCACGTTTTTATTCATAGCATCTTGTCCTTTCGTTTGAGTATCATATTGCATTTGCTACATAGATAGTCTATCATGGAATAGTGACAATAGTTGTCACCATTTGGAAAGGAGTTTTAAAAAATGTCAAAAGCAGAACGGCTTATTGAAATGATGATAACGATAAATGCAAAAAAAGATTTTACAGTAGGCGAATTAGCAAAAGAATTTTCTGTGTCAAAGCGGACAATACTCCGTGATTTGCAGGAATTAGAACAGGCTGGATTCCCCCTTTATTCCGAAGTCGGTGCTGCTGGCGGGTATCACATCTTGAAAGAGCGCATTTTGCCGCCTGTCACTTTTTCAGAGAATGAAGCCAAAGCTATATTCTTTGCCTGTCAAGCCTTGAAATTCTATCACGATTTACCTTTTGAACAGGAAACAATATCTGTTTTGAAAAAATTTTTGTACTGTCTGCCCTTAGATATACAAAGCAGTATTACACAAATTCAAAATAGTGTAGTATTTTGGATTCCAGACAGGCATTGCGATTCACCACTACTTAAACCAATGTTTCATATTGTCGTTAATCACTATTCAGCAACAATACGGTATTCAGCAACACATTCTGAAAGTGTACGCACAATTATACCGATTGGGTTATATGCTATGAATGGGCTTTGGTATTGCCCTGCATATTGCACCGTTACTAACCAAATCAGAGAGTTCCGTATTGACCGTATCAAGGAAATAATAGAGGAAAAACCATATCCTAAAGGGAAATTCCCTGTTCCTGCGTCCATTCAAGAATATCTTGAAAGGTTAGAAATCGGAAATGATTACCACATAAAGATTCAGCTAACCGATATAGGTGTTAAACGCTGCGAAACTGAATTTTTACTGGCAAGGGGATTAAAAACATTCCCAACAGGCGACGGTATCATCGACATGGAAATACGTCATACAACCTTGGATTGGGTTGCCGATTATTTCCTGCCATTTGGAATTAATGCAACTGTCTTAGAACCACCAGAACTTGTGGAGCTAATGAAACAAAAGATATACGAATTACATCAGCATTATTGTAGGTAAGCTTCCCTATAACCCTATTATACTTATCGGTTCAATTATATTATCAGCCACATCCAGCGGTTATTCATTGGCATCAACAGACTACTGTGATAGTGTATAGGAAATGTACGATAAAGAACACACAATGAATACGAGGTGAACACGGATATGGAAAAGACACTGTTTGATTCAGAACGAAAAGTAATGGAAGTAATCTGGAAAGAAGGAGACGTGACAGCCAAACAGATCTCCCTGATCTTACGCGATACCATCGGCTGGAATAAGAATACCACCTACACAGTCATTAAAAAATGTATCCAGAAGGGCTTTATTGAACGCCTGGAACCGAATTTTGTCTGCAGGGCTCTCCTTTCCAAAGACCAGGCGGTTCAGGATGATACCAGGGAATTTGTAAACCGTGTCTTTGACGGCTCCGTCCCCCTGCTGTTTTCATCCCTGCTTTCTCAGAAAGCCCTCTCAAAGAAATGTTTACGGTTAGAGGGAAGTAATTTCAGATTAGGCGGTATAGCCCCAATTACAAGGGCTGTACCGTCTTTTCGAGTTCATATGCGCCTTGCCGTTTCGGTTGTGTGGCAGAAAGGAAATTGATTTCCCCTACAAAGTTGAATACAATATCTACTTTCTGTACCCGTTTCCCGTCCATCTTTTCCGGCGCATGGACTATGATTTTCTTGATAAATTCATTGACGATTGCAGGGGTGAGTTCCTTTATCCCCACATACTTGCGGATAATCGCGGCGAAGCTGTCAAAATCGCTCTTGTTCTGTTCGTAGGTATCGACTTCCTGCTAGTCTGCCTTGACCTTTTCTTCCAGTTTCCGCTGTTCCGCTTCATACTCTGCGGACAGCTTCAAAAACCTGTCGTGGCTGATTGCGCCGCTTATATCGTCCTCATAAATCCGCTTGAAGATACGGTCAAGTTCCGCTATACGCTTCCTCGCCTGTCCGACTTCACGCTTCCTGCGTTTCATCTCCTTTTCCGTTTCAGCGGAGCGCTGCTGATACATCATTTCATGGAAAGCCATGATGTCATCAAAGAAAAGGGCGGTCACATCAAATATCCTGCTCCATACGATTTGCTTCAACACTTCCTCGCGGATAAAGTGAGCCGTACAGCTTCCCGTATTGCTCTTGTACTTTGCACAGCGGTAATGGTCTTGTGAACCGTTAAAACTTTTGCAAGTAGCAAAATGCAGCTTACTCCCACAGTCCGCACAATATACCAAGCCGGAAAACAATCCCTGTCTGTCCGCTTTTGTGGGGCGGCGTTTGTTCGCTCTTAGTTCCTGTATCCGTTCAAAAACAGCGTCCTCTACAATCGCTTCATGGGTATTATAGAAAATTGCCTGCTGTTCTTTTGTGGTTGGAATCCGCTTCTTTAATTTGTGGGATTTGGAATAACTTTTGAAATTTACGGTATGTCCGCAATAGTCCATACGTTCCAAAATGCCAACAATCGTGCTGTCTTTCCAGTTGTACGGATTTTCGGGAAGTGCTTTCCCCTTTTTCTTTGCGTAGTGGGCTTTGGCAGTCAGTACCTTATCTTCTTTGAGGATTTTTGCTATCTGCATAGGTCCTTTCCCACTGATACATAAATCAAAAATGCGTTTCACCACAGCGGCGGCTTCCTCGTCCACAATCCATTGCTTCTTGTCGGTAGGGCTTACCATGTAGCCGTAGGGCGGCTTTGTCAGATGTTCCCCTGCCTGTCCCTGCGCCCGTTTGATTGCCCGTACCTTTTTGCTTGTATCTTTGGCATAAAAATCGTTAAACAGGTTACGGAACGGGGTAAAATCGTTGTCGCCTTTTGCGCTGTCTACACCGTCGTTGATTGCGATATATCTCACGTCGCGCTCTACGAAAAAGATTTCCGTATAGTAGCCGACTTTCAGATAATTGCGCCCTAATCTTGACATATCCTTGACAATGACCGTTGCCACGTTTCCGGTTTCAATCTCTGCAATCATGCGGTTAAAATTTGGTCTGTCAAACGTCACACCCGATACGCCGTCGTCAATGAAGAAAACGGGATTTGTAAAGCCGTTGTCCGCCGCATATTTGGAGAGGACTGCTTTCTGGTTCACAATGCTGTTTCTGTCGCCCTCTAACGTATCTTCCTGCGAAAGACGGGCGTATAATGCTGTTATCTGTCCGGGCTTATATGTATTTGCTGTCATGTGTTCATTCCTCCTGTAATGAACGCCCGACAAACAGTAGTGCTAACCTTATTATAGCGTACTTAACCCTGTTTGTCATTGGGCGGTTTGACGGTTTCTGATTTTATGAGCCGTATCATCTTGTCGCGGAGCCGTTCCGATCCGCCGCAGGAGGTAGATACTTCATAGTATGTGCCGCCGATTTTGTAATAGACGGTTTCCTCTGTTGGTTTCCCTTTTTCCGGCAGATAGCCGCTGTCCTTGATTTCCAGTTCCCAATCCATTCTTTTCCCTTCCTTTCTGTATTTTCTAAATGATAAGTTTCGGAGCAAGCATAGGAAAAGGATACCCTTTTCCGTAAATCTGCCCGTCCGCGCTATGGCTTGCCGGACAGATTTTGCTTGTTGGGAAGCATCCCAAACCCTCTGAAACTTCTTTCACTACCTACTACACCGCACCATACGATTTTGCCAAAGTTTTAGCGAAATTTTATAAAAAAGTTTTTCTTACTTCCTACTACGGAAAAATAATTTGGAAATGCCAAATATCTTAAAAATCAAGATTGATATAGGCTTGAGAATATGTTAGACTGTATTCGTTTCAAATCAATGTGTCAGACATAGAGAAAGAAGTGATTTGTATGTGTATCAACACCAAAAAAAGAAACAAAGCATTTCTCCATGCAAAGCCAGTAAATTGCGACAGTTGCATGGAGTAAAAGGGAGTCGCAAAATAAAAATGCTGGCTTTGCAACTTGACTATTATATCAAGGAGGAAGCCCGCATGAAATATCTTAATGCACAAGTTATTCTTCCAGACGCATTGGTAAAGGAATTGCAAACTTATGTTCAAGGAGAATATATCTATGTTCCTGTCGAACAGAAGCAACAAAAGCGTTGGGGAGAAGTTTCCGGCTATCGGCAAGAACTAAAGCAACGCAATCAGCAGATAAAAGAGGAGTATCAAAACGGTATTTCTATGGAGTGTCTATCTGAAAAATATTGCTTATCTGTATATGCTGTCCGGAAAATCATATATCAAAAGTAACCGTAAGGGGCTGCCAAGTTGCAGCCTCTTATTTTATACAAATTGTTTCGGTATTGTACGGTGTATAGAATATTTCTATGAATGGCGGTAAGATAAGAGCGAAGTATATAAATATTTTGTGAAAGGCGGCTATTATGTGTACAAGATTTGTTTATCGTGGAAATGACATGATAACAGGCTTTAATTTTGATATTGACCTTTCTGTATGGAAGCATAAAGTGATTGAAGAACGAGAACGCTTCTATATCGGGATTTTGCGACCAGACGGGGTATATCATTCTTATCATGGAGTGAATCAAAATGGGAATGTCGGAACGCTGTTATATGTGCATGGCAATCCTGCCGGAGAATATCAAAAAGGCAGAGAATTTATAACGATTGCAGATTTAACAGAACAGTTTATTAAAGCGCAAATTTCCTTTGATGATGTCCTTCAAATTGCCAAGTCAAAGAAAACTGTTTATGCGCCAGATGCGACTATGCAGGCGATGTTGTCCGATGTTCAAGGGCGTACATTAGTAATTGAACCGGGAATTGGGTATCGGGAAGAACAAAGTAAATATTCCTTGATAACAAACTATTCCTTGATGAAACCAGAAAGCACAAAAGATTTTATTGTGTCCGGCGACGATAGATATGAACGGGCATTGCCATTATTGGATAATTACAAAAGCAAGTTTTCGCTTTCCAACGCATTTGAATTGCTTTATACTGTCCGTCAAGAAGGCGAATGGGCGACCAGAGTTTCTTTTGTGTATTCAGCAAATGACCAGACAGTATATTATGTAGAAAATAACAACTTTGAACATATCAGAAAATTTAAATTTTTGCCAGTATAACAAGAAAGGAATCGTCATGCCACAGAAGATTTATCCCCGTTCAAAAGACAGGGAAACAATTTATTTAAAAAACGTTATTAGCAACCCCAATATCATAGTTGGCGATCATACAATATATAATGATTTTGTTAAAGAGCCAAGAGAATTTGAAAAGAATAATGTTTTGTATCAATACCCAATCAATCAAGATAAGCTGATAATTGGTAAGTTTTGTTCTATTGCCTGCGGAGCAAAGTTTATATTTAACAGTGCAAATCACAGTTTATCTTCTCTATCCACCTATCCATTTCCTATATTTTTTGAGGAATGGAATTTAGATGTAAAAGATATTAAAAATGCGTGGGACAACAAAGGTGATATCGTTATCGGAAATGATGTTTGGGTTGGTTATGAGGCGGTCATTTTAGCAGGTGTTACGATTGGAGATGGTGCTGTTATCGGAGCGCGAGCTGTCGTTACAAAAAACATTCCTCCATATACAATCGTTGGCGGTGTTCCGGCAAAGCCTATAAGAAAGCGTTTTTCCCAAGAAACGATTGATTTTCTGCTTAAAATAAAATGGTGGAATTGGTCTGAAGAACATATCCGACAGCATATAACCGAGATACAGTTAGGAAATATCGAATATTTGCGTTAAATTGCCGCACGACGGAAAAAGAAAAAAGCCGTCGTACAGCAATCATTACTCATGTGTAAAAATATTTTATGGACGGCTTTGAAATTCAGAGCCGCCTATTTTATTATGTGGATAAAAATGTTTATGGCGGTATCAAGGAGGTATCGCCATGTTTCTATCGGCTAACAGACAGTTATTAAAAAAATCCTGCTTTATACAGCGGAGTATTCTGTCCATGAATATGAACTATCTATTCATTTAGTATATTTTGATAACTCATATTACTTTTTTGATATTTTGAATTTACTCAGAAAAGCGTATCTTGTTGCAAGAAAGTTAAAATTAAATGAGTTTGAAAAATGGATAGATAGTGAATTAAATGGATATAAAAATTTAGATAAAATACCAGATTACAGGCTGTTAAGAGGTGAGGTAAAGGCGTGGAATCCATATCATGGTTGGATTCCAGTAATCTTTGAAGATGATATTGAAAGTATAACTACTCATTCTGCATCAGATACAATATCTAGTTTGCTAAATGTTTATGAAAATTCAGAGAATAGGACTGCAATTTTGCCATTTAATGCTTCTATGAATAACTATTTATCAAAACATGGTGGTTTTCACACTAAATATGCATTGATGATTGGAACTAATCAAATATATAATATTATAGAGCGTGTTAGAAATATTATTTTGGATTGGTCTATAACATTAGAAGAAAATGGGATATTAGGAGAGGGGCTACAATTTAGTAACACAGAGAAAGAAATAGCCAATAATACTCCTGTTATCAATCATTATATCAATAATTTTTGGGGAGATGTTAGTAGCACGCAAATACAACAAGATACAAAAGAATCCATACAAGAGCAATAAACGATGGGGCATGTATGTTTAAAACAATACATGCCCCATTTTGCACCCTGTTTGTCAGCGTTGATGATAAGTTGTTGTAAATACTTCCTTATCACTGTAAAACTAAGGAACTGGAGGAATTAAAACGAATAATTAATGAAATGGAGTAAGCCTATGAACCTGCTGCAGATGAGCCTTTCGGCTTCCGTTCTGATCCTGATTGTCATAGCATGTCGGAAGTTCTTTTCCGCCAGAATACCCAGAACCACTTTTTCGCTGCTCTGGCTGCTTGCCTGGTTGAAGCTGATGATTCCCGTACCGGCGGGCTTTCCTGTGCCTGCGGCCCATCAGTTAAGGGAAAAAATGCCGGATATCACCGTAGCTTTACCCCTTTCGGCGGGAACCTGGCAGACAGCCGAGGCCGGGCCGGACTTCGGATGGAATCTCCTTAAAATCCTGTGGCTTTGCGGCGCTGTATCTGTCAGCCTGTATATCGCTTATCTTCATGCCGCCAGTATGAAGAAATACCGCACAGCAATTCCCCTTAAGGAATCTTCCTGGATTCCCATGTGGCTGGAGCAGAAACGTTCCTTCCGCAGAATTACCGTCCGGGTTTCGGACGAGATTGCTTCCCCCTTAACCTATGGTATCTTCTTCCCGGTAATCCTGCTTCCAAAACAGTCCGACTGGGCGGACAAAAAGAGCATGAAGCTGATCCTGGAACATGAAGCAGCCCACATCCGGCACCTGGATGCACTGAAAAAGCTGTGCCTGACCATATCCTGCGTCTGCCGCTGGTTTAACCCTCTGGTATGGCTCATGGTTGCCCTGGCCTGCCGGGATATGGAACTGGCCTTTGATGAAGCCGTAGTCCGGGCCGTTGGAAGAGAAAACCGAAAGCTCTATGCCGATTTACTGGTAGAACTGGAAGCAAAGAGAGCCGGAATCAATCTTCTGACTTCCGGTTTTGGACAAAGTCTTATGAAAGAACGTATCAATCATCTCATTCACATGAAAGAAAAAAAATCCTTTACGGGAATCATGCTGACTATCGCTGCCACCATAAGCTGCGTCGCAGTCTACGGCGCCGTTCCTTCTGGCGCTTTTTCCATGAAATCCCTGAAGAATGACCCGACCCTTGGAGGGATTTTTGAACTGTACTCGGTGGAAGAGTATCAAAGGATTGTAGATACTATGATTTACTTGTTTCTGGCCGCAGCCTGTTATGGGGTCTTTCACTCGCCTGCCATCTGGAAAAACTGTGCCGACGTCAGGACCTTTATCCCCAGTTCCCTTGCCTTTGCCAGCTTGCTCCCGGCATTCTCCCCGCAGACCAGGTAATCCGTCCTTTTGCTCACCGAACTCCCGGCATGGGCGCCCAGGGATTCAATCTTCTCATTGATGCCGCTGCGGGTATAAGGTTCCACTTTTCCTGTCACCACGATGGTCACCCCCACAAAAGGATTTTCCCTTACTGCAGCCGTATTCTCTTCCGCTGTCCTTTTTTCGATATGCAACATTTGCTGTAATACCTCCCATATATACAGATTTTCTTCATCATAAAACCACTCATGGATATTGTTGTGCAAGGTATCCCCAAAATCGGGGAGCTGCGTAAAATCATACTGCCGATGCACTGCGTCCTCAAATTCCTCCAGGTCACTGTGGAACACCCCGGCAAGGGTCCGGCTGGCCGTACTCCCCACCATAGGAATATCCATGGCGATGAGATACCGCTCAAAGGTGGTGTTCCTGCTGCCCTGGATGGCATCCCACAGGCGCTGCCAGGATTTCTCCCCAAAGCCGTCCATGTTCACGATCTCGTCCTTATGCCGGTCAAGCCCATAGATATCCATGTAGGTATGAATCCAGCCTTTACCAATGAATTTTTCCAGAGTAGCCTCGGACAGTCCTTCGATGTTCATGGCTTTCTGGCTGGCAAAATGCACGAACTGGCGCAGGCGTCTGGTCTCACAGCTCTGGTTATCGCAGAACAGGGTCTTAGTAATCTTATCTTTTCCATTTTCCACGGAACGGCTCTCATGGATGCGGGCAGGTTCCCCACAGCAGGGGCACCTTTCCGGAACGGCCTGCTCCATGACAAAACGGCCACGGTCCAGATTTTCCTCCACATGGGGGATGATCATGTTCCGCTTGCTGACCAGTATCCGGCAGCCGGGCATCAGCTCCATCCCCTCGATAAAGGAAAGGTTGTGCAGGCTTGCCCTGGATACCCCGCATCCGTCTATCTCCACCGGCTGAAAAACTGCCACCGGTGAGATCTCCCCGGAACGGGAAGGGTTCCACTCAATAAAGAGCAGCTTTGTCTCGTGGAGTTCATCCCCAAATTTAAAGGCCAGTCCGTCCTTATAGTGGTGTCCTGTCCTGCCGCAGGACCGGGAAAAGGCAATGTCGTTATAGGAGGCCACGATCCCGTCAATGGGGATGTCATTGTCCTCTGCAAACTGCCGCAGATTCCCGATGCCGTCCGCCATCTCCTGGCTGGTCAGCTTCCTCTTGCTGATGACAAATTTACAGACCTGGAAGCCCAGTTCCGGGAGTTTCCGCAGTTTCTGGGATTTTGATCCCATTTCCTGAAATCCTTCCACCACGGCAAAGGGCATGAACATCACCCTGCGCTCCCGGCAGACCGCCGCATCCAGAAGGCGCACGGAGCCGGCAGCCAGATTCCTTCCGTTCTTGTAACGCTCACCGCTGCTGTCCGTCAGGGTTTCCTGCAGTTTCAAAAAATCACCGGGGCGGATGAAAGCCTCCCCGCTCACCACCAGACGTTCCTTGTGGGGAATGTGCTGTGGTATCCCGGAAATGCCCCGGACATTGTGTGTCACCACTTCGCCGGTATCTCCGTCACCACGGGTGGCAGCCTCGGCCAGTTTCCCGTCCTCATAAGTCAGCTTGACCGTCAGGCCGTCCAGCTTCAGCATCAAAAGAATCTGATGCTCCCCTGCAAAGGAGACCAGTTCCTCCACGCTTTTCGTCTTGTCCAGTGAGAGCAGCGGGATCGGATGGCCTGTCTTTTTAAGCGCACTGACTGCCTGAAAGCCCACTGTCTGAGTGGGGGAATCAGCCATCCAAATCCCCGTTTCCTTCTCCAATGCCGCCAGTTCATCATACATTCGGTCATAGACTTCATCCGAAACGGACGGGGCATTCCTCATAGGCCATGTCCCTGTGGATCTTCCGGATAATCGTTTCATCCTCCGTGTTGCCGTACAGACAGCAGAAAAATACATGGTCAATATCCATCACAGCCATGTAATGCCTGCCCTGTGGCTCATAGTAGGCCGGCACGGTCTCCCTGCCGTCTTTCCACCAGTGGTCTTTCGCATTATAGTTCGTGGTCTTGATCTCCAGGATGGCTTTCGTCCCGTCCGGCATCCTCAAAGCCCTAATCGGCGTTTGGGCAACAGCATAATAAAAAAGCGGGAATGACCATCTGCCAAATCCCTGGCGTCCATGGATTTCCATGAACCAAAGTCATTCCCGCTCTCAAAGGGAAAGTGATCCCTTAACATAAAAAAAGCCAGTACACCACCAGCCAAAGGGCATAATGGTACTACTGGCACAAAAATACAAACTTAACAGCGTGTGCAATGCGGAGAATATTCCGCATACAGTCTGGACGGACTGCATTTCCCATATGGGTACGCACAAAAATCAATTACAAGGACAGTTTAGCACAAGATATTGTTTTAGTCAAGCAATCAATACTATATATAGTATTTTAATGTTTTTCATATAAAATGCAAATTTGAACAGTAATCACATACTGGCTATCTTTCTAACCGTATTTGCTGTCCTTATGGTCAGCTTCGTGCTGATCTTCGTACCTGCTGTCTTAGGCCACCAGTTTGTCTTTTGGTAATCTTTACGGCTGAAAGACCAGAATATCACTTCCTTGTAATCCTTTATCCTCTCCAATTCCTTTCTGGGTTCTCCGATTTCATTATATACATCGGAAAATGCAGCCGGCGGTATTATGAAAATCAGATTATCATAGATTTCTTTGTTCTCACTGCCCCACCAGTCGGGCGCATTTTGTAAAATATCCTCAAGCGCTTCCCTTGACAGGACAAAAACAGGAATATCCAGTCCAAACTGATTTTTTATCATTTCCTCAATCTTGTCCGTAAGCTTCCTTATATTATCTTCATCACTGGAAAAAATCACATTGCCGCTGTTCAAATATGTTTTCACTTCTACAAAAGCAAGTGTTTCAAATCCCTTCTTTAATTCTGCCATTGGCACTTTATTTTTCCCGCTTATATTGATACCCCTTAATAAAGCAATATATCTTTTCATATCCGCAAACACCCCTGCCACTTCCTGATTTATTTATTCATCAATCCAAACGCTTTTTCAAATGAGATACATTCTGTATATCTTCCATTCCACATGAACCCATTGTAATATTTATAAGAATTATCGGCTGATATATATGCATTATCAACCATACTGGTTTGCCGGAACAATCATTTTAAAACCGTGCTCAAAGCCACCTTTCGCAGATGCATCTATACAGTAATCCGTCTACAGCCCAATAATAATACCTGAAAATCATATAACTCATTATTCATAATCAAATTTGGGATATCAACAACCAAAAGTACGATTCTATTTTCTCCTATTCATATAGACAATACCTGTTCAGACATTAAACTGCCTCTCCTTCCGGCTTGTTATACACAGTTTGTCATAAAACGGCTCTGCAACTTTCATTTTCCTGCTATGATGGTATACGCTTTCTGAGACTGATAAGGCGAAATACATCATCCATAATTTCTCTATCCCGCACATCCAGCATCAACCATTTCTGTCCATTTCCGGTTTTTGTGTTTTTGAATACTGTCTGCACATAGTCGGAACATTGCGGCATAAGAAACTCTGCCTCCGTAAGTTCACGACTTCCTACAACCACGAGAGCAATAAAATAGCCCTGCATCGGATAGAGTGTACAAAGAGACTTTCCGCCTTTTTTATACTTAATATTCCAGCCTGCCTGCATAGAACAACGGCTGTGTTCTATGCAGGGCCTGATCCGATAGGTGGACTGAATACGGTTATTAAAATCTGTCCATAAAGAATTGTTAATATATTCTGTGACTTGCTCCAGTGACGGGGATTTTTCCTTTGAATACAGCACATTCCAATCCACTCTGAATTCCTCCTTAGCCTTTATTTTTCAGCGGCAGGGGCTTGACCCAAATTTCCATACAGGCCATCCCCTCCAAGTCACGGTAATATTTTTCTGCTGAGAAAGGCTCCGTGGTTAAATTGTGGCGGGGCAGCCAGATACCAAAAAGATATTTACCGGCCTGATCTAAAGAAACCGTTACCAAATCCTCAAAATTTTCTGCTTCGACTCTGCAAACGATGTATTCTCCTGCCAGGAGTTCTCTCTTAACAAAACCATCCTGCAGCCGGTCCGAAATATTTTGAACAAGACCGCCTGCAAAATAAGTGAAAAGGTTCTGTACAGTATCTTCCCCATGGGACATTCCCATTTCTACAGCAGTATTTAGATTGGCTGCGATGGAAACCTTCTCCATGTGATAACGCTTCCAAAGCTGTCCCGGTACATCTACACCTGTGCTTTCACCAGCCGGCATTTGTTCGGAAATACGGACTTCCGTTTCCAGGCCAAGGTAAATTTCCGGTTTTTCCAATGTCCTTCTCTGGATTTCCAGGACGATATTTCCGGCCACCAGCGGAACCCCCTCGTCTACTAAAACATAATTCATGGAAACTTCCGGCCTGGCGAATGTATTGAGCATTGGCAAATCCCTCCTGTAGCTTTCAGGCGTAATCCCATACGTTTCCTTGAAAGCCCGTGTAAAATTCCCGTGACTTGAAAAGCCATAGTCCAGGGCAACGTCAAGAATCCTATGGTTGGTACTTTTCAGGTTTTCAATAACCTTTGCCAAACGGCGTAGCTTCACATATTCCTGAACCGGTTTGTTTACCAGCCTTTTGAATAATCGCTGAAAATAAAAGGGGGACAGACCGACAGTATTTGCCAGTTCTTCCGTTGAAATTTCTTTTGTCAGATGTTCCTCAATAAAAGTCAGGGATTGTTCGATTGCTTCATATGCGTGCATTGCGGCACCTCCTTAAGTTGATGATCAAATCATATCATTTTATTTTTTGCCGGGCTTTTCACGCAATGCGCTTTTTGATTGGGAAATTTCAATATAATCAGCCTTAATCATACCATACAAATAGTAATCGCAGTATGTGTTTACCATTTTACCTCCACGGATAAGCCCCTCACGCTTGAAGCCTGCCTTTTCCAAAGTTTTATAGGATGCAATATTTTGTATGTGAACATCAGCCCATAAACGCTGTAATTCCGTTTCTTCAAAGCAGAAGGTAACTGCTCTCACCAGCGCTTCTGTCATAAGCCGTTTGCCCTGGCAGGCAGGTGAAAGGCGAAATGCCACTTTTGCCATGCGGTCATTTTCAATGAGATATACCCACATATCGCCAATAACTTTATGATCCTGCTTATGGATAATACCCCAATGAAAACTTTTCGCAGGTTTCTCCTGCTTTTGGAAAAGTAATTCTGGGTTTAAGTCACTTTTCCCGGGGCGTTTGCCCCAATACTAATAAATAGAGCTGTCACCCAGCCATTCTTTCAGATCCGTAACATCCTCTTTTCGCAGAGGGCGCAGGATAAGCTGTTCCGTTTCAAGAACAGGTTTATTCTGAACATAATCCTGTAATTTCATAAGCTGTCCCTTTAAAAGTTAAACACCTGTCCCCAATCAAAACAGCCGGACGCTTCTGCGCTTTTCGGCCATTCGATGCACCATGCGGGAACACCGGGCGTTTCAACCCTGTCAAAACTCGGTGTATAGGGCTTGATGTCCAGTACAGGCGTATTGTCATCCGCATCAATGAACGCAACACGAATCATTCCGTTGGTGAAATCAATGTTGATTATTTCAGACGCTGTTAATGCAACAGGGTTCGGACGTGCAGGAGACCGTGTCGCAAATACACCCATGACTTTGGGTGCGCCTTTATAGGGCTGTTTCGTTTGTAGTTCATTCCGGTCCGCATGGTTGTCGCAATCGCTGAACCACCAGAGGAACTGGATGTGGCTGAAGCCTTCCAGGGCCTGCAGTCCGGGAATGTACTCTGGGGCCAGCTGAATAAATGTGCCGCTTTCATCATTTTTCACTTTGCCAATGGCTTTTAACTGACAGGTCATATTTTTTTCCTCCTTGCTTTGTTGGTAAAACCAGTATAAGACCTCACATCATGTGAGATACAAGAGGGAAAAAATGCCCTGCATTTTTAGCGGGGCATTTCAATTTCTATATGGCTATGGTGTTCCAGTGGTATTTGAAGCTCAATCAAATACTTTTCAGGGTTCTTCTCATTCCACGGGCCTCTATGCGCGATTTGACGCATGGGGGCAGACATTTTGTATTCGCTGTTTTTCTGCAGCCATTCGGCAAAGGCAAGATAAGCTCCTTTTATATTTGCAAAATCGCCATAGACCATTGTGCAAGCCATATGCGGGACTGGTTCTGTCGTGCCAAAACAAAATGGGTCTTTTGCCTTCCCCATTTCCTTTACCGGAGCGCACAGTTCAATATCAACATCTGTCTCCCGAAATTCTGTATCGTGATAAATAGAAAATGTACTGCCCGTTATTTCTATTTTTTGCTCTCTCGTAAAAGCAGAGAGTTCTTTCCATAAGTCACCCTCGGAATAGTAGTCTGGTACAACCCTCCTCAGGGACAGCACCTGATACCCAGGGATTGGCTTAATGGAGATGTGATAGTGCAGCTCTCCTTTGCCACCCTGTATTTCACTTTTTGCAAGTTCGATCTTTTGCAGTTTTTCCTGTTCGGCCTGTATTGCATTTTCTATCTCCATGCGCTTTTTGTCGAGCTGCGTAAGAAGTGATTGCTCATCCTTCGTCAAAGCAAGCGCAATTTCTGAAACATTCAGTCCGCTGTCCCGCAAATACAGGATTTTATTCAGGCGCGGTATTTGCTCCACCGAATACAGCCGGTGTCCCGTCCACTTGTCAACCTCTGCCGGTGTCAGGATACCTGTCTCATCATAATAGCGGAGCATACGAACAGATACCTGCGTCAGCTTTGAAAATTCTCCTATCCTGAACATTGTTTCACCTCCTGCTCCAGCTTAATGAGATCACTGTAAGTTGTCAAACGAATCGGTAGTCTATCCCCTCAGATTTTTTAGAGCATCGGGGTTATTTGAGATAATCTCTCCAACAGTCTGACAGCTTTCCATGTTTGGGCAGTCTCCACATGTCGCCACACCCTTTTTCAATGCACACTGACGAATTCCGCAAAGACTATCGCAGAATACAGTTTTCATTCCATCAACACGACATCCTTCACAATTGATATGTTCAGGCAGAATGTGGGCATTATTTAACTCGGCCCATAGTTTTGCAGTTTTCTCACGCAGCGCCTGGTCATCATTGATTGTTGCGAGATATGCATCACATTTCTCACAATCCAGCCCGCAGTATGCAATCATATTTCTCATGGTTATGTACCTCCTAAAGTCCTGATTTATTGTGTTCCTCCCATTCGGATTTCCTTATTTCATTTTTTCTGGCACTCACTACATTCTCTGTTGTGAATAGAAATAATACCGCCACATTGGGAGCAGGTATATATTTCTTTCTGCATATCCATGAATTTTTCCAAACCCTTCTAAAAACTGGAATTTAGCGTTTCCCTGTCTTAATAAATTCAATCAGCTTTTCCACATCGTCAAAATCATCATAATCGCCAATAATTCCTTTACGATGATACAGGATTCCTCTCTTTTCATTTTCTTCAAGACAGTCAAGAAGACTTTCTATCCCATATCTTTTTATAAATAATGTAAATCCATATGGCTTGATTTTATTCAACAACCCTCTTTTACAATCCATTTCACAGGCATAACAGCCTGGAAGTTCCTTCTCCATGGCGCATTTTCTGTTTTCACATTGGATGTAGTCAGGACAGGTATCCGAATAGCAGCCATTGCATTTTTTATTTTCTGAACACAGGCAACAGGCAAGCCCACACCTTGCGATTCCTAATTCTCGTTTCATTCTTTCCCTTCCTCAACTCTCGATTTGCTTGTTAGTCCACCATTCTACAATTCTACTATTCATCCTCCACCTTATTTACAAGATCCAACTTATAACGCACAGCACCATGGTCTCTAAATATCGTTGCACTTGTAATATGGATTGCCAAAATAACGCAGTTTTCATCCTGCTCATTATTTGCATCATCGTACCAGTCTGCAAATGCTTCACGGAGTTTCGTTCTTAGGGCAGCGTTTTTGGGTTCCAAAACCCATCCGAGGTTTTCTCCAATTCCATGACCGTATATTCCCTCAAAGCAAACGGAAAACGCAACCTCTTTGTTTTGAGCGATCTGCTGCATTTTATTTGATTTTGCCGATGTTGTGACATAAAACACGCCATCTTCATAATAAGCACTCACATCACGGACACTAGGGCGAGGAAATCCATCAGCGCCCGGTTCCGTAGTAATCGTTGAGAGCGCAATGGTGTTATCTTTCTTGTTGCCACAACTTTCTTCAATTAATTTCATTCCTTCTTCATATCTGTTCATTGTTAATTCCTCCATCCATTTCAATTTGCTTATTCGTCCACCATGCATTCACTATCCAGAAGTTTCGTCAAGTCCTCCACGGAAGCGTCCATTTTTACAGAAATCTCCTCCATCGTCATATCCGAAGCAAGAAAACGCTTTATCACCATTTTCATATCCTCACCGACCTCTATGATATGCCCGTCCGGATCATAAAAACGAATCACCCGCTGGCCCCAGCTATGTTCGATCACTTCTCCCAGGTATTCCATGTCCGGGTATTCTTCCAGCCTGTGCAGAAATCCGTCAAAGTCCTGTTCCTCAAAGACAATTTCCGCATTGTTGGATTTTTTTAATACCTTTTCTTCGGGCAGGTTCACAAGCCAGTCAAAATCCTGCTGTAATGCCAGGCCGCAGGTAAAAGCGATATTCCTTCCGTAGTCCTGAAATACTTCCAGTCCAAACAGATCCTCATAAAATTTCCTCGCAGCCTTAATGTCGGCCACTGCTATCACCGTACATGTGTACTTCATAGAATGATTCCTTTCCGCTTTACTTTTTCTAATTCTCTTTTACTGTTAGCTGTTTCTGATACAAATAGCGCTGTATCCAGATTGTCACTTTTTCCTGTGCAGCTTCAGTTCAACCTTTCTATGGGATGCAATCTCCGAAAGCACCCCTGCTGCAAAAGCACTTTTCTCTTTGAGCGTAAGGGTTTCCATATCTGGTCTGCTCTCGATTTCCCTGAGTGCCTCCTTAAGCTCCTGCAGATTCAAAAGGTTTATCGCAACGCAAAAAAGGGTCTTTTTACGGCCGTCATTATAGCCGGACAATAAGATATCCAGTATTTTCATCTTTTCCATCTGCTCTGTATTGTAGGCTTCGGCCCCAAACTGCCGGACCTTTTCCAGATCAGTCCTTCGGTTGCGATGTGTAATAAAGGAATCAAAATCGTCAATATGCTCATATTTTTCACATGGGTACTCCGTGCATTGACAGCAGTATTCTACTCCTCCATGTTCCATGCTGCACCTTGCAATCCTGCACGACTGATTTCCTTCCCCTCCACCGCAGCCGGGGCAGTTTTTGTTCAAAAACATAGGGCAAAGCCCACAATTCAGACCACAAAGGGACAAGAACTGATTTTTCCGGTTAAATCCTTTCATGATACCTCCCAAACAGCCTGCCTGTACCTGATTTGACAAACAACAACGGAATCCTCTCTGGTAAACAAAAATATAGGAAATTATATCATTGTCTATGGAATTTCACAACCGAAATGGTATAAGTGGCCGAATGCAAAATACTGGAAAGAAAAACAGGATTGCAGATCCCAACCAACAATCTTTTCTATTGCTTATAAAGCCTCCATATCAAACAGGCTTAATTGTACTGGCTGCTCTTTTTCCTCCTTTTCTTTTAGCTGGCGCATCTTTTCCAGTTCCGCTATCCTCTCTGGCCCCAGCCATTTGTCTGCATGGCGCCGGTCTGTGCTGTATTCCTTCAGGCTCTCATATCCGCTCTCTAACAGTTTCTTTTCCAGGCGCCTGACTGCGGACTCCCGTGACTGCCGCCGTCTCTCCCGTTTATTCTCTGAATCCCGTTTTTCCATATCGGAAGCATGCACAATCTGTATTCCGTTCCGTATATCCTCCAGATCCTGCATCAGATCCCTGCTTTCCCTGCGCTCTGCACGGACGTTCTGGATCTCAAAGGAAAAATACCGGCCGTGGTATTCGGAGAAAAAGAGTTCCGTAAAATAGTGGTTCCGCACTTTATCCTTTATCCTGTCCTGGCAGAGCCTGGCGCATATCTTGCATATATCCATGCTCACCGGATGGTCAAAGAGCTTTTTCCCTTTGATAATCTGGGTATCCACCTGCCCTTCAAACAGTGTGCCGCTTAGGTCATTTCTAAGATAGGAAATTTTTATATCATAAAATACATTTCCCCTTTTCTTATCCAGCTCATGCCCCAGGACCGGGCACATCCCTGCACATCTGTTCCGTCCGCAGTCATAAGGGTCATAGTTCATCTCCCATTCCAGTGTATCCCGGTTGAACCGCATATGCTCCCGGCAGACACGTCCTTTCTTCTGCAGTCCGAAACTGATCTCCTGCCTTCGTATCTCATCGTCATGCAGTTTCAGGATATGCTCCACACTCCCCTCATAACAGTATTCTTCCTCCGTCATATGGACCTCGCAGTCATACCGGAGTATGCCATGCTCCTGGAGATATTCATGTTTCAGCTTACATTCTTTCTTTTCATAAGGGCAGTGGATGGTAGCCATATCATTTTCAAAAGTCCACTCAATCCCCATGTAGCTCATGTTGCTGTGGCACTGGAGCCCTTTGCACTGCAGGCCGCAGGGTGTCTTAAAGGTCTGCTCAAATATCCACCATTTTTCATAAGTAAAGCCCCCATCATAATTATCAAGAGTCTTTTCCTGCCACATGGGTATGTCAACCCTTACATAGTCTGGATGGTGCTCTGCGCTATAACCTTCCTCCAGCAGCCGTTTTGTCAGAGCATTGTATTCCTCATATTCCTTTTCCCTTATTTTGTTCCTCCTTATAATCCCTGGCAGGGACGCATCCCAAAATAGTTTTCCATGCGGTCCCGCAGCCTTTCTGCCGACATATCATATTCTCCGGCAATACAGGATTCACAGCACGGGTATTTGTACGCCAAGGTTTTCGATAACCGGGCATCCCAGCTGTTTAACTGTCTGCCACATTTGTTACAGTCCTGATCCAGCCATCTTACTTTCTGCAATCACTCTCCACCTTCCTTTCTTTCTTGTGAATGTTGTTGTATCCTTATATGCCTTCCGGCTTTCAGGCAGCAAAAAAGCAGGAATGACTCTCTGATATTCCTGGCGTCCGTAGTTTCCTGTGAACCCGTGTCATTCCTGCTCTGAAAAGAAATAATAAAATTATCCAAAATAAAACCAGCGGTATATCACTCACAGGGCGTAGTGATACTGCTGGTACAATCATACAAACTTAACGGCGTGTGTAATGCGGAAGTTTGCCACATACAGGCAATTCCGACTATATCCACAAAAGGATGCGCACAAAAATCAATTACAAGGGAAGTGTAACACAAGATATGGAATCAGTCAACAACTTAAAACTATATATAGTATGAAAGAAATTTAAAAAGGTGTTAGTCAGGAAATGGGGTGATAGGCAGTTAAATCAAATGTCTAACAGCCCCCTCATCTTAACATCGC
>QZDS01000049.1 GCA_009917455.1 bacterium 1xD8-48 | reverse complement strand
TTCCTGAAAGCCGCTCCATATGCGGAACCTGCATCATTTACTGAATTAACTCCCATTTCAAATCCTCCATTATTTTTATTATTGCGGTTCATCTGTCGTTCAGAGCCGCTTATATCAAAATCGGATTTCCGTTTCTGCCGTCACTTAATTTATCGGCAGATTTTCTGTTATTTTGGGATGCAGGGAACGAAATGCGTATAAAATGGAACGAAAGGCACAAACGCAAACCGCCGTGTAAGCATATTACCTGTTTCCCCGCTTTCCAATAAGCTAACCGCCGCATATGGCGGTTTGCCATAGCGGCGGTTAGCTTTTGTGTATTTTGCCAATCAAAAATTTATGCCATATGAAGATTGCCATGCTTTAAGTTTAAAACAACATCCGCCTGTGCCGCCAGTTCATTTGAGTGGGTTACAACTATCACGCATTTATTCCATTCATGTGCGCTTTCTTTCAATATACCCGTGATTTCGCCCGCCGTGTCCTCGTCAAGGTTCCCTGTCGGTTCATCCGCTAAAATAACAGGGGTATCAGAAGCCAGGGCGCGGGCGATTGCCACTCTCTGCTGTTGCCCGCCGGACAGCTTCATCACATTGCGCTTTGCTTCCTCTGCCGTCAGTCCAAGCCGCAGGAGCAGGGGCAGGGCATCCTGTTTTGCTGTCAATGCCACATTTTCAATCGGCGTCATATAATCAATGAGGTTGTAGCTTTGAAATATCAGTGAGACATGATTTTTCCTGTGACAGGCAAGCCCGCACTGTGAAATATTTTTACCATCAAAGAGTATTTCACCTTTTTGCGGGATATCCAGCCCGCCAATCAGTGACAGCAGCGTTGTCTTGCCGGAACCGGATGGCCCAAGGATGGCATACATTTTCCCTGCATCAAATTGAGTATTTACGTTTGACAATACCGGCCTGCCTTTCTCATAGGCATAGAATATCTCTTTCATTTCCAAAACAGCCATTTTATAACCCTCCTTTTCTTCAGCTCATTTTCGATAAGATTTCACGGGGTTTCAAACGCATTACCGACATTGAGGAAACACCTACTGAAAGAACGATAACGGCAATACCTATAAAGCAGAGCTGCAGCATATTGTAAAACCCAATCGTAACACTGATCTGCTCCATATCTGCCTCTGCCCCGTCTATCGAAACTTCCATTTCCGGGGCGGTATCCTGACCGGAAGGCACATCAGGCAGAGCAGAATCATCCTTTATGCTGACCACGACATCATCTCCATACCCTTCCTTTACATCAAAGACCACATTATCATTTAACTGTCCTTCCCTGGTGGATGGAATGTCCTGCTGCAGCAATCCATCAGCAATCCTGCCTGCAACTGTATTGCCCGTAAAATAGGAGCATCCAAAAGCAAGCGCCGCAATCATCAAAACCTCTGCAAGGTACTGCCCTATGATCCCCGCCTTTCCAATGCCAAGGGAAAGGAATACGCCTGTCTCGTGTATGCGGCTTCTCCCCCACATGATAAGTACCAGTGAAAGGATGACTGCACTTACCAGTACGATCACCCAGATGATGGATGACACCAGTGCCTGCAGTTTCTGCAAAGGGGCAGCGGCATCCAGATAAGTCTGGTTATCCGCCGTAACCTGAAAAGCACGCCAGTCGATATCAGACAAACTTTCCACCTCTGACATGATGCCGTCAAGCCGTGCCGGATCGTTCACCATAAATGCTACCTCAAAAAACCCCACCGTCTTATCTCCAAATAAATCGTGAAGCGCTGCTGTATCTATAAAAATCTGGTTTTCCAGTTTTTCATAAGTTGCAATGCTCGCAAATGCCGGATCAGGCTTTCGGATTTCATAGATACCAATGACCCTGACTTCCGTCTCCTTATCAGCCTGTAAAGAAATAACATCACCTATTTTCAAATTGTTCAAATCCGCCAGATCCCTGCTGATGACCGCCGCATTGTATACTTTCCCCGCAATATGGTCTCCCTCGGTCAGTTCCATGATCCCTGATTGGAAAAAACTGTTGTTTTCGGTGCCTGCGACAGTCCGTGCATACACCTTTTGATTAAGGTCACCTTTTAAGGGAACATTGCCGGGAAATACAGCCATGTTTGTGGATACAAGAGTCTGTGCCGATGCATCGTACTTTTCTATTCCTTCTGTTTCCATAACGGCATTTATCAAATCCTCCGTAATGGGAAGCTCTGTGTACAGTTCAAATCCACCCTCCCCGTCATCATCCATCCTGAAATATGGATTGCTTTCTGAAAGTTCAACCGTAATGCAGAACTCGCCGCCTAAAGCCTCCCTCAGATTTTTTTGCGCTTCCTGTGATGCCTTTTGGATGGAAAGCCCTGTCAATACAAAAGTCGCCATGATAAGGAGAATGACGAAGATCAGTACGCTTTTCCCCTTTTTCCGTATGACGTAAAGATACGCCCGTCTGATAGCTTTCATTTGAATACCTCCGTTTTCTGATGTTAATCTGTCTGACAGTTGTATCATAACTTCCCAATGTGGAGCCAGTATGAAAGAAAAGAAAAAATTTTGTACTGTGCCAAAGAATTCCGCTCAGAAAAAAACGTGTTTCGTCTGAGGACAGGAAAAACTCCCCGGTTTATTGGGGAGCTTTCCACATATTTATAAATGGATTATAAATCTCATACCCTGCGGTTCTTCCATCGGGCAGAAGGAGTGAGGAATATTCATTTCCCTTAATAATGTGTCAACAATATACAGCCCAAGCCCATTTCCACCCTTATCGCGGTCCCTGGCAAAATCAGGACGGTAAAATGGCTCAAATATATGCCGTAGCGCTTCTTTGGGTATAGGGACACACTCGTTTTCTATAAGGATATCACGCCCGTCAAAATAGACGGAAACTGTTCTTCCCGATTCTGTGTATGCCACGGCGTTGGCAAGGATATTTGACACTGCTTTTCCAAACATCTGAGGTGGCAGCACTGTTTCAAAACTCTCCGGCAGCCCAGGACGGAAGATGATTCCTTTTGCCTTAGCGATCAGCATATATGGCTCGCATAATGCGTAAAGCAGCTCTGACAGTTCGACTTCCACTGCTTCTTCACTTTCTGCGTTCATCCCTGCCTTTGAGGTTTCGAGGATATCATGTATCATATCTGCAAGGCGGCCTGACATTTCCCTGCACTCCGGCAGGTAAGTGTCATAATCCTTATATTTCCCGACACCAAGTATCATGTTTTCGAGCGTGGCATTCAGCGCAGTAACAGGCGTTTTCAGTTCATGGGATGCCGCCCGCAGGAAATCGGCTTTTGACCTCTCGCTTTCACTTACCCGCTGTTTCTCCATCTCAAGGCTCTCGATGGCCGACAACAGGCTACGGTATAAATGGTTAATGTTATCCGCCAATATGCCTATCTCATCCTCTGAGTTGAGCTTGCAGGCGGCACCCTTTTCCATCTGTGCCATCTGTTCCGCCACCGTTCCGATCTGTTTTATGGGAACCGTGATTTTCCGTGAAAACAGAAAAGAACAGACTATGGAAATAACCACGCAGCAGAGCAGGGATATCGGCAGGGCTTTTAAGACAGACTGCGTGACATACCGGTTTACATTCAGACTTGTGTTTAAGGAAAATTCCTCGAACGGCATGACCGAAATATCAAGCGTTACCGGGGCAGTCAAAAAACAGATCAGCGCATGGGCTATCCCGACAATAAAGAGCATCAGCCCTAATGTATAAAAAAAGGTTTTAGGGAATAACTTCATCTTTTTCATTGCTCCACCTCATATTTGTATCCTATGCCTTTAACGGTGACAATACAGTCAAGCCGGAGCTTCTTCCGCAAATTTTTAATGTAAGTATCAACCGTCCGGTCAATAATCGGGCTGCTGTCTCCCCACAGGTCATCCAATATCTGTGAACGGGTAAGCACCAGCCCTTTATGCTCCACAAGCAATTTTAGAAGGTCTATCTCCTTCGGGGTAATGTCAATCCTGCCATTTTTGTCCTTTGCCGTGTAGCCGGAGAAATTTACCGTAACATCCCCAAAAGTCATGATATCGGATATTACACCTTTTCCGCACCGACGTAAAAGGGCCGTGATGCGCCGCCCTAACAGAATCATGGAAAAAGGCTTTGTGATGTAATCATCCGCCTGTTCATCAAAACTTGCCACCTGCGTATACTCATCATCCATCGCCGTAAGCATAAGGATGGGTAGTGAACTTTTCTGCCGTATCTCATGCAGGACAAAAAGCCCCGATACTTTGGGGAGCATGATATCCAATACAACAAGGTCAATACCACCCTTGCCAAATATCTGCAAGCCTTCCTCGCCATCATAAGCGGGAATGATTTCATGCCCTGCTGATCTCAGATATTCACATATTGCCTCGTTTGTTTTTCTGTCATCTTCCACAATAAGTAATGCCGCCATATAAGCACCTCCTGGTATTTGAGTTTAACATATCAATGTGGAAGATATGTGAAATCATTTGATTTGGCGGAACTTTTCATTCCATTTCCTTAAACGTGCCCGCCATTCCTTTGAATGCCTTCCTTCATTGGACCCAATAATTAATACACAGCTGATGTTACCACCTCCTCTATTCAGAACATACCAAAGCATAATTACATTTTTAATGTCCTGTTTATTTAGCTATTATCAGCCAAACACTTCCGCTACATCCTTTAAATATTCCCGGATTGGCAAATGCTGCGGACAATGTTTTTCGCATTTTCCACAGCCGATGCACTCCGACGCTTTTCCGTGTGTTAATGCCAGATTGTTATAATAGATGGATGATACCATGCCCTTAAAATTTTTATTATCGTTGTATAATGCGAAATAATCCGGAATCGCAATATTCTTCGGGCATTCACTCTCACTGATGCAATATCTGCAGGCCGTACAGGGAATCGCAATCCCGGAACGGATAATATCCGCAGCCTGTTTCAATGCTTTCATTTCTGCTTCGCTCAAAGGTTTAAAATCCTTCATGTAGCTTAAGTTATCCGCAACCTGTTCCATATTGCTCATCCCTGAAAGCACCATCATCACATTTTCATGAGTGGCTGCAAAACGGATCGCCCACGATGCCGTAGAAAGTCCCGGTGTCTGTGCCTTCAATATCTCGTCCGCTTTCTCCGGGATATTCGCAAGCGCACCCCCTTTAATCGGTTCCATCACGATTACCGGCTTGCCATGCCGTGCGGCAATCTCATAGCATTCCTTCGCCCGGAGTGCGGCATCGTCCCAATCCAGATAATTCAACTGAAGCTGCACATATTCTGTTTCCGGATGTTCCTTCAATATGCGCTCCAGAAGTTCCGGCGAGTCATGAAAAGAAAAACCGATGTGACGGATTCTCCCTTCTTCTTTTTTCTGCACCAGAAAATCAAATGCCCCTACTTTCCGGACATTCTCGTAGTTGGTGCCAGCCAGTGCATGGAGCCAGTAATAATCAAAATACTCCACGCCGCAGCGCATAAGCTGCTCTTCAAAAATCCCCTGCATCTGATCCGGTTTCTGAATCAGGTAAACCGGCATTTTATCCGTAATGGTAAAACGTTCCCTCGGATACCGTTTTACTACGGTTTCCTGGAAAGCTTTCTCGCTGTTGCCTCCATGGTACGGATAAGCAGTGTCAAAGTATGTACCGCCCGCCTCCAGAAAGGCGTCCACCATTTCCGTCATTTTCGGAATATCCACCTCGCTGTAATTTCCATTTACCACAGGCAGCCTCATTAAGCCAAAACCAAATTTTTTCATTGCGATTCCTCCATTCGTTCCATAAATTTTATTCAATTACAATTTCTTCCCCGGCTTCTATGATCAGGCGGTTTGGCGCTTCAAACTGCTCCGCCAGTTCCCTGTCAAAGATCACGCCCTCCCTGGCTGTCACATGGTAGGGAATATTATGCTTTGCGCCCACCATTTCCGCGCATTCCGCCGCTTCGTCAAGTCCCATGTTATAAATGCCGTCACAGCAGAAAAAAGCATAATCAATATTCTTCTCAGCCAGCAGCGACATCTGTTCTGTGGTTGATGTATCGCCTGTCACATAGACGGATTTCCCATCGGAAAAGGTCAGTATGTAGCCCACGCAGCCACCCACGTCATGCATGGAATTATAGCCTGCCTCCACTGCTTCCACCGTTACATAACCCCTCTCAAATAACTGGTGTTCCCCATTCTGGATTGCCTCGGCCTGCGTGATAATCTCACAGCCTGGATTCCGGTTCTGCACTTTATCAACCATGTTGTGGTCATAATGCGGGTGTGTTACCAGAATCAAATCCGCAGAAAGTTCATAATCATCCCCCGCATAAGGATCAACGTAAATAACCTTTCCCTCCGCCGTAACAATACGGATGCTTGCCTGTCCCTGATAACGCAAAACCGCCCTGTCTGCTCCATCCGTTTCCGGCTCATTTTGTGCGGATTCTGTATCATCAGAATCCTTGTCCGTCGTTCCCACGGCTGCCGGTTCCATCTGCTGTGTTCCTTCCATATGGGCATCTGCATCACTTCCACCAGCACACCCTGTAAATAAAAGTACCGCCAGCATAGCCATGCTTAAAACAAGTATTCTTTTCATGCCCTTTTTCTCCTTTTCTCCAACAGTACTGCCCATTTTCCTCCTGCCCCATAAGTTTCCTGCCATACCGACAGCCATCCTCCAGTGAAGCCCAATATCCGTTCCGGCAGGCATTCCGGATCGCTTCCACGCTGTATTCCTCCGGCGGTATCTGCCCATAGCCGTGTGAAAACGCCATGCATCCCATGCCGACCTCGGATACTTCAATATCCCTTAATAATCTGGTCTTCATTCAGCGCCTCCTTATCAATAAGCCGCAAATCTCTGGTCCTTGTCAATATCCGTCATCCTCTGCATTTCTTCCTCCGACAATTCAAAATCAAAAATCTCAAAGTTTTCCTGGATATGCGCCTCATTGCCTGAGCCGGGGATTGCGATATTACCCGCCTGCAGGTGCCAGCGCAGGATAACCTGTGCAGAAGTCTTGCCGTGCGCTTCGGCTATGCTGCTGATGGTTTCATCATTAAATAATGTCTGCGTATTTCCCCTTCCGCCCAATGGGAACCAGGATTCCATGACCGTCCCGTACCGGGCAATATGCTCCTTCATCTCCATACTCTGATGGTATGGATGCGTTTCGTTCTGGATCAGTGCCGGGACGATTGTCGTCGCATTCACCAGACGGTCAAAGCCCTCCGGCTCATAGTAATTGGACAGCCCGATGGATTTCAGTTTCCCATCTGCAACAGCCTGTTCCATTGCCTGATATGCCTCCACATCATTTTCCGGCTGTGAATGGTGGAGGATCATAAGGTCGATATAATCAAGTCCAAGCCTGTCAAGGGATGCATCAACTGCCGCTGCCCCGTCATCGTAATCATCTGTCCACATCTTGGTCGTCACAAAGATTTCTTCCCTGGTTACAAAGCCTTCATCAATCGCCCTCTGTATCCCACGCCCAACGCCGGCTTCATTTCCATATATCCGGGCCGTGTCGATCAGGCGGTATCCGTCACGGAGCGCCCAATAGACAGAGTTTTCCGCTTCTTCCTGTGAAAGCCTGAAACAGCCAATACCAAGAATCGGCATCTCATATCCACTGTTCAAAAGAACTGTACCCTGCTCAAGGTCAAATACCCCGGCTTCACCTGCAGCTCCTGATGTCTGTGGAACACTTTCCGCACCGCATCCGGCCATACTGAACATAAGAATAAGCGCCAGGAAGAAAATACTGATTTTTTTCATCATCCCAAATTCCTCCTTAAATTTTTTCATTCATCACACGTTTATCAGTAATAAGGAATGTTGTCCTTCTGCGTTTGATATACCACTTTCCGTCCGCTTTTACGTATGCATCTGTATAACGTACATAGTTTGTCGTAATGACATCTTTTCCGTTCTCCTCATTTACAAGGACGGCCTGGCAGTATGCCGTTCCCTGTGCTTCTGTCACATCCTCATTTACTGTAACCGTCTGCTGTCCGCTGATGTGGCAGACAGCCTTGCAGGGATTTATTGTGGCCGCAAATGCCTGCACAAGAGCCTCCCTGCCCTCAATTTTCCGGACTTCACCGTCTGTCCCTATTTGAAATTCCAGCACGCCGTCCGGCAGGAACAATTCCCCCTGGCTTTTTGCATCCTTTATGTCCGCCAGATTGGAGAAAGTATCCACCAGTTCCCTCAGTTCCATTTTTGCAATTAACACTTCATTTTTCATCATGAAATCCTCCTGAAAATTTATTTTTGTGGTTTATTAAATTACTGCAATCTGCTTTTTGTATGTTTTCCTGACCATGAACACTCCGATTAAAAACCGGAGGATTTCCATGATTGGGAACGCCAGCCACACTAAGACCGCACTGCCCGATAAAGATAACAGCCATGCGGAAAGCAGCAGGAATACCGCCTGTGACACCGCAATGAGAAAGCTGTCCGTCCCACGCCCCAACGCCTGCAGGAAACCGGTAAGTATCTGCGTTGTGGTTGTGAGAAGGAGCGATGCCGCGATAATCCGGAGCGCAGGAATCCCTATTTCAAGAACCGCCTCCGATGCATCAAACATGGCAAGCAGAAGCTGCGGCACTGCCAGAAAGACAAGGGTTCCGAAAAACGCAATGACAAGGTTTACCATGATACTCTTTTTCAGGGTTTCCATAATCCGTTCCCTGTTCCCCGCCCCGAAATTATATGCAATGATAGAGATGCCCGCCGTACTCATCCCTCCGGCCGGCATGATGACAAAGCTCTGGAGCCGGATATAGATCACATAAATTCCAGGCGCCACTGCGGACAGTGACAGGAGGATATTATTCATGCCAAATGCAAGGACGGATATAAGGCACTGTGACAGCGCCACGGGAACCCCGACTTTTATGATCTCCGCAATCATGCTTCCATCCGGCAGGAATCCTTTTCTCTCGAAACGGACTTCTTTGTTGAAATGTAAATTCATCCAGAAACCTGCCACCGCTGCTACGGCCTGCGCGATCACAGTAGCATATGCCGCCCCTGCAATCCCCATGGCCGGAAGCCCAAACCAGCCAAAGATTATGACAGGGTCAAGCACAATATTTACCACTGCTCCTGTCAGCATGGAAACCATGGTGAGATTCGCCTTTCCGGTCGCCGATAGAAGCCTCTCCATCATGACCTGGTGCAGGGCTGCAAAGGCCAGCACACTGATGATCTCGCTGTAGGAAATACTCATCTCCAGCACTTCTTCAATATCCGTCTGCATACGGTAAAACGGCTCCATGGCAAACAGTCCTATAAATACAAAGGCAATGGATACAAGCCATATCAGCAGCATACCGTTTCCCGCCGCATGGTTTACCCCCTGTTTATCCCCTTCTCCAAGTTTTTTGGACAATACGGAATTAACGCCCACGCCAAGCCCGATCCCAATGCCGACAGCCAGATACTGGACCGGCATACAAAGGGAGATTGCCGTTAATGCAGAATCGCCAAGCCTTGCCACATACATACTGTCCACAAGCCCATACAAAACCTGCACAAGCATGGAGATGATCAGCGGCAGGGACATCTTCCTTAAAAGTTTTCCTATGGGAAGCGTCCCCATCTCATTTTCCGCTGCGGTTTCACCTCCGGCATTTCTGCTTAATTCTGCGGTTACCGTTTTTTCTGCCATATATAGACCTCCTTGACTTTTTTGTTTATCTGTGATATTCTTATATTATGCAACTTGGGTTGCTTATCTCTGTATAGTTTATTATATTCGTATCGGGAAGTAAAAACAATGGACGCATTTTCTGATAAAGTGAGTTATGCCACACTTCCCGCAAAAAGGTTGCACAAATCCCAGGGAGGTAATGAAAATGCTGATCAACGGCACAGAAGATTTGAGGGTACAGAAAACAATAGACGCCATACAGAAAACGTTTGAAGATATGATCTGTGAAATGGATTATGAAAAGATTACGGTCAAAGAACTCTGCGAAAGGGCTCGGATCAATAAAAAAACTTTTTACCGGTATTATTCCGTCCTCGACGACCTGCTCGCCGAGCTGCAGGGGGTAATGATAGAAGAATATCTGGAACGGATCAAAAACTACCGGATACCGGAAGACCTGGATAAGATCAACCGTGAATTTTTTCTCTATTCCGCAGAAAAGGGGGCTGTCTACGAAAAAATCACCTGCAGCGGAAATTATGGGTATATCCGGAGCAGGATGATCAGCAATGTGATGAATTCCACCTGGAAAAACTCCGCATGGCTCCAGCTTCTGGAGTCGCCAAAGCAAAATATCCTGCTGCATTTCATCCAGACCTCTACTGTGGAAATGTATAGCCAGTGGGTAGCGGATGGGAAAAAAATCCCCCTGGAAGAAATGATAAAAATATCAAACCAGCTTCTATGTGCCGGTGTAAACGGCTTCGTGGAATGCAATGCCCCAATCTGATAAACATTTTGATTTTGCCTTTAGAGGTGTCAAATTTCCAGAACAAGGGGGTTCACTTCTATAGGGGGAGGTTTCCCCGATATTCTGCTCATTTCCTTTGTATCAATTAAGCGAGTTTTATTTCCGCGCAGATCCACAGCGGCCTGCTCGGGAGTGTTCTCCGGGCCAGGGGCTCCGGTGCGGGAGCATCCTGGGCAGGAACACCAGCCGGGCCAGCATCGAACAGGCCGGGCTGGGGATTTTCTTCCTGGCCTGTGTTCAGTTTTTCGTCTTCCTCCCGGCTATCCACGCATTTCCCATCAGCCCGCATTGCCGGAGAGCATCTTCTCCAGTTACATTTGAGAAATATCCCTGTTACTCCTGAGTCACAGTGCAGAAACCGGAACTGGATTGTGGCGCATTACTTGTACGGGTATGTTCATCAAATTCTGCTTGACTATATTTTTCAACGCTGGTCAATGTTCCATTCCCGGAGGCATCCGGGTGGGCAAAATCGCGGACTGTGTAAATATCAACCGTTCCGTCCATACTTCCCAAAGTACGGATTGTTCCCTTAAACTTCCCGCTGGTCAATCCCTCACCGTTTGAGGTCAGTACATCCCGGAAAAAACGAACCTTTTCACCATTGAAATACCACTGGTCATTTTTGATGTCACAGGTAACGCCAAATGCTTCATACTCCTTTGCTCTTTCTTCAAGTTCTTTTTCAGAGGGCGGGTTACCGGCTATGGCGACGTTGGAAGGCGGATTTTTGATTGTCTCAATGTCACGGACGGCAAATTCAGCCTCCGAAAATTCCTTCACGCCGACCAACTTTCCGCTGGGATCAAAAGAACCGTCTTCGGAGCGGACAATGCTGGTGAAGTCACGAACAGCATACACATCAACCACGCCATTCTCATTGAAAAAGTCATTTCCAGCCTGTGCTCCGTCAGAGGTAGTGTAGTAGTCCTCGAACCATCGAACCGTCTTGCCCTGATATTTCAGCTCCTTTTTGCCGCTGTCATAGATTAGGCCAAACTGTTCATAGGGCTTGAATAATTCCTCATAGGAAACTTTGGCAGCGACCCCATCGCTTTCTGCATTTGCAGCAGCAATCTGCACGTGCGTGTCTGATGCCTGCGGAGCAGCCACTCCAGGTGAAGGGTTTCCTCCCGGGAATGCCGCAGCAGTTCCGCACCCGGTAAGACATCCCACAAGCAACGTTCCGCCAAGAGCCAATGCGAGTATTTTTGTGTTCATAAACAAGCACCATCCTTTCTTTGAGTGTATCTAAAGCATATCACTCTTTTTTGTGATACATTTGGGATTAGTTTGTGATTTATGTGTAGTTGAAAAACGGCGGGCTAATCGCCCACCGCATTCCTATGTTCTTTCAAATTATAAAGGAGAATTTTACCCCGGATTGCGTGTTGCAGACCGTACACACACTTTCATGCTGGCGTAATATTTCCTGCACGATATACAGTCCAAGCCCACTTCCTCCGGTTTTCCGACTTCTTGACTGTTCCACACGGTAGAACGCATCAAACAGCTTATGTTGACTATCCGCTGGTATATGCACTCCTGTGTTTTCAACAGAGAACACTACACGTTCATGTTCCGTCAGCGCAGAAATAAAAATATCAGCCCCCTGCGGAGAATACTTGACTGCATTTCCAATCAGATTTGAAAATACTTTTTCTATCAACATTTTATTTCCGTTTATAAAAACGGGCGACGGTATATCAAAATGTATTTGCAGATCCTTTTGTGCAATTAAGTCTTCTGTTTCATTCAAATAGCATTTAATAATTTTTATGCAATCCAAGCGGTCTTTTTTGAAATCAGCCCCCGCTGTTTCCAGCCGGGAAATTGTCAATATTTCCTGAACCATTGTTTCCAAAGTATTAGCAATTTCCAACGTCCTTGTCAAATATTTTTCCCGGTCCTTATATGCACCGATTCCCAGCAACATCCCCTCTAATTGTCCCTTCATAATTGTGATAGGCGTTTTCAATTCGTGGGACACCGCCGAAAAAAAATTTGTACGGGCTTGTTCCATTTCTTTTTCATGCTCAATATCTGCCTCAAGTTTTCTGTTTGCGTTTTGCAAATCAGACAGGGCTGCAGAAAGATTACGGGATAGCCTGTTCAGACTTTTTCCAAGTGTACCCAATTCATCAGTCCGTTGTTCGCCAACTGTCCAGTGCAACTGCAGGTCAGACATTTTTTCAGATATGCGGCTGATTTCCAGTACGGGTTTTGTAATCATGCGGGAGTATAGCCCGGATACGACAAAGGAAACCACAAAAACCATTAGCAGGATAATTGGTAAAACGCGTATGAAAGACTGCTGCAGCTCCGAAATATGTTCTGCCTCTCCATAGACAACAAGCGTATAGCGCTCACTGCTATCCGAAAAAGAAAAATAATACTGGTTTGATAAGACGGGAGCGGTTTCACCAAGGCCAGCGACTGCCGTTTGTGCAATATTTACGCCCCACTCATCATCAAATTCTTTTGTGGGCAGCGGAATCCAATCACCATTACTATTATATAACTCAACTGAATTGATTTCCATATCCGAAATGAACTGGTCAAATAAGCCGCCGCTGTCCGAAAAGGCTACCTGTCCCAATTCTGAAATAAATGCCTGCGCCCGTTCATCCAAAACCGCATTTAGCCTATTAGAATAAGTCTGCGGCATCAGCCATGCCAAAAGCCCATACACCAGTAGAGAAACGCACAGCAGCATGACCACCGTAATGAAAAATACCTTTGCAAACAGACTGCTTTTAACTTTCCTTATCAATTCTATACCCTACCCCTCTGACTGTCTGTATAAACTCAATGCCAAGCTTTTTGCGCAGATTCTTGATATGCGTGTCAACTACCCGCTCATCGCCATAAAAGTCATACCGCCACAGCTTATCTAACAGGTTCCGCCTCGTCATAATCCTCCCCTGATGGGTCAGCAACTCCCTCAACACTTCAAACTCCCGCTGTGTCAGCTCATATGCAATCCCGTCCACCGTGGCTGTATAATTGTCCAAATCCAGGGACAGATTCCGACAGGCAATGGTCTCATGTCCTTCTTCCTGCGTCTGGCTGCTCCGCCGCAGGACAGCCGCAATTTTGCGGATCAAGATGGGAACAGAAAAAGGCTTTGTGATGTAATCATCCACCTGCAGGTCTAACCCCCTTATCTGTTCTTCCTCACCGCCTAACGCAGTAAGCATGATGATCGGCACCTGGGACTGTTTCCGTACCAGCTCACAGACTCCAAAACCGTCAATCTTCGGAAGCATGATATCCAGCAAGATCAGGTCGTACTTATTTTTCGCAAACATATCCATTGCTTCAATACCGTCACTGGCAGAAGTCACCTCATAACCGGCCTCCTTCAAAAATTCCCGCAGCAGTTCCTGAATATCCATATCATCTTCAACAATCAAAATATTTTGCATGGAAACACCTCCGTACTTTTGGCATCATACCATACTTTTTTGTTTTTTGTGTGTAGTTTGCAAAAGTATTATAAATCCCCCCTCTGTCATTCCATCTCCCTGAACGTACCGGCCATTCCCCCACAAGGCTCCACTGGCGCTGCATATAGGATTTCGGATTTTCCGTGCTTTGCCTGTATACCTCCCGGACTGTTTCCTGTTACTTCGGTTCAGCTTTCCAGGGAACGGGATGAGCAGGAAGGATGACCATAACAGCCCCCTTATGAATGTCCGTCTTGAAAAAAGCATCTTCCGGAGCAGCATCATCAGTCCGGACAGCAAAGCTTCCCGAACCGCCGGGGATACCTGACCTTTGGCTTATTGGGTATATGCAGCCGCAGGGCAGGCTGTTTTCAATTATGATTTGCTTTTACAGAAAGTAAGAATATCATTAATCCACTTCCCATACCGCAGATACCCGTCCCAATTTCCAAGCGTTTTCATGTCATTCATAAGCTCGTGCGCCATTGCCATATAATCCGCTTTTTCGTGGTAGGAAGCGCCGTCCATCTTATCCTTCAGTATCGACATGGTCATGAAATTGCTGTCCGACTTATTCCCGGTATGCGCATTTAACGCAAGCATCTCCGTATAAGAGCAGCTATTCGGATTTACCTTGCTCACATCCACCGTCTGCTCGTATTCATTTCCGTTTATGTCAGTGCCTTTCACAAGGTAAACCGGATTGTCCTCTGAAAAATCATCCGCCCGGTATACGTTTGCGCTTTCCCCCGTCTTTACATGATGGATGGAAAATACTGCGTCAGGGTCGATATGTACCACGTTTCCTGTTGATTTCACATTCGCTCCGAATCCGCCCTTCGTACTGCCTTCTGCCTTTCTTGCTCCCTGCCATGCCGGATATCCTGCTGTTCCTATCCCGTTAATATTCATTTTTCAAATCCTCCAATATTTTTTTATTATAGCGGCTCATCTATCGTTCAGAGTCGCACACGCTCCCTTACAATAAGTCCAAGCGGTTCACTGTTTCATACAAAACTATCCTCTTATGTTCCCTGACCAAATTTCATCCCGGCCTTTACCTCCTCTCCCTATTCCCTGATTCCCTAATCTTCCTGAAAGCCAGACTTCCATTACACTTGGAATGACTTCTTTCCAGGCAATTACCCATATCCACCAGCAAAAACAGAATCAAGCTGATTCTTCATCAATCCCATACAGAGGGACAAAATTCCGGCATATAGCTGTTACATCGGATTCCGTGGTTAAAGCAAATGCATGAACTCCAACAACATTCTTTTCCCGGCTCCCGTTTCAATGGTACAGTCTGATTTATTCAGCATATTTAACCGTTGAAGAGTGGAAAATGCGGCTATTGCAGCATGTCCACACAGGCTGTAACCCGTCCGGAAGGACAGTTCCCGCAGGGAGATGAACCGGACAGCCAGAAATATCTTTAACCGGACATTTCCCTGATACCGGCACACACAGAAAATCATCACATATGGCTATGTTCAATTCCATCACCTGCAATTCATTTCCCATAAGCATAGCTTCCTTTTACTTTTTATATCGGCAGAATTTTGGCGCAGTCAGCCGCGAGGGAACGAAACCCTATTTGAAAGGAACGAAATCTTTTTCTCTCCTGTAAAATTCCCCAAATAAGTCTAAATTTTTTCGCCATTCGTCTGATATAGGGGTAGCGGTCTGATTCTATCTGGTATTGATCCATATAACACCGGCCTGCCTATTTTACAAATCTAACATGGCATCTGATATGGCGCGTATGTTTTCCTGCTGTTTTGAATGATTCTCCATCTGCTTCATGATCTTCCCGTCTTTTATGAATAAAATCCTTCTGGCATAACTTGCAACCACCGGGTCATGTGTCACTGCCACAACCGCCTTTTTCTTCCGGGCATTTATCTCTGTAAAATAATCCATAATTTTTTTCGCTGATGCCGTATCTAGATTCCCGGTCGGCTCATCTGCCAGAATGATATCCGGCTCATTAGACAACGCCCTTGCAATCGCTACCCGCTGCTTTTCCCCGCCGGAAAGTTCATAAGGATATTTTTTCAAAAGCCCCGATATTTCCATAAGCCCCGCATTCCTGTCAACAACTGCCCGCATATCCCGGTACTTTGCTTTATTCAGTACCATCGGAATCATAATGTTTTCCTCGACAGACAGATTATCCATCAGATTAAAATCCTGGAATACAAATCCAATCCTGTTTTTTCTAAGCTCCGCCAGTTGGTCTGTACCAAGTCTCCGTACATCCACATCCTCATAAAACACCTTCCCTTTGGTTGGTTTATCAATGGTTCCCATGATTTTCAGCAGTGTCGTTTTCCCGCACCCGGAATGCCCCATGATGCTTATAAAATCGCCCTTTTCCACATTAAAATCAATTCCCCGTAAAACGGGATATTCCCTGTCCCCGGCTACTTTATTCACGATGGAATGGTTGTAACTTTTCTGTAACCCACATATATTTATCAGACTCATCCCGTATTCTCCTATTCATTCATAATGATTTCCGTATTCTTTTTAAGCGCCATTTTTTTGATCCGGCAAAAGTACATGACATGGAAACCCACAAATATGATCTGAAATGGTATGTACTTACATATAAAATCTTCAAAGGCCGTATCCATTCCTGTCATTTCCGCCGCCATGTATATGCCTGACAATAAGAGTGACAAAACAACCGGTATTTCCATCAGCTTCCTGTATTCCGAGGACATGGCCTTATAGATTGATTTTTCCGACATGCCAATATGGTACAGAATCCTGTACTTCTGATTTAATAGCGGCATATCTCCCTGAAGCTTCAATGCAAAGATTCCAAAAAAGGAAAAAATGCAGAAAACTCCTGCGAATATACTGATAATCCTGACATAAGCCATATTTTCATCCGCATCCTTTAAGAATGCGCATCTCCAAAATATATCCGTCCCATTTTCCTGAAAGCAGTATCCATACTGTTCAAACTCTTTCTGCAGGCTTCCATTTTTAGCGAAAATGCTATACGCTTCGTCCTGACAGTCTGCCACCGCCGCCTCCGGCAATACGGCAAACTGCCAAAGGCTGTCCGGCTGTTCCGTCCCGAAAACAATTTCATTCTGCCCTTTTGTAACGGTAAAGACCTTTTCTTCACTTAAGCAGATAAATTCCGGCTTTTCAATATCCAGCATCGTAGATTCATTTATCCATACAGCCTCTGTATCCTCCAGACGCAATTCCTGGTCTGTCAGCCGCCTATAATCCCTGTCCGATATGCAAAAAACAACCGCTCCATTGTATAGATATCCCTTTACTGCCGGTATCTCAATCCCGTCCTCACCCACCATTTCCCGTGCCATATCCTTCATGCCGCCGTCTTGTATGACTCCGACAAAACCATAGGGATATATCGGGCTGTCCACATCTTCCGGCATCTGTGAGATCACAGATCCCCCCGTAAAATACAGAACTGCAAAGCTAAGAACCAGCATAATAAACAGCAGCCTGCAATTCCTTTTAAACTGATAATAAAATTCATTTAACGTGATCATATGTTTATAATAAAAATTCTTAAACAGCTTCAGCAGCATCAACACCAGGCTGCCGCCATATGACATAACCATGTATACCCCGGCCAGGCATATGCCCATACTGATGAAACGATATGGAAGCTCGCTTCTCCTTAGCAGACGCATCGAGGCAGTGATGAGAACAATTCCTCCAATTACCAGAAAGCAGGTCCTGTTATGCCTCCCCTCCTTTTTCATTTCCCTCAGCCGCATTTCTGACAGGTTTCTTTTGCAAAAATACAATAATACCAATGGATATTCTAACAGGAAAAGCATAAAATTTACTTTCGTAACTAATTTGATAACCTGAACAACATCAGGCGCAGAAAACGCAACCAGATATTGAAATAAGCCAAGAATAAACAAAAGCAGGGCGGAAAACAGCCCTCCTGCCAAAATACCCAAAACCACAGAAAAAGCATAAATAAACAGAAATTCCACAGAAAAAAATCTGAATATAAATTTTCTGCTGCTTCCCAGCATGAGCAGCAGGCTGTAATCTTTGTTCTTTGTCCTCACATAATACGCCGTTGAATAGAGGACAAAAAAGATGGACATCACCCCCGCCGCCAGAAAGAACATGGTGCAGAGCCAGCTCATGCTGCCGTTTTTTCGTTCAGCCCATACCTGTCATTTATCATAAAAGCATTCCCAAAAACCATCTCCAATGCAGCTGACAGAATGATGCTGAAAGAATAAAGCAGCACATTTTTCTTATCCATATTTTTGTAAACCATTTTCGCAAGCATAGCGCTTCCCTCCTAAGCTTCCATACTTTTCAGCACCTTCTCAAGCATCTCCACATATTCCTTAAAATTGGAGATACCTGTTTCCGTAAGCCTGTATGAACTCTGAGGCTTTCTACCTACAAATTCTTTTTTACAACTGATATAACCCCATTCCTCTAATTTCAAAAGCTGCGCTCCCAGGTTACCAGGGGTTGCGTCCGTATATTTTTTTAATTCAGAAAAACTTTTTTCTCCCGTAACCAGTGCCGATATCACGGAAAGCCTCAATTTATTGCCAAATATCTCCGGCATTGAAGAAATCTCCATGCTATCTTTCTCCTTTTCTTTTCAGATAGATTCCAAGCAGTATCATCCCTGCCGAAACAATAATACCTGTTAAAATGATGTCAATACCTGCATTTACATTATTTCCGAGCATACTTCCCACTTTGATTTCAATCCCCATCCCCGACAAAAGCATATATAAAATCACAGTCAAAAAAGCGGCCCACTGTATCAGCTTATCCTGTAGCACAAAACCTAAGACCAGACAGCCAATCACAGGAAAAAGAAACGTTAATGTCTTCTGATAAAAATAAACATCCTGTTCCCCCAAATTTACAGCCGAAAAGAATATCCGGAAAGCCTCTCCTCCAATCAGGAGGGTTCCCCAAATATTGATCATGCTCAGACTCAAGGCGTTATTTCGGTTTTTCAGTTTGCGCCGGTAAATAAAAAACAAAACGATATACCCTGATACTGATATGTAATTAAGCCCCCTGAAAAGCATCCAGACCGCATATTCCACATGGTCCATCCTTTTTATTATCTGGAACATGGTAACATATAGTAAGCATGTCACTGTGTTGATAACACCAATAGAAATGAAAAAACTGGCTATCCTCGAAAAATCATTCTGGGTTCGGTCAATCACTTTTTTGATCAGGTTTACTTCTTCAATTGCTTCTGCAACATTCTGCATCCTGTTTTCCTCCTTTAATCTATTTTATAGACTACTCTATATTATAGTTTTATTTTTCATTTTGTCAAGCCATTTTTTCTAAGTATCATAGGCGATACCAGGCTGTGTCCCGCACCCTTTCTTTAGACCGCGTTATGCTGCAAACACTTCAAAGTCCCTGCAAACCTATTTCTATATCGCAAAATAACCGGGTGGCCTGAAACCATCTCCGCTTGAAGAAGGGAACTTTTACACTCCCCTTCTTCACCACATATTTATCGTTCACCCCTCAGAACATGCGATTGCAGGGCGCACTCAAAAAAAGAGCCGTTGAACAGCCCTTTTTACAATTTATGCTTTTCCATTTAGTTTTTACCGTCTTACTCTTATGCAAACACCAAAACCCTTTACACGCACTTATTCCATCTCCCTGAACGTGCCAGCCATTCCTCCCACAAGATAGCGGACAAGTTCCTTCACATCGGCAGAGGCATCTGCATGGGCGGGGACGAACATGCCGAGCCGCCGCTCTTCCTCCATCCCCTCATTTAAGAACTGTGGGAATAAGAGGTGCGGCGCAACAGGCAGAAAACCCTGCTCACACGCCATGCGGCTGTAGGCCGCCGCTTTCCTTGCATTCCCTTCCATGTCGCCGCGGAAGGGGCTGCAGATAAAAACCTTCTTACGCATCAGCGCCTCCATCCTTTCTTCATTTTCCTGTCGTGCGCCGCCTTCGCGGCTTCGTAGGCTTCCACTTCCTTCTCGATCTGCATCAGCTTGGCGGCGAGGCTTTTCGCCACGATGCTGATCGCCTGCAGGATGCCGATAAGCTCCTGTGATTTTTCCATAGGCTCCGTTCCCTCCTTCCCTGCCGTTTTGGAAGGCTCCCAAAATATACCCTCCTACCTTTCGTAATGACACTTTTTGAAAATCTGGCAATGAAAAATGGAACTTTTTTGAAAACCGTTCGACAAACGTATCTTTTCCTGTCGAATATAGGGAGAATCACACATCAAATCCATGCTCCCGGAAGAAATGACGCAGTTTTTCTAACACCTTATCCTTGCGGAAAGCCAGTGTCCTCCTGCTCCCTCCAATCTGCTGTGAAAGTTCAGTGACCGGAATCTGCTCCCCGAACACCTTCATGGCAAGCTCCCGTTCTTCCGGCAGGAGGGAATCCATCGCATCCGCAAGCACGCCGAGCAGCAGCTTTTTCTCCACCAGTTCGTCCACCCCCGGCAGCTCCATGTCCGGGATGCCCGCTCCCTCCGAGGCATTATCCCGCCACGCCTCGTAGGATTCTTCCGTGTAGCCGTTCTGCTCCATCGCCTCCCTGTTCCTCTGCTCATGCTTTTTCTGCTGCCACCACGGGCGGTAATACTTCAGATATTCTTCTTCCGTAACTTCCAGTGTGAATTCTTCATTTCCTGATTTGACTGTGATCTTCCTAAAAGACATAAAGCGTTCCTTCCTTTACGCCTTCGTAAAGTTAGGAACGCTTTAAAATATAGACGTGGGACTGGCTTTGAAAAAATGGCAGAGAATGGCCAGGGAAAGCTATCACTATACATACACTCTTAAAACAACTCACTAGTACAGCATTGCTTAAATATCAGTGATTAAATTACTAATGGTATCCCAGCATATGTCCACTTAAATGGGTGTGCTGTAAGATTGTACTGTTCAATAAAGCGCAGGATGCTTGCTTCCAGTTCTTCTATTGACAGATAGCTTTTCCGCTTCAGCAGCTTTCGGTTAATGATGCCAAACCATATCTCAATCTGGTTCATCCAGGAACTGTGTTTCGGAGTATACACAAAGCGGATCCGGTGGGAAGGGTCATGCAGGAAATCTGCCCGGTTTTTCATACTTTTGAGGATCCCTGTCTTTCCTTTTTTGCCCAGTTCCACACCAGGGACACAGGCCTCTGCCACAAAGCGGACAAGGGCTTCCGACTTATGGGTGTTCAGGCCATCACATATAAATGTCCATGGAGCCTTCGGGTCTGTTTCTGTCAATGCTTTTACAGCTTCCACAAAATCCTCTTCTGTGCGTGTGGAGTTTAGATATGGCATTTCCATACGGCCCGTTGCAACATCAAAGAACCCAATGAGGCTGGTCGTGCCATGGCGGATATACTCAAACTCCATTTTGGCGCACTGGCCGGGTAATGGGAGTTTGCCAGGATATTTATGTTCCAGTGCCTGTATCCCGGTCATTTCATCCGTGGAAACAATGTGTGCACCTTCCCGGCTTTGTTCCCGGGCACTCTGGTAGAGGCCGCAGATTTCGTTTACTTTCCGCGCAAAAGATTC
>QZDS01000048.1 GCA_009917455.1 bacterium 1xD8-48 | reverse complement strand
TGTGTAGTTTCAGCACAAAATAGCTACATTTAATGTGACGCTGAAAGCATCATTTAATTTGCCAAACAACAATTAATGAACGAAATAAATAAAGCGATAAAAGTTGCATACCAGCAATTAGGTATAGCGGGTATGCAACTTTTTTGCGTAATTTTTCATTTTTTATCGCACTATATATCACTTCGAATTTGACATAAGAATGGTTATTCGTGCTTTGCATAAGAATGTTATTTTTTGACCATATACGAAGCTGATAATACCAAGATGTACAGGGATACTATTGATATAATGAGAACAAGAGCATTATATAGGATGCTGCTTAAATCTTTTGCAGTATTCCATATATCCCCAAAGTCAGACAGATTCCTTCATAGATTTTTATGGTGTTAGTCAGAAAATAGGGTGATAAATGATTTCTGACTAAATTAACAGTAATCCTGCTGTCTTTATATCCCGGCAGGAAGGGCTGCGTCTGGTCCCACTCACGGTTAAGAGCGAGGACATGAGTTGCCGGAGCCCTGCTTCTGTGCATTTATATGCAGCGCTGAACAGTGCATTGTACCTGTTCAGGTATTTTGTGGCAACCCTGCGGTAAAACTCATACTGCCTTTTTATAAATGAATGGAACGAGTTTACTGTATTAAGGTTATAAAAGCCACTTCCTGTTTCTTTTGTAACATCTTTTACAATACAGCCCGTTGTTGCCTCCAGGGCTTTATAGCTTTTCAACCCGTCACACAGGACAAGCGTATCTTCAGAAATATGGCCGCAGAAGACTTCCTGCAGTTCCTGCGAAGCAGGCCTGGCACGGTTTACTGTTCCCGCTATTGCACCGCCTTTCCGTTGTACGCCGGTACAAATGCAGATATATTCGTTGGAGATCCCTCTTTTTCCTGCTTTTGCACCATGTTTGCGGGGGTTACGGCAGACTGACTCGGGAAGTTCCTTCCCCTTATAGGATTCCAGGACATAGGTCTCATCCACCTCAGAAACATCCTGCAGGCAGGGACACTGTTCTTCCAGCAGGGCAGCAAGGGCAATCAGGAATTTATGCCGCATGCGGAATACAAGGTCATGGGTCAGTCCAGGCCTTTTCATGGTAAAGTCGATGGCATCCCCGGAAAGGGTGTCATCTATAACCGCTTCCCAGATCTCACGTGGCTGATGGGAATTGGCCATCAGGGTATTTGTTGTGGAGACAAAAGTTTTCCTGCAGTCTTTACAGAGGTATTCCTGTTTACCGCACTTATGGCCATTGCGTACGATTGCTTTCCCACCGCAGAATGGACAACATGGTTTTTCATCATCCGGATGGTTTTCGAACATTTTGCAGGCCGTTTCATATAAGGAATCAACTGCTTCTTCCGGAAGTCTTGTTATGATGTTTGCCAGTTTTATTCGGGTTTCTGCTGCCATAAAAGATCATCTCCTTGTTTTGGATGCCCCTATGATAGCATTCTACTTGTCCGTTAAAAAGGACTTATAGAACTTATCACCCTATTTTCTGACTAACACCATTTTTATTTCCTATTCTGGTAACCATTCAAATTCGGCCATTTTTGCTTTACGATAGTAGATATATAAAAGATTAGGAATATGCCCGATATTCCATCTTTTAGGAATTGTAACAGGATTGATATTCAGGTTGGATAATTCACTTAAAGTATGCTTAAAAGCATCTAATTGATATCCTTTGAGTAATGACTTTGCAGTAGCAATACTACGGTGCAAACTAACAATCTGTAAGGCTTCGATCAAACGTTTTTTCTTTTGGCTGTTATAGTGTTTGGCATTCCTGCCTATTGATGGAAAACGGGCGAAAGAAAAACCAGAGGTCAATCCTCTGGCTGCTCTTTTGCCTTACATATCCCCTGCGCCGTCCCCGCTATGATAGTCAGCTCCGAATCATCGAATGTATCAAAGAGTGCGCCCAACTGTCGGCGGAGTGTCGTTTTCCCGGTCGGGAGGTCTGGGTGTATGTACTGGTCTACGGATATGTGGAACATGGTCACAAGCTGAATGAATAAGGGAAAGCTCGGATTCTGCCCCTCTTTCTCCACATCCTGCAAATGCCTTGCCGAGATGCCAAGCTCCTCGGCTAATTCCTCTCTGGTAATCCGCTGTTTCTCACGGGCTCCATTATCACCTGCCCCAACTCCATGAAGTCAAAGATTCCTGCGGCTTCGCTCATTTTTCTCACCACCTGTACGGATAGATTTTGTCCTATTATATTGTACTGAAATGGGAGTTCCACTTAAACGATGTGAAATCTCTTTGCACAGGAGATTTAATCTCTGCAATCAAGGAATGAAAGTTCGTATTTGCACAGTTGAGATTGTTTGTTCAAACGAATATAATAAATACAATATGACTTAGGAGGTCAAAAATAATTCCTAAAAAGCAAAAAACCTAACGATGCACGACGAAAAAAGGGATAATCTGTCACCCACATTTTTAATTTTAGTGCGAGCTGTAATGAGATTGTAAGAAGTGTTCGCTATACTAAAATTACAAAAACATTGGAGGGCATATCTATGGCAATACTTGAAACAAAAGATTTACGAAAAATATATGGCAGCGGTGAGAGTGAAGTCCACGCCCTTGACGGAGTGTCTGTTACTGTCAATGAGGGAGAATTTGTTGCCGTTATCGGTACATCGGGCAGCGGTAAATCTACTCTGCTGAATATGATTGGCGGATTAGACCGCCCCACCTCTGGAAGCATTACTATCCGGGGAAAAGAACTTTTGAAAATGAAAGACGAGGAACTGACAATTTTTCGCCGCAGGAATATTGGCTTTGTCTTTCAGAACTACAATTTACTTCCCGTTCTTAATGTATATGAAAATATCATCTATCCCATCGAGATAGATGGCGGCAAAACAGATACAGAATTTGTAAGGCAGATTATCCATACACTGAGGCTTGAAAAGAAACTTGAGAATATGCCGAATAATCTTTCTGGCGGTCAGCAGCAAAGAGTAGCGATTGCCCGTGCATTAGCTACCAAGCCTGCCATAATCCTTGCTGATGAGCCGACGGGCAATCTGGATTCCAAGACAAGTATGGATGTCATTCTGCTGATGCAGTCCATTAGCAGACAATTCCGCCAAACTACAATTATGATTACGCACAATGAGGAAATCGCTCAGATGGCAGACCGTACAATTCGTATAGAGGATGGCAAAGTTATTTCGGGAGGTATCAGATATGCACGATAACCGAAACAAAAATGCAATGAAACGGGTAGAGAAAGGAATGATGAAAGCAAACAGTACCCGCAATCTGTTTGCAATGTCCGCAATCATCCTTACCACCTTTATGATTACCACGGTTTTCAGCTTAGCTATTAACTATATAGAAAATATTAATCTAATGCAGATGCGTACTCTGGGTACAGCCGCTGATGTTTCTCTTGCTATGCCGACAAAAGAACAAGAGCAGCAAATTACATCACTGGATTATGTGAAAACTGTTGGTGTGCGATATATGGCAGGCTCGATTTCCAGGAAGAACGCCGAGGGACGTGAATTTTCCATAGTGCTTCAATATTATGACACCACCGAATGGGAAAAACATTATCAGAAAGCAATCAGTGGTTTCGTTGGAAAATACCCTGCAAATGAAAATGAGATTATGCTGTCTGAGGACGCCCTCTCACAGCTCGGCATCAAAGCCCCAGAGCTGTATATGGAAATCCCTCTGTCCTATTCTGACAGGAATGGCAGGCAGGAAAGAATTTTTACTTTAAGCGGCTGGTTCCATTCCTATACCGATACGGGAATGGGTTTTGTATCGGAGAGCTATTGTAAAAATGCAGGCTGCACAATGGTGGAGGACGGTGTGCTCTCCTTGTCGTTAAAGAAAATGCCCGATGATTTTCTCCGTCTCCAAAGAGATGTGAAGCTGAACGAAAACCAATTTTGGGATGGTGCGGTTTTGATGAAATCCTCAAGCGGCTCAGTCGTCGCAATGGTCATCTTTTTGGTAATGTTTATCATTGGCAGCGGTTATCTGTTGATTTACAATGTCCTATATGTATCGATTTCCAAAGATACCCGTTTTTACGGCTTGATGAAAACGCTTGGCACAACGCAGACACAAATTAAATCGCTGGTTAAAAGACAGGCAGTAAAATTTGCCTGTATCGGCATACCGATTGGTATTTTATTGGCAACAACCGTTTCCTTTGGATTTGTTCCGCTTTTTCTGGAAAAGGGGTTTAATCAAGGTAAGTCGGCGATGGAAGCCGTGGTATTTTTCCATCCGTCAATCTATATTTTGTCTATCCTCTTTTCAGCATTCACAGTCTGGATTGCCTGCAACGCACCTGCGAAAGCTGCGGCAAAGACCTCGCCCATAGAAGCCTTGAAGTATCAGAACTTTGCACCTCAAAAGACAAAAAACAGAAATTCCAAAAACGGCGGCAGACTATATATCATGGCGTTTCATAATGTTTTCCGTGACAGGAAACGGGCAATCCTTGTGTTTATGTCCTTATTTATGGGAATTACAATGATTTTAGGAGTGAATGGCATAGCTGGAAGCTATAAAGCTGAAAACTATGTGAAGCAGTATATGGATTACAACTTTGAATACGCTGATATTCAAGTCAGACAGTATGAACAGCTCCAAAAAGAAGTACCGCAGTTTGATGAGCATTTTATAGAACAGATTGAGCAAATCGAGGGTATTAAAAATGTGGAGATTCAAAAAACAGTCTGGGCGGGCATTGATTTTGACGAATCAGATTTTGGAGATTTTATGAAAATCAAGTATGAGGACAGCAGCTATAAAGCCAACAGGCAGTCTTATGAACAAATGCTTGCAGGATTAAGGGCGTATGCGAATGCAGGCGAATACGGTTGCTACATCACGACCCTTATGGATGAAAGGATTTTGGAAGAATATAATGAAAACCATCCTAAAAAAACCATTGACCTTGAAGCCTTTTGGCGTGGCGAAATCGTGATTACAGGTTGGGATAATAGCAACTATAATGCCCCAAATGCCGCCCTGGTGGGAAAAACACTGACACTGACTGCCAAAAGTGCAGACGGAAAGGCAACTGATTTTCTTGTCGGTGGAGCATTTGATTTTATGGATGATACCAATAGGCTTTCCACTACCATAGGTCATCACAAAATGGTAGAAATCGTACCAGACATCATCTATGTCAGTGAAGCGGGTATGGAACGCCTGACCGGGGAGGCTCTTATTTCCGGTATTGGTGTGGATATTGAGGACATAAACGACTTAGAGCGGGTAGACAGCGAATTGCAGCGAATCAACCGAACCCTAACTACAGCAGAGTGGGACTTCAAAAGTACAGTTGATACAGTAGAACAATTTAACCAAATGATATACGCTCAAAAATTGTTAGGAAACGGCGTGGCTGCCCTGCTAATCGTAATTGGATTGATTAACTTTGTGAATGTAATGGTGACAGGCGTGGCTGCAAGAAAAAATGAATTTGCCATAATGGAAAGCATCGGCACAACGAAAAAACAGCTTAGGAAAATATTGACCATAGAGGGTGGCATTTATGCCCTCATCTCCACGCTGCTGATTTTGACTTTTGGAAATGCGTTCCTTATGCTTGTGGCAGACGCAGTACCGAATCTGGCAGACTATGCCGTATTTGAGTATCCCATTGGACTGGTAATCCGCTTGATTGCGGCAATCTTTGTGATATGCCTTAGCGTTCCCGGAATTGTTTATAAGCTGATTTCCAATGAAACAGTCATAGAACGGATGCGCAGTTTTGATAATTAAATAAGCATCAACAGGTGCAGACGCAAACCTGCTGCGTCTGTACCTGCCACCAAAAATTTATTGAGGAAAGGTGGTGTGTTTTAGGCTATGGCAAATATCTTTTTACTCGAAGATGACAAAATTTTATCGAAAGGAATTTCGATTGCCTTGAAAAAAGACAGTCATACCATAACTGCTACTTATGGTTTTGTGGACGCTTTAACGCAATATCAAAAACTGAAAACTGACCTGTTTTTGCTTGACATCAATCTGCCCGATGGCAGCGGTTTGGAATTGTGCAGAAAAATCCGTGAAACATCCGATACACCAATTCTGTTCTTGACAGCCAATGATACTGAAGAAAATATGTTGGAGGGATTCGGGGCAGGATGTGATGACTATATTTCCAAGCCGTTTTCCCTTGAAGTTTTGCGGAAAAAGGTACATGCTATCTTGAAACGCACAGGCGGCGACAGCCCCCGTATGAAATATAAGAGCCTGGAGATAGATACGGATAAATGCCTTGTTCTGTTAAACGGAGAGGAAATACATCTGACTGCTACCGAATATAAACTGCTTTTGTATCTGATACAAAACAAAGGAAAAGTCGTTACAAAAACAATGCTTTTGGAACACCTTTGGGATATAGACGGAAATTTTGTGGATGACAATACAATCCGTGTCAACATAAAAAGATTACGCCAAAAGCTGAACGATGAGAAGCAGGAATATATTGTAACTGTTTTTGGCATGGGATATACCTTTGGAGAATGACAATGAAGCATTTTGATATTTACAGAAAACTGGTTCTGATTACAGGAGCTGTCATATCGGTTTTATCTGTTCTTATGGTGTTTTTTGCAAGAAGCAGTCCTGTTACAATGCTTTGGGGATTTTTTGGCGTGCTTATCTTATTTGCCTTACTGCTCCTGCTTGATTTTCTCCACAATCGTTACAACGATGATTTATTAGAACAGATTACCCTGCTCATAGAAGCTTTAGTTGAACAGCAGGAACGGCAAATCTTTTCAGAAGCAGAAGATACGCTGACAGCCCGTTTGCAGCATCAGCTTTTAAAACTCCGCAACATTTTGACAGCCCAAAATCAAATGTTAGCACAGGAAAAAGAACAGATAAAAACGCTGATTTCTGATATTTCACATCAGATAAAAACGCCTATTGCGGCAGCAAATACATTTGCCGAGCTACTTAGCGATGGGGAACTGTCTGCGGAAGAAAGAACAGAATATATTACCACTTTGCAGATGTCACTTGGAAAACTGACCTTTTTGACAAACAGCTTGATTAAAATGTCCCGTCTGGAAAGCGACATTATCAGCTTAAAGCCCGAAAAGAACAGCTTGAACGAGATTGTACTCCAAGCTGTAAAAACGGTATATGCAAAAGCAAAGGAAAAAGGAATTTTGATAACCTTTGAATGTGACCAAACCTTTGAAGCGGTTTTAGATTTTAACTGGACGGCAGAAGCCATATCAAATGTCATTGATAATGCCGTGAAATATACGCCGCAAGGAGGTTTTGTCCGCTTGCAGATAACAGAGTACCCGTCCTTTCTGCGGCTTGATATAAGCGACAACGGTGTTGGCATCCCAGAAGAAGAACAGGCTAAGATTTTTGGGCGGTTTTACAGAGGAAAACAATCCGTTGGTATTGACGGGGTGGGAATCGGCTTATATCTTACCCGTGAAATTATCAATAAACAGAATGGATATATGAAAGTGTCATCTGATGAAAACGGAAGCACCTTTTCGATGTTTTTGAAGAAAAACTAAAAAGGAATGAAAGGAACAGAATGAAGCAAATACATTGGATATGCTGCCCAAACTGCGGCAGTAAAACTCGTGACAGCCTTTACGGTTTTTCTTTTGTCGTTTTTTGTAGGAACATGTCGCAAGGTTTTTTCTGCCGCGGGATGCCGTTCTCCACCTTTCAATCTGGATTTTAGCGATTTTCAAAATTCAGATTGGAGGTACTTACGGTGAAATATGCACCAAGAAAGGTCTATATCAAGGAAAACGGCGGCTATACGGAATTGTCTTACGAGGACTTCTGCCGCCGCAGGGAAACGGACAGGGCTTATAAGGACAAGCTCTTTATCCCCGTGTAGGGCTGTCTGATTGAGACGGAACAGACCCACTATATCGAGTTCTATCGGGACAAGGAACGGTGGCGTTATCTGCAAAAGCTTGATGCAGACAACAGCCTACTGTCTTTAGAAGCGATAGAAAGTGTTGATGACAGCGGTAACAGCTTCGGCTTTATTGCAGATGTTTACGGTAAACTCATGGAACACTGTAATGACCTTGATGGAGTGGATATGAAGCCGTTATGGGATTGGGAAACAGCGAAATCCCATATCCACGCAAAACTGGTGAACCGTGAAATGAACCATGAGCTCCTTAAAAAAGTACCCTACCGGGAATTTCTCGACCTTGCGGTAATTTACTATGTGACGCTGGATGGCCTTTCGGAAAGCGGTACCGCTGCATTTACAGTGTCGGATCAGAACATGGAAGTATGGAGAAAAGATGAAAACGCTCTTTATCAGATGGTAGTTTCCAATATGCGCCTTGATGGGGAACCGGTATTTGAGGATATGGAAGAAATCATCCGGAGCATGATACCAGATGCAATGCCTGACCTTGCAGTTGGAATACCGAAAATCAGATCCTATGTCCTGACTAACCCCTGAATCAGTGAAACTCAATTGCTTTGAACGCTGACAACTGCATATTTAATCAGCATTTGCGAAGTTTTTCCTTCTATCTATTTTCACACCCACCTGGTGAACAGATTATAGTATAAAACCGCCAGATATGGTATCATCTTTATTGAGAATATCGTCAATATCACATACTGAAGGAGAGCAGTTTTATGAAACCAACACATTTCCAGATTGAATTCACTAATGAACGTATTATTCCATCAGGAGGGCTTACCCTGGTGGGTTATCTTCTGGATAACAGTGGCTTCATTGACCGCCTGAACAGGCAGGATATTACCGGCAGGTGCTCCGGACATCAGATTAAAAATGGTGATATCCCTGGCTCCTATATCGGCTGCCTGTGCATGGGAAAGCCTGATTTTGAGGCAGTCCGAGAGACGGATGACGACCCGGAATTCTTCTGCCAGGCAATGGGGATTAAACGGATTCCATCACCGGAAATTCTTCGCCAGAGAATGGATGAGATTGGCCGCTCTATGCGCAGTACACTTCTATGGGAAAACACGAACCTGCTTGTAAAAAACCACGTTTCCCCGTCAAAAATCTCCTGTGGCTTTATCCCCGTTGACATGGATGTAACGCCCTGTGATAATTCGAAAACCAAAAAGGAAGGCGTTTCCCGTACTTACAAGGGATGCGACGGGTATGCCCCAATGATGGCTTATTTTGGCCGGGAAGGTTATCTCATTAACTGCGAGTTGCGCAAAGGGAGCCAGCACTGCCAGAAGCATACGCCCGAATTTCTCAGGGAGACCATTGACGCATGCAGAAGGGTCACGAAAGAGCCTCTTTTGTTCCGTCTGGATTCCGGAAACGATTCTACAGAGAACATCGGTATTTTTCTGGAAAACGGGTGCTCTTTTATAACCAAACGCAATCTCCGCAGAGAAAGCAAAGAAGGATGGCTGCAGGAACTGAAAGATAAATGTCTGGATATCACCAGTCCACGGGAGGGGAAGACCGTTTATACCGGCTCTGCCTGGCGTGATGTTTCCTATGCTGGTTCCGATGGAAAAAAGCATCCATTTACGATCCGTACCGTGTATGAAATAATAGAACGCAGCATCGACAGACGGGGACAGTATCTTTTTCCGGCAGACGTGGAAGTCAACATGTGGGATGTCAATGTGGATTTTACTGACCGGGAAGTAATTGCCCTTTATCATGCGCATGGGGAAAGCGAACAGTTCCACAGTGAGATCAGGACGGACATGGCTCTGGAACGGTTCCCGTCTGGGAAGTTCGACACAAATGAGCTCGTACTGGAACTTGCGATGCCTGCCTATAACATCCTGCGTATGATTGGTGACGAGAGCATCGGTCCGGCCCATCCCATGAGGCACCCTGTAAAAAGACGCCGGACAGGGACGGTCATTAAGAATCTGGTAATGATGGCATGCCATATCACCAGGCATGCGCGGAGAACAAAGCCTGGACTGGGCAGAAGCAATATATGGCGGAAAACGTTTCAGAAAGTATATCTGTCGTTCAGCTGTTTATAACCCAATAGTCCATTTACAGATACAATGACATTTAGCCCGCCATGACCAGCTGTAATGCAGGTGGTCTGAGGTTCTGTGTGCTTTTCAGGGAAAATTCATTGTCCAGGTCCGCTGGTGGAGGGAAATCCTCTAAAGCTGCTTTTGTATGACCAATAAATACTGGCCCTCTTTACGAATGCTGGTTAAATATGTAGTTGTCAATGTGCCGGGACAATAAGTCTCACGGATTCAGGTTAAAATTAAAATTGGTTATGGCAATGTTCATATCACTATAAGTAGCTGCTGTTAGGTAATCACTTATACTAGCAAGGAATTTTGGGTTTATTGTTGCTTCAATAATATAATCTGAAGAACCCCGAGGATTTTCAGAAGCACGAATCCGTCATGGCGGGTGCAGGTGGAATACTCAAACCACACTGAGCAGGATATTTGCAGCTATGAGAATTATCTGCCAGATTGTCCAGAAGAATTGTATCTTTCCCCGTTGGAATATTTTGAGCCGGAAGATGAGGTCTTTTAATGGTTAAAACGGAGTATGGTAAAAACTTAATCTAAAAATATTGAAGCAACATGAAGTGGAGGCATCTCATTCAGGCAAACATTTTCCAGCTTATTTTGGAGGTAAAAGTTGACAGTATTCTTTAAAACCTTTATAATTAAACCTTGAGTTCAATTATAAGGAGGCAGACGATGGCACGGAGAAAAAAAGAGCCGAAAAGTGTACACCGGGAAAAAATTGCTTCCGCTGCGTCAGTATTGTTCATGGAGAGAGGCATAGCGGCAACCTCTATGGATGATATAGCCAAAGCAGCCGGATACAGCAAAGCGACTTTATATGTGTATTTTGAGAATAAAGAGGAAATTGTTGGTATCTTAGTGTTGGACAGCATGAAAAAACTTTATCATTACATCGCTTCTGCACTGGAGCAGCAGCAAACCACAAAAGAACAATACAATTCCATTTGTCGTGGATTGATTCAGTATCAGGAAGAATTTCCGTTTTACTTCAAAATGGTATTGGATAAAATCAATATTGATTTTGAGAGCCACGATTATCTTCCAGAGGAAAAAGAAACTTATCAAATAGGGGAAGAAATAAATGAAAAGATAAAGGAATTTTTAATATCCGGCATAGATAAAGGCGATTTACGCAGCAAACTGAAAATTATGCCTGCTATTTTTATTTTCTGGGGTATGTTGTCCGGGCTTATTCAGCTTGCAGAAAATAAAGAAGAATATATTAAAAAAGCAATGGGATTATCAAAAGTCCAGTTTTTAGAGCATGGTTTTCATATGTTGTATTGTTCTATTGCAGATAGTGGAGAGTGATGAAATGGGAATATCGAAAAAGAGAATAGTATTATTTATTATCATGGTTCTTTTGCTTGTCGGTTTCGTTTCGGGAATCCTCTACCTTAAAGGTGTTGCGGACTATAGACAGGCAGTAAGGGAAACCACCTTTGAAGATATAAATATTTCTGATATTCCTGACGGAGTTTATGTTGGTGAATATGACGTGAATTTTATATATGCTAAAGTGGAAGTTACCGTGCAAAATGGAGAAATCACAAATATTAACATTTTGGAGCACAGGCATGAACGTGGAAAGGCCGCAGAAGTTATCGCTGACAGTATAGTTGATGAACAGAAAATAGATGTAGACGCAATATCAGGCGCGACAAATTCAAGCACTGTCATAAAAAAAGCGGTTGAAAACGCTCTGAAAAGCAGGAAATTGACCACTTTTTGACTTTTTGATTGTATCATATTCTGGGAGAGGAAGTTACTATGGCATACAAAATACTCGTTGTTGATGATGAAAAAATGCTGACAGAGTTATTGTCAAGCCACTTACAGAGGTGTGGATATGAGGCTTTCGTAGCGGAAAATGCGGAGCAGACAATATCCATGCTGAATGTCTATCCGGATTTGATTCTGCTTGACATCAATATGCCGGAAATAGACGGACTGGAGTTATGTAAAATGATCCGCCGGAATGTCGTCTGTCCCATTTTGTTTCTGACAGCCCGGATTACGGAACAGGACAAAATAAACGGCCTGCAGGCTGGCGGTGATGATTACATAACCAAGCCGTTCAGCCTGAAAGAGTTGACTGCAAGAGTGGCGGCTCACCTGCGAAGGGATGAACGAAGCAAGTGTACGCCTAAAATCGTTTCTTCCCAGGGCTTGATCGTAAATCTTGCGGAACGTACTTGTTTTTATGAGGAAAAGCCGCTGAACCTGTCAAACCGTGAGTTTGATATTGTGGAGTTTCTGATGCGTAACGCCAATCAGATATTCGACAGGGAGCGGATATATGAAGCCGTATGGGGCCTGAATGCCGAAGGGGATAGCGGAGTCATAAAAGAGCATATCCGAAAGATCAGGAATAAACTGAAGGAAGCTACGGGCAGGGAATATATCGAAACAGTCTGGGGGATGGGTTACAGATGGAAAAAATGAGGAAACCCGGATCAATGAAAAGAGCTTTTATCTGTGCGGTAGCTGCTACAATGTTTCTTGTTTTTGCGGCATCTGTCCTGACGATTTATGGATGCTACCGTATACAGAAAGTGATACTTCCCGATTCTCAGGAAGTCTGGCTGAATACACGGACGGTCACAGCGGACGGGAGGGTATTAGAGGGAGGGCAGAGGGTTATCCTTGACGAACCTGCCCAGGTGGGTATGCTCGTTCCTACCGGAGTGGAAGTAACTTTGGAGAATACGGAATTCATAATAGAGAAAATTGAGTCTGGCTTCTCAACGCTTCGCCCAAAGCAAAAGTTCGTATACAGAATGGCAGGCATTTCTATGGTGCTGTTTCCTTTTGTCTATTCCATTACAGGTATCATGCTGTGCGCATGGTGGTTTTACAGGAAAGAACTGTCACCGCCCATTCAGGTTCTTGCCGATGCAACAAAACATATCCGGGAGCAAGACCTTGATTTTACGGTGGATTATAACAGGAATGATGAATTAGGAAGGCTCTGTACCGCTTTTGAAGAAATGCGGCAGGCGCTCTATGATAATAACCGTCAGCTATGGAACATGATCGAGCAGCGCAGAATCCTGCAGGCGTCAGTGGCACATGACCTCAGAAATCCCATTGCGATTGTTGAGGGATATGTGGAATATATGCAGCAATGCCTGGCAGATGGAAATCTGAATGACGAAGAATTACGGCATACACTGTCTAATCTTGCGGTAACGGCAAAACGGCTTGAACATTATACAGATTATATCCGTGACCTGAATGCGATTGAAGAAACGGAAACAAAGTATTCCGTAGTTCAGTTACCGGACTTTTTTAGAAGAGCTACGGAAAGTCTTTCGTTTCTTGCAGAACAACATAGCTTGGAGATTGCATACCATTCTGCCATATCCGAATGTCAGGTGAAATTAGACGAGCAGATATTTTACCGTATTGTCGAGAATATTTTTTCCAATGCTATTCGATATGCCAAAAGCAAGGTGAATTTTGGGTACTCCCTTACCGATGGTATGCTTATGATAACCATATCAGACGATGGCAAAGGTTTTTCAAGGGCAATGCTCCGTAAAAAGAACACCTTTCTTTATTCTGAAGATAAAACGGGAGAGCATATGGGCCTGGGATTGGCTACAAGCCGTGTCCTTAGCCAGAAACATGGCGGAAGTTTAGAACTTTCAAATGTTGCTCCCGGTGGAGCTTGTGTAACAATTAAACTTGCAGTCCACAAAATGGGTTGAAATTTTTAATTATATGGGTAATTTATGCGATTTATAGATTAGTTGCAAAATAGATAAATCGAAATTGTGCGCCCAGACGAAGGGCGGATAGTCTGACAGGTGGAAAGCCTGTCTGGAAAGGTCTGACCAACCACCAGTAGCGAGTCCTGGGTGGATGGCAGTAAGGTTATCTGCTAAGCGCAGACAGCGAGGAAACAGGGAAAGTGATTGAGCCTCGAAATTTTGACATTCGGAGGGCTGACGCTCTAATTTCGGCGGAAAGCAACACCGGCGGCATTGCTATGGTGAGATGCTGTCTGCTTCTGCGGGGGCAAAGGGCTTTTCATGTTTCACATTGTGATTATCCAGTCAACTGGGGAGAGCCTGATGTTCCTTGTTTTTTCAGGTATGGCAGACAACGCTGAAACGGAGGATGCCAAACAGATGTCAGGCAGTCGGATAGCTGAAAGAACGGATGGAAAAGTTCGGGCTGGAATTGGAAGAAAGCAAAAGCAGGATGTTGGAAAGTGGCGGATATCCGGCAAAATCGAAGCAGAAACGCGGAGAATCAACAAGGCTGGAATCAATCGATTTTCCGGGATTTACATTTTATTGCGGACGGACAAGGAAAGGAACAGCCTGGATGATACCGAAAACAAGCAGTAAGAAATCTCAATCTGAAACTGTAAATGTTATTATGAAGAGCCGTGTGCGGGAAAGCCGCACGCACGATTCTGTGAAGGGCTGGCATCGTGAGGCGCCTGTCTGCTCGACTCATAAGGAGAGTATAATGGTTAAAGAAGTAAAATGGACAAAATATTTATGGCTGAGTTTACTTTCATTTGGAGGATTTATGCTTGAATTGCTGTCAATATTTGCAATTGAAGTTATGTTTCTGCATGTAGACATACAGAATTATACAATGCAGCAAAGAAGTATTCATTGTATCATAATGGTTTTTATGTGGGCGTTTTTCATTGGTGTTCTCCTGCTTTTTTCAAGGAAGCATTATCATTTTCCGGAAAGGGGAAGCAAAAGGGATAAGATTTCCTCGAAAAGTTGGATCGTAACGCTTGCTTGTTTCATTGGCTGCAAAATTATGACTTTCATTGATTGGCATACATTAAAGATTGTCGGAGAAGCACAGGGTAAAACTGCATTCCAATTTTGCGCGCAATATTTATACTATATATTTGAAGTGATGCTTGTTATTCTAATCATAATATACGGGCAAAAAGCGATTGAAACTCTGTTGAAAAAAGAAAGCCCAATTCCTTTTGGCGGTATTATATTGGCTATGACATGGGGAGCGATTCATTTTGTGTCAAGAGGGGTAGGTCTTGAAATATGGAACGGAATTTCCACTATGATATATTCTGTTCTTAGCGGTGTAATGTATCTAAGATTAAACAGGAAATACCTATATAGCTATCTTTTTATTGCTATAGGTTATTTACTATAACCCCCATTTATCGAGGAACCAGAGCGTTAAATATGAAAAATTCTTCAGAAAATAAATCTTTTGCGGTTTTTATAATATTAAGCTTTTTAGTTTATATAATGTCCAACGGAGAATGGTGTATTCCGATTTTTGCGTGGATTTATCCAATTTTGTTTCTGTGTATGATTTATCTTAATCGTACCCGGAAAGTCTGCCTTATAGTTTGTTCTATATATGCCATCGGATTTGTTGTCCAGTTTGGGAGAGCCATTGGAATGGATATAAAGATATGTATAATGGTATCAATTTTATTATCTTTTCTGAAGGTTTTACCATATATCTACTGGTCAAAATCAAAAATGAGATTTCAAGATACCATTATTTTTGCAAGTATAATGGTATCAATAGAGTATATCATCTATCTGGTATACCCTATTTTGGGTGGGTTGTCTGACGCTTATACACAATATCAAAATCTATATCTGCTACAAATTGTAACGGTAACAGGAATTTATGGAATCACTTTTTTAATATATTGGACAGCGGCAATGGTTATATGGATTTGGAACAATAAAGGCAAAAAAGAATACATCAGAAAATATATCATCGTATATGGTTCTGTAATTGGATTGGTATTTGCTTATGGAGTTGTTATGTTTCATTTTGCAGGAAATTCAGATAAAAGTGTTAGGATCGCAGGAGTAACCGTTCCGATTTCAGAGCTGTTAAATAATGATAAAGATATATATTCTACATTTTATACTGATACATTTACTGACGAAAATATTACAAATACAGGGAAGAAACTATCATCAGTAGCTGATGCACTTTTCTTAAAAACAGAGTTGGAAGCACAGGCAGGTGCAAAGATTGTTTTTTGGTCTGAACTAAATGGAGCGGTTTTAAAACAAGATGAAGATATGCTTTTGCAACGAGCGTCGGATATGGCAAAACAGGAAGAAATTTATTTGATTGTTTCGTTACTGGTGAAGACCCCTTATGTGGACTTAAAGGAAAATAAAACGGTAGCATTTAATCCGCAAGGAGAACTTATATCAGAATATTTTAAGCATGGACGTTCAATCGGAGAATTGTGCCAAAAAGGAGATGGAATACTAAAAAGTTCTGATACAGAATATGGTAGAATTGCGCCGTTTATATGTTCTGATATGGCATTTTTGTCTAAAATACAGCAGGCAGGTAGAAATAACGTAGATATACTAATTGTTCCGGCTTCGGATTGGAAAGAAATGACATTATTAGCTGCAAAGACAGCGATTGTGCGTGGGGTTGAAAATGGAAGTAATATAATCAGACATACAAATAACGGAATGTCGATTGTTTCGGATTTTAGAGGTAGTGTGCTGGCACAGACCGATTACTTTCAGTCTGATACAAAGACATTATCTGCACAGGTTATCACGAAAGGGCGATTTACTCTTTATTCGTATATTGGAAATCTATTTGTATATCTGTGTAATTTATATTTGTCAGGGAGTTTCATGCTTCCAAAAATTAAACGACTAATTAAGAAGTAGTTCAATTCCTATTTGTCGGGAAGTTGCAGAGAACATAAAATGATGATTTGCAGGAGAAAGATATGGTTGTTATGAAAAAAATAGCAAATGAGAAAATAGTTGTCCTCTCCGACATACATGGTAATTACATAGCGTTCCAAAAGTGCCTGGAATATGTTTTGGGTATGGGAATCCGCGCATTTATTTTTCTGGGGGATTATTTGGGGGAATTTCCCTACCCGCAAAAAACGATGGAAATCCTATATTCCCTGAAAGAAAAATACACCTGCTTTTTCCTGCGGGGAAATAAAGAAGACTACTGGATCAGTCGGAAATACGATGAAAATTGTGTATGGAAAAACGGAAATTCAACGGTAGGCGCAATGAAGTACTGCTATGAAAACCTGACGGATAAGGATATTGGTTTCTTTGAAGGTCTTCCACTCTGCCGTGAAATCACATTTGACGGGGCAGGCGCAATCCTGGCGTGCCATGGTTCGCCGGATAAGAATAATGAAAAAATGTTTCCGGATGGTGAAAATACAAAAGGGATCATGGAAAGGTGTGCAGGGCAGTATATTCTATGCGGGCATACCCATGTTCAGGGAAGCTTTTCCCATGAAGGAAAGATTTTGTTAAATCCCGGCTCGGTAGGCGCTTCTTTATATAGCGGGGGAAAAGCCCAGTTTATGATTCTGTACCAGAACGGGGAAGAATGGGGGCATCAGTTTATAAGCCTTGATTACGATAAGAAAAAAGTGATAAAGGAGATGGAAGAATCGGGGCTTTGGGATGCGGCGCCGTACTGGTGTCGGGTGACAAAATACGGGATGCTTGCAGGGGATATTTCCCATGGAACGGTATTGGGCAGGGCAATGGAGCTTTGCAGGGAAGAAACCGGGAAATGCGACTGGTACAATATTCCCGAAATATATTGGGAAGAAGCCGTCCAGGAGCTTTTGGGATGCTAAAATTTGTTGCAAAATAGATAAAGCGTTATTCGCGGGAGGCAGTTATGAATTACAAAATTAGAAAAATATTAGAGGGAGGAGTCAGTCTGCTTCAAGATTTTTTGTATGAAGCTAAAAAGGTTGTTGGTGCTGTTTGGGTGCGCATTATGGATGATTATGGACATATTGACAACGATACTCCGTCCTTTGCCATTTCTTTATATATAGATTATCAGGTGTAAGAATGTATCAAAAAACAGGATTTGAAATTTTGGATGAAAACGGGGAAGAGTACATTATGCTTTGTCGTTTGTGACAATACGACTTCCGGTTTGCCTGGCAGAATAACTATGCCAAGAGCCAACAGACTTGTGAGAAATTACAGTTTGTTGGCTCTCATTATGTAAAGGACTAAGCTGTTTCTCCGCAAACTTTTTTCTGTTCCTTGACCACATTTTGACTTTTGGTTTTTATAATAAAAGTCGAATCTAAAACAAGTAGGAGGATAGACGATGCGAAAGCGATTCTTATCATTAGCTATGATATTTGTTTTGCCCTTTGCTGTGGCGGCCTGCGGAAATTATAACATTGCGGACGAGAATGCCCCGCCGCAAAATGTAGAAGAAGACCCATTCGCCGGGGCGCAGGAGGACGGAGATTTAGGGTTTCTCAGCCATGGGGAAGCAAATCCCGCCAGAGCGGATGACCAGAGTGTTTTGCCTTATGAGTATAATGGCGGAGAATTTGTCCTGGACTATCAGTTTTCATCAGAGGGGAAATTGGACAGCATTGGCTTCCTGCTTTTTTTGGACGGAAAGCCGCAAGCCTACAAGGTGAACGACACGGGGGCGGAATATGAGTATCTCCACTGCTTCCGGACATCAGAAAAGCACGAAGAGAAATTTTCCTTTGTGTTCACACCGGACACAGGGAAAAAAGGCGATACCCTGAATATGACAGTTGTGAGCGTCACCAGGCCCGATTTCCAGCCTGATATGAAAGAGACCTCAAGCTATGGCTGGTATCATCAGAGTTTTGAAAGGGTGCTGAAACTGCATTTTAATGAGGATGCTCCGGAAAGTGACAGCATTTATGGAGAAAGTATAACTGCTTTTCGTGATGTAAACATTTCAGAGGAAAAAGTCACTTCCTCTTTTATTGAGAATGAGCTTGTGAAAGCAGGATGGAATGGCGTTACGATGGATACCCTGGATAACAGTGTCTATTGGACGCTTGTCTATGACGGCGAGGTGGTGTATGACAATATTAACCTTACCGGGAAAGATACGCTTACCGTGCGCTACACCCTTTGTGGAACGCCAGGCGTAAAATATGGCATATCATTTTTCTTAAACCATAAGCCTATATCTTTTGATGGAGCGGTTTCCTATGATGTCACATTAAGCAAAGGAAATGTGTGGATTATTGAAGCAACCATAGATACCGCTAAGCTGGATGGTTTCAATACTTTTTATGCGACAGCCGTCGCAGCGGACGGAAATTCAGTTACAAGTAAAACAGGTTCAATTTTATTATACAAGGAGGACTAAAAATGAAAACAAAATGGATGTGTATGATACTTATGCTTGCTTTGGCGCTTCATCTGTCGGCCTGCGGGGATAGACAGGAGAATGGGAACAGCTCTGAAAATGGAGCCATAAACATTGAGCCGCAATCCGTAGAAGATGATTCATCGGAAAATACCGGAAATGAAAGCAGCGAAATGAACGTGATTGATCTGCAGGATAACGGTACAGATAAAAATATTATGACGGTCAGCACGGTTAAGGATTCCGCTTTTTCAGGAAAGGTCAGCGGCTGCTATTATGCCGGTGGAAGCCGGATTATCGTTGCAGCGGACCAGCTTTATCTTTACGATACGGGGAAAGGCGAAGCAATCGCAAGTGCGGATATTTCCATGGGAGATTTATGTGTACAGACTTTTACAGACGGCTACTTTGTTGTGGGCCAGGGAAAGGCTGGCGGCAGCAACGGTTCATTTGCCACATCAGAAAGCGGCGGTATCATTGGATACATACTGAATAAGGACTTTACTGTTCAGGATACCATTTCCTTTAGCGGATTATTAAGTGACGATTTTGTTGTGCAGATTACAGGGGTTGCTATTTCACAGGACGGAAAACAGGTTGCTTTCGGCGGACTTCAGGGGCTTTACCTTTATGATATTTCTTCCCGGAAGGTTCGTACCATTCTGAACTATTCCGAAGAAGGCACGGCAGGTAATATGCAGATTGTAACCATGGACAGCCTTACCTTTACGGAGAACAACACTTTGGTCTATGTAGGCATGGCTACAGATACCTCCATTGGCGGGGATGGGGTCAGTGTTTATGGTACAGTATCCACAGACAGCGCAAATTTCACGATTACCAAAAAGGGGGATTACAAGGTAGATACGGAAGAAGTACAAAAGGGCGGAAACCTGCTTATTATGCCCCGGAGCTTTGACACAAATAATGGAACCCTGCTGATGCTTGATACCGTATCCAATACAGAAAAAACGATGTCGTTCTCAAGCCGCAGCGAGGGAAAAGACGGTGTTTACTGCTCCGGGCAGGGAAAATATGTGGCTACTGCTATTTTGGAGGAAAGCAGTGTTACAATCAACATTTATGATACGGCATCGGGAAAAAGTATCCATACGGAAACCGTTCGGGACAGCAACAGTACCTATTTCCTGCGTGTTCCACAGATTTTGATTTTGGATGAATCCGGCACTTGTATCGTTGTGCTTGGACGGGGTATTGACGAGGTAAGCACCTTGATAACAACCTTTGGCTTTATGGGGTAATTTTTGATGAAAATATCATTACGAAATGTTTCAAAGCAGTATAAGGGCAAGTATGCCCTGAAGGATTTTACCACGGAACTTACGGAGGGGGTCTATGGGCTTTTGGGCGCTAACGGTGCGGGAAAGACGACACTGATTAATATATTTGTGGGTATTTTGGGAAGCGATGGCGGAACGGTTTTGATTGACGGTCAGGATGCAGGAACATTGGGTAAGGACTTCCTGTCAAAAATCGGATATATGCCGCAATATCCTGTTTTCTACCGGGATTTTACAGTGATGGATTTTCTGCTGTATATGTGTGCGCTGAAAGGAATCCCTGATAAGCAGGGAAAAAAACGGGCTTTGGAACTTCTGGGCATTGTCAATCTTTCGGATGCGAAAGAGAAAAAGATAGGCGCCCTTTCCGGTGGTATGCGGCAGAGGGTCGGCATTGTCCAGGCGATGCTGGGCGATCCAGAAATTCTTATTTTGGATGAGCCGACAGCAGGGCTTGATCCCGGTGAACGTATCCGTTTCCGCAACCTGATCTCAAAATTCGCACAGGGGCGAACCATTTTGCTGGCCACCCATATCGTTTCCGATGTGGAGTGTATCGCAAAGGAGATTATAATCTTAAAGGAAGGCTCCTTAATAACCCAGGGAACTACCGACACATTAGAACAGAATATCTATGGAAAAGTGTGGGAGGTGACAGTAAACGGGGAAGACGCTGCCAGACTTGGAAGCCAATATTATGTCAGCAATATGAAACAGCAGGGGGAACGCTTTTTAGTAAGAATCGTAAGCGATATGTTGCCTGCTTCAGACGCAGTAAAGGTTTCCCCTAACCTGGAAGATGTATTTCTGTATTACTTCCGTGGGCAATGAGCCAGGCGGACATGCTTGCATGTCCATTTGGCGAATGCCGCGAGAGTCGCAAGACCCTCCGTGGGCAATGAGTTAAGGGAGAGATAACATGACACGCTTAATCAAATATGAATTTTACAAATTATTCTGCAAGCGGTCAATACTTGTTGTGCTCATATTGTTCAGTGTAGTGAACCTGTTCAAAATAAACAGCGAATTCCACTCGTATTCCTACCTGGCGGACGGAAATGACAGCCGCAGCTGGAACAGCGTGTATTGGCAGCTTTATGAGGATTACAGAGGGGAGATCACTGCTGAAAAAATCAATCATCTCCTTTCCCTATATCAGCCGTTAGCAGACGCTACGGCTGATATGACAGCAAGTACAGCCAAAGACAATCCGGATATGATGACGGGAAATATATACAGTGATCGGAATATCCTGGAAAAATACTATGTGGAGCCTATGGAATATTTCTATCATTATCGGACTTATGCGCTTCAGGTGGCAGAGAGGGCAAAGGAAAATGCCGCTGTTTACAAAGAACGGGGGCAGACTTATGAAGCACGTAAAAACAGTGTGATCTATCACCTTTATTCCGGGCGGAGCATAAAAGCCTTTGCCTATGAGGAGATGTATAACTATTATCTGAACTATGATTTTTCGGGTATATTGGTTTTATTTCTTTGTCTGTACGGGGTTGTCAGTACCTTTGTCTGCGAAAAGGAAACACAGATGGATATGCTGCTGCTGACAAATCCGGGCGGCGGTAAAAAGACCGCATTTGCTAAAATTGCTGCGGCTTCTTTGTTTGTAATCAGTGTGGCCATATGGTTTTCTGTTGTGGACTATATTGGTTTTGCGTATTTCTTCGGAACGGCACAAGGAGGGGATCTTCCGCTGTATGCCGTCCGCAATTTCAGCATGGCTGCGGTAAACTGTAATTTATGGCAATATGCGATTCTGTCCGCAGTGATAAGGGCAGTCGGCGTATGGACGATGAGCATGGTGTTTCTGTTGATTTCCTTGTTTGGGCGTAATGCCCTTGTTCCGTTTGTTGTTGATTTCGGAGCAGCCCTGTGCTTCATTATTACAGGTGCGTCACAAAGTTATTACAGTAATACCTGGCTCAAGATTATAAACCCGTATTCGCTGCTTGCTAACCGCATACTATTTGGCAAGACCGAGTTTATTGGTTTTGCAGGATATCCGGTACAGAGTTTCCAGGCAGCAATTATTTTTGCCATAACCGCAGGGGCGGTGTCCATAACGGCAATGATGATGCTTTCTAAAAGGAACTCCTATTGCCGGGAAAGGAGGATAAAATGTCCGGATTTATGTACGAAGTAAAAAAGATTATGCTCTGTCAGAGGGGGCTGTTCTATATTGCCCTTGTCCTGCTCTTTGGTACAGTCTGGCTTGCCTTGTCCGACAACCCTGTAGACATAGCGATGGAGCAGTATAAAAATGAATATGAATGGTATCTGGAAAAGGTAAACGGATACTGCACCGAGGAATCTTCCCTTTATCTGGAGCAGGAGGCGGAGAGGATTGCGGAAGCGAAGGAGAGGCAGAACAGCCTTTTGGAGAACTACTATGACGGGAAAATCAGTGTAAGTGAATATAAAAAAGAGAGCCGGGAAACCCGGAAGGTTCTGGAGCGTCAAAATGGATTTGAGGTTATCTATCAGCAGTATCTCTATATCTGCGAAAATGCGGGGAACCGCTGTTTTCTCCAGACAAACGGATGGATGGGGCTTCTTGGTAAAGGCACGCTTAATTTCATTCTCTTCCCTGGCATTTTGCTGATTGCTACACCTGTTTTCTGTTCTGAGTACAGCTGCCAGATGGACACCCTGCTCCTGACTGCAAGAGAGGGGCGAAAAAGCGCTCTGTATAAGCTGCTCATTATCACCACGGTTGTCCTCTTCCTGTCGCTTTGTATTTCGCTTATTGAATACGGATTTTACAGGTTCAAATACGGACTGCCGGATGGGGATTATCCGATTCAGAGTATCCGTTACTTTGCGGACAGCAGCAAGGGTATGTCGCTGTTGGAGGGATATGTATCTATAGGGCTGCTCCGGATGTTTGGCGGTGTGTTTCTTACGATACTCCTGATGTTCATTTCCGTTTTGGCAAAAAAGTATGCGGTCACCCTGCTTACAGGTGCGGTGTCCGTGATTATTCCCTATATAGGCTTATCGAAAACCAGCATTTACCGTCTGCCTCTGCCGCTGCCGTTTCTGCTTGGAACAGACTTTTTTGCAGGGGATATTGTTATGAGCGATGCCCTGACGGGTGATGAGAAAATTATTTTTGCGGAGGTTGGCACGGTTACGCTATTGACATTGCTCTTTGTATCCGTGCTTTTGTGTACTTTGGCCGTTGTCTGGATTTTACGGCGCAATTCTAACAGATGGCTGAGGAAATCAGGGCAAAAGAAGCGTGGGGCGGCTTTCGTTGTCATGTTTGGCCTGGCATTGGCAGTGACGGGATGTTCAGGCCGTGGAAAAACGGGAAGCGTTGTCTATAATTCATCGGCAGGCTATGACTGTATGGGGTATGAAATCATATGGGATGCAGGAAATTTTGATTATTCTCTCAAAAATACTTCCACGGGAGAAACATATTCTTTAGCACGGTCTCCTATGTTTGGGGTATTTTCTGATGAAGAAGAAATATGTGCGTTTTATGTGTGCCCGCCATATCTGTATTACACCACATCGGTTATGGAAAGCTATGTCAACCGGGTGGGAAACTATAACAGCAATATAACGAAAGTGTCGGTTGTAGAGTTGAATCTGAATACCTTTGAGGAAAAAACAATCTTTGAGCAGATTACAAATTCCGGGCGTTCTCTTTTGGGCATTGACTATGAAACGGGGGATAAATGGAAGTTCCTGGATTTTCATCACGCTTTTTTCCTGAATGACGATAACCTGTTTTTCATTGGCAATGATGGCATAACAAAAGTAAACCGATATACCGGAAAAACTGTAAAGCTCGACATTCCTGCAAACGGAAATATTTCATTCGATGGGGAAAGCATCTTTTACAAAAATGAACAGGGGGTTTTAACAAGATATGACGTTTCCAGTAATGAAACTTACACTTATGAAAATATAGTTGCATATGATTTCTGCATGGATGAGCAGTCAATCTATTATGTTTCCAGGACGGACGGCGGAGACTTGTATTCCTGCGGCAAGGACGGGAATGACAGGGAATTGATCAGTCATATACCTGCAATGTCTGTTACCTGTGATGCAGGAAATATTTATGTGTTATCAAAAGAAAGTGGTGAGGAAATCGCTTTGCCCAAAAGCCATTGATTCCCGCAAGCAACGAGCCAGGTGGGCATTAATGAATGAAATAAAGTGACAAAAGTTGCATACCAGCAATTAAGTATGGCGGCAAACCAGAAATCCGTATTTATCCGTTTCAATATGGATGATAAGGCAGATGAGGAATTGCATCTGAAACTGTCAGAGAAAGCAGATAGTTCTGTATCACTTACTTCTTATGTAAGAGAGCATTGGAAAAATATCTCAATGTTAAAGGCGGGATGGCAGAGCGTTAGCAGTTCCATGAGAAGATGCTTTTAATGGTACGTGAAGAAATGCAGTCACAGGGGATGAAGCTGGCAGGAGCATTGCTTGCCGGTATTGGTACTGTAAATGTACAGAAGATTCCAGAGAAATCTATGCTGGAAGAAGCGGGATTACCAGAAGCGTGCGTTTTATCCGTATCAGCATCAAAGTCTGCCCGCATAACTCCTTTACACTAAAGTCCTGATTGCGCGCCCGCTTCTTTTGGTTTTTTATCATACATTGCAAGTAAGTAAGCGATTGTCGCCCGTTCCCATTGCGGCCCTTTTCCAGATACAAATTTTTGCCCTCGGAACGGTAGTCTCCACACATCAAAGAACACAAACTTCTGAAACAATGTTCCTGGTAAATAAGGTTATTCAACCTGTTCCAGTCTTTGTCCATCAGCACTTTCCCGAGACATTGTGCATACGGAAAAAATCCAGTCTTTGCGGAAATGCGCTTGAATACGCCCCCTGTTTCATCCGTTCCATTTTACAGCAAAACCGTTTTACCTTTTCCACTTATCCAGCTTATATCCTCTTTGTTCCAGCTTTACGCGAAGTGCTTCCGCAAAATCAAGAAGTCTCTCAATTTCGTCCGGCTGGTGTATGTTTTTTGGCCCATACAAAGTTTTAGAACTTGTTCCGCCGATATTCAGCAATTCTCCAAAGTCTTCTGAGCCTTTTTTATACTCGAAATATAATTGATGAGCCCAGGGGTCATAAGAAACATTGCCTATGTTGTCTATATCAACATAAAACGGGTCTGAATGTTTCTCTAAGGCTGCGTCGATCTGCACAAGGACTAAGCTAAAATCGCTTTGCCTGAATCCAACGATATAGCAGAAAAACGTAGTAGTATTCTAGTCAAATATGAAACCTCTTTCAAATTTTGAATAACGCCCGGACATTTCAAAAATTTTTGAGAAATGGCGGAAAAAGCGGGGCAGCACACGCCGTCCAGCCGTTCCCATACGGTTATTCCATCGTCCTGATTTGCTCAACAAGAGATTGCTTTTTCAGATTTCCGGTTGTATAAGAAATCAAGGTAAACTGCACAATCAGCAGGATTGCCAAATATATCAATACAATCAGCCACGGAAATGAATAATAAAAGTATGGATTCATCGTTTTCACAACTACCTGTACGGATAGGAAGCC
>QZDS01000047.1 GCA_009917455.1 bacterium 1xD8-48 | reverse complement strand
CATGAACCCCCGCATACAAAAGGTTTTTAAGAATTTCCTCGGATAATTAAAAATCTCGGATAATGCGCCCTCTTCCAGAGGGGGATTTTCCAGCTTGTCACTTCGGAATCTGTCAACGTGAACGCGCCCGGCTCGTCCACGTTAAAACTTCCCTTCAAAAATCAAGACGCGCCCGGCGCACTTTGATTCTGGAACAGTCTTTTTTATCGTTCCTGCTGTCGGGGCTTCTTGTCAGGATAGAGTTTCCCGGCGACAACGGCGGCATGGCTCTTTATCTTGATTTCCCCTTCCTGTTCGCTGTGTTTTGCGTTCCGGTAACCTTCATCGGAAAGGAAGAAACGGAACCGCTCCCCCTTGAAACCGACAAAGCATTGCTTCTGTACTTCCAGCGTAATCATGTGCCGGGTTTCCGGGTGGAACCGTTCTATCCCTGACAGGTCATGCCCCTGCAAAATCGGCTCCTGTGCCTTTGCCGCCGCAAGCCGCTGGCGGATGGAATTGTCACGCTCTGCCAGGAACCGGGCTTTTGTGGCGGCGACAAACTGGCTGCACTCCGGCTCCGGTATCTTTTCCAGTTTTCGGATGGCGTTCTCCACGATTGCCTTTGTCAATAAGTCCTTTATCACAGGCACGATTTCTTTCATGCCCGCAAGGGTTTCCGCCTTGGTCGGTGCGGCATACTGGCAGATAATATCCAGCTCGCTTTTTGAAAATTTCATTCTGTGTCCTCCTTCCGGTTTTCGGTAAGAACCTGTGCCACAAGGCGTTGGATGTCGCCCCGGTGGAACAGTACCTTCAAGATGGTGCTTACCTGCTCGTCCGTCACGGATTCCGGGTGGGGGAGATGGCTTTCCAGCATTGCCCCTCTGGTGCAGAGCCGGTGTGTCCGCTCCTTCCGGTTCAGTGTCTTTATCTGGTGTTCCAGCATTTTCTCCTTATGCTGCGCCCGCCGCAGCCTTGCTTCGGTCTTTTCAATCTCCTGATTCAGTTTTTCCAGCTTCTCATTCATGGGCAGCGTCCTCCTTCGGGAGCAGGATATAGATGTGGCTGACCTCCCCGATTCCCTGACGGACACGCATAATCATCCCGGCCTGTTCCAGCTCGTTCAGGGAACGCTTGCAGGTCTGGGGGCTTCGGGAGAGTGCCGCCGCTATCTCCATGACGGGGAAGCGGATAAACAGAATCCCGTTGCTGTCCTCGGTTCCCCTTGTCAGGATTTCATCCAGCAGGCGGGCATACATGACCTTTGCCGTATTGCTGACTGGAAGCCGGAGCATTGCCTTTGGGAGCGGCATACAGGGCGGCAGGGGTGTACTGGCTATCATAAATTCACAATTCATTGGGTGGTATCCTCCTTTTGGCTCGTTTGGATAGATAGCGGGGGCAGTCGATCATGACAGCCCGGAAACTCTGCTTACACTCATGCTGGCATTTCCGGCAGACTTCATTGTAGCTTCTGCGCCCCCGGTCGTTCAGGAAGAAAGCAAGCTCTTTCTTCAACTTCTTTGACATTCTCGGCATAGTGCCTCCTTCATAGAAAAACCGCCCGATTCAGCAGTAACAGCCGGAATGGGCGGATAGTGGTTTTTTGTGTAGCGTTTCGGGGCGATTTTCAGGGGAAATACGGCCATGGAGCCGCCCCAAAATCTCCCTTGGTATTACGGGCAGGGCAGACTATGCCCTGTGAAATTGTTGTGTTTCGGTATCGTTTCGGTGTTCATTTTTGCCGGTTCTCTCTGCTGTCGTTCCTGCCCCCGTTTTTGGCGGCGTTTCGCTCCGCTTGGTACGCTCGTTGCGGTCAGGGGGTCCTCCGTTTCCCTGCCGGAAGTCGTTGCGCTACATCGCCGGGGAGCATATCCCATACAGGCCGGTCATTCGATTGGAATAATCCATCGATGAACTTACCTGTATCATAGAACATTTTTGAGCCTTGTGCCGTATGTCCACAAAAAAGGAATTAAGGGCAAATATCGGAAATTTCCACGATTGTGGAAAGTATGGTATAATCCAGTCAGGCGGCAGGGAAGCAGCCGCCGGAAAGGAGCGTGCGCCCATGAAAGGAGCGTCTACCATACAGGAACGCCTTTGGGAACTACGCAAGGACAAAGGGCTGAATCTGGAAGAACTGGCACGACTGACGCACATTTCAAAATCCGCCCTTGCCAGCTATGAATCCAAAGATAATAAAGAAATCAATCATGGCAACCTTATCACGCTGGCAGATTTTTATGGGGTGTCCGTTGATTACCTGTTATGCCGGACAGAAAACAGGGAACAGGCCAACACGCCTTTAACAGAACTGCATTTGAATGATGAAATGGTTGCGCTTCTGAAAAGTGGCCGGATTAACAACCGCCTGCTGTGCGAACTTGCCACTCACAAGGATTTTATAAAGTTTCTGGCTGATATTGAGGTTTATGTGGATGGGATTGCTTCCATGCAGATTCAAAACCTCAATTCCCTTGTCGATACCGTCCGGCACGAAATTATGGAACGCTACCGCCCTGGGGAAGATGACCCGTACCTCCGGATTTTACAGGCTGCACACATTGAGGATGACGAATATTTCAGCCACATGATACAGGACGATATAAGCGTGATTATCCGTGATATTCGTGCTGCACACAAGTCTGACAGTGAGAGCGCACCGCCAACTACCATTGCCGAAGAATTGAAGCATGATTTAGAGGATGTCGCAAATTTCAAAGGAAGCCCTCTTGAAAAACAGGCTGCGCTTTACTGCAAGCGGCTGGGTATCAATTATAACAAGCTGTCTGATGCGGAGTTCCGGCAGCTTGTACATATCCTTGAAAAGTCCAAATTCTTCAAAAGCTATGTCGGCCAGAGAAAGAAACGGAAATAAGAAAACCGCTGTTGCATGATGTATGTTTCCATGCAGCAGCGGTTTTGTGCTGGCGGTATTTAGTTGAGAGCGTGGCTTGAGAAACAGGAAATGGTTGAGAAAGACGCTATATTGAAATCCAAAATCTTTGAATAATGCCACTTTTACTTAATCCTACTGTATCAGCAATTTCGTTTTCTATCACCCCACCGTTTTTAATAATCGTCCTTTGCGATGCTACATTTTCCTTATCGCAGGTCAATAAAACCTTGCTTTCTCCAAACTCACGACAAAAGAGTAAAACCAATCCCAGCATTTCAGACGCATAACCTTTTCGTCTTTCTGACGGACGAACACTATATCCAATATTACCTCCAAAATTTTTGAGAAAATCCGATAATGGGTGTCGAAAATCAATTATACCAACAACGAAATCATCTTTTCGCCTTACCGCTAAAAACACTTCTGATGGAACATATCCACTTTTATATTTTTCTCTTAATCTTCTTTCAAAATCAATCCATTCATCAAATGATTGGACATCTTCAAGACCTGCACAACCATCAAAGCTATCTCCACATTGTAACATTTCTTCTTTATATGACATAACCTGTTCTGCATATTGTTTAGATGGTCTAACCAACATCAATTCACACATCACATTCATCCTCACAAATTTATGGTAAACTTATAACCACATAACCCATTACAATTTCTTTACAATTTCGATTGCAGAGATAATTAAATCATATCGGATATTCTTTTGCATATTCCAATTTCGGGAATCCCACTCCTCACCGCTTACATCATCACCGGCATATAATAACTGGGCAAGCGGAATATTGTAATACTGGGACACCGCAAAAAAGGCTGCCGCTTCCATTTCTACAGTTATACATCCCTCGTTTCGCCTTAATTCAACCATATCAGGAGTTTCTCTGTATATAGCATCGCTTGTCCATGTTTTCCCGGTTGTAAATGGAATCCCCATTTGCTCCAAACACGAAACAACAGTCTTAACCGTTTCTTTATGGCATTCCACTTCACGGGATGGCTCCAAATAATGATAGGATGTCCCCTCATCTCTAACCGCAGAAACAGGGATAATGATTTCTCCCACTTTACTATCCTTTGTCAATGCCCCTGCGCCCCCGCAGATTATAAATTTCTCACATCCCATAGCATGAAGTTCTTCAATCGCTACAGCTGCACCCGGCGCACCACAAAATGCCATTGTAATACAAAGCTTATCTGTACCATATTTATATTCATAAATCGGTATATCAAGCACTTCTGAATTAAGATAGCCAATAACAGGAAGATTGTTTTCCGAAACAAACTGTTCCAATTCCTTTCTGAAAAAAGTAACCACACATTTTTCAGGAAGGCTTTTAGCCAGAAAATTCGCTGCCTGAATAATCGGATTTTTACCAGTGTCAAATTCACATATAGGATATTTATTCTTCAATACCACGTCTTTTACCTCCATTTCGACTTGTCAATGGCTCCATTATACCGCAATCACTTTCCAGAGGGAATAGACTTTGCAAAAAATCCATTTCAATGTAATGGACACTATTCCCCTAGGTCTATTTTTGTTCCGTCTTTTGTGATGATAAGCCGCCCCTGTTGGCATTTCACGGTGATTTTGTCCCCTGCGGAGAATCCGGCCTGTTCCAGCCAGTTCCCCTGTAAAAGAATCTGCGGCGGCGATTTTTTGAAAGCCCCTCGCCCGTTATAAACAGTCAGTTTGCGGTCGTCCATCCGTCCTCCTTCCCCGCTGCCTGTCGGCACACGATTTCAAATGCATTCCCGTCCTCTGTCCTGACAGTGAGCAGGCTGTTCCGCTCGTCTGCGTTCAGGTCGGCAATCCCCATCCCCTCGCTGTCGTTCAGTAAATCAAAAAGCCTGTCCCTAAAATAGTTCAGTTCCATTCTGTTGTTCCCCTTTCATGATTTATAGTCTATTAGCTAATATTATATAGCCTTTTAGAATCTATTGCAATCCCTATGTGTGATGTAGTCTAAAAGTGAACAAAATAAATGCTAATAGCTTATGAAATGGGTGGGCATTATGGAAGGAAAAGGATTAGGCAGACGTATCAACATGGTGAGGAAAGACCGGGGATTCACGGCGGACAGGCTCTCGGAACTTTGCAATATTAACGCAACTTACCTCCGGCAGATTGAGGGCGGGACAAAGGTTCCCAGCCTGCCCGTATTTATCAACATCTGCAATGCGCTGAAAATCTCCCCTGATTATCTGCTGCGGGATGCGCTGGAAGATAATGAGGTCAGCAAAATACGGGAGCTGGCGGAACTGTGGGAAAGCACATCGCCCAGCCAGCAGGAAATCGCCGTTGCCATGATTCGGGCAGTCTTGGAGCGCAGGGAAGATTAGAAAGTCCAGCCGGGTAGTCGGCTGGACTTTCCATATCCAATCAAATGTAAATCAGTTCGCTGTTTATGATTTCCCCCGCCCGGTTGCGGATATTGTTCATCCGGCCTACCCATTCAAGCTGGTTTTGGGTTTTCAGTTCCTCCGTCACTCCCTCGGCAGCTTTCATCTGCTCAATGATTAAGTCCAGCCGTTCCTCCGCCTGCTCGTTCAGGTCGGCAAGGTATGTCCATAATTTCCCGGTCAGGATAAGGGAGCTGAACCGTGCCGGATGCTCCTGTTTGAGATAGTCCCTGTGCAGCCGCCCATAGCGTCCGATGGGGCGGTTCTCCTCCGGCAGCTTCAAGTCCGGTATATAGTAGTCGCCTACCAGAATATAATCAATGCCGTTCTCTGTGATTCTTTCTTTCAGTTTTTCCATTGTCGTTCCCTCCTGTAGTGGAAGGCTCGTCACTGGCCAGCTCAATCACGTCCATAATGCCACAATCCAGTGTTTCACAGATACGGGCAAGTGTGTCCATGCTGATGTGTTTTCCCTCTTTGCCCATATTGGCAATCATATTTGTGGTCAGTCCAGCGGCAAGCCTTAAATCCTCTTTCCTCATGTTGCGCTCTATCAGTGTGTGCCAGAGCGGTTTGTAACTGATGTGCATTTTTCTCCCTGCCTTTCTGCCCCGGATGGGCGTTTGTACCCATTATATCAGGATTCTTGCTAACTCACAAATATTTCTTGACGGCATCGCCGGTTCCGTCTGGATTGTGCTTTTCCTTTCCTCTTTTGATTACCTCTAATTAGCCATGACCTGCTTCATCACCTGATACATATCCATGTATCCGTCCTCCAACAGCGTCTCCTCAAAGCTTACTCCGCAGCTACTCACATTTCTGAAATGCACAATCAGAACCTTCTTATTTTCCACAAAGTATTTGATATCCTCTAAAAGATTTCCAAAAGCCGGTCCGCCCTCCAGCCAGCATCCGCAGCACATCTTCATACCCAGATATGGGCTGTTTCCTGCCATCTCAAAGGCTCTCCTGTAATCTGCTGACGAATGAATCAGATTATAAAAACCTTCCAGAGTAGGTACCGGGGGATCATTGGGATGAAGCGCCAGCTTCATATCTATCTCCTCACAAACAGGAAGCGTGCGTTCCAGAAAATATTTAAAATTATCCCATATTTCTTCCTCTTCATAAATACGGTCAAATGCCAGATCATGCCGATAAAGTTCTTCCATGTTTACAACTCTTCCTATAGAGCCTCTGGTCTTCTTCCCCACATCAAATTTTGTGGTGGACACTCTTCCTGCATCCCATGTAATATATCCGACTTTCACTCCGGCATTGGCAATAATCCGGTTCAAATCATTAAATTTATCAATCCACATATCCCTGTCAGGGCGCCCCAGTGGAATGGATGGGTTTTTGTAAATGTGGGCGTTGCCGGCATCGTTTACGGTAAGCCCCGCCTTGCGGCATCTTTCCAGGAATTTATTTACTCCGTCGTAATTTGAATCCTGATCCGTAAACATGACAAAGCAATTATCTACGCCCATCTGCTTTATGAATTTAAGATGCTCATCCGTATAATCGGAAGAAACAGGTACCTGCACTTTCACTAAGCTCTTTTTCATATTTTGCCTTTCCGCAGTTTTATTTTACAAGATACATGGCTTCCGGCGACCACTATACGCCTACCGTCTGAGACAGTCCGGAATCCATTACTTCGCCATGAGTATAAGCCCCCGGAAAAATAGCCGCCATAGGAATAATCAGCGCATAGTCATATACTAACAGCTTGGAAGCTTCCTTTAACAGTTCTTTCTTTTCGTCAAGAGTTTCCGCTTCGCGGGCTCCAAAAAGCGCCGTTTCATAATCCTCCGGATGAGCCATCATCTTCTGATAGTTCACACCTTCACTGGAATACAGACGGATATAATTGTTGGTAAAATCCAATTTGGAAGCGCCGCTTCCTGTAATCATACCGTAATCATAAACGCCCTCTGCCTTTTGCGCATTAAAATCCGCATCTGTCAGCGTCTTAATCTCTGCATTAATCCCTATTTCCGCACAGGCTGCCTGCAGCAGTACCGCAATATTGTTTGTTGATTCCTGCGTGGTAATCGTTGTATCAAATCCGTTCGGATACCCGGCCTCTGCAAGCAGAGCTTTCCCCTGCTCAATATCATATTCATAGAAGGGAACAGAATCATCATAGTTCCATGCCCCCGGAACCCCAAACTGGGTAACCGCTGAACCGTAAGGGCCTGACAACGACAGCGCAACGCCTTCCCAGTCAATTGCATGCATAACAGCCTGCCTTACCTTAAGGTCATAAAAAGGTGAATTCTCATCTCCGGAACAGAACATTACATATTTAATACTTGCAAGGTCAGGAGATTTTTGAGCTGTATACGGGGCAAGGAAAGGGGCCAGCACTGCCACCAGAGCAAAAACAACAACCCCAATCGTAGAAATGAGTACTACCTTTCGTGAAAATAAAGTCTTAATGAACTTCCGCCTCTTTTCTTCCCGCCGCTCTTTTGCATACTTTTCCGAAGCTTTTTCTTTTTTATCTTGTACTTCCATAATCGACCTCCTTGCTATAACCGAATCCTGGGATCCACTGCCGCATAGACAATATCCGTGATAACATTCACCACGCTTGCCACCACCGCAATCAACAGCACACACGCCTGTATCAGCGGAATATCCTGAGCAGTTATGGCATTTACAAGAGTCATTCCCATACCGGGAATATTAAACACTGATTCCACAAACATGGAACCTCCAATCAGCCCTCCAAGCCGAAGTCCCATCAGCGTAATAACCGGTATCATCGCATTTTTCAGGGAGTGAACAAATATAACTTTTTTCTCCTCCAGTCCCTTTGACCTGGCCGTCCTTACATAATCCTGCCTGATAACCTCCAGCATACTGGATCTGGTCTGCCTTGTAATAGAAGCAACCCCGCCAAGCGTCAGGCACAGCAGCGGCATAATCGTCTGCTTAATGCTCTGTGAAAAATTATCCCAGGGCCACACAAAACCATAGGAAGGCAGCAGTTTCATCTTCATGGCAAATAAATATAAAAACAACACACTCAGGAAAAACTGCGGCAGGCAACAGAAAATATTTGCTGCAAGGGTAACGATAGTATCAATCTTTTTCCCCCTGTAAACTGCGCTGATAATGCCAAATACAATACCGATGGGAATACTGATAAAAAATGACAGCAATGAAAAATAAATCGTAACCGGAACACGCTCAGCAAGTACATCCGTAACCGCCATATGAAAGCTTGCGGAAGTTCCGAACTGCCCCCTCACAGCATCTAAAAGCCAAAGCACATATCGTAATAATAAAGGCTTATCCAGATTCAGTTCCTGATACCATCTCATATAAGTTTCCTGTGAAATCTCACCGCCCAGCATGGCATAAACAGGATCTCCCGGCAAGAATGAGATCAGAAGAAATATGATAAATGACAGTATCACCAAAACTAACAGGGTCTGTCCCAGTCTTTTAAGAATATAGCGTCCCATTTTCCCTCCAAATTCCAGGTTCTTTTAAATCAGCTCCATTTCTTTCAACACAGAAGCCAGTTTTACCTTTTCCTCCTCCTTTAATTCCGCAATCGGAGCAAGGCATTTGCCAACCGGAAATCCTTCCATTATAAGGCCTTCCTTGATAACCTCCGGGAAGGTTCCCATATTACAGGCGATCCTTAAGGGGGCCAGCTTAAACTGTGCTTCCTTTGCTCCCTCGAAATCACCAGCCATATACTTGTCATAAATATCTGCCGCAATCCTGGGCGCCACATTGGCGCAGGATGCAATCGCTCCTGTAGCCCCATAGCACAAACCTGCAAAAATCAGGGTATCTCTCCCCAGCAAAACATGAAAATTTTCAATATTGCGGGTCAGACGCAGATACTCCTCCGTGTTGGTAAAGTCTCCTGTGCTGTCCTTTACTCCCACAATGTTGTCGATAAGCGCCAGTCTTGCAATATTCTCAGGAATAACAGTCACATTTGTCTTTGGCCTGTTATTGTAAATAATAATCGGAAGCGATGTGCTCTCTGCTATGGTCTCATAATATGTAAAAATTTCTTCCTGAGTCTGTGTAATAAACATTGGTGTCAGAACAGATACGGCATCCACCCCCGCCTCCTCAGCGATTTTCACCAACTCTATAGTTCCTCTTGTAGTAATGTGGGAAGCCCCCGCGTAAACATCTACCCGTCCCGCTGCTTCTTCCACCGCTACTTTCAGAATATGTCTGGTTTCTTCACGTGAAAATGCATAAAACTCTCCGGTTGTCCCCAGAGGGAAAATACCATGAACCCCATTTTCAATCAGATGATTAATCATATTTCTGAATACAGTCTCGTTGAATTTCCCATCCTCAGTCACTGGCGTAATAATCGGAGGTATTATTCCATGTGGTTTAAACATATGCTCCCCCTCCTCATAATCAGGACTCGATTGTAATCCCGGCAAGCTTCTCATAATACCTGGCAATTGCCGCGTGATCATCCTTTTCACATCCATCCGTCTTTAATGCCTGCATCATCTCCATAAGCTGAGCCGTAAGAGGAACAGGAGATGTAACAGAATGTGCCGCGTTCAATGCATTAGTCAGATCCTTGATATGCAGCTCAATTCTGAATCCAGGTTTGAAATTTCTTCCAAGTACCATCGGCGCTTTCGCATCAAGCACAGTAGAACCTGCAAGGCCGCCCCTAATAGCCTGATACACCAGCTCCGGATTCGCACCTGCTTTTTTTGCAAAGGTCAGAGCTTCTGACATGGCGGCAATATTGACCGCTACAATAATTTGATTTGCCAGCTTGGCAATATTTCCTGCCCCCAGTTCTCCTACATACACAACAGTTCCTGCCATAGCCTTCAATAAATCATAGTATCTGTCAAACAATTCCTTTTTACCGCCTACCATAACAGAAAGCGTTCCGTCAATTGCCTTCGGCTCTCCGCCGCTGACAGGCGCATCCAGCATTTCAATTCCTTTTTCGGCAAGAGTTCCTCCGATACTCTTACTCTCCACCGGATCAATAGAGCTCATATCAATCAGCACAGTTCCCGGCTTTGCTGTCTCGATTACGCCGTCTTTCCCAAGAACGGCTTCCCTTACATGCGGCGAATTGGGAACCATAGTGATAATCGTTTCACATTCCCTGGCAACTTCTGCACCGCTCTTCGCCTCTTTGGCGCCCAAAGTCACCAATTCGTCGACTGCCGCCTGATTAAAGTCCCTCACCACCAGCTCGTGCCCGGCTTTGATAAGATTCTTACTCATTGGCTTTCCCATAATTCCCAATCCAATAAATCCAACTTTCATAATTTCTCTCCTTTTCTTTTTCATCAGCTATCTGCATGTACATCTTTGTAGTAAATGTATTATAATTGTTTGATTTATTTTTAACTATTGACAGAAACACCAACTTTGAACTATTTTTTTACACTTAAGATAAAATTTCAAATTTTGAAATCAATATTTTCATTTATTTCACTTTTATGTGCCCATTTCTTTCCAGTCGGGCGGGGAAGCGCTCTTTCCCTGCCCGCCGCGCCAGGAACCGTCAGCTTTGCTGACATTCTTCCTTTGAGTGCCCGCGCACATAAAAAAAGAAGGTCCCGAATTTCAAAGGAACCTTCTTCTTTATTGATTGCTGCTTTTGCCATTAATTCGTATACCCGTCAAGGCCATACTTTTTCATATGCCGCCACAGTGTAGTTTTACTGATACCCAGTTCCTGCGCCGCCATATCCCTGTTTCCATGGTACTTTTTCAAAACCTTCATCAATTCTTCCGCTTTTGTGTCCTTATACACTATCAGATACTCCTGTCCATCTTTCTTCTCCACTACAGGATATAACTCCATTAAAAGCTTTTCCACATAATCAGCTTCAATCCTTCTCTTTTTTGCGGACAGAATCATCCTGTCCATAAAATAGGAAAGCTGCAGCTTATTGCCGTGCCAGCCGTAATGCATCAACAGTTCTTTCGCCGCCGGAGTAAGCACATGATATCTTTTATAGTGCGTCAGTTTTTCCTTAAACAAAGACATAATATATCTTTCCAGCTCAATGGGCCTCTCCCGCAGAGGAGGAATCTGCAGTTGCAGGCTGCTGATCGCATAATACAAATCCTGCCTGAATTCACCCTGCAGCATTTTTTGATACAGATTACTTCCACTTACCGCAATTATTCTCACATCCACCACACCCAGACTTTCTGTTCCGCAGTCCTCCACCGAATAATTCTGTATCATATCAATCAGCCTGCGCTGAAGACTCATGGTAAGGTTTTCTATCTCTTCCACCAAAAGCGTACCATGATTTGCCTTGATGACCGCCCCCATCTTTTCCACATTCTTTCGGTTTTCTGTTTTCACACCAAAAAAGACTTCCTCTTGCTGCTCCTCATTCATACTGCTGCAATTAACTCTGACAAACGGGCCGCTTTTCCGCACACTGTTGTTATGGACTGCTTCTGCAAATTCCGTAGTTTCACTCCCCGTCTCACCAACAATCAAAATTGGATTAGAGGACTGAGAATATATCTTTGCCTGTTCTACGCACTCCTTCATCTCCTTGCTCTGCCATCAAGACTCGAAAATTCCACATGCGCCACATAGCCGTTTAAATACATTTCCTGTATTCTTTCAGCTTCTATTTTTTCTTTTTTCTTCACCAGATGGCAGGACAAAATGGCGCTGTCAATCATCTCCCCCACCTTCACAGCCGTGAGCATGATAACAACGGAATTACCTTTTATTCTGATAAAGCTGGAATACATTTCGCTTTTGCCGTCCAGCACATTTTCTATCTCCGCTTTATCAATACCAGGAATCAGCTTTGCGAGTTCTTTGCCAAGGATATCCGATTCCCTGCTCTGCAGAATTTCCTGCATAATATGATTCGTATTAGTTACGACGCCAATCGTATTAATCCTGATAAATCCATCTGGGGAGTTGTCCAGGAAAGTTTCTATCTGCGCCACATAGCGTTGCTCCACCTGTGCCGCATAAATAGCTGATTCCGCCGATTTGATAGCCTCCCGGATGGAATCAAAGGTTGATTCCACGAAAAAATAGGGAAGACCAGCTCTCTGGGCGGCCATAATTGCAACATCCCCTCCAATCAAAATATCCAAATCATCCTGCACAGCCCTTTCCACCGTTTGGGGAAGGTCATCTGCAAAATTAATCAGGTACTGGCGCATTTCCACATCAAACAACTCGTCAAAATAATCTACATTGGAATACATATTCTGAAAGCCTACCAATCCAATGACAGACCTTGGAATTCCCAACATACTTTTTGCTTTCTTTACCATCATGCCAATTTCCTGGCCTGTCAGCGTAATCTCAATAACCGGAATGTTCGTATAATTCTTAATTACAAGAGCCTGGTAGCCTCTGGCAATAACCACAGATGCTCCCTCTGCCACGTCCTTTCTGGCTTCACTGATTGCATTCTCACTGACAATATGTCGAATTTCCTTTACATTTAATCCTTCTTTCTTAACATAATGCTTAGCAGTTTTAACCATTTCTTCTTTAGGCAATAATAGTGAAATTCCCGCCATTTTATCACTCGTTCCTTCCTCAAAAAATATTCAGCGTAATAATCATATCATATTCTATGGCGAATTTCACAAAATAATCCATCAACCAACCATCCCCCACGGTAACGAACTGTTGCGCAAAGCGGTCGGCAGCTTTAACAGAACCGCCAGGCAGATCCATGGCATCCAGAATAATTCCCTCCAATTCCTGCACTTTATTCATGAGAGCTACAAAAAGACCATCCCTTAATTTTACGTTTCGTGATGATAAGAATACAAGCGCAAAATGGCTATCACTGCCAATTAGTGCCAGTTTAAATCTCAAAGTTTATCCTGGTAAAGTCAGGAAGATTATTTCTTTTATTGCTTAAAACTGATATAATTATTGCATTACAACCTAATTAACAGGAGGATAAAATGAACATAGTTATAGCAATTGATTCTTTAAAAGGAAGCCTTACTTCCATAGAGGCGGGCAATGCAATTTCAAAAGGCATACACTGTGCAGTTCCTGATGCAAATGTTACCGTGCGTCCGCTGGCAGACGGTGGTGAAGGTACAGTAGATGCTCTTATATACGGAATGAATGGGCGCAGGCACAGCGTCACCGTAACGGGTCCTCTGGGAAACCCGGTAATCTGTGAGTATGGAATCATTGAGGAAAGCAACACTGCTGTTCTCGAGATGTCCGGTGCTGCCTGAATTATACTTGTTCCGGCAGAAAGCAGAAACCCACTTTATACCACCACCTATGGCGTAGGTGAGGTAATAAAGGATGCCATTCAAAAAGGTTGCAGACGCTTTCTTGTAGGAATCGGCGGAAGCGCTACCAATGACGGCGGCATCGGTATGCTCCAGGCCTTAGGTTTTGATTTTCTGGACTCAGAGGGCAGGCAGGTTTCTTTTGGGGCGCAGGGACTTGAACACCTCAGTTCCATAGATACCAGTCATGTCATTCCAGAATTGTGTGACTGCGAATTTAGGATTGCCTGCGATGTGACTAATCCTCTGTGCGGAGATCTGGGATGCAGTGCAGTCTTTGGCCCTCAAAAGGGAGCTACTCCTGACATAATCACGCAAATGGATGAATGGCTTAAAAATTATGCTGTTCTTGCCAAAGATATTTTTCCCTCAGCAGATCCGGAACAGAGCGGAACAGGTGCAGCCGGCGGTTTGGGCTTTGCTTTTCTGACCTTTACAAATGCTACATTGGAATCGGGAATCAATATCGTTTTGGAAGAAACCAGACTTGAATATTACTTTAAGGATGCTGATATAGTCATCACAGGTGAAGGGCGTCTGGATGGACAAACTGCAATGGGGAAAGCACCCGTTGGCGTGGCCAGGCTGGCTAAAAAATATCACAAACCGGTGCTCGCCTTTGCCGGAAGCGTCACAAAAGAAGCCACTGAATGTAACAAGAATGGCATTGATGCTTTCTTCCCGATTCTGCGCCGCATCTCTTCCCTGGAAGAAGCCATGAACCCGCAAAACGCAAAAGAAAACCTGGCTGATACCGCTGAACAGGTATTTCGCCTGTGGGCTGTTAAATCAGAAAAATAAGATGGAGCGGCGCACTGGCCAATGCCATTGTGATAAGACACTGATTTAATGACTTCTTTTCAGGCAAAGATATGCAATTCTGTATCAGCTTCGCAACATCGGGTGAGGAAATATCATTTCGCAGGAAATAACGGCATATATGAATCACTATTGTGTACTTCATCTGTCAAACACGTTTTGTATCCTTTTAATGGAACACTACATGCATCGTGATAGTTTCACAATAATGTAAAAAATTCGATGTGCGGAAATTTCCTGTATGTTATATTCCGTCCGCAAGTTATTACTTTTTAAATTTATACTTTCCTTTTTATCGAAAAATTGACATTTCCTTATTTTCACATTGTAATTTATATTACCATCGTAAGATTTGGGGGATTGCAGATGAAAACATTGCCACAAATTTCAGAAGCTGAATTTGAAGTGATGAAAGTCATATGGAAACACGCACCGGTCAGTACCAATGAAATCACCGAAAAATTAACACAGACTACAAAATGGAGTCCTAAGACAATACAGACCTTGATAAAGCGGCTTGTAACCAAAGGGGCGCTTTCCTATGAAAAGCAGAGCAGGGTTTTCGTTTACACGCCTTTAATAGAAGAAAAAGAATATATCGGTCAGGAAAGCCACTCTTTTCTTGAACGGTATTATGACGGAGATATTACAGCAATGCTTTCTGCCTATATCGAAGATGACAAACTCTCCGAATCAGAAATTGACACGCTTCGTTCCCTTCTCGCAAAGGGTTCAAAAGACAGGGGGAACTAACATGGCAGATTTTGGAATACGCTTTTTCCTATGTAATATTTTTATTTGTATCATCATTGGTTTTCTTATTATCGTAAAACGGGCATTTAAAAATTATTTAACCAGCCGGATGCAGTTCAATTTATGGTTTTTGCTGCTTGGGATTCTTGCAGTCCCATTTGTTCCCTTTCGTCCGGCTTCTTTTACGCAGATTCTCGCATTGCTTGGCGCATGGAAAAATGCGTTGTCATCAGGAAAGGGGACGATTACGGAAGGCGTCCTGAATCCAAATACGTCCGGCGCTGTAAATCAGATGAATGATTTTGCACTGTCCGTCAGCAGGAAAACACCCTCCATTATTGGACTGATTTTTTGTGGTATATGGCTGGCTGGCATTCTGGCTATGATTTTATTAGTGATAAAATCAGTATCCCGGTTAAACGCCATGAAAAACTCTGCGCTTCCCCTGCAGAACAAGACTGTCCGTATTTTATATCAAAACTGTTTAAGGGAAATGAAAATAAAAAGAAATATTCCCGTTTACAGCACCGCCTTCCTGAAATCCCCCGTTATTGTAGGATTATTAAACCCTCGCATTTATCTTCCCATCCACCTCATATCGGATTTTAATGCTACGGATATGCGGTATATGCTGTTGCATGAATTACAACATTACAGGCACAAAGACGCACTGGCAAGTTATCTTATGAATTTTTTTGGCGTTCTCTACTGGTATAACCCCTGTGTCTGGTATGCACTAAAAGAAATGCGGAATGAACGGGAGGTTGCCTGTGATACATCCGTCCTGAAATTACTTGATGAAAGCGATTATGAAGATTACGGGAATACCCTTATCAATTTTGCGGAGAAAGTTTCACTTACGCCTTTCCCCTTTGCCGCCGGGATCAGCGGAAACATGAAGCAGATGCAACAAAGAATTGCTAATATCTCCTCTTATAAAAAGCCTTCTGCTTTCAGAAAATTAAAGGGATTTACTGCATTTGTCACGATTGGCGTTATTCTTTCCGGATTTGCCCCAATGCTCTCCACTTATGCCTCAGAGCAAAACCGGTATCAGTGGAATATTCCCTCCGACAAGGTTTCCACGATTGACCTGTCTGCCTGGTTCAGTGGATATGAGGGCAGTTTTGTACTATATGATTTAAACGGCGATACATGGAAGGTCTATGATATGGAACAAGCCACTTTAAGGACAGCCCCAAATTCTACTTACAAAATCTATGATGCGCTGTTTGGACTGGAAGAAGATGTGATTGCGCCAGATGATTCTTTCATGGCATGGGACGGGACAAATCATCCCTTTGAAGCATGGAACGGAAATCAGGATTTACTTTCTGCCATGCAATCCTCCGTCAACTGGTATTTTGAGGAAATAGATATGAAGATCGGTTCATCTGCCATTCAGGATTATATCCGAAAAATCGGATATGGGAATGAGATTGTAAATGCAAATCTTTCCACATACTGGATGCAGGGCGCATTGAAAATCTCTCCGGTAGAACAGGTAGAACTTTTAACCTCCCTGCACAACAACCGATTCGACTTTGCCCCGGAAAATATAAATGCTGTAAAAAATTCTATCTGCCTTTTTTCATCGGAAGACAAAAACTTTTACGGAAAAACCGGAACCGGACGTGTAGACGGTCAAGATGTAAATGGCTGGTTTGTGGGCTTACTTGAAACTGCTGGCAACACATACTTTTTTGCCACCAACATCCAAGCCGCAGAAAATGCCACAGGCGGTAAAGCATCAGAAATCTCCCTCTCCATCCTTTCCCATATGGGTATATGGTAAATAACGAGGAAAATGGATGCCGTGCCTGCACGGACAGACATTTGATGAGAAAACCCATCAAGACGTCAGTCGGGAGGGAAACAATAAAAATATGATTGGCAAATCATTGAAATAAATTTCTTCTTTGACATCCCAATGCCCTTTCTTTCATTTTCCTATTTGTGGCAGTTCCAGTTCCTTTTGTGCAATCGTATTAGACAGATACCGGAATGTCCCATCCGGGAATGGCTGGACTACAATCTGATTTGTGAAAGCATAATCCGAATTGTAATCTATCCAGACTCCATCTACATAAAGTATGATTGTCCCATCCGCACCCTGTTTGTAATCTACCACTTCTCCAAAAGGCGGAAACTGTCTTGCAAATATCATTTCATATTCATAACCGCCCGCATCTGCATGATAACCGCAATATTCCCTCACCTGTTCTACGGATACCGGAAAACAGGTGGTCATAACACGCTCATAAATCTCTGCAGGAATCAGACCGCCCTCTGCCCTGAAAGGCTCATTTGTGTATATCCGGTATATATCCTCAAACATACGGGGCATTAAAATTTCCTCCACATTGTCAGCGTCCCAGTTTGTTACAAGCATATTATAATTCACGAAGCTAAGTCCATATATGTACTTTCTTGTCAGCTCCCTGCATTCATCGGATAATGGCTTTACCCTGTAATATTCCCGCAGATTTCCATGTGCGATTGTCTCTGTATTTGTATAAATAAAATACCCTTTCTCTGTCAGCCTTATCTCCTCCAGATCATTGCTCCCAAAACCCTTTATTTCCGGTATGCCGCCTTCCCGCCAGCCTACCGACACATAAAAGGACTGTATTTTTCCGTTTCTATGAATAAATGTCCGCGCACCTATATTCCCTTCCCTGCGCACATCAAACACTGTAATCATCGCATCCCTGCCGGAAATATAAGCAGAATAAAACTCCTCCATTTTTTGATAGTTTTCCATGTTTATATCATCAGAAACACTTACAAACCCTCGCTCTCCCAACAGCTTTACCACATCTTTTCTCTGTTTATCGGAAAAACTCTCAATCCCGGAATACTCCGTTTCAGGATATGCAATTTCAATCTCCTTATAAAGCTCCATGCACTGCTCCGCTGCCGACATAGCCTCATCCTGCAAACCCTGTTCTTCTTCTGCTGTCAGTATACTGACAGGTTCTGACATCTCCCCTATGGGAGTTTCGGCAGGATTTGGGAACTCTTCCCCAAAACATTCTACTGATTCATTTTCTTTTACAGCTTCCGTATTTTCGATTACGACCAGAGGTTCCCACACTTCCTCTGTGTTCCTTTCCGTATCTCTTTTCCCCAAAGCAATACTGCCTGTTATAACAAGGACTACAATTAACACAATAAAAGAACCATACCTTTTTAAAAGCCATTTTACATCTTCCACTATTCAAGTCCCTCCATAGACCTCTTTCCATTCTTCCTCCGTCAGTCGATTGGAATGCCACCAAATATCATGGACTCCTTCTGGTAAGATTATCTCATTTGATACATATTGAAAACTGTCCTCACTTAATGGGCGAATTACGGTTGTGTGTGAAAACTCCTTAGACATATTTCCACCTGGATATACTGCATTGATATGAAGCGTAACTGTCCCATCCCCGTTCTCCGTATAACTCACTACTTCCGGATACGCAATATCCGGATATTCCACCTCGTAAAAACCTCGTGGTCTGTACTCATAGGCGGCTAGTTCCGGAATATATGTTGTTTTTGAACGGAGTATTTCGCTGTCCATATTGAAATATGCCCCAATCACATTTTCAAATAGTCCTCCCGGTATCTGGTAAACAGCTCCGACTCCTAAATTTTCATCCGCCACGTAAGGCACTGGCTGGCTGTGTATCATTGGATAGAACCTGTCAAATAAATCGTAAAAGTCCAAATTCCTAAAATCGTCCTCGCTCCAATTACAGAGAAACAGGTTGTTTTGTTCATAACCAACTGGCAGGATATACTTTCTGTTATACTCCCTGCACTTTTCATCCAAAGGCAAAATCCGAAGCATCGTATGTTCCGGTGTGTCGCTTAATGTCAATATATAACTTTCATCTGAAAAGTAGCTTCCCTCAAAGATTAAATATCCTTCCTCTGTATACTGCCAGAAGTCCGCCGGATAGCTTACTGTACTTCTGTTCTGCAAACTGCCATTCTGGTCATATTGACAATATCCTCTGACAATATTTACACTGCCACCCTCTGTTTTCAAATCAAATTTACGAATCCCCATCTCCATAACCACTATAATTGTCAATTCATCCATCTCTTTTTCATCTACTGACCTGCAAAACGCCAGCGCCTGCTCTGCATGTGCCATGTCAACCCGATTCCCACTGTCAACAGCCACATAACCATTTTCATTAAGTCTGGCAACCATTCTCCGCATCATATCCAGGCTTCCCAATGTATTCGTATCTACTGCTTCCTCATAAATATCACTGAGAATCTCAGCTATGCGCTCTGTACTGGCAGAATCCTTTTTATCGAAAGAATATACTTCACTGTCCTGCTGTGTTATCTCAATATCTGATACTTCCGGTGTTTCGTCGCTGCCCCCCGTCATTATCGGCAATATCAGTATTATCATTGCAAATAAGAGAGTTTTTTTATTCTTTTCAATTAAGCCAGCTTTCCAAAACCTGTTTGTCTTTTCCAACAACATAATCGCTTCCTCATCTCCCTTTTACATCTTCCACCATGATTACAATCAAAATCGGATTTTTCTCTGTTTTCTCTGCTGTAAAAATGGCAAACCACCCCAGTTCCGTACCGGAAATGTCCTCTTTCTTTTCTTCACTGTTTTTAATTCTTACAACGGTAAGATTTGTTTAAATATTACAATAGTAAGATTTGAAAGTCAAGCAGGTTATGTGCTGATGATGATAATCTCACCGCCTTCATAATCAATAGCTGATTCCGTTCCTTTTGAGACTATCCAAAGAACATACTGGCTGCCCTGACTTTAGCGTAACCCTGATATGTGTTCCAGGCTTCCGCACGGATATCATCATCCACTCCGCCTGAGACCATTTTCTCCGCAAATTTCCTTGCATTTCCATTCACGCCGCTATAATAGATTCAGACCTGCGGGAATACAACTACACACTCGGAAAAATCAGCGGCAACTTAAACCAGATCGCCAGGCGAATGAACGTAACAGGAAACGTGTATAAAGCCCATGTCGAGGAAGTGAAAAAGCTGATGAAGCAGATGTGGGATACACAGAAAGCCATGCTCTCAAAACAACCCTCCATGAAGCAGTAACCCCAGGCGGAATCCCCTTCCAAAAGCGGAACCGTTCCAGCCAGATTTTGCGCACAAATACGCAACGGATAAACTGCAACAAAAGCTAAAATCAGACAAATTTCGCACCATTAAAAAAGGTGTACCGCAGTGAAGTTTCTTTCTTCCTTGCGGTACACCCGTTTTCAAAGCCACCGTAAAATTAAGGCGCTAAAACATGTCTGCTGAACGACGGCTTTTTTCTTTTGCCGTCGTGCGGCAGATTAGTCAATATTCGTTTTTCACAAACAGATTATTTTTTCTACGGTGTTTTCGTTTTGCCACAATACTATTTGTGAAAGGTAATGAAATCAGAATTTCTTCTATGAGGTTCCCAATGAAATTTGCAATCAATTCTATCAGAAAGTCCATTTTATTTCTCCTGCAATCTGTACGTTTCAACCATGCAGTCATTTTGCTGTTACGATAATAACTGCCGCCAGACCGATAACAAGTGCGTGTTTCTTGTATGTCCATTGCAAATACTTAATAAACCCGTAGAGCAGAGCATTTAAGATAAAATCTTATAACTCGTTAATCGTTGCTGTAATCTGCATATTACGTATACGTTTTGCCGGCGCACAGACTGATATAACACAAGAAAAAACAACCAACAACAATACAATGACAATAGTGCGAAAAGGAATATTCCATGCGCCGCCAAAATGAGTAATAACAATCTTCGCGTAAATCAGATAATGAAGCAACAGTCCAAGTATAATTCCAACAGTCGTACCGCAGATAGCGTATGTGGCGGCTTCAGCAGTTATCATTTTTGTAACCTGCCTGCTTCCCATCTACCCATTCGCCTTTTACGATAAATTTTAATATCAGACACGATACCCAACAAGTTACCATACCTAATGCGCAACCAATAGGAATTGCTGTTTTGCACCAATGCAGCGCATCATTCCGAAAAATTTTGTCCGTTGTGCAACATTACTGTTCATGTAGCTTGAAATCATAAAGATTCCTGCAATCAGTATAATGACAAAACAAGCTATCGCCAAAGGATAAAATTCATTTACTCTTTCGTCGCTGCTCGCTCCTAACAGGCTCAAAACAGGCGTGTTTTCATCAATATTTTCAGATGTGAGTGCATATTGTTCTTTTATACAGGCAATCGTTTTTTCAGATTGTTCTCATTTTAAAACCGAATATAAAATTGAGATGCAGGTGCATTTTCCGGAGACTTATCTAACCCAATCGTGCCTGCATCCAGTTTTGTAATTTTCAACAGATTTTGTACAAGTCCTTCAATATGGTCAAGTTCCTGTTCGGAAAGTCTGGAAAACTCCTGAGCTGTCCCCTGTTCTTCCGCTTCGCCCTGTATCAGCCCGATATAAAATATTCAGGGCAGCAAGCGGTGTCTTTAACTGGTGCGAAATATCAGATATGGTATTCCGCAGGAATTTCTTTGCGCTTTTTTCGTTCTCTGCATGGGCATTTAAGATAGCAACCAGAGAATTTACTTCATGGAACAATCTGTATAATTCGCCCTCATCATTACATTCAATCGTAACATCTTTGTTACCGGATATGTATTCTGTAATCTGCGATATGGCATTTTCCATGATTTGATGCTGTTCTCTGAAATATCCAAACAAAAGCGCCAGTATTGCGGCGCTCATCAGCAAAAAGCAAATCATCATAAAAGCTGCCGCATTTCTAACTCCAAAACCTATAAGCAACGCCGAAGCCAACATAAAAAAGCAAATACATAACAAAATGCTTCCAAAAAGCAGTAATCCCCATGATAATATCTGTTTCTTCATCAGCGGCAGTGAGGAACATAATGGGCATTTTTGATGTCTGCCTTATTTTTTTTGCAGAAATCAAAACCGGAGCCGTCAGGAAGCGATACATCCAAAACAGCCAGATCATATTCTTTCTTTTCCCACAATGCATCTGCCTCCAAAGTAGTGCGGGCAACCGTTATTTCATAGTCCTGCTTTTTTAAGGCAAAAGAAAGCCCGTTTATCAGACTCAAATCATCCTCCAGTAAAAACAGCCGTTTCATTTACCCTCTCCTTCCTTTCTTCATTCTCCCATCCGCCGGTTTTGGGGCATCTTTCGGAATCAGCCACATACGGCTGAATTTTGCCACGAATGCCGGCTACGGTGAAATCCCACTCATTCGTATTTTCTTTTTATCATAATGCACAAACAAGAAAAGCCCTGCATGATACAGAGCCCTGTCATTTCTATTCGCCAATTTAGGTAATTTTCTTCTTTAAAACTCATTCTACAGCCTTATTTCCGCCTTTTGTGCGAAGTCAGCTTTCCTCCCAATAATTACCGACTGTTTTTCTTTTGGCAGACGATTAAATATTTCTTCATAGAAAATATCCTCCGATGTCGGACGGCGAATTGAGGGAGAAGCAAACAGAGAATTATTTTTCTGACATTTATCCCATTGACAACGCAGTGCTGTCTGCAAATCAATGCACCCAAATATGTCTGCTATACAACGGCTTTTTTCTTTTGCCGTTGTACGGCAGATTTACAATACGGATATTTTACACAATTAATAAATACTCTTTTTGTTTTTACGGCTTAATCCGTTCAAAATTAAAACTGCAAGAACCATACAAACTATCAGAATAACTAAGCTGGCTGCTTTGTTTCCGATTGTTGCTTCATAATATCCTGAAAGCTGGAACACCGCAGTAATCGGGTAAACAGTTTTCAGAGTTTCAGACATACTTGCAAACAGACCGGCAAAGGAATAGATTTCAGTAAATACCAAAGCAAGCCAATACCCTTTTTTTATACGGGCTACTAATGCCACAATCGGTGAAATAGCAAGAAATACGCCAATACCATTTACAAAATAGGTAAAAAGGAAGCCCCATACTGTCTGAATAGATAATGTTCCGAAATGCATTATAGCTTCAACCGCAAAAGTAATTACAAACAGCAGAAGATAAATCAAAATACTGAAAACCATTGCAACGATCATTTTAACAACAGTCAGTTTCGCTTCATCTACTGGCACAAGCCGCAGTGATTTCAGAGTATCTTCCTGTTCCTCCCGGCAAATCATATAGCTGCCTAACAATGCAATGACAGCCGGAAGCACAAAAAAGGTTGCCAAAGACTGTGCGGCAGTCATAAACCAGCCAGCCCCATCTATATATCGTGAACCCTTAAATACAAACTGCCCCTCTGCAAAGACGATAACAGCAATCATAACCACTGCAAAGACAGCAATCCAAACGATTTTAGAATGACGAAGTTTTCGGCGTTCAGCCCAAAGTAATTGTTTCATACTATCCACCTCACTTTCTTTTTCCTAAAGCCAATATAGCCAACACCACTGAACCCGCACACCATATAGTAATACATATTAATGCCGCCGGAATATTAAGAGTTTGTGCCAAAACTACACCGGGAATATCACGCATGACAATGGCGCTCATACTGGATAGAGGGTGCAGATACATATTAACCATAAGCAGAATAAAACCAAGGAACGTATAAACCAGCGTTACGCATACTGGAAATATATAACTTTTTCCAGCAGCCGCAACCGCCAAAAGCGGCATTATGGCGAATGCGGTTAATATAGCAATTTCCATACATTTTTTTAGCAAGTAACAAAAACTGCCCCATTCAAATGTTATATAACCGGGAAGCATACCAAAAAGCACAGACAATCCGGCTGTGAGCAACATAAAACAAATGGAATAAGACAGTACAATAATAAATTTACTAAAAAAATATTCCGCCTTGCTAATTGGTATAATCCACAACTGTTTAAGCATATCATTTTGGTGTTCATCATACATAAGCATAGTGGAAAATACCCCCAATACGACAGGAAGTATAACCCAAGGCGTATAGCTGAACGCAGTCCATTTATAAAATTGTATTGTGTCTACGCCTGCTTCCCTGAACCCACTAAAATAAAAGATTGCAAGAAATGGCATAAGAAGAGCTGCCAGCAGCATTAACAGTATGAACTTTCTACGATGCAGTTTTAGAAATTCTGTCTGTATCAATTTAAGCAATGCCTTCTCCCCCTGTAATTTTTTTGAAATAGTCCTCCAATGTGTCATTACATAATTGTGAACTGATAACAGCCACATCCTGCACTACAAGAGCCTTATTGACAGCCGCCATATCCAATGACGTATTATAAATCCGCAGGGAATGGTCATCCTGTACGGAATAATCTGTAACTCCGAATTGCCTTTCCAAAACAAGAGAAGTTTTCGGAATATCAGAAACTTGCAGAAGTATATATTTACTGTTTTTTCTTTTCAGTGTTTCCATGCTGTTTTCTTCCAGTAAGACACCGTGGTCAATAATGCCAATATCATCAGCCAACAATGCAATCTCGGACAGGATATGGCTGGAAATGAGGATTGTTTTCCCTCGCTCGGTGCTCAAGTCTTTAATAAAATCCCTTACTTCTGCAATGCCGATAGGGTCAAGACCATTCGTAGGCTCGTCTAAAATCAACAGCTCCGGATCATGCAAAATAGCATTTGCAATACCAAGACGCTGCTTCATTCCAAGAGAATATTTGCTGAACAGCTTTTTATCCCGGTAAGGGAGTCCGACAATATCCAAAGCATTTTTTACAGCATTGGGGGCAGCAGTGCCACGCAGCTTCGCAAATATTTCAAGGTTTTCCGTACCCGTCAGGTTTGGGTAGAAGCCAGGTGTTTCAATAATAGCCCCAATCCGGGGATATACCCGTTTTTCCTTTCCTTTGATATTTTGTCCGAACACATCTATTTCCCCAGAAGTAACAGGGGTTAATCCCAAAATCATTTTCATTATTGTGGTTTTGCCAGCTCCATTACGCCCCAGCAGTCCGTATATCCGCCCTTTTTCTACATGGATATTAACAGCATTGACCGCTGTCTGCTCACCATATTTTTTTGTTAACCGCTTTGTTTCAATCACATAGCTGCACATAATATTTCCTCACTTTCTTAATTATCGTGGTCTTTCTAAATCACATAGTTATACAAGTTTCCGCTTGCTGAATAGTTGGTAAAAACTCTTCAAAATGTTTTCTTCTGTAAAACAATTACAGAAACGATTGTCGAAATAATGCCTATAGCCAGTAAAGAAACAGAACAAGTCATCGGTGATGCTGTTATTACTGCATTTCCTGTCCAACTGTTTACCATTTCAATAGCGGCAGGTGAAATGTGGGGATAAATTCCCATAACACTCGCCAAGGGGTGCAGTCCCATGAGCTGGGACGGGGCAAGCACAACAGGCACAAGATAAAGTAATACAGCCCCAATCGGTAAAATGTACCCTTTTGATAGCGTTGCTAAAAATATGATTGGGAGCATGGCAACCGGGATCAGCGCACCGCCAGCCAAAAACAATAGCCCCGCCTGTAGTATTGTTTCCGTATTCAAATCAGTAAAGCCGCCAGCAATTAAGCCGCCAACGATGCAGATAACAAAGGTAAACAGGCATAGCCCCAATGACATAAGGATTACAACCGCTATCTTTGAAAAATAAAGCTGTGCTTTGGAAACCGGAATAATCAAAAGTCCTTTTAATGTATCGTTTTTCTGTTCATCAAAGAACAATGTGGTGGCAAACATCCCCAACACAACAGGCAGAAACAGGCTTGTAAGGTTCTTAAATGCCAAAGTGTATAAGTCACCAAAGCTATCCATGAGAGGACTGCTTCTTGATATGCTGCAGGCACGCTCAACCGCAAATACTCCCAAAATAGCAGTAAGAATAAAAATACCCCAAACTGTCTTATTCCGTTTCCATTTCAGTATCTCAGTAAAGATAATTGTCATTGCCTTTTCCTCCTTTCCAATCCCATAACTTCTCGGAATCTTCAGCCCTTATTTCATGGGGCTTTCAGAACCTATTTTTCAAAAATCACCCACTT
>QZDS01000046.1 GCA_009917455.1 bacterium 1xD8-48 | reverse complement strand
TTTACAAGTTCAAGTACCGCAAACCCTTGATATTACTGGTCTTTTCCGCCGAGCGTTTTCATCGTCGGGAACAGCAACACATCCCTTATCGCCGGCGAGTTTGTGAGCAGCATTACCAGTCTGTCAATCCCGTACCCGATCCCGCCGGTGGGAGGCATACCAATCTCCAGCGCGTTCAGGAAATCCTCGTCCGTGTGATTTGCCTCCTCGTCGCCCTGAGCAATCAGAGCTTCCTGCGCCTTGAAGCGTTCCCGCTGGTCGATGGGGTCATTCAGCTCGGAATAGGCGTTGCACATTTCGCGCCCTGTAATAAACAGCTCAAAACGCTCCACATAATCCGGCTTGTCCGGCTTTCTCTTGGTAAGCGGTGAAATTTCAACCGGATGGTCCATGATAAAGGTGGGCTGTACCAGATGCTCCTCCACAAATTCCTCAAAGAATAAATTGAGGATGTCGCCCTTTGTATGGCGCGCCTCGTAATGAACTTCCTTTTCGTCCGCGATTTTTTTCGCTTCCGCGGTATCCTGAATCTCGTCAAAGTCAACGCCCGAATACTTCTTCACGGCGTCAATCATAGTCATTCTCTCAAAAGGCCTGCCTAAATCAATCATATACTCGCCGTAGGGAACGGTGGTGGTTCCGCAGACCTCCTGCGCCACACTCCGGAACATATTTTCTGTCAGGTCCATCATACCATTATAATCGGTATATGCCTGATACAGCTCCATCAGGGTAAATTCCGGGTTATGTCTGGTATCCAGTCCTTCGTTTCTGAACACGCGTCCGATTTCATAAACGCGCTCCATTCCGCCCACAATCAGTCTCTTTAAATACAGCTCCAGTGAAATACGCAGCTTGACGTCCTCGTCCAATGCGTTGAAATGGGTCTCGAACGGTCTTGCGGCAGCGCCTCCGGCGTTGGACACCAGCATGGGGGTCTCCACCTCCATAAAGCCCTGTCCGTCCAGATATCTTCTGATTGCGGAAATAATCTTCGACCTTTTCACAAAGGTTTCCTTTACTTCCTCGTTCATAATCAAATCCGTGTATCTCTGGCGGTAACGGATATCCGTGTTTGTCAGGCCGTGATACTTTTCGGGAAGTATCTGAAGGCTCTTGGAAAGAAGGGTAACACTTGCTGCGTGTACGGAAATCTCCTCCGTTTTGGTCTTAAACACTTCGCCGGTGATTCCCACAATATCGCCTACGTCGTACTTCTTAAAATCGGCATAGGATTCCTCTCCAATGCTGTCTCTCGCCACGTAGCACTGGATATTTCCTTTTAAATCCTGAATATTACAAAAGGATGCCTTTCCCATCACGCGTTTCTGCATAATGCGGCCTGCAATGGAAACGTTTTTTCCTTCCATCTGCTCATAGCCTTCTTTTATATCCCGGCTGTGGGAAGTCACATCGTACTTCGTGATTTTAAAAGGGTCTTTGCCCGCCTCCTGAAGAGCGGCAAGCTTTTCCCTTTTTATTTTCAAAAGCTGTCCGATATCCTGTTCTTTGTTCGCATTGTTTGTCTGTTGCTTACTTCTCTGTTGTTCCGGCACTTTTCTACTCCTTATCAGTCAGTCCCCGCCGCCGGGAGCAGGCATCCGCTTAATAACGCCGCCGGCTGTGCGGTATGTGACTCTTCATGTGAATTTTGTCAATTGGAACGCTGAATCTCAAGAACTTCGTACTTCAGTACGCCCGCCTGAGTTTCCACTTCAACGATATCGCCTGTTTTTTTGCCGATAAGAGCCTTTCCCACAGGGGACTCGTTTGAAATTTTTCCTTTCAGGCTGTTTGCCTCGGTGGATCCTACAATTTTATATTCCAAATCCTCGTCATATTCAAAATCATGGATTTTTACACAGCATCCGATGTTGATGGTGTCTAAGTCTACTTCATCCTCCACAACCACTTCAACGTTCTTTAAAATCTTTTCCAGTTCTTCAATTCTTGCTTCGATATCACGCTGCTCATCCTTGGCTGCGTCATATTCCGCATTTTCGGACAAGTCGCCCTGTTCTCTGGCTTCTTTGATTTTCTGCGCTACTTCCTGTCTTTTTACCACCTTCAGGTCGTGAAGCTCGTCCTCATACTTTCTCAGTCCTTCATAAGTAAGTATATGTTTCTTTTCTTCCATTTTTCCTGCCTCTCCATCTTTGCTATCTTAGCTAGAATTAACTTACGTATTATAACCATTTTTCACCGCAGTGTCAAGGAATTTCAACGCTTCCATACGGCTTATACGTCTGGAATTTCCATTGCTGCCCGGGTCGGCTCCTCTTCCTGATTTTCCGCCGGTGCCGGAACCTTCGCCGGATTTCCTGTCGGTTCCTCCTGCGGCTTCTCCAATGTCTCCCCCCAAAGAATCCTCCTCATCGCGCAAATCAATCCACGGCAGGCCTCGGGGCGCTTTTGCTTCTCTCATTAAAACAATGCCGAATTCCTCATAAAGGTAAGTCTCCAGCCTTTCCGCCATCGGGCTTTCCCTCCCTGCAAGCACCACCTGCCGCATTCTCGGCAGGTACGGCGTCATCAGCTCCAGCGCCTGCTCCAGGTCATACTCCCCCGCATCCCCCGGCAGAGAAATGCAAAGCCTGTCAAAGGGTCTCCGGCGATAAAGACAGACGGCAAGTAGCTCTAACGGTATCCGGGTAAGGGTTCCTCCAAATTCCGGGGTCATAATCTGCTCCCGGCACCCCCATTCCACCGCCGCCTTTTGTTCGGCTTTTTCCAGTATTTTTATTGCGGTATCTCTTTTCCATCCTACAGATTTCCCTGAAAGCCGCGCTTTCTTAGTGTACTGTGGAAGAAGCGCATAATAAATCAGCATTCTTCCCGCCGCTCCCCGCCCCTTACCAAGAAGGTAGGGAAATTCCCGCCCCAGCTTTTTTACTGCAAGGCCGGTTGTGGCCAGCTTTTTTCCCGTCTCTGAATATTGTCCGTATAAAATTCCAGCGTAAAATAAATTTAAATAATTAGCTTCCATGGAAAAACATATGCTGCCGTCCCCGTCCCTATTCCACAAATTCGGCAATCGCCCACGGAAGCCGCCGGATTCAGAACCTGCTTGTCCCAAAATGACTCATATCCTGAATATCTCCTCCACCGTCCTTTTCAGTTCCGAAAAGGATTCGATTTCATTGACTCTCCTTCGCAACGCCGCCGAATTAGGGTATCCCGCCGTATACCAGGCAATGTGCTTGCGCATTTCCCTTACCGCCGTATATTCCCCTTTGATTTCAAGTTCCATTTTGGCATGGCGGAGAATGGTTTCACAGACCTCGGCAGCGGTTTTTTCCGGCGTTGTATTTCTGGTTTTATCCGGTATGCATGGGCCGGAATCTGCTCCCGGCACTGGCGCACCGGCATTTTTCCCCGTCGCTGCACCGCCGGTTTCCTCCTCCGAAAGATACTGCGCAATTTCCCTGAAAATCCACGGATTACCTCTGGCCGCCCTTCCTATCAGCAGTCCGTCGCAGCCGGTCTGCTCAAAGATTGCCCTGGCCGACGGCCCGTCTGTTATGTTGCCGTTTCCAATCACGGGAATCTTCACTGCCTCCTTTACCCTTGCGATGATTTCCCAGTCCGCCTCTCCCATATAGTACTGTTCTCTGGTGCGTCCGTGAACTGCAACGGCGGCAGCGCCGCAGCCCTCCGCTATTCTTGCGATTTCCACGGCGTTCACATTGCTTTCGTCAAAGCCCTTGCGGATTTTTATGGTGACAGGCTTTTTAACGGCTTTCACCGTCTTTGTGATAATCTCCTCCACCAGCTTCGGATTTTTCATGAGTGCGGAGCCTTCCCCGTTATTCACCACCTTGGGAACCGGACAGCCCATGTTAATATCCAGTATGGCAAAGGGCCTTTCCTCTATCTGCCTGGCCATCTCGCTTATGATATCCGCATCGGAACCGAAAAGCTGCAGAGATACGGGCATTTCCTCCGGATGAATCGCCATCAGCTCCTCCGTGTTTTTATTGTGATAATAAATGGCCTTGGCGCTCACCATCTCCGAGCACACAAGTCCCGCTCCCTGTTCCCGGCACAGCAAACGAAATGGCAGGTCTGTCACACCTGCCATGGGAGCCAATATCAGATTATTGTCCAAAACCACGTTTCCTATTCGAAGCTTTTTTATCATCTTTTCCATCATTTCTCCGTTTTTTAGATAAGCCGGAAATTTTCCCCGCCAGCCGACGCGCACCTTCCCGCGCCTTATATCCGCGCTCTACTCGTCCTCCCCCAGCAAATCCCCCACATCCTCATGGAGAATCAGTACCCGGTAATATAAGCTTAAGGACTCAAACAGCTCCTGCCGCCTGCGACGCACTTCATTTACCAGAAGTCCGCTTCCCACCTCGTCGTACAGATAATCCTCCGGCGCATATTCCGTAGACATGGAAACGCTTCCGTCCGTCTCAAAGGCAATAGTAAAAATGCCTCCGATTTCCTCCGTAAAAAGCACGCAGATAATGTGCAGCTCATCCTTGACAGATTCCGGAAGTCCGGCAAACTTTTCATTGAAATAATATTTTTTTTCATAGGCATTCGCTCCGCAGAGCACCGTCTTTTCTGCCTTTTCGGATTCCCGGCTCATCTTTTCCTCTTTTCTGCAAACAGCGGATGCCTGCGGACGCACCGATTCTCCGTCCGCAGACACCTGATTTCCCGCAAATACCGTAAATACTACAGCGTGGCAGCCATTACTGCCTTGATGGTATGCATTCTGTTTTCCGCTTCCTCGAAAACCACCGAGGCCGGGGATTCGAACACCTCGTCCGTCACCTCCATCTCGCTGATTCCGAACCGCTCTCCCATTTCTTTTCCAATCTTCGTTTTCAAATCATGGAAAGCCGGAAGACAGTGCATGAAAATCGCCCCTTCCCCGGCATTGTCCATTACCTTTTTATTGACCTGATAAGGGGTCAGTTCCCTGATTCTCTCCTCCCAGACATTCTCCGGCTCGCCCATGGACACCCACACATCCGTATAAATCACATCGGCGTCCTTCGTCCCGGCCTCCGCATCCTCCGTGAGGGTAATTGTTGCCCCCGTCTTTTCCGCAATGGCTCTGCATTCGTCCACAAGCGCCTTTTCAGGAAAATATTTTGCAGTAGTGCAGGCTGTGAAATGCATTCCCAGCTTTGCGCATACCACCATCAGTGAATTGCCCATATTGTAGCGGGCGTCTCCCATATAGGTGAGCTTTACGCCTTTAATACGCCCCAGCTTTTCTCTGATAGTAAGCACATCCGCCAGCATCTGAGTGGGATGAAATTCATTGGTAAGCCCGTTCCACACCGGAACGCCGGCATACCTTGCCAGCTCCTCCACAATCTCCTGCGCAAAGCCCCGGTACTCGATTCCCTCATAAATGCTGCCAAGCACCCGTGCCGTGTCCGCAATGCTTTCCTTCTTGCCAATCTGAGAGCCCGACGGGTCCAAATATGTGGCGCCCATTCCCAAATCATGAGCCGCCACCTCAAAGGAGCAGCGGGTTCTGGTGCTGGTCTTTTCAAAAATCAGCGCCACATTTTTGCCCTGATGGAGCTGGTTTGTGAGAATTCCTTTTTTCTTTTTGTCCTTGAAGTCCGCCGCCAAATCTATAAGATATAATATCTCCTCCGGGGTAAAATCAAGGAGTTTTAAAAAGCTTCGTCCCTTTAAGTTCATATCTTTGTCCTATTCCAGTTCCGCGTAAGTCCTTCCAATGCGAAATTTATTTGTCTGTCATCAGTTCCTTTAAAGAGGACGCCAGTCCTGCCATTCCCTGAATCTCTGAGGGAATAATAATCTTGGTAGCCTTGCCGTCCGCCGCCTTCTCAAATGCCTCCAGGCTCTTAAGTCGAAGCACCGATTCATCCGCCCCTGCCTCGCGGAGCATCTTGATACCGTCCGCCGTGGCCTGCTGTACCTTGAGGATTGCTTCCGCTTCACCTTCCGCCTCGCGAATCATCTTTTCCTTCTGCGCTTCCGCACGCAGAATCGCAGACTGCTTTTCTGCCTCCGCTTCCAGAATAAGAGCCGCTTTCTTACCTTCGGCAACGGTAACGTTTGCTTTCTTCTCGCCTTCCGCACGGGTAACGGCTTCTCTTCTCTCACGCTCCGCTTTCATCTGACGCTCCATCGCGTTCTGGATTTCGGCGGGCGGGATAATGTTCTTAAGCTCCACTCTGTTTACCTTAATTCCCCAGGGGTCCGTGGCCTCGTCAAGGGATGCGCGCATCTTGGTGTTGATGGTTTCTCTGGAGGTCAGGGTCTGGTCAAGCTCCAAATCGCCGATAATGTTACGAAGGGTGGTGGCCGTCAGATTTTCAATTGCCATGATGGGATTTTCCACACCGTAGGCAAACATCTTCGGGTCTGTAATCTGGAAAAATACTACCGTATCAATCCGCATGGTAACGTTATCCTTGGTAATCACCGGCTGGGGAGCAAAATCCACCACCTGCTCCTTCAGGTTGATTCTCTTTGCCACCTTGTCGAGAATCGGCATTTTAAAGTGGAGTCCCACCGACCAGGTTCCCTGATAAGCGCCCAGACGCTCAACCACATAGGCGGATGCCTGCGGAACAATTTTAATGCAGGACGCCACTGCCAAAAGGACTACAATAACAAGTACAAGTAAAACCCATTCCATATTTTTTCCTCTTTTCTGTACTGCTTTTTAACGCCCGGCTTTACCGGGACTTTGCTCACAGGCAAAATACAAAGCATAAATGCGCCAGCGTCAATGTCTGGTCACAAATGCCATGGCACAAATACCTGTGGAAAAGGTCTGCGGATGCAGTACTGACGCAAACCCGATTGTTTTTCGGGATTTCCCCCATGAACCGCTCTCTGCGGCGCTGCCTTCCGACGCGTCCGCCCGGCACATTGCCTGCGAAAAAATCCGTCAGCGCTTTTCCTCCACCATCAGCTTCACTCCGCTGATAGCGCGGACAATCACAACGCTTCCTTCCGTAAGCGTAATGCCTTCCTCAACCGTTCTGGCGCTCCACTCCTGGCCGTTTACGCTTACCTGTCCGATTCCCTGCAGATTATCTATCTCGCTGATTACAACAGCCTGCTTTCCCACAAGGCTCTCCGCGTTGGTTTTTACCCTGTCCTTATTGAAATATTTCACGGCCACAGGCCGGGTGAAATAAAGCAGTACAAGGGATACCGCCCCGAAGAAAACCGCCTGCAGCCATATGGGCGCTCCCAAAGCCGCCCCGATTGCCGCAACCAGCGCGCCTCCGGCAAACCAAATGGTAGTAAGGCCCATAGTAATAATTTCAATAGCAATGCAGGCAACAAAAACAACAAGCCAAATCGTTGTAAGATTCATATTGCCCCTCCTTCTTGAACGCATACGACTGTTTAGGAATATTTTACTACACAAAAGTGAATCAGGCAACCGGAAACAATTGTATATAAAATAAGTAAAGCCCGCCGGCGCATCTCTCCGGCAGGGCTTTTTCACTTTAATCTTAAAATTTACCAGAATACATGATTTCCAATCACATATCCCTCTCTTGCGCCTGCCCGCCTGAAGTGAGTGGCGCCGCCGACAGTAGTTTCTCCGTTAATAGCTGCCTGGGCTGCCTGGAGACACGCGTCCGGGACGTTTCCCGCATATACTCTCGCCACCTTTCCGGTAAGCGCCGGCGTAAACTGGCCGGAAGCGTAAATAACAGAATGAATGGTGTTGGGATAAGCGCCGCTTTTTACTCTGTTCATCACCACGGCTCCCACAGCCACCATGCCCTCATAGGGCTGATTGCCGGCCTCGCAGTAAATCAGCGCGCCTAAAAGCCTTACCTCGTCGGCGTCCGCCGCCACGGCTCCGCGGTTTGCCTTGCGGGCTTCCTCCTCCGCTTTCTTTTTCCGCTCTTCCTCTTCCCGTTCCCTGGCTTTGATGACTTCCATGGTTTCGCCTTCGTCAATGTGGAACCTCACATTCACATACTCGGAATTCACATATCCCACATCGCCGTTAAAGTCCACGCTAATCCAGCCTTCCTTCACGGTATCGATAAATTCCACAGAATCCTCATAGGCTAAGAGACCGTAAACCTCTGCATTCTCGTCGGGTTCCATTCTGACCCGGACCGCTTCCACGTCCAGCGTCACAATCCAGTTTCCCACATCCTCCGCCATGCTCTTGGCATCCTCGCCAAAAAGAAGATATTCATCCTTTGCCCAACCGATTACATTACCGGATTTCAGCTTCGTCCATCCGTCCCGGCGTTCTAAAATTGTACCGCCGCAGTCCCTGTATAATACGCCTACTTTTTCAGAGTCCTCATCGGCCTGTCCCCGGACATTCAAAGCGTTCTGCACATTCGCCATGGTCAGCTCCTGCTCCATCCGCTCCTTTTCCGCCTCAAATTTCTCGTCGATATTAAGCGATTCCTCTGCCGTCTCCACAGTCCCCTCGCTGCTGAGCGCGCTGGGGTCTAACACTTCGGCTACACCCACACTCAGAAAATTGTAGCCTTCCTTATCATTTGCCTGAACGGTTATTGTTGCCGACGCGAAAACAAAAAGAAACAACGCTGCCGCAAATAACTCTCTGGGTTTCATTTCACTACCTCCATATACTCTGTATTATCTATAAAAATATGAAATTGAAACGACAATTTACTGCCACATATAAAATATCTATTACATATATTACAGAATTATTACATCGGTGTGAAACTAATATTACCAAATTACTTCATATATGTCAAGTTTTTAGCGTAAGGCCATATAGCCAGTTGATTTCAGTTAATCCGTATACCTGATTCTTTCTACCAGAGAGATTTTTCTCTGCGCCTTCAGGATGAAAACGGAAATTATCACCGGCACCGCAATCACCCCGGCGGCATACAGAATGCCCGGAATTAAGGGGAATCTGTAATCCAGATAATCCGCAATTTTCTTTAAGGCAATTACAAAACCGTATCCCGCCGCGCCGCCGGCGGTGAGCGTTAAGAGGATTGCCGGGAAAACGAACTGAATGCTTTCCCAGAACAGCATGCTTCTCATCTGCCGTTCCTCCATGCCTACCGACTCTAACATGGCAAGCTCCCGCTTTTGTACGGAAATATTTCCAATGGTCATATTTATCAGATTTAAAATGCTAAAGAGGATAAGGAACGCGGAAATCCCATAAATCTGCATTTTTACTTTGCTCACGCTTGCAGCGTCGTCGATTATCTTCTCCCGCAGAGTCGCAAGCTGCAAATCCTGGTACGGCTCTATGAGCCTTCGGATTTCCGCTTCTGTCTTCTCCCCTCTGGTTTCATATTCCGAGACGGATATTTCCAGAACGCTGATGGTATTCATGTCACCCCAGAGCTTTTCCATGGTTTTATCCGTCATGAAAAAACCGCACTCACTATTCCTGATACTGGACGGCGTTACCGCCGCTATCTCAATCCTGGCGGAATGCTCCTGCCCGTCAAACCAGTTCAGCGTCAGTTTATCGCCGGGTCTGAAGGCAACGCCGTTTATTCCGGCGGAAAATTCACTGTTCGTGATAATAATGCCGTCATGTTCTGTCAGGTATTCATAGCTGTTATTTCCGTCCATTTCCATGGAAAAGATTTCGTCGGAATCCTCTGTCAGGCGGCCGAATTTTTCCCCCCAGGTGGCCCCCTGATGTTCAATGTTTGCGAAAGCGCCGTGTACTGCCCTTACTGATTTCACGTAAGGAAGGCTTTGCAGTTCCTCTTTCAGCGCTTCGCTTAAATTTCCTGTAAGCTGCATCCGGCTCGTTCCATAGGTGGAGGGATTATGGGCGTTATAGAGATAAGTAATTTTATATTCCGCATCCTCAAATTCCCCTGACCTTGAATAGGCGTACTCGTCCCAGGCATATATATAAGAGGCCGCAATCATAAAAACAATTCCGCCGAAGGTAAGGGACATTGTCATGAGGCTTCTCTTTTTGGGGTTCACCTGGGCTGTCTTTGCCATCACGAAGGCGGTCAGTTTTCTGTGCTTAAAAGCTCCTTCCTTTACATTGCCCTCCACGCCGGCATTCCTCGCCGCCTCTATGGGGGTAACCTTTGCCGCAAGAGCCGCCGGCTTTCCCACAGATATCTGCACGACCATGAATCCAAAAATCCCCGCGATAACCGCAGTCGGAAGGGCTTTAGGGAAGCTCCAACCGTCCGGCTCCAGAAAATATGCAATCATGCCGCCCGCAATCAGACCTGCCGGAATGGAGAAAACGCTTAAGAGAAAACCCTCCCGGCGCACCATCTTCTTTATTTGTTTCTGCGTCATCCCGATTGTCTGAAGCTGCCCAATCTGCCGGGTTCTCGACGTCACTGAGAGATAAAAGATGCTGTAGACCACAAGCCCGCAGGCCGCCGCTATAAACAGGGACACAAAAGCCATCGCAAAAGCCACACTGTTTTCGGCATGCAGGGATTCCTCAAATTTTCCGTTTATGTTGACGTTTTCCCTCTTTATCCCGTAATCCAGCGCCATCTGGTAAACTGTGGTTTCAAAGGCGGAGCTTTCCATATAAGAAGCTTCCTTTATCCGCACCAGAGCCGTATACCCGATATCCTTCATTAATGGGCTCTTATCGGCATATTCCGCCGACACATAGACGGGGCTGACGGAGGTTTCATACTGTCTGTCCGTAAAACCGCAAAGCACAAATTCCTCCTGCCCGCCTTTCACCTGGAGAGATACTCTGCTGCCGATTTGGCACTCCTGCCCTGTTTTCTCCAGAAAGCCTCTGTCCGCGACAATCTCGTTGTATTTTTCCGGTTCCCTCCCTTGCGCCGGCACATAGGTCTGTATTCCCTGCGCCCTGCTTTCCATATAATATAATCCGTATTTAACCCCTTCCCACTGTAAGTTCTCTCCGCAGGTTTTATACGGAACCATCATTTCTGTCATTTCATCCCCTTTGATTTTCTCCATCTGTTCCTTTGACACGTTCGTGAACATGACGTGCTGCATATTGTCCAGCATACGCTTTTCCACCGTCTGCATCCCCTGCAGAAAAAGAACCATGGCGCTCACAAAGGTAATGGACAGTGCGATTGACAGAGCGGAAAAAATGCTGTACATTTTTTTCCCCGTCAGATTGCTTTTTGCAATGCGGTAAATAATTCTTCCATTGTTATTTGCATCCAGCTTCATGACTATCACCTGCTTTCCGCAATCCGGCCGTCCTCTATACGGACGGTTCTGTCTGCCACCTGCGCAATCTCGTCGTTGTGGGTAATCATAACAAGAGTCTGATGAAATTTCCTGCCGGCAGCCTGTAAAAGCCCGATAACCTCCTGACTGGTATAGCTGTCAAGGTTTCCCGTAGGCTCGTCCGCCAGTATAATGGCGGGCTTTGTAATCAGCGCTCTGGCAATGGCCGCCCTCTGCTGCTGGCCGCCGGAGAGGCCGGAGGGCTTTCTGCTCAGCTTGTCGCCCAGCCCCAACGCGTTTACAATATCCTCTAAATACTGCGTATCCACGCTTCTTCCGTCCAGCTCCACCGGCAGGACAATGTTGTCATATATTGTCATGTTCGGCAGCAGATTATAATTCTGAAAAATAAATCCTATCTTTCTTCTGCGAAAAATCGTCAGCTCGTTCCTCCCCATTCCGCTTAATTCCTGCCCGTCCACCATAACGCTCCCGCCTGTGGGCGTATCCAGGCCGCCCAGCATATGGAGCAGCGTGCTTTTCCCGGAACCGGAGGTGCCGACAATGGCGGTAAAGCGCCCCTGTTCAATCTCCAGGGTAATTCCGTCAAGGGCTTTTACCAGCAGCGGCTCTGCGCCGTAATATTTCGTGAGGTTCTTTGTCTGCAAAATATTCATGTAAGATTTCCCCTTTCTTTTTTATATTTCCATTTTAAGAGGAAATCCTGTCAATCCTGTTTCGATTTGAAAGAGAATTTTATCAAAACCGAAACAATTACGCTACCTGTCTGTTCGGCAGATATACTGAAAAGGCGGAGCCCTCTCCCACTACAGAATGAACCACAATATAGCCGCCCTGGAGGGTGATAATATTTCTGGCAATGTAAAGCCCAAGCCCCAGTCCGTTGTCGGAGGAAGCCGGATTTTCCCTGTAAAACCGCCTGAAAATGTTATTATAATTTTCCGGCGCAATTCCCCTTCCCGTATCCTTTATCCTGATTTCAGCGTACATTTCCCCTAAAAAGACAGTAATGCTGATTTTTCCGTTTTCCTCTGTATACTTCACCGCATTGTCCAGAATATTCTCAATGGCCTCGGCAGTCCATTTTTCATCATGCAAAAACATGACGGAAGGCGCGCAATCCACTGAAATATCGATATTCTTTCTGTCAGCCTCCCTCACAATTCCACCCACCGCAAGCTCCAGCGTATGAAAAATTCTCCGGTTTTCCATATGCAGCTTTATCATTTCACTCTCCAGACGCGACGCTTTCATCAGGGAATCCAGAAGGAATTCCAGTTTTTCAAGCTGGCGGCGGATAATTTCCATGAATCCTTTTTTCTCCTCCTCCGTAATATCCGGCTCCGCTATCATGTCATGATACATTCTTATATTGGAAAGCGGAGTTTTCAGCTGATGGGATATTTCGGAAAGAGTCTGCTTCATCCGCTCTTTTCCCTGCTCGCTTTCCGACATGCGGTTCCAGGCAATACCCCCCATCTTCTCCAGTTCCATAACGGTTTTGGAGGTAAGGCTTTCCCGGTTAAGCTGAGAGGGCTCCTTTTCATGCCGCATAATTCTCTCGGTATTGCGGCAGATTTCCTCAGAATAGTCGATAAATCTTTTGCGGAAATAAATGAAATAGCCCAGGTTTAAAATTCCCAGCCCGGTTAAAACAATAAAAAGAGCCGTTCTCTCCCGGCTCTGTGGCACTGACATGATAAGAACAACGTATCCTGCAGTCACTAATAAGATGTTGCCTGCCCGAAGCAAGGCCTTAATAAGCTTCATTTTCCTCCCCTTTCGCCCCAATCCATTGATACCCCATGCCATAAATGGTTTTAATGTAGCCGAACCTGCTGTCCGCTATTTTATTCCGCAGACGGCTGATGTTCAAAGATAATGTATGCTCGTTCACATAATTTCCCCTGCTGTCCCATATATTCTCAAGCAGGGTTTCTTTCGTCAGTATCTGTCTGCGATTTTTGCAGAAAAATTGAAGAAGGTCGAACTCTGTGGGCGTAAGGGATAAAATCTCCCCGTCTTTTCTGACGATGCGGTTTTCAAAATCTATGGCAAGGTTTCCGCATTCATACAGGGCGTTTTCCCTGCCTCCCGCGCATCTGCGAAGTACTGCCTGTATTTTTTCCATCACGATTTTTATACTGAAAGGCTTTGTGATATAATCCTCCGCCCCTAAGCGATACCCCCCGATAACCTCGTCGTCCAGATTATGGGCCGTCAGAAATATGAAAGGCGTGTCGTACCGGGCGGCAATCTCCCTGGCAAATTCAAATCCGCTGCCGTCCGGCAGGTTTACGTCTAACAATATCAGATCATAAGTATTCCCCACCAGGCTTCTCCGCGCCTCTTTTATACTGCCGGCGGAAAAAGGTTCAATTTTTCTTTTCTGCAGATTGTAACACAGCCCTGCATTCAGGATTTCATCGTCTTCTATTATCAATACTCTGCTCATCTTATACCAGCTTTTCTATTACACAGCTATGAGGCCTATTTTTATTGTCCTCATCGTAGTTTATCCCCACCAGAAGAACTTCGCCCGCATACCCCTCAGGCGTCTTAGTTCTTTCTCCGGTACTCCCCTGACGCCCTATACATCAGCAGCGCTGCGGATACGGCGGCGTTTAAGGATTCCAGCCTGCCTTCCATGGGAATTTTCAGCCAGACATCCGCCAGACCGGCCGTTTCCCGTTTAAGCCCGCTGCCCTCGTTTCCTATGAGAAAAGCGCTGCCGCCCTCATAGGAAATCTCATCATAATACTGTTCCCCCCTCAGGTGGGCCGCATACACCGTAATCCGATTCTGTCTGAGCGCGTCAATCGCTTCTGAAAGCTCCTCCACATACAAAAAGGGAATCCGGTACAAAGAGCCCATGGTGGACCGGATGGTCTTGGGATTATAGATATCCGCCGTTTTCCTGCTCATAATCACGCCGCACGCTCCCGCTCCCTCGCCTGTCCGCAGCATGGTTCCCAGATTGCCGGGGTCCTGAATATCCTCCAGAAGGAGGAAAAGAGGCGGTCTGCCGTCCCTTTGCTGCCTTTCAAGGGCGTTTTGCAGCATTCCCCCAATGGTATACGAAAACTGCTCCATCAGAAAAAGGAGCCCCTGAGGGGTCTGTGTGTCAGACGCCTTCCTTAACACCTCGTCGGACACCTGCTCCACATAGATTCCCCTTTCCATACAGGCGCAGAGCTTTTCCCACACCAGAGCATGTACCGGCGCAGCCTTATGCCCGCCGCAGCTTTCCTCCATCTGCCGCCAGAGGGTTCTGCCCACATACACCTCTCTTATTCTCTCATAAGGAGCCTCCGCAAACATTTTGATTCCTTCCACAGGAAAAAGACCTTCTTTGTTTCTTGCCCGGCTTTTTTCCCGGAGAAGGACGAGATGTTTTACCTTAGGATTTGATACGCTTTCAATCATAGTTATTCTTATTCCAGTTCCGCTCCGCCCCCTCCGGCACACCGGCAATAAATCAATTTCCGGCCGCTTTGCGTCCTGAAATCGATTTGTGCTCTGTGCGGGGCTTCGCTGTTTTTTATAGAGAAACGCCGACATACGCCGGCGCTTAACTGTCTGATTATTTCTCACTGTGATAACAACCTGCTCACCTGATACTGATATTCGGGAATCTGCTTCTGCATATTCAGAGCTTCCTCAATATCAAAGTCCACAAACTGTCCTTTCTGGTATCCTACCACCCTGTTGCTCTTTCCCTCGCAGAGGATATCGGCGGCGTAGGAGCCCATGATGGAAGCATAGAAACGGTCCTTACAGGTGGGTGAGCCCCCTCGCTGCATGTATCCTAAAATGGTTGCTCTCGTTTCAATACCGGTAGCCGCTTCGATTCTTCTTGCCATGGAAGTGGAATGCCCGATTCCTTCCGCATTTACGATGATGTGGTGGGTCTTTCCTCTTTTGCGGTTTGTGATAATATTATTTATGATATTCTGCTCTTTAAAATCGTATTTCTCAGGAAGAAGAATATCCTCCGCGCCGTTTGCCACGCCGCACCATAATGCAATGTAGCCGGCGTTTCTTCCCATAACCTCAATGATATTGCAGCGCTCATGGGAGGAAGAGGTGTCCCTTACCTTGTCAATCGCCTGCATGGCCGTATTCACGGCCGTGTCAAAGCCAATGGTATATTCCGTACATGCAATATCAAGGTCGATAGTTCCCGGAAGTCCAATTGTATTGATTCCCTGCCTCGCCAGCGCCTGCGCGCCCCGATAAGAACCGTCTCCGCCGATAACCACCATACCGTCGATTCCATGCTTTCTGCAGATTTCAGCCGCTCGCTCCTGTACCTCCGGCAGCTTGAATTCCGTACAGCGGGCAGTACCCAGAATCGTTCCGCCCCTTTGAATGATATCGGAAACATCTTTCTTTTCCATATCGACAATTTCTTCGTTTAAAAGACCCTGATAGCCCTTTTTAATTCCCTTCACTTTCACTCCGTTGCCGATTGCCTTACGCACAACCGCACGGATAGCGGCATTCATACCCGGCGCATCGCCGCCGCTGGTCAGAATTCCAATGGTTTTAATTTCTTTTGCCCCTTGTGCCATAAGTAGATACCATCCTTTCTTTCCTGCTTATTTTACCTCTATTTCCTGCCATTTTCAATATTTTTATGCCTCTTTCCTCACATCCCACACAATCTTAATATTATCATCCCCATACTTTGCCGCAAGCCGCCGTGAAAGCTCCTCGTCGGCGCTTACATTTCTGGCCGGCGGCAGCTTTTTCATCGCCTTTAACGCCTCTATATATATAACCACGCTGTCGTTTCCGTCGGAATCTGCCAGAAGGGAAAGCAGTTCGTCGCTCGCTTTCTCGTACTCCTCCTTTGTCCGGAACTTAATCCACAGCTTTCTGGGAATTTCGTCAAAGGAGATAATCCGCTCGCAGATAAGCTTTCCGTCCTTATCCTCCTCCAGGGATACCCTTCCCCGCACGAAAATCTTGTTTTCCTCCGTAAGCTTTGCGCTGTATCTCTCGTAATCCCTGGGGAAAACCACCACCTCGATACTGCCCAGCAAATCCTCCACCTGTAAGAATGCCATCACCTTGTCGTTTTTCGTATATTTAATCCTCTTATCCGCAATCATGCCGCCCACCGTGGCCGCCGCATTATCCCTGACCGCCGGTTCGCCGTTTTCGTCGTCAAGCATAAAGTCCGCCGTGGTGTTGGTGATTCCCTTTTTCCACAGTTCCTCCCATTCCTCTAAAGGATGGCCGCTGACATAAATGCCCAGCACCTCCTTTTCAAAGGAAAGCATCATCTCCTTGGAATATTCCCCCACATCCGGGAGCTTAACGTCGTATGCTTCCTTTTCCTCCTCGTCCACAATATCAAAAAGGCTCATCTGCCCGGCCATGTTGTTTTTCTTATCATGGACAATGCTGTCCATAATCTGCACATAGGCGCTCATAAACTGTTTTCTTGTGCCGGGAAGACTGTCAAAGGCGCCGGCCTTGATAAAGTTTTCAATGGCCTTTTTGTTGATATCCTTATCCGCCATTCTTGTAATAAAATCCTTCAGATTGGTGTAGGGACCTCTTTTGCTCCGCTCCTCCACCACCGCGTCAATCACAGGGCGTCCGATGCTTTTAATGGCGGTAAGCGCATAGCGGATGGAATTGCCGTCCACGGAAAATCCCCTCTCCCCCTGGTTGATATCCGGCGGCAGAATGGTGATTCCCATATTCCTGCAGACCATGATGTACTCCGCCACCTTCCGGGGATTGTCAATCACAGAGGTCATAAGCGCTGCCATAAACTCCACCGGATAATAGTATTTCAGATACGCCGTCTGGTAGGCCACCACTGCATAGCAGGCGGCATGGGACTTGTTGAAGGCGTATTTGGCAAAATCCATCATATCGTCGTAAATCCGGGAAGCAACCTGTTCGGAAATGCCGTTTGCCATACACCCCGGCACGCCCTCCGCTTCATTTCCGTAAATGAAGTTGGCCCGCTCCTTTTCCATCACGGACTGCTTTTTCTTGCTCATGGCGCGGCGCACCAGATCGCTCCGCCCAAGGGTATAGCCCCCCAAATCCCGGACAATCTGCATTACCTGCTCCTGATAAACGATACAGCCGTAGGTGGCGTCAAGAATCGGCTCAAGCTGGGGACAGGAATAAGTAATGGCGCCCGCATTGCTTTTTCCCCTGATATACTTGGGAATGAAATCCATCGGCCCCGGCCGGTAAAGAGCAATCCCGGCAATGATATCCTCAAGGCTCTCCGGGCGGAGCTCCTTCATAAAGCTTTTCATGCCGCCGCTTTCAAGCTGGAAAATTCCGTCCGTGCGTCCCGTCCCAATGGACGCAAGCACCTTTTTATCGTCAAAATCCAGATGATTGATATCAATGGAAATCCCCTTGTCCTTTTCGATAAGGGCTACCGCGTCCCGCAGCACGGTCAGCGTCCGCAGTCCCAGAAAATCCATTTTAAGGAGCCCTAACTCCTCGATGGTGGTCATGGTGAACTGGGTAGTGACAGCGCCGTCGGCTCCCCTCGAGAGGGGCACCAGCTCCTCGGCAGGCCGGGAACAAATCACCACCCCGGCGGCGTGCATGGAAGCGTGTCTGGGAAGCCCCTCCAGACACTTGCTCATGTCAATCAGCTCCTTTACCTGTTCGTCCGTCTCATAGAGCTTTCGAAGCTCGGGATTGACCTTCAGAGCCTTGTCGATGGTGATGTTCAGTTCATTGGGGATTCTTGGTATCATTTTTGCAAGGGAATCCACATAGGCGTAGGGCAAATCCATCACACGCCCCACGTCGCGAATCACACCCTTTGCGGCCAACGTTCCGAAAGTGACTATCTGCACCACCTTTTCCGGCCCATATTTCCGGCCCACATAGTCAATCACCTCCTGCCGTCTCTCGAAGCAGAAGTCAATGTCAATATCCGGCATGGAGATACGTTCGGGATTCAGGAAACGCTCAAAGAGCAGATTGTACTTAATGGGGTCGATATCCGTAATACGCAGGGCATAGGAGACAATACTCCCCGCCGCTGAGCCTCTCCCGGGCCCCACCATAATTCCGTTTGATTTGGCGTAGTTGATAAAGTCCCACACTATCAGGAAATAATCCACATACCCCATGGTCTTTATGACGTCAAGCTCATAGTCAAGACGCTCCTTTAAGGTCTGGCCCGTTTCCCCCGCCGGCGCGTTTTCATTGTCGCCGTAACGGCTATGCAGCCCGTCATAACAGAGCTTATTTAAATAAGTCCAGGAGTCGTACCCTTCCGGCACTTCAAAATGCGGGAGTTTAATCACCCCGAACTCGATTTCAACATTGCATCTGTCCGCAATCCGCCGGGTATTTTCAACGGCCTCCCATGCATAAGGAAAGAGCCCTTTCATTTCCTCCTCGCTCTTTACGTAATACTGGCCGCCCTCATAGCGCATCCTGTCCTCGTCCGCCAGCTTTTTCCCCGTCTGGATACAGAGCAAAATGTCGTGGGGCTTCACGTCCTCCTTATAAGTGTAATGCACGTCGTTGGTAACCACCAACGGGATTTCCAGCTCCCGGCTCATCTGCAAAAGGGTGGTGTTCACCATTTTCTGCTCGGACAGCCCGTGGTCCTGGAGCTCCAGGAAAAAGTTACCCTCCCCGAAGCAGTCCCTGTAACGGAGCGCCGCCTTTTTCGCCTCGTCCACAAGTCCTTTTGAAATATAACGCTGCACCTCGCCGGCAAGGCAGGCGGACAATGCAATCAGACCCTCGTGGCATTCCTGCAAAAGCTCCATATCCACACGGGGCTTGTAATAATAGCCTTCCGTAAAGCCCCGGCTTACGATTTTTACCAGATTATCGTATCCCGTATTGTTTTCCGCCAGCAGAACCAGATGGTAATACCTGTCCTCGCCGCCAGTCAGCTCCTTGTCAAAACGGGAACCCGGCGCCACATAAATCTCGCAGCCAAGAATGGGCCTGATGCCCTGGGCCTTACATTCCTTATAAAAATCAATGACGCCGTACATAACGCCGTGGTCGGTGATGGCGGCGCTGTCCATGCCAAGCTCCTTCACCCGCTTTACATATTCTTTTATTTTATTGGAACCGTCCAGCAGACTGTATTCCGTATGGACGTGAAGATGCGTAAACGCCATAATTTTCCCCGTTTCCGCCGCGCCGGGGACGATACGCCGCCTTCCGGCGCGGCTTCTCTTTTCGTGTATACAAATAATTTGCATTTCTATCATAACAAAAAAGAAATGCTATTACCAGTAGGTAACGCATTTCTTTTGAAAGCGTGCATTTCCTTCTTGCAGTCAGTTTTCGGTGGAGGATTCCGAGCGGACATTCAGGAAAAGTAATATCCTTTCGTCAGCACGCTACCTTACCTTTCCAGATACCTGTCAATCGCCTCCGTCGCATCACTGCTTAAATACGGTGAAATCTCCTCATACTGTGAAAAGGTAATGGTATTTCCGTTCCCCAGATACTGCAGAACACAGTCCCTTCTTTCATTATCCGACAGATACGGCATGCTCTCGCAAATCATTGTCCAGTCCAGGTCTTTGCCCAGAGCATTCAGCAATCTTCCACGGCCTCCATCATCCAGATAGGGCATAAGACTGTCAACCATTTCTTTGTCGGGCGTGATATCTCCTCTTGCCACGGCCTCCGTCAGGTACTTTGTGGACAACTCTTTGTCAGAATAAATAAACAAATCACACATTTCGTCAGCGTTCAGGCTCTCCTTCCGCTCAAGCAGGGCGGCAAGAACCTCGCTTACTTCCTCATCCTCCATATAGGCCAGAGTTTCAAAAACCTTTTCCCTGTCTATCGCCTTTCCTGATTGAATCTCCTGTAAGATTTTATCTGCATACTCCTCGCTTTCCGAATTGTAGACTGCCGCAAAATCTCTTTTATTGAGCTTCGGGAAGCCGATGGAAAGCTCTTTCAGCTTTGCACCCTGCCCCACCATTTTAATGACGTTTCTTCCCTTTTCCAGGGTGACTTCGAAAACTCCGTGTTCACCAGTGTCGTCTATTACCTCCACGCTTCCGTCAGGCTTTATGCAGACTGTCTTAAATTTTCCGTCCACCAGTTCATAGGAAGTTTCCACTTTCAACGTTGTATCTTCAACTGCCTCCGCAATCAGAACCGTGTGTGAGCCGTTTAAGGCAAATCCCTTTGCGGTAACCCCATTGCCGCCGGCATAATGGTAGGCTCTCCACTGGTCATTGGCATCGTCTCCCGCAACCAGAATGTCATCGTCGTACATCTTAAAAGCAACGCCGTGTTTATTCACTATCGACGTGCTTAAAATAAATTTTTCGGCCTCTTCCCCGGAAACTGCGGAAAACATTGACTGCCAGAATCCCTCATCCTTCGGCTCCTCTTTTGCGGAATCAGCAAGAGACGTTTCCTCCCCGGAAATCCTCACGCTCCCGCAGGCCGTCAGCCCCAAAAGCCCCAGAGCCGTGCAGACGGATATCAGCACCCCGATTTTTTTCTGTTTTTTATAATGAAGAATTCCTTTCAGCCTCTCTTTCAAGTCCTGCCTCCTCTCCAGCAATGTGGTGTATGGAATATTTCTCCGAAACGTCCCCGACCATTCCGCTGCATTTATAAGAATATTTCCGTATGCCTTTTTTCCTTCCCCTGTCAGGCTGGCCACTACCGCCTCGTCACAGGCAAGCTCACAGTCGGCATTCAGCTTCCGCCCCGCCAGATAGAGCACCGGATTAAACCAATGCACGCAAAGCAGCGCCTGATAAAGCCATTTATACCACAAATCCTTCCTCTTTATATGAATAAATTCATGATGAAGCACCAGACAAAGCTGATTCCTGCCGTCCGCTCCTTCTGAAAATCCAGCCACAAACTCCTTCGGCAAAATAACCGCCGGTTTGCACAGGCCAAGGGTAATCGGCCCCGAAACTCTCCCGCTCTCATAAATAGCAGGCGCCCTTTTCATACAAAGCCTTGCCGCCGTATCCTCTGCCTGCTTAATGATACCGCTGTCCGAAAGCCTTTCCCTGTCCCTGCCAACGCCGGCGGCAAACCGCCGGTAATTCCATATTTTCATGAAAAGGCTGACGCATGCTCCCAAAAGCCAGAGAACCGCCGGAAAAACAAGCCGGTTTTCCCTCGCTTTCCCCGAAAACGAAGGAGGCATTTCAGCGGCGGCGGCCTGCCCGTCCTTATCTCCTTTTTCCGTCTGATTAATGCCGTCTGCTTTCTCCAGGCCGGGAGCTCCCACCTGCTTCCCGCCGTCAGCACCTTTCAGCTCTGACTCTGCCCTGTCTGTTCCTTCTGTTTTCTCATTCCCCGTTTCCGCTGTCAGATATGCCGCCGACCGTATCGGTATACGTAAGCCGCCGACCGCTCCGAAATGAAGCGGCAGAACCAGCCTTGCAATCAATAGCAGCCAGATATAATAATTCCATCTTCTGGAAAACCACTTTTTTGTCAGCGGATGGATAAGCAAAAGTATCGTCCCCGCCAAAGCGCCCGAGAGGGATAAGGATAACACACATAAAAAAATCCGTTCCATATTTTCCCCGTTTCCGCACAGAATGTGCTAACAATTCTGGTTGAAATAGTCGCGGAGCTCCTCGAGCTCCTTTTTCGATAAAGCCTCGCTGTTTACAAGCGCCGCCGCCAGATTCCGGGAACTTCCCCTGAAAAACTTATCCACAAAGTCCTTTGTCTCGTCTTTGATATACTCCTCCCGCTTTACGCAGGGTTCATAGTAATAGACCTCCCGCTTTTCCTGTCTGAGCACACCCTTTTTTAAGAGCCGCTGAATCAGCGTGAGGACCGTCGTCCTCTCCCATCTTCTGCTCTCTCCAAGGCCGTTTCGGATATCCGTCGCATTCAGCGGCTTTCCGGCCGACCACAAAACCTCAAGCACCGTCCATTCGGCATCGGAGACTGTTATTTTCTTATCCATCTGTCTTCCTCCTGCAGTCTACTTTTGTAGACAATATGAGTTTACACCTGTAGACAGCGGGTGTCAAGGGGTTTTGCAAAAAGGATTTGCCAAAAAATTCATACATTTATCGTGCAACTCCTATTGATGATACTTTTATTGGTAATTGTTAAATTGCCTACACAATTGCCTTGAAAGGAGGATAACCTGATTCTTGATTTCTCAACAAAGAGGGCTTTCTAAGCCTCAAACTACAATCCAGTTGGATTTCTATTTCTCCATTCGCATATCGAACCATTTTACAATTTATCCATAGTGGAACAAGTGGGCTAAAAAATGTTAGCATTGAGACAACTTCGTCTATTGTGAATGTTCTCCCTCTTACTCTGTCGGGATTTAATATATTAAGCCGCATCATCTCATCTTTTGCCTGCATGCTCTTTCCCTGTTCGACTACTGGATTAATCCGAAATTTACAATCTTTGAGCGATATCTTCTCCGCCAGATTTATTTCCTGAATCGCCTTTTGCAAATTTTGTAAAAAAATGGTTTCATTCATTTCTGTGGTCATAAAAATTTCCTCATTTCAGGATTTCCCACAATCTGTCTATTATATCTGAGAATGGTTGATTTAACTTTTTTCTCTCCTCAAAATCATCTCTCCAGATACAAAACTCCGACAACGAACTTTTGGGAAAAAAAAGGTTGTTATACTCGCGTTTAACCTCGGCGAATTTATCAGCGTCATCAGCATCTGCCTCTAAAATGCTTAATATCCTTTTAAGAATTTCCTTTGGTGCATTATAAGAAGCAGAATCTCCATATTCCTGTACTATTATAAGCATCTCTTTAAACAGTTGTTTTAACTCGTCTATCTTTTCCATCTCATCCTCCTAAAGGTGCCTTAATATCGGTTAGATACGTTCTTTAACGGCTCATTCCCATAGCCCTCGCCGCCTGCTCCCGCTCCCCAGATATATAAGGAATATAATTAAATACTATTCTGCAATTTTTGTAACTGCTTCACCGCACACAATCTTACTATTTCATTTTTATCTGTAATTAATAAATTCAACTTGTCTACAGCTTCCTGATTTCCACACTTGGCTATTGCATGAATGCATTTCTTTTCAAAAGCATAGTTATCATCCCATTCTAAATAGGCTGGTTTTAAAAATATTGCTTTGTACAAATACTCGATACTTTCTGAAGCTCTTATTTTTTGTAACAGCAACGCTATATCTTCATGCTTATTGTGCCATTTGCACAGAATAAGCCTATTTAATATATCGGTAAATAAAGATAAATTAATTTCTTCTTCTGCTAAAAACATTGTAAATATAAGATATTCTATCATTTCAGCATCTTCATGCTTATAGGCATGGACCATTTCTGTCAATAAAAATTGCTCAAATTCTGTATTCCAAATCCCTATACTTACGCATAACTCATCTTGTGTTATTTTATTGCTAAAATACTTTTGGAATAAATCTTTTGATAAGTTCATAAATTATTCTCCTGAAAGTCAAGTAAGACCTGCCATGCACCACAGTAGGCGCCTGGCAGGTCTCAAAACAATATTCTACCATACGGCTTTCGCCTCAATTCAGAAATCCAAAGGATTTCATCTCGCACTCTCCCTCTCCCGAGAAGCGGAAGTAAACCGCACAGCCGGACAGGGAAACATCGCAGGGTATCCGGAAAACCTGCCAGTCCTTACAGTCAACGGCCACCGCCTTTTCCCCGATAAGGTTCTTCCCTTCCTCATCCTTTGAAACCAGAACATTTCCCTTAAAAGCCCCTCTCATTTCCAACAGGATTCCCGAAACGCCGGTTCCTTCAAAATACTTGTACCCCAGCACGCTTCCGTCCGCCACAGCCGCAACATAAGGCTGGTTCTGCCGCTGCACGATTCTGGTCTGCCTCCTCACGGAAGGGTTGTTGTAATCAATAAAGTCCATCGTCTCCGGGCAGGTGATGTGGCAGGCAATGGCCGCCGGGTAAATTCCGCCTGCCTTAAGAGGCCCGCCATTTAACCCGCAGCTTGTAATCGCCACCTGCCCAATTTTTCCGTCCGAGCCGATTTCTATCTTTTCCGCACAGCCCTGTCTGGAAAACTCCGTTCCGTTGGTCTGCCTGTGGTAAAAGATGTAATAATCCTCACCGATTTTCTCAATACCGCCGTGGTTGTTGCCGAGCACGTTAACGGGCGCTTTCCGTCCGTTCAGCCCCACATCTCCGTTTGATACAATGGTTCCCCCATAGGTAAAGCCTTTATCCGGCCTGTCGCTGACCGCATAGCAAAGCTCGTGGCTCTTATGGCTGGAATAGACAAAATAATATTTTCCGTTGATTTTCCGAATGGAGGAAGCCTCAAAAAATCCGTGGCCTTCAAAGCCCGTCCCCTCCGTGTGGTGTCCGCCCGGTATGCTGACATGCGGCTCGCCTTTCGTGGTGAGCATATCCGGCTCAAGCTCCACCACCATTCCGTTTTCACCAAACTGAATCTTCCTTATCTTTTCATATCCGGCCCGCTTCTCCGCAGGCATCGCCGCCAGCCCCTCCGGGCTCAATTCGGGAAATTTCATTTCCTTCTCGCAGGCAGGCGCAAAGCCGTAATACAGATAGACCCTGCCGTCGTCGTCCGTAAGCACAGCCGGATCGAAAGGCATATATTCCCGCAAAACCGCGCCGTCATGCAAATTTTCCGGATACTTTACATGCCCGTAGAACACAAAGGGCCCTGCCGGGGAATCGCTCACAGCAACACCGATTTCCGGGTAAAAGCTAAAGCAATAATAAAGGTAATACCTGCCGTCCGGCCCCTTCGTCACGTCCGGCGCCCAAAGCTGCATGCGGCCATCCGCATTGGACGGGTCCTGATTTTTCCGGTAAATGACGCCCTCATATCTCCAGTCCTTAAGATTGTCTACAGGGGCGGACCACGTCACATAATCCTGCTCACAGTAAGCGGTTCCCTCCGTCTTGTCGTGAGAGCCGTATATGTATACCCGGCCGTCAAAAACGTGGGGCTCCCCGTCCGGCACATATTCCGTAAGCGGTAAGTAAGGGTTGTAAATCTGTTCCATAAGCAGACCTCCTATTTTAAATTCCGTAATTTTACTTTAATTATACACTTTGGCAATGCCGTCTGCAAAGTTTTTTGACAAAAAACAGCGGTCAAGCTAATCTGATTAAAAATATAGTGCGGCGACTTACCGTCGCACGGAAACGGGGAAAAATGAACACCATAGACCTTATCAAAAGCAGAACAAGCTACAGAGGCCCTTACTTAAGCACAAAAGTGCCGAGAGAACATTTAAAGCTGATTATGGAAGCCGGGCTGGCCGCTCCCTCGGGCTGCAACAAGCAGACTACAAGGCTGATTGCGGTGGACGACGAGGAAACACTTGCAAAGCTCCATGCCGTAATACAGCCTGCCGTCGGGGATACCGCTCCCGCCATGATTTGCGTACTGGCGAAGAAAATCATTGCCTACCGGGACAGATGCTATTACATTCAGGATTATTCCGCCGCCATAGAAAATATGCTGCTGGCAATTATTGATTTAGGTTATCAAAGCTGCTGGGTGGAAGGCCATATCACCGATACCGACCAGATTTGCCGGAAAATGGCAAAAATCCTCGAAGTGCCCGACGACTGTGAACTGGTTTGTTTCCTTCCCATTGGCGTTGCGGAAAAGGAATGTAAAAGGGCAGTAAAACTTCCCTTTGCGGAGAGGGCATGGTTTAACAAATTCGGGGGGAGATGACGTCCATCTGCCGTCGCCTCCCCCTTTTTCTTTATGAAATATGATTATTGTTATCTTCTTAAAATTCATAATCGCCATTGCATATTCCTTTTTGGCCTCCCGGCCTGCAAGCAGAATCACTTTTTTATTGCCTATCATCTTTTGTGTGCAGATGTGCGCCTACAAGCTGTACCTCATATCTCCCTCACAATCTCCGCCACCTCGATATTCCCATCCGCCAGACATTTCCTCCTCATATATAAAAGGCAGTTGACTCCCCGCAAATTATATGCTAATTTATAATTATTCTATATAGAACTATTCTAATTGGATTTGAAGGGGACAGCATTGGAAACAAAAGGCGGATTTTATATTACGCAGATTAAGCAGCTTCAGGACAGGATTTTCGAAAGGCTTCTTATGGAGAACGGCATTGAAATCAGCGGCGGACAGGGGCGCATTCTCTTTATTTTATGGAAAAATGACCACCTCACCATCAGCGAAATCAGCAGAGCCACTTCTCTTGCCAAAAACACCGTTTCCATTGTGGTGGACGGAATGGTAAATAAAAACATTCTGGAAAGACATACAAATCCGGCAAACCGCCGTCAGACCATCGTCTCCCTGACGGACTACGCCTGCTCCCTTAAGGAAAAGTACGAGGCAGTCTCGCAAAAGATGAACAGCCTGTTTTATCAGGGCTTTTCCGAAAAAGAACAAAAAGAATTTGAAGCTTATCTGGCGAGAATCCTCAATACATTGACCCTCGCAGAGAAAGCCTGACCGGCCCGGAGAAAACATAAATAACTTCTCGGAATCTCAATGAATGTGATTCTAACTGAAAATTGACAACTGAATATGGTGCAGGAAAAGA
>QZDS01000045.1 GCA_009917455.1 bacterium 1xD8-48 | reverse complement strand
AATTATGCTGTACCTTCTTTTAATTTGAAGAATTTTCGGGCAATTAGGAGTGGGTAAAGTTACGAATAACAATATATCCAGCAGCTTCAGAAAACAGCCCCTGTAAATACTCCATACCGCCATGCGAAAACGGAGTATGTGACGCCCTGCACCATCGAAAAGATTATTAAACTCCTCCGGTGCGCTTTCCATCAGGCAGTCCGGTGGGATATCATCGGCAAAAACCCTTTTGAGGATGCCGACCTGCCGAAACGGGAAAAGAAAGTCCGGGCAATCTGGACGGCGGATACCATCCGCCAGGCTCTCGACAACTGCCAGGATGGAAAACTCTACATTGCAATCAATCTGGCTTTTGCCTGCTCCATGCGGATGGGGGAGATCACTGGCCTGACCTGGGACTGCCTCCACATCGCAGATGAAGACATTGCAAACGATAACGCATATGTATGGATTGAAAAGGAACTTGCCCGTGTTGACCAGAGGGCGATTGACGCACTTGGGGAAAAGGATATCCTTTTTGTGTTCCCCAGGCTGATGGGCGGCAGATCATCCACCAGGCTTGTCCTGAAAAAGCCGAAGACAGAAAGCAGCATCCGTAAGGTATGGCTTCCCAAAACCCTTGCCCTTATCCTGCGCGACTGGAAGGAAAAGCAGGACAGGCTGAAAGAGTTCATGGGGCCGGACTATACAGACTACAATCTGGTACTGGCTCAGGAAACGGGAAGGCCCTGCGAGGACCGCATCATCGGCAACCAGTTTGAACGCCTTAAAAAGTCTGCCGGCCTGCCCAATGTGGTATTCCATTCCCTGCGTCACTCCAGCACGACCTACAAGCTGAAACTGAACAAAGGGGATCTCAAAGCTACCCAGGGAGATACCGGCCATGCACAGATTGACATGATCACGGAAATCTATGCGCATATCCTGGACGAAGACCGCAAGATCAACGCACAGAAATTTGAAACGGCTTTTTACTCCAATCCCGATATGCGCCCCGTGGAGCGCAGCCTCCAGGGAGAGGAAAGCGGTTCCGTGCCCAACCCGGACGTCATGATGAAACAGCTGGAATCTTCCCCGCAGGCGATGGACGCTTTCACTCAGAAATTCATCGAGCAGTACGGCGACCAGATTATGACGCAGCTTGCGAAAAAAATGCTCGGTACATGAAAAGTCACAAGACGACACAGGAAGCAACCAGAGTACACGGGAATACAAATTAGCAGAATGATTAGCAGACCTTGTTTTTCCCGCAAGGGGGTTCTAATCCATTTCGGACTTCCCCTACAGGCGGCAGGTCGAAAATAAGGTTATGAAAGGAGGGCATGTTGGAATCCCTGAAGGAACAAAAATGCCGCAACCCTTGAAGTTACGGCATTTCAGCGTCCCCGAGAAGATTTGAACTTCCGACCCCACGCTTAGGAGGCGTGTGCTCTATCCAGCTGAGCTACGAGGACTCGAACGATATGAAGTTTATGAAAAGAGCTTTTTTACCTCCACGGACTTTGATGACCGGGATATTAGGAGGCGGTCGCTCTATCCAGCTGAGCTACGGAAACGTGTATAAAATTGTGTGTGACTGACTACCTCATGTCCTCCAAAAAGTTTCCGTTGTAGGTTCTCTTAGGAGGCTCCTGTTATATCCATTTAACTAAGGGAACTGATTCTGCTTTTGTGCCTCTTTCGTTAGCAGATAGTAACGAACCAAACTAAAACTCAGGAGGCATGTGCTCTATTCTCTGAGCTACAAACACTTATTCATCAAACACACATTATTTTATCATAACATACCGGTTGTGGCAACTACTAAATTTAATTCATACGACTCTGATTTCAAAAATGGCAGTTTAACAGTATACAAATCATATTATTAATATCATTTCTATTCCGAATGGCTTTCCGGTATTTTTCCGGCAGAATATCGGTCTGCTGGCAAAATTTTAAAAGCCTTATCAGTGGAAACTGATTCATTATCCCGGAAAATTTATATATCCCTGCATCCAAATAACGCCTTTAAATCTTCTGCCCACACAAGGTTCCCCGAACAAATCCATTTTGTTAATACACAAATCAAACGTCAAATCATTACAGTTAATTGTCATCATATAAATTTCTTCATCTGTAATTTTATTTCTGACCGTATTTAATTCCATGATTTCGCCTAAAACAGAATACTGGTCGCATTCCACGCCGTAAGGCATAAAATAAGTATCCACAAGACTGAAAACATCCTCATTTTGTATCCGTTTGGAAATTGCAGTATAGGTATCCATATCATCCAAAGTCAGACTTTCAATGGCATTTTCATCACCTCTTCTGGCAGCGTTCAAAAGCTGGCTTCTGTTTATGGATACCTGTCTGTTTCTTTTCAAATCATTTTCACTCTTATTGATAGGCATCATAATTCTGCCTTCAATGGATAAAGCGGATAATGTGAGGGTTGTTCCCCTTACAGGAAGAATATTGGAATTTTTCGCTTTAATGTAAGGTATCATATTCTGCAGATAAAAAATCAGAGAAACTCCCACCCGCAAATCATCGCAGACTCCTGCATAAGACTCCTGGGAAGAATGCCTTTCAACGGTGATATCTTCTTCTGAGCTAATACAGGTACCCCTTAAATAAGGAAAATAATAATCATAAGTAAATTTATCATCGGCGTCAAATTCGCCACAGACGGCAATTCCTATTGAAGCCCCTGTTCCGTTTATAGTATTTTCGGCGAAATCCTTACAAAATTCAGCTAAGAGGGTATCATTTCCATTAGAAGTATAAGCGCGTTCTGTTCCCTCTATAATAACGTCTGTGATAAGCCTTTGGAGTTCTTTTCTGTCTGTCAGTTTACCAAAACCTATGGCTCTCATATACTTATGCAAGAATTTTCACCTCCTTTTTTCCTGCTGGCAGCAGAAAGTTTATCCAATTACCTTCTTACCGCCCATATACGGCTGTAACACTTCGGGAATTCTTATAGAACCATCCTTCTGATAATTATTCTCCAAAAACGCAATCAGCATTCTGGGAGGAGCTACTACCGTATTATTTAATGTATGCGCAAAGTATTTCCCATTTTCACCATTTACCCTGATTTTTAACCTTCTTGCCTGGGCGTCGCCTAAATTTGAGCAGCTTCCAACCTCAAAATACTTTTTCTGTCTGGGTGACCATGCCTCTACATCAAAGGATTTCACCTTTAAATCGGCAAGGTCGCCAGAACAGCACTCAATGGTTCTCACGGGAATGTCCATTGAACGGAATAAATCAACAGTATTCTGCCAAAGCTTTTCAAACCACATCATAGATTCCTCGGGCCTGCATACCACAATCATTTCCTGCTTTTCAAACTGGTGAATCCGGTAAACGCCTCTCTCCTCAAGACCGTGGGCGCCCTTTTCCTTTCTGAAGCAGGGTGAATAGCTGGTAAGAGTTTTGGGAAGCTCATTTTCCTGAATAATAGTATCTATAAACTTTCCTATCATGGAATGCTCCGAGGTTCCTATCAGATATAAGTCCTCTCCTTCAATCTTGTACATCATGGCGTCCATCTCTGCAAAGCTCATAACGCCCGTAACAACATTACTTCTAATCATAAAAGGAGGTACGCAGTAGGTGAATCCTCTGTCAATCATGAAGTCTCTTGCATAAGAAATAACAGCGGAATGAAGTCTTGCAATGTCGCCCATTAAATAGTAAAATCCGTTTCCGGCAACTTTTCGTGCGCTGTCCAAATCAATTCCGTTTAATTTTTCCATAATTTCCGTATGATAGGGAATTTCATATTCGGGAACTACAGGTTCTCCATATTTGGTTATCTCGACATTTTCACTGTCATCCTTACCAATGGGAACACTTTCATCAATAATGTTTGGAATCACCATCATTATTTTTGTGATTTTTTCATTGATTTCTTTCTCTTTTTCTTCCAGTTCCAGAAGCATTTTTGCTCCTGCGGCAACTTCAGCTTTCTTTGCTTCTGCTTCTTCTTTCTTACCCTGAGCCATCAAAGCTCCGATTTCTTTAGAAATTTTATTTCTTCTTGCTCTTAAATCATCGGCTTCCTTCTGGGTTTTGCGCCCCTGCGCGTCAAGGCTGATGACTTCGTCCACCAGTTCCAGCTTGCTATCCTGAAATTTTTTTCTTATATTCTCTTTGACTGTCTCAGGATTTTCTCTTAAAAATTTAATGTCTATCATGGAAACTCCTCCCTTTTAACATTGTTATATTATTATGTATCTTCTATTAATGCAAGCTCTTTTTACTCAAGAAATTCCTGTATTGCCTCTTTAAGGGCTTCTTCTTCTTCTTTTCCCAGAGAAATATCGCATTGGCCTTTTTCTATCTTTTTTGTGTAAGTATAACATCCTTCTGTTCCATGGACGGAATTTAATATAAATCCATTATTATTTTCATCCAATAAAGCAAGGCAAAAACTTAATTTTCCTCCCATCTGATTGAAAGCATCGTATTTTATTATTCCTACTTTCTGGATGGAAGATTCAAGCTTGTGGTAAAGTACGCGAATATCTTTCCTGTTTTTTTCAATAGAATTTTTTATAAACTTATTGTCTTCAAAAAGTGTTATGATTTCATTTTCAAGACTTTTCGCATCTTTTCCCTGCATAAAGCTTTGATATTTCTTTTTCAATTTTGAGATAGAACAGATATTTACAATATTTAATATTAAAAGAATAAGAATAACAGCAGCTAAAACTATAGCAACGATTCCAAAATCAATGTTGTTTAATCCAATACTGGATAATAGATTATTATTCATTTTATCATCTCGTACCCTTCTGAAGTCTTTTGTCCTATTTGGAAAGCAGCTCCATTATTTTTTCCAGGTCATCATGGCTGTAAAATTCAATTTCTATTTTACCGGCTCCGTTTCCTTTGGATGTGATGCTCACCTTTGTGCTTAATTTTTGTTTTAAATTTTCTTCAATATCCTGATAAACCGCTTCCAGACTCTCATCCGTAATAATTGTCTTTTTTATTTTAACCGGTTTATTCAGATTTTTAACCAGCTTTTCAACATCTCTTACATTTAATTTTTCTTCATATATTTTTTTTGCAATTTCATATTGCTGTTTTTCATCTTCAATTGATATAAGAGCTCTTGCATGGCCTGTTGAAATCATATTATCAATGACCATCTTTTGCACATCATCGCACAGTTTCAGCAAACGCATAGAATTTGTTACTGCCGTACGGCTTTTTGAAACTCTTTCCGCCACCTCATCCTGTTTCAGGTTGAATTCTGTGAGAAGACGCTTATAAGCCTGAGCTTCTTCAATTGGATTTAAATCTTCTCTCTGTATGTTTTCTATTAAAGATATTTCAACAATTTCCTGCTCTGTCAGATTTTTTATAATCACGGGAATTTCTTTCAAACCCGCTTTTTTAGCTGCTCTCCATCTTCTTTCACCGGCAATTATCTCATAATATGTGGATTTATCCTGTACAAGAATAGGCTGCAGCAATCCAAATTGCTTTATAGATTCGGCCAGCTCATCCAGGGCATCCTCATCAAAATTTTTTCGCGGCTGTTCCCTGTTTGGCTCAACCTTTGTAATATTGACTAACTTTTCCCCTTCTTTTCTTTCTGCATTTTCTTCATTTATATTCCCGGCCTTTGCTTTTTTCTCATTGATACCCACTGGAATTAAAGCATCCAGCCCTTTACCTAAACCCCTTGATGCCGCCATATATTATTTTCCTTTCTAATAAATTATAAAATCCGCTTATTGCAACAAACTGCGCCATCATTCTTCGTCCAATGACTTATTATTAATAATTTCTTCTGCCAGTGAAAGATATGCTTCTGCTCCGGCAGACCTGGAATCATACATATTAATAGGCATTCCGTAGCTGGGCGCCTCGGCCAGCCTTATATTTCTTGGAATTACTGTAGTAAATACCTTTTCATTTAAATGACTTTTAACATTCTCCACTACCTGGAGAGATAAGTTTGTCCTGGAATCATACATGGTAAAAAGTACGCCTTCCATTGCCAAATCAGGATTTAAACGCTCTTTTACAAGATTAATTGTATGTATAAGCTGGCTCAATCCTTCCAGGGCATAATACTCACATTGGATGGGAACTAAAACAGAATCGGCGGTAGTCATTGAATTTATAGTAAGGAAATTTAACGAGGGGGGACAATCTATTATAATATAATCATAGCTGTCTTTTACCCATTCTATCTCTCTTTTTAATATAAATTCTTTCCTGTCTACTCCAATCAGCTCTATTTCCGTAGCGGCAAGATTTACATTAGAGGGAATAACTGAAACTCCCTGTATAACGTCGTTTAAAATACATTCCTTAATTGAACATTCGCTAAGCATTAATTCATATATTGTATTATCTAATTCATTTTTTTCTATTCCAAATCCACTGGTAGTATTTCCCTGAGGGTCTGTATCTATAACTAATACTTTTTTACCCTTTGCCGCTAATGCGGCAGACAAATTAACAGAGGTTGTAGTTTTACCCACTCCTCCCTTTTGATTTGCAATTGCAATAATCTTTCCCATTTATTTTCCTTTCGCTGACTGTAAACTTATAATTCAATCCTTTCGTGACATTATAGCACTAATAATAGTTATATTCCATAATATTTTAAATTGTTTCACAATTTAAAAGGAATATAATGGAATGTTTCACAATTTCTTTACAATATTTTGGGGTAATATGTTTCACGTGAAACATTATCTGGTATTGATTTAAAAATGTTTCACGTGAAACAAAGGCTCCTTTCCAGGTATTCCTGCTTTTCTGGGATACTTCAAAGAGGTGTTTCTGTTTTTTCTTATTAAAATAATATTTCTGTAAATATCTGAAAAAGGTAAATGAAATTCAACCTGTTTTTCGTATTTTCCTCCAAGGATATCTATAGCTTTTATAGAACTTTCAAATTCTTCAGCCACCTTATCAGATTTGTATGCTGCAAAACATCCTCCCTGTTTTACAAACGGTATGCAGTACTCAGATAAAACAGCCATATTAGCGACAGCCCTCGAAACGCATATATCATACTTTTCTCTCAATTTATCCGGCTTTGCATAATCTTCCGCTCTTCCATGCACAGCCGCTATATTTTTCAGTTCTAACTTATTTATAACTTCGTTAAGAAAATTAATTCTTTTGTTTAATGAATCTAAAAGAGTTACTTCCAAATTTGGAAAAACAATTTTTAAAGGTATTCCCGGAAAGCCGGCTCCCGTTCCTATATCAATTAAATTATATTTCTTTTCTGATAAATCAGGTATTGCTTTTACCAGTGAAATACTGTCTATAAAATGTTTTAATACAACCTCTTCAAAATCCGTTATAGTGGTAAGATTCATAAAAGAATTCCATTCTATTAACACATCATAATATAGAAGAAACTGATTTATTTTTTCATCGTCTACAGCCAGATGAAAGTTATCTAATCCTTTTTTCAATTTTTCCACATTTCTACCGTTTATCAAATTGTCCATAATTTATTTACTATCCTCCCTGTTTCTACGATATTGTTCCAGATAAATGAGCAGAACAGAAATATCAGCCGGGGAAACTCCTGAAATACGGGAAGCCTGTCCCACAGAAACAGGATGAAATAATTTCAATTTTTGTCTTGCTTCAAGCCGCAGGCTTGGTACATCATCATAATTGAGAAAAACAGGGATTTTCTTTTTTTCCATTTTTTTAAACTGTTCTACCTGGCGAAGCTGTCTTTCAATATATCCCTCATATTTTATTTCTATTTCTACCTGTTCAATCACATCAGAAGAAAGTACTTTTCTCTCTGTATCCAGTTCACTCAATACTTTATAATTAAGTTCCGGTCTGCACAACAATTCAGCAAGATTTGAACCTGTATTCAATCTGGAACTTCCATGTTTTTCCAAAAAAAGCTGATTATTTTTGGCAGCGCCTACCTTTACATTTTTTAATCTCTGAATTTCCTCTTTAATCTGCTTTTTTTTATTTTCCACATAATCATATCGTTCTTCTGAGACAAGACCGACTTTGTATCCCTTTTCCGTAAGTCGAAGGTCGGCATTATCCTGACGAAGCAGCAATCTGTATTCTGCTCTTGAAGTCATCATGCGGTAAGGCTCAAAATTATCCTTTGTAACCAGGTCATCAATCAAAACTCCTATATAACCTTCCGACCTGTCAATAATTATTTCATCCTTTCCAAGAACCGACATAGCTGCGTTAATTCCTGCCAAAAGACCCTGGGCCGCCGCTTCCTCATAACCGCTGCTTCCGTTAAACTGTCCCCCGCTATATAATCCTTCAATATCTTTAAACCTCAGCGTAGGATAGAGCTGCCTTGCATTAATACAATCATATTCTATTGCATAAGCATTTCTGACTATCTCACAATTTTCCAGTCCCGGCACCGTCCGATACATCGCTGTCTGCACATCTTCCGGCAAAGATGAAGACATTCCTCCCACATACATTTCATTTGTATGTAATCCCTCCGGCTCAATAAAAACCTGATGTCTTTCTTTATCCGAAAATTTTACAACCTTATCTTCAATGGAAGGACAATATCTCGGACCTGTTCCTTCTATGATACCTGCATAAATTGGAGACCTGTCCAGGTTATTTCTGATAATTTCGTGAGTTTTTTCATTAGTATAAGTAAGAAAACAGGATACCTGATTAATCTGAACATCCTCAGGATTTGTTGAAAAAGAAAAAGGAACTACTTTCTCATCTCCAAACTGTTCTTCCATTTTAGAAAAATCAATGCTTCTCTTATCCATCCTTGCCGGCGTTCCCGTTTTAAAACGTCTCATTTCAATACCCATAGATAAAAGAGAATCCGTCAAATGATTTGCAGCCTGAAGGCCGTTAGGCCCCGTATAAGTAATAGCCTCGCCGCACAGACATCTGGCTTTTAAATAGGTTCCGGTACATAAAACAACCGCCTTGCAATTATAAATAATACCTGTAAATGTTTTAACCCCGGTAATTTTTTTCAGAAATCTGTTTTCACATTCTATTTCTTTAGAATCCTGAATTTTCTCCCAAAGAAGTTCGCAAATCTCCGCCTGCTTTACTGTAAGATTTTCCTGATTTTCAAGAACCTTTCTCATCACCCGGCTGTATTCCGCCTTGTCCGCCTGCGCACGGAGAGAATGAACCGCCGGGCCTTTTGAAACATTAAGCATCTTTGACTGAATAAAAGTCTTATCTATATTTTTACCCATCTCTCCGCCAAGGGCATCCACTTCCCTCACAAGGTGACCTTTAGAAGATCCTCCTATGTTAGGATTACAGGGCATCAATGCAATACTGTCCACACTAACAGTAAATATTACAGTTTTAAGTCCAAGCCTTGCGCAGGCAAGAGCCGCCTCGCATCCCGCATGTCCGGCGCCAACCACACAAATATCCACATTATTTTCTATACCTTTTAACATCTCTTAACATCTCCTGGACAATAAATATTCAAAACCTATAAATCAAGAGCCGTTACTTCCCCATACAAAACTTTGAAAAAATTTCATTAATCAAATCTTCTCCCACTTCTTCACCTGTAATTTTACCAAGACTTGCATAAGCGTCCATCAAATCAATAGAATAAAAATCCTCCGGCATATTATCTTCAAGACTTGATTTTACATGAGTTAAACTTTCCAGGGATTCCTCTAAAGCCTCCTTATGCCTTAAACTGGTAATCATAATCTCACTATCCGATGATATACTCCCTGTAAAAAACAACTTTTTAACTGCATCCTCGAAATCATCCATACCTGTATTTTCTCTGGTAGAAGTTCTTATTATAATGACATCCCCCTGTCTATCCTTAAATTGTCTCTTAAAATCCTCCAGAAAAATTTCAGAATTCAAATCAGATTTATTAAGCAATATAATACATTTTCTTTCCTGTATCATATCCATTATTTCAAAATCGCTTTCATCCAAAGGAATGGAAGAATCAACTACATAGACAATCAAATCAGCTTCCTTCAAATATTTTTTTGCCTTATCAACGCCAATTTTTTCTATAACATCATCTGTAAAACGAATACCCGCTGTATCTACCATATGAAGATGGATATTATCAATCAAAATATCCTCCTCAATAATATCCCGCGTAGTACCGGCAATATCGGTAACAATAGCTCTGTCCTCTCCTGCCAGTATATTTAATAAAGAAGATTTGCCTGCATTTGGCTTTCCCACAATAACTGTTTTAACACCTTCTTTTATTATCTTTCCATTTTCAGATAAACACAATAATTTTTCTATATCTTCAATTAATAAATCTATTTTCAAGCTTAAATCTTTCGGATAATTATCCAGACTAATATGCTCAGGGTCATCCAATGCCGATTCAATAAATGCAATTTCATGAAGAATCAGTTTACGATATTCAACAATTTTTTTATGGACAGAGCCTTTAAGCTGTCTGACGGAATTTTTCAAAGCCATATCGTTTTTTGAAGAAATGACATCCATAACGGCTTCCGCCTCCGATAAATCTATTCTTCCGTTTAAAAAAGCTCTCTTTGTAAATTCTCCGGGCTCCGCCAGCCTTGCTCCGTTTTTTATAACAAGCTCCAATATACGCTTCATCACAAGCACGCCGCCATGACAGTTAATTTCTACGGTATCCTCGGCTGTAAAGCTGTAGGGTTTTTTCATAACGGAAACCATAACCTCATCTGTCAATTCTTCTCCTTCATAGATAAATCCATAATGAATCGTATTTTTTTTATATTCCTTTAAAACTCTGTTATTATTTTTATCTCTGTAAATACAGTCAACAATATCAATTGAATCGTCTCCGCTTACTCTTATAATTCCTATACCTGAATTACTCATGGCAGTTGCAATGGCGGCAATTGTATCTCTTTTCATAAAAACTCCAATTCTAAGAAACGCTGCCGCGCTTTGCGGGTCAGCTTATTGTAAAAAAATGTTGGGGGATTTCCCCAACATTTTTAAAAAGATAAAATATTTAAAATATTTTACTGTCTCTTTAAGGTAACCACTACTCTTCTGAAAGGCTCCTCTCCCTCGCTGTGAGTGGTAACATATCTGTCGTTCTGCAAAGCAGAATGGATAATTCTCCTCTCGTAAGGATTCATCGGCTCTAAGGAAACGGAGCGCTTTGTTCTCTTAACCTTATAGGCAATATTCTTTGCAAGATTTTCCAGAGTTTCTTTCCTTCTCTTGCGGTAATCCTCCGTATCTACCTTTACCCTTACATATTCTTCAGAGCCTTTATTTACCACCAGAGATACAAGATATTGCAGGGAATCAAGGGTCTGCCCTCTCTTACCGATTAAAATTCCCATTTCTTCTCCGCTTAAGTCTATGTTTAAATGCCTGCTTTCCTCATCATATTTAATATCCATATTCACCACCAGATTCATGGCGTCAAACACATCTTTAAGGAAATCGGCAGTCTTCTCCTGAACTGAAGAACTTTTAACCCTTGCTTTAATTACAGCGGGCTTTGAACCGATACCAAGAAAACCTGAAGAACCCTCCTCCACAACTTCGTAATCCAGCTTATCGCTTGTAATTGTAAATTTCTGACATGCTTCTGTAATTGCGTCGTTTACTGTTTTTGCTGTAATTTCAATGTATTCCATAACAATACCCCCTATTTATTATTTTTCTCATTATACTGTCTCACCATATTTGCTTTAGAAGCAAGACTCCCCGGTTTGGCATTTTTATTATAATATTCAGTTGATTTCTTTACAGCTTCATCTCTTTCATTCTGGCTTAAAGGAGCTACTTTTGCCTTAGATGACATTGACGGTTTTCCTGTACTCATATTTCTGGTATTTAAAGTAGCGTTTCTGTTCAGAGTCTTAGGGTCAATGCCCGCTTTTTCAAGCTTCCTGTTTCTTTTCTCGGTGTTCTTTTTTATAAGCTCATCGATATCCATCTTGTCAATGTGCTTATTAATTACCACCTGCTGAATACTTCTCACCACAGAACCGGCTATCCAGTAAAGTCCCATACCTGCCGGCAGCGTGTAGCAGAAGAACGCCGACATAAGAGGCATCATGGTATTCATCATTTTCATGGACTGTGCCATGGTATTTTGCTGATTATCCTGATTACCGTTATCAACCTGCGGCATAAGCTTGACGTTAATCCACTGGGTAACCGCTGATAAAACAGGAATAATAAATGCAGCAATTACAAGCAGCCACTTGATACCGTCAGGAGAATTCCATGCCTCGCTTACCATATAGGAGGGAGAATTTCCGATATTTATTCCCAGAAAATTATTATACTCATTTAAAAAAGATAACGTATGTTCCACATCCCCTGCAAGGGAAGGGAACTTGTCCGCTATACTTAAAAATTCCGTAGTGGAAGCTTTATTTAAAACATCAATATAAGTATTCTGAACGTAAGTGTTTTCTACAACTCCTTCAACAAAAGCCTCGTTTGTGAACTGCTTTGCATACATGGCGGAATTTTTAAAGGCTTCAATAAATTCTCTGCTTCCCTTCTGTGCAATTAAATTGGTGACCAGAGGAAAGAACGCTTCCTTTATTTTATTTACATAAGCGGGCATTGCATAAATAACTCGGTAAAGCGCAAATAAAATAGGCATCTGGATAAGCATCTGAACACAGCTTCCGCTGGGGGAAACCCCGTATTTTGCATATACAGCCTGCGTTTCCGCATTCATTGCCATCATGGAATCATTGTCTTTTTTACCTTTGTATTTTGCCTGAATCGCCTGAAGCTCCGGATTCATCTTTGCCGAAAGCTTGGAAAACTTCTGCTGCTTAATCGTGAGAGGCATCATCAGCAAATAAATGACAATTGTAAATAAAATAATAGATAAACCTACGTTGGGAATTCCTATTAAATCCAGAAAGAAAAAAATCCCCTCCATCAAATAACCAAGTATTTTGGCAATAGGACCTATTATTAAACCGTCATACTGAGTCAAAACTATTCCCGTCAATTTACTTCCTCCTGTTTTCTGATTCTATCAATTACTATGGTACAGGGTCGTAACCTCCTTTTGAAAAAGGATTGCATCTTATTATTCTCCACGCGGCAAGCAACCCGCCCTTTAAGGCTCCGTACTTTTCCACAGCCTCAAGCCCATATTCCGAACAGGTGGGAAAATAAGGACATTTTGTGTGTTTCAAAGAAGATAAATACTTTCTATAAAATTTAATCAATAAAATCAATATTTTTTTCATTTTATTTTTTTATTACTTCATCCGTGTCAACACCAATTAAAATATGATGAAGCTTCGCAAGATGTAATAAAGCGCTTTCTGTTTCCGCACAAGTAATGCAGGAAGCACTGTTTCTGGCTATGACTACTATATCTAAACCACTATTAAATATATTTTCATGTAGTCTGTAACTTTCCCTTACTAATCTTGTAACTCTGTGCCTTACGACACTGTTTCCTACTTTTTTGCTAACACTTATTCCCAGCCTGTTTCTGTCCCCATGATTTTCCAAAATATACATTACTAAATATTTGTTGGCATAAGATTTGCCGTTCCTGTAAACATACTGGAAATCGCAGTTTTTTTTCAAAGATTCCGAAAATTTATATTTCATTTTACTTTTCCGTTATCATAATAAATATCCACGTAGAAAAAAAGGCCACATTGCGCGGCCTATGCTGATAATCTTTTTCTTCCTTTTGCTCTTCTGGCTGCCAGAACTTTTCTTCCGCCAGCAGTACTCATCCTGGCTCTGAAACCATGAACCTTGGCTCTATGTCTTTTCTTCGGCTGATAAGTCATTTTCATGTTAATGCACCTCCTTTACTCAATCCTCGAAAGGCAGACAAATATTTAGCTATAAACAATAATTTTGAAAATATCATAAGTGATTATATAAAATCAGGACGCTTACGTCAAGTAAAAAACTATAAAAAAAGGCCTTAAAAATCGTTATTTTTCCAATATCAACATTTAGTTATCTCTGAAAATTAAAAACCACAAAATATAGACACAAATGCTGTCACGACAATTCTATCCACATGTTGTGGATAACATGTGGATAAATCATGTGTAAACTGTTAATTACTTTTATGAATCCATTTAAAGTTTAATGCGAGCGCATAATCCAAAAAAAATTTGATATTTTAGGGATTTTATATTAAGATATATAGGGGTAATTTACCGTTTACTATATTTCAGGGGGAATATGATGGATTCAATCAAAGAAAAATGGGATTTAATTAAAGATACAATCAGAAATGAATACGAACTGTCAGACATCTCCTACAATACATGGGTGAAGCCCCTTATATTCCACAGTGAAATAGACAATATCGTAACAATTATGATTCCGTCTGACCAGGCGCACTCCCTTAAATATATTTCTTCCAAGTATAAAAGCTATTTTCAGGTAACGATTTCAGAGATGATGAATAACACCTATGATATATCATTTGTACTTGAAAAGGACGCCGGGGAAGAAACCTCTTCGTCCGGCATTTACAATATCAAATATGAAAATGCAAATTTAACTCCAAAATACAGATTTGATACCTTCGTGGTGGGAGGCAACAACAAATTTGCTCATTCCGCTTCTCTGGCCGTGGCAGAATCTCCCGGAGAGGTATATAATCCTCTTTATTTATACGGAGGAGCCGGACTTGGCAAAACCCACCTCATGCACTCAATCGGCCATTTTATTCTGGATAACAATCAGGATATGAAGGTGCTTTATGTTACTTCCGAGCAGTTCACCAACGAGGTAATAGAATCCATCCGAAGCGGTAACGCTGCCAAGATGAACAAATTAAGAGAAAAATACAGAACAGTGGACGTCCTTTTGATTGACGATGTACAATTTATAATAGGAAAGGAAAGCACACAGGAAGAATTTTTCCATACCTTTAACGTACTTCATTCCGCCGGAAAGCAGATTATTCTTTCCTCGGACAAGCCCCCCAAGGAGATGGGAACCTTAGATGAAAGATTCCGTTCCCGTTTTGAATGGGGTCTCCTTGCCGATATACAGCCGCCGGATTATGAGACACGAATGGCAATCCTCAAAAAAAATGCCGAAAACTGTAACCGGAACATCAACGAAGAAGTTTTTCAATACATAGCAACCAATGTAAAATCCAATATCAGGGAGCTGGAAGGCGCTTTTAACAAAGTAATCGCTTTTTCCAAATTAAATAAGGTGGATATTACTCTTGATAATGTAGAGGAGGCCTTAAAGGATATCATATCTCCCAACGCCAAAAGGAAGGTAACTCCAAAGCTGATTATAGACATCGTGGCTGAGCACTTTAATATTTCACCGGAAGATATTTTATCCAAAAGAAGAAATTCTGAATATGTACAGCCAAGGCAGATTTGTATGTATCTCTGCCGGCATCTGACAGAGGAATCTCTTCAAAGTATAGGAAAATCCTTAGGTAAAAAGGACCATACCACAGTTATCCACGGTATCGACAAAATAGCGGATGAAATTCTGAAAGACGAAGAGCTTAACAACAGAATTGAAAACATAAAAAAGAAAATTAATTCCGTTTAAAGGGATATTCATTTTTCTCTTTGTGAATAAGTTCAGAGTTATCCTTAAATAAAATTTACTTATCCACACGTTTTACATTTCTTTTTAAGTTGAAAAATAGTATAATTAAATAGGTTATACACATATTGACAGTTATTATTATTCTTACTACTGAATTCATTATATATAAATAATTACGAACTTCAAAACCTGGCAATGATTTTTTAAGAAAGGAAACTGATACACAAATGAAATTAGTATGCAGCAAAGCGAATCTGTTAAGCGGAGTACAAATTGTTTCAAAGGCTGTTCCAAGCAAAACAACCATGTCTATTCTGGAATGTATTTTAATCGACGCGACAGGAAGAGAAATCAACCTGATTGCCAACGATATGGAGCTTGGTATCCAGACTTCCATAGAAGGAAATATCATGGAAAAAGGACAGATTGCTTTAGATGCTAAAATTTTACTGGATATCGTAAGAAAGCTTCCCGACAATATAGTGACAATAGAAACGGATTCTTCATTTAAGACAAATATCACCTGTGAAAAGGCAAAATTTACCATCATAGGCAAATCAGGAGAAGATTTTTCCTATCTGCCTTCTATCGAAAGAATCGATTCCATAGTGCTTTCTCAGTTTTCATTGAAAGAAATTGTGCGACAGACGATTTTTTCAATAGCGGACAACGACAATAACAAGCTTATGACGGGAGAATTGTTTGATATCAACGGAGATACTTTGAGAATAGCCTCACTTGACGGACACAGGATTTCCATCCGTAAAATAAGTCTCAAGAATATTTATCCTTCCAGAAAGGTGGTTGTTCCGGGCAAGACCTTGAATGAGGTAAGCAAAATCCTTTCCGACGACGTTGACAGGGATGTAAATATTTTCTTTACCGGAAAGCATATTGTCTTTGAGTTTGATAAAACCATTGTAGTCTCAAGGCTGATAGAGGGTGAATACTTCAAAATAGACCAGATGCTCTCCAGCGATTATGAGACAAAGGTTACGGTTAAGAAAAAAGAACTGTTAGAATGTATTGACAGAGCCACCCTCCTTGTAAAGGAAGGAGATAAGAAACCTATCATTATCAGCATTACGGACGATATGATGGAGCTTAAGATTAATTCCACAATAGGAAGTATGAATGAGGACATTGATATTGTAAAGCAGGGCAAGGACATCATGATAGGATTCAATCCCAAGTTTATGATTGACGCGCTGAGGGTAATTGACAGCGAGCAGATAGATATTTATCTTGTAAATCCGAAAGCGCCCTGTTTTATAAGAGATGCGGAGGCAAGCTATATTTATCTGATACTTCCGGTTAACTTTACCACTGTTTAAATGAGGAAAAAAATGGAAACACTGAAATTAAAGGATGATTATATCAAGCTTGGGCAGGCGCTTAAGGCCGCCGGTCTTTCTCAGTCGGGAGTGGATGCAAAATTTGCCATAAAGGACGGGCTTGTAAAGGTAAACGGGCAGGTTGAGATTCAGCGGGGCAAAAAATTGCATGAAGGAGATATCGTTGAATTTAACGGAAATCAGATTAAGATTACCGTTTAGGTTCAGAAAGGCTGCAGGGAAAACTTTCATATGGTCATAAAATCTCTTGAACTGGCTGATTTCAGAAATTATAAAGAGCTGAATATTAATTTTGACACAGGGACCAATATTTTATACGGTGATAACGCCCAGGGAAAAACAAATATACTTGAGGCAATTTATATATCGGCTACAACCAAATCCCATAAGGGAAGCAAGGATAAAGAGGTTATTAATTTTGATAAGGAGGAGGCGCATATAAGAACCTGCCTTGAAAAAGAAAATGTGGAATACAGGGTGGATATGCATCTTCGCAAAAATAAATCAAAGGGAATAGCAATAGACAAACAGAAAATAAAAAAAGCCGCTGAACTTATAGGGCTTCTGAACGTGGTTTTCTTTTCTCCCGAGGACCTCTCCATTATAAAGAGCGGGCCTTCCGAGAGAAGAAGATTTGCCGACATGGAGCTTTGCCAGCTTGATAATTTTTATCTTTATAATCTGAATCACTATAACAGGATTATCAATCAGAGAAACAAGCTTTTAAAGGATTTATATTTCCATCCTGAGCTTAAGGAAACCCTGGATATATGGGATATGCAGCTTGTTTCTTTTGGAAGCAAAATCATAGAAAGAAGAGAAGCCTTTGCAGGTCAGCTTTGCGAAATTATTAAGGATATACATAGCAGGCTTTCCGGGGGGAAGGAAGAATTAATTATAAAATATGAGCCTGATGTGTCGATTGAAGATTTTGAAAGAAGGATGAAGGAAAATCAGGGAAAGGATATCCATTCCAAGGTTACGGGAACAGGCCCCCACAGGGATGATTTTTCTTTTATAGTAAACGGTATCGATATCCGAAGATTCGGTTCTCAGGGGCAGCAGAGAACGGCTGCTCTTTCTCTGAAATTATCGGAAATTGAACTGGTAAAGAAAATAACAGGGGATACGCCTGTTCTTCTTTTGGATGATGTTCTCTCGGAGCTTGACAGCAACAGACAGAATTATCTTTTAAACAGTATCGGTGATATCCAGACAATTATTACCTGTACCGGGCTGGATGAATTTATAAACAACAGATTTAAGATAAACAGAATTTTTAATGTGAAGGAAGGTAATACAAAGGAAATTACAAAACTTGAAAAAGACTTCGCTCAGTAATTTCAGATTTGTACTTAGCAGAAAGGATAATTATGGATAACATTGAATATGGAGCAGACCAGATTCAGATATTGGAGGGACTTGAGGCGGTAAGAAAAAGACCCGGTATGTATATAGGAACTACCTCCAGCAGAGGGCTACATCACCTTGTATATGAAATTGTAGACAATTCCATTGATGAGGCGCTTGCCGGTTATTGTAATAAAATAACTGTAGTTATTAATAAAGATAATTCTGTTGTTGTTACCGATAACGGAAGGGGAATTCCCGTGGGAATTAACCACAAGGCCGGTCTTCCTGCGGTAGAGGTTGTTTTTACGGTGCTTCATGCCGGCGGTAAATTCGGCGGCGGAGGATATAAGGTGTCCGGAGGTCTCCATGGAGTGGGAGCTTCCGTGGTAAACGCCTTATCCGACTGGCTTGAGGTAGAAATATGTACAGAAGGCAGGATCTACAGGCAGAGGTATGAAAGAGGCCATGTCTGTTATCCCTTAAAGGTGGTTGGCGAGTGCGAGCCTGATAAAACAGGTACAAAGGTAACATTTAAGCCGGACGCTTCTATTTTCCAGGAGACGGTTGAATTTGAATTTGATATTTTAAAACAAAGGCTCCGTGAGATGGCTTTCCTCACAAAGGGAATTTATATCATTTTAAGAGATATGAGAGTGGAGGAAGGTTCTAAACCCATAGAGAGAGAATTCCACTATGAGGGTGGAATCAAAGAGTTTGTATCCTATTTAAACAGAAGCAAGACCCCTCTCTATGAGGATATTATGTATTTTGAAAGCAGCAAAAACAACGTTTATGTAGAAGTTGCCATGCAGCACAACGATTCCTATACGGAAAGCACCTACAGCTTTGTAAATAATATCAACACCCCTGAGGGCGGAACCCATATGATTGGTTTTCGTAATGCCATTACAAAAACCTTTAATGATTATGCCAGAAACAATAAGCTGTTAAAGGAAAGCGAGCCCAATCTTACGGGGGAGGATATAAGAGAAGGTCTTACGGCCATTATAAGCGTGAAGATAGAAGACCCTCAGTTCGAGGGACAGACAAAGCAGAAGCTGGGAAATTCCGAGGCAAGAACCGCGGTAGACAGTACGGTCAGCGAATTGCTCACCTACTATCTGGAGCAGAATCCCACAGTGGCAAAATTAATCTGTGAAAAATCAATTCTTGCCCAGAGAGCAAGGGACGCGGCCCGGAAAGCAAGGGATTTGACCAGAAGAAAAACGGCTCTTGAAACGGCTTCCCTTCCCGGAAAGCTGGCGGACTGCTCCGACAGAAATCCGGAAAACTGCGAAATTTACATTGTGGAGGGAGATTCCGCCGGCGGCAGCGCCAAATCAGCCAGAAGCCGCGCGACGCAGGCAATTCTTCCTCTCAGAGGAAAAATCCTAAATGTGGAGAAGGCAAGGCTTGATAAGATTTATGCCAATAATGAGATAAAAGCAATGATTACCGCTTTCGGAACGGGAATCCATGATGATTTTGATATTTCAAAATTGCGGTACCATAAGATTATAATTATGGCTGATGCGGACGTGGACGGCGCTCATATTTCCACGCTTCTTCTTACTTTTATCTACCGGTTTATGCCGGACCTTATCAAGCAGGGATATGTTTATATGGCGCAGCCCCCGCTTTATAAGCTGGAAAAGAATAAAAACGTATGGTATGCCTACAGCGATGAGGAACTGGAAAAAATCATTTCCGAGGTGGGCCGCGACCAGAATAATAAAATACAGCGTTACAAAGGGCTTGGAGAAATGGATCCGGAACAGCTCTGGGAGACAACCATGGATCCGGAAAAAAGAATTTTACTTCGTGTGACAATGAACGAGGAAGCGGAATCCGAGATTGATTTGACATTTACCACTCTGATGGGTGATAAAGTAGAGCCAAGACGTGAGTTTATTGAAGAAAACGCCAGATTCGTTAAGAATCTCGATATCTAAGGAGACTAGATGGAAGATAATATTTTTGATAAAGTTCATGACGTAGACCTGCAGAAGACCATGGAGACATATTATATTGATTATGCCATGAGCGTTATCGCGTCCAGAGCGCTTCCCGATGTGAGAGACGGTTTAAAGCCGGTTCAGAGAAGAGTTCTGTATTCCATGATTGAATTAAATAACGGGCCGGATAAACCCCACAGAAAGAGCGCGCGTATCGTCGGCGATACCATGGGTAAATATCATCCCCATGGAGACAGCTCCATTTACGGGGCTCTGGTAAATATGGCTCAGCCCTGGTCTTTCAGGTATCCTCTTGTGGACGGCCACGGAAATTTCGGTTCCGTTGACGGCGACGGCGCGGCCGCCATGCGTTATACGGAGGCGAGACTGAGCAAAATTTCCATGGAGCTTTTAGCCGATATCAACAAGGATACGGTTGATTTTGTACCCAACTTTGACGAGACGGAAAAGGAACCTTCGGTTCTGCCAAGCCGTTATCCGAATTTACTGGTAAACGGAACCACCGGGATTGCAGTGGGAATGGCGACCAATATCCCCCCTCACAATTTAAGGGAAGTTATAAACGCAATCGTTAAAATCATTGATAACAGAGTTTTAGATGACAGGGAAACCCTGATAGAGGAAATACTTTCCATAGTAAAAGCGCCGGATTTTCCTACAGGCGGTATTATACTTGGAACAAGAGGAAGCGAGGAGGCCTACAGAACCGGCCGCGGAAAAGTAAAAGTACGCGCAGTGACGGATATTGAAACCATGGCCAACGGCAAGACCAGAATCATAGTGACGGAGCTTCCTTATCTGGTAAATAAGGCAAATCTCATACAGAAGATTGCCGAACTTGTCAAAATAAAGAAAATTGACGGCATTACCGACCTTAGGGACGAATCCGACAGAGAAGGAATGCGGATTGTTATTGAGCTGCGTCGGGATGCAAACGCCAATATCGTATTAAACAGCTTATTCAAGCATACACAGATGCAGGATACATTTGGCGTGATTATGCTTGCACTGGTAAACAATGAGCCCAAGGTTTTAAATATTCTGGAAATGCTGAAGGCTTACATAGCGCACCAGGAAGAAGTTGTAACAAGAAGAACCAGATATGATTTAAACAAGGCGGAAGAGCGGGATCACATTTTACAGGGATTGCTGATAGCTTTAGATAATATCGATGAGGTTATCAGAATTATAAGAGGCAGCCGGACCACCCAGATTGCAAAGGAAGGATTAATAGAAAGATTCGGCCTTACGGACGTTCAGGCTCAGGCCATTGTGGATATGCGGCTTAGGGCTCTCACCGGTCTGGAAAAAGAAAAGCTTGAAAGCGAGCATCAGGAGCTGCTTTTGAAGATTGCGGAGCTTAAGGAAATTCTGGCGGATGAGAAAAAACTTCTGGGAGTAATAAGAACGGAAATTCTGGAGATTTCCAACAAATTTGGAGACGAAAGAAGAAGTAAAATAGGACACGACAGCTTTGATATTTCAAGGGAAGATATGATTCCCAATGAAAACACAATCATAGCCATGTCGAATCTGGGTTATATCAAGCGCATGACGGTTGATAATTTCAAATCCCAGCACAGGGGCGGAAAAGGCATCAAAGGAATGCAGACCATAGAGGACGATTTCATTAACGACCTTCTGATGACTACCACCCACCATTATATTATGTTTTTCACAAACTTCGGCCGGGTGTACAGACTGAAAACCTATGAAATACCGGAGGCGGGCCGTACTTCAAGAGGAACCGCGATTGTAAATCTTCTGCAGCTTGGTCCCGGTGAAAAGATAAGCGCAATTATTCCCATCAAGGATTACGATGAGGAAAAGAATCTTTTCATGGTAACGAAAAACGGTATTGTGAAAAAGACAAGCATTGTTGAATTCAGCAATGTACGTAAAAACGGGCTGACGGCAATCACCTTAAAGGAAAATGACGAATTAATAGAAATCAAGGTTACAGACAAAAATACGGATATTTTCCTTGTTACTAAATTTGGAATGTGTATTCGATTTAAAGAAACGGATTTGCGAGCTACCGGCAGGTCATCCATGGGCGTAATCGGAATGAACCTGATGAAAGGCGATGAAATCGTGGGTATGCAGCTTGACCATCAGGGAGATTCCCTTCTGATTGTATCCGAGAAAGGTATGGGAAAACGCACTCTTTTAGAGGAATTCAGCGTTCAGAGAAGAGGAGGAAAAGGCGTAAAATGCTATAAGATTACCGACAAAACAGGATATGTAATAGGTGTAAAGGCGGTAAATAACGAGCATGAAATTATGATGATTACCACGGAAGGAATTATTATCCAGATACCTATGGAGGACGTTTCTACAATCGGGCGCGTGGCCTCAGGGGTTAAACTGATTAATCTGGACGAGGGAGTCACCGTTGCACAGATTGCCAAGGTAAGGGAAAAAGTTTCCGACGGAGAAGATGAAATCGAAGTGGAAGAGGACGAAGTTATTTCCGAAGAAAACGGTTCTTCTGAAGAAAAACAATAAAAAGGAGGGATATTGAAAATGGTCGGAGCTATTATTGCTGCGATAGTAATTGTTCTTTTGATTGTTATTGTGGTAACGGGTTACAAAAAGGCGCCTCCGGATACGGCTTATATTATATCCGGTCTGCGCAAAAAGGTGATTATAGGAAAGGCCAGCGTTAAGATTCCTTTTCTGGAAAGACTGGATAAGCTCAGTCTCAAGCTGATTGCTATCGACGTAAAGACATCCAATGCGGTTCCTACTGCGGATTACATTAATATTCAGGTGGACGCGGCGGTTAATATCAAAATCAGCAGCGAAAAGGAAAAGCTGTCCCTTGCGGCGGAAAACTTCCTGAATCAGAACACGCCTTATATTGCCGGGATTGCCAGAGAAGTTCTGGAAGGCAATATGAGAGAAATCGTTGGCCGCATGAGACTGGAAGAAATGGTAAGCGACCGTCAGAAATTTGCAAATCTGGTAAAAGAAAACGCAGAACCTGACCTTGCCGCCATGGGTCTTGATATCGTAAGTTTTAACGTACAGAATTTTGCGGACAGCAACGGCGTAATCGACGATTTGGGAATTGACAATATTTCCCAGATTAAGAAAAAAGCCGCCATTGCAAAAGCCGAGGCGGAAAAGGAAGTGGCGGTTGCAAAAGCGGAAGCCGATAAGCAGGCTAACGATGCGAGAATCAATGCGGAGCGTGAAATCGCCAAGAAAAACAACGAGCTTGCCCTGCAGAAAGCGGAGTTAAAGAAACTGGAAGATACCAAACGGGCGGAAGCGGACGCCGCCTACAGCATCCAGCAGCAGGAACAGAGAAAGACCATTGAAATTGCAACTCAGGAAGCCAGCATTGCAAAACAGGAAAAGGAAGTTGTATTAAAGCAGAAGGAAGCGGAAGTCAAAGAAAAAGCTCTGGATGCGGAAATTAAGAAAAAAGCGGAAGCCGACAAATTTGCCCGCCAGCAAAATTCCGAAGCGGAATTATATGAAAGAATGAAAAAAGCTGAAGCGGAAAAATTTGAAAAGGAAAAGGAAGCCGAAGTCTTAAAAATAGCCGCCGAAGCCCAGAAGTATACCAAAGAGCAGGAAGCGGAAGGAATTAAGATGGTAGGTAAGGCTACTGCGGAAGTCCAGAGGTTTACCAGAGAGCAGGAGGCGGAAGGTATCAGAATGGTGGGTGAAGCCGAGGCAGAAGCCATTCGTGCAAAAGGTATCGCAGAAGCCGAAGCCATGGAAAAGAAAGCGCTTGCCTATCAGAAATATAACGACGCTGCCATGGCGGAAATGCTTATTCAGGTACTTCCCGAAATTGCCGGAAAAATTGCCGAGCCTCTTACCCAGATTGATAAGATTACCATTATCGGCGGGGATAAGAGCAACGGCATAACCACCGTAGCGGACAATGTTCCGGGCGTTATGACAAAACTGTTTGAGACAATGAAAGAAACGGTTGGAATTGATTTGTCGGAAATCGTAAAATCCGAAACCTACGATGCAAAGGTGAACCGCAACATTAATTTTACAGGCCTTTCAGGGCAGGAAAAAGAAAAAATCGCGGCGGCGGTTTCAGAGGATATTGTAAGCGATATAAGTAATGATTCAAAAGAGGTTTAAATTAAATATTATACATATAATATGAGGAAAGAAAGGAGTTTTTACAATGAATAAGGTAACATTTGATTACTCCAAAGCGGCTTCTTTTGTAAAAGAGCATGAAGTGGAATCCATGAAAAAGCTTGCTTTGGATGCAAAGGAATTATTGGTTTCCAGGGAGGGAGCAGGCAATGATTTTCTGGGATGGATTGATTTGCCTGTGGATTACGACAAGGAAGAGTTTGACAGAATCAAAAAAGCGGCGGAGAAAATCAAAAGCGATTCTGAAGTTTTACTGGTAATCGGAATCGGAGGTTCTTATCTTGGAGCGAGAGCCGCCATTGAATTTTTGAGACACAGCTTTTATAACGTTGTAAGCAGGGAAATCAGAAAAACGCCTGAAATTTATTTTGTGGGAAATTCCATCAGCTCCACCTATATCAGACATCTGATGGATGTAATCGGAGAGAGAGATTTTTCCATCAATATGATTAGCAAATCAGGAACAACCACTGAGCCTGCCATCGCTTTCCGCGTGTTTAAGGCAATGATGGAAAAGAAATACGGAAAAGAAGAGGCGGCAAAGAGAATTTATGCCACGACAGATAAAGCAAAGGGTTCTCTTAAGAATCTGGCGACAGAAGAAGGCTATGAAACCTTTGTTGTTCCCGATGATGTGGGAGGACGTTTCTCGGTTCTCACTGCAGTAGGTCTTCTTCCCATTGCCATCAGCGGAGCAGATATTGATAAATTGATGGAAGGCGCGCAGGCCGGACGCAAGGCGGCGCTGGAAGCTTCTTTTGAAGACAACGACGCTGTAAAATATGCAGCTGTCCGCAACATTCTTCTGAGAAAAGGAAAAGCAATTGAGATTCTTGCAAATTATGAGCCCAGCGTTCACTATGTTTCCGAATGGTGGAAACAGCTTTACGGTGAGAGCGAAGGTAAAGACCAGAAGGGTATTTTCCCGGCAAGCGTTGATTTGACCACGGATTTACATTCCATGGGACAGTTCATTCAGGACGGTTCCAGAAATATGTTTGAAACCGTTATTAACATTGAGAAGAGCAGGGAAGAAATCATTCTTGAAGAAGAGCCTGTGGATTTGGACGGACTGAATTATCTTGCAGGAAAGAATGTTGATTTTGTGAATAAGAGCGCCATGAACGGAACCATTCTGGCCCATACCGACGGACAGGTGCCTAACCTTATGGTGACGGTTCCTGAGGTGAATGAGTTTTATCTGGGAGAGCTGTTCTACTTCTTTGAGTTTGCCTGCGGCGTCAGCGGATATTTGCTGGGAGTAAATCCGTTTAATCAGCCCGGCGTTGAGAGCTATAAGAAGAATATGTTTGCTCTGCTTGGAAAGCCGGGGTATGAGGAACAGAGAGAGGAATTGCTTAAGAGGTTGTAAAAAATAAAATTAGTTGGTTGGAGTAACGCTCAGAGATTGATAGTCCTTCGGCGCCACGCTTTCGCTCTATAAAAACGCAGCGACACTGGACTCGTGAAGTACCTCGTCAAGTGTCGGCGTTTTTATAAGGGCTTCTCAGAAATATCAATCTCTGAGCTGTTTTTTGGCCAGCCTACATATTAAAGCATTATAAGGTTATGAGTTCGTATTCTCTGCTTCCGTAACCCAAGGTGGTGGCGGCTTCTATGGTGTGGGCTCCGTTGCGGCTTTCGATTCGTTCGATGAGGTGGTCGCGGCCGGGGTCGTCGGATGCGTATACGAGGTCGAGGCATGCCTGGTCGATTGCCACGGGGTCAAGAGAAGCTAAAATTCCAATGTCTTTCATGCAGGGGTCTTCCGCTACTGCGCAGCAGTCACAGTCTACGGACATGTTTTTCATTACATTGATGTATGCCAGATTCCCCCTGAAATAATTTACTACGGATGAGGCAGCGTCTGCCATGGCTTCCAGGAAAGAATCATGGTCTGAATTCCAGAAATTCTCGGGAACTCCTACGCCGTGGATATATTGCTTTCCGTAGGAGGAAGCAACGCCGATAGAAAGCTGTTTAATTGCTCCGCCGTAGCCTCCCATGGGATGTCCTTTAAAGTGGGAGAGAACCAGCATGGAATCATAGTTTTGAATGCCTTTTCCTACAAAGTTCTTTTTAATTTTATTACCGTCAGGAATGTCAAGCTCCAGGTCAGGCCCTTCGGCATCTAAAATTTCCACTTTGAAATTTTTGCTCCATCCATGATTTTCGAAAAGCTTTAAATGCTTTTCTGTGGTGTTGCGCTCACCCTCATAGGCGGTGTTGCACTCAACTACTGTGCCTTTTACCTTTTCAACTACGGGTTTCCAGAGGTCGGGTCCTAAAAAGTTCTGATTGCCGGCTTCGCCGGAGTGGAGTTTTACGGCTACATTTCCATTTAAATCTTTTTCGAGCTTTTCATAAAGTTTCAGTACATTTTCCGGGGTAATGTCTTTGGTAAAATAAACTTTGGATTTCATGTCAGAGATCCTCCTTTTTATTGAAAAATAGTTTTCTGTATTTTAATATATTATAAGATGTAATGAAGAAAAAAGCCAGAAGTTTAATTTTTAATAATTAGAGGGTAATACCCCCGTATACTTTTGAAACAGTTTGGAAAAATGGCGTACGCTGGTATATCCGACCGCTTCGGCTGTCTTTTTTACGGTGATATCCGGAAATTTACGAATCAGTTTCTTAGCATTTTCCATACGGACTTCTGTAACAAAGTCTATATACTTTTGTCCTGTCTTTTCATGGAAAATTCTGCTGAAGTAAGTAGGCGATAAATTGAAATACTCGCTTAGGAACTGTCGTGAAATAATTTGTATATTTTTGGAATCTATGTTAATATATGTCATGAACGAGTTTAGTGATTCAGGAGGACATTTTCATGGCACATAATAACGATAAAACATTGAGCATCATTGAGCAGGTTTTCAAGACAATGCCCCAACTATTGGATGAGCGCCAACGTCGTCTGCTGGCCGCAAGCATTGCAAAGGGCTATGGCCATGGCGGCATCAAACTTGTCAGCGAAGCCAGTGGCATGGATATCCGCACAATACGTTCTGGCATCCATGAGATCAAGGACGGCATGCCTTTCCCTTCCGGACCGGAAAAGGTCAGAAAAAGCGGTGCTGGCAGAAAACCTGTAAAACAACTGCAGCCCGATCTTCTGGATGACATCAGGGCTGTTGTTGAAAACAATACTTACGGTGATCCCCAGAAGATTATTTCATGGACTGACCTCAGCCTCCGGGATATTTCGTCAATCCTGAAGGAACGTTTCGGGATTGATGCCGGGAAAGACATTGTGTCGCGTGCGTTGGAGGAGCTTGGCTACAGTAAGCAGGTAAACCAAAAAATGCTCCAGGTTGGAAGCCAGCACATTGACCGGGATGCCCAGTTCCAATACATCAACACGAAAGCCCAGGAATTCATTGATGCCAATGAGCCTGTAATATCAACAGATACAAAAAAGAAGGAACTTGTGGGCAACTTTAAAAATAATGGTGCTGAATACAGGCCGGCAGGGGAAGCAAGGAAAGTATTGGACCATGACTTCCCCCTGCCCGGGCTGGGTAAGGTCGCCCCGTATGGCGTATACCTTGTCAACGACAATGCTGGGTTTGTAAACCTGGGGACGGACCATGATACGAGCGCATTTGCTGTTGAAAGCATCCGGCGCTGGTGGAACATCGTGGGGAAGCCGACATACCCGGATGCCCAAAAACTGTATATAAACTGTGACGGTGGCGGCAGCAACGGATGGCGAACGCATCTGTGGAAATACGAACTGGCACTGTTTGCCCAGGAAAGCGGATTGGAAATCCATGTTTCCCATTATCCGCCAGGCACGTCAAAATGGAACAAGGTTGAGCACCGCCTGTTTTGTTATATAACAAAAAACTGGGCAGGGAAACCGCTGATCGATATCAATACCATTGTCAACCTGATCTCATCAACTACTACGGCCAAAGGTCTGGAAGTGAAATGTGTTGTTGACAGAAATACATACCAGACTGGTTTAAAAGCAAATGATGAAATGATGAGCAGAATTGATATTGAAGCAGTTGGGCCAAATGAATCATGGAACTATGTAATACGTGGGTTCAAATAGTACATTTTATTTTGCGACAGTTCCTTACATATGAAATCCCCACATCCTTCGCATAATTTTGGTGAACAAAGTCCTTGATTACATCAATATCAAAATTACGCAATGGTTTTTCAGAACAAAAATCGGAGGCTGTCTGATACAGCTCTTTTATAAATGTTTTAAAATTTTCCGCTGTGAAATCATAATTGAAAATATCTTTTAAATATAAATAAAAGATATCACGATTAATATGATTAAAAATAGATGACATATGTGTATCCTGTTCAAATTTTACGGATAACTGTCTGATAGTTTCTCTGTTCTCAATTAGTGTATTTTGAATAAACTGATTAATATTGTTACAAAAAGACAGATATTCATCCAGTTCTGGAAGGGATACCAGAGATTTTATATTAATTGCCGTCCGACAGTCATATATCAGGCGGATATCAGATATTTTTTCTATGGACTGGCTTAATTTATAAATCTCTGTAAGGGAATCTGAATTTGCTTTAAAAACAGAAATCGAATCTTCCGGAAAATTTTTAATCTGTGAATTTATAAAAAAATTCAGATGGGAATTATCCTTTACAGAACAGACAATACACAATTCTCCATTGGTATTAAAAAATATGGCATGATAAATAATAAAATCGTTGCGAACGCAAAACTGATTAAGCTTTTGAAAAAGAATGGTGTTAGTCAGGAAATGGGGTGATAGGCAGTTAAATCAAATGTCTAACAGCCCCCTCATCTTAACATCGC
>QZDS01000044.1 GCA_009917455.1 bacterium 1xD8-48 | reverse complement strand
TATCCAAACCATACGGAAAACCGGCGCATTTAATGTGAAGAATCTAGGTGCAGATAATTCGCCGAACAACAGTATCCATAAGAATCTTCGCTAAACATTGGTTCTACCACAGGCTCTACATACATTCTTGCAACCATTTGTGCAATTCTGTCCGAAATCGTTGGTATTCCGAGTCTTCTTGTTCCTCCAGCTTTCTTTGGTATTTCTACTGCCAGTACCGGAGAAGGAAAATAGCTTCCGGAACTCATTCGATTCCATATCTTGTATAGATTATTGTTGAGTTTCTTCTCAAAGATTTCAAAATCAACACCATCTATTCCTGCACTGCCTTTGTTGGCTTTTACCCTTTTATATGCCTCAATGACTACCTTTTTGGGTATCTCGTATTGTTTGCTCTCGCCCATCCAATCCTCCTGGTTCCCCAGTTGTTTTCAGTATCAAGCAGAATGATGTTACCCCTTTGCTCCATTGCCATTACAGCAACTTCATCACTACTACGGGCAACTCCGCCCCTATAGAATACCTTTCTACTTTCGACCTCATCGTTCTGTGACTTGTATCTTTTCGATTTTCATTACTCTACAGGTTCCCATGTTTCACACAGAAGCCTAATACATGCTCATAACACGCCAACCTCCAGACGGGTATTTTTTATGGAGTGCATCGTGCAGGCAGTTTTGGAAAGGCTCTTGTAAGTCCCGCATTGATAATAGACATATACTCCTTTGGATGCGATCCGGGACATGGCCCTGCCGCAGTCGGCGCATTTCAGAAAACCGCTGAACAGATAAAGCTGTTTCTGTTTGGGGGCTGTGCGGGTGTCCCGCTTTAACAGGCCCTGCACCTTGTCAAAGGTTTCCCGGTCTATGATGGCCTCGTGGGTGTTTTCCACGATAAACCATTCTTCCTCCGGCACACGCTCTTGAATGTGTATCTTGTAGCTTTTCACACGCTGGCGGCCCTGCACCATATCCCCCACATAAACACGGTTTTTCAAAATGGTGTCGATGGTGATGGTGCTCCACATAGGATTGCCCTGTGCGTTGGGGGCGTTATATTTCAAGCCTTGGCTCTGCTTGTAAGCGGTGGGACAGGGTACGCCGTGGTCGTTGAGGTAGAGGGTGATCCCCCTCTTGTTCTTTCCCGAGAGGAACATGGAAAAGATACTTTTCACAACCTCGGCAGCCTCCGGGTCAACCAGTAAAGCGTGTTTGTCCTGCGGGTCTTTGATGTAACCGTAGGGGGCGTATGAGCCGATAAACTCACCGTTGCGCCGTTTCATATCAAATACCTGCCGAATTTTCTTTGAGGTCTGATAGCAGTATTGATCGTTCATAACATTGGTGATCGGCACGATGATATTGGAAACGCTGTCCGGGTTACGGTAGCTGTCCACGCCTTCGGCCAGACTGATAAAGCGAATGTTGAGCCGAACAAACAGGTTTTCAATCAGATTTCCCGCATCAGTATAGTTGCGGGAGAGCCGGGAAAGGTCTTTCACAATCACACAGTTAATTTTCCCGCTATACACATCGGCCAGCAATCTTTGAAAATCCTCACGGTCGGTATCCGTCCCGGTTTTGCCGTCATCGACATACACATCGCTTTCGTCCCCCTCATAGAACTCGTCCATGTGGGTCTGGTGGTACTGCTCCAGTAAAAGCCGCTGATTGACTACGCTGTTGCTTTCGTCCCGCCCACGGAGCAAATCCTCTTTGGAAAGGCGGATATATTTCCCCAGCCGCCAGCGCATCATTTTATTAGAAGCAGGGGAACTGGCGAAATTCATTCCCCGGTTTTTCGTCCTTGCCATTTGTCCTCCTTCCCTATCACATTACACCTATATTATACCTCTGTTCCCGTGGGACAACAAGGATGCCTTTGAAAGCCCCGGCCTCGGGACACTTTGTCTCGAAGTTGAAAACAGGGCCGTGACGCATCACAGCCCCGATTTCATACGGAGGAAGAAAGAGGTCAAAAGGTCTTGCAGGGGCGGGCCATCGTCAGCAAACTCCAGCTTGATGACCATATCCCCATGACGGAAACAATACGGGTTTTTCATAACGGCCAGCATATTCGCCGCCCGCTGCTCCTTCGGGAGCGTGTTATCAAAGGTCATTCCGCTTACATCAACAAGAGTGTCTTTGTCGATGGCGGCAATATCAATACGGCGCATAGACTCAAGCTGCGCTGTTGTCAATCTCATATAGCACCCTCCTTATAGTTGAATTTGATTGTTGCGGTTCCCCGGTGTTTGTGGGGAAACAGGAAAGGCCAGCACCCGGAAAGTGCTGGCCCTTCGTCTTTCTCCACCTCGGGACAATCTGTCTCGAAGTCTGATTTTAGGATTGGGAGCGCCGGGCTCATTTTCTTGCCCCGTCATAAGACAGCGATACTCGGCCCGGCGGCTCCCACACAACGGAAAGCGGCGGCCCGGAGTGACAGGCGGCCAGCCTGTCCTACGGCGGATCGCGGCCGTGGGTCGGCCAGTCCCATTTACGGCGCTGGTGTTGTTCGCTCGTTCCCGTGGAGGAAGTCACAGCGCACCCGCCGCTTGGCTCCCCGCACTATGCTCGGGGCCGCCCGCTGTTCCGTTATGGAGAGAGAAAACCTCCTCTCATATACCACCAGAAAAAAGGGGGTAAATGGAGATGCTGATTACAGATTTTTTCTCAAATATTTTTTCATGGCCTCAATTCCACACAAAACAGAATGGCGGACGGCGCTTTTATCCACGCCTTCAGCCCGAGCAATCTCCCGATAGCTCTTGCCGAGGATGAGATGGGCATCCACCCGGCGGCCCTGGATCTCCGGCAGGGAGTTGAGGGCGTTCCACAGGTGATAGAAACGCTCCATGCGCTCCACCAGCTCCTGCGGGGAGGGCTCATGCACACAGGCGGAATACTCGATCCCATCGTCACAGTCGAGGGAATAGTACGCCTTGTTATAGCGGACACGCTCGGCATAGGCGGCCTCGGCCAGTTTGCTGGCCCGGAGCTCGGCGGCCACTTCATCGGAAACTTCGATATGTTCATCGGTCATGTACCAAGGGTAAAAGTCTTTCAAGTTGATGGTAGTCATTATATTTTCCTCCGTTCATATTTTTGTGATAGGTGGCGATCTGAACGGGGGATGGCGGGGATCGGCAGCCGGGGCCGCCCCTGCCCACCTCGGGACAAAGTGTCTCGAAGTTACAGAGGAAGAAACGCAAAACGCCCGCACAGCATGAAACTGTACGGGCGCACGAAACATTATTGCAGTTGATGTACTGGAAAGTTTCACATCCAAGGCCAGACGATCCCGGAGGGGGAGCTACGCTTTTTTTAGCTGGTGTAAATCATGGGTGCTGTGAAAAAGCAAAATGAACACGACAATACCCTCCCGGATACCGCCGTGTCCTCAAAAAAGGGCGACTTTAACACACCCTCCGTAAATCCAATTTTTCAAAAGGAGAACGGCGGCTTTGATTTATAAAATTCAAAGCCGCCGTAAGGTAAACCAGTAGCGGCTTCCCCTTAAATGAATGCTTATTTTTTCAGTTGGTAGAAATCATAAAATGCAGCGTGTTTCGCAATAAGTGTTTCAAAGGTGCCATGTTCAATTATTTTTCCGTCTGCCATAAAGATAATTTCGTCATAGAGTTCAAGAATGTCTTTGCTCATATTGTGCGTGATAGTAAGCAGCGTTAAATCAGATATTGCCAGCAATCTACTTTCAATATCATACGCAGTTTGCATATCAATAGCAGACGTACCCTCGTCTAAAATCAACAGCGGCTTTTTACGAATTAAAGCTCTTGCTACGGCAATTCGCTGTTTCTGCCCGCCGGAAAGGTTATCCCCGTTTTCTCCAACGTGATATTCAAGCCCGTTTGGTACTTGCTCAACAAAATGTAATAAACCGCTATCAGACAATGCAGATTGCAATTCTTCTTTGCTGTAATCTTCGTGCAGACAAATATTATCTAAAATGCTTTCGTCAAACATATAAACATTCTGATGAATAACCGACGAAAGCGCAGTTATTTTATCAATATCCAAAACAGAAAGACTGTCTGTATCGTATAGCACATTACCTTTGAAGTCGGAATAATATCCGGCAATCAGCTTGATAAGCGTAGATTTTCCACAACCACTTTTACCAACAAAAGCATATTTTTTTCCTTTTTCAATGGATAGCGAAATACCGTCTATGACTTCATTTTCTTTATCATAGGAGAAGTGTAAATCGTTTACACAAATTGCCTCATTGAAAGAAGGGGATTTCTTCGTACTTGCGTCCTGCTCCTTGTAATCTGAAAGTTCATTTAGCTTTTGTGCAATCGGTTTTATACTCTTGATTTTTGGAATATTGCTAAAAATAATCAAAAGGGGATTTGCAAGGTTACTGCTAACCTGCACCATGCCTAATAATGCACCTGCGCTGATACGTCCAATGATAATGAAGTATGCAGAAAGAAAAACAACAACAACTTGAACAAGAAGTGCAAGTACCATAGAAACCGCTTCATTTGCAGCAATCGCTTTGTCAACCGAATATTTCGCTTTTATGGTGTCCTCGTTGGTTGTTTCAAATCGTGAGAGAACATATTTTTTCATTCGATAAGACTTGATGACCTCAAAGCCGAATAACAGGTCTTTTACATGGTTTGTAAAAACGGATAGCATATCAGAATATTTGTCCTGCCGTTTGGAGAGCAGCCCTCCAAATAGACTGGGCACGATAAGCATAATGACGATTGTAATAATTACACACACCGTAACGATAACGTCAAAATAAATCATTACAGCAAGGGACGCTATAAAAATAATAGTGTATTGGATAACTTGCAGCAGAGGAAGCAAATAGTTATCCTCAATCATTTTTACATCATTCGTAATTGCAGATAAATAATCCGCAGTATGATTTTTAGAGTAATCCTCAATCGTGTGCCGCTCAATTCCTGTAAATGTTTCGGAACGGACAGCCCTCATAATCTTGCAGATAAATTTTTTGCTAAACAGAGATTGCAGATACATGAATACCCCCATAAGAGGAAAATATCCCAAGGAAAAGAGAAGTATTCTGATGAAGCTATCCATATCGCCCATATCAACAATATCCATAACTTGTTGCAGCAAGATAGCGATAAACACATAAGATAGGGAGCTGATCGCAGTAAATAAAACGGCAAGGAACAGTAAAAATTTGTTTTGTTTCAAATAACGTATCATAATTGCGTCCTCCTATTTTCTGTTAAAAAGCACATCACAAATAAGCCCCGCTGCACCCAATCCAAACAAACAGGTAGCGGCTGATTTATAACCTTTCTCAGATAAATGTGCCGCACCTATCATCAGTCCAATTTCTGCCGCAGCAGATGCGGATTTAGATACAATACGGAACAAACGCTTTTCCCACGCCTTATTTGCGGCAACTTCAATTTTGTTTGCGGCGTTTTCGATTTTTTGGTCTAAGTTAGACATAATAATCTCCTTTCATACATTAAGACGGTATGTATATGTTCAAAAAAATAATACCTTATGAATGAATGTATAGCGTGAAAATAAAACTGCCTTTTGCAAGGCAATTTTATTTATTCGCCTACGTTTAGATGTTCAAGGTAGCTCTGCACTATGTCGATAATTTCATCATCAATAATCGGTAGTTTCATGCTATCCAACAGGTACTTGATAAAAGCAAATTTTGAAATCAGTTCTTCCGATGTTGCAGGATAGACAGACGGAATTAACCAAAAGTTTGTAAGCAACGGCAAAAGTTCGGAAAGTTCTTTTGCATACTCGGTCTGGATAGAACCGTCCTCTATTCCCTCTTGAATAAGTTGCAACCAAAGAGGGGCAATCAATTTCCTGTTTGTGTCAGCCAGTTCTGCTAATAAGCGGGGATTTTTCAAAATAGGAATACTTTGTTTTCTAAGTTCGGCTCGATCAACATCTATATGGTTTAACTTAATAACTTCACGCATTTTTTGTAAACCGTTTAAGTGCTTCTGATTTTGTACAATAGAAAATGGGTTATTTTCAAAAAACAGCTTTTCACCTAATGCGTCGATAATTTCCTCTTTCGATTTGAAGTGATGATAAATCGCTCCTTTTGTCAGACCTCCAAGCTCATTTACAATGTCTTTTATGGTTGTATTGTCGTACCCCTTTTCCAAGAATAACCGCTGTGATACTTCTAATATCTTTTCAACGGTTACTTCGGGATATTTATTTCTCGCCATTTGCTCACCCGCCCTGTTTACATTCTTTTGGTATGGTTATAGTATAATGCGTTTTGCTCCGATTGTCAAGATACATTCCGACGGTATCTTTCTTGGTTGATGAAATAAAATACTACCAAAACATAAAATTAAGTTTCGGTCTCATAATTAAACCCGAAATGTAGAATAATATATGGGTGATATGAAAATGTACCAAGATGAAAGACGGCTTGACTTCCACGCTTTGGGCAGGGAGATTAAGCACAAAAGAGAGGCGAAAGGTTGGACGCAAGAATACCTTGCACAGCTCGTTGACCGTACCCCTCGTTCCATCATGTATATTGAGAATAGGGGCCAGCACCCGAGCCTGAACACCTTTTACCAGATCGTCACCCTGCTGGACATTTCCGTTGACCAGTTCTTTTATCCAAACAGGCAAAATAGCGAAAGCGATTGCCGCAAGCATATTGACAGATTGCTTAATGGGATGGATGAAAAAGAAATGATCGTAATGGAGGCCACAGCAGAGGGACTACAAAAAGCCAGAGAAACGGAGGTCAAGTAACAAGGGCCTTCGTTTTTCTTATTTCACGCCATTTTCGGGCTTGCACGAAACGGCAAGCAGGGCAAGTGTATTGACACTTGCTATTTTTGCGCCCCGAGGGGCCGCAAAAATGCTTGTTGGGGAGCCTCCCCAAACCCGGCTTACTTCGGGACAAAGTGTCCCGAAGCGGCGGCGCTTTGCGCCTTATGTCTGCGGCCCGGAGCTAACGCTCCTGCGCCTTATTTTCACGCCCGCCCGTCACGCCGAGCAGGTGGTCGATGTTGGTCTTGACGGCCACGGCCTCCCGCATTTCCCGCTGGGCCTTGCGGTATTCGCTGTAGAGGGCCTTTTTCTTTTCGGCCAGCTCCCGGCGGGATTTTTTGAGGGCCTCCATCTTGGGGAGCTTTCCCCCGGCCAGCAGGTCATTCATGGCCGCCTTCGCCGCCCGGTAGGTGGCAAGTTCGGACTCGTGCTCGGCAAGATACTTTTTACTGTACCGGGCCGCCTTATAGCCCTCGAACACGGGGCGGGTCTTGGCATAGTCCACCACGGCGGCCATGAGCTCGGTGGACTTGGCAAGCACCCCTTCAGGTTGTTGGTCAGGTCCTCATACTCCATCTCCGGATCCAGGCAGATGACGTTCATGCCGGATTCCCGCAGGTTGCATAAGATCAGCTTCAGCAGATAGGATTTGCCCTGGCCGGAGTTGCCCAGGATCAGGATGGAGCCGTTGGTCTTGTCCTCCGCCCTCTGGTTGAAGTCCACCAGGACATTGCTGCCGAACTTGTCCCGGCCCACATAGAAGCTGTGGGGATCGGTCTTGCCGCTGTAATTAAAGGGATAAAGATTGGCCACGCTGCTGGCCGGCAGCACCCGCTCGAACTGATCCCGGAACACATTTCTTCCGCTGGGCATCACGGACTGGAAGCCCTGTTGCTGCCGCAGCATCAGGCGGTCCACGTTCAGCTTGGACCGGATCAGCTCGGTCAGCACCTCCGTCTGTAACAGCTTCAGACGGTCATAGTCATTGGCAGACAGCTCGATGTACACTGCCGTGTGCAGCAGCGGCTCCCGGTTCCGGTGGGTCTGGGCCACAATGGTGGCCACATCCTGCAGGTTGCTCTCCGCCATCACTGTCTGCTGCAGGTCATTGGTATTGGCCCGCTCCATCCGGTTCTTGCTGGCGGCATTGCTGATGATCTTCCGCTCCTCTGCCGCATTCACATGGCGGGTATAGATCCGAAGCGTCACCCCGTCCTTCTCCCCCAGCCTTTTTAAGATGGCCTGTTCCTCCGTGGAGGTGGGGTATTCCCGCAGCGCCCAGACACACCGGAAGGTGTTGCCGCAGATAAAGTGGTCCGTATTGAATTTGAACACCAAAGGGGCGATCATATCCAGAAACTCCTGCACACGAATATCTCCCGGATATCCGGGCTGGTCTGTATTTGTATTCCTCAACTTTCTTCCTCCTGTCCTGAATTTTTTGCATAAAAAGACGCCAGACGCTTTTCACATCTGACGTTTCACATTATTATGATCCTGTTTTTACAACTGCTGGCTCATCCCCTGGGCCTGCCGGGTCATGGCAAGATACCGGTCAAGCTGTACTTCCTCCAGTTCTGCGATCATCTCTGCAAATGGTGAGATATCCCCCCCCACCGCATAGGCTTCCAACGCATTAAAATAGTCCAGACGGTTCTCCTTTGCGATGGATATGGGTGCGAAGCCGTTTGCCATCAGCTGATAGTTCATGATGAGCCTGGAGGTTCTGCCGTTCCCGTCCGGAAATGGATGGATCTTTACAAACTCCCCATGGGTCCATGCCGCCAGCTCGATCAGGTTCAGCTGCTGTCCCTTCCAGGAGAGATCCGCATAGAAATTTTTTATCTGCCGGTACATCTCATTGGGGGACGGTGGGGTGTGCTGTGCGCCGGAAATATACACATCCACGTTCCGGTATACTCCGCCTACCATGATGTTCTGCATCAGCATGGCATGGATATCCTTAATGATCTTCTCGTCCAGCGCATATCCTTTGCCAATACAGTCTTTCACATAGTGGAATGCCTTCTCATGGTTTATCGGCTCGTAAAGTTCCCGCAGGCGTTTGCCGCCCACGCTGATCCGGTCCTCCAGCACTAGCTTTGTCTCCATCAGCGTCAGGGTGTTCCCCTCTATGGCCGTGGAATGATGGGTATATTCTATCTCGAACGCCCGCTCATAGCTGGCAATGGTCAGCTCCGGTATGAGATGCTTTCCTTCCTGATACGCATCCCGTTTCCGCACTAATTCCTGATAATCCATAGGCTGTCCTCCCTTCTGTCCCTTCTTTCAGAGTATACCACACTTTTGCCAGGGTAGTAACCCACTATTTTTCCTTAATCCTTCAAAAAACTTACCTGCGACCCCTCTGTCATTCGGAGCCGCCCATGCCCCCTTGCGGTAAGTCCGGGCATGATGCCCTTCATTAACCAGGCAGCGTATCTCCGCCTGCCGCTGTCTCCGTCATGACATTTGCATCATAAGCATTGGATGCCGCCGCCATCTGCCTTTCACCAGCCCACGCCTTTGCCAGCCTGCTTCTCTCCTGCTCCGCCTTTGCAACCTTTTCATCCAACATCTCCTGCTGTTGTCTCTTAGCCTGCGCCCGCTTTTCCAGATATTCTTCCAGCAACTCCTTCTGCCTGTCCTTTTGCCCGCTTGTTTTCTTATAAAAACTATCCTGTGAACGCACATCAAATTCCGAATCATACCCAACGGGCCATGAATCCGCCCTGTACTCATTCAGAGTCGCACCGACAGTTATCAGCACGGAACAGTTCCTCGGCGCATAGGAATCCCCCCAATCCCTCTGAATCAGTGAAAGAACCTTCTCACTGTATTGCGGGTCTTCCTTCATTGCCTTGAATGCCGCCTCCGAGATATTGACAGCCGCATTGCTCACCGTCCTATGATTGGTGACTTTAGAAAGGTCTTCATAAAATTCCTTCTTGAACAGCTCCATTTCTTCCGCTTCCGACAATTCCTGTGTACTGCCTGTTTTTTCCAGTGCAAACTTTTCCGTACCGTTTACATTTTTCGTGTTTCTCTTTGTTTCCACATTGTTCTGATAATAATTTTGTCCTATTCCACTGATAGCCATTTTTAATCCTCCATTATTTTGTTATGGAATTTCCTTTCGTAGGTCAGAGCCGCCCATGCCCCTTGCGGTAAGTTCGGGCATGATGCCTACATTTATCCGAGCATAGAATCACCATCTGCGACATTAGACACTAACTGTATGGATTACTTCCGAAGCAGTCCACGCCCTCAGACTTATTGCTTTTCCAGTAATAATCATTGGAAATCTTTTCATTCTCCCGGATGACCTTGTTGAAATTCTGACTCACGGCAAAATCCCCTGTATTCCAATGGAACACTTTGTTTGATAATGATACGCCATTCATTTTACTTTACCCCACCGCCTGCCATAGTTTCCGTCATTATATTCGATTCATAGGCACTGGAAGCCTTCGCCATCTGCTGCTTACTGCTCCATGCCTTTGCCAGCCTGCTTCTTTCCTGCTCCGCCTTTGCAGCCTTTTCGTCCAACAACTCCTGTTCCTGTCTCTTAGCCTGCGCACGCTTTTCCAGATATTCTTCCAGCAGTTCCTTCTGCCTTGCCTTTTTCTCCCGTCCGGCATCAGACTTCTTTGCGGAAGAACTCCCGGAATAACCCACATTCTCCTTCATCCCCTGCGTATAGCCGTAGCATTTCTCCCATGTGTCGTCTATGTGCATATATGCAATCACCGGGATATTTCCCCCGAAGTTTACAGCCTTATTTTGCGCCAAGGCATCCAGAATCTTCTTCTCATATTCCGGGTCTGTCTGCATCCTCTTATAGGCTGCGTCCGTTATGTCAATTACGTCATTCATATTCCGCTGTGAGGGATGCGTGTACAGGCTGTTCATCTTCTCGTTAAAATATGCCTTGTACTCATCCAGCGTCATGTCTTTTGGGGAAACAGTCCCTTTCTCCGCAGTCTTTCCCGCGAATCCGGCATCTGCCCGCTTTTCTTCTTTGGAATGCTTTGCTTCCATCCTCACGCCCTCATAGCCTTTCGTTCCGTAATAGCCGCCATAAACTGTACCTACTTCCATTGTCATATTCTCCTTCCTATTTTATAAAATTTTTACTATAGTTCCTTCTGCTGCAGCATGACCGTGACCTTGAACACATCCCTCCCTGCCTTGATATCCATATATCCAAGATAGCGTTCCGCCACATCCCTTACATTTTTCAGGCCAACGCCATGCTCCATCAGTATCTCCGGCAGGCTGCTGTGCTTTACCGTTGCCGGTGCCGCCTCCCCGTCCTGCCATTCCAGCTTCCCGTCAAAGCTGTTCTCCACCTCCACCAGCAGGAAATGGTTCTTCCGTTTCAGTGTAAGGCTGATGCGGCGTTTCTCCTGTTCCAGTTTCTCACAGGCTTCTATGGCATTCTCTAAAAGGTTGTTCAGGATAATCCCCATGTCAAAGGCAGAGATGGTATCCGTCTCCCTGTATTCAAACTTCACCCGGAATGCAGTCCCGGATTTTGCCGCCCTCCTGTATTTGTCATTGATGATGACATCCGTCACTGCATTTCCCGTGCTGAACTTATAATCCAGCTCCTGCACGGTCTCATCCAGTCTGTCAATGTACCTCTCCACCTCCTCGTATTTTTCCCCGGCAACAAGGCCTTTGATATTTGCCATGTGGCCTTTCATTTCATGCCTTACTTTACGGATGCTGCCATAGAAATTTTCCGCTTCCTCCAGCCTCCTTTTCATGGCTTTCATCTGCTGTTCTTCCGCAAAATGCCTCTCCCTCTCGCCCTGCAGTTCCTTGTACTTCCGGAAAATATAGATGGCAGAAATCTCCCCGGTGCTAAGAAGGGCTGCGATCATTGGTATTTTCCACACCATCTCCTTCCTCTGGGCAAAAAGGAAAAATATCTCCTTATCAATCTGAACCATCGAAATATCCATAATCATCCATGCCAGCATACTGCCGACGACATTAAGGACGGAAAGGAAAATGGCATCCTGCCAGCTCATGGACACCGGGCTTTTTACAATCTTTTTCAGAATCCAGATCATAGAAACAAATGAGAGCGTGTATAATAAAATATTACAGCCCTGGCCTATTACCTGGCTCTTATACACATGGAGCATATACCCTGCATCCCGGACATCCAGCCTCCCCATCAGGCCATCCATCAAAGACTGGTAAAGGCTGTTTGAGACCAGAAAACTCATCCCGTGGAAGTTGTAAAATAGCAGCAGCGTGAAAACAGCCTTTTCCAGGCAGCCTTTATATCTGATACGGCAGTACCCCAATACAGCAGCAGCCGATACCGCATACCTCACCCACCCCGGAACACCGGGGCATAAACGCACGAGTACATTTATCGCCGCAAATATGCCTGCAGATAACATCTCCTTTTTTCCCTTTTCCGGCCTGAAAAAAATGTCCCAAACCACCAGAAAGAGCATGACCTGCAGGAGTACAAGATATAAGTCGCATATATTTATGAATAATCTATAACTCTCCTGACTCATCTGCCGTCCTCCGCAATGTATTCCAGATATGCCTTTATAAAATCCTGGTACTTGTACTTGGAGATCAGGAGGCGTTTCCCGTTCTTCATCTGCACCTCTGTCCGGCTGTATCTCTCCACATACTTCATGTTTACCAGATACCCCTTATGAATCCGGAAAAATCCCTCCCGCAGTTCTTCCTCCATCTCACTTATCTTTCCATAGCATTCTATTTCTTCGTCCCGCATGGATACAATAATCTTCCTGTTGCTGCTCTCAATGTAGTAAATGTCAATGACTGGAACATTCCTTGTGATGCTCCCGCTCCTGACCAGTATTTCCCCCGGCTCGGTGTTCTTTTTCCTGTTCAGACAGCGGCACTCCCTGACGGCCCGCGCAAACACATCTTCAAACTCCTTTTCGTCTATGGGCTTCACTAAATATTGAAAGGCACTGACGGAAAAAGCCTTGGACATATACTCCGGGTACCCTGTCACAAATATCAGCAGGGGCAGGCTCCCCCACAAAGGTTCTTCCCTTTCTTCCTTCCATGCACTGATCTGTTCTGCCGTTTCCATTCCGTCAGTTCCATCCATAGAAATATCAAGAAACAGGATGTCTAACTGTTCCCTGTCCTCCTGCTCCCAAAACCGCAGCAGTTCCTCCCCGGAGGAAAATTCCATGATCTGGCAGGATACGTCCTGCTTTTCTATCAGCCTTTTTATCAAATAACGGATATTTTCTTCGTCATCGCAAACCGCTATATTCAATCTGACTCACCTCGTATCAATGTTTTATTACCAATAAGGGCTATTATTTCCCGTCCACCTATTTTATCGGCAGATACCGGCAAAAAGGAAGAACGAGTGTTGTATCTGGACACTTGGCGGTAGTGACTGGACATTTCAAAAAAAATGCCCTTCATCCCCCGCAAGGGCGGCACAAACGCAAACCGCCGTGTAAGCATATTACCTCTGATTTCCCCGCTTTCCAAGCGGTTTTCTGAATAGGAAAAAGGGCCTGCCCACGGAAACAGCAGACCGCCGCATATGGTAGTAAGCCATCTGCGGCGGTTAGCTTTTGTATTTCTTCAATATTTATTTTCACATCACAGTCCGTTCCTTATCTGTTACTCGCACACCCCCGCTGTACTTCACTGTTTCAACTCCCTCATTACATTTAGAACATACATAACAAAATGTGTATCCATCAAATTCAAAATCTCGAAACACCGTATTTGAAGATACATAAACCTCATAAAAAATCTGATCACTAATTCCATAATATTCCATTGCCGAATGATGAGAAAGACAAGAGGTAGGTGTAATCGCACCTGCAATTTGATAACGGTTCGCCAATGGAGCATCTGTTTCTCCACTAATACATGTGTAAAGATTATTTCGTATTTTTATCACAAGACCACTCTTTATTAAACGTTTTACCGTTGAATGCACACTTTCAATGTTATCATAATATTGACTTACATGTTCCATTGTGAATACTGGATATTTTAGTAATTCAAAATATAATTTCATACCACTTCACCGTTTATTTTTCATTTAAAATAGTTTATTTTTAAACTATTTTTCGCAGAAATATGCATATTCTGCAATCCAAATCTTCAACTCCATAAAAGAAAAAGAGCCTCAGATCTCTCTGAAGCCCTTCAACCTTTCCTATTAAATTTAATTTGGCTATATTACATAGCCCCCATCTGTTATTTCTTTTTGACCGCAATTTCTTCTTTTTTCTTCTTACCATAAAAGCATGGCTTATCATACTTTCATCCACTTAACCTAATGCATCACTGATGTCTTCACGTTTCATCAAAGAATCCCTCCTGCTCCAAATATTTTTTTAATCCGATACGGGTGCGGTACAACATACTCTTTGCTTTGGACTCACTCATGCCATAATATCCTGCTACCTCACAGATAGAATACGAAAAGAAATATCTTCCAATAAATACATCTCTTGTCTCCTCCGGTAATTCTGCAAGATAATCCTGAATAGCCTTTGCCAGAAGGTGCAGGTCAACAGCCTGTTCTGTTGTGTTTCCGGCAGAAACGCAGCCCTCCAATTCACATAGAGACAGGGCATATTCTCAGATTTTGCTACAAGCCACCAAATTGGCTTAGTAAATCAAAATGAGAATAACGGAGTTGCCCAAACATCAGAAAGAACCATTTTTAGAAAGAGTGGAAGTGAATCAGAAATACCCAAAAGAAAAACTCCCTTTTCGGAAAAGTGTTCCCACTGTTTGTTTTCCAAATTATGGTGTATATTCATACATTTCTAAATTTTTTGCGCAATTTAAGCAACTGTATTTTGAGTTTTGTCTACTGCATATTGAGTAAATTGGGGCTGAGAATTGAAAAAAGGCTATCCGTTTGGACAGCCTTTTTAATCTGACTTATCTATCGTTTATTTTCTCATTCAGATTCTTCTCTGTATTCAAAGACAAACCACTTTTCATTCATATAAACCTCTATTGTATCGTCTGCTCCATACTGATAGCCAAATCCACTTCCAAAATTAGATTGATCATCTTCTGTTGGAATTTCAGTTCCATCGACAGTTGACGTTATTTCTCCATCCATGGTACCACAGCGTGCATCCATGATGCTTTCTCTCCCTGTATCATAATATAATTTACCATTCACTCTTACCATAGGTATTCTGTCATACATTGCATCAGCGCCTGCTTGTTCTATTACCGTAATTTTATAGACCTCACCTAATTGTGCAGGATAAGATTCCATTATTTCTCCGTTATAACTAATTTCTACTATATCGCCAATTTGTAATTCAAGGTTATCCCTGTTTGACAGGTAAAACTCATCTGCTGAATCAAACTCCAAAGAGCCCTCTACCGGTTTTACTATTATTGAATCTTTGTTTTTTTCAATTACTGATGCCTGAAATGTTATCGCAACCAGTGTATTGTCTGCTGAAGAAAGCATCTCCATTATGCAATTACCTAAAGCAGGTGCCGGTTTATAAATTCCCTGATATGGCTGTTCTACATATTCAGTTCCGTTATCTACGTAGTAAAAAAGAGTAGTTCCTGCCACTCCATCACAATTTATATTGATCGTAATAGAATCTTTGTTGACCGGTACATCATTGATCGACTGCTGACCGGTTGTTTCCATTTCCATTAGCATAGATAAAAATTCATCAATAAACTCCGCAGATTCAGCCTCTGTGTCAGGTGACATAGCATATTTATCACTATCAGAAACACCGATAGATACAATATCTTCTCTGGCTGGTAATCTAATGGGATTTCCCTGTTCTTTCTTTCCACATGCACACAACATAATTGAAACAAGGCTGCATAAGCAAATGATACTGCATAATTTCTTTTTCATAATTAAACTCCACTGAAAATATATTTTATATCATACTATATTTTACTGCATATTTCAATACAGGGTAAATAGCCGGAATTGTTTCCGACTATTTACAATTGCCTGACAGTTCTGTCTAAAACAATCCTTTTAAGTCTATTGGTAATGGTCTGCCCCCACCAGACCGCGGATAGGCTTATTCAAGTTATCGTGTAATTTCAAACCTTATGAACAATTCTGATTAGAAAATGCAGTTTTATTCATTGGAAATGTATATTTGCAGGCTCGTTTTCAGTAGGTACACAATTCCGAAAAGGGATAAGAAAAAAGAGTTCTCGAACAGCCCTTGCCCCACTCAATTTGCGATTCGACAAATCGACAAATTGCGGTTTTGCCGTGCCATGCTATTTTACCCGGTACTGCCCGGCTTCCTCGTCTGTAAGCGGCCTGCCTGACGCCTTTACCGCATCAATCATTTTTTGCCACTCATAACGCTTTCCGTCTGACGGTTCCGTCAGTCTGCCGTCTTTCGCATAATCGGCAATATCCCTTTCCATTTCAACACACCTGCTCCCTATAAATGTTTCTTCAATAACGGCTTAAGATAGTTCTTTTTAAAGTCACGTACTGAGCAGAAGAATTCCTGTTCTGACCTCGAATACCCCTTGTGGTAAATCCGGGCATAGAACCGCCCTGCGGCATTATATACCGATTGTACGGATCGTCTCCCCGTTAACAGCATATCTTGCTCTGAACTCTCCCGGCAGACTGTACCCATGCATCTTTTCATAATTCTTAATCGCAAGTATGTCTGCCCTATAATCAAGATATGTTTGGTTCTGCCCTGGATCATTAAGAAGCCTGTCAAGTGGCGCATCCAGCCCATTTATCCTGCCGTTCTCTACTGTGATGTCTGACAGCGCCACTTTGCCGCCCGTTGCTTTCTGCAAAAATGCCTCCATCCCCATTGCCGCCTTCAATATGTACTGCCCCATCTGCCAGAAAAATAATCCGAAAAGCCTTTCCCAATCCATGATTGTAACTTTCATTGCCTTACGGCCATAGGCACTCAAATCATGATATAATTATACCGAAACTGAAATACTCGTTTCCTGTTCCATAGGAACTGCATCTCCTGCCTTCGTATATGTCACTGGTTCTTTTACAGCATCGCTCTTTACCACATCTGTTTCTACCCCAACCGCGTCCGTATCCAAATTATCCTTCGACAACACCTTTCCTTCTTCGCTGATCTCCACAGTATCTGCATTGGTATCAGCATTCCTGTTTTCCTCAATCTTCGCTTCCAGTTTTTCACGTTCTTCCCTACGCTTCTGGACAGCCTCCTCACGCTGCAACTCTGCTTTTTCCCTTGCTTCCTTTGCGTCTTCTTCCATCCCTTTGTCAGCTTCTGCCTTATATTCCTCCGCCTTGTCGGAAAAATCACCGACATACCCCATTGCACGCTCCATGGTTTCCGTATCTCCCTTACGCCTTGCCTCCTTGAAAACGCGCATAGGGGTATTCATCAGGTTCATATTCGTCCTTGCGCCAATGAGCCCTTCCATTGTTTTCGTATGCATAGTGCATCCTCCTTATCTCCGTTTTTCAGGGACATAAATCCCCTTATTTCTTCTTTCGGCCATGAAAATATACGATATTAGGTTTGTGCTTCAAACAGCCGTTTTGATGTCATGTGCGGTATCATTCAGTGGCATTAAAATGGATATTACGAAAATGCCTTTTTGGGCTTCTTTATGCACTGCCCCGTTATACCTATTCACCACATCGCTTACATTCAGCAGGCCGATACCATGCTCCTGCGAATCCCCTTTATGCGTAAATCCGTCTGGATACTTTTCCGTCCTGTCCATACTGTTTTTTACTTCAATCAGAAAACATTTCTTTACAGTTTTTGCCTGAATATTGATAAAATGGCATTCGTCTCCCCGCATCCTTCCGCACGCTTCCAGGGCATTATCTAATATATTTCCAAACAATACACACAGGTCAAACTCATTGATGCAGCATCCCTTTGGCATCCGCACATCACATTCCCATTTGATATTTTCCCATTCAGCCTGTCTCCGCTTCTGGTACAGAATTGCATCCACCGCCTTATTCCCCGTCAGGTCTCCGGCTGCATCCAAAGCAGTGCCCTCCATATTTTTCAGGTAGTTATCTATCTTCTCCCATTCTTTATTCCGGGACAGTGCCAATAAGGCAATGATATGATTTTTCATGTCATGCCGTAACCGTTCCGACTGTCTGTACTGCTCCGTCAGCATTTTATATACCGCAACCTGCGAACGGTACTGATCACTTTTCTCCTGCTCCAGATAAATCCGGTTCATTCCAAACACATAAAATCCTGTTGCTACTATAGACAGGAAATCCAAAACCAAAAATTCAGCCAAACTGAAAAGCTGGTCATAATACAATCCCATGTTGCCCTCGCTCCTGACCATTATGCCATTACCGGCACCCAGACTTGCCACATCATACACTATAACAATCACAAGTATAGGAACTGCCAGTATGACATACCACTTTCTCGGCTTGCCGCAAAAAACAGGCACAAGATGCTTCGACATCCAGCATACAGCCAATATGGCAAAGCAATAACCAACACCACTGATTAATGCGATTACCCAGTCTTTAGAAAATGGTTCCGGAATCTTTTTTACTATGTGCAGGAAAAACAGTTCCAGACATGACAAAAAAGAGGCAAAGAAATCTGCTACCAGCCTTACAGGCACCATCAGCATAGCTGCAGACAAAATCCTTTTCTCCCTGTCTGACCGGAATAACAGTACCACCAATCCCATAAAGAGTATAGGTCCGGATAACACTGAAAAAGTATACATGCCAGAAGATAACCGGCCTAAAATATTCCTAAACAGCCAACTGCAAAAGGACAAAATCAAAAACAGCCGTTCTCTCCTTTTTGATGCCCCTAAAAATTTTTTACAAAATTTATCCGCTACCCATAGATACCCCAGAAAGAATGGCGCCATGATTAAAATATCTATATAATCTACGAGCTGTTTCATAGAATCCCCCCATTTTCCCGCATAACCTTAAACACTTCCTGTACAAACTTATCATATCTTCTTTTTGCGATAACAATTTTTTCCCCGTTTTCCAAAACCGCTTCCTGCCTGTTATACCCGTCAACATATTTTAGGTTTACCAGATAGCTTTTATGGCATCTGAAAAAGCCTTTGCCTCCCAATTTGTCCTCCAGCTCCCCAATCCGTTCATAATAAGTGAAAACATCTTCCGCTCCGTGAACATCAACCTCTCTTCCCTTTATTTCAAAATAGTATATATCATCAAGAAACATTTTCCTTTTCTGCCGCTCCCTGCTGACGACGATAAATTCCTGTGAACGTCTTTCTGTTTTAAGGACGGCTTTTTGCAGAACCCTTTTCAGTTTCCTGTCATCCACAGGCTTCAGCAGATATTGGGACGCCTCCACGTCATATGCTTCAAACACATACTCCCTGCTGGACGATATAAAAATGAGCATCTTATCAAATGCCTGTTTCCGTAAAAACTGTGCTGTTTTCATCCCATCCAAATCCTGCATGATAATATCAAGGAACACAATATCGAAACTTTCCACTGCCTGTAGCAGCTCCCCACCGCTTTGAAACTGGCGGATGATACATGGTACTTTCATTTCCTCCAGAATTTCTTTGATTCTTTTTGCCATGCTGCAGCATTCTATCACTTCATCATCACATACTGCTATCGAAAGCATCCTATCACCTGCCCTATATAAATATATCGTATATATCGGCAAAAATGGGAATAAAGTTTTATTGATGCCATGAATGGGCATTTCTGTGTAATAACCGTTTCAAAATACATTTTTCGCCATTCGTCCGATGTAAGGTCTGCTTCTACGCTCCGCTTTGCGGGTTGCCGAACACAAACCACCGTGTAAGCATATGAACTCTGCTTTCCCCACTTTCCAACTTATTATTTTCTGAACCACTATAAAAATATCTGTGAAATTTGAAATGTAACGAAATGAATTGTGAAATTTTAAGACATGATAATAAGGACTGCCGAAACAGCCCTTTTCTCCTGTTATCATTTTTCATTTTTTTTGTATACTATCACGCAAAACTCCAAACTATCACGGAAACTCCCGACTTTTGCGTGAAAGTATACTTTTGCCTGCGAGTACCCAAATTCCTATAGCATTATTTTTGAATAGCGCCTGTGCCGCTGTGAGAGTTTGATGACTTTTACCCCTGGGGTAAATTATTTACCCCTTTTACCCCACCTGTGCGGAATTTACCCCACCCTATTTTGCGATTCGACAAATCGACAAATTAACCCCTTGCCTTTATGCGGAATCCGCTATAAAATGATTTCAGCGGAACGCTCCGCAGCGTTTGACAGATGCGGGGGAATCTGTTACAATAAAAACACAAAAGGGAATACTGCCGATAGACGGTCAGCCCCGATAAAATTACTTACAAAGAAGTGACCTTACCTTTGGCTGGGGCGGTCACTTTTTTGTGTGGTTTATGTACGCTATCAAGATCGAAACGATGATTCCAAGAATCATCAGAACAACCGTCAGCAGTTCATAGTCACTCATCAAGCATCCCCCCTTTCCCGGTTTTACCCGTTGTCAGAGGGATAGTCCCTCTGCGAAGAAGGACTGACCGCCTATCCCGTTATGGCAGTACCCCATGCGAATATATTATCAGAAAATGTCGGATGCCACAAGATGGTTTTCCAGCTTTTTATTTTTCCACTTGCTAAATCCCAAATTCAGAGGTAAGCTACAACACCACGGAAGGAGGGATTGGATTGGAAAAAGATTCTGCATTATACCAGTTAATGGAGGTGCCGGTGATCCCTTCATCGATATACCGGCGGTAAAGCACCCAGTCCGGGTGCCTGTCTATCAGGTCATCGTAATACTGCACCTGGTTCTCCAATGCTGAAAGCTGTGCCTCATGCTCTGTTGACACCCTGGCATATATCGCAACTTTCCTTATACGCATCTGCATCCGCTCCTTTCTTTTCTGGTAGTCTATTAATCACTCTGAAAGCCCGTAAAGTCAAGCAATACGGGCGCTTTCTTCTTGGGGTTCTCCAAGCCCGTCAGCTCATAGGCGCGTTTTGTCACCACTTCCTTATGGAGCCGCTCACAGGCAATGGCCTGTTCCACCAATCCCATATCCACCAGAACGCCCCTGTCATTGATGCGCTGGTCTAAACGGTACAGTTCCATCTCGCCCTCCGGGATGGGCAAATTGTGCAGTTTCCTGCGGATGGCTTTCTCCACGTCCACATCCCTTTTGCAGTCCTTGAACTGCTCCTCCAATCGTGCGGAAGGCGTACAGGAGAGCCACCGCTTGGACGAGGATGCGGAAAGCAATGCGTGTTTCCCCATCACAGCACCTGCGCTTCCTGCATCAGCGCCGGGTAGTCCTCCGGCTTCACCGCCGAGAGCTTCGCCGCGCCGTACTTCTGCAAAAGTTCCTTTATTTCCTTTGACTTTCCTTCCTGTGTCTTCTACGCCATCAGTGCGCGGATGCCCTCCAGCGTGGCAGGGGATTCCTGCTGTACTTCTGCTACAGTTTCCGGCTTTTCCGCTTTCTGTGCTTTCACCGTCTTTTCTTTCGTGCCGCCCTCCGCTTTGGCAAGGCTCCGCAGGCCTTCCGCCACGATGGAGAACCCTTCCGCGATCTTCATTAATTCACTTCCCATTTACATTCCCTCCGTTTCCTTAAAAATGATTGTCTTTCCCTGCGCCGTGGCGGATGCGATCTCCGCCGCCATCCTTTCGGTGGCTTCCCCGAACACCCACACCTCGTCACACAGGGCGAGCAGCTCCATCCCCATAGAGATGCCGAGCCGCCTTTCCTCCTCTATCCCCTCATTCAGGAACTGCGGGAATAAGAGGTGCGGCGCAATGGGGAGATGCCCTTCCTCACACGCCATGCGGCAGTAGGCAGCCGCTTTCTTTGCATTCCCTTCCATGTCACCGCGGAAAGGGCTGCAGATAAAAACCTTCTTACGCATCAGCGCCTCCATCCTTTCTTCATTTTCCTGTCATGCGCCGCTTTCGCGGCTTCGTAGGCTTCCACTTCCTTCTCGATCTGCACCAGCTTGGCGGCGAGGCTTTTCGCAACAATGCTGATCGCCTGCAGGATGCCGATAAGCTCCTGTGACTTTTCCATAGGTTCCGTTCCCTCCTTTCCTGCCGTTTTGGAAGGCTCCGAAATATACCCTCCTACCTTTCGTAATGACACTTTTTTGAAAACAGGCAATGAAAAATGGAACTTTTTTGAAAACCGTTCGACAAACGTATCTTTTCCTGTCGAATAAAGAAAGAACTACACTTCAAATCCATGTTCCCGGAAAAAATGGCGCAGTTTCTCCATAACTTTATTCTTGCGGAAATCAAGCGTCCGCCTGTTGCCGCCCGTCACCCGCGCATACTCATAAACGCTCATTTCCTCCCCGAACACCTTCATGGCAAGCTCCCTCTCTTCCGGAAGGAGGGAATCCATCGCATCCGCAAGCACTCCGAGCAGCAGCTTTTTCTCCACCAGCTCGTCCACACCCGGTAGCTCCATGTCCGGGATGCCCACTTCCTCCGAAGCATTATCCCGCCACGCCTCGTAGGATTCTTCCGTATAGCCGTTCTGCTCCATAGCCTCCCGGTTCCTCTGCTCATGCTTTTTCTGCTGCCACCACGGGCGGTAATATTTCAGGTATTCTTCTTCCGTAACTTCCAGTGTGAATTCTTCATTTCCTGACTTGATTGTGATTTTCCTAAAAGACATAAAGCGTTCCTTCCTTTACGGCTTCGTAAAGTTAGGAACGCTTTAAATTTAGATGTGGGACTGGCTTTGAAAAAATGGCAGAGAATGGCCAGGGAAAGCTATCTAAAAACTACACACATTAAAACCCACTAGCTTTACTCCGGCCATTCGTGACTCGACGCAATGCGGTCCCACTCGCTCGGTACTTTTTATTCAGTTTTGCGTACAATGGAAATTTCCATATTTTTCCATTGATAGCATAAGTATGCCCATAAAAGGAACGCTTTAATCCGTAAAAGCAAAAACAGCAGGAATCCTCCCGCCGTTCTTTTCATCTATGTATATTTACCTTTCAGCCTCGGTTTCCAATACACCCGTACCACCTCGCCGCAGTGCGGGCATTTCAGCTCTATCACAATCACCCCGAAACGGTTCTCCCAAATGTCGCAGACACGTTTCTTACATAAACTGTTCGAGCATCTCATCCTCCGGATACCTACCACCTCCTCTCCTAAAAATGCGGAGGCGCATATTGGTATCTCCCAATAAACGCCTCTCCCTTCATGCCGCACTGCCACTATTTCTCATTCGTATTTGCCTCACGCCCTCGCATCAAAACCTCTCTGCATTTCCACGGCCCCGGCATTTATCTCCTGCCTTGCCGCCTGGAACGCATCAAAGTAGGCGGCCTTCATAGCCCCGTGTACCTGCGTCTCCGCCTTCGACTCCTTCTCATGCCAGCCCACGCCCGCCGTGTAGGTCAGTACCTCGTCACCATTCCCGTCATACACATGGACGGCTCCGGACTGGAACTCTGCTTCATACGGCTCCCCGAACAGGAGATGCAGGCGTCTCTCATCCGCCTCCTGTATCGTTTTCATGTCAACCTTCCCCATCAGTGCCACCCTGTCCGGCGCGACTTTGGCGACCTCGCTTTTCCGCAGGGCGAGGAACTTATTCCCCATATAGATGCCCTGCGCCGCATCCTCCCTGGCGTATCCGGCTATCTTCTCCCGTAGGGAATCAGACAGCTTCCAGTCCTTCCCGGATGATGCCTTTGGGATGCCCGCCCTGCCTTGTCAGGCTGTGGCTTGTTGGTGAGATGCTTCCGTGGGGGAATTCCTATGATAACAGCCACAATCTCATCCTACAAAATGTATTCTACATTTCTTCTTAGCTTTGAGTGACTCTCTCTCTAAAACTGCCGCCCAAATACTCACCATCATCTGTACGGTATACTCCTATTGCCTCGCAGTTTTCAATTTTTCCAACCTTATGATGTTCAAACCCATTCGGGTAATATATCTTAACGATATATACGCTTGTATCCTCATCCAAACTGTTATCAATATCTGAAACCCAATCCAAATCTATAAACTCTTTATATGTCATATCTCCTGCAAATTCAATTATTCCACCCTGCTCATTAATTTCATTTACATTTATTATGTCTTCCCGGACAGTTATTTGATTATCCTGTTCTGCTTCCACGGCTTCAGTAACATCCATTAAACATTCTTCCTTTTCCTGTATATCAGAATTACCTTTCTCAGTATCTTTCTGATAATCCGCTTCTTCCGGTTGTGATAGAACATCTGCCACTAATTGAGTGTCCTGCATCGGCTCCTGTACACCAGCCAATACTGACACAACATTGATTTCTTCTGATGCTATACTTTCTTCCACAGCAGACTGTGCAAGATTGTCCTCTGTTTTTTCCGCATTATCTAATGTGCCACATCCTACTAATGTCAACACACACATCACCGCTAAGAAGTACCCTACCTCTTTCTTCATCAACATTTCCTCCATTTTGATATAATCTCCTGCTCCCTAATTCCTATATCTGCCGGAAACCGGAGAAATACCTTATTAGTGGTATGCATTCTATAGCTTCTCCCCAAATGCTGTATTGCTCACAGCGTATTTCCACGTTCTTCCCATATCAGTTCCCCCGTAACCGCATCAATTCCAAGTATCTTCTGGCGCAGGAAGTTCCTCTCATCCTCATTCTCTCCAAGCAGAAGTCTCCAAAAAGGTGTAACCAGTATCTGACCATCAGTAGATATGACCACCACATACTCCAAAGTGATCTCGGTAACTGTAACATGGCTCTCCCCCTCAAAGTCCAAAAGTTCTGCCTGTTCCTGCAATTTCCCGACGGCCTCCTCCGGAGAAAGCATTTTTTGATCCAGCCCTGTCTCATTTACGGAAAACAGGGAACCAGTCACCTTTTCAATGCCATCATTATCAAACAAAAATACCAGGTCATTGTATGCCGTTACGGGCATACCATCCAACATACGCTTAAATACCAGTTTCAGATAAGGACGCCTCCCACTCTTCCCGTAAGCCTGGATAGAGTCCGCTGCATAATCCCCTGCATCTGTTATGGAATCCACTATCTGCCTGCATATACTCTCTGCCTCGTCCAGAGAAGCATTTACCCTGCTGTCTGAAACAGAACCGAGCCGATTATCCTCAAAAGGATACAGGTCATAATACCTGTTTTCAAACACGATAATCTGTTCACCGGGAATGGTGGTCCCTCCATTGGAATAGCTGATCTGGTACAGAAAATAATTCCTTATGGCAACATCAATATCAAGTGTCCAGACATCATTCATTTCATCATATTCAGCCTGATCCGCCGTTTCCGGAAATACCGACTTAAAAAGATCTGCACGTATTTCCTCTGTAATATCTGTCAGGACATATTCATACTGGCTGACTCTGGTTATCCCCTCCACGTTGACGTCTGCACTGATAAGGAGCGATGTACCATCCGCTGCCGGAATGGTTTGCTCAATCCTTGTGCCAGCGCAGGCATCAAGGAATTCAGAAATCTCCCTGTCGAAAGAATAGTTCGGGGATTCTGTGGGATTAATTTCAGGGAAACTGCTGGCCGGGGCAGCCTCGCCATCCGAAGCAGTCTTTTCATCATTGGACAGGCTTCCCGCTCCGTCTTCCTCCATCCAGCTTTCCTGATGCCCGCTGTCTCCCACGGCATCTCTGATGTCTACCTGTTCCTCACTGTCCGGTTTATGTGCGCAGGCTGCTATAAAGCATACAGCCATCATAACCGTTATTATCATACGTTTTTTATACATACCTGCCTCCGTTCTGCTTCCAGCCGATATAGGCTGATAGAAGCTGTCTTTTTCTTTTGATAGGAAGTTGTCTTTCTATTCTACAAATGGGTTGACTTCCTCCCCATTGATGCTTACTGCAAACATCAGATTAGGGCCTGTAGCCATTCCGGTCTGTCCCAATATTGCGATAACCTGTCCCTGCTTTATTTCCTCGCCTTCGGACACCTTTATTTCCTTCAGATGCCCATATTTAGCTGTAATGCCATCTCCTAAATCCACTACAATGAAGTTTCCAGAGTAGCTTTCAAATGCTGCCTCCAGCACCACTCCATCTGCAACTGCATAGATTTCATCTCCGGCTGTTCCGGCAATATTTATATGATCCGAATGAGTTCCATTTTCCCGTATGCCATAAAGCCCTGACACTTTCCTGCTGACTGTAGGCCAGCTCCATTCCGGGAAGACCAGCTCTCCCGTACCATACTGCTTTTCTTCTGTCCTTTGTTCCCCTGCTATCTGCTCCATAAAATCTGCCGATCTGTCCATGACATCTTCTGTCTGTTCGATATCAAAGTCAAAGGAACACATCCAGTCCTGCCCAAAGGCAAAATTATTATTAGTCAAAATAAAATAGTACCAATCTCCTTCCGGCAGATTTTCTTCCATTGCCTTCACATCATAGCCTTCTGATATATCAATGGAAACGACTCCCTGAGAGTGAGGCAATATTGTCTGTCCGGACATCCTGATCTTACCACTGTCCCCTTCTACCTCTTTACTAGTTGACCACTGCATGACCTTTACATCATCTTGCAGCTCCAATTCCTTGTCGGAATCATTTATAATGACAATCTCAAACCTGCCATCACCCTGATAGGCTGATGCAAACCCTGCCAAATCCCCATTCAGGCCTGAAAACTTTGCATAAGCAAAAACACTTAGCGATACCAAACATAACAAACTGCCAGCTAAAAACGCCATCTTCCTGATTTTATATCCGGCCGGCTTTCTGTCCGGAACAATGGCTGCTCCTGTTTTCTCCTGCACAATAGCCTGTATATCCTTAAGGTTTTCTCTGCTGTACTTTTTCATGAAATGTTTTTCTTTCATCATGACCGCTCTCCTTCCTGCTTCTCCATCATTTTTCTCAGTTTCTGTCTCACATAATATAATCTGTTTTCCACCTGTTTCTTTGGCATATCCAGTGCAACCGCAATCTCCGCCGGTTTCTGCTCATAGTAATACCGCCTTATGACCAGCTCTTTTTCCTTTTCGTCCAATCCTTCAATACAGGAGCGCAATTTATCCTTTTCTTCATCTGCCACATCATTTTCAGCGTATCCCAGGCTTTCCACCACAATCTCTTCCATAGATATTTCCCTTTTTCTGGTGATCCGGCGGTAACTGTCCACTGCCTTCGACCTTGCGACTACAGAAAGCCATGAAGATAGCTTCGCTTTGTCAGGATCATACTTTTCAGGATATTGCCACAGATAAATAAACACATCTGCTACACATTCCTCCACATCTTGAGCGGAAGTCGCATTGATTAAAATGGATGCAGCAATCTTCCAGAGAAGTTTGGAAAATTTCTGTACTACAAATGCCAGCATCTGCTCGTCCCGTGCTTCGATTGCTGAGATTATTTTTTTATCATTCATCACAGATACCCCTTTCTCAAACAGTACATTTAACTGGCCAGTTTTATATAATATAATACGAATAAAAATTTAAAAACACTTACTTTTTTAAAAAAATTATGAAAAATATATATCTTATCAATCCCTGATATACAGATTTTTCTCCGAAAGACAGATAAAAACTGGGAAAGGTACTTGACAGCATATTACCTCTAACCTCCCCGCTTTCCAAGTAATTTCCCTTATCAGGCCGCCCGGTCTGCCTGCGGAAACGGCAGACCGCCGCATATTCGCCTACTTTCCCTTCCGATTAACCCTGTTTTTCTATATCAATCACCCTATCTGCCCATTCTCTATAAAATGTTTCTTCATGCGAAACAAGAAGAATTGTACCAGCAAATTCCACTAATGCAGTTTTTAGCGCATCTTTCGCCTGAATATCTAAATGGTTTGTTGGCTCGTCCAGTATCAAAAAATTACACGGCTTTAATGTCAACAAACACATTTTTACTTTGGCCTGCTCGCCGCCGCTTAGCGTTCCGACAGGCTGCATGGCGTGTTTACTTGAAATACCACACAAGGCAAGGGCTTTGCGGACTTCTTTCACCACCATATCAGGATAGTTGTCAGAAACAATCTGTATAGGAGTCCTTGCCATATCTTCCCATATCAGATTCTGTTCAAAATATCCTATTGTGACCTGATCAGAAAATTTGTAATGCCCATGTATGGATGGAATCTGCCCTACCAGTGTTTTCAATAAAGTAGATTTTCCAATCCCATTAAAACCAGTTATCACTACTTTCTGCCCGCCCTTTATGGCAAAATCAACTTTAGATAGAACCGGATAATAATAACCTACCGATAGACACTTTACTAAAAGGTGCTCTGTATTTGTGAGCGATATTTCTTGGAAATGGAAATAAGGTGTTACCTCTTTTTGATCTAATGCTTCCATCTTCTCCATCCGCTCAAGTTGTTTTCGGCGTCCTCTGGCCATTTTAGATTTTCTTCCGGCAATATTTTTACGGATAAATTCTTCTGTTTTCTTAATCTCCTTCTGCTGGGCCGAATACTGACGCACATAATCTTCCCTTAGAAGCGTTTTCTTTCTTAAAAATTCAGAATATGTCCCATAATACTTTGTGATGCTGTCATTGTCGATATCGCATATCCGATTTGCAATTTTCTCCAAAAAAGCATAATCATGCGATACTACCATAAAAGCATTATCAAGCCCTGACAAGTAGTCCGAAAGCCATGTAATATGTTCTTTATCTAAAAAATTGGTTGGTTCATCAAGCAAGAGAACCTCCGGTTTTTCAAGAAGTAATTTTGCCAGTATCACTTTTGCTCTTTGGCCGCCACTCATTTGATCAATCGGTCTGTCCAGCCCTATTGCCAGCAGCCCCAAACCATTAGCCACTTGTTCGATCTGTGTATCAATTGAATAGAAATCATGGATTTCAAGCTGCTCCTGATGCTTCGCTGCGAGGCTGAGATACTCCATATCCCCCATAGCTGCTTTTTCGTAAGCCATTGCCATTTCTCTTTCAAGTTGATATAGGCTTGAAAATGCTGATTTCAAAAAAGACTGCATTGTCATGTCTTTTTCTATCTCTGCATACTGATCGAGATATCCAACAGATGTATTCGGCTGCCAAGCAACACGTCCAGCATCCGGCATAATCTGTTCTGTACAAATTTTAATCAATGTACTTTTTCCTGTTCCATTTTGTCCCACTACTCCAATATGCTCACCCCTATTCAATGAAAAATCCGCATTTTTATAAAGCAGGTTTTCTCCGAAAGAATGAGTCAAGCCTTCAATCTCCAATAAACTCATGTGAATCACGTCCTTTCATTTTTCGTAATATACTGCCAAAAATCAAAAAAAGCAGAAAGCACCTGTACACGTCCGTGTACCGCCTTCTGCCTGTATGGTTCCAAGTTCCCTATGACAAAAGGCTACAGACAAAACATTGTCCATAGCCTTTCATACGCTCAGTCTGCATACGGAAAATAAACAATAAACATACTGGCATACAGTATCTCTATTGCTTCATTTTCCGATGAAATCCAAATGCGTTATTTATACGCTATACTCTGCACAATGTTTCATCGGAATGGATTGTACAGAGTCCATTTTCTTTTTAGGTTGGTTCGTTAAATAGAAATTCATAGCACTTCTCCTTTGATGGGAAATTCTATCTCAGTCATAATACTATAGTTATGTTGATATGTCAATCTTCAAATTTCCAGTATTTCAAATACTATTTTCTCAATTCCTACTTTTCCCAAACTTGGAAGGCGGCCCAAACGCAAACCGCCGTGTAAGCATATTAACTCTGATTTCCCCGCTTTCCAAGCGGTTTCTGCTGTCAAACCTGCCTGCGAAAACGGCAGACCGCCGCATATGGTGGTAAGCCATCTGCGGCGGTCTGCACATTTCCTCTTATACCCTTTGCCAGAGCAGCATACTGTCCCGAAATTCAGCCGACACTTTCCCGGTATCCTTCAACCATGAAAGGTAAGACCGCACCGTGCTTCCCACCAGCACATACTGCTCGAAATTCATGGAAAGCCCATAGCCTTTGAAAACTTCCTGCAAAATACGCTCAAAGCACATCGGCTCCTTGCAAATGGATAAAATCCTGTCCGCCACCTCATGCACCTTGTCCCTGTTATAGCAAACAAGCTCTTTCACATCTGCCGAAGCATCCGCATGGGCGGGGACGAACATAGCCGCCTCCATCTGCACTACTTTGTCCAGCGTTTCCAGATAAGCACCCACATCATAAATGAAGGAAACCGCATATTTATCCAGCGTCTCCCTGCTGCTGATGCAGTCCGCAAGGAACACCACATTGTCCGGCATACGGAACCCCACCATGTCAAAGAAATGCCCTGGCAGCGGTATTACTTCAATCTCCTTCGGGAAACTTTCATCTGAGAAATCCGCCACATCGCTTTCCTGCGCCATCAGGAACTTGTGCCGCAAGTCCTTACACGGATAACCGCCGTAAAGGAAGGACGGCTCCAGCACCGGGTATTTCGTGAAGGCCGCCTCTATGCCGCCGGAATAAACCTTACATCCCGTCTGCCCCTGCAGGTACTTGTTCCCGCTGATATGGTCTGCGTTGGAATGGGTATTCAGGATCGCCGCCAGATGCCAGCCGTTCTTATCCAGTATCTGCCTGACTTTCCTCCCCGCATCCTTATCATTCCCGCTGTCAACCAGATAGACGTTCTCCCCGTCTGCCACATAGACGCCTATCTTCGCCGGACAGTTTATGTAATAGCATTTCTCGCTGACCTGTACCAATTCATACATTTTTCGTTTCCTCCTTGTTCTGTTGCTTCCTAAATTACTTCGGCTGAAAACCGTTTCCACTAAAGTAAAAGCATCCACTGAATTATACCATAAAAATTTTCTGTTTTTCATCCGATGGCACGAAACGACTATTTTTCAGGAATGGAAAGCATAGATTTACTATGGAGTCCTTCCGCATTTTATGGAATTATTTCGGCATACATGGTATACTTGCCATATTAGATTTTACGGAGGTGTGGCTGATGAATTTTTCATTATTAGAAGATTTCCACTCAAAATGGCAGGATATCCTTGTGATTGGGAAAACCACAGAACGGAATGGAATAAAATACCATATTGTCGGCATGACCTTATCCGATGAAGCAAAACTATACATTATAGAACCATACATGGAACCGGAAAGCCAGAACAGGAAAGGCATCCGTAATCACAGGAGGATGCTGAAAGAGCATGAAAGGCACGGATACAGTTATCTGCATTGCAGTGTTCTCTGCCTTGGTGATGTGCATCTCAAGATACAGGGCGGCATAGGCAGCCCTATGGATTCTGATAATTATGGAATGATCCAGTTGTTTTTCGATATGATGGGTGCTGGCTGGACAGTTCCCGAATGGCTGAAAGATATAGATTGGGAGAATCTCATTCTGTTGACGCTGAACATAGCGGAGGTTTCGAAGCTGCCCCACCTTACACCTCAAACACCCATCACGATAACGCACAGGCCAAATCCCATCCAGCATATAATAGAAAAGACAGTTACCCTGAATGTCGGGAAATCCCGTTCTTTCTGTTTCGTGGATAATCATGGAGATGAGGTGCTTTGCCATATAAATTCTGTTGCCTTGATAGATGTGTGGAAAAATACGGAAAAAGAATTGAACAATCCCAAACTGGCAGAAAGGTTTTCCCCGGAACAGTTGAAAGAGGCGGCAAAACATAGTTATGATGCATTGGAGCAATGCTGTCCTAAAGGGATGTGCTATATAGGCATAGAATATGAATGCAGTAAAAATTATGACCTTACCTTCTACTCCAAACAATATTTGAAATCCCGCCCGGAAACACATCAGGGAAGTTCCCATTTTCTCATGATGCGCTTAAAACCCGATCAGGAAACAGGAACGCACGGACTTCCGCTGAGAGGCTGTAAAAAATCTTGTGTCTATGTGGAAATAATCTTTCCTGATATGAATCAGATATGTAGAAATTTGTTGTCGAATAGCATAACATCTATGTTGTCGAAATTTCTTTCTGATAATAGTATTACCAGCTGGTTCTTTTTTATACATCTGTTTTGATTTTTTTGCATACCAATCAGGCATTAGCAGCAGGAAGATTTTACGTGGGCTCTGCCCACACCCGGCCTCCGGAATAAGGATGGGGTTTTCTGGCAATACTGCTAATGCCGATGGAATAAGGCCGGGACGTCCTGATGAGCTATGGTGTTCCGGCTCTTTCTTTTACAGATAACAGGTAAGCCTTCCTCCGTATAGGACAATTAACTGATTCAGCACCTGGTCCCAGTTCCTGTAACGCTGTGTCCATTTCTTTATCACGTTCCCACTGGCAAGATAAAGCATTTTTTCTAACGCACTGTCACTTGGGAATACACTTTTTGTTTTTGTTACTTTCCGGTACTGGCGGTTGAGCCCCTCTATGATGTTTGTCGTATACATGATACGCCGGATATCATCCGAAAACTGGAAGAAGGAACTGACATCTTCCCAGTTATTCTCCCAATTACTTATTGCATAGGGATATTTCCTTCCCCATTTTTCTTTGATATTTTCCAGTTCGGAAAGGGCAGATGTTTCATTCGGGGCATGATATACGGATTTGAAATCAGCGGAAAACTTCTTCAGGTCGCTGTAGTTCACATATTTAAAAGAATTCCGCAGCATATGGATGACGCATCTCTGTATCCGGGCATCCGGATACACTGCCCCGATTGCTTCCTTAAAACCGGCAAGCCCGTCTACACAGAAGAACAGCACGTCCTGTACGCCCCTGTTCTTCAGGTCATTTAACATCCCCAGCCAGAACTTACTGGTCTCATTAGCTCCTACAGTGATACTCAGGATATCCTTATAGCCGTCTGATGTGATACCCAGCACGATATAAGCTGCACGGCTTAAGATGCGCCCGTCCTCCCTTACTTTATAATGGATGCAGTCCATAAATACAAACGGATAGACAGGGTTTAAGGGGCGTGACTGCCATTCCTTTATTTCCGGCAGTATCCTGTCAGTGATTTTACTGACCATTTCGGCCGACAGTTCCATTCCATAAAGTTCCTGTATCTGGTCATGGATATCCCTTGTACTCATTCCCCTTGCATAAAGGGATATCACTTTTTCTTCTATCCCGGAGACATCCCGCTGGTATTTGGGGATGAGTTTGGGTTCGAACTCGCCTTCCCGGTCTCTTGGGACGTCAATCTGGAATTCCCCATACTGGCTCTTTAATGTTTTAGGGGAATGCCCGTTTCTCTTATTGGATGTCGTCACATCCCCTTTCTGATTCTTTTCATAACCAAGAGAAGCATCCA
>QZDS01000043.1 GCA_009917455.1 bacterium 1xD8-48 | reverse complement strand
CATGAACCCCCGCATACAAAAGGTTTTTAAGAATTTCCTCGGATAATTAAAAATCTCGGATAATGCGCCCTATCCAAGAACTCGGATAGGGCGCAACTATACACCACCCGAAAGGTGGTGCGTTGCGTCCTGCCGGAAGCCCCTTGCAGGGAGCTGAGGATTTCCGCAGATTTTCAATCTGTTCCAATCCTCAACAGGGGAAGCTACACTTCCCCTGCGCTGGCTGCCGCCAGCTACCCCTTTGTGTACTTGCCGCTCGGAAACACCTTGCGTTGCAAGCTGTTCCCGGGCAGCAAGTTTTGTAAAAATTCGCTATACTTCCTTGTATGGATGAAGTATAATAAAATTAACGGTAAATCGGAATTTAGTAAGAGGGGGGGGTATTATACATGAAGAAATTTGATATAAAGAGTTTAGTCGCCGGAATTCTTATTGGTACAACTGGGGTAACAACAGTATTTGCGGCATCGAATATTAAGTCTGCAAGTATAAGCAATATGAACATTACGTTTAACGGCACCTCACTTTCTCTCAGTAAGCCTTTGCTTTCTGTTGCAATGGAAAATGAACAAGATGAAAGTGTTTATGCACCAGTAAATGAATTGTTTGTAAATCTTGGATATGGCGTTAATTATGATGTTGAAAGCAATACGATTGACTTGATTTCTCAGAGCAATATTTCGCATGAAACGATTGAGAATCCCCAGCTTAACGGAACTACTGTTCTTAATATAGCCAACCATACAGACCAGAGGAATATAGCTGAATCTGGTTCATTTCAAGCTGAAGATAATCAATCACTTGTTATAAATATTACTTCGGATATCAAAGGTGGAACGGTAGATTTATTCTTGTTTAATCCAGATGGTAAAGAACAGCATATTACGATTGGTTCCACTGATTTGACTAAAGAGATAGCATTAGAAAAAGGAACATGGCAGTATAATTGTTCTGGTATGTTTCAGAACGGAGGAAACATAAAGATTGTGGGAACAATTAAGTGAAAATCCTAATAAATATAAATTACACTTTATTCAGCCATTCCACATCGGGCCAACTTGACCCGAACTTTCAAAACTAAATACCCGCCGCCCACTGGCGGCACCACCGAGCAGGAAATCTTTTGACAGGTTCCCTGCTCTTTTTTTGCCCCAACACCGGGGAGAAAGGAGAAACCTCGCTTGCCATGTCCACACCATGATATAAAAATCATCCAGCGCAGCAACCGTCAATCCGCAGTCGCTTCCGCTGCCTACCAGAGCGGGGAACGGCTCTTTTCCGAGTACGACCAAAAACAGAAATACTATTCCCACAAGAGCGAAATCGTCCATACGGAAATCATGCTGCCGCCCCACGCCCCGCCGGAATATGCCGACCGGAACACCCTATGGAACGCCGCCGAAGCCGCAGAGAAACAATGGAACTCCCAGCTTGCCCGGAGAATCGTGCTTGCCATACCGCGGGAACTTCCCCCAGAGCAGTACGCCGACCTTATCCGGGACTACTGCCGGGAGTTTTTTGTTTCCAAAGGCATGGTTGCGGACTTTGCCATCCATGACAAGGGGGACGGCAACCCCCACGCCCATATCCTCTTAACCATGCGAGCGATGGACGAAACCGGCAGATGGCTTCCCAAAAGCCGCAAGGTCTATGACCTTGATGAGAACGGACAGAGAATCCGGCTGGCTTCCGGCAACTGGAAAAGCCACAAGGAGGACATCGTGGACTGGAACGACCAGAAGTACGGGGAAATCTGGCGGCAGGGCTGGGCGAACACGGCGAACCGCTATCTGGAAGCCATCGGCTCCCCGGCGCGCCTTGACCTGCGCTCCTATGAACGGCAGGGCATTGACAAAATCCCCACCGTCCACATGGGGGCTGCCGTCTGCCAGATGGAGAAACGGGGAATCCAGACCGACATCGGGAACCTGAACCGGGACATCAAAGCCGCCAATTCCCTTATGCAGTCCATCCCATCCGCCAGATGGTGCGCCACTTAAAAGGCTGGATTGCCGACCTGAAAGAGAAAAAGGCCGCGCTCATGGAAGCGTTGGAACAGGCGAAAGAGCCGTCCATCCCGGAGCTTCTTTCCCGCTATCTGGCACGGCGCAGCGAAGAACGCGTTGACTGGACGGCAAAAGGCAGGCTGAAAGGCACTGTCGGGGATTTTCACAAAGTACAGGAAGCCCTGGGGTTTTTGCAGGAAAAGGAAATTTCCACCGTGGAAAGCCTTGACGCCTATCTGGATGAAACCAGCGGCAAGGTGCTGGCTGCCCGCAGGGAGATGAAGAAATCCGAGAAGCAGGTGAAAACCATTGACACCATCCTTTCCCATATCGACCACTACAAAACCGGGAAGCCGGTGCGCGCCGAGTACGCCGCCATCCGCTGGAAAGGGAAAAAGGAAGCCTTTGCCGCCGCCCACCGGGAAGAGCTGGACGCATACAATGCCGCTATCCGCTATTTCAAAGCCAACCCTGACGCGAAATCTTACCGCGTCCAAGACCTGAAAGCAAAGCGGCAGGAGCTTTCCGAAATCGTAACCGGGAAGAAAGGGGAACTGGAAACGGTTCAGGAGGAGGTCAAGGTGCTGCGGGACGTGCGCCACTGGCTCAACCAAGTCCTGCCGCCAGAACAACGCAGGGCAACCGCAGAGCCGGGGAAGAAGCCCTCTGTCACGGAACAGCTTGCATGGACGCAGGAAGCCGCCAGAAACCGGGAAGCACAGAAACAACCAATACAGAAGAAACAACAGGATATGGAACTTTAACCACCCGGCGCTTGCCATTTTCACTTTGAGAATGACAGGCGCTTTTCTTATTTTCAGGAGGAAACGCGAATTGAATGTTTTTGAAGCCGTGAAGCAGGCTGTCACCGCAAGGCAGGCTGCGGAGCATCACGAAGATTGCGGGTGGGGATCACCGCATGGTGGTCGGTCACTTTCTTATCGTTGATGACCGCCTCCGGGTTGCAGACAATGGCAATCCCTTTTCGGAACGGCATCGCGTTGGCGGTGAGGTTGACCAGCACTGGCAGGCCCTCCGCCATATCCGAGGTCAGATACCGGCTGTCCGTCCGGGGATAAGTACACAGCTTTTTCTCATAGAGGTTTTGCAGATAATCAAGCGTTTGCTGGGCGGTAAACCCCAGCAGGCGGTTGGCGTCCCGCTGTAAGGTGGTCAGGTCATAAAGGGCGGGCGGCTTTTCGGACTTCTCTTTCCGCTGCGCCTGCTTCACCACCGCAGAACCGCCCCGGCAGGCGATTTGCAGCTCTTTCGCGGCGGTTTTGTCTTTCATCCGCGCCCCCACAGCGGTAAATCCGGGCAGCTCCAGCGCCACCGTATAGAACGGCTCCGGCTGGAAGGCTTCAATCTCTGCTTCCCGCTGGACGATAAGGGCCAGTGTCGGGGACATAACCCGCCCGATGTTGAGGGTCCGGCGGTACAGCACCGAAAACAGCCGGGTGGCGTTGATGCCCACCAGCCAGTCAGCCTTGGCGCGGCAGAGCGCCGCCTGATGCAGACCGTCATAGTCCGCGCCGGGGCGGAGGTTTTCAAAGCCCTCCCGGATTGCCGAATCCTCCATGCTGGAAATCCAGAGCCGCTTCATGGGCTTTTTGCAGCCCGCCAGCTCATAGACGTTGCGGAAAATCAGTTCGCCCTCCCGTCCCGCGTCACAGGCGTTTACCACCTCGGTCACATCCGGGGCGCACAGCAGCTTTTTGAGAATATCAAACTGTTTCTTCTTGTCCCGCCCCACGCTCATTTTCCAGTCCGAGGGCAGGATCGGCAGATCGTCATAGCGCCACTTGGCGTATTTAGGGTCATAGCTGTCTGCATCGGCAAGCCCGGCCAGATGCCCCACGCACCAGCTGACCCGCCAGCCGTTCCCTTCCAGATACCCGTCCTTGCGGGCATTGGCCCCGATTACAGCGGACAGGCTTTGGGCCACCGACGGTTTTTCAGCAATCACAAGGCGCATAATCTTCATCCTCCCATTCTTCCCGCATAGATGTACGCAGTTTTTCCTCAATGCTGTTATCCTCTGTCAGCATCAGGTCATAGCCAAACCGGTAATCATATCGGTACAGTTTTCCTACCAGATCATTGATGAGGATGCGGCAGGCCAGAATGACACGTTTTTTATCCACCTGCATCAGCTAGTAGCGTTGATAATCGCTGTAATAGGACTCATGCCGGTGCGCGCGGCTGTTGGCGTCCTCCAGCAGCCAGTCCACCGGGTCCTGGCAGCCTTCCTCTTTTTCCCCCTCCATATATTTCAGCAGTTCCATCACCATCGGAAAACTCTGCTCGTCCATGCGGGCTTCTTCTTTCAGATAGCCGATCAGGGCGCATAAAAGCAGGCGGGCCGCTGTCTGTTCCCGTTCCGTTAATGCCTCCATCGTCTTTGCGGCGTCCGGCAGAAGCCTTTCCCCTACAAAAGTTTCCACATCGCCGGAGTACAGCTGGCGGATGCCGGACAGCTGAATATCCGCCGGCATCAGGTCCACGCCCTCCGGGTGGCGCAGAATCCCCTCGCCGGGGCGGACCGGCTGATCGGTCAGGATGCGGCCCATTGCGTCAGAGAGGGTAAAGGGTAGCTTATCCGGCTGGGGATTGCCCAGGCTGATGGTCAGGCTCCCCTGCGGGTCCCCGTCAATGAGAAGCACTTTCTTTCCGGCCTGTGCCAGTCCAATCCCTAAGTTGGCACAGGTTGTGGTCTTGCCCACACCTCCCTTTTGGTTGGCGATGGCGATGATTTGCGTGTTCAAGATAATCACCTCGTTTCTTGGTATGAAAAAAGGGAGAATGTGACCGGAATCAACATTCTCCCTTAGAAACGATATGTGATTGTGCAATAATCTGTCTTTTGTGAGGTTAGCTTTTGAGAGCCATCTCGCCGCAAACCCGCATGAATACTGGATTTTTGCCTGTTTGCTTTCCCTTTCCCCAATAACCTGTGTTCAATGAGATGTACAGCAAGGACATTTCCAAGAAAGTCCATTCCTCGTATCTGCTGAAAGCGCAGAAAGGGCAGTTTACCGGCTGCGTCGCCCTCTTTGGCTACCGCAAAGACCCGGAGAACCGCAACCATCTCCTGCCGGATGAAGAAACCGCCCCCATTGTCCGGCTGATTTTCGGATATGCCCTTGACGGGCGCGGCCCGAATCACATCCGGCGCAGGCTGGAGGAAGCAAAAATCCCCTGCCCGACCTGGTGGAACCGGCAGCGCGGCATCCGCAACGTCTTTACCAAGTGGGAACGCAAAGACCCGGAGAACGGGAGGTATATGTGGGATTTCTCCGTGATTAAGGACATCCTGACAAACCCCGTCTATGCCGGGGCGATGGCTTCCCAGAAGAAAGAGTACCGCTTCAAACTCGGCACCATACGGGAGAAGAAGCCGGGGGAATGGATTGTGGTGGAGGACACCCACGAGCCGCTCATCGACAGGCAGAGCTTTGACACCGTACAGGAAAAGTTAAAATCCCGCCAGCGCCCCGGCGAGTGCGGGGAGCCGAGCCTGTTTGCAGGGCTTCTCAAATGCGGAGAGTGCGGGAAATCCTTAACCGTCCGCTACACCAACGCCAAGCACCCCCAGCAGATTTATTCCTGTAAGACCTACAACGCCTTTGGGAAGCAGCATTGCACCCAGCACCGGATTGAGTACGACACCCTTTACAGCCTTGTGCTGAACAAAATCCGGGAGTGCGCCGCTGCTGCCCTGATGGACGGCGAAGCGGTGGCTGGCCGGTTAAACGACACCTGTGAAGCCGAGCAGAACGGCAGGCGGGAAGCATGGGAACGCTCTTTAGCCAAGGACGAGGAACGGATTGAGGTTCTGGAAAAGATGGTGCTACGGCTCTATGAGGACATGGTAGCCGGACGCATTACGGAGAACAACTTCCATCTCCTGCTCCAAAAGACACAGAACGAACAGGCGGAGCTAAAAGCGAAAGTCGAGGACGGCAGGAAACGCCTTGCCGATGAAATCCGGCTTGCGGTGGACGCCCGGCAGTGGGTGGAATCCATCCAGGAGTACCGGGACATCACCGAGCTGGACGCCGCCACCTTAAACCGCCTGATAAAAGAAATCGTTGTCCATGAAAGCATAGGCAGCGATAAGACAAGACACATTTCTATCGAAATTCATTTCAATCTCAAACCCATCCCAGAGGTGGAGCAGGTCACAGGCTGACCTGCCGCCCCGCCGGGAGGCTCTTAAAACAAAACCACATAGATTTCTTGACGCGCCGCCGCCTGCCAGATAGCTGTTGTTTCTCCTAATTGGGGATAAAACAGTTTATCCCTGACGGTGTTTTATCCTTTATCTATCCGGGAAGCATCAGCCCGTTACTCCTCCACGTTCTCATCAGAACCGTCTTCCGAAGGCGCTTCTTCGTCAGACACCTCTCCGTCCGAAGACGCGCCGTCTCCAGCGCTTTCCTCACCGCTTCCGGTATCTTCACCCGCATCGGAACTGTCTGTTCTGTCAATGGTAAGATATTTCAATTCGCCTTTCACGTCAACTACCTGACAATCTTCCACAAGTCCTGTCACGTATTCGGAGGTTCTCTGTGAGGCAATGGTATTGGCGATGTTTTCATTGTCAGTCTCGTCAAAATATCTCTTTACAAACTCAACAACATAATACTGGTGAGCGTTTTCATCCGCCAGAACGGTGATATCGCCTTCCTTGCGGCCGTCTTCATAGAGCCATCCCGATATCACAGAAGAAGTACCTGCAAAATATCTCCCTTCTGTAAGGCTGTACTCTGATCCTGTGTCCTCATAATTTGCCCTGGCGTCCTCAGAAGCATTTTCAGTGCAGAGAGCTTCAAAATCCTCCCCGGCCTTGCGGGCTTCCATCATGGCGTTTGCCTTGCCTTCAAGCTCCTTCATAGCGTCGGCGATGGCGGCGTCATCCGCATCCTCTGCAAGATCCGCTGTAAAAATGAAGCTTCTGTAATCTACCTTGTCGTAATCCTGCTTATGCTCGTCGTAATAGGCGCCAACTTCCTCGTCGGTTGCCGCATTTTCTTCAAGCAAATGGCTGTAATAAGCGCTTGCAAGCATATTTTCCCTGACAAAGGGCTCGATATTTTTCTGTGTGGCATATTCGCCAAAATTCTGCTTATAATACTCTTTGACAGTTATGCCTTCGCTATCCGCATAGGACTGTACGCTGGTCAAAAAGCTTTCATAATCTTCACTGGCGTCATAGGTAAAGCCTTTTTCGCCGGCTTCCTTCACCATAACCCTTGTCTGCTTAATCTGCTCCACAGTCATTTCATCAAACAGGTCCTTCCAGGTCATATCCTCCGAATACTGCTGCTTATCAAAATCAACGGAAGTGTCGAGTCCCATATAAGGCATAAGAGATGAATAAGTCACCAGATAATTATTTACAGCTGAATTAAAGTAGTAGTCATACTCAAGCTGCGTCAGCTCATGGTCTCCCACCCTTACATACGCGCCCTTTAACGCTGAATTTTTTCTGACAACGGATGAACCTATGGAAATCACCGCTGCAAGTACCACCACTGCGCAAACTGCCAGGGCTGTAATTTTTGCAATTTTATCCTGGCGGGCTTCCTTAATCTTCTGCTGTTTCCTGGCCTCTATTTTCCGGTCATATTTTGTCTGTATCTTTTGCTCTGTCTTCGCTTCCGGCATGTTTTTTCCAGCATTATGCTGTGTTTTCTTACCGGCCTCCTGTTGTGCCATCTGTAAATTTCCTCCTCACATAAAATCACGGCTTCAAACCATCACAAATTATACCACCCAAATGTGTCCATATTGTGACTTATATTTTTGTCACCTCTGATTAATATAATTCACAAGCCCCTCTGCGTCAATGATTTTCTGCATAAATTCAGGAAATGCCTGGCCTTTAAACTGTGTGCCTTTCGTCAGGTTTCTGATGATGCCGGAGTCGAAATCAATTTCCACTTCGTCCCCCGACTCGATTTCCTCTGAAGCCTCGGGACATTCGATGATGGGAAGTCCGATATTGATGGCGTTTCTGTAAAAAATCCGGGCAAAGGTCTGCGCAATCACGCAGCTTACGCCAGCCGCCTTGATTGCGATGGGCGCGTGCTCTCTCGAGGAACCGCAGCCGAAATTTTTATCTGCTACGATAATATCGCCTTTTTTTACATTTTTGATGAAATCTCTGTCAATATCCTCCATACAGTGCAACGCCAGCTCCGCCGGGTCGGATGAGTTTAAATACCTTGCCGGAATAATTACGTCCGTATCCACGTTGTCGCCATATTTAAAAACAATTCCTTTTGCTGCTTTCATAATTCCCTCTTTCCTCACTTTCCAATATCAGTCAGCTAAGCTGGCACGGACAGGCAATTTTTCCAAGAACCGCGCTTGCCGCGGCAACTGCCGGACTGGCCAGATAAATCTCCGAATTCACATGTCCCATACGGCCTACAAAGTTGCGGTTGGTTGTGGAGACGCATCTCTCGCCCTCTGCAAGGATTCCCATATAACCGCCAAGGCATGGTCCGCAGGTGGGGGTGCTTACCACAGCTCCCGCTTCGATAAATGTTTTAAGCAGCCCTTCCTCCATGGCCTGCATATAAATAGCCTGAGTAGCCGGAATCACGATACAGCGCATCCCTTTTGCCACATGTCTGCCTTTCAGAATACGGGCGGCAGTACGCATATCTTCAATTCTTCCGTTGGTGCAGGAACCAATAACCACCTGGTCGATTTTAATATCCTCTTTTATCTCATCAATTGTTTTTGTATTTTCGGGAAGATGAGGGAATGCGACAGTGGGACGAAGAGCGCTTAAATCAATGGTATATTCCTCGTCGTAAACCGCATCCTCATCCGCCTCATAAACGGTATATTCCTTTTGGGAATGCTCTTTCATGTAAGCCATTGCCAAATCATCTACAGGGAAAATTCCGTTTTTTCCACCGGCTTCGATAGCCATGTTGGCAATGGTGAATCTGTCGTCCATAGTCAGATTTTTAATTCCGTCGCCGGTAAATTCCATGGATTTATACAAAGCGCCGTCCACGCCAATCATACCGATGATATGTAAAATAACGTCCTTTCCGCTCACCCATTCCCCGGGCTTTCCGGTGAGGTTGAATCTGATGGCGGCGGGTACCTTGAACCATGCCTTGCCGGTAGCCATACCGGCGGCCATATCCGTACTTCCCACTCCCGTGGAAAAAGCTCCCAGCGCGCCGTAGGTGCAGGTGTGGGAATCCGCGCCGATTATCACATCTCCCGCCACTGTCAGCCCTTTTTCGGGAAGCAGTGCATGTTCAATTCCCATTTCACCGACTTCAAAATAATTGGTAATCTGGTTGTGGTATGCGAACTCACGCACACATTTGCAATGCTCCGCCGACTTAATATCCTTATTGGGGACAAAGTGGTCCGGCACAAGGGCGATTTTATCCTTGTCAAAGACTCCGTCCACCTTCATTTTTTCCATTTCCTTAATGGCGACAGGACTTGTGATGTCATTGCCCAGCACCAAATCCAAATCCGCTTCAATCAGCTGTCCGGCTTCTACCTTCTCAAGTCCTGCGTGAGCCGCCAGTATTTTCTGAGTCATTGTCATTCCCATAAATCATATCCTCCAAACATTTTTAATCGAACAGAAAAAACTTCTGTCCGTTATGGCGGACGTATGCCGCGTCAGCACATACATAAAAAGCGGCAAATGTTGTTCTGCCGCCTTTTGTCCTGTTTAGTTATTTATCAGCTTGTCGCTTTCATTGTTCCAGCTGTACAGCTTACGGATTTCTTTTCCCACCTGCTCTGACGGATGCTCTGAGGCAAGCTTTCTCATTGCCTTAAAGTGTGCCTGTCCGCCGGCGGGTGACATATCCAGAAGGAAATCCTTTGCAAAAGAACCGTCCTGAATGTCTTTTAAAATCTTCTTCATGGTCTTCCTGGTTTCCTCTGTGATAATCTTAGGGCCTGTAATATAATCGCCGTATTCGGCAGTATTGGAAATGGAATACCTCATGCCCTCAAAGCCTGACTGATAGATAAGGTCAACAATCAGCTTCATCTCATGGATACACTCAAAATATGCGTTTCTTGCATCATAGCCTGCTTCAGTCAGGGTCTCAAAACCTGCCTGCATCAGCGCGCACACGCCGCCGCACAGAACCGCCTGCTCGCCGAACAAATCCGTTTCCGTTTCTGTTCTGAAGGTGGTTTCCAAAACTCCTGCTCTTGCGCCGCCGATGGCAAGGGCGTAAGCAAGCGCCTTGTCAAGCGCCTTTCCTGTGGCGTCCTGGTGAACGGCTACCAGACAGGGAACGCCTTTTCCGGCCTGATATTCGCTTCTTACCGTATGCCCGGGTCCCTTAGGCGCAATCATGGTAACGTCTACGTTACTGGGCGGTACAATCTGTCCGAAATGAATATTGAAGCCGTGAGCAAACATCAGCATATTTCCCTCTTCCAGATTGGGTTCAATATCCTTCTTATACATAGCCGCCTGAAGCTCATCATTAATCAGAATCATGATAATGTCTGCCTTCCTGGTCGCTTCTGCCGCTGTATATACCTCAAAGCCCTGTGCCTCGGCTTTTGCCCATGACTTTGAACCTTCATAGAGACCGATAATCACATGGCACCCTGATTCCTTTGCATTCAGCGCATGCGCATGTCCCTGACTTCCGTAACCGATAACCGCGATTGTCTTCCCGTCCAGCATGGAAAGGTTGCAATCCTCCTGATAATAAATATTTGCCATCTCTGACTCCTCCTCTTTTTCCTGTTTATGTTAAACCTCTTTCTTATATTAAACAGATTTCTGAGTCCTGAAATCCGATAATATTGCCGACCTGCCTTCTACAGATAAGTAACGTTTTCCGACCCCCGAAGGAGCCCTGCAATTCCGGTTCTTGCAACCTCCAGTATTTCGTAGCCTTCCAGAAGGCTGATAAAGGCATCAAGCTTTGCCTGATTTCCGGTAAGCTCGATTATTAAGCTGTCAAAAGCAACATCAATGATTTTCGCCCGGAAAATATCCGCGACGGCTATGATTCCCTGCCTCTGCTCGCTGTTTGCCCGAACCTTGATAAGCGCCAGTTCCCGGTAGACGCTGCTCTCCGGCTTAAGCTCCTTGATATCCCGCACGTCCACCAGCTTGGCCACCTGCTTTTCTATCTGGTCGAGAACTTCATCCTCGCCAGACGCCGTAATGGTAATCCGCGTGTAGCGGGGGTCTCCGATGACGCCTGCGGTAATGCTTTCGATATTGTAGCCTCTCCTTGAGAAAAGCCCTGAAATCCGGCTTAAAGTACCGGCATTGTTATCTACCAGAAGTTGAAATACTTTTCTTTGCAATTGCCCGTCCTCCTAACATTCGAAAAATATTTTATCAATATCTCCCGAAAAAGTCAACTTACATAATTAACTATAAAATTGATTTATTTTATTCTGTCTCATTGCATTTCTGCAAAGCCAGGGTGCCGGTGCGGGCAACCTCCACGATACTGACGCTCTTAAACATACCGATAAAGAGCTGAATCCGCTCCGGAATGTCGCACATCTGGATGAGCATCATGTTTTTTGACATATCCACAATCCTGGCGCCCATGATTTCGCAGACCTCCATGATATCCCTCCGGTTGGATTTGTTGTATTTTACTTTCATGAGAAGAAGCTCTCTGCTGATGCTGCTCATCTCGTCAAAGGTTTTTACTTTAATTACGTCAAGCTTTTTGTTAAGCTGCTTCTCGATCTGCTCGATAGTACGCTTATCTCCGCTGCTTACAATCGTCATACAGGAAACGGCGGAGTCGTCTGTCTCTCCCACCGCAAGGGAGTCGATGTTAAAGCATCTCCTGGAAAAGAGTCCTGCCACCTTACAGAGCACGCCGGAACGGTTTTCCACCAGTACGGAATAGATTTTCTTCATAACCACTCACCTCCTATTTCACCAAATCCATAGGATTAATGATGCATTCAAGCAGCACCGATTCATCCTTTTCCAGAAACTCATCCAAAATATTCTCAGCCTTATCCATATTCTCAAGGCGGAGGAATTTCATATCGTAGGCGGAGGAAAGCTTCTCCAAATCCGGGCTTCCCGACAAATCCACCACAGAGTAATTGTCCTTATAAGTGTAATGCTGAAACTCCCGCACCATTCCCAGATAATTATTCTTAAGCACAATGATTTTTACCGGAATATTATGCTGGCGCATGGTGGCAAGCTCCATCATGGACATCTGAAAGGAGCCGTCCCCGCAGACGGCAATCACCTGTCTGCGTTTATCCGCCAGCTTTGCACCCATGGCGGCCGGAATAGAATACCCCATGGTTCCCATTCCCCCGGAGGTCAGAAACCTGCCTTTTTTCACCACATGATATCCGCAGGACCAGATTTGGTTCTGCCCCACATCGGCGACATAAACGCCGTCCTCCTCCATCTTATCGGAAAGCATGGTGATAAATTTTGCTGGGTCAACATAGGCGGGATCCGGGTTTCTTTTCGGAGCCATGGTCTGTCTGTAACCCTTAAGCGTCGATACCCAGTCTTCGCATTTACAGGAAAATTCCTGGGCAAGAAGGTCCTCAAAAATATGCCTGGCGTCGCCTACAAGGGGAATCGTGGGACCTACGTTCTTACCGATTTCCGCCGGGTCAACATCCATATGTATCAGTACTTTATTATTCATAATCAAATCCGGCTGATTCACGGCGCGGTCAGCAACTCTCGCCCCCACCATCAGCAGAAGGTCGGATTCGTTCATGGCGCGGTTGGCATAGGCTTTTCCGTTATTGCCTACCATACCGAAATACAAAGGGTGCCTTGTGGGCATAACGCCGATTCCCATCATGGTGGAGACCACAGGTATCTGCTTCTTTTCGGCAAAGGCTAAAAGCTCTGTTTCCGCGCCGGACAAAAGTACGCCGCCCCCTGCGCAAATCAGCGGACGACGTGCCTTTTCAAGCTCCGCCACCACTTTTTTTATCTGTACGATATTGCCTTTTACCGTGGGCTTGTAGGTTCGCATGAACACCGTTTCCGGGTATGAAAACTTCTTTATCTCCGCATTCTGAATGTCGCAGGGAACGTCAATCAGAACCGGCCCTCTTCTTCCTGTGTTTGCAATGTGGAACGCCTCCTTGAAAATGCGGGGAATATCGTTTACATCCTTTACCAGATAGCTGTATTTCACAAAGGATTCCGCCGCTCCCGTAATATCCGCCTCCTGGAACACGTCGCTGCCGATTAATTCCGAATTTACCTGCCCCGTGATGCAGACAAGGGGAATGCTGTCCGCAAAAGCTGTGGCGATTCCCGTAAGTACGTTGGTTGCCCCCGGGCCTGAGGTCACGGCGCACACGCCCACCTTGCCGGATACCCTGAAAAAGCCGCTGGCTGCATGAGCCGCATTCTGCTCTGTCCTTATCAGGATTGTTTCAACAGGCGACGAAAGAATACTGTTGTAAAACGGGCAGATAGCCACGCCCGGGTAGCCAAACACATATTCCACGCCTTCCTCTTCCAAACACTTTATAATTGCATCTGCTCCTGTCATTTTCTCATCCTTTCTATGATAATGCTGCAGGATTTCCTGCAAATCTTATATCTCTCCCTCATTCAACAGCTGCCAGGTGCTCATTGCATTCCAAGAAGCTCCTTTGCCACCCTGACAGCGTCCGCCGCATCCTTCGAATATCCGTCGGCGCCGATTTCTCTTGCGTATTCGGGAGTTATCACCGCGCCGCCAATCATTATTTTTATGTCGAGCTGCTCCTGCCTTACATAGTCCACCACCCGCTTCATCTCCTGCATGGTCGTGGTCATAAGGGCGGACAGCGCGATAATCTTTGCGCGGTGCTTTACCGCCTCCCCGGCAATTACTTCCCTGGGAACATCCTTTCCCAAATCAACCACCTGAAAACCGTGGTTTTTCAGCATCAGAGCCACCAGATTTTTTCCGATATCATGAATATCGCCCTTCACTGTGGCGATAACCACCGTGGGCATTTCCGCCCCGGCATTTTCCGTGGCAAGAAAAGGCTCTAAATATTCAATAGAAAGCTTCATGGCTTCCGCGCTTGCGATAAGCTGGGGAAGGAAATATTTCCCTTTGTCAAACAAATCCCCTACCTCGCCAATGGCGGGAAGAAGCAGCTCGTTTAAGATAAAAGCCGCCTCCTGACCGCTTTCTACCGCAGCTTTTGTATGCTCTTTTATCTGCTTCCTGTTGCCTTTCATCACATCCTGATAAATCTGATTGCCGGATGAGAGGTTTTCCGTCCTGGCCCCCGCTGTATTTGGAGATGCAGTCAGGGCTGCGTCTTTTGCCCCGGCAGAAACCATGTCCCCGGCTGACGAAGCCCCTCCGCCAGATACAATGTTTCCGACTGCCGAACCCCCTTTGGCCGGTACGGCAGTTGCCGGAATCCTCGGCTGGTAATCGTTCATTCTCTCAATATAGCGGATATCCCCGCCCTCTTTATTCATCAGAAGGTCGCTGGCAAAAGCCGTGTTCACCAAAAGCTCCTGGGAGGGATTGGCTATGGCCATGGTAAGCCCGGCCTGAATCGCCATGGTAAGGAATGCTGTGTTTACGAAGCTCCTCTCCGGCAGCCCGAAAGAAATATTGGACAGCCCGCAGATGGTCGCAAGGCCTTTACCTTTGCAGTAACGAATCACTTCAAGCACCTCGCCTGCCGCTCCCGGATTTACGCCTGCCGTGGTCACCAGACCGTCCACCACAATATCTTCCTTTGTGAGACCGATTTCAAATGCCATACGGCAGATTTTATCAATAATTTCAATTTTTTCCTCCAGGCTCTCCGGCAGTCCTTTGTCGGAAAGAGGAAGGAGAATAAACATGGCTCCATACTTTTTTGCCAGAGGGAGAAGCTTTTTGAGCTTTTCCGTTTCCCCGGAAATGGAGTTAATCAGCGCCCGTCCGGGATATCTTCGAAGAGCCGCCTCAATCACATCCACATGACTGGAATCGATGGAAAGGGGAAGGTTGGAGGCTGCCGTGACCTCATCCAGCGCTTTCAGCATCATTTCTTTCTCGTCAATGCCGCTCATTCCCATATTGATATCCAGAAGCGCCGCGCCGTTTTCCTCCTGTTCTTCCGCAAAGGACAGAACCATATCAAGCCGGCCTTCCTGCAGCTCGTTCTGGAGCCTTTTTTTGCCTGTGGGATTAATGCGCTCCCCTACAATCATAAATGGGGAATCCAGTCCGAAAGCGACCGTTTTGCGCTCGCCGGAAAGATAGCGCATTCTCTGTCCGCGTTGTGAGCCGGACGTCCGTGCCGGGGCTTTCGGGAAGCTTTCCTCTGAACCGTCCATTGGGACAAGGTCAGCTTCCGCTCCGCTTCGCGTCGCCTTTACCAGCTTTTCAATATATTCCGGCGTGGTGCCGCAGCAGCCGCCTAAAATACCTGCCCCTGCCTTTGCCAGCTTAATCATTTCAGCGGCAAAAATATCGGCGCTCATATCATAGACCGTTTCTCCCCGGCTGTTTAATCCGGGCATCCCCGCATTGGGCTTCGCAATAATCGGAATCGCCACCGCACCGGCCATGACTTCTATGAGACCGGCCATCTTATCGGGACCGGTGGAGCAGTTGGCGCCCACAGCGCATACGCCCAGCTTTTCAAGTGTCACAGCCGCTGTCACGCCGTCCGTTCCGTAAAGGGTCCGTCCGTCCGCCTCAAAGGTAAGACTTGCCATTACCGGCAGTCCGCAGACCTCCTTTGCCGCAATGACCGCCGCCCGGGTTTCCTGAAGGCTCATCATGGTCTCCACCACCAAAAGGTCAGCTCCGGCGTCGGCAAGCAGCTTAATCTGCTCCTTATAAACACAGATAAGCTCCTCAAAATCCAGATTCCCCATGGGAAAAAGCTGGCGGCCCGTCATGGTGATATCTCCGGCTACAAACGCTTTTCCATCCGCCGCTTCCTTTGAGAGTGCAACCAGCCTGTGATTAATTTCTTCTATTCTGCCCTCAAGGCCGTACTCCGCAAGTTTGATGCGGTTGGCCGTAAAGGTCGGCGCATAGAGAATATTGCTTCCTGCCTCCACATATTCCTTCTGCAGCCCTTTAAAAATATCCGGGTGTTCCAAAATCCATGTCTCCGGGCATACGCCGGCCGGCATTCCCCGCTTTATCAGATTGGAGCCTGTCGCCCCGTCCAGAAAAATCAGTCTGTTTTCCGTAAATTTCCTGAAATCCTCTGTATTCACGTCTCCTCATTTCCGCACTGCCCTCTGTCTTTAATTGCAGCGCCGATATAAACTCTTTTCATGCCAGGTATCCGCCTGGCAATGTCACTTTTTCAATGTTAGCATAAAATCAAGAAAACTACAATTTACAAATATATCATTTTATGGGGATAGAATTTAACTTTTTTTAATTGATTTCTACAAATTTCAGGGGAAATGAGATAATTTTTGCTTTATATCAGGAAATTCCGGTCAGATTCCGGCATACAATTAAAGACTGTTTCGGGCGGACGGTTGACTTTAAATATCAACTGTGATACCTTGTTGTCAGGACAGAATTGTCATAAAGCTGTCAGCTTCGGGCGGATATCAACCCATCTGCTGCGGCAATACAAAAGAATCCGGAGGATTTATTTTGAAAAATCTGAATGTAAAATTTCTTATAGTTCTCATAGTCCTTCTGACAGCGGCAACAGGCTGCGGGGACAATGCCGAAATTGAAAACTACAAGGCGAACATGAACCAGTTCTTTGAAAACGTCAGGATATTTGACTCGTCTATCAACGCTATTGACCCAAGTGATGAAAATGCGCCTGCCGCGCTGCTTTCGCTTTTAGATTCCATGAATACCTCCTTTGAGCAAATGGCGGCGCTTGAGGTTCCGGGCGGGTTTCCTGGTGTGGACGAGCTTGCGGACGAGGCCAGCAGATATATGTCGGAGGCTGTTTCCTGTTATCATCAGGCATATGAGGGTGAAAGCTTCGACGCCACTGCCGCGGAGATGGCTTATTATAATTATGAATGCGCCAATGTAAGACTTCAATACATCATTTCTATACTGCACGGTAATATCCCTGAGGAAATTTTCACCTATGACGAGGAAGAAACGGAAGACGGGGAAGATGCTTCGAACGAAAATGCCGTCGCCGGTGATACGGACAACGAGGCGGCCGGCGACGGAGAGGATTCCGGTGCGGAAGGGGAAATGCCGGAGGAATAACAGGGCATATTTGCCTGCTGCGGGAATGTTGACTTATTTCCATAAAAACTGCCGGACACACTGGCTCTGTTGGAAAAGCGTGTCCGGCAGTTTTTTATGGTTTTTATATTCTTTTTGTTTCTATTTCAAAAGCCTGATTTGCCCAATCAAAGGAACTTCCTTTTCCTCCTGATTGATTGCGGCAACAAAGCCCAATATCCAGCACACGACCATGAATATGCCCCAAATCCAGCCGATACATGGAATTACCGCAATCATGGAAAAGAGTAAAATCACAAGAGCCTGATTCATGTGAAATCTGGCGCCTTCCTTATCTCCCGCAAGAAGTGCAATCAAAAATCCAATCCATGACAGATATGCTACTATACTCGTTGTCTTTGCGTCCATTTCAAATTTCCTCCCTGGTTATACAATTAACAAAATCAATCTCGCAATTTTTATCATCCACTGAACCAGAATTACCGCAATAGCGGCATACATATAGTACGGTATATAAATCTCCTTTTGCTGCTCTCCGCCTCTTTTATGCTTCCGATAAAAATACAGAAGCATAAAATGTAAGTAGGCCGCAACTCCGTAAATCACTGCAGGATTCAGCCGAAAGCTTTTTAGCAGTTCCCCGCGGAACAGATAGTAAAAGGCCCTTGTTCCTCCGCATCCGGGGCATGGCAGGCCGCTGATTTTCTTTATGCCGCACTGAGCCAGCTCTCCGTATCTGTTATAGCCCTCATATGCAAACCAGAAGCCTGCAAGGATAAAGGGAAGCCAGATAACCTTTCCTATCTGATAAAACACCTCGTCGGCGCGGTATTTCCTGTCGGTTTTAATAGAATTCATCCATAAACCCGCGCATGAATTCTTCGTAAGCCGTGGTTCCGGTGGCAAACGCAATAATCAGGATGATAATCCGGAATACCAGCGCAACGCCGCCTGTTGCAATACCGGCAATCGCCATTCCCTTGCCGTCATACTTAAAGCAAAGTGTGATGACTCCCAGTACAATCGCCGCAATGGCAAGTATCGGGCTGAACAAATCAAGACAGCAGCATAACAGGGAAAGAATGCCGCACACCATTGATGCAATGGCAAAACCGATATTACCGCCGCCTTCTTTCATGGTATTTGGTTCGGCGGAATAATACTGGGATTGTCCGCCGTCATAATACGTATTAGCGCCGGAAGAACCATAACTGCTGTTTCCTCCGTAATTACTGCCGTAGTTATTGTTTTCCGGTTCATAATTAATCTTGATTTCTTCCTGATAGGGATTTGTCGGCCGCTCTTCCTCTGCGTCCGTTATTTTTTCATATACGGGCGGCTGTACGGACAGGGTATCGCTTCCCGAAAACAGCCCTTCTGTCTGCGGCTTTGCCGGCTGTTCAATCTTCGCCCCGCAATTACTGCAGAATTTTGCCGTCTCAGGGTTTTCGCTGCCACACTGTATGCAATAAATTGTTTTCTTATCCTCGTTCATGGTATTTCTCTGTTCTCCCTTTCCCACTATGTATTTATTTACTCCTATTCTAAAATAATACCGGTCAAATGTCCACTACAATTTTTGATAGACTTTGCAGAATGATATCGGCAAAAGCGGGCAAAGAGATGTCTGCTGACCCATCTCTTTGCCCGCGCCCCAATTTACCGCTCTTATTCCCGTGACCCCGGCAGCCGATATCTGAAAAGTCTTTTCGAAAGCTGCTTTAAGTTAAACGGAATCAGCGGATAGATATAGCTCTTGCCGGACACGGTACGGTTTGTCGCAATAGCCGCAAGAAGCAGAATGATTGCCGCAATATATCCCCACAATCCAAAGATTGCTGTCAGAATCAGATTGATAATTCTCATAAATTTAATGGCGTAGCTGAGCTCATAGCTGGCCTGGGTATAATTGGCAATGGCTACAAACGCCATATAGAGCATGACCTCGCTGTTGAACCACCCGCTGTTTACCGAAAATTCCCCCAGCACCAGCGCGGCCATCACGCTTAAAGGTGTGCTCAGCATATTAGGCGTATTTACCGCCGCAAGACGAAGCCCGTCGATGGCCAGCTCCAGAATCAGGAACTGCCAAATCAGCGGAATATTGGTTGCGTCCTTGACCTTGATAAATTCAAAGCCCGCCGGAATCCACTCCGGCCTTTGCATGAGAAGCAAAAAGGTAGGCGTCATAATATATGTGATGATTGCAATGAGGAATCTGGAAAGGCGCAGGTAGGTGCCGGTAATAGGCGGAAAATAATAATCGTCCGCTTCTTCCACGATATCAAAGATGGAGGTCGGCGTAATCATTGCCGAGGGAGAATTATCAACAAGAATGACGATATCTCCTTCCAGAATCTGGGCGGCGGCGGTGTCCGGTCTTTCCGTGAATTTGAATTTCGGGAAAGGATTGTACCATTTCTTTTTATAAAGGCATTCCGCGAGGCTTTCCTGATTCATGGTAAGTGCGTCAACCTGAATTTCGTTAATCCTGGTTTTTATTTTCTCCAGAAAGGCATGGTCCACCCTGTCGTCCATGTAGCACAGCACAATGTCGGTCTGGGAGCTGTTGCCTGCATGAAGCATCTCCATGCAGAGCTGTTCGCTTCTGATTCTTCTTCTTATCAGAGCCGTATTAAAAACAATGGTTTCCACAAATCCGTCCTTGGAACCCCGAAGCACCTTATCCTTTTCAGGTTCTTCCACCCCGCGGGAGGGATAAGTTCTTGAGTCAATCAGAAGGCACTTGTCATACCCGTCAATAAACAGCGCAAATACGCCGGACATGATAAAATAGGTAATTTGCGCCCACTCATCATGCAGATCAACCTCTACATAGGGGAGATTGGATTTTGACATTTCGTGGGCCGTAGCGGGCATTTCATCTTCCTTGAGGTCAAGAAAATACTGAAGCATTTTCTGCATCATTTCATCCTTGCAGAAGCCGTCGATAAAGTACATGCATGCTTCCCGCCCGCCGATTCTTATCACCCGGTACACAACGTCAAAATTTGTATCCACCGACAGAAATTTATTCAGATAATTCATATTTTCCGAAAGGGAGGTGCTCATCTTTTTCTTATCTGTGCTTGCATTATTCATAAAAAACTCCTTCCGCTCACATAATACATTTTTGTTCATTATGCGGCAAAAGGAGTTATTTTATACAGATAAATCTACATCATTGTTTTCCGGTGCTTCCGAAACCGCCTCTGTCGGCTCCCGAAAGAGAGGAGACTTCCTTAAACAGAATTTTGGGCTGATTCTCCACAATTCTGAACTGACAGATTCTGTCATTTAAGGCTATCTGCGTATCTCTCACAGCATAAACCGGCATGAACCACTGGTCGTTGTCTCCGCAGTAGGAACCGTCTACTACCCCCTGATGATTGGTCTGGATAATGCCGAAATTTTTGAAGGTGGAGCTTCTCGGCACGATATGCGCTTCATAGCCCGCCGGCAGTTTCATGGCCACCCCCAGAGGAATCAGGCGGAACTCTCCCTGTTTAAGGCTTACGTCCTCCGCCGCCCGAAGGTCAATCCAGTCGGATTTTCCGTCAATATAAGTCAGTTTTTCAATTTTATCCGTAAAATATTTTATCTCGATGGTTTCTGTCATCATGCACTCCTGTTCTCTATGCGTAATCGCCGCAATGCAGCACCGGCTGGAAGATATTTGTCTGTTTCAGCGTTTTCTGTACGTCGATTACTCTCTGGTTACGGCTTCCCTTCCAGAGAAGCCGGGAGTCCTTTTTATCCGCCTGAAACTCTCCGTCAACCAGAACATCAACATACTGCATCATAATATCGTCGCAGACATTTTCCCACACATCCCCTGTGTACAGCCAGACGGTTTTATTCGGGTATTTCTCCCTGATCTCCTTCATAAACCTCCGCACATCGGACCGGTTCGCCGAATGAAGCGGGTCGCCCCCGGAAAAGGTGATTCCGGAAATATAAGGCTTGTCAAGCTGTTCAAAAATCTCCTGCCGCGCGCTTTCGTCAAAGTAAAGCCCTCCCGCCGGGTCCCATGTAATGGGATTGTGGCAGGATTTACAGCAATGGGAGCAACCGGATACCCAAAGCACTACCCGAAGGCCGTCGCCGTTTAACATATCGTCCTTTGTGATATTGTGATATCTCATATTTTCACTTCCTACATGCTCTTTCTTTCCGCTATTTCCGCCATTTTGGCCTCATTCAATCTGGTATCCCCATGGACTCTGGAATAGGAAAGATAACCGTTCATGCGCTCAATCTTTGTGAGATTGCTGCTTCCGCACACGGGGCACACATCCATTTCCAGCTCCTGATGGCCGCAGTCGTCGCAATATGCCAGCGATAAATTGACACCCTCATAAAAGCCCATATCCATGGCTCTGCGGATTAAGGTCTTGATTGCTTCTTTATTATAATCAATAGGATATTTCACATACTGTATCTTCCCGCCGTTGGAAAGCTCCCAGAAACGGTATTCCAAATCCTGTTTTTCAATGGGCGTAATATCCTCGGATACATGACAGTGAAAGCTGTTGGACACATATTCCCTGTCGGAAACGCCTTCCACAATGCCGTATTTGGCGCGGAACTGCTTTACCTGAAGCCCGCACAGGCTCTCGGCAGGGGTTCCATAAATGGCGTACAGGTTTCCGTCCTCCTCCTTGAATTCCGTGATTTTCTGGTTGATATGCTCAAGCACCTCAAGGGCAAACTTTCCGTCTTCCACAAGGGATTTGCCGTTATAAAGCTCCTGAAGTTCATTGAAAGCCGTGATGCCGAAGCTGGCCGTGGCAGTCTTTAAAATGGGCTTGATTTTGTCGGAAAGCTTTAAATTTCCTCCCAGAAAACCGCCCTCGCAGTAAGCTAAGGGATTGGTGGATGCCCGCATTTCTCCCAGATAAGCGTATGTTCTGATATGAAGCTGACGGATTAAATTCAGATAATAATCCAGAACCTCATAAAAATCCCGGCTTTCCTGCCTTGCCTTTGCCAGAATCATGGGCAGATGCAGGGACACCGCTCCGATATTGAACCTTCCCACAAAAACAGGCTTATCTGTATCGTCCGCCGGATGCATTCCGCCCCTTTCATACCAGGGAGAAAGAAAAGCCCGGCAGCCCATAGGGGAAATCACCTTTCCGTACTGCCTGTACATGCTGGCAATATAGCCCTTGCCTGTTAAGGAAAGCCAGTCGGGATACATGGTTTTTGCGGAGCATTCCACGCCCGCCTCAAAAACATCTTCAAGCGCTCCGCCCGGGCCGTGAAGATTTTCATCATATAAAAATACAATCTTCGGGAAAAGGACGGGCTTCCTGCAGCCCTTTTTGCCCTGTCCCTCTCTCCGCACATTCAAAAGGGAAATGGTGGCAAGCTTTGCAAAACGGCTCCTTCCAATTCCCGCCGTCACCGTGATAAAAGGATAATCTCCGCGGCTGGACGCCACAGTGTTAAACTTATACTCCCATCCCTGGAAGCCCTGTTCAAACTCACGCTTCACATCCTCAAGAGCCTCGGCGTTTGCCCGCTCTTCGTCAATGCCGAAGCCGCGGTACCTTTCAAGGCTTCTCAGGTAAGTCTTTTCCGCATAAGGCTCTAAAATCTTGTCCACCTCCGGTACGGTAAAGCCGCCGTACTGCTGGCTGGCGGCGCTTAAGACAATATCGCCGATTACGTCGAAAGCCACGTCCAGCGTCTTAGGCTCGTTATACCAGATATTTCCCATCTCAAAGCCGCCGGTAAGCACGTTAGCCACATCGAACAGGCAGCAGTTCATGGTATCCCGCCTTGCAGACATGTCATGGACATAAATGTAACCGTCCCGGCAGGCCTGGATTTCCTCCACCGTCATAAAAAACTTCTGGTACAGCTCCTTATTGAACTGATTAAAAATAAGGCTTCTCTTTGTGGATACAAGGGCGCTGTCGGTATTGGCATTTTCCTTGTCCCCCACATACATGATAGACTGGCTTTTCTTATAGACATCGTCCATCATACGCACGAAATCCTGTTTATAATTCCGGTAGTCCCGATAGCTTTTCGCCACAATGGGCTTGATTTCCTCAAGAGCGCTCTCCACAATATTGTGCATAATGGGGATCGGAATCCTGTCAGCTCCCATCTCATCCACCTTTTCAATAACAAATTTGCAGATATGCTCCTTTTCCTCTTCCGTAAACCTGGTAAGCGCCCTGTAAGCGCTTTTCCCTACAGCGTCGATTACCTTCTGGACGTTAAAAGCCTCCAGACTCCCGTCCTTTTTAATCACCTTAATTGCCTTCTTTGGCTGAAATAATTCGCTGTATTTTGCAGTATCTTCCTGCACGTCGTTCATTTGCTTTCCCCCGTTCTTTCTGCGTCTCCCCACCTGGTAATTGTTGACGAAATACCAAATCTGGTAGACAAAGCAGAAGTAAATCTATATATAGTAGTGATATCCAGTATAATAAAATCCGGCCATGCTGTCAATACAAAAGCTGCTATATTTTTCCGGGGATTTTTTTCGGCTTTTGCAATACAGTATTCCGTACCATAATTTTCTTTTATTTGTGCGAATGAATCATCCCCGACTTTGCCACAGCCGCCACAGCCTCCTCGATTTCCTCCGCCGGAAGGGTAAGGGCAAACCGCACATACCCCTTCCCCAGCTTTCCGAAGCTGCTTCCCGGCGTGCATAAAAAGCCGGATTTTTCCAGAAGCTCCATCACAAAAGAAACATCGTCGGAATACCCGTCAGGGATTTTTCCCCATGCGAACATGGTTCCCTCGCTGTCGGGAATATTCCAGCCGATTTTCCTAAGGCCGCCGCAAAGGGCGTCGCGCCGCTTCTGATACTCCGCGCAGCGCTCCCTTACCCCGTCGTCGGGTCCGTTTAGAGCGGCAATTGCGCCGTACTGCACCGGGAGAAAGGTTCCGTAATCAATCTGCGAGCGGAGCTTCTTGAAATTCTGCACCAGATATTCGTTTCCCACAAGGAAGCCCGCTCTTGCGCCGGTATAATCAAAGCTCTTGGAAAGAGAATAAAATTCCACACAGTTCTCCTTTGCGCCCTCAAACTGCAAAATGGATTTCCCCACATGGCCGTCGTAAATGATATCGGAGTAGGCGTTATCGTGGACAATAATAATGTCATGGGCCTGCGCCCAGGCAATCAGTTCTTCGTAAAAGCTGTCCGGCGCAAGCTTGCAGATAGGGTTTAAAGGATAGGAAACCATAATAAATTTTGTCTTTTTACAGGTCTCCTCGTCAATTGCCTTTAAGTCGGGGAGATAATTGTTTTCAGGACGAAGCTCATAGGTTCTCACATCCGCCATTGCAAGGGCGGGACCTATGGAAAAGACCGGATAGCCCGGGTCGGGCACAAGCACAATATCGCCCGGGTTGCAAAGAGACATCCCGATATGGGTGATTCCCTCCTGCGAGCCGTAAACGTCTGTGATTTCCCTTTCGTTTAAGGTGACATGATAACGCTTCTCAAAGCGGTTAATTACCGCCTGTGTAAGCTCGGGAAGCATTTTCAGCGCGTATTTGTAGTTGGCGGGCTTTTTCGCAGCCTCCACCACGGCCTCTATCACATGAGGCTCCGTGGGAAAATCCGGCGTTCCCACGGAAAGGTTGTACACCTTTCTTCCGCTTTTCTCCACTTCTTCTTTTTTTTCGTTTAATACCTGAAAGATTCCCTCTTCGAAATCCTTCATTCTGTCTGCAACCTTTAAAGTCATTTTTAATTCTCCTGTTCCTGCTCCGCAAATGTCTTTCCAGTACGCTTTCTGTACAGACATTTACTGTTTATTCCGGGTTCTATATTAAGAATAATTCCGAATAATCTCTCCGAGATAGTCGGCGTATCCCTTTTTTACATATTCGGGAGTCAGGATACGGACCTCCCGTCCAAGGCCGGTCAGCCAGCCGTAGAACTGCATACTGACAGCCACCCTGATTTTCACGCTGGCAACGCCCTCCTCCAGCTTCCGTATGCTGATTTCCCTTCCAAAGCGGTCGAGCACGATTCCAATCATACTCTCCGGGAGACGTAAAGTCACGGTCTCCGTCTCGCCGCCGAACATGCCGAAGGTTCTGTTGGTATATTCCGCAATGTCAAACCTTTCAAAGGATTCCGCGCCTTTGCGTTCTTCCCCTTCCTGCTCTTTTATGCGGCTCATTTTATCCACCCGGAAATGCTTGATTTTTTCTTCCTCGTCGTCGTATGCCACCAGATAATAATTCTCATCCTTCCAGGTAAGCGCCCAAGGACTGACATGATACCGTTTCCCCTGATGCCTGGGAACCAGCTCCCTTTTCATATTCCACACAAGATAGGTAAAGGTGATGGGCGCGTTATCCTGTATGGCCTTATGTACCATATCTACGTTATAGTAGATACTCTCGTTGTCCGTCTTTACCCTTCCGGCCACAAAAACCTGCCTTTGAAGCTGCTTCCCCTCATACGGGCCTGCCAGCTTCTCTATCTTGGAAATCAGCTGCCGCGACTTTTTCAACGTGATAAACCGGGAAGCCTGTACGGCGTCCACAAGGAGCTTTAGTTCCGGCATCTCAAACTCCCTGCCGGCCATATAATAACCGCCGCCTTTGTGCGCCTTTACATAAACAATATCGTATCCGAATAAGTTTAAGCATTCAATGTCATCGTAAATGCTTTTCCGCTCCGCCGGGATTCCGCAGGAAGACAGCCGCGCAATCAGCTCCTGTGTGGAAAGGGGATGCGCCTCGTCGGTATTTTCACTCAATATTTTAAGAAGATATAACAGCTTCATCTTCTGATTGACGCCTCTTGGCATTACAATATCTCCTCTATTTCCCACAGATTTCGGATTTCATAATCAATCTTAAGCCCGTCAGTATTTTCTTTTCCTTCCGGGTTATACCAGCAGCAGGAAATCCCCGCATTATTCGCCCCCCTGATATCGCTGGAAAGGGAGTCTCCCACAACGATTGTCTTTTCCTTTTGAAAACCGGGAATTTTCTGAAAGCATTGCTCAAAATACAGGGGATGCGGTTTGGGGTATCCCATCTCCTCGGAAATAAAGATATCGTCCATAATTTTGTCGAGACCTGACAGCCGGAGCTTGTTTCTCTGGGTGGCGGAAACTCCGTTGGTAATGACATACTGCCGCACCCGGCCTTTCAGCCTGCGGCAAAGCTCATAGGAATTATCCCTGAAAAAGAAAACGCTCCCGAGCAGCCTCTGATAGGTATCGGCAAACTCCTTTACCGGAATATCCGTGATGGAAAGCTCCGCAAAAAGCGCCTCAAATCTTCCCGGAAGAAGCTTTTCTTTGGAAATCTCCCCAAGCTCATGCCGCTTCCAGAAGGAATCGTTAATCGCGGCGTATAACTGGACAATATCCTCCGTTATCTCCCTGCCATAGCCGCGAAAGCTCTCGTGCAACGCATGGCTCTGGGATTTGTCAAAATCCAAAAGCGTCTGGTCAACGTCCCACAAAATTGTCGTAAACTGTTTCATACAGCAGCCTTTCCAGTCAGCAAAAAACCAGCCTTCTTATAATCTTACTCCAAAAAAACAAAAACCAAAGAATCTCTATTTATCTGTTTATTGTTGCATCATTAACCAATTCCAATAGTTCTCTGCCGGTTTCTGGTCTTTTAGTATAGTCATGGGCTAAAGCTTTTAAGATAACATTTACAATAAATTCGTCTATGCCTGTAAAATCATACTTATTCAATATACCTCCTGGAAAGCTTTTCGTTAATACAAATGCAAATATCATTCCCATTTGATAAACATCCGAATACGTACCTATATCATTCGTTCCGAAATAATATTTATTTACAGCTTCCGGACTTATCCAAAAAACAGGACCAATTTTTTCATTTTCGCCTGTAATATCACAATGTTCATCTGCATTTAAAAACTCACATAATCCAAAATCACTTAAAACCCACGTTTCGCCTTTTATCAAGATATTTTCTGGCTTAATATCCCTATGTATTGCATATTGATGTATTTCCATCAGTGCTTCAGATAATCCACGAAATTGCGGTGCATAAATGTCATATGGTATTTTAGAGGTTTGGTACAGTAGGTCTTTTAAATTTAAGTCTGCTTTTTCCATAATTACAAACAATGCCTGTTGTTCGTGATTTGAACGTTTATTTTCTCTTAATTTTATGGAACCGTCATCGACATATTTAATGATATGTGGATGATTTAACCTTTGCATCAATGAAATTTCCTGCTGAAATCTTTTTTTGCTTTTTTCAGTAAAATGAAGCAGGAATTTTATCGCATAAAGTTTACCACTTTGGTCAATACATTCATAAACAACTCCGTTTCCACCGGCACCCAGTCTATCTCCAATTTCATAACTAAGCCCTGATTTTGTTAAAACTTCTTCTCCATCAAAGTAGAACACCTGATTTCTCTTTAAGTAAAGTTCCATAATCATCCCTCGTAAAGAACAACAACTCGTTTTCTCATAAATTCTGTTCGCCAATTTCTATTAGTAATAGAATTAGCATCACTCAGACAACGTGTAGCATATTCTCTATACTCATCTTCATCTGATTGAGGCCCAATGTTCTCATCCATCTTCCTTAACTCACTACGTATCGCTTCTAATTTTTCAATCTGCAACTCTCCTTTTTCTTTTAACTGCAAAACACATGCAAAAAGAGAGTAAAAATCTGATTTCTGCTTAAATCTTGTATCCTGTATCGGAAATACTTCTGGGTCAAAAATTATTGATATATCTTGTATTGCTTCAAGGAACTTTTGTTCAATGTCTTCCTTATTATCCAAAATGACATACTTTTCACATATATTATCTAAATAATCTTTTTTATCCTGTACCCCTTCTAATATTATTGTTAATAATTCTTCAATAAATTCAACATCTAACATTCTTCTTCTTTGTTTTACGCTAAAAATCTTCGAGCTTTCAAAAAAAGAATTCTCGGATATTTTTTCTGCAAGTGAAATAAAATCCCCTGGGAAATCGGCTTTTCTAAGCTCCTGTTTATTCAACTGAACCGTGTATTTATTTACTCTTGAATAAAGGTCTCTGATTTCTTCATCTGATGGATTAAATATTTCATTAATATCAATTTTATAGCGGATAAAATCATCATGGACACTTTCCGGTAATTCGCTGTATTTCATATTGAAATATTCGCCCTGGTATGGTTTTTTTAATGGAAGCTCATCACGAATAAACTTTAAAATAGCGGTCAATCGCTGCTGTCCGTCCACCACAATTCTATATGTCTTTTCATTCTTCATAATCGATTTAATATATATCTTTGGAATTGGTATTCCTTTCAAAATTGTGTCAATCAACATTATCTGTGCCGCCTGTGTCCATACCTCATTCCTCTGAAAATCCGGTCTTAATTCAAGGCGTTCATTGTCCGCCCAATCGCGTACATCCGAAATCGGATGCGAATATGATTCCCATTTCATACTTCCTTCTCCTTTTCTTCTTTCTATTGTTCCATACATTTACAAAGTTCCTAAATCCACACAAATACAACTTTTCTACTGTCAAAAAATATTACTCCGAAATACAGAACTGTAAAACATCATTGTCTAATATTTCAGAATTAAATCTTTCCTGAAATTCTTCAATAAATTCAAAAAGATTATTTATATAATCTTCTGAATTCACTGCACCTTCTATAAGTTTTTCATAAAGCACATCAACTCCCCCTCTGACATAACTGTCAAATCTCTCTACGTCTTCAGGGTTCTCTCCCGGATAACGAAAGGCGTTATCAATTCTCTTATCATCATCTGGTTCATACAGCTTATCTAATAGCATTATTAATCGGAAATTGAACATGAGTTCTTCTTGAAATTCAATCACTTTGTCTCCCATAACACTTTCATCATATATCTGATTTGTCTCTGGATTTTTCGTATTATCTATTTCTGCTCTTCTTCCATACAAAAAACCAATAAGTGGCGCATTTATATATACATCAATATTTCTTTCAAATAACTTTGCTTTACTTGCTGCATCAAAAACACTTGTCAATTGGTCAACACGCAACGCATGTATGCCTTTAAATCTATATTGTTTACCAAACATAGTATGTATGTCTCCTATATCAACACTGTTTCAAATTCATTCTTCTTGTCAAAATAATGTCTGCTTCCAATTTGATTTCCCATATAATTCTCTGCCAGTTCTCCATCCGTATCCTTAATAAATATAATAACTTGCTCTGCCGTTTTGGGAAGTGCCTCACACACAGTCTTAATTCTTCGTTTATCGAATGCAGATAACGGAGCATCCATCACAAGAGGATACGGTTCTGAAGTGAGTAGCTGCTTATTTTCATCTGTTGAATCCCTATTATCTCTAGCCAACTTAATGATACCTGTAATAAAGGCAAAAATAACAGAAATACTCTGCGCTGTAGATGTTTCTACGTCTTCTTCATAGCCTGTTGCATATACAGATATATGGTATCTTTCATCTATTGTAAGATATAACCCGCCCTCATAAATCTGCTTGAAAATATCATTCATGGTTGTCTGCAAACGCTCACGAACCTCTGCCTCATTTGCCGCATATTCTTCCTTCAATTCTTTGTAAAGTCTTTCCGCATATGCTTTATAAATTTCAATTTTTTTATTTTTTTCGTCAAGCAACGTCAGATTACGACGTTCCGTATCTGCTCTCTCCTTTTCGCTTTCTTTCCTCGCTTTTTCGGCAATCTTGCTATCGCGTTCTGTTTTATCCTTGCTAATAGTCTGAGCACAAACCTGAATCTCTTTATTAATTGCTCTTACTTGTTCATGGGCATCTCCACCGCTTAGCTTTTTTTCAACCCCGGCAAGCTCATCTCTAATATCTATAAGCTCGTCGTCCTGCATACTTATAAGCTCCAAATGGCTCTTTACCTGACTATATAAATTTCGCCTAATATTTTTTGCTCTTTTTCCGGACTCTTTCTTAAAATCACTAATAGTTGTACTGATTGAATGTGGAGGTAGAAATTCAATCAGTTCCTTTACTTTATTATAAGGAATTGTCCCTTCGTCTAAATGTGTACCACATAAGCATAATTTCTGATTAAGCAAATATTCTATTGTCTTTACATGTATGTAAGGAATATCCATATCTACAAAGTTTTTTTCAGATAAAAACTCCAATGCTCTCTTAATCAATGAAATAGAAAAAAAAGCCTCCGAATTTTCATTGAAAACAGTACTAATCAATTTATATACATTAGATTTAAATTTCTCAATTTCTATAATCTTTCTCTGAAGCTCCTCCTTCTCTTCTTGGAGTTTCTCTCCCTCAGCATATTGCTTTATCTCCTCTGTTTTTTCTGCTTTACGGGCTATTGCCAATTCAATTTCTTCATCTAATTCTTCAATTCTAGCCTCGATTTCCTCAATCTTATCTGTACATTGTACGATAGTCTTTGTGTACTCTTGTATTTTAACATTACTCTGTGAATTATAACTTGCTTCATAACTACTAATCACACCGGTTCTCATACGCGGACTAAGGTGTTGAATCGCGCTATACATCCCATTCAACCCTAACAATCCTTTCACTGCTTCTGCAAAATCAGTTGCCCTCTTACCGGTTGATATATCTTTCCCCAATTTCTCAATACGTTCACCATCAAAGAAAAAATACTTTGATAATTCTCTTGGCAATATGTTTTCGACTTCACTCTCACACAGCGACTTTTTTATGTAGTCCGTATTTCCAGATGCATCCTTTTTTTCAATGTCAAATACAGTATTATTTGCCCTAATACGATTAGAATTGTCTTTACTATAAGTCTGCTCTCTGATAAGTGTATAATCCACCTCTCCATGATGCAACTTAAGAGTTACCTGAACTTTCTCTTCCTGCCCCGGTCTCATTTGTGCTATAGCCAATTTATTTAACATACTTTTATCAGAAAATTCAGTTTCACCATACAGACACCAAAAGAATGCCTGGGCAAAAGTTGTCTTACCTGTACCATTTTCTCCAATAATAATTGTAACATTTTTCCCATTATTTCCATTGGCAAAATCAATAAACTCATCTCGAAACTGACGGAAATTATACAATTTTATCGATTGAAGTAACATTGTGCTTCCTCCTCTATTTTGCTCTTAATCCAATTTACCATCTGCGATTCCGTCATAGTTCGCGTTTTTAAGTTTGTGATTTCCTGTCTAATAATTGTTCGCTTTAGCCTTTCAATAGCTTTATCATCAATTTTAATTTCTTCCATCATTGCCATCCTCTGCTTTTTCTGTAATTTCATTGTCTATAATATGATACGCTTCTTGAATATCCCAAATTAAGCTATTTGCCAGCATTGGATTCATTGCCATTTTTCCGAATTCCTTTATTCTTGCCAACTCATTCTTCACCAATGAAAGCTCTCTTTGAACTTGTTCTTTTGTTAAAGATGACACAGAATTCAGTTTTCTCGGAAGAGTCACAAAATCATATATTTCTGCAAAGGGTTTATTAGCAGCTTTTCTAAGCACTCTACCACGCCGCTGAATATACTCTTTTGGATTCGTTGTACTTGCCAAAACAAAGGCTGTCCTGATGTCCGGAATATTTACACCTTCATCCAGACATTTAATAGCCACAATAGCTTGAAGTCTGTCACCTTTTTGAAATTGTTCTTTAATGGTTGCCCGTGTCTCCATATTTTCTTCTGACGTAAATTTAGCCACTTTCATATGGAATTCGTTACCAAGAATCTTTGTAACTGCCTCAATCTGACGAGTATCTGCACCATCTATTGAAGAACTATCTGCATATTCGTTTATAACATTAGTTGCTCCGCAATAAACAAGTATGTTATTATCATTTGCATAGGGAGCAATGCATTCTCTTAATGCATCTAACTTTTGACCGGCTCCTGCTACAATGCGAGCTCGTTCCATTGCAAGAATTTCACCATGCTTATTTAGTTTATACTTACCATTTTTCCTCTTGGTAAGACATTTTGACATCTCATATGACTTACGCTCATATTGTTGCAATTCATCTTCATTCAAATATACTAGTACAGGATAATATTTGTATCTTGTCAGTTTATCTTCACTGATTGCTTGTTCCAGGGAATATACAATACATTTCTTACCAAAAAAGTTATATAAGAGAGCAGTACCTTCATCATCACGATACCTGTCCAAAGTGGCTGTAAGCGCTAAACGATAAGAAAATCTATTGTCTAAAAATCTTGCATAACTCCTTGCACCAAAATTATGAGCCTCATCTACCACTAATAAAATGGGGGCACACACTTTACCAAGTTCTTCCTGCACAGTCATATTTGCAAATGTAGCATTCGTACATACAAAGCAGAAAAAACTTTTATCTCTTCGGAGTTTTTGGTCTCGAATTGCCTTGTCCAGTCTCCTTTTCCAATCTTTCTGGGCCGAATTACTGTAACCGATAATTGGTTTAATATTAAAGCGAACAATATCATCAACCCATTGTTCAACCAAATGCTGATATGGGCAAACAACAATTACAGCAAGCACATCGTCCAAGTCTTCTGACAACTTTGATATAGCTCCCAGGGCAGTCAATGTTTTTCCGGTGCCGGTGGCCATATCATAAATTCCTCTATAATTTTCCCCTACCCATGTTGAAATCGCATCTTTCTGGTATCGGTAAAGTTCTACATCTTCTGGAATTCTAGCACCAATCGGTTTATCACATTCTAAGGGCAATGCTTGTATTTTACCAGCATAGGCAACCATTCTTCTTGCAAACTGCTCCTTATCAATATTAAAATTCGCTGACTTCTTTCTATACTTTTCTATAAAAGTATCCGTAACATTTTGAAACTTCAGTACCTTAATATTGGGTTCCATATCATTCCAAATAGAATAAAAAGCATTTTCTTTCAATTTCACTCTTTCAGCTTCACTTAAAGCTCCCCAACTGCAAAAAACATCTATTGTCTCATAATTTATGGTCATCGCTGTTGCTGATTCATTGTTAGAACCAGAAAATGCAATCTTATCCCCAAAGGCATCTTCTATGATTCCCATCTTCTCATGATACATCCCTATACCACTTTTATCTTCCGTATAGGCTATTTGAATATCCATAATCCCATCAGCAATTAAGGACGCTAATAGGTTAAGGCGCTCCATTGAATAATAATCCGAGGGTTCTTCCATAATCTGAGCCAAAAGAGCTTTTTCTATAACTTGATTTCTATCTGAATATCCTTTCCTTATTGCTTCAATATCTTCATCTGACAAATATGGAGAAGCCACTATCTGGATTTTTCCACCTTCAGAAGCCATCTCTGCAATTCCTTTTGAAATCTCCACTAAAGATGATGATGAAAAAAAACCTACTGCCCTTTTATATGACATTGCTTCTTTCAGCAACGGAATATAGAAATCCTGAACCACATTATCTATAAGCGTTCTATATTCACTTTTTATTTTTTGCTCTCTCAGACCCACTTTGCTGAAATCCCTTTCATATGTTCTTCTAATCTGATATTTTAAACCTATGGTTACTGAGTATATTCACTAAAATCCCCCATCAAATTGTTACTAGTACAGCATTGCTGAAATAACAATGATTAAATCACTAATGGTATACCGGCATATGTCCACTTAAATGGATGTGCCGTAAGATTGTATTGTTCAATAAAGCGCAGG
>QZDS01000042.1 GCA_009917455.1 bacterium 1xD8-48 | reverse complement strand
ATCTGCGCTGTTTTTTGGTTGCGGTTCTGCGTTTCCTGCATAACCCCAAAGCCATAGAGGACAATAGCAGATAGCAATGCGCTGGCAAGTGCAATCGTCAAAACAATAAAGATATTTCTTTTTCGATTCGCCGATATACTGCGGTTTGATATGCGCTTTACTATGCCACTGGTATCATTTTCAAAAGGCCATGTCATAGCCTGCCACCTCCTTATTCCACAATTTGTTCCTATTTCTCAAAAACTACAAAATTCCTCCAAATTTTATACGCTTATTCCATCGCCCGCATTTGTTCAATCAGGGATTGCTTTTTCTGTCTGCGAATTGTCCATACAGACAAGATTATCTCCATTCCGAACAACACCAGAATGAACAGGCCCATTTCCAAAACAGGGAATTTGTAAGGTACTACATTTCCTGCAAAAGCACCTATGCTCATTTTTCTGCAAGCAAAGATGGAAGCCGGAAGCCCAACGATCAGCGTCGCCAATGTTGCAAAGAATGCATAGCACAGCCCCTCGCAGATATTCATTTTACATAGCTGCTTTTGGGTCAGTCCGATGGAACGCAAAACACTGTTTTCCTGTTTTCTGGACATTTGATTAGAGAGGGTCGTGTTAATTAGGTTGATAACGCCAAAGAGGAATACCAGCCATGAAAGTACCTCCATACTGCCAAATACAAAAGAATTTATATTTTTTTCATACTCAATTACAGTGTTAATATCATCTAATGCAATATCCGTATGAGCGGATATAATATTTTTTAATTCATCCCTCACATGATCCGCTTTTTGGGGATCACTTACAATGCTCCATGAATAATCGAAAGAGGTGATTTCCGGGTGCAGTTCATGGAACAATGCTTCCGGTGCAAATTCCAATACACCGTCAAAGTGATGTGTTCCATGTCCATTATCCAGATTATTGTTAAACACCCCGGATATAGTAACCGGAATGGTTGATTTCCCGGAGATAAGTTCAGCTGTTTCTCCGACACCTATATGTTCACGGTTACTTGTTGCCGAATCAATTAGGATGCTGTGTGTATCCGTCGGCATAGTGCCCTCTATCAATGAAGCTTCAACCTTAGAATAATTTTGATCAGTCAGTATATCACACATACCACCATATTCAATTCCGTTGACGTTATAATTTATATGAAGGCTTTGCCTTTTTGCAATCACATCGGTTACACCGTCAATAGACAAAATTTCCTGTTTGAGTTCCTCATTCAGTGGATTTCCTGCTGCCATGACTTCTTGTTCTGACAACTTTGAATCCAGATAAACCTTATAGTCACCATCCGGGAACTCTTGTCTTGCAAGTGCCTCTGGGGAGCGTAGCAAAACAACGGAGGATACCACAAGCAGGATAATTCCACCCAAACTCAAAGACGCTATAATAGAGATTGTCTTTTTGGGGTCACGCTTAAAATTCGCAATTCCCATTGAAACAGGATTGAGCTTAATATTCTTTTTCCGACTGCGGATGTCCTTTTGCGCCGGGGTAAAACGGACGGCTTCAATCGGGGAAATCCCTGCTGCAATCTTTACTGGCTTACGGATGGAAACAGATACCATGATCCAACTGCTTATGAGTGTCAAAATAACCGTTGTCACATAGGAAACAGCGTTAAATCCCCTGGAAAACAGGAGAAAACCGCCGCATACGCCCAGCACTGTACCAATCAGAATCCCGATACTGCCGAGTTTGTGTCCCTCCTGTTTTACAATCCGCTTGATTTGCTTTGGCGTCGCGCCAATCGTCCGAAGCTGCCCGTAGCTCTGGATTTTGTCATTGATGGAGATACGGAAGATACTCTGGATCACAATATAGCCGCCGATCAGAACAATAGCAATCACACCAACAATCGGTAAAAAATCAAAGGATTTAGAAGCATAAGCAAAATATTTGCTGTTCATTTTGGGCATAGAAAGCTGATATTCCTCCGCAACCTCCCTGCAATAAGAGGTCATCAGTTCTTCGTCCAACTGAACGCTGTTTTTGAAATGGGCATAGGCGCGATACCCAGCGGGGTTAAACCCATCCCATTCTTTCAGGGCAGCTTTGGAAAGAATGATGGCACAGGTATTCGCTTCTTTTTCATTTACGCTGTCCAGAATGCCGGTAACGACATAATCGCCATGAAAACTCTCTGTATCTAAGGTCACAGTGTCCCCGATCTTGGCATTGTGTCCATAGGTGGAAAGAAAGTATTCGCTTACGACAACTTCATTTGCCTTTTGGGGCAGATTCCCCTCCAATAGCTTCATTTGGTCGCGCCCAATCTCCATCATTTCTGCGTCATTATATACATAAGAGGCATGATAGCCCTGTTCTGAAAGTTCCTCACCCAGCATATAGTAGCCGCCTACGCGCTCAAACTCCGGCACTCCTTTCAGGGTTTCAATGTCGTTTTCCTCTATACCCAGCCAAACCGCCTCATAAGTATCGACAACCTGATTGCGCTGCATTTGTTTCAGGGAAGTAGACACAATTCCCGTAAAGCAGATCAGAAACGCCGCCAGCGCAACGGCGATCACCACCATCAGATTCCGGCGCTTCTCGCTTTGTAAACTTTTCTTTACCAGCTTCTTTGTAATGGCGCTGGTATCATTCTCAAAAGGCCATGTCATAGCCTGCCACCTCCTTATTCCACAATCTTTCCGTCCTCAATGCGGACAATCCGATCTGCAAGGCGGGCTATATCGTCATTGTGGGTAATCATCACTACGGTTTGCCGGAACTCCGCACTGGTGCGTTTGATAAGCCCCAGCACCTCGGCGCTGGTCTTGCTGTCAAGGTTGCCGGTCGGCTCGTCGGCCAGCACGATAGCCGGTTTGGTAATCAGGGCGCGGGCAATCGCCACACGCTGCTGCTGGCCGCCGGAGAGATTGTTCGGCATATTCTTCAGTTTATCTTCCAGCCCCAGCAGGTGAACAATCTCGTCCAAAAACGTTTGATCCACCGTGTCCCCATCCAGCTCCACCGGCAGGACTATGTTCTCATACACATTCAGGATGGGAACAAGGTTATAGTTCTGGAAGATAAAACCGATGTTGCGGCGGCGGAAGATGGTGAGCTGTTCGTCGTTCTTCTTTGCCAGTTCTTCGCCCCGGACAATCACGGTTCCGCTGGTGGGAGTGTCCAGCCCGCCCATCATGTGAAGCAGGGTGGACTTGCCGCTGCCGGAGGTTCCCACAACGGCCACAAACTCGCCATCCTCCAGGTCGAAGTTCACGCCGTCAAGGGCGTGGGTGATGTTCGGCTCTGTGCCGTAATACTTTTTCAGGTCAATCGTCTGTAAAACGCTCATACTCAAAACTCCTTTCAAGGCTTTCTGTCTGTTGATAAGGCTATTGTAAAACCCAAATGTCCGCGAAATGTTACAGCGGCCAAAAAATTTCATTGAAAATCGGGGTGAAATGTTACAAAGCTCGGACATTTCAAAAAAATTTACGGCGGGCAGCCGGGAATGGCCGTCCGCCACAAAAAATTTCCATTATTCCGAAAGCCTTAAAACTTTATCTGCGATAGCCGCCATTTCTTGATTGTGTGTTATGATAATGCACATTTTTTCTGCAAAGATAGAGTGAATAGACTGTTTAAGTAAATTACTTGTAGCGACATCTAAATTTGAAGTTGCTTCATCAAAAATCATTACATCTGGATTTTTAACAATCATCCTTGCAAGTGCGATCTTTTGTCGTTGTCCCCCTGATAAATTTTTTCCGTTTTCATTTATTATAAAATGAAGTCCACCCGCAAACTCTGATATGTCAAGTCCTGCTTTTTCAAGAGCGTTCATAACTTCCTGCTCACTCGATTTGGGCGAAATATATCTTATATTGTCTAGTAATGAGCCTGAAAACAGAAAAATGTTTTGAGCCACAATACCAATTCTGTTTCGCAAATCGGTAACAGAAATATCGCGCAATTCAATTCCGTTAATCTGAATTGAGCCAGTGTAGTTTTTGTAAAACCCAATCAAAAGTTTTGCAATCGTTGTTTTGCCACTTCCATTTTTACCAAACAATACGATTTTGTCATTCTTATGGGATTGCAAATTAAAGTTTTGAACAACTGGCTTTTCTATATATGCGAAAGAAACATCAGAAAAAACAATATCCTCAATTTTTCCTGTTTTTTTGTCACCTGATACTTCATCTTCTGTTTTAAGTTTTAACAATTCTCCAATTCTTGATAGCGAAGCAAGTCCCGGCTGTACCATAATGCTGATACTGGATAAAAGCTGCATGGGTGCGAATACTAATAAGGCATACTGTGAAATTGCCCAATAGTTTCCCAAAGACATTTTTCCGTTCACAATCAGTAATCCAGAGCAAACAACAAGAATTACTGATGAAATATTAGAAATTCCTAATACTCCCTCCGAAGCTAAATTCATCATCTTGCCACGCTGAACAGATTTGTCGGCAACATTTTTTAATTGTTTGGAAATTTCTGAAGCGCGTTGCTGTTCTATTTTCATTTCTTTAACAGCAGAGATACCGCCTATATTTTCTTGTACCTTTCCAGATGTTTGAGCTGTTGATTCCAGCAATGCTTTTGATGCTTTTTTAATTTGGATGCTTGAATAATTTGTAAAGTAATATATTAGTGGCAGAAAAATAAGCAAGACAATCGCCAATTCCCATCGGATAGAAATAATGAGCGCCAATGCACCAACAAACGAAAATACGCTGGTTATAAACTTCAAAAATACTGGTGAGAAAAATACATTCAGTGTATCAGCTTCTTTAATGCGTTCCAAAATATATCCTGTTTGTTGATTGTCGAAAAATTCCATAGGTAGTTTTAGAATTTGCGTAAACAAATCATTTTTCAAGTTTGCAATAAAATAGCTGCTGGTTTTAGTCAGCTTTTGGCTGATAAAATAATTGACAGCAAAACTACCCACATATATACATATCAGAAAAACGCCACCTCCAATAATTATTTTAGGAGATATTTTAACAACGCTCTTATCCAAAATGAAGCTGATAATATAAGGTGGACATAGAGCCAAAACAGATGAAAAAATCATCAAAAGAACAAAGGATAGCATTTTCTTTTTTTGAAATACGAAAGTGCAAAAAAGTATTTTTTCATACGAACATCCTCCTATTGTAAATCGTTTTACAGTTTCCCTATGGGCTATTGTAAAACCCAAATGTCCGCGAAATGTTACAGCGGCCAAAAAATTTCATTGAAAATCAGGGTAAAATGTTACAACGCTCGGACATTTCAAAAAAATTTGCGGTGGGCAGCCGGGAATGGCCGTCCGCCATGTTCTATTTTACTAAAATTGAAAGACAGCAGCAGTTCAAAACAAGCTGCCTTTCAGCCCCTTTTTGAAAACTAATACAGCTCTTTCTGTTCCCCAAAATGACATTGTGACAAGCCGATAACTTTGCTTTTCCATTTCTTCTATTTTGCATTATACATCTTTATTACCTCCGTCAAGTGTATTTATCAGTTCTTGTACCTCATTAAAAAATCTACACAAATGAAACCCATCTGCCACAGCATGATGAATGTTCATAGTAAGCGGCATCATGTACCTGCCATGTGACATTTCATATTTTCCCCAGGTAATGACTGGTGCAAGAAATTTACCCTCATCAAAAACATGAACATCAAAGTGGCTGTATTTTACCCATGGTAAACAAGATACATCAAAAAAGTTCAAGGGCTGGTTTTCCACAAAAGCTCGATCCGCTTCATGTTTTTCTTTGTCAACCATGAAACGCTCAGAAAATTCAAATATATCATCAGAAAATTCCGTGACTAATTTTGTGAAATTTTCATCTTCTTTATGAAATTCTGTATATGACGGACTAATAAAATTCCATTTTATTAGATCACCAGTATCGTTCCAGCTATATTTAAACTCATCATGTGTATTAACAACTTTTGATACAATCCATATCATAGACGGATAAAATTTTAGATTATTTCTCTTTGAAAATTCTATTAGATTTGTCACATCAATCTCCACAGTTAAGCTCATAACAATACGCATATTTTCAATGTAGCTCTTAAATAGCTTTCCTCTGCTCCACTCATTCAAATCAATTTTTGTATAGCTCATTTCCATATTCATTCTCCTTTTCATTTTTAAACTTTTTAAGAAAACACAAGCCTCTCCGAATTGTATAGAACTTCATACACTTCTAAAACCAATTCGCCTTTTGATTTCTAAATTGAGGGATGTCGCTTTCTTGATAGGGATTATAAGTATTGCGGTTACACCCAAACTCTTTTAATGCTTTTATTATATTGTCCTCTGTCCATTCAACCAAAGAAATGCCGTCAAATTCCTCTATATCCCCATTGTTCATTTCATTTTTGAAATACCATTCTACAATCGTTTGATTTTCTTTATGGAAGAATTGCCTGATTTCCCAAATTACCACCTTTCCACGGGTATTCCACTCCTGAAACCAATGCTTTACGGTTTTACGATTGCTATACTGGGGACACCAACTTTCTGTATAGAGGACATCTTCTGTAAAAATATCATCAATGCCCATATCTTTCTGATAAAGCCACATATCAAACCACAATCGGATCGTTTTTTCTCGTTCATTCATAATAGAAACACCTCGCTCATTTACTTTCATTTTGTAGGCAGCATAATGGAAAATTCTGAACCCTTTCCCAGCTCCGAAACCACTTTGATATAGCCGCCCTGCCGCGTTACGATCTCACGGGCCAGATACAGGCCAATGCCCACGCCCTGCTGTTCGTGTACTTCTTCCTCACGATAGAAGCGCCGGAAGATGGCGGCCTGATTGCTTTCGGAAATGCCCTTGCCGGTGTCAGCCACTTTGATCTCCACATACATTTCCCACAGCACCACCGACACAGCGATTTTCCCGCCTGCCGGGGTGTACTTCACCGCATTGTCCAACAGGTTAAAAAGGGCTTCGGATGTCCATTTGCTGTCATGGGAAACGGCCAAATCCTCCGGGCAGTCCACAGACACGGCGATTTCCTTTTTCTCCGCTGCATATACAATCCCACTCATAGCCTGCGCTACGGTATCAAAAAGGTGGCCAGGTTTCTTGTCCAACTGGATCACGCCCGTTTCCAGCCGGGAGGTTTTCACAAGGGCCTGAAAGAGAAAGTCCAGCTTATCCGTCTGGCTGCGGATTCCCAAGATAAAGTCAGTGCGCTCCGCCTCGGTCATGGGCTTTTCCAGCAGGGTGTCCGTCGCCATTTTCAGGCTTCTTACCGGCGTTTTCACCTGATGGGAAATTTAAACCGAATGATTGTCAACAGCTGTCCTTTGACGACAGCTTTACAGCCCTGACCGAACGTGAGAAAAAAGCGCTGGAAAAATCATGGGCAAAAATCTTTGCTGATGAGATTTTTCCGGCAATAGATGAAGAACATTTTTCTGTCCTGTATAGTGATGAGGCATATACGATTCCAATAAATACAGTTTTTAAATGTTTTAGACATAAATTATTCTCCCAATTGCTGTTTTCTGTAAGAATTATCTTTTGTAGCATCAAATCCTACTGGCAAGTATTCTTCAGGTATCATACTTTCATAATCTATATCCATAAAATAATTACAAAAAATCAGTTCAACATATATAATACTATTTTTATCTGTTCCAAGCGCATATACAAATCCATAATAAGGATCTGCTTCCATTGCAAGCAGTTTATAGCCGTTCATAAAACTTTCAGAGCCATAATATCCTATATAATCTGTAGATGCATAATTATTAAGCCTCTTCACTTCTGTCTGATAATTATTCCCTTCATATTCTACAACGAGATAACTTAAATATTGCGCATCCCAGGGATTATAATAAACCATCTTATAATCTGTAACACGCATTTCATCTGTTATTTCCTCAGGAAAAATATCTTCATTCATCCCCCATTTCTCTGCATATTCCTCTCCGGCATTTTCACCAATATACCATGAATAATGGCTTATATCTGTATCTTCAAGCACTTCAGCTTTTTCTCCATCCAATGCCAGAAAGGCAACCAACGCCCCAACTGCTATAAGGCGTATCATCACTATAGTCATAACTACCAATGCCGTAATAACAGCTATTTTAATTCCCAGTCTCCTTTTTTTATTTTTTACATATTTCCGGAAACTTTCAGCAGGCTCTCTACTGTATTGAATATGTGGTTTAGGCATATTCATTTCTTCATATACCTTTGTACATTGACTACATTCTTTCAAGTGTTCTTCTATCTCTATTTTACTTTTCTCACTAACAAGCTGCTCAACATATAATGGCAGCAAATCCTGTATAATATTACAATTTACTTTCATGTAATCTCCTTTCCATTCTCCAGTTTTTGCTGAATCATCATTTTTGCCCTGTGATATGTTACACAAGCCCAATGTTCTGATTTTTGAAAAAGTGATGCTATTTCTTTAAAGGACAATTCTCCGAAAATCCGCAAAGAAAAAATTTCCTTATATGGTTCTTTTAGTTCATGCAAAATCTTATGTATTTGGAACGCTGTTTCTCTGTCTGCCAATATTTGCATAAATAGTTTTTCTTCCGCTTCATAATTTTCATATGTTTCACCATATGTCACATATTTTTGTTTCTTACGATATGTAAAATACAAATTTTTAGCAATAGAGCAAAGCCATACACGCATGTCCGAATCGCCTTTGAACATATGAATCGATTTTATTGCCCGATAAATCGTTTCCTGTGTCAGTTCTTCTGCCAACTGTTCATCTCTGGCAAGTCCTCTCAGGAAACGCAACACATCTTCATAGTATTTTTCAAACAAGATATCCGATTTGTCCACTTTGTTTCCTCCTTCCCCTTATAAGACATTCGAGCACGGAAAATATCACATAAATTTTTCAATTTAGCACAAAACATATTCTTTTTCTCAGTACATTATTTAACGACCAAACTTTTTACATTATAACATTCTCCCGTTCCTTTCTTTCTGCTCTCAGATTATCTATTATAATACAGAAACCTTGCCAAAACCTTGCCATGAACATATTTTTTTATTTTAAACATGGGCGGTCTTAATGCAAATCCAGACAAAAACCTCCCCTCTCCGATGTACAGATTTTTTCCCCGAAAGACAAATAAAAAACCGGGAAAGGCACTTGACAAATCTTTCCCGATCTTATCCGTCACATATCAAATAACAGCTCCTGCCTGCAGATTGAAATAAAAAATACTCTCAAAATGCCTTCTCTTCCTAAATCAATGCTGCTGCACGACAGCTTTTCCATCGTGCAGCAGATTTTTATCATTTATTCCTGTTACAATTCATTGATCGTTGCTGTAATTGGCATGTTTCTAATCCGCTTTGCAGGTGCATATACTGCTGCCGCAACAGAAACGATATCGAATACAACAATAATAGCAAGCAAAACAATCGGCAGGCTCCACTGGCTTCCAAAAAACCGTGTAATCAGTTTCACATACAAAAAACGGCTTAAAACGATTCCGATGCCACTGCCGACAATAAGACCGGAGACAGCGTAAGTAAAGGCTTCCGCAGCAATCATCCGGGTAAGCTGTTCCCCATCCATACCAACCGCCCTCATAGCTCCATACTGCCTGATCCGGGCAGTTACACTCATAGAAATGCTGTTGATGATGTTAAACAGCGTAATCATCGCAATGATTGCCATAAAACTATACACCAGAAATTTCGCAGCCAGCAAGGTATTGGCATATTCCTGATTGTGCTGACGCATATCCGTAAAAATAACATCGCTTCCCGCAAGGCTGTTGATTTGTTTTACCGTTTCCTCCGCAGCCTGTCTGCTTAATTGTATCATTATCATACTGTAATTTTCTTCCCCTGTCAGCCGGGCAAAGGTTTCCTGTGAGCAGATGATGCTGTATTCGCTGGGATACAACCCGTCTGATATGCCGCATACCACCTCGATTTCCTGTCCCGCTATCTGAATAACGTCTCCCACTTTTATCGGATTATCTTTATTCAAAACTGTCATAGCCTTGCCGCTGTCCCCATACACTTCCGATAAATTTCCCTCCATAAGACTCTCCTCTGCACAGTCCAGCATATACTCGCTGTATGACGTTATATTGACATGGTCAATCTCCTGCCGCGAAGAAACAGCCGGAACATGCTCTATATAGGAACTGCCCCAAACATGCCCTACACCGGTAATCCTGCTGATTTCATCGCTTAAACCCTGAGCCAGTATACGCTCATTTGCATAGCCTGTAAGGGTAATATCCGGCTGCCATGACCGATTTACGGAGGGAACCAGCCCATACGCAAAATCCAACCCTACGGAAATACAGAGAAACAGTATAATACTGAGTGAAAAGCTGGCAGTCAATAAAAACCAGTTTTTCTTAGATGCTGTTGCATGGTGGATACCCAGTGTCCTTTCAACCTTTCTAATCTTCCGTTTTGTTGTATGTCGTACCGAAAGCGCCGTATCCGAATTTCCGGAAACCGCTGCCATTGGGGGAACTTTAGACGCACGTTTTGCAGGAGACTGCGCTGCCAGCAGGACAGTTACAATTCCAACCGTCGCCCCGCTGAGCAGCCCGACGGGGCTTAAGGCAAATACCGGCATAGCGGCGAATTCACCGTCAACTCCGCCAACTCCATAACGTAAGAATGCACAAATCCCCCATGCAATTGCCGTACCTGTGACCAATCCAACAGGCACAGCCGTTTTGCACCAGTTTAACGCTTCCAGCCGCACATACCGGATAATCTGCTGGCGGCTTGCACCAATACAGCGCATCATTCCAAAAAATTTTGTCCGCTGCGCCACATTACTGTTCATACTGCCGGAAATCATCAATATGCCAGCCAATAATACTACAATGAACAAGATTACGGCTAATCCGTAAACAGTATGCACAGATTTATTGCTGCTTTGTCCGGCAAGACCCATAATCGCTGTATTTTCCGAAATATCTCCCTCCGGCAGATTATACTGCTGCCTGATTTCCGTAATGATACCGGATGCCTTTGACACATCCTGAAATTGAATATAACAACTCGGGTTAACCGGAATATGGTTCTGCTCCATGACCCCGATATACGCATCCCGCATCATAGATACAGCAACCAGATAGTTCTGCCCCTGATAATCTTCCGCGTCATCCGACCCAAAACCGCATACCGTAAAATCCGTATCCCCCGAAGGCGTCTCCACTGTCACATGGTCGCCAATCTTTACATCTAACGCAAGGCGCGCATTGGAACTAAGCATAATGTCATCGTCACTCTGCGGCAGACTGCCTTCTTCAAGGGCATTGACAAGCTCTGCCAGATAAATACTGTCAGTGCCGTATAATGCAGCTTTTTTCTCCCCGATATAGAAAGGCTTGTCTGCGTCCGTGTTAAATGTTTCCAACCAGCCGACGGCGGCAACATCCGGGCGCTGGGCGATTTCTTCCGCTATGTCCTGAGAGATATTTTCCAACCGGATATGCCAGTTTCCATGTTTCTGCTGCAGCCCCTCACTTTGTGCCCGGATGAACATATCCGCCACACTGAAAATCGTAGTCACAAGCAGCACAGAAATAATAACACAGAAAATTGTCATACGGTTTTGGCGTTTCCGCACCTTTCCCGAAATAGACACAAGGCTTAAATAACTTTTCATTCCCTGCACCTCCCCAAATCAGTAAGTTCTCCGTCTGATACCTGCAGGATACGGTCTGCCGTCTGTGCAATACTGCGGCTGTGTGTGATCATAATAATTGTCTGTTCATACTTCTTTGATGCTTCTTTTAACAACGCAATCACTTCTCTGGTATTCTGCGAGTCCAAATTTCCCGTTGGCTCATCTGCAAGGATTAAAGCCGGGCGGGTAAACAAAGCACGCCCGATCGCCACTCTCTGCTGCTGTCCGCCGGACAGCTGACTGGGCAGATGATTCCGGCGTTCTTTCAAATTCAATACATCCAGTAAATCCTCCAGATATTTTCTGTTTGGCTTCTGGTAATCCAAAAGTACCGGAAAAATAATATTCTGCTCCACTGTCAGTTCGGGAACAAGGTTAAATGCCTGAAAGATAAATCCAATATTCCGGCGGCGGAATACGGTAAGATGCCTTTCTTTCATGGAAAACGTATCTTTTCCATCAATCATTACCTTGCCGGAAGTAGGCACATCCAATGCGCCCAGCATATTAAGCAGCGTACTTTTGCCTGAACCGGATTCTCCTACTACCGCAACAAATTCTCCTTTCGGAACTGAAAAACTGACATTTTTCAAAGCACGGACAGCAGTTTCCCCTGCTCCATAAGTTTTTGAAATTCCATTCACTTCCAATAAATTCATGCTATGCCTCCTGTTACTTTTTTGATCTGATAAAGTCATGGGTGTTATCCCTCCTTCTGCAAAGAAGTATAACACCCAATCCTTACTCTGATATTTCTCTAAACCGACAATTCTGTAATGTTCTCCTCAAAACAAACAAATTTCTTATTATTTTGTAGTTTCTAAAATATTTATAATAAATGCGCTCCCTTTTCCCAAAACACTGTCTACTTTAATATTGCCGCCATGCAGTTCAACAATCGTCTTTGCCAGAGGCAGTCCAAGTCCAATCCCCTGTGTATCTTTAGAAAAACGGCTGCGGTAAAAACGCTTAAAAACATGATAGACATCCTCGGAATGTATGCCACACCCATTATCTTCCACTACAATCTGTAACATATCCGGCATCTGTTTCCATTCAACACAAATATGTTTTCCTGCATCCGTATGGTCAAAAGCATTTTTTACAAGGTTGCTGACCGCTTCTATCATCCATTCACGGTCACAAAAAAGCGTAATGTCATCATCTCCGGAAAGGATAAGCTCTTTCTGCTCCTGTTTTGCACGATATGCAAAATGCTGTTCAATATCATGCATCATGTCAGACACATTCTCAAAATTTTTCTCAAGTATAATCGTTCCTGCATCCAATCTGGTAATTTTCAGCAGGTTTTGTACTAATGCTTCGATGCGATCAAGTTCCTGCTCTGACAAAATGGTAAATTCCTTTAAGTCCGGAAGATTTTCTGTTTCACTTTGTAAAATACCATTATAAATATTAAGAGCAGCAAGCGGTGTTTTCAACTGGTGGGAAATATCCGATATGGTATCCTTCAGAAATTCCTTTGTCCGAAACTCGTTCTCTATATGTGCGTTCAATACCGACACCAACGTATTAACCGAATGGAAAAGCCTGTACATTTCACCCTCATCATCACATTCAATGCGGGCATCCGTATCTCCTATAAGGTAATCATCTATTTCTGCCACTGCTGTTTCCATGATTTTATGCTGCTTATGAAAGTAGCATAAGCTAAGAAATAAAATCCCACATCCCATAAACAGAGAAAGAATAAAGAGTGCAAGCTGGCAATTTCCGTGAAATCTCCACAAGATAACCTGTGACAGAATCGTATTGCAAAATAAAAACAGGGACATTCCGATAAACAGTGTCTTAATACTTTTGTTTATAAATATTCTCATAAAAATACCCCGTCAAATAATATTCCATTTATATCCCATACGCCTTACGGTCAAAATCATTTGCGGAGCGCTGGGGTTGTCCTCAACTTTTGTCCTCAGTCTGCGGATATAGACATTCAGCGTATTGTTATCTATATAATTTCCTTCATTATCCCACAGGTTTTCTAAAATCTGCTCTTTGGAAAGCACTGTACCCGGATTTTGCATAAACAGACACAGCAGCTTATACTCTCCTGCCGTCAAATCCAAAAGCTCTCCATTTTTATAAACCTTTCCCTGTGTCAATATCGCCTTTAAACCATTAGAATGAATTTCCGTATCTGTCCGGCTGAAATCACCTGCACGTCTTAGCAGCGCATTGATCCGGGATAACAGCACTCCCAATTTAAAAGGTTTTGTAATATAGTCATCACCACCCATATCCAATCCCATAATAATATTGACTTCCTCATCTGATGCTGTCAGAAAAATAATAGGTACTTTTGAAGTCTGGCGGACTTTTTCGCATATTTCAAAACCGGAACCGTCAGGAAGTGAAACATCTAAGATTAACAAGTCATACTTCCCCTCTGCCCAAACAGTATCCACTTCTTTTATCGTCCTTGCCACTTCCAGTCCATAGCCTTGCCTGCGGAGTGCGAAGGAAAGCCCGTTAATCAGGCTTAAATCATCTTCCAGCAATAATATATTACTCATAATCCTGCTCCTTTCTTTTTCCCACATACCCATTAGTTGGCTTCTTTACATATAATATATCCATATCATTTTTACCCCCTTTTCCCAAATTCACAAATATGATTATATATATTAGAATAAAAGTTAGCAACAGAGTAGAGGAAACATTACTGTTGAAAGTCAAGAATATCCAGCCCCCTTCCCATTTATTACTGCCGTTACCCTGTCGCCGATCTCCGCGCCTAAGTCATCAAGGACACTTACCGTTACGACAATCTCATCCGTCTTCTGTGGGGCGCTGCCCTTATCTACATAAAGCGTATCATTTGTCTCGCCTTTCATTACATAGAAAGAAATCTTTGCTGTTTTGCCTTTGCGTGATGTTTCAAACTCTGTGCTCATGGTCATTGTGCATTTGCCGGGCATTCCGTTATCGGCAAGGAGCTTTTCGGTATCTGCGATAATCTGCTTATACACACTCTGATCTACCACGATTTCTCCCAATATTTCGCTATCCAGGATATGCGCTTCACTTGAGGGCATATCGAAGAAGCGCAGTATCTTTTCACTTTTGAGTGTCAATGCAAAATTTGACATAATCGTCATCAACAGAATACAGAGCGTGAACACAACTATCACGATAGAAAACTGCTTCGGCGAACTGAGCACATCATTGACCGAGAGAAATGCAGCCTGTGGCAGCTTAGAGCGACCTAAGTGCAAAAGACTTTTTCTTCGGAAGCGCTCGCCTGTCTGACCGTTTCTTACTGCGTCGATTGGCGAAAGTTTATTGACTCTGCGTGTGCAGTTGTAACAGAACAGCAGGATTATGATAACTACCGCCGCAGAGCTTACAAGACCCATAAGAGTACCGCTCCCGCTGCCGAGAACGATATTTTTCGATACAGTTTTCATCATCATATCCCCGAGAGGGACAGAACAGAAATATCCTATCAGTGTACCGATTACAGCAATGGCAAGATACTTGACGATATACAGGCTTCTTATACTGCTGTTGCCGATACCTGCCGCCTTCATTACACCAATCTCACGAAATTCCTCGCTGACCGTAAAGCCTATTGTAAAACGCAGCATCACAAAGGCTGTGAACATCAGCATGATACTGATTACCATTAAAACATAAGCCGGAATCATATCATAGAGATAAATACCCTTGCAGTCTTCTCGTGCGTTGACATATACACCGCTATAGTTCTTTGCAAATTCCCTTATTTCATCAACATCTGATGTAGTTACACAAAACTGCTTGCCATTCATGATATGAGTGGATTCGTCCCTGTCAAGATAGTCATAGTCCGCAGAGTTCATGATAAGATACGGAGAAGCCGTGTTTCCCGAATCAAACAGCGCTCCTTTAAACCGCCCCATAAACTTCAGTGTGAGATGACTGTTTCCGACAGTAAGCCCCACCTCGTCGCCCTTTTTTATAGTAAGATCCTGTAAAAAAGGAGCGTTGGCATAAAAGCAGCCCTTTTCCACGCTTTCGATGATGTTATTGTTCTCATCGAAATAATTGATCGCCATTTCACTATCGGAAAGCAGATAGGCAGCATTCGTGAAATTATCAAGTTCCTTTCCGTTATAACTGAAATATTTTGAACTTAATACACACAGCCAATGTTCGCTCCTTATCTCCCTGACACAGGCAAGCTCCCCAATCTTTTCCTTGAGGCCATTTTCCTCGCCAGTCAGCATCCGCACGGTGATATCGGGAACATCCGCCGCATCGAAATAATGCTCGATTGTCTCCGCTTTCAATTACTTTCCACCCGGCGTACAGTCCGCTGTCCCCATCAGGCAGATAATCCTCCCCGGCGGCTCCCGTTAACTCCGCATCTTTATACCAGCCGGTAAAATCGTATCCTTCACGGGAAGCCTCCGGCAGGGAAACCGCAGTCCCTTCTTCCACCAGAACGGTAGTCTCGCCGCATTCGCCCTCCCCGGCATTAAAAGTTATGGTGAACTGGGGCTTCTCCTGTTTTTCCCACCCGGCATACAGCGTTACGTTTCTTTCAGGAAGATACCCCTCCCCGGCTCCGCCGACATACTCCTGAAGACTTTCATCCTTATACCAGCCAGTAAAATCGTACCCCTCGCAGGATGCATCCGGTAAAATGCCTTCTTCCTTTGTCCCTGCCATCTTTTCCGTTTCCGCGCACTCTCCTCGCCCCGCGTCATACGTCACAATAATTTTCCATACGGCAAACAAAGGCCCGTCTTCTTTCGGCGTAAAAGAACTCCCCACAGGCCATACCTGAAAATGGAACCCTTCCAAAGTAGCCGGCGGCAGTATCAGGCTCTCCCCTTTTTCCACCGTAATACTTTCTACCTCGCATTCGCCTCCGTCTGTGTCAAAAAAGGTTGTGTAAGTTTCCGGGACAGCTGCCCTTACAGGCAGGGTAAAATTCCCAATCAGCAGGCCACAGATGAAGAACATCGCCGCAAAACACAAACAGACTTTTATACTTTTTCTCTTCTTTCCCATTTCTTTTCCAAAGGAAATTTCCGGAATACAGCTCCCATCGGTTTCCCGATAAACGCGCTCTCCAAAAACTTCCCTTCCTCCTTTCCCTTTCAACAATTACTTACCTTAAAATACTTTTTGCAATTCCCTTTTTACTTCCTGTCAGCCGGATAAATCCCCGAAGTCATAGCTCTCAACCAACTCGTCATCTTTTAAGACAAGCCTCCTGCTAATATACTTTTCCATATCAAAAGCATTCCTTTTATCATAATCAGATAATTTCCTGTACTGCTTATGCTTTGTGATATCAAACTTATCGGATAAAAACGGCCTTACGCCCCGGAGCTGCATGATACACTTTGCCCCGTCCATGACCGCAATCTCGTCTTGGCTCATCAGCGCCTTACCTGTCTTCTGGTAATTCAGACCGTAAGACCTGTTCGCGCCTCTGGTGTCCGATGTGTTGTACAGGTCGATGGTTTCCCGTCCAAGCATATCAGCCAGCTCTTTTAACGTCGTTTTTTATTTCCCTCCAAGGAAAAGCGTTGTGTCACAATTTCCTTCAATTACGTTGGCATTGTCCTTATAAATTGCTTTCAGCTGGGATTTTGACTGCAAAATAATAGAAGCCGATATTTCCCGGCTCCGGATGGTTGCAATCAGCTTCTCAAACTTTGGTATCTGGCCGATGTTGCTGAATTCATCCAGCAGGCACCGTACGTGTATGGGCAGCCTTCCGTTATACACGTCATCTGCCCTGTCGCAGAGCAGGTTAAAAAGCTGCGTATACATGATAGACACGATAAAATTAAAGCTGTCGTCCGTATCGGAGATAATGACAAATAAAGCCGTCTTTTCATCGCCAAGCCGGTCAAGCTCAAGCGTCATAACTTGTCAGCTCACGGAGTTCCCTTGTCTTGTCAATCTTCTGTTGTAAACAGGGCGTTAATCGCCCTGTGGCGTTGGTCTGAATGTTGTCGCTCATGTTCCTCCTTTTGAACGCAAAAAAGGCGCATGGTTTACAATTTACTGTTCCATACGCCTTTACGCTGTTATTTAGATATTTAATTGTTTTACTGCTATTATGCCAACTGCATAACTTCTCCTTTAACTTCCTCAATCTCATCATCAGATAATTCCGGAAAAAATGTCTGTATTTCATCTATAGAAATTTTTCCTTTTTGCAACATAAGAATTGCCTTTTCTTTTACCTTATCCTGTGCCGCTTCATGCCGTTCACTTCTTATAAACGACTTCATAATCTGTTCTTCATCAAACAAACTCATCATAATCGTCACAACCTCCTTTTCTCTGTCAAGCAAATATTCTCTTAAAACATTCCTGTCCTTGCATATGCGGATTGTTTCCGTAACTGCCTTTTGTGTCATTCCATGCTGTTTTGTCTTCTCGTTAAATACTTTACAGAAAATAATGTACTGGTTGATAATATCATCGGTATCGCTTTCGTAGATGACCTTTGCTTTTACATCAATATCTATTACCGCACCCTCAAAAAACTCTTTAGACAGAGATATTTTATCGGGTTTCCTCCCTTTGTTTCCCGTAAAAATCACATAAAGTTCAGGCTTTGGCATTTTTACTTTCTTGCTTTTGTAATAGTCTTGGCTGGTACGCTGAAAATATTCGTGATAACTCTGCGCAAGATACAGCAAAATTCTTACTAAAATATTCACTGTCCATGTTGACTGCGCCTCCACAAGTATCATCAACTTATTATTGACAATAAAACCCAAATCGTTATACAGATTATCAGTCAGCACATTTGTGATTGTTACATCTGTAAGTGAGTCCTCTGTCGCTGTGGTGTCCTCCGGGTGGAGCGTTTTATATAGCTTTAGCAGATAACTCTTGTTTTGAAAAAGGTCAAGAAATACGCTGTTTTTTGCTGTACGCTTTGCCATGACTTTCTCTATCTGTTTTATATCATCCGACACCTTATCACCTTGATTTCTAAAAATCTGTAACACAAGATACGATAAATCCTGTTCCTGCCACACTTCAATTATACAAAAAAACGCTTGTCTTTACAATAAAATTCACATTAAATTTCCTCCTCCGTTCCGTTCTGCTCTGTTGCCTGTCCTGCTGTCGGCTCTCGTTCTGAAGCTCCCTCTCAAGGTTCTTTTTGTTATAGCCGATTACCTCGGCATAAGCTAATTCTGTGGCGGTTTTGGTCTGCTCCCTGCCGATACTGTCATACTCGGATTGTAAGGACTGTATCTCGGCTTTCCACTGTTTCGGCGTTATCTTCTCGCCGTTTTGTAAAAGGCTCTGCATACGCTCCTTTAATTCGGGGTACTTTGATAAGCTGTCTTTCCTCATGGTGGAGGATACCTTCTCCCGGCTCTATTTCCTCGTCATTGATTAAGTTCCCCATAATGGTTGCAAGCGTGACTTCCAGACTGTCCGGCTCTGTAAATCCTAAGCTCGCTGTCAGACTGCCCTGTGCGTCTTATACCGAAAAAATAGTTATTCCGAAGTTTTTAATACAAGTATGATTTTTTGAAGGTTTATCCCCAAAGTTTCGGCATAATAAGGTATCCTTTTGTAAATAAAAAAATCAGGAAGGAGATTTTTATTATGTCACATAATACCAAGCCACTTGTCAGCGACCTGATTGATAAGGCATGGCAATGTATCGTTTCATTGGGGAGGGCTAATAAAACAACTTACATGTATAAATGTTATGGCATCTCTCCGGTCACATCTTATTTTTCGACTCATTCAGTTTCGGTTTATTCTGAGGATGAGGGGAATAACTGTATCTGGTACTACTTCCACCTTTATCAGGATGGCGAATCAACAGCATAAAGTACCGGTACACCAGGAAAACAATTATAATTATGACCAGCATCATGAAGACAGGAAATTATGTCTGGTCCTATGAGCCGTCCATACTTACATCGTCCATTCCAGAGGGCCTTAACCGGATTCTGGTGGATTATCTGAATCACAGGCTTGCACAAGGCTGCCGAACTACTACACTGAGTGGAATAATACCCTTAACCCTGCCCTTTAGGCCTGTATGCTTGATGATGCCTGTAACACCATAGGGAATTTCATATCGACAAATCTTACTTTCCCCCACATACGCCGTTTTCACGGCTATGGCATTTCTACCATATCCCGTTATAGACCTGTACATTCGGGCTTTTGTCAGCGGTAGTCAGCCGCATTCTGGACATAGGTACTTTATAGACCTCCGGCCTAACACCCCCGGCCACCTCTGGCTCGGTTTTGCTTTATCCCCAAAAGGGACAGTCGCAGGTGCAGACAGCCGACTTCAGCGTGCTGTGTCAGTTGTGGGAAATACGTCCCGTTTCTTCCAACGCAGTATCAAGGGAAGCGTTTCAGGGCGTTACCCCGTCATTCCACTTCTCGGAATATCAGTTAGAAAGGCTGTTGCCTTTCCGTCACTTTTACCTCTTTGCAGGAAAATCCTACGCAAAGTTTATATGCGACAACGTGTCGCTGCACTGTCAAAGGGGGCCAGCCTTGCCCCGCAGGAAATCAAAATGCTTTTTGCCGTCTTGCCAGTGACGTTTTGTAAAGGACTTTTTAATCAAATTCACAGAAAATTTACATTTCAGGGCAAAAAAATAGAGCCAGGAACCTGTTTTTTAGATTCCCGGCTCTATAACTCTGCCTATGCGCTTCTATCCGCTTTCAGTTGTTTAACTTCCTCAAGAGAAAGTCCTGAAATATTAACGATTTCCTCTAAAGCATATTTGCCAGCCGCCAACATACGGAGCGCAACCTCTTTCATTCCCTCTTTCAATGTCTGATTCCTCATATCTTCCATAGCCCGGCACATAATCTCGATTCCCTCCTTGCTCTCTTTGAAAAATCTCACCCTGTCTGCCAGTGTCCCATAATACATATCCGCTGCGTCTGTGCAGGAGAAGTCATGCATTAACTTCCCGATTGGTGTATCTCCACGGTAAGCGCCATTTACATACAGTATGTGCGAACCGTCCTCAAATCTTTCCCCGGTTCCTAAAAAGCACCGCTCAATCGGATAGAGCGGCAACCCTTTTCCCATTACGTCATTCTCTGTGATAAAGATTACCCACGTTTCCGGCAGCTTGTCGAAGTCCTCGCCTTTCTTCAAAAGGTTTGCGTCCATCATGCTGCTGTTGTACCTTGCCCTTTTTCTCCCGGCTCCTTTGTCGGAGCGCTGTACCTCCACATTCAGTTTCGCCCCTGTGCTGTCCGTAGCCAGGATATCCAGCCTCACCGAACGGTTCAGCAGGTTCTCCACAAATACCTGGGTGCGGACATCCAGCACCTTTAAATCCGGCTTTTCCAGCACAATCCGTAATACCAGTTCTATGCTTGCCGTATCTCCCTCAAAACACTTGGTGAGGAAATCATCATCAAGCAGGCGAAAGCCTCTTAGCCTCTGTAAATCTTCCTGATGTTTCTGGTCTATCTGTTCCGTCACTGTCAATCTTCCCACCTGCTTTCCCTTCTGTTTTCGTATCTCCATACTACCATAAACCTCCTGATTTTACAAGCCGGGAGCCAGCGCATTTCTGAATCCCGGCCTGTTTCCGTTATCGTTTTTTTATATCTGCCGCATCTCATTTTTCAGCATACGCTTGATTTTGTCGCTCATGGTTTCCCTGCTGGTCTTGCTGAAATGAACCCTCACAATGTAGGTAGTCCGGCCAATCTTCTTCACCAGTGTGGGAGCGTCCTTAGCCGGTGCTGTGGTGGTAGTGTCCTCTGTGATTTTCTCGCTGCCCATAAATCCTCCTTTTCATGCAATCAGTTTATGCTATCCCTTACTCACAATCTCCTTCGCCGCCGCTTTGGTCGCCCTGGCTCCTTCCTCCCGGAAGTTCTTACCGGAAAAGAGAACCGGCGCACACCGTTCCAGCATGCGGTCATAAATCCTTGCGTGGGCAAGGTCTGGCGGGTTCTTGATTTCTTCCAGTTTCAGGTTTGTCGTGACAATCAGCGGCTTCCTGCTCCGATACCGGCTGTCAATGACGGTAAACATCTGCTCCATGGCATACTCGGTATTCCTTTCCACGCCCAAATCGTCAATGACAAGCAGGCTGTAATCGTCCAGGCTGGCGATAAAGGCCGCCCTGTCCTCGGCAAACACGCCGGTCAGCCGGTTCAGGACAGACGGGAAATTTGTCATCAGTACCGGCACGTCACGGTCATGCAGGGCATTGGCGATACAGCCGGCAAAAAAGGATTTCCCGGTTCCCACGTCACCAAAGAGCAGAAGGCCGGTATTGTCCCGGTATGCCTCTTTCCAATGCTCCACATAGGCGTGTGCCTTTTCCATGACAGGATTCTGGCCGTTATCATTGGCGAAAGTGTAATCATAAAGGTATCTGTCCTGAAGCCCCTGTGCCTTCCGGCGTTGGATCTTCCCATACCGGGAGCCGGGTTTTCCCTCTGACAGCTGCGCCTCGTATAGCTGCGCCATGATACTGTCTTTTCCTTCCGGTTTCCCCGCCTGCTCCTTCGTCCATTTGTAGAGCCGGGTAATCCGTGCCTTGATTTCCTTCAGCAGCTTATTGTCGGCGGCAATCTGGCGGTTGACATTTCCCTTTTCCGTGGCAATGCCTTTCCGCTCCATCTGGCTGGCGGCAACGCCCAGATGGATGGAAGGTATCTTGTCAATCTTGCCTGCGCCAATTTCCCGTAATAAAATTTCTCGTGTTTCCTGTCCTTAAAAACCATGTGTGCCATGTCGGCGCTCTGCGCCTCTGCTCTTAACGCTGTGTTTGTCATAATGCTTTCCTCCATTCTGATAATGTCTGACCATAACAAAAAGGACATCTCTCTAAAATTTCTTTCAGAAAAATGTCCTTGCAGGTACAAATATTTGATTGGATTCGCACAACTATGAACGTACATCAGAGTATTATTCCGTATTATTCGTTCAAAATTTGTTGCACTTTTGTTGCACTATGCAGATAACAAATGGCTGAAACCCTTGAAAACACTGGATTTTACTTGTCTAACGACTTCATCGTCGGGAAATACCTGCCAAACAGTTTTTTATCCCTATAAGGCAGACCGACAACCTCCAGGGCATTCTTTACAGCATTAGGTGCTGCTGTACCACGGAGCCTTGCAAAAATTTCCAGATTTTCTGTTCCTGTCAGATTCGGATAGAACCCCGGTGTTTCAATAATTGCACCAACACGGGGATATACCCTCTTTTCCTGTCCCTTAATGTTTTTACCGAATATATCTGCTTCGCCGGAAGTGATCGATGTCAGCCCTAGAATCATTTTCATAATTGTAGTTTTCCCGGCTCCATTACGTCCAAGCAGACCATAAATCTGACCTCTCTTTACATGGAGATCGACAGCATTGACAGCGGTTTGATTGCCGTACACCTTTGTCAGCTGTTTGTCTCAATCACATAGTCACTCATAAAATTTCCTCACTTTCAATAACTTTGTTTGCGTAAAGCAACAAATCTAATATAAAGCCTCAACCTTGCCTTTTTCACGTTTTGAAAGGGAAAATCCTGCTATTCACAGGACTTTCGGAAGCAGATCTGCTTTGTCATATCGCTTCCCCTGATTAGAATGGGCGTCCAGCAGTCATTATTCGATATTCAATTCCATACTTCCTGTAAAATCTTCACATTCAATACCAATATAGTTATTGCCACTTGACAATGTAATTGTTTCCTTATAAGTTCCGTCCGTTTCCATCAAGCTAACTGGGTTTTCGCTTCCTGAAATCCAAAATACTTTAGCAGTACCACTGTCAACTTTTAGGACGCACTCTACATTTAATTCATTTCCCTGCTCTCTTTCAACATCAACACCGCCAAACAGATATTCCGTTTTTGAAAAGTCCTCATACTCGGCTGAATAAGTTCCGACGTAATTATCAATCCCTGTAGTACGTTCCCCCTGCAAAGAAGATTCAGAAGTTAAAACAGTGTTTCCGCCAATTTCATTTAGCGCATCCATGATGTCTAAAGCAGTATTTTGGGGAGTGTCGCCTACGATATCAGAAGCCACATCAAGTATCTTTTCCGTCCCGTCTGATAGTGCCTGATAAATGCTGTTGCAGCCGGAAAGCAATAAAGCACCCATACATATTAGAATGATACAAAGTATTCTTTTTCCTGTCATTGAATATCTCCTTTGCCTTTTATTTTTTGCGTTTTGCTCCCGTCATGTGCCAGAAGCAGCATAACCGCAGTTATAACAAGCATAATCAGAAGTACAACAACGCACCGGAAAATATTATATGTGCCGGTTTCCATGCCATTTTGATAATTGATAAAACCAAGTCCTATCGTAACCGGGTAAAGACAGGACAAACCATGACCGGAAGCAAAAGTCCCTATGAAACCATAAAAAAATGCAAAAGCTACGCCCGTCATAAATGCTCCTGCCCTTTGCCCTGTAAATACAATAACAGGCAGCACCGATATAAATACAAAGCAATTCATTCCAACCATTTGGGCAAGCGATCTCATTACGCTGCCAAGAGCAATTCCCTCATATCTGCTAAAAAGCGAAATGAGAGCAGTAAATAAAAGTTCCACTACCGCCAAAAAGACAGAAATCATTCCGCAGACAAACACTTTACCCAAAAGCAGGCTTCGGAAAGATACCGGGATTGCCATTATATTTTTAAGCGTGTCGTCTGTTCTTTCACGTTCAATCATATAACCTGCAATCAGTACGATTGTCGCCGGAAAGATAAGCGAAAAGCTGTTCCATATTACATTATCTGAAAAACTGGAAAATGTCGGCGTTCCCGGCGTACCCATCTCCATAAAACAGGTTAGTAAAACAACAGACAGCATAGTTGCAATTCCAATCCAGATAACAGAGTATCGTTTTAATTTCCAGAGTTCTGTTTTTATGAGCCTTGCCATTTCTTACACCTGCCCTTCCTGCTTTTTGTAGATTTTGATAATCGCAAAATAAGAGATACCTCCAAGAATAAAAACGGTAAATACTACAATTCCTAATTTCAGAAAGTAGGGCTGCCAGTTTTCAAAAGCAGTTGTTCCCTGCTCAATCATTCTTGAAGCCTGCCAACGATAAATAACAGGCGTTGGTAAAATACTGGTAAGCACTTTCATTACTTGATTATCTGATGTGAACTGCCCTGTAAAAGCAAGGGAAAATCCAAACATTGTATAGAAGAATGTCAAAATAACTGCAAATATATAAGAGCGGTTAAATTTTACAATCGCAATTATAATCGGAAGTGTACCCGTGGCATATAGAATAGCCGTAATAATGGCGGTTATAAGTTTGTTCCAAATATTGCCCAAATCAGATCCGGCTATTATCCCCCCGATAATTGCAGAGAACAATGTTACACAGGTGAATAAAAGGCTGATAAAGTATAATACTATGATTTTTGCAGTCGCAATTTCCCATGCCGAAACAGGAATAGCTATCAAATTTTTCAGAGTTGCATTATCTCTTTCCATGTAAAAGAGCATAGCCCCTATAATGCCAAGTATGCAGGGAAGCATGACAGGAACAGCCATGCAAATGAGCAAATCATATAAGCCGTCAAAAGCGTTCAAATCGCCCACATTCCCTTTTAGTACAAGTGCAGTAAACGGGATAGGAAAAAGCAACGCAGAAAATATTACGAAAAGGACAAACTTTTTCCGTTTCAATTTCCAAAACTCACACTTTACAAGATCAAGCAATCCCTTCACCCCCTGTTACACGCTTGAAATAATCTTCAAGGCTTTCTTCGCAGACATAGGCTTCTGATACGGTAAGTCCGTTTTCGACAAAGGCTGTTACAATTTCCCCAACTAAAATATCTAAATTATGCAGACGCATCTTATAATCGTCCTGTATGATAAACTGCGTTTCATGGAAATTACGTTCCAAAATCCTTGCCGCCTGTGTTGTACTGGAAACAGTAAAACGGATATGCCTGCTGCTCTTTGCTTCCAGTTCTGCAAGGCTTTCTTCCTCCAATAATGCGCCGTGGTCGATAATTCCAATATCATCAGCCAAAAGTGCAATCTCGGAAAGAATATGGCTGGAAATCAATATCGTTTTTCCTCTTTCGTTACAGAGGTCACGGATAAAAGAGCGCACTTCCGCAATTCCAATCGGATCAAGGCTGTTAATCGGTTCATCCAAAATCAAAAGCTCCGGGTCGTGCATAATGGCAAGGGCAATCGCCAATCGCTGCTTCATGCCAAGGGAATATTGGGAAAACAGCTTTTTGTCTTTATAGGGAAGCCCCACTAAATCAAGCGCATTTTTAATTGCATTGCGGTTCGGCACTCCCCGCAGGGTAGCAAAAATGCGCAGGTTTTCTGTGGCGGTCAGATTCGGGTAAAATCCGGGGGATTCGATCAGATAGCCAATCCGGGGCAGGAGCTTTTTCTCATTTGTCCGTAAAGGCTGTCCCCAGATTGTAACTTCCCCGGAAGTGGGCTGTGTCAGCCCAAGCAGCATTTTCATGGTCGTTGTCTTTCCGGCTCCGTTCCTGCCAAGCAGACCGTAGATGCGTCCCTGCTTTACATGGATATTCAAATCCGCAACGCTTTTCTGTGTTCCGTACTGTTTGGTAAGATTTTTTGTTTCAATTACATATTTGCTCATTGTGAAACCTCCTTTTCATATTTGCTATTCTATCACGCTAACCTTGCCAAAACCTTGCCGAAACCTTGCTTTTTTCATGTTTTTACAGTTAAGCGAAATTTGACAAACTGAAAAATCCCCGTATTACTACAGGGATTTTGGAAGCAATATTGTAAATATAGTTTCCTTATCAGGAGTGCTGTCAGCGGCAATCGTTCCTTTATGAGCTGCCACAAGTTCTTTTACGATAGATAAACCCAGTCCGTTTCCTTTTGAAGACCGTGACTGGTCGCATTGGTACATCCTCTCAAAAATATGCGGGAGATGATCGGGAGATATTCCTTTGCCATTATCTGCTAATGTAATCCGGGCTTGCCGGTCATTTTCTGAAATACGGAATATCACTTTATTTCCTTTGCTATGGATAAGCACGTTCTGCAGCAGATTGTTGAGGATACGGCTATAAGCATTTACATCTATACGCATAAGGTATTCCATTTCCGGAATATCAAATTCATATCCAAAATTACTGTTTTCTAAAACGGAAATCCAATCAGCTATGATGTTCCGGGATACTTCATTCAAATCTAAAACCTCAAAGCGAAAAATCTGTTCTCCGGAATCCAGCTTCACCCACTCAAAGAGATTTTCCACAAAATGCTTCAGGTAATGGGCTTTCTCAAATGCGACATGGACGTATTCGTCTTTTTCTTCTCCTGCCACTATCTTACATTCGATTGCTTCCAAATAACCGACCAGGGAAGCAAGGGGAGTTTTGACATCATGGGAAATACTGGTCATTAACCGTTTGTACGCCTGTTCAGACTGTTTTTGTTTAATAAGCTGTGTCTGGCTGTTCATTGCAATCTCATTAATGCCATAGCAGATTTTTCTTGTCATATCATTTTTCTTAGTCAGCATACGGCGGTTTAAGTTCCCGGATTTTATATCTTCAAGCGCTTCCTCGATAATAGACAACTGCCCCCGTACACGCCTGAGTTTTGTGAAAAGAAACAGGATTACCAACAAAGCAATGCAAAACATAATCAATAAAAATGGGTTAACACTCATGTCAGGCCTCCCTGTTGAAACGGTAGCCAACGCCACGGACAGTCAAAATGTAAAACGGATGCTCCGGGTCTGGTTCAATTTTTTTCCTCAATTTGCTGATAAATGACATGATATTACTGTCGTCAAAAGCATATTCTTCCGCCCAGACCTGCGTATAAATCTGCTTTTTTGTAAATACCTTGCCCTTATTTGATGCCAGAAAAGAAAGCAGGTCAAATTCTTTTCCCGTAAGCTCAATCTGTTCATTCCCCTGAAAGACAAGGCGGTTAATTCTGTCGATTGTCATCCCCTGAAGCATCATGCAGTCTGTTCCAGGACTGGAAACAGGATTAAGCAGGGTATAACGCCGGATTAAGGAATTTACCCGTGCCATAAGCTCGTTGATGCTAAACGGCTTTGTCAGGTAATCGTCCGCCCCCATCCGCAGGCCGGACACTTTATCCTCTTCTTCGCTTTTTGCGGTCAGCATAAGGACAGGAACATTACTTGTCTGCCGTATTTGCTGCAACACTTGAAAACCATCCAGATCAGGCATCATAATATCAAGGATAATAAGTGAACAGGTATCCTTGTTTTCCTCCAATATCCGCAGCCCTTCTATGCCGCCGTTAGCGACAACCGCAACAAGGCTCTCCTGCTCTACGCATTTTTTCATAAGCGCACAAAGTTCTTTGTCATCATCAATAACCAAAACCTTATTCATGCTTCCCCGTCCTTCCTGCTTTTGTGCGGGCATCAGCCGGCTTCTGGGCATCTTTTGGTATCAGCCACAAGCGGCTGAATTTTGCCACGCCCGGTATACGGTTTTCCTCACACAGCTTTTGTACCCGTCTTTCTGAAATCCCCCACTTCTTTGCCGCTTCCGGGGCAGAAATATACTCTAACATCTTCATTCACCCTTCCTTTAATCTCTGCTATATAATTATATGCGGTCAGGCGAATCATTTCAAGTATTTAAGACCTGCATCATGGAAATGTGCATAACTGGCTATGAAACTATGGGAAACCCCATTCACAGCCTGTGGAAAAGCAAAAGCAGCTTTCCCACATCCTGCAAACAGGGTTTCCCACAGTTCCATAAACACAGCCAGTTATACGACATTCCCACAATGCCTGCGCCTACGGAATCCATTTCTCTATCTATTTCTTTGCTGGAAACATCTTTTTACAAATCTATTCCCGCCATTCTTACGAAAGCGGCTTTTCGCCCGATAAGTTCCGACTGTTTTTCTTTTGTCAGGCCCTCAAACACACCCTTATACCCTTTTTCCAGCAATGGAGTACCTTTTGCTATAAGATACAGCTTCATATCAAGCCATTCCTGCCATAATGCTTCAAACAATGCCTTGCTGTCCGTAAAAGTTGCATCTTCCTCAAAGCCATGCGGCGGCGTATAATATTTGAGCATCACAAAACCATATCTGCCTATATCAAGCACTACAATGTCCGCCATTTCGTACAGCTCTGCAAACGCATCAGCCCCCTTTTGACATTTTGCACGTTCTTCATCTGTGATATAAATCTTCTTTTCCATATAGCCTTACCTCGTTTCTTATAAAATTTTACCATATTCATTTTATAAGAACCACCTGCACACCAGCTTCTTGTCCACTTGTTTTAGCAAAACCCACTTTACTAACAATTCACTTCGGAAAACATGGTATCAAGGTTATTAAGTACCCACCCCTGCAGCATCTCCTTTATGAAATCAGTGATTTTGTCTATGATGCCGCCCATTTATCTTATGAAAACAGGCTGGAGGGCTGTGGAATCACCGTCTGCGCCACAATAATAATGCCCCCTCCACTCATAAGCTGTGTCATACCTAAATAGTTGAAAAATAATCGAATTGATTGTGAAACTTCAAGATTTGATTGTGTTTTATAGATATTTCTCCGCCACAGGGGATAAACTTCGTTCCCCTGTATGCGGTCTTTGAAAACATCAGACTAACTTTTTACCGTTAGCTGGTTTCCCTGTTTCATAAAATTAAAGTGTATCTCCACTGTTGTGTTGCGCCTGCCTTCTGACATATCCTCATGGACAACAATCTCTTTAATAAGCAGGTGTAACATTTCCCTGTCAAGCTCCTTAATATCGGCATACTGCCTAATCAGTGAAAGCCACTTTGAATTGTCCTCCTGTTCCTTTGCCGCCCCGTCAAGACATTCACGCATCATATCCGCCTTTTTCTGCAGGGTTTCCTGTTCGCCCTGTGCCTTTTCCATCATGCGTGTAAAATTCGTTTCGTTAATCCTGCCCGCTACCCAGTCCTCATAGAGTTTTGAAACAAGTGCATCCAGCTCGGAAAGCCTGCGTACACTCTCAGAAAGTTTTGCCTTCATGCGCCTGCTTTCTTCCTCACTGTCACACTGATTGCTTTTCCGAAGTTCCTCCATGACTTTTGTTTCATCTGCAAGGGCGAGTGCCGCACAGGAGCGTATCTGCTCCAAAACAATCTGATACAGCGTGTCAAGTTCCAATCGGTGCTGGCTGCAATGCGCTACTCCGTAACGGTTATACTTTGCGCACGTCAGTATCCTCGTTTTTGCTTTCGCATTTGCCACACGCTGGTTCATGGTGCTACCGCATTCCCCGCATTTGACAAGTCCGGCAAATATCCCGTAGTTGCCCCATGCGTCCGGTCTTTTGCGCATCTTCACTTTTTCCTGCACAAGATTGTAGGTGTCCATATCCACAAGCGGCTCATGCACGTTCTCCACCTGAATCCATTCCTCCGGCTTGCGAAAAAGCGGGCGTATGCTTCCGAAGCCACCAAGAAATCCCGGCAGAAAATGTATGAGGAAGCCGCCACTGGAAACCCCGAAGCGGTGGAACGCTATGAGAATTATCTTGCCGCAAGGAGGGAAGCATACCACAGGAAAAAACAGGAAGCAGAGAGAACCGCATAGCCTCCCCGTCTGAACATCAAGAGCCGGAAAAGCAAGGGCGCATTGTGGAAATGTGCATAACAGGCTATGGAATCATGGATAACTCTGTTCACAGCACATGGAAAAGCAAAGAGCAGCTTTCCCACGTCCTGCAAACAGAGTTACCCACAATTCCATAAGATAGCCAGTTATACACATTACGGCACAATGCCGACTACTACGGAATCCCTCTTTTTCTTTATCTTTTAAAACATATTTTTATTTTACGGAATATAGGTTAGCCCCCATTTTGTCATAGCGTAAAAGACAGGCAATAATGCTGCGCCTTTATCAGTCAGAGAATATTCTACATGGGGAGGAATTTCGTTAAATTGTATTCGTGACACCAACCCGTCTTTTTCCAGTTCGCGCAAAGAAGAAGTGAGCATTGTATTTGTAATGCCGTCAATGTTTTTTCTCAATTCGCCAAAACGTATAGGGGATTTAATACACATTTCGTAAATAATCTGAAATTTCCATTTGCCTTGTAACATGATAATTAAAGATGTTACCGGGCAATTACCAGCTTCGGTGAGAATACCGATTTTAACTTTTTGTGTCCATTCGTCATAAGTTAAATCCTTATCCATACTGAATCGTCCTTTCTTTAGGATATGAATATATCAAATATGTGTTTAACAGTATGGTCTACCATACTATGTAAGAATATTCTGCGTACTTGAAGAACATTTCAAACTAAGTATAATTATCTTATCAGCAAAAGTCAACAAAGGCTCTGCTGTAATTCAAAAATTTTATCAAAGAAAGGATAGTTTTATCATGAAAGAAATTAACATTGAACAGGCAACAGCAGTTACCTCACCAGACCCGCTTATGCTGCTTTGCACAACAAAGGAAAATGGAAGCCTTAATATGGCTCCGGTATCGTTCTTTATGTACTCATCTTATAACCCGCCTATGCTTGCATTTGCAATGGGAAAAGAATCTAATTCCGGCAGTAACATTCGCCGGACAGGAAAAGCGGTTTTTGCTGCTCCGGGTGTCAGCTTAAACAATGCAGTAATGGCATATGGTTCTTTCAGCGGCAACGAGCAGGACAAGCTGAAAGAAACACCGATTGTGTTACAAAATATTGAGGGAAGCAATATTCAAATTCCAGAGGATACACGAGTTGCCTTTGTGGTATCCCTTGCACAAACTATGGAATCCGGCGACCATTACTTGTATCTTTGCAACATTGAGAAAATCGTTGCAGATGAATCAAAAGACGCATTATTTGCATGGGACGGTTATGCGAAAGTTGCTCCGGCACAGGAAAATAAATTAGTGTAACAAAAAAGTAGACAAATCAATCAACGGAAAACAAAAGTTATAAGCACCATTGTGGACAGCCTATTCAATTTTAGGCTGATAATTCAGAGGGGCGATAGCTTAAAGTGCTACCGCCCTTTTGAATATAATAGGCAATTAATAAAAATGTATATTTCTGTTTGTTTTATGGAGGTGATTTATCTTGAGCATAATAGAAAAAGAAATTGTTACAAAAGACTTGATTACAAAATCGAATTTACCAGCCAGTGATTATGTAATCAATCCTTATGTTGGCTGCCCTCACGCTTGCAAATACTGCTATGCCCGTTTTATGAAACGATTTACAGGACATACAGAAGAATGGGGAAATTTTATAGATATAAAGCGTTGTGATAAAACAATTAGTGTAAAAAAGCTGTATCAAAAATCTGTATTTATTTCTTCTGTAACGGATTGTTATAATCCTTTTGAAGCAAAATATCAAGTGACAAGAAATGTTTTAAAGCAGCTAAAGAAAGCGGATTGTTTGATTACTATTTCCACAAAGTCTGATTTGATACTAAGAGATGGAATGAAACTGTTTTTGGGCTGAATATAAGGATTTTTGACCATTACTGTGCCAGACATTACCCCACAGAAACACTCCGACAGGAAATGGTGGATATATGGTGCGCCAAACGTGAAACGGAAAATGTGAATTCCTGCTACACCCGGACACTGGTCATCCGCCTTTTTATCGAGTACCTCCACAGACACGGCCAGACGGACGTCCTTCCGCCGCCAGTATTAAAACAGAATAAAAAGCGGCGTATCCCCCATGCGTTCAGCCAGGAAGAACTGGAACGGTTCTTCCATGAATGTGACAGTATCATACCCTGCAAGGGGCGGATGGCTTATGCTTCTGAATTAAGAAGGATAACGTGCCCCGTATTCTTTCGGCTCCTTTACAGCAGCGGAATCCGTACAACAGAGGCACGGCTCTTGATGCGCCGCAGTGTTGACTTTGGGCATGGCGTGCTTGATATACAGAAATCGAAAGGCTATGACCAGCATTATGTAGCCCTCCATCAAAGCATGACAGAACTGCTGGGACGTTATGACCGGGCGGCGGACAGGCTCTGCCCTGACAGGACATATTTTTTTGAATCTCCGGAAGGACAGCCCTATTCACGTGCATGGGTATCTTATAACTTTTCCCTGCTGTGGGAAAAAGCGAACGGAAAAAAGGGAAATACTGTCGCCTATGATTTCCGGCATAATTACGCTACTGCAAACATCAACAGCTGGAAAGATGACACATTTGAATTTAATGACCGCCTCCATTATCTGGCAAGATCAATGGGACACCGATGCACAGAGTCTACGCTGTATTATTATTCAGTTGTCCCAAGGCTTGCAGACATGATACAGGAAAAAACAGAGGAAGGTTTCAACAGCATTGTACCGGAGGTGGCTTATGAAGAATAATAAAGAAGCCGCCCGCATGGCAGGATATATTTCCGAATTCCTCCATGATTATGCCCCACAGTTTCTAACATCCAGCGAACATACACTGAAATCTTACCGGGATGCGCTGACACTCTATATCGTATTCCTCGAAAAAAGAGGCATCACGCATGACAGCCTTGGAAGGCACTGCTTCGAGAGAGACTTCATCGAGGAATGGATTATCTGGCTGAAGGATGTAAGGCACAGCTCCCCGGAAACGTGCAATATACGGCTCGGTTCTCTCCGGGCATTTCTGGAATTCCTGGGAAACAAAGAGGTCGGGCTTCTGTACTTATATCAGGAGGCAAAACTTATCAAACGCCAGAAATGCCAGAAAAGGAAAGTGGAAGGGCTTACCCGTGAAGCGGTCGCAGCAATCCTGGCAGCACCAGACCCTTCCACACGGACAGGGAAAAGAGACCTGGTATTTCTGACGCTTTTGTATGCAACTGCCGCAAGACTTGATGAGATCCTATCCATCAGGCTCTCGCATCTGTACTTGATTCAGATAAGCCTTACGTCAACCTGTACGGCAAGGGTAACAAGATACGGACGGCGTACCTTCTTCCAAGGGCTGTTGAACATATCCGGATCTATATGAAAGCGTTCCATGAACCAGAGCCAGAACCGGAAATGTATTTATTCTATTCCCGTGTAGGGGGAAAATATGTGAAACTGACAGAGCCTGCGATTGACAAGCGGATAAAAATATATGCGGCGGATGCCCGCAAAAGATGCCCGGAGGTTCCGCTGGATACCCACGCCCACCAGTTCCGCCATGCCAAAGCTACCCACTGGCTGGAAGATGGCATGAATATCATACAGATCAGTTTTCTCCTTGGCCACGCAAGCTTGGATACAACCATGCGTTATCTGGACATAACAACGGATGATAAACGGAAAGCGCTGGCTACGCTGGAGGGCGAAAAAGAAAAGAATGTCACAAAAAAATGGAAAGACAGCAGTGGCTCACTGGCTGGTTTCTGTGGCTTGAAACGCTGAAATCATTAAAACGAAATCCAAACTTTTCTCTGGAAGAATCCTTTATTTTCAAGTGATTTGCGGAAAAGTTTGGATTTCTCCTAAGTTTGGATTTGTGGTAATGTGTATAACTGGCTGTCTTATGGAATTATGGGTAACTCTGTTTGCAGGACGTGGGAAAGCTGCCCTTTGCTTTTCCATGTGCTGTGAACGGCGTTTTCCATGACGGAATAGGCAGTTATGCACATTTCCATAATGCAAAGGTCTTTTCCCTGTGCCTTTTTTACGTTTCCGTATCTTCCGGCAATTCTGCCGCGTCAATCTCGTAATAGTCAAAGACTTCATCGGGCTTGACGATAGCGGGGCGGCGGCGCAAGTGCTTCTCCATGTCAAAGGCGTTCTTCGGGTCTGCGTCGGAAAGGTACTTGTATTTCGGGTGCTTCGTTATGTCGAATTTGTCCGAAAAGAACGGGCGCACCCCGCGTAGCTGCAAGATACATTTCCCTCCGTCCATGACCGCGATTTCGTCCTGTGTCATAAGCTCTTTGCCACATTGTCAAGTGAAGAATTCATTCTTTTTGCTTTTTCATACATGGAATCTTGTATATGTTCCATAAATGTGCTAAGCTGAACGCAATAATAAATCGGAATTTGATAAAGGAGCATGATAAATATGTTATGGTGTATTTGCGGAGGAATTCTATTCATTGTATTAGGTATTTTCATTTTTTTGAAGCCAGATTTGATATGGAAAATAACAGAACAATGGAAATCTTATAGTGCAGATGAACCCTCTGATTGGTATATAAAAAGCACAAAATTTGGAGGTGCTTTATTTACTGTATTTGGAATCATAATAGTAATACTTCCGTTTGTTCTAGAATGATAACTTCCAGTTTGTCAACAACTCCAAAAAAGGCAGCCGCTCCCCTCAAAGCGTCTGCCTTTTCCTGTCCCCTGTCCTTTTACTCGTTCCTGAAAACCTCCGCCATCATCTTTGCCCCCAGCTTAAAACCGTCAATGAACATTTCCGAGAACTCAAACGGGATTACGTCAAGCTGTTCGTCCATGATTTTAATGAACCGCTCATCAAGGGGCGGCTCCAGCTTAGCCAGCACCTCAATAAAGTCCTCGTAGTGGTGGTAATGCCCCTGATGGATTTTACGGTATTCCTCACCTCTGGGGGCATACTGTTCCGCCGGGAAGATTTCGCCGTTATAAAGCTGTTCCAGTACATTCTTCACTTCCATGACCTCCTTTTCATTTTGTAATACTATTATGTATTACATATTTGTATTTTATCATGTGTTATATAAAAGTCAAGAGGAATCGTTTATAATGGTTGCAGGAACGTAATACGGAGGTGTAACATGGCAGACAAGTTTTTGGTGCGTCAGAAGAAGCCCGACAAGAAGGAAGATAAGTCGGTGGTCATGACGCTACGGATAGACCGGGAATTGCAGGAGGAATTTGACGCTCTGGCGGCGAAAAGCGACCGCTCCCGAAATGAATTGATGTGTATGGCTCTGCGCTATGCCTTAGACCATTTAGAGTTTATCCCGGAAGCCGGAGAGTAAGGAACCCGGCTTCTTTTTCGTGTACGGGCAAAAAGAAAACCCTTCCCCCGGAAAGAGGGAAGGGCATTGCCATTATTCTGTTACCGCCGGTATCTCCCCGACAAAGTTATAAATGATTTTGATTTCCTGAAACTTCTCCCCGTCAACCTTTTTCACCTCACCCACCAGAATCCGGCTGATAAGGCGGTTTAAGGAAGCGCCGGTTCCCGGTGCGGTCAAGGGGCAGGAAGTCCAGCGTGTTGGAAGTCCCGGCAAACACGCACTGCCGCTTGCGGTCTTTTGGGTGGACTTCATAAGGGGCTTTGTAGGTTTCCTTCTGGCGGCTCAAAAAGGACTTAATATCTTCAATGCTCTTTGCGTTCGCCGTGGCAATCATCTCCGACATTTCAATAATGTAGGTAAATCCGGCGTAGGCGGCTGCGGCTGCTCGAATATCACATAGTCCGCGCCCCGCAAACGTCCTTTCTCGTCGCGCTCCCTTGAACGGACGATATACCCGGCGCGTTCAAGCTCCTTAATGGCTTCGCGGATAGCGTCTATTCCCTTTTTCGGGTTCTCCTTTTTCTCCCGGTTTAACCAGCGGCGCAATGCGGCGGCATATACGTCCTGATACCTGACCTCTTTCAATTTCTCGTAGTAGAATTTTTCATGTGCATCGCTGATAAAA
>QZDS01000041.1 GCA_009917455.1 bacterium 1xD8-48 | reverse complement strand
CTTTACTGCACAAACTGCAGGTATGCCGCCGCAAAGTCCTCGTATCTTTTTGAAAGGGGCAGACTGATGCCACCAGCCAGCGTTACCTCTGTTTTATCATACCCCTCGACATAGGCGAGGTTGACGAGATACCCCCTGTGTATCCGGAAAAACTGCCCCTGCAATTCTTCCTCCAGTCTCCCGATTTTCTCGTAATATTCCAGCTCCCCATCTTTGAGGTACAGCACCACCTTATGGTTGCGGCTCTCAATATAATAAATGTCTTGGAGCGGTACCGCCCTGCTTTCACTCCCGTACTGGATGACCAGCGTTTTCTTTTTCTGTTCCGCCTCAAATATGATCTGCGCCGCTGCCCGGCCAAAAACCTCGGCAAATCTCTGTTCATCAATAGGTTTCAGGAGGTATTGGAATGCCCCCACGTCAAAAGCGTCATAGACATATTTTTCATATCCCGTAACAAAAATAATGACCGGCTGACGCTCCAGCTCCATGCCCCTTATCCGCCTTGCCAGCTCCATCCCGTCCATACCTGGGCCATCTCCAGCAAGCTCTATATCTAAAAACAGCAGGTCATGCTCTGTTTGATCCAGCAAGTATTCGTCCGCAGACATATACTCTGCAATTTCACACTCCCTCCCCTGCTTCCTGACCAGAGAGGCTAAGTAGGCCCTTATATTCTTTTCATCATCACAGATTGCAATTTTTATAAAATCCACCTCCTCCGGCTCTCACTTTTTATATCGTAAAAAACAGGAAATAGTCTAACGCCGATAGCGTGAATAGCGGATTTGACAGCGTGAATTCTTTTCCTTCCATCACACCAAAACGGCAAATGCTATTTATCCATTCGTCCGATATAGGGGAAACGCAAACCGCCGTGTAAGCATATTACCTCTGATTCCCCCGCTTTCCAAGCGGTTTCTGCTGTCAGACCTGCCTGCGGAAAAGGCAGACCGCCGCATATGGCGGATGAAGGCCATAGTGCGGCGGACTTTGCTTAATCAATGGTATCTTTTCCAGCCTCGCCACAATTATTTCATCATGAAAACGCTTATTCCTTTCGTTTCATTAGACATAAAATCTCATTTTTCAAGCTAATCCACTATTTGATTTTTTCCATAATTGCTTTAAATTCTTCCAATGATTTAGATGGTACGAACTCAATTATTTCATACCGGGCAATTTTTTCTCGGAAAAATGGGTCTTGCTTCATAATCTGTTCTGCCTCCTGCTTTGTGGCACAATTACAAAGAATTATCCCGCCAGTTCGTGGATTCTTTCTTCCAGAACAAATAAATTTTTTTGCATTGTAGTTTTCTTCCAAATAACTAATATGCGCCGGTAACATTTTTTCAACTTCCAAAATTGGCTTGATATAAGTCAGATTAAAAATAAACATATTGTACCTCCTGCAAAAATGTGTTAGAATAATAGTGACCGCAGTCAATGACCGTGGTCACTATTTTAACTACTACCATCCATATTGTCAATAGCATTTTATAAGGAGTCAAGGAATGGAACAGAAAAAAACACGCAAAGATAGAGCTGTTGATACAAAAAATAAAATATTTGAAACAGCAGTCACACTTATAAAAAGCAAAGGGTACGATAATGTTACTATAAGTGAAATTTGCCAGACAGCAGGATTGGCAAAAGGATCATTTTATGTTCATTACAACTCCAAGGAAGATATTGTAAGGGAAAGCTATTATGCTGATATGGGAACCTATATCTGCACCCATTACGATGAATTTATAGCCTCCAACCCTAATAAATCCGTAATTGAACGTATCACCTACTTTTTAAATCTGGAATTTGAATTCGCAGAATACGCTGGATATGAACTTACCTGCTTAGCTTATTCGCTAAATCTAAGTGCATGTATGCCTGGACCTTCCGAACATTTCAGCAAACGATATTTTATCAAAATATTGCAGGATGAAATAGAATCAAGTTTAGCGTATTCATCCTCCGATTTTTCATGCAATGAAATTTTCAATTATTTTGAAAGCATTGTGAGAGGCACAATGGCTACATGGTGCTTCTCCAATAACTCTTTTGACATTGTTGAACAAGGGAGAAAATATATTAAACAGGCTGTTCATAGCATTTACCAAATGCTATGAACCATGCTGCACAAAAAAATCAGCAGGAGAACCTTGACTGGCTTTTCATAACTGTATGTCCGGCTCTAAGGAGAAAATCCCGTTTTCAAATACAAGCCGGGAAACTGATGCGTTCTTTACCTTTTTCAATTTTTCTGTATACTATCACGCAAAACCCCAAACTATCACGGAAACTCATATACAAACACGAAAACTCCAGGCAGTTTCCGTGTTTGTATCATATATCCCGTTTTCCGACAGCATTTTCCGTCAAGCTAATACGCCTTTCAGCCAAAATCGCCAATATCCTACTCCTTTTTACCTTTCCGTTTTATACTATCACGGAAACCCCAGACTTTTGCGTGAAAGTATACTTTTGCCTGATAGTACGATTTTTGCCCCAATCGCCCCACTATCAGCGGCATCCAAAAACCAAAAAATTGGGGTTCACCACCCACCGTGATGAACCCCACCAAGCCTTAAAACCCTTGATTTTAAGCCATTCTTCAATACTTTTGCCTGTTAGTAGCAAAAATCCTATGGCATCATTTGGAAATAGCCGCCTGGGGCGCTTTTACGGTGAGCATTGCCGTCCGATTGTAATAACCTGACCTGCCATAATCCATTATCTCCCTGCTGTTTCTTTTTGTCCCTTATTCTCAAAAATATGTTTCCAGAATACTTTCACTGTAATCAATGCAATAATTCCAGACAAAGCGTCAGAAAACGGGCCTGCCCATAAAATTCCTTCCACACCCATTGTATAACCTAAAATCAGCATAGCAGGAATTAACAGGATAATCTGCCTTGAAAGGGTCAGCGCCGCAGCCGGAATCGGCTTTCCGATTGCCTGAAAAAAAATACCTGCAACTGCGCCCGACGGAATCAGAAAACAGGCAAGCAGATAAATGCGGAAACATTTTACCGCGAATTCTACATAAAGGTCTGATTCCTGTCCAAAAATACCGATGATCTGCTCCGGGAAAACCTGGAAGATAAACAATGCCACAAACATGATTGCGGTACCCAAAATAAGCGACCATTTCAATGTACTTTTAACACGGTCATGCTGTCTGCTTCCGTAATTGTATCCGAGAATTGGCTGCACGCCGCTTGCAATCCCTAATGTAACCCCGGTAATCAACTGGCTGACTTTCATCGTGACACCCAAAGCTGCCAATGGAATATCAGCTCCATATTTGGAAACTGCACCGTACTTTACCAGCATATTATTCATGATTGCAATAACGAACACCGAAGCAATCTGTGAAATAAGGCTGGATGTTCCAAGAGAAGCGATGTTCCCCACAACCTTTACATCCGGGATAAAATATTCTTTTTTTATTTTAATTGTCTTAAATTGAAACAAACAGATAATAAAGTAAAACGCGTTCAATACCTGCCCCAGTATCGTTGCCCATGCAGCTCCTTTTACGCCCCACCCGCATACAAAAATAAAAATCGGGTCGAGAATCATGTTTGTAGCACATCCTATCAGGAGACCGACCATGCTTATCTTCGGTCTGCCGTCAGCGCGAATCGGGCTTCCAAAAGCAGAACAGATAATCGAAAAGGGAAACCCAAGTACAATGATCCGTCCATAGTCCAGCGCATAAGGAAGTACGTTATCCGTAGCCCCAAACAGTCGACAAAGCGGTGTCAAAAACGATTCAAACAAAATCATCAGGACAATTCCGGTTCCAATGACTATCGCTACCATATTCCCTATGCCTTTTGCAGCCTTTTCCGGTTCCTTTTTCCCAAGATGCAGGCTCATAAAAGCTGCCGCCCCGTCCCCAAACATAAAGCCGAGAGCCAGCATAATCGTTGAAACCGGCATAATTACATTCGTTGCCGCATTTCCAAGATATCCTACCCCCTGGCCGATAAAGACCTGGTCTACCATGTTATACAGTGAATTCACCACAATGGAAATAATGCTTGGCACTGCATAACGCATCATCAGTTTTCCAACCCTTTCTGTGCCGAGAGGGTTGGTTTTCGTTATCGTTGCTTCCATTTTCTACCTCCCTGTCTAAAAAATATGCCGGCCACCAGTGGCAGACTCGAAAAAAAGCTACGTATTTTTCCCGTTAGCATATAACCCTATCGGGCTATATGCTATATTAAAGCACACCAGCTCTTGAAAGTGAAATGAAAATATGGCATTATCAATGACAAAAACGCAATAATTGAGGTGAAACTCATGAATACAGACCAGTTAAAGAGCTTTATCCAGGTTGCCGAAAACCTCTGACTGTCAGAATATAGGACGGTCGTTTCCTGTCATCTTCAATTTTACTACGCAGATTATTCTTCTGAATTGGAAAAAGGTAAAATTACTATTTTGTCAATAGGTATCACGCCTTTCTGTTTTAAAATTTTATTCCATTACACCAGTCTTCCATGTTCCATCTCATATACCGTATCACACAAAACCTCTATATCCTCTTTATTATGGCTGGCAAGTATGACGGTTTTTCCTTCTTTCTTTAATCCCAAAAGAATATCCCGCACATCGTTTACCCCCTGATTGTCCAGTCCGTTCATTGGTTCATCCAGGATCAAAATATCCGGGTTTTCCATAATTGCCTGGGCAATACCCAGCCTCTGCCTCATACCAAGGGAATATTTTCCGACTTTTTTGCGGCTGTCGGGATCTAAGCCTACCCGTTCCATGCTCTCCCTGATCTGCTCCCTGCCTGTCAATTTGCGGATAGATGCCAAATATTCCAGATTTCTGTATCCTGTGTATCTGCTTAAAAATCCGGGATTTTCAATAATAATTCCCATATTGTCTGCAAAATCAATATCTTTTCCAATCTCCTTTTCCCCCACTACAACCCTCCCGCCTGTCGGTTTTAAATATCCAATCATCGTTTTGAACAGAACAGTCTTACCGGAACCATTCCTTCCTATAATCCCATATATTTTTCCTTTTTCAAAACTAATGTTAATACGGTCGAGCGCAACAACTTCGCCAAACCTTTTTGTTACATTCTCCACATGGATTGCTTCTGCCATATTCGCAAACCTTCCTTTCTTTAAATATGATCTGTTTCTTTTTTCAAATATTCCCGTCCGACAGCAAAACTGGCTGCCTGCAAAACAGCTTCCGCTACAATTATCACTCCGACCGGAAAGCCGCCTGTTTCATATAAGCTGCTTCGCAGATACATCCCCCACATTCCGTACATTGCATGGGAAACTGCGCAAATCCGGCAGCCAATCATAAATGTCACGCCTTCCAGCAGGAATAACATCCCCGGAACAAAACGTCTGATGGGGAATAGATCCAATAACACGAAAAGCGCTGCCATACTGATACTATGAAGCAGCCACAAGACACTGATTTTTGCAAGCAGCCCTGCGGAAAGTAAAATCGATTTCCCCATAACAATATCGCAGGTCAAAACAATGAGCAGGAGCAATACTGCCGTCTTTATACCAAATATCACCCTTTTCACAAAATGCCTTATCCACCAGTCCGAAACTGTTCCATAACGGTACAGGGAAAATACTTCCACCTTTCTGTTCCGTTCTGAATAAAAACCCACTGTCAACAGAAAAAAGCCAATCGGCAGAAGCCATTGTCCAAAAGGAATCAGCGGTATGGCTTCAAAATAATCGGATGGTACCCCTGCAAACAGCCTGATAAACATACTTTCCGACATTATCCTTCTACCTCCGTTCCCGACTGAAACTCAATTTTTTTCACAAAAACAGATGATAAAACCATTAAAACCACAATCAATGCCAAAAACAAAGCCACAGACTGCCAGTAAGACAATGTCCCATCTATAAAATTTCCCGGAACTGCCCTTGCCAATAAAGAAGTTTCCGTATAACCGTCCATCATTCGTAAATATCCGGTCAGATGCACCCCTATTACAGTCACTATTCCGGCTATTCCTGAAAACAGCAGTGCAGCAACATATAAAAGCGCTCCCATAAAAGCAAGATACAGATAAAGAAACAAAAAGGTCACTGCAAATGCCTGTGGAACAGACATGGCCTTCATCATCGCAAGCCACGGAAATGTAATATTATACCTGGCTCCGATGTTGTTTGTGACATCAAGCGCCAGAGAATATACCGGACTGCTCCACATATTCCCCACAAACCCGAAAAAACTGCTGATGATTATAGTAAATACCGCCATAGCCGCAGTATAAAGAAATGCCTGCAGCAATATTTAGAAAAACATTCCCATATTCCAACGCTTTCTGCCGCACCGATATAAAAGCAGGTAAATATTCCCTTTCATAAACGGGGCGTCTGCCACTACCAGAAGCCATCCCAGGACCAAAAACAGCATATTCACGTAATGCTGCTCAACCACGCAGAAGGCTTCCAGTATGTTAACTGGTTCTCCTGTGTCAGCCGCATACCGCAAAAAACCTCTCATCCAATATCCCATGACTGCAAATCCCAAAAAATATCCCATGATAACCCTGCCGTTTCTTTGCTCCTGCCAAAACATCCCTTTTATGATTACCACAAGACTACCCATTCCGATACCTCCTCACAAGTCCTGCCATAGTGACGGTTGATACGGCAATGATATAGACACATTCTACTCCTGCCGCCAGAGGGTAACTTCCTACATCATCTCCCCTGAGGAGCCGGATGGGATTCAGCCATACAATCCCATCCAGTCCGATCCACATGGATTCATACAATACAAACGGCGCAATCAGGGCAACATAACGGTTAGGAATCCATACCGCAAACAGAAATCCCATAAGCGCCCACACACATCCAAACAAAAAACCGAGAACGGTTTTCCCAACAGCAATGTACCAATCCCCATATTTGACGATATAGGTAAGCATGATTGTCCCGTCCAGCAGTCCTTCGTCCGAGCCTTGCGGCACGCCCGGAACGCCAAGAATATAAGCCATGATACAGGCAGACGCAATCGGAACTGCCAGCATGACGCCCCCGGACAGTGCAACGCTGCATATACGGATTCTTCCAAAGCGTGTCGGGCTCATCCTTGAAAAAATCATACGGTAATACCCACTCTGATATTCTTCACAAAAACGAGTCGCATAAGCCAGCACGGGAAAGACAGCCGCAAAAGGACCAAATCCCGAAGCGCCAAACACATTGAACAAAATATAGTAGCTGCTCCGTATACGTCCCGGCGGCGTCCCCGTTGCCACCGCAGCCGTCAAAAGCGCCGCCACGGAAGCCATCCCGACAAAAAATCCCACATTCAGAAAACTTCTTTTCATATCCTTCCAAAAAAATCCATTCATTTTATTCCACCTTTATCAACTCTCCCGTCACGGCATCCAGATAAATATTCCACGCTGCGCCGCTCTCGAACGCTTCCTGCCATGCTTTATCGCCAGACTCCATTGCATCCATCATTTCATTTAATGGAATGTAGATATGCCATGCCGGTGTCAGGATCAGTTCTGATTCCCGAAGTGTCGGATAATATACAATCTCTGCCTGTGTCAGTTTTGCCTTTGAATTTCCGCAGAAAGTGTTGTTTTCCAAATATTTTCCCAAAATATCTGTCACCTGTGAAAACGTCAAAATTTTTCCGTTTTCAGACTGCTCTGTAATTTTACCACAATAATCCTCCAATCTCATCATCGCTATGCCGTCCTCGGTAATCCATGCGGTTCCTCTCGGCTGAACCTCCCCACGCACAATCTGACCAAACTCTGACGCTACTCCAATCGTTTCATAAGAAGGCGTGAATGTCAGTTCATAAAATGCAGTTCCGTCAAGTTCATAGTACAAAGCCCTGGAAATATGTATTTCCGTAATGTCCAATACTGCCAGCTTCTCCAGAAGGATATCCTTCGCATTGGAAACGGGAAATTGGGCGGGAGCGGTTTCACTCTCCCTTATAACATCAATTTCCGGAGCTTCTTTATAAATTGCATCACAGTTCTTTTTTAATATTTCATCCACATAACTTACAGATGTATTTCCTGCAAAAGATACCTCCTTCTGTCCGTCCGATAAAATCATAAGAGAATCATCACCGAAATTCATCCATTCAACCGGCTTATCCTCTTCATTCATTTCACTTAACTCTTTTTCCCACTGCGCAAGATGTTCTTCGGTAATGTCCTGCACATTTCCGTTTTCGCTGTCAAGCAGTTCTTTCAACTTTTCCGTATCCCAATCATCCCGTTTCTGCAAAGTCAGCGTCCGGGCTGTCTGCGGCGCTGCGGGAACTTCTGCACAAATCCATATGCCGTTTTCCTCCGTTCCGACCAAAGCATCGCAGCTTCCTTCTGACTTAGGCTTGTCTGTTCCTGCTGTATTTGTGTCAGACTCTTTTGCCACAATATTCTCCACCTCGCCCTCCAAAGAGCTTTTGGCATGGTAAACATCGCTGTCCGCAGATGCTTCCGGTGCTTTCTGGCATCCCGTCAATGCACATACCCATAATGCTCCTGCTATTAGTACGCTCAAAAATTTTTTCCTCATTTCCTATGCCTCCTGAAATTTCCCGTATGGGTTATGAGATGGATTATACCGTTTTTAGTCTGTTTTTTTTAACTTCGGCGAAATTCTACCATATTTTTTCTGAAATCAACCCGGAAATCTGTCACAAAAATCTTTATGAAAAAGCTGCCATGAACATATGACAGCTTTTTCAGTGTTTACAGGTTTTTCATATACAGCATAATCTCTGTTTCCATATAGTTTTCTTTACAATGCATTTCCATATCGCCATGATATTTTTCCACAATTCTTTGGACATTTGTAAGTCCTATACCATGCCCTGCATAAGACTTCCCGGAAAGCCTGCGTATTTCGCATATACCTTCGGGTATCCCCATGCAGCTATTTATCATATAAAGGAGCAGAACGCCGTTCTCCATCCGCATACTGAATTTTAAATGCTGCCCGTCTGTCTGAACAGATGCCGCTATCGCATTGTCCAAAAGATTTCCAACAATGACATTGAAATCGAAAGAGTGCAGATTCATCTTCTCAGGAAGCACAATATCCGTTTCCACTTTTTTTAATTCTTCTTTTGCCCTTTGCAGCTTGTAATTCAGCAGGCTGTCCAAAGCTTCATTCCCGGTATAAATATGTTCTGACGGATTCTGCATAAATTCCTGCATGGAATCAAGATATTCCATCAGCTTTTCTGACTTTGAACCCTTTGCCAGTCCTTTAAGCGCCAACACATGGTTTTTCATATCATGCTTTAATGCCCTGATACGGCTCTGCGACTCTTTCATAATCTCAATCTGGTTCTGATAAGCAATCGTCTGCTGTTTATAAATATCCTGTTCCCTTAGCTGCACATAATTTTTAAGCAAAACATGATACAAGTAAAAAACACACAGATTAAGCGCCAAAATCACAACACACACAAATACCGCTGTCAATCTGCTAATGTTTCCATACATAAGTCCCCAAAATACCGTCACGCTTAACATGGGAATTGCAGACAGCAAACACATCTGCTTTTTATCAAGCGCTTTTTCCCTGCTTTCTCTCGGATCGGGAATATGACAGATAACCGCCACGCAGAGCAGCAGGAGCAAGGCAGAAACCGCAACCTGCTGCATTCCGACCATCTCTGAACAGGCAAGGGATACAGCCGTCCCGCTGCCTGTATCCATGCAGAACCAGACCATAGAAATCCATATTTTTTTCTCCCACGCACCACGATAAAAACAAGCCACGCCAATAATACCCGCCAAATTACATATTTCATAGGGAAACGATACATGAAATACACTGTAGGCGACTGTTGTCAACAGATAGTATCCCACAAAAACGATTTTCCACATCATCCTGTCCTTATCCCCTGCGGGCAAAAAGGTATCCAAGACCTTTTTCAGTAGTGCCGTATGCAAAATGCCTACAATCAAAATCATTGGCAATTCGTATCCTATTTTATAACACATTGTACATTTTCCCCTTCAGATACTGTTTTATTTTTGCCCTGACTTCTTTTCGGTATGGTTTACTGACACTCAGTACATCACCATTCATCATTTTTATGCTTTCATAGGAATACTCGCTCACATATCCCTGATGTATCACATAGGACTGATGTATCATCAGAAAGCCTGCCGGAAGCTGCTCCATGACATTTTTCAGCTTCCCATAAAATTCCTCCTGTCCATCCTTTTTTATTATCAAAACCTTTTTATCCATGCTCATGAAATATAATATTTCCTTTATCGAAACACGAAAAATCCGGCTTCCTCTTTGATACTCAAAGCAGCTCCCCGCATACTTTTTCCTTTTCATGCTTCTTTCGAGCACTTCTTTCAGCCGTGCGGCGGAAATTGGCTTTACCAGAAATTCCAATGGCTGCATTTTGAAAAGTTCCATCGCATAACCCTGTTTTGAAGAAATATAGACGATATGGGTTTCTGTATCCTCCATCTCGTCACGGATAAAAGCTCCTATCTCAATCCCATTTTTCTGCAATAATTCAATATCAAGAAAAAGGATATCCAATCCGGCTCCTTTTTTCAAATCACACTCCAAACTCTCTCCGCTATACCATACCTCTATGTCAAATTTTACTGAAAATTCTGCCGAAAGCTCCTGAATCTGTTCCTCCAGCAAGGAACACAAAACTTTATCATCATCACATATGCCGACTCTGTACATACTATCGCTCCTTTAGACAATATCGTTTTTATTGTACTTTATCTTTAACCTGTCATCAAGGTTTGGCATTACGTAAAATAAGCACCACTTTACAAATTTTGAGTTATATAAATATAATGCAAAAAAAGATGCAAAGACACATAAGGTGATGAAAATTTCTTTCTATCCCCTTTGCACGGCATAGATGATCCCCCTTTCTCCCACATAGAGTGTTGAGTGATTTATAGTTGCATTTTTATATTCCAAAGAAGCAATAGTACCATCGTATTATGGAATGATCAGCGCTGAAATAATATATAATATCCCGATGTGCGCAGGATAAAATATATAGAAAAAATTCTTCATACCATGTCCACGTTTTCCGTTATACAGTAATATGGGTATTGCTGCCAACCCCATAATACACTGAATTTTGTTACCAGCTATATATACCAATACTGATAAAATAAGTAAGACTAATATCTGCATGATTCTGTTTTTTCTGAATATATAAAACAGTACTCCTAAAAGTACCAAAGCAAAGCCACCCTCGACAGCTAAAATATCAGGTACAAGCAATGAAACAGAAGCAAGAAGCCGTATTACGAAAACCGGAATATTTTCATCAGACGACAGTACTCCAACTAATAACAAAGGGAAAGCACATAATATCGGAATAAAACAGCATAAGATGGACTTGATTATTTGTGTTGCTTTTCTCGTCTTTATTCCCTCCAAAAACCAATCCCAAAACATCATATATAAACCTGCTACGAAAAAGGTACTAAACGCATTGTTCATTAAAACTACATTTTCATTTGGTATAAGTTGTCCTAAAGAAAATGTGAAAACTGTCATTCCCCAACTTGCAAAAAGGAGACGTTGCAAATATTTTCTTTTATTACGTGTATAATGAAAACTTTCAGCAGCAGTAAACAAAAACATAGGAAAAACAAGCCTGCCAACCATTGTCAACCATACAGGCGCACCCACTGTAACAAACATTTGATGGATATGATCCATAAACATAAAAATAACTGCTATTAACTTAATCGTTGTTGCGCTAAGAAATTTCCATTTAGGACAATTTGATTCTAATTCAGCCATTTCAGCAGTTCCCATTATTAAGATTCCTCCTTTGAATTATTTTCCTTACTTTTAATACTGTTTAATAGTTCCCCGGCAGGTATTCCATATAATTTTGCAAGTGCCAATAAATTAGATGTACTTAGGTCACTTGTTCCATTTTCCCATTTGGAAACAGCTTGTCGGATCACCCCCAATGTTTCAGAAACAAATTCCTGTGTCATCTTACAACGGAGTCTGTTTTCTTTCAGTTCCTCACCTAAAGACTTTTTAATGACCTTTTTTTCTTCTCGAACCTCTTTCGAACTGATGTACTTTTTTAGTGCCTTAATAACAAGTATCAAAAGATACCCGGCTACGCCTGTTACCACGATACAAAATATCAAATATGCAATAGCCGCCAAACGATAAAATATCATTTATTTTATCCACTCCTTTCTTTTTTTCAGCCCCTATCTTATAGCAAATCGTTGGTTGCGTCCACCAATTATTTAGCAACTTTAGGTTGATTTACAGTTTACATGGCGATTTTAATACCGTTTTTGAGACAAATGAAAGGGTGTTTCTGCTGAAAATCCCGGACTGCATGGCAGAGCAGATGCTTAGTCGGCATGAAAGAGCAGCCGAGGATAAAACGGCCGAATAGGGTTAAAACTCCACCTGCCAGATTATTTGTGCCTAAATTCTTTTTGGTTCCTATAATTTCCAATACATATAGCATACAAGAGAAAAAGTAAATTACCGGCAAGATTTCAACAAAGTTCCACCAGGCATTTGGTCATAATTCGACAAAAGACGGGAGTCCCCAGGCATAACGCTCAGGCACTCCCGTTTTATTCGTTACCAGCAGGAGGAACAAATTTATAACCACCCCCTCTGGAATTTTGAATATCGCTTTTTCCGACTGGAAAAATGTCAGATCATCACCTATAACTAATATCCGTTTTTTATTTTCATCACCACCAATCATACATATTGTTATCAATCCGCATCTCTAAATCATTTATGCTCTTGCGAAAACGGCAATGACGGTGATGATGTCACCGTCAATCTCCGCAAAAATCTCGCCGTTCATCTTATGCATAAGCTGTCTGCAAATGTAAAGCCCCAGGCCGCTGCCACGGATGCCTTCCGCATTAGCGCCGCGCCAAAAGCTCTCGAAAATATGCGGCAAATCGTCCACGCTGAGCGTACAGCCGCCATTTGTGAGCGCAATCTGGACGCATTCGTCATCTTCGGGGAAAATCAATTCCACACGCCTGCCGTCGCCGTATTTGAGAGAATTTTCCATCATGTTTTGCAGCACTTCAACGCTCCTGTTCAAATCCCCTGAAAGCAGACAATTTTTATACTTTCCGATGTTAAAATCTGTTTTGATAAGCGCCAGTTTTTCACTGTAATATTCTGTAATTTTTTCAATAAGCTCTGAAAGATAAAACTCACCCATATTCACTTCAAGACTAAGGAAATCTTTTCGCGAAGCGGTTATGATCTGCGAAACATAGCCCTCAATCTCGTCCGCTTTTCCGGTGATGCTTTCAGCGATTTTTTGCTGCTTTTCCGCGTCCGGATACAAATTTTTCGACAGTGCCGCCGAGTACAGTTTTATCGCGGAAAGAGGTGTTTTAATATCATGAGAAAGCGATAACAACAGCGTTTTCTTTTCTTTCTGCATTTCCAGTTCCCGTTGCTTTTGCTGTTCGATGTTTTCGCGGAGAATATCAATTCCCCAAAGAAATTTTCCGAAAAAACGGTTTTTTGTTTCCTTTACCGGCGTGGTGAGATTCCCCTTTGAAAGTTCGTAGGGGAGACTGCTCAGGCGTTCGAAGGGCGCAAGAATTGCGTATTTTATATAAAGCATAACTGCGATAAATAAAATTGCTATAACGCCGAGAACAGCATTTACAGTTCCTGCAAAATGTGCCTTGTTGGAGTAAACATTTGCACTGTAATCGAAGCGGTAAAGTTCTCCGTTTATCTCATAAATCACATAGTCGCTGTCCGTGCTGTAAAATTTTTCTCCGTATCGCTCAATATTTGTTACATACACACATTCGGAAATGTCGGCAGAACCATTCGCTTCTATTTCACGGGCAAGACGGCTTATCTCCACCCGATACTGCCTGCTCCCATTGGTCTTGTCGGCGGCAAGAATCATATTCACGACAACAAACAACAGGATTATGGTAATTGCAACTGCCGAAAAAATTCTGTTAAACGCTTTCATATTTATAGCCCACCCCCCATACAGTTACTATTTTTTTTGGATTTTCAGGGATGTCCTCTATTTTCTGCCGCAGCCATTTTATGTGTACCGTCAGCGTCTGCTGCTCCGAAAAACTATCGCTGCCCCAAACCTGTCCGAAAATGTATTCCTTGCTTAAAACCCTGCCTTTATTTTCCATCAAAAGCAGGAGCAGCTCAAATTCCTTTGCCGTCATTTCCAGTTCTTTTTCGTTTTTATAAACGGTACGGCTCGCCTTATTTATGCGGATATTGCCATCGACAATTTCATCAAGGGCATACCGCCGCTTAAAAATCCCACTTATTTTTGCGAGCATGATATCAATATCATAGGGCTTTTCAATGTAATCGTCCGCGCCGAGATTCAGTCCGTTCAGCTTGTCCTCTTTTTCCGTTTTCGCACTTACAATCAGTACGGGCGTGTTGCTTTCTGTACGAATTTTTTCCAGAACATAAAATCCGTCCTTGCCAGGTAGCATAATATCAAGCACGACAAGCCTTGCGCCGTATCTTTCGTACAGCAGCAAGGCTTCTTCGGCTGTTTGAACCGCCGATACTCTGTAATTTTCCGCGCGGAGAAAATCACACAGCAGCACGGCAAGCTCCTTGTTGTCCTCAACAATGAGAATATCCATATTACCACCCTAATTCCAGAAGCCAGTTATTCAATGCGCGCTCCCGTTCTCTTATCTGTGTGGAACAGTCGCTTAAGTCGTACTCTCCCTTTATGTTCCCGTCAACAATGTACATGACCCTTGTACATTTTGCTGCAACCTTAACATCATGGGTAACGAGCATGATTGTTGTTCCCTCAGAATTTAATTTTACAAGTTCCTCCATCACCTCGTCGGAGGAAGTGCGGTTCAAAGCCCCTGTGGGCTCGTCAGCAAAAATCATTTTCGGATTGTTCATCATACTGCGGCAGATACACGCCCGCTGGAGCTGACCGCCCGAAACCTCGTTGATATCGTTGTCGGCAATGTCGATAATGCCGAGCCTGCGCATGAAATCCTGACCGCGTCGCGCCGTTTCTCTGCGAGGTTCACGATGCTTTTTGGATTGCGTTGCGGGAAGTATGATATTATCCAATATGGTGAGGTTCTTCAGCATATACATTTGCTGAAAGATAAAACCCATTTCGTCAAGGCGCAGGTCTGCAAGTTCTCTTTCACCTATCCCTGCGATATTTTTCCCACAGAAACTCACTTCTCCTGCGGTAAAATTATCCATACCCGAAACTGCGTACAGCAGCGTGGATTTTCCGGAACCTGACGGACCCATAACGGCGACCATTTCTCCCTCGCCAATTTTGAAATTTACATTTTTCAGTACATTATTCTGCCGCTTATTTACGATATACGTTTTGCAAAGGTCTTTTACTTCGAGAATATTCATAATTGATTCTTCCTTTCATTATTCAATGCTTGCTGTATCGGAGGATTTGATTTTTCCTGTGTACAAAGAGGTCAAAAACGCGCTTATGGCGGTGGCGGTAAGGACAATAACGGGGAATACTGCGTATATCTCCACGGGGGCTTGCACATATTCCACGCCCATTTCAAGCCCCATCGTCCTGAAAATAGGGTCGAAGCAAAGCTTTGTAAGGGGCATACCCAAAAACTCCGCAAGAATTACAGCCGCCGCCACCGCAATGAAAAATCTTAACGTGTACTGTCCGTATATTTTGGCGTTCCTGATGCCTATGGCTTTCAAAAGGGCAATCTCCGCCTGCTCCTTTGCGATAAAGGAACGCGCCATAAGCACGGTTATAAGCGCGGCTAAAATTACCGTAAGGACGACGGACATTTTTTTAACCGCATCTATGGCATCGCCTACTCCGGTGTTGTCCTTTACGGTTTCGCCCGCTGTTTTAACACTTGAAAACTTAGGATAAAGCTCCTTTATCTTTTCAATTCTGCTTAGTACTTCCTTATCGTCGGGGTCGTCGGTAAATTTTATCTGTGTACCGGGGGAGCCGCTTGCTGCGATATAGTTGATATCGCAGTCTGTATGAACCCTTACGGATATGCCCTGATTGACCATTGCCTGATACAGAGCGGTTATGATGAACTCCGCCGTTTCGCCCGTCGGGTAGGACAAGGTAACGGTATCGCCTATTTCCGCACCCAGCTTTTTTGCCAAAAGGGTTGTCATCGCAATTTCATCGCTGTTTTGGGGAGGAGTGCCCTCTAAATATTCGTACATATCCATTGTTGTTCCCGTACCCTGAAGTATAGCTGTCTTGCTTTCATATTCGCCGTATCTTATCATCGTATAAATATAATATTCCGTCATACATTCCGCGGGCATACCGTTTTCCGCGAGGGACTGCTCCATATCCTCAAGATATTTTTCAACCTTTTCATGCCCGTCCTCGGTCATAAATTTCACAGCTTCGTCACCGATGTCCGCAACGGCGTGGCAGTCTGCATTCCCGAAATATTTCAGCAGCTTTCCGCTTTTAAGAGACGCCGTGACATTGGAAAGCATTATCAGCAGCGACATACACAGAAAAAACGTAAAAGCAATGACAGCGTAGCGTTTGGGACTGCTTACAATATCGTTTGCGGCAAGGAAAGCCGTCGTGCCAAGCCGCGATCTTCCAAGGCTCATAACGCCTTTTTTGCGGAAGCGTTCCCCTGTCTGCCCGTTCCTTACAGCGTCGATAGGGGACATTTTGCTCACCCTGCCCGTACAGCCAAGACAGAACAGGAGAATCACAGCCGCTGTCAGAACCGCGCAGGCAATGTTTACAAATCCGTTATTGCTGCTGTCTATTATAATAGACTCCGAGTAATAACTTATAAGCATTTTCCCGAATGGGTAGCTGAGTATCAAGCCGAGTGCTGCGCCGACAACGGAAATGGCGAAGTATTTTGTAAGGTACAGCCCCCGAATTTTTATGTTCCGTATGCCTATTGCTTTCATAACGCCTATCTCGCGGAATTCTTCGGAGAGGGTAAAGGCTATGGTGAACCGCAGTACCGCAAAGGATATGATGATAAGAATAAGGCTCACCGCAAGGATAAGACCCAAGATTATCATGTTAAAAATATAGGCTTGACCCAGTGTATCCGTGCCACTCGCAAAGGTAAAGCTGTCGGATATATCCGCTATCTGGGACAGTGTCTTGTCAAGATTGGCGGTGTGTATGTATAAGAATTTCCCGCCGTACATATTTTTCATCGTTTCGTCGGACATATATTCGTCAAATTCCTCGCCGTTCATGATAAACCTTTTAATGCCCATCAATTCCGTGCCGCAGACAGCATCCCTGAAGCTGCCCGCAAAGGTAAATTCGCGGCTTACGCCCTCTATTTCAACAGTAATTTTGTCGCCTGCCTTAAGTCCCATGCTTTTCTCTATGAAACGGGTAGCGTAAATTTCCCCTTTCGGTACGCATTTAAGAACACTTTCGTCATCCAGAAAATAATTCATCCCCATATCGCTGTCGCTCTGTAATACCAATATCTGATTGGCGTTGGAATCGTTAAGTGGTTCGCCGACCCGCGTAATATTGGACTGGGACATACGGACGAACTCCTCGATACGGAACTCGTCTATCGCGGAGGCTTTTTCAAGCGTCCTGCAAATGTCCTTGTCTGAGGATTTGTTTTCGCTCATCGCCCAGTAATCGGGTACGTCCGCCATTTCAAAATAGCTGTCCAGCGCAGTTGTCACGGTGATGATGTTGCTCACGCCAGAGGACATGAACATCGACGCGAGTATAATAAACACCAGCAATATCACGTTCATCGCCCTTTTGCGCTTAAGGTCTTTTTTCAGTATTCGTAAATACATTTTTTTTATTGCTCCTTTCGTTTTGTAATTCGATTGTAGCATAGAAGTTATTAAATAATCCTTAAATCGGTTTGCGGAAATCAAATTTATATCGTGATGACGAACTACTACGGAATCCCCCTATCTTTCATATCTTTTTATAAATTCTTAAATTTCTTTTAGGGTATTGCATTATCACCTACAAAGCGTTAAGATGAATGCATACCTACAAAACGTTAATATAAAAGGAGGACAATATGGCACAGCAAATTTCTGAATCCGAACTGGTACTAATGAAAATCATCTGGAAGAATGGAGGGGCGGCTTTATACTCCCTCATCATGGAGGAATTGGAAAAAGAAAAGAACGAATGGAAGAACAACACCGTACTCACGCTGCTTTCCCGATTAGGCGAAAAAAATTTCCTGAAAGTCAAAAAAATCGGCAGAAAAAATGAGTATGTGGCTACAGTAACAGAAGCAGAATACCAGACAATGCAGACTCATAGCTTTCTTGATAAAGTCTACGGCGGGAATGTGAAAAACTTAGTGTCAACCCTGTTGCGGCAGGATATTCTTTCGGCAGACGAATTGAAAGAGATTGAAACATTTTGGAGAAAAGAAAATGAATGAATTTATGAAAATATTATTGTCGCTGTCTGTTTCCGGCACACTGTTACTGCTTCTTATTTTGGGATTGAAGCCGCTGTATAAAAACAGGTTCAGCAAGCGTTGGCAGTATTATATCTGGATAGTTGTTGCGTTGCGGTTTCTGCTTCCCTTTACTCCCGATACTACGATTGTCGGGAGCCTGTTTGAAAAGTTCGACACAGCAGCAATAACGAATGAAGTCCCTACAAGTCTCAATGTACCTGTTCCCGCAGGTACGGGTAACAACAAAGCAGAGCCAATACAGACAAACCGGGAAATAAGCGCCGCTGCCATGCGTGAGCCATTTAATATATATGTCTGCCTGTTTTTTATCTGGTCAGCATTGGCACTGGTTTTATTTGTCCGTAAGGTAACAGTTTATCAGGGATTTATCCAATACATCAAAGCAGGCAACACAGAGGTATCGGATATAAAGATTTTGAATCTGCTATCTGATTGTGAAGAAAAACTAAATATTAAGACGAGAGTTGAATTATCCTATAATTCGTTGATTGCTTCTCCTATTATGATTGGATTCTTTCGCCCAGAAATTGTTTTGCCTGTCCGTGAATTGGAGGATAAGGGGCTGTCTTATATCTTTGTGCATGAGCTAACCCACTACAAACAGAGGGATATGTTTTATAAATGGCTGATGCAGATTGTTGTGTGCGCCCATTGGTTCAACCCTTTTGTATATCTGCTGGAAAAGGAAGTGAATAAATCCTGTGAATTGTCATGTGATGAAAAAGTCATATCTGTACTTAACGATACCGAAAGGCGTGAGTATGGGGACACATTGATTTCCTTTTTGAAGTCAAACAATCTCTACAAAAGTTCTTTAGCTTCCGTCACTTTGACAGAGGGAGCAGAACAGTTAAAAGAAAGGTTAGGTACGATTATGAAATTCAGGAAAAAATCAAAAGTAGTTATTGCTATTACTACTATTTTTACGGTTGCCGCTTGTATCTGCTTTTTTGTAACCGGTGCATACGCCGCCCCTTCTGTTGCTAATGATATGAAAAGGTGGGAGAACAGCGAAATACTGAATGAAATATTAACAGAAGATGGAGTATACTATATCTTTTGTGATGGTGCAGGAGAAGATGACAAGCCCCTTGCTTCCGTTTCTGCGGGAAACATTATGTTTGTATTGGTACGAAAAGATAGCTATACCTCTGTCGGACCATTTGACAATATGGCAACGCTTATGGAAGATGTCACAGAACAGTGTAAATATATGAAAAATCTTACGGAAGAAGAAAAGGAATTGATTATAGAAACTGCGTCAGGGATTGTTGAAGCAAATGAAGAAGTATGGCTTAGTGGTATTACCAAAAAAAATGAGATGACTATTTATCCTAAGTGTATTTTCCCCATGAACAAAGGTGATATTTTTTATATTAAGTACAATGATTCAGTATCTGGAACATTCAATGTAGGACTTATTGATGAAAATGGTGAAAAATCAGAAGCAGAAACTACTATTTGGCAAGAGGGCGATACGGCTTCCATAGAAGTAAAGCAAGACGGGAGTTATTACTTCTATGTGGAGGGTTTCAATGATGCTGCCGGGTGGTTAAATACAACTTTTAAGTTTATTGTATCTTATGAGTAGAAACTGGGCGCAAGAACATTGAGTAGAATTTTTTCTGTTGCACAATATTAGTAAAACCAATGTAACTGAGGGGCAATAGCCTAAAGTGCTGTCATGCAGTACCGGAAAATGAAGGCCATGAGGGAGGAAATCAAGGCGGTAGAGAATCTGAAAAAGACAGCGGAGTAGTTGGCCAGAACGGAAACAGAACCGGCCAGAAAGAAGGAGGAACAGGAATTATGACACAGCAGTTTATCACTATGACAATCACCATAAAGATACCCGTACCACCCACGCCGCCAGAGCCTACATGGGCGAAAGTGCCGGAGCCGGTATTCCTTTTCAGGGAGGGGCAGCCGCCTTTGTGCCGCTGTAAGGTGCGATATGGGAAACAGGCGGCATGAACGAATCCCGGCCATGGACTACCGGCAGTACCGCAGGGCGAGGCGGCTGGTGCGTGAGTGCTGCAACAAACGCCGAAAGGCGCAGGGGCTTCAGGACAGATACCTTTATGATTACAAGCAATTGATGGAACGTTCTTTGAGTTTGCGGATTTTCCGGCTTCCTCAGGCTGTTCTAAATATTTATCATACATAACAAAATCCTCCATGTAAAACCAGTAGTAATCAAAACACTGCTTTACACGGAGGTGCATTCGGGTCATAAAACCGCTTGCCAATCAAGCGGAAGGATGGTATTCTTTTCACAGGCAGCGGGAAGGTCGATCCTGTTTGATTGTTTCGTTGTGGTAACTTAACAATACTACTTTCAGGACTTGCTTTCCACTGCTTTTTGTTACAGAAACAAAAAATTGCTATGCCACAACCCTGGCAGGCCATCGCGCAGCGATTTTGTTCAATCGAAATTTGGCGGAGGTAAGACTTTTGAATATTAGCAGCTATAAGAAATACATTTCAGAAGAAACGATGATGGGACCAAATAGTATCAGGATTTTAGCTGAATTACTTGACAAATATCCCTTGCAGCTGGCCGGTGATGATTTGATTCTTGATTTGGGATGCGGAACAGGATTAACAAGTTTTGTAATTGCGAAAGAAACAAGAGCGAAGGTTTATGCAAACGACTTATGGGTTAGTGCAGAAGAGAATGGTAAGCGATTTACTCAATGGGGAGTCGGGGAACAGATAGAGCCAATTTGCGAAGATGCGAACAACTTTCATTTTGAAGAAAAGCAGTTTAATGCTCTGGTTAGTATTGATTCTTATCATTATTTTGCAGGTCAGGAGGGATTTTTTCAAAAGAAAATTTTGCCGTTTATGAAAGACGGAGGGGTAGTTTTAATTGGTATTCCTGGTTTGAAAGATGAATACACAAACCGTGCAAAAGAGCTCCTTTTTGATTGGCTTGGTGATGATGCCTATATGTTTAAAAGTCCAACACACTGGAAAAAACTTATTGGCAGCCACGACAGAATTGAAACGGTAATAACATGGGAAATGGATTGCTTTGAAAAAGCATGGGGTGAGTGGCTTGCAACAAATAATCAGTTTGCTTATGGTGACAGACAGCACTTTGAAACAATCATCAGGCCATATACTTGTTTTGCAGGCATCTATATAAAGTTGAAACAGGCGTTATAATATAAATTCTTCAGGTTAGAATCTATGATGGTGTAAACGAAAAAGCAGTTTTGGCATTCCAATGAACTGCCCCTTAGCCATAAAAATCAAATGATTCCAGATAAACGGGCATGACAATAAAGCCTCAGGCATTGAGGTTTCAAAAAACTATTGATACAAACGAACAATCCAATTATTTTTCTTAGAGAAAATTCTTCTTGAAATGATAAAGTTCTTATTTTAACATCCAAATATGAGGACAATTTTCTTCATACTCTATTTCTCCATATGGCAAATCCCCCTGCTTCTCATAAAATTGTTGTGCCTGTATTTGTGCGTGAAGCATAATATACTCTCCTTTATACTGGTACACAATTTCATCAAATTCATTCTTGAATCCCTGTTCTTCAACAAAAACTAATTTGCGGATTTTTACCGCTTCTGATGGTAATGTGCTATAAAGTTTAATCTCCATTTTTTCCTCCTAAAAGCAAAAGGCATCCAAAAGCCAGCCTTATAGTGCAAACTGCACCGTACCTGCAGCTAACTTTTGAATGCCTTGAAATACACACACACTATCCGGTGATGGTGTTTTTGGACTTTCATTTACCAGTCTTTTTTGAGGAACCTATACACAGCGGAATCAGCTGTCGGAGCTGACTCGTTGCACTTCAAAAAATACACCATCCCACGGAATAATCAGAGTGTTTTCGTCTTTTATATAAAAAGTATCACCAATGCCGCCCGCATTTTCTATAGCCACTACCTGAATAGAATCTTTGGAAATTCCCAGCGTTTCCAGACTAGTGCCTTGATAGATGGATGAAAAATCATCTGCGGTCAGAATGCTTTCGATATATCGTGGGGAATCCAGACGGTGCTGGTTATCATATATAGCATAATCATTAAAATATTCAAAACGGGTTCCCATCAGCGCAGAGCAATCTTCCTCTGACATGGCACTGTAGGCGCCAAAAGTTGATGAAGTTATCTGCCATGTTCCCAAATAGGAGGGTGAAGAAGATGATCCATCTGGGGATGGAGCTACAGTTTCAGCTTCCACTTTTTCGGGGACAGGCTGAGTACTGGGGGAAACCTGGGATTGGTTGTCCTCCGCTTGTGAGGGCTGTTCCATGTCTGGTTGTTCCGGCACAGACTGATTTTGAGTTTCCTGTCCTGATTCTTCCTGTGCAGGATTTTCTATTGGAATTGATTCTGTAACAGGAAGTATTGACTGTTGCTGGCTGTTACTTCCGCATCCTGTTATGGTACAGGTTAATAGCAGTATAAAGCCAGTCAGTAAAACGATAGTTTTCCGTTCTATGGCAGACAGGGGGAATTTTAACGAAAATTTTTTTTGAAATAATTTATTTGTTTGTTTCATTTGTTATTACTCCTTTCATACCTGTAAGTTTTGATTTATCGGTTTGCGCCGGGAAAAATTATACCATGCTCAATTATGAAAAACAATCCATACTCTAAGTCCGTTCCATTCTAACGGCAAAACTGTCTGCACTATTGCAGCGGCTATCGGTAGGTTTTGCGGTGGCTCTGCCCTGCGCCGAGAGCCACGATGTTCTGTTTCTCCTCCATACTCAATATTGAGGCAGGCCATGGCAACCCCGAATTTAACAAACTGTATCCGCTGATTACATACTTAAAAATACCTGCAGATACGATTTTCTATGCCAATACCGGGAGTCATCACCAACCAAATATCCAAAACTTTTCACTGAGCTATCATATTTATTGATGTGAAAAATATCCACAAGCACCTTCGGCTCCAGTCATTCGCAAAGTTACTGTCTTACATCACCTTGCAGCTTTTGTTTTGATCCTTATGTTAATCAGCCGTATCCTGATCTTCATATCTTAAAAGCCAGCCGCAAACCTGACAAAATCTATCAGCCAGTGCATACCTATTGCCATTTGCAAATTCCTTCTTTTCATTAGCAACGCCATGGGAAAGCCGAAAATTACAGCACCCAATATGCACATTACCATTGCCCACCCAGGCGATTCTACAAATAAATCAGGATAATGAAGCATTTCGTATGGGATAACCAATAATATGTAAATGTATATATTGCCAACACGTTTCTTTGCTTTCCCTTGAAGTAAGTAATATGCATATGCCAATAAAAAGAAACGAAATACCACTTCCTCGGCTATTGCAGGCTTCATTGCAAAAGCGGCAGAATATAACACGTTTCCGACACTTATCTGGCGGCTCAATGAAAAATAGAATACATTCAAAAATGCCAGCGGAATTGAAATGGCTGCCCCCAGGCCAAAATATCGAATACTTTCTGTAACTCCTGCACGAATAGTAGTATTTTCCACATTAGCCAGTTCATACAACCTGCAGGCAGCATAAAAAGAAACCATCACGCAAATGCTCGTCACAATAATGTCTGCTGTCCTGGAATCACGGAATAATGCAACCAGACACACCATTCCAAGAAGCAGGGCTATCGCTGTCTGTTCCCACTGAAAAATCTTTGCTTTGATAATATAATAAACTGACAGCAATAAAATCGCTATCTCTGTCCAATTCCAGATTCTGGACATATAGTTATGATAATGTCCGGTGATTTCCAAAGGTAATGCGATTCCAACTATGTAAAGTATTGCAAAACAACCTACAGGAATAAAACATCTCCAACACACAGTTTTTTCTATACGACTGCTCATCTCTGCCTCCTCACACTTTCGTTTCTATTTATTGCAGCAAATACTTTATCCTGAATCCGTGAACATCGTTACAGATTGTTTTCCAAACATCGCATATTTTCGGTGTTTGTTGGTTGCTTTTTGGAAATAAACATCATTCTGTTTTCCCTTACTCTATATCTGCCGCCTGTTCAATCAGACGGCAGAAGCTCCTCATTGTCCATAACAATCAATAACCACTTTCCCGATTGACCACTGTTCCGTCTACAGCATTGATTGTCAGAAAACTGTTATATTCTTCCCTTACCAAAGTTCCGCCTGTTTTCTCGCCCTCTCCAAAATCATTTTCATATTCTCCAAAGAAATCCCAAACAGGAACCAGAAGCCCTGCCGAATCGCCGGTCTGCGGGTCATAAATTCTGCTGTATCCAAATACAATCCTGTCAATCCGATAAGTGCGTGCTTCCATTGGCGCTCCCACATCCTCTCCGGAACCTCTTTTATCCGTAAGGACATCCGCATTCTGAATGGTCATCATTTTCTCATAAATCGCCATTATTTCTGAAAAAGGCATAAGCTCCAAATTATCTACTTTTGTCTCTCCAATCTCATATTGGTTGAGAAAACTGACTGTATCAATGCCGTCCTTTGTAACATAGATATCCAATGCCTCATAACACCATGGCTTTATTTCACTGTTTGCATTCTCCTTGAATCCCCCTCTTTCTGTCGTGTAGGTAATCGGAATCCCATTTAATTTCCTTGTATAATGGAAACAATAACCGACATTTTTTAAATCTTCCAGTCTGGGAATTCCGCTATGCCCCCCATCTCCACCGCATATTCAGAGGCGGTCATCTCCATTCCCTCAAGGTTTAACCCGGATACTTTTTCATCCGATATTTTTTTTGCATCCTCCATGGAAATCCCAATATCCGAAACAAGTTTTTCTTCATCCGGAAGCCATGAATAAAGCGCTTTCATGGAAACATAATCAGTCCATAAGCTGCGCCTGCTTTCTTCCATATCACTGAAATCGCTTATTTTTTTTATGAAAACCTGCATTGGCATACTGTTTGATTTTACCATTTCATAGCGATAGTAATTTCCATCCTCCACAGGAACAATCCCATAAAAACTATTTATAGATCCCAGTTCAGGAAAAAATGGATCAATCAGCTCATCGCGAAACGGAAAGGGTGGCTCCACCGGTTTCATTTCCCGCTTCTCCGGTGCTGTTTTATACGCTTCCTCCGCCTTTTCAATTTCTCCGTATATGTCGTACACATAATTGCCGTTTTCGTCTGTTCCCCAATTTTCAGGGTCTAAATTTCCTGCCGCAGCATATCCTTTCAGCTTTTCAATCTCTGCCTGCCATTCTTCCTTTGTCTTTTCCGTATATGTACTGGCATCATACACCTTCGCATACAAAAACAAATTCACTGCTTTAATGTCTGTGTTATTCAGTTACTGTGATTATGCCAACACAGGCTCCCGTTTTTTAATGACAGCCTCTACTTCTTCAATCGTCTTTTTTACAATCTCTGCAATCTGAGCAGAATCATATCCCTTCTCATGCATAGTCATAATCACTTCTGCTAAAGTATTATCCTTGATTCCCTGTGACAAATTACACATGGCGCTCACGTCCTCTCTTATTCTATCATCTACTACAATACTATACTCTTTTTCAATGATTCCTAATTTTTCATCAACGGTCAGCTCCATTGAAAGCAACGTACTCAGCAAACGGTGAAGCTCATACTTCTCATCATGCTCCGGAAGTTCATTTGATATACCGATCAGGACAATATTTAACAGGTCAAGCCCGCCGTTCCACGGATAGGAACCGAGCAGATCGTCTTTCGCAAGATGCACATAAGCCATGCTGCTTTCGCCCATACCCATACATACCCAAATCGAAAATACACGCCTGATGTCGTTATAGTTTGTCTTGACAAAATCCCGTTCCTTCTGCGAGGAAACAAGGCGGCTCACATAGAAAACTGCCCTGTTTAAGATATGGTAGCCTGACGGTTCATCTTTCTGTGCCTCCACGTTTACGATAACCTGTGAAATACCGTCTTTCATGCGCACATAAAAGATAATGTCAAACCTTACAAGCCCCTCGTTTATCTCCGCATTTTCCGTATTCATCCCGACAATGCGCTGCCCGTTTTCTTCTTTTTCAATATTGGTCAGCCCCGGCTCTACCGGAACCACGCTGATAAATGGCTCTCCCTCAATATAAGACACCACATCTTTCGGATTCATTCCCTTAAACTCATCAACCGTCTTTACCAGGATATGCGCCAGAATGATCTTATTTCCCAACAGGCGTTTTGCCTTATCATCATACTGTGCGTCCTGGTCTGTTGCGCTGACCGCATTTTTTATTTCCGTATCCATCAGCCATAAACCTCCTGGACTTTTCATATGGTAGGAAATGCCAAAGCCATTCCCAAAAGGTATATGACCTCAATGCCATTATACGCCGAAATCCCGGCTAAATCAATCGGAACTTTTTAATTGCAAGCCCGGACAATAATTGAAATTTGATTAGTTTTATAATTGTTACAGCGTTTTCTCCTTCCTTTTCGCTTTTTCAGTATCTGCCCGGTCTACCCCGGACGCTTGCGCTTTGTATGCCGCCAACTTTTCCTTTAACGATGCCCTCCTGCGCAGGCTTGTCAGCCATTGCCATCGCAGCTTTCAGCCCTCCACTGCCTATTGTCTAATCATGCCTTGCGTTTTCTACTGGGTACGGTATCGGTGTATTGGCGGCTTTTTCGCCTGTTTCCGGTCTTTCGGAAGTCTTTTCCTCCTGCGCTGACTTCTGGACATCATGTCCAGAAGTTTCCTGCCCCCCGTTTTCTTCCTCCGGCCCATCGTCCATGCCGAACGCATCATCGCCCTTTTCGTCCATGTTGAGCAAAGCATTTAAGGCGGACAGCCGTTCCAGTTTCTGCTCCGTACTGACCGTCTGGATCTCTTTCTGCAGCAGCCGTTTGGAATCCCCGCTGAAATAATGCGGCTCCAGGCCCAGCTGACCTAAAAGCCCTGCATACAGCCATCCCGGCGTCAGTTTCGAATCGGACAGGTATAACAGCAGGTATTTTTCCTTTCCAGGCCTTCCGTCCGGCATCCTTACCATGGTGGACTTCCCGCATCCCGGATTTGCCGTCACCACAGCAAACATCTGGTGGTCTACGACATAAACAAGCCTTCCCGGTGCGTCCTCTGTCTGCGGCGATGTGTACAGCCTCTCCACCGGGATGTCCCTTGTAAATGGCGTATTCATTATCTTTCAGTAAGTTCCATTGCAAAATCATATCACAAATCCTACCCGGATAACCATTCATGTAACAAATAGCACCCTTACATGTAACATTTAACATTTTGGTAATAATGTTTTCTACTAAACTGTACTGGTATGCCCTGAGGCATCAGAAACCGCATCCTTCAGGATATAACCATATGAAGTCCCATAGTTTTTACCATATCCTGTAATTCTGGGGTCATCGGCGTATCGCCATACCTTACTGACCTTATTTGAGAAATTACCCTCAATAGTATAAATCTTATTATTCCCTTCGTCATATCCCGCCACAATAGCAGTATGCGAAGCTCCTGTCTTAAGGAAAAGAATATCGCCATAATGGGGCTTATACTCTCCCTTTTTCCCGAACCGCAATTTATTTTTATACCATTCCATACCTAAAGATACGGAGGCATATTTAGGTATAATGCCATTATTATTTCCAGAAGCCGCCAGTAAACCAGCCTGATTCGCGCACCATGACACAAACATCCCGCACCACGGTTCCCCATTCATCCCATACCACTCACCGTATTTTGTAATATTATTGGCTCCTTCAACCGTGCCGCACTCTGCCAGCGCCGTATTTACAAATTTATCTAATGGTATACTCCCTGCAAAGGAATTAGCTACATTATAGACACTCGTTCTTCTCGCTGCATACCTGCGCATAACAGGATTAGCCATTGCCCCCGCATGAATCTTATCAAGTGTAACCTCACCTTCTATCGCTTCGGTAATTACTTTTGCCTGTTTCGGGCTTTGGTTGAACAGGTCTGCATAATAAATCAACGCCTTTTCATCCGTGATTCCTTTCCTTTTTCCATTTTCAATATATCCCTCCACATCAATTCGTGCTGCCTTATCCTGTATCTTACGGCTCACCTGAGTGTTTAAAAGGTTAGTCAAAACCACTTTCTCCTCGTTTGTAAGATATCTCCCGGAAAAAACCGACCTGTCCTGCTTTAATTCATTTGCCAATACAGAATCTTTCCCTAAGATATTTTCCACAAGACGGGCATCCTGCTCTCTTATACTGCGCAGTAAATCATGCGCCCTTTCCTGATACCACTGCAAAATACCGATGCTGACTGGTTCGCGGGGGTTAATGGACGTATAATTCCCTTCCCACCGCGATATTGCATTTACCGCATAACCAACAATATCATCATTTCCCGGAATAAATTCATACCTTTCAGGATTAGCCGAGTATAACGCCGTTAATGTATTTTGTCCTGCAATCCCGTCAACACTCAGGCCGTTGAGCCGTTGGAAATCTTTCACGGAATTATAGGTTCCGTTGCCATAGATGCCATCTGCGGTTCCGGTACCGCAAATATACCCCAGTTCTATCAGCCTTGACTGCAATTTTTTTACATCGTCCCCTTCAGAGCCTTTTTGCAATAACATATTATTTCTCTCCCTGTCTTTTATTTGAGGTGCACTCTCAACAGGTAGAAAGAAATTGTCAGCATATTTGTAAACATTTTTAAAGTAATAAAAAATCGGCGGTATTCCACAACTGTTTAGGTTTATGAAATATCGCCGATATCATTTTTATCCGGGAATCGAAAGAACTGTTTGGGTTAATTAAATTGCACTATCTTACCCGGCTTCTTTCAGATTCCATTGTTACACTAAAAGGGTTTTCCAAAAAATTCATACACTTATCATGCAACTCTATGCCTTCATTTATACTTTTAGAAGTTACAGTATTAATGATATCACACCTTGGAACCCCCTCTCCATAACCATCAAGCAATTCCATAATCCTATATACAACTTCACATGTTACATCTTTTAAAAGTTCTTCCATATCATGGTATTTTTCTTTTTTACTCAATGCTACATTTATACAGTATTCTTGTATATTAGCTAATTCTTGAAAAAACTCATTCTGTTCTTTTGTCATATTCTTTCTCTCCTATTGATGATACTTTCCATTATTAATATATTCATATAACTGCTTAATATCTTTTGGGGTAGGATATAGTGTATCAACCCCAACTGTCTTGCCCGTTTTCCCATATATTACCCCATTGGGAGCTACATTCCTCACAGGCTGATGTACATGCGGGGACATTCCATAATGCCCTTCTGCTCCTAGCCGCTTAAATTGTCCTCCTGCAGTTCCTCTACTGCTATTAAAACCTGCTGATTTTGTATATAAGACAACCTCTGGATTACTATTTTGTTTCACATATCCATTAACCGTTCTTTCTCCCGCTTTCGGATTATATCCCTTATTTGAAAATCCTTGGCCTTGATTAGGTACTGGCTCAAAACCACTACTGCCCTTACCACTCCGCACGCTATCCCTTACCGCACTGACAGCCTTCCCGGTGCCATAGAAGGCCGCACCTGACATTCCGCCCAACAGGAACCCTAATATCAACCGCTTTCCGAAATTCTCCAGATTAAATCCGCCATTGCCGCCGCCTTCGTCTGACTGAAACCCGTCATACTGATAGCCTCTTGCCGCGGGGTAGCCCACTCCGGCTGCAAACGGGTCGGGTATCTTACACAGGCCTTTAGGGTCGCTCTGCCTTGCACAGGGCGATACGCCTCCCTGCGCCATACCACTTAGCGCGTCATCCCCCGCCTTCCAGACGCCCGGCGTATCAGCCAGATAGTTCAGGCCGGATATCACCGCGCCGTGTAAGCCTCCACGCCCAAATGCCTGTCCTGCATGGACTGATATTTCCAAATTTTTCTTATGCGCATTTTAAAAACTATACAACCAGAAATACAGCGGTATTTAACGACTCTTTCGAGTAAAAAATACCGCTGCATTTGGTAAACATTAAGATAAGTGTTCCCCTTTGTACAGATGAATGTCGTAAAGTGTTACATTAATCCTTCACCTCATCCTCTATCCAGATTGCTTTTCTTGATATTTCACCACCACATTTCGGACATTTTAAGGATGGCAGCCTGGCAGCCTGGCGCATCAGCTCAAATTCATTTTTTAAACCGCCATACAAACTTGGCTCAGTTGGATTAGCAATCCTTCCTTTCCAGTCACACTTTAAACAATTTGCATATTCAAGTTGTACTCTTCTCCACTGCCCTTCATATTTATAAATCATGCATGGCAGCCATGGCAAAGCCTTTATGTCTCTGAAAGCTATGGCAAAATTTTGCTTCTCACAAATAAATTTCGAGTCTCTATTAAGCATAGCCAAAACATCATCGTCTTTGTTCATCCTCGCCAACTCTTTCAGCCTTTCCACTCCTGTTTTCATGTGCTTTTCAAGAATATACACTTTCTCCCCATCAATTTCTTCAGTCTTGTCAGTTATCTCAGTTATCTCGTTTATTATCATCTAAAACCTCCCGAACCAAATTTAATTAAATATTCACTTTCCCCGGCCCCGTCCAATGTCTGCTCAATCAATTGAGATTTGGGCAAATACGCTTCATATACTTTACCCTCGCTCCCGGCAAAACTTTTTGCAATATTGGGGTCTGTCGTTACTGACATCAGGGTCCTCTTTAAACCAAATTCCCCGGATAATTCGATACCAAATGCGCCATGGGCTTGTGCATAATCATTTTCACTTCCCCATATCTTTAGCCAATGTTATTATTTTCTTCTATTATTTTCCACTCCTTATATGCCGTATGATTTGAAGCATACAAATATATACTGGGATAGTTGAATTTTTTATAAATATAAAGAATATTTTTTACCGTCAAAGGGGGCTCCCCATCCGTTGCCTTCAATGAATCTATACTTCTCAAATTCTGATATATCTGGCAATTTTACGCCTGTTTTTATTGCAATATCAATACCTTCCTGTAACTTTACCAATGTATTTTGGCTACCATTTTGTAATCTCGTGTATAAATCTATCGTACCGGCTTCATATATAATACGAAGCATTTTATTGACCTCTGCAGGATTATTTTTATATAAATCTTTAAGTCTTTTTAACTCGCTTTCTGTAATATACTCAATATCATCTGTATTATCCTCCATGACACTCTCTGGCATATATTCTGCAATTTCATACATCCAATCATCTAAATATTCAATACTTGTATATTGCCATAGCTTATCTAAAATCCAATTCCAGTCTTTCTTCTCACACTTAAAAAACACTAAAATATTTTCAAATACACACAGTAAATATGCCATTCTACCCCGTATTGATATTTTTGTTAAATCATCCATACCATATTCCTTTCCTATAATTTTTTATTCTATTTTGATGTTCAGTTTCCTAATACAATTATTATTAACAAACTTTACCATTTCAAATTACCCGTAACTTATATCACTCCGCTTTTACTGTAGAACTCCTGCTTTACAGGAGTTCTACTTTGTCTAAATCCATAAATATTTACTAAGCAATCACTTATTTAATGAGACAGTACCTGCGCAACTTTATCCGCAAATGTATATACACAATTTTCGCACATTGCTTTAGTTATTTGATTTTTTGTATTAATGGTGTATAAATACAAATTCTTTACATCTGCACCATTATTTAATGCTTGATTTAATGCGTCAACTTCCGCACAATTCCCTATCCTATATTGATTTAATGATTGTACTGACAACCACGATGCCAATGAGTTATTGAGATTTTCACCACTAGAGAGCATTATAATTCAAGAAACAGCAAATTAAAATTTGAGCTCAGCTTCCATTTCTCCATCTATTTCTATAATATCTCCATCAAAAATTTTTATTTTTAGTGGCTTACCTTTAATTATAACTTCGAGCCTCCCCTCATATATTGTCTTAACATTCTTTAACAAACCCATAAAATCATTGTGAATAATAATTATTGTATGCTCATCGGAAAGTCTTTTCTGAAAGTTATAGAGTTGTTCCATTTCAATATCAGGCACTCCTCCAATGCAATCTCCTTTATCTACAGGAATGAAATCAAAACTTGAGATTCTCCAATTTAACTCTGAATCTGATAATGCTTGCATCTGGTGAAATAATCCTTTTAAAAATTCAGCATTATTATTACAGTCTTCATACATTTTTTTTCTCATCACTTATCTCCTAAAGGTGTGTTAATATTGGTTCGATGGTTTATTTTCATCCCATCTCTATTTTGTGCATTATATATCCTTTCATGCCAGTGCGGAACTGTATGATAATCCGGGCTACCCATATCTCCATATCCATGATTTGTATAGTCAACCCATCCTCTCTCTCTTCCATAATCATCATACATTTTTATCTGCTTTATATTACCGAATTCATCATATTGGGGCAGATACTTTGTTCCCGGTGTTACTTGACTTGGAAGATTCTTGTTATAAAACTCATCTTGTAAAAATAATTCTGTCTTACTCTCCCACTTACCAGCACTCCGCACGCTATCCCTTACCGCACTGACAGCCTTCCCGGCTCCATAGAATGCTGCGCTTGACATTCCGCCCAGAAAAAAACTAATGCTAGTTTCTTTACAAAATTCTCCAGATTGAATCCGCCATTTCCGCTGCTTTCGTCTGACTGAAACCCATAATATTGATATTCCACAATCTTTCAGATTTGTAGGGTGACGCTGATATCATATTTTTACCCGAAAATTGAAAAAACTGTTTCGATTAATGAATTATACTGCCTTATCTGGTTTCCCTCGGATTCCATCTTATGATGAGCATCCCTGCTCACATCCATTTCCTTCCTGCTGCCGGATAGATTTCGAACTTACATTGAAACGAAATGTGTGCCGTTGAACACACGATAAAAGTTTGGGTGGCATAAAGCCACCCAAACAAAGCCCATCATTCAGCAACACCAAGTTGATACTTCATCATTTCAGGATTTCCCACAACCTGTCACTTATATCTGAGAATGGTTGATTTAACTTTTTTCTCTCCTCAAAATCATCTCTCCAGATACAAAACTCCGCCAACGGACTTCTGGGGAAAAAAAGTTTGTGATACTCGCACTTAACTTGGGAGAATTTATCAGTATCAGCAGCATCCCCCTCTAAAATACTTAATATCCTTTTAAGAATTACCTTTTGTATATTATAAGAATCACCTCCATATTCCTGTACTATTATAAGCATCTCCTTAAACAGCTGTTTTAACTCGTCCATCTTTTCCATCCCTTTCTCTAAATAATTAATACAAAGGCGTACTGCTGACCACTTCCACGCCAGGTATCTTCCATGGTGTCAGTATAAATGTTTGCATAATATCCTCCCCTCCTAAATAAATTCCTCCTTGATACCCAACAGGACCGGAATACACTCTTGTGCCAGCCGGAAATTTAATTGCATAATTCGTATTGATTATAGATGTACCTGTCAAATCTCCTGTCACCGGGTCTATCCATTGTGGCTTCACTGCTAGGTCAATTCTAACTTGGGCAACTGACTTTGCCGGTGTCGAAGTAAACCACTGTCCCAGAGGCTTTCCTTCTTCCCCTGCCCTATAAAATATAGTGTCCTCCATTAGTGTTGCCGCGCTATATTTTCCACCATAAAAATTTTTAGCTGGGTTATTCTTCATTGCCGCTAACGGCCCGGGATTTTCAATCATATTATAAGTATATTTAGTTCCACTGCCACTCTTACCAGCACTCCTTACACTATCCCTTACCGCGCCAACAGCCTTCCCGGCGCCATAGAATGCCGCACCTGACATTCCGCCCAGCAGGAACCCTAATATCAACCGCTTTCCGAAATTCTCCAGATTAAATCCGCCATTGCCGCCGCCTTCGTCTGACTGAAACCCGTCATACTGATAGCCTCTTGCCGCGGGGTAGCCCACTCCGGCTGCAAACGGGTCGGGTATCTTACACAGGCCTTTAGGGTCGCTCTGCCTTGCACAGGGCGATACGCCTCCCTGCGCCATACCACTTAGCGCGTCATCCCCCGCCTTCCAGACGCCCGGCGTATCAGCCAGATAGTTCAGGCCGGATATCACCGCGCCGTGTAAGCCTCCACGCCCAAATGCCTGTCCTGCATTCTTTAACGGCGCATTCCCATAGACCGCACCGCCTGCCGCATTCGCAAGTCCTCCGGTAATGCTTCTCCCCAGACTGGCATCCCCTGTTCCGATTTTCTGCTCCAGTGCGCTTCCCACAGTTCCTGCCAGAAAGTCCGCTGCCAGCGCAATTCCTGCCGGTGTCCCAGAACCAATCAGTGCACCGCGGACTGCCCCTGTCACCATTCCATTTACAGCGCTTCCGGCTGCCCTCTTCAGGTCTACTTTCTCTCCACTAAGGAGTTGGGACGCTGCGGAGCCGACAAAACCAAATACTCCTCCGGTAATTCCGCCTAAAATGCCTGCCACCGCGATATGGGCAATCTCCCCTGTCGGGTCTACATAGTCCACCGGGTCATTCCCACAATAAGGATATCCGTTCAGCCCTCTCTTCACCGGGTCCGGAGAGACCATCCTGCCCACTGTCCCGTCATAGAACCTTGCCTGGGCAAAATGCTTTTCAATAACAGGGTCATAGTGGTAGCTGGTAAATCCAAATGCCGCTTCCAGTTCCGGCATATCCCCCTGCACGGGCTGTTCCAGTCCGCCCCATATATCCCTTGGAGCATACCTTAACACATTTCCCGCCTCGCTGGCCGCAAACAGGGGGCTTCCCATAATATCAGGCTGGAAATAAGCTTTGCTGACAGAAGCGGCTGTTCCAGCGGACGGTTCTTCGCTTTGTACCCCGCCGGCAGGATATGGCGTCGTTTTCTGGCTGAGCCTCGTATAGCCTTTCCCATAAACGGTACTCACTTCGCCATATTCTCCGCCAAAGGCCATCAGCTCATTGTTGGTATGGCTCAGGAAATCAGAAACCACGCTAATCTCCCTGCCGGAAGGAAGCATGCTGCTTTCCGGTACTTGTTTATATTTCACCCTCATGTTCAGGGCATTATAGCCATACTCCGTCTGCCCGCCGCTTTCCAGATTCTTCCCTGTCTGCATCCGGCCTGCCGCATCATAGATGTACTGCCTGAACAGGCTGTCGCCACGTTTTTCCTCTGTCAGATTCCCGCGCTTATCATATCCATAATTGTACTGCTCCCCATTCTCTGACCTGCCAGTCAGCCGGTTTAATCCATCGTACTGGTAAGATGCTGTCTGAATGTCGTTCAGCTTTTTAGTGAGACGGTTGCCCATGGCATCATAGGTATAGGATTCCGTATCCTGCCCTTTCCGGTAAGACATCAATCGCCCAACCTTGTCATAGGTATAAGCAGCTTCCGCTGGCAGTCCCGGCATATTTCCACTCTGCACCATGCCGGTAATTTTCCCGGCCGCATCATAGGAAAAGCTGTTTTCCATGGCTGTCCCATCTTCAAATTGACAGGAGACTTTGGACGGCAGGCCTTTTACATTGTACGTATATTTGGAATTGCCCCCAGGCTGAGTCAACGAGATGACATTCCCCATTGCATCATAGCTATACTGAGTTTCCTTTCCCCCGCCGTCTGTTACCTTTGTTATACGGTTGTTCCGGTCATAAGCATAGTTTACTACACTGCCATCCGGATAGGTAATGCTGGTTCTGTTCCCGGCAGCATCATAACCATAACCTGTGGTACGGCTATTATGGTCGGTGACTTTTAACAGCCTTCCCACCGCATCATATTCCATAGTAGCAATGCCATTCCAGTCCTGTAACTCTACCAGTTCCCCCCGCTTATTATATCGGAAAGTTGCTTCTTTTCCATCACTGTAGTTCATTGCAATGGGATTATTGTTCAGGTCATAGCGTATCAGAGCCTCATTCCCATCCTCATCGGTTATCGCCGTAATGTTTCCGTTTGCATCATAAGTATACGATTTTTCATCCGATACAGGATTAATCTCCTTTATCACCCTGCCTTTTTTATCATACTGGTAAATAGTCACACATTGCTGTCCGTCCGATGCGTCCAGACATTCGCTAATCTGGTTGTTCATCGCATCGTATTCATAGGCTGTAGTGTTCCCTTCCGGGTCAGTAATCCGGGTCAAATTCCCACATGCGTCGTATTGGTAGCTTGTAATGTTCCCACATGCGTCCGTCACAGAAGCTATCTTCCCATCCGCTGTATAGGCAAAGGAAATTTTCTCGCCTGCGGCATCCGTCACGGAAATGGGTGTTATTCGTTAGTTTATCTGAACCAAAATCCTCAGTTTTTCTCCAAATTAAATAAGGTATGGGATATTTT
>QZDS01000040.1 GCA_009917455.1 bacterium 1xD8-48 | reverse complement strand
GCGATGTTAAGATGAGGGGGCTGTTAGACATTTGATTTAACTGCCTATCACCCCATTTCCTGACTAACACCATATGAGATTATAAATGTTTGTATGGAGCAGTATGCCGACACGGAAATAGAAAACAAGAGGAATGCCGATGCATTTCTTTAGAAACGTACGGGGGAAGATGGTAATGACAGGCAAAAAGAGTAAAAAGAAAAATTTCCTGCAAAGAATGCTGTTGGTGATGACAACAGTACTTTTTATGATAACTCCTATATATGTACAGGCGGCAGAAACAAAAATTTTAAGTACGCTGGTGTTTGACGGTGATATTTATATTTACATTAGAGGCGTTTCCGAATTGCAGCAGGACAGTGTGGTACAGATTGGAAATCACATCTGTCAGAGGGAACAGATATCTTTAGCTTCAATGTCTGATTCAGGAATTTCTATCAGGACGCTGGTACTCATTGATAATTCCAAGTCGATTCCGGTTGAATATCATGATGAGATACGGTCAATTCTGGAAGGACTTATATCTTCATCAGCAGAAAACGAACAGTTCAGAATTGGAATTTTTTCAGACAGTATTAATTATTTGTGCGAGTACAGTAACAATAAGGAAAACTTAAACAGTGTCATTCAGGGAATTACTTATAATGACCAGAATACATACTTAAGCGACAGCCTATATAATGTAATATCCGAATTAAAAGAAGAAGAAACCAATGTATATACCAGATTGCTTATTTTTGCAGACGGAGCGGATGATAATACTATCGGCTTTACAAATGATGAGGTGCGCAGTTATATCGCTGATAATGCTTATCCGGTATATACAGTCGGAATTCCTGCAAAGAATAATGCGTCGAAATTGGAAATAATGTTTTCTTTTTCGCGTGCAACGAATGCTGAATATTTTCTTTTAGATGGGAATATCCAAAATGAAGAAATAATAAGCAGTCTTTCATCAGACAGGAGCGGTATCTGTCTGAAAATTTCTCCCGAAGAAAGTTTGAAAGACGGCAGTACAAAAAAAATCCTTTTAAAACTGAAAAGTGCGGAGGGAGATACAGAGCTGACGGCAAGCGTAAATATGCCATTTGGAAGCGGTATTACAGAAACGCCGGAAGTAGATGAAGAACCAGAAGAAGAGCCGGATACCGGACTGCCAATGTTACAGCCCAGCATAAAAACTGAAGAAAGGCAAGAGAATGATACTTCAGGAAAGGTATCCGTATTATTGATTATTTTGATTACAGGTGCAGCCTTAATAATATCAGCGGCAGTGATACTGATTGTATTGCATAAAAAGAAAAAACAAAAAGATATATTGATTCAGAATAGTCCGGTTCCGGTCAAAGCAGAGAATGCGACAGAGACAGGAGATGAAACGATAATTAGCGGAATGGGGGCTGATATAGATGATGCAAGGGGATTATGGAAAGAATCATCTGCCAATTATCTGATATTACAGAATCTCGATAATACGAATATTATGATGAAAGTTCCGATTGTTGACAGGGTGCGGATAGGGCGTGGCAAGACGCAGGACATTGTTATTGAAAATGATAAAAAGGTTTCAAGAGAACATTGTGTGATTATTTTGAGGGGAGAACTGATGTACATTACAGATTGTAATTCTTCGAACGGAACCTTTTACGAGGGAGTAACTGTATATGATGAGACTCCGATTGTCAGCGGGGGAAAGATTGGAATAGGCGCGCACTGGTATCGCGTAGAACTGGTACGGCAGTAAAAGAGAAAATCGGGAAAAAGGTTTTCATTGACGGATGTGGAGAAGCTAAAGTGAAAGCACGGAGAAAAATAATTGCTAAAGTATTTATAAGTGGTCTTGTGATTTTTATCAGCCTGTATTTTCTGCAAAAACTTCTTATTCCTAAATATGCCACAGAGATTGTGGAGGGAGCAATGATTGCGGAGTATTATCAGGAAGAAAAGGACCATGATGTGATTTTTATAGGAGATTGTGAAGTATATGAAAATTTTTCTCCTCAGGTACTTTGGGATGATTTTGGCATTAACAGTTATATCAGAGGCAGTGCGCAGCAGTTAATCTGGCAGTCCTACTATATTCTGGAAGATACATTGCGTCATGAGACTCCCAAAGTTGTAATTTTTAATGTTCAGTCCATGCAGTTTGACAGGCCGGATAAAGAAGCTTATAACAGAATGACGATTGACGGAATGGAATGGTCTCTGGCAAAGACAGGAGCAATTAAAGCTTCTATGACAGAGAAAGAAAGTTATCTGGATTATATATTTCCTATCCTGCGCTATCATTCCAGATGGAACGAAATTACGCATGAAGATTGGGAGTATCTGTTTGATACGCCAGGAGTATCCCATAATGGATATTATATGCGGGTAGATACACGGGCGGCTGAAAATGTACCGGAAGGTAAACCGCTGGCAGACTACCGCTTTGGAGATGTGGATTATGAATATCTGGACAGGCTTACAAAACTTTGCAAGGTCAACAATATTGAACTGATTCTTATAAAAGCGCCGTCCTTGTACCCATATTGGTATAAGCAATGGGAAGAACAGATAGAAAAATATGCGGAAGAGAATGGTCTTCTGTATATTAATTTTCTGGAGCTGACAGAAGAAACCGGATTGAATTTTGATACGGATACGTATGACGGTGGACTGCATATGAATTTATCCGGAGCAGAAAAGATAACAAAGTATCTTGGAGAAATCCTGATGGAAGAAACAGACCTCAAAGACCGGAGAGGCGAAGAAGCACTGGTAGCCAGATGGAAAGAAAAGGATAAGCGGTATGAGGCTGACAGGGAGAAGCAATATGAAGCGTTGGGCAATGAAAGTATAGATGCGGAGACGGAAGACAATGATGAAGAACCGGTAATGGCAACAGAACCGGCAAAGGATAATGAAGATATTGAGGAAGACTTAGGGTACAAAGGTTATGCGTTTATCTACCATGATGTTGTTATTGAAATAGATGCGGATGCTGCGTCGATATTGGAAGAGCTTGGAGAAGCAAATTCTTATTTTGAGGCGGCAAGCTGCGCTTTCAATGGTCTGGATAAGATGTATACATATAGTAGCTTTGAGCTGGATACCTATCCTGTGGATGATAAAGATTATGTTTCCATGGTTTTGTTTAAAGATGACTCTATTGCCACAGCGGAAGGCGTAAGTATCGGTGACCCGGCAGAAAAAGTAACAGAGATTTATGGCGAAGATGCGGCAAAAGAAAACGGGATGCTTGTCTATCAAAAGGATGGAATGAAGTTATGCTTTATTGTTGAAAACGGAAGCATCTCTTCGATTGAATATCAGACAACCGTACTTGATGAATAGTCTGAGGCAGTTGTCAGGAAAATGAGGAAGGAAAAACAAATGAAAAAAATAGGAAAAAAGAAACTGGCGATTGCGGGAAGCTGCGCGGTAATAACTGTAGTAATACTGGCTTGTTTATTTATCAGTACGAATTTAAATGAGGGAAAAATTAACAGGCTTCTGGATTTAGGGCAGAAATATCTGGAGGATATGGAATATGAAGAGGCTGTGGCAACATTTGACCAGGTAATAGCCATTGACCCGAAATGTGAACAAGCATACATGGGGAAGGCGGAAGCACAGTATTTGTCGGGTAACTATGAGGACGCTATAGCTACCTTAAAAGAAGGGATTGGCAGAGTGGAAGACAGCACTAAGCTGGAAGAATTTCTACAGAGAATTTTAAACGAATTATCAGAGGAAATCCCGTTGGAGGTAGAAAATGGTATTGTGGAGTCAGAAAGCTCTGGAGAAGAATCAGAACCATTGCAATTAAATTATACTAAAATTACACGCAGTGTTGATACTGAGGACCCTGTTATACAACTGGAAGTGCTGGGAGGAGATTCCGGAGAACATTATAAATGGACAAGCAGCAATCCGGATTGTGCCACGGTATCTGATACCGGTGTTGTGACCTGCCTGCCGGAGAGGAGTTCTAGTTTTATTACGGTCAGAGATAATAAAGGAAGAGAAGATATATGTTGGGTATATATTTTTGATTCGAACCAGATGTACGAAAAGGAAAGTGAAACCGTAAGAGCTTTAGATGAGAACAATGAATATTTTCAGGTATCTCTTTTTGAAAAAGAAGGGCAGAAAAAAGCGGAAATCGCAAACGATTCAGTTGACAATTATGTTTATTATTCGGGAGACATTTCTATTCCGGAGAGATTAAATTATAAAGGAGAGGAAATACAAATTACAGGAATAGCGGGAGGGGCCTTTAGCTGGTGTAACACGATGGAAAGCATTTTTATTCCGGCTTCCATAGAAAATCCACTGAATGATATGTACAGGGGAAATCCATTTACACTTTGTCTGGAATTAAAGGAAATCACTGTAGATGAAAAGAATCCGTTTTTAAAATCGGTGGATGGCGTTCTCTATTCAAATGATGGAAAGAAGCTGATTTCCTATCCGGCTGCAAAAGATGGAAGTACTTATGTGATACCTAAGGAGGTTGAAGAGGTATGCGGTGGAGCATTTGTGGGGTGCAAAAATCTGGAAGAAATACAGGTGGAAAGCGGAAACATGAATTATGAATCAATTGAAGGGGTGCTGGTCAGTAAAGGCTGGTTAATAGCTTATCCGATTGGGAAAAAAGTTTCCAGCTATGAGGTACCGGAAAATATAACAGTTATTAGTGGAAACGCTTTCTATATGAGCGAATTGGAAGAAGTAAAGTGCGGAAATGTTGAAAATATCAGCTCGGAATCATTCGGGCAAAGCAGTAAATTGAAAAAAATAGAAGGGAGTTCTGCAACTAAAAGTATATCTATTTCAATGAAGGAATTACATTGCAGTAATGGATTGAAAATTACCGGAATTGAATCAATGGAGAATCTGGAATATCTATGGCTTCGGATTTTTGAAGATTATGATGTCAATAAGATAGTTGATGTAGAAAAAGTGAAAAAGCTAAAGAAGCTTGAAACGTTTGGAGTGGATAGAATTTATGATTAGTATGTTGTATCAGGAAAGGAAAGAAAGATGGAAAGACTATTAGAGATTTTAAGCAGTATGCACCCGGATGTGGATTTTGAGACGCAGGAGAATTTAATCAATGGAGGAATTCTGGATTCTTTCGATATAGTGACGCTGGTTACAGAAATTACGGAAGAATTTGATGTAACGATTAGAGCAAGAGATATCGTACCTGAAAATTTTAATTCTGCCAGTGCACTGTATGCCTTGATTCAAAAGCTGGAAGAGGAAGAGTAAATATCGGAGGGAGAAATGCTGTTTACATCATATGAGTTTTTGGGATTTATGGTATTGCTGCTTATAGTATATTACCTTATTCCCGGGAAATATCAGTGGCCGCTTTTGCTGGCGTTCAGCTACTGGTTCTATTTTCTTGCCGATTTTCGATTTCTATTTTATATTCTTGTGACGACGGCAGCCGTATATTTGACAGCTGTAGCAATTGAAAAAAACAGAGAAAAAGAGGGAGATTATTTAAAAGAGCATAAAGAAGAAATGTCCAGAGAGGAACGGAAAAGTTATAAAAGCAGGCAGAGGCGAATCTGCTGCCAGTGGCTTATAATATGTCTTCTTTTGAATCTGGGAATTTTGGCAGTGGTAAAGTACGGGAACTTCTTTATTTCTAATGTGAACAGTATAATATTTGCCTTTGGAAAAGGCAGCCGGTTATCATTTATGACACTGGTTATGCCGCTGGGAATCTCCTTTTATACCTTTCAGGCAATTGGATACTTGATAGACGTCTATCAGGAGACTGTGAAAGCTGAGAAGAATCCGTTTAAGCTGGCGCTTTTTATCTCCTTTTTTCCACAGCTGATGCAAGGGCCAATCAGCCGATTTGAGGACTTGACCAGAACTCTCTATGGAGAGCACAAATTTAATATCAAAGCAGTAAGCCGTGGCCTTCAGAGGATATTATGGGGATATTTTAAAAAGCTGGTGGTTGCAGACCGGATTCTGGCGGCAGTCAGTACCATTACAGGAAATACTGAGATTTACAACGGTGCATACATATTTGTCGGAATGCTGTTCTACACGGTAGAGCTTTATGCGGACTTTACAGGAGGCATTGACATTACGATTGGTATTGCCGAAACTCTGGGAATTGTGGTACAGGAAAATTTCAACCGCCCATATTTTTCCAAATCGCTTAAAGAATATTGGAGAAGATGGCATATTTCCATGTGTGCATGGTTTAGAAGCTATGTATTCTATCCTGTTTCAGCAAGCAGGGCGCTTCGGAAATTCTCCGGTTTTTCCCGTAAGCATTTTGGCGAAAGAGTGGGAAAAAGGCTTCCAGTGTACGCAGCTTCTTTTGCTGTCTGGCTGGCAACAGGAATATGGCATGGGGCAAGCTGGAATTTTGTCGTATGGGGGCTGGCGAACTGGCTGGTCTTAATGGTATCCGAGGAACTGGAACCATATTATGATAAATTTCATGGGCGATATCCGGTTATCCGGCAGAAAAAAATTTATAAGCTGTTTCAGGTAGGGAGAACCTTTCTGCTGGTATGCTGTTTGAACCTTTTCGACTGTTATAGCAGCGTAGCAGATACACTATGTATGGCTGGCTCCATGTTTATTGCCGGAAATTGGAATATCCTTTGGAATGGTGCTTTACTGGATATAGGTTTGACAACTGCTGATTATGGGGTTTTAGCTTTTGGGATAATTCTTATGATTATCGTCAGCCTTGTACAGCGCGGAGGCAGCGTGAGGGAGAAAATTGCAGTACGTCCCTATGCAGTCAGATTTATTATTTGGTACGGACTGTTTTTGCTGGTGCTTTTAACGGGAATCTACGGAATCGGATATGATGCCAGTCAGTTTATATATAATCAGTTTTAAAGAAGCTCTAAAATTGGAGAAAAATAATGAAAATGGAAAGACGGAAAATTATTGGAATAGTTACTGCCTTAGCGGTTATTGTGTTTGCACTAACGATTGGAATCAGTGTTTACAGTGCCGCACCTGAAAATAAGCTATCCCGACAGATTAATTTAGGGCATAAGTATCTGGAAAATGGAGAATATGAGGAAGCGGCTATAGCCTTTGAGAATGCAATTGCAATTGATGAGAAATGCATGGAAGCGTATGTGGGAGGGATAGAAGCTTATTTGCAGATGAATGATGCGGATGAAGTATCGGCATTTTATGACAGGGCATTGTCTGTTGTCAGAAGTCTGGACGGGGAGCTTTTGGAACAGAATATAGATTTTATTGTGGAAATTTATCTTGCTGCGGACAGAGTATATAGTGATGATTTGGAACAGAAAGCGAGTTTGTTGGAGGAAGGATGGAGCTTTACTGAGGACATCAGGATAAAAGAAAAATTGATAGTGGAATATCTGGCTATAGCGGAAGAAAAAATTGAAACCGAAGATTATGAAGGAGGACTGGAGGTTTTTGACAGACTGTTGGAGCTGGCAGGGGATGATGAAAGAGTTTTGGAAGCTCTGGAGAAGTGCCTTAATGCCTATCTGGAACACCTGTTGGAGAAAGAAAGGTATGACGAAATTCGAAGAATCGCAGAGAAATACAGAGAGGCAGCAACCGGTATAGATTTTGACGGTATATTAAAGCAGATTGAAGAAAAGGAGGCTTTGGAGAAAGAAATTGCCTTAAAGAGAGAAGCGGAAGAGAAAGAAGAACAGGAAATACAGGAGGAAGAGGCACAGGACGCGGAAGAAGAAGCAGAATCTGAAGACAGTGAAGTGACTGAGACTGAAAATACGGCACAGAGTGGTAATTGGGTAGATGACTTGTACCAGAAAATAATTGCCGAGGATGCTGATGCGGTATTTGCCATAATGGAACAGCCTGATTTTATAGAAAAGTGTGAAGAGTTTCCACATAGTGAGGTAGTATGGAGTATTGATTATAGTCTGTTAACCAGTGACGGAAAAATTTTTTGGGTGTTAAAATCCATCAATTATGATGATTTATATGTGACATGCAGTCCGGATTTAAATGCTGCTGACTGTGAGGTGGGAGGAGCGGTGGAAGGATGTGGAGATTATACTTACTCTATTGAAGATGGTGAAAGAAATTTTTACGATGGATTTTTTGGAGTTTTTCATATGCCATAATTATGGGCTCGGAAGAAATTGAGGAATAAAAATCATGTGCGCAATCTGCGGAATATTTAATTATAAAAGTAAAGAACAAATCAATAATACCATCATAGACAACATGCTCAAAACCATTAAACACCGTGGGCCGGACGGCAGCGATGTCTTTCTGTCGGAAGAAATCGCTCTGGGATTCAACCGTCTTAGTTTTCTTGATTTGGAAGGCGGCATGCAGCCTGTGTGGAATGAAGATAAGACGATTGTCATGGTCTGTAACGGGGAAATTTTCAATTTTGCAGGGCTCCGGACAGAACTGCTTGCAAAAGGCCATTTTTTTCGGACAAAAACGGATGTGGAAGTAATCCTGCATCTTTATGAGGAATATGGAGAGGACTTTCCACAGTATCTTAATGGGCAGTTTGCCATTGCCCTGTATGACTGTCGGCAAAAATTGTTGTTTTTGGTAAGGGATCAGACGGGCATCGCGCCGTTGTTCTACACAGTCACAGACGACAGAATGATATTTGCTTCCGAAATCAAGGCAATTTTGGAATACCCTGGAGTGGAAAGAAGGTTAAATCTCAAAGCGGTAGACCAGCTGATGAATTTTCCGGGCATTGTCTCGCCCGTAACATTTTTTGAAGGTATTTATTCCCTCCAGTGCGGGCATATGATGAAGATTAAGATGGATGGCGAGGTACGGGATATTGAATATTGGGATTTAATATACAGCCCTGAAGAAGATGACAGAGGGGAAAAATATTATGTGGAAAAACTGAGAGAGCTGTTAAAAGAAGCTATTTCAAGACGTCTGGTGGCAGATGTACCGGTTGGCTTTTACGTTTCCGGAGGTCTGGACAGTTCTATTGTAGCCTGCTATATTGGTAAGTTTTTGCTGAACAGTTACTATTCCTTTTCCGCGGAAATCGGCGCAGGAGAATTGGACGAAAGTCGTTTTCAAAAGATAGTCAGAGATTATGTTCATTCTACTCATTACAGTACTATAGTTGCGGAGGAGGAAATCTGGGAGCATCTGGGACAGGTTATCTATCATGCAGAGGCCGCAGTAAAGGAAAGCTATGATGTAGCGGCGTATCTGCTTTCAGAGCTGGTGAGCCATTCTCCGGCTAAGGCCGTTTTAACAGGACAGGGCTCGGATGAATTTTTCTGCGGGTATGCAGGCTATATGGTGGACCGGTTTCGTGAAATGCAGAAAGCCGGTATGACAAAAGAAGAATGTGAAGTCAACGAACGGCTGTGGGGAGACCCTTATTTTCGCTATGAGCGCAATCATCCACATATTCGTGAGCTTCACAGTCAGATATACAGTAAAGACGTCAGAGCGGAGATACAGAACTTCTCGGCTTTGGCAAAGAGCCCGGTAAATGTTGAACGTCTAAAGGGATTGAGCAGTCAGAAACGCCGTTCCTACATAGATTACAAGCTTAGGCTTTCCGACCATTTGTTAGGTGAACATGGGGACCGGATGTTTTTCTCACATTCTGTCGAAGGGAGGCATCCCTTTTTGGACAGGGAGCTTCTGGCCTTCGTGACACAGATTCCGGATAAGTATAAATTAAATGGCGTCAATGAGAAATATATTCTAAAGAAAGCCGGTGAAGGAATAGTGCCGAAGGAGATTTTAAAGAGGAAAAAGTTCCCCTTTCAGGCGCCGGGAATGTCATCGGTGGTATCTCAGCCCGGGGTTATGGAGTATATAAGCGATGAAAAAATAAGAAAGTATCATATATTTGATTCAGAGTGTGTAGAGGAAATGAAAAAGAAATACAGTCAAAAGGATTTTAAGCTGATGGGTGCGTATGAGATAGATTACCTGATGATTGTAATGACTGTTACCATGCTGTGTGAGCAGTTTCATCTTTCCATATAATATCAGAATGACAGTAAGGAGCCGACAGAGAAAATGTTCGAAAGAACGATACGGATAATAACAACAAAAAGAGTAATTATTATTTTGAGTCTGGTAATAATTCTGGCCGCAGCAATAACAATCGGGTTTTGTGAATATGACAGTGTTTACCACATGGGGACTGTGGAAGCAGGGATGCCATTTTGTGCAAAGGATTTTCTGAAAGACGAAAATGACAGTGGCTATTTTACGATTGACAGCGATATCGTTGACAAGTCTGTTCCGGGGGAGTATGCAATGCGGCTTAGAAAGGGCTGGTTCGTGCATGACGTTAAACTTAGGGTGGCAGACACAATACCGCCGTCGGGTACGCCCGGAACTGTCAGCCTGGAAATTAATAAAAGATGCGATGCGGCTGAATTTTTGGAAAGTATAGACGATGCAACAGATGTAGCTGTGTCTTATATTGAGGAGCCGGATTTTTCCAAAGGCGGAAGGCAGGAAGTAAATCTTCTTTTGACGGATGCAGGAGGAAATACAGCGGAGATTACCTCAGAATTATTCATTTCACAGGTGGTGGAAGAATTATATGTGGAAGCCGGAAGCGGGATGCCGAAACTTTCCGATTTTGTGATAGAGGGAGAAAGTGCAGAGTTTAAAACCAGAATGAACTTAATCAATTATGACAAACCGGCAGAGAGAAGTGTAGAAATTTCAGTGGACGGGCTTACCTATAAAACGCAGATGCATATCGTAGATACAACCCCGCCGACTGTAAGGTTACATAATATTTCCAGTTATACAACGGTTCCAAGAGAACCGGAGGATTTTGTCGTATCGATAGATGATGTAACAGAAGTGAAGGTATCTTTTGTGAAGGAACCGGACTTATCATATGTCGGGGAACAGGAAGTACAGATTCGCTTTGTGGACGAGGGGGAAAATGAGGTAGTCGAGACAGCCCGGTTGACGCTTCAGGAGGATACGGAGGCGCCTGTTATTACGAGAGCAGAAGATTTGAATGTGATTATAGGGAATACAGTTTCTTATAAAAAGAATATTGTGGTGGAGGATAATTGTCCGGAAGGGCTGGAACTTAAGGTTGACAGCAGCGCAGTGAACCTGACACAGGCAGGAGAATATCCTGTGATTTACACTGCCACCGATTATGCGGGAAACAGTACAAGCGTTACGGTTACGGTAACGGTACGACCGCGGGTGTACGACCCTAACGTAGTGAACGCCATGGCGGATGCCGTGCTTGCGAATATCCTGACGGAGGGAATGACTCCTGTGGAAAAAGCCCGGGCAATCTTTAATTATGTGACAAGACATATTTCCTATATCAGCGATTCTGACAAGAGCAATCCAATAAGAGCGGCTTACGAAGGGCTGAATGATAAAAAGGGCGACTGCTACGTATATGCATCGACCGCAAAGGTTCTGCTTACGAGAGCAGGGATAACCAATATGGATATTGCCAAGATTCCGGCTAAAACATTGCACTACTGGAATCTGGTTGATTTGGGGGAAGGCTGGTTTCATTTTGATACGACGCCAAGAACGGACCATCCGACTATTTTTATGTGGACGGATGCGCAGATGATGGATTATTCGGTCAGGCACAATAATTCTCATAATTATGACCATGACAGCTATCCGGCAGTGAATTGATATTGGGGAGATACTTACAGGATGAAAAAATTAGGAATTATTGGTGGTCTTGGTCCTATGGCGACGGCATATTTTTTACAGCTGATAACGCAGATGAGTGATGCGGCTACCGACCAGGAGCATATGGAAATTTATGTGATAAGTAAGCCTTCCATACCGGACAGAACTGATTATATATTAGGATTAAGTGACAGGTCTCCGGCAGAAGAAATGTCTGCAGTCGGAGCACAGTTAAAATCGTTGGGGGCAGAGCTTTTGGCAATGCCCTGCGTAACGGGACATTATTTTCATCAGGAAATAGAAAAGAACGTGGGGCTTCCTCTGATAGATGCAATCGAAGAAACAGCAGATTATCTTTTCCATAGAAGAATCAGAAAAGTCGGTATTCTGGCGACAGTGGGAACAATAGAGAGCAGGTTATTTCAATGCACTTTGGAAAACAAAAAAATAGAATGCGTTATACCGAATGAGACGGGGCAGAAAAGGATTATGGATGTTATCTATAAAGATATTAAAGCAGGTAAAACGGTACATATGGAAAATTTTAAAACAGTATCAGAAGCTCTCAGATATCAGGGGGCAGAAGTTATTCTGCTTGCGTGTACAGAATTATCGATGCTTAAGCGGGATTATCAGATTGGGAGAGATTATCTGGATGTAATGGAGGTTCTTGCCGCAAAAGTGGTGGATATTTGTAATCGACTGAAACCGGAATATAAGGAACTTATCACATAAGGTAATGATAAATGAAGGAAAATTGTACGGAGAGGAACGAAAGAGATGCAAAATAATATATTGGATTATCTCAATGAGACGGTTTTGAGGACTCCTGATAAAACAGCTTTTTCTGACGGAACGGATTCGCTTACTTTTCTCGAGATTTACAGTCAGAGCAGGGCAATCGGGTTCTGGCTGCATGAGCAGGGCGTTTATAGGAAACCGGTTGTAGTTTTTATGAACAAACATCCGAAAGCAGTGACGGCTTTTTTGGGAGTGATAACAGGAGGATGCTTCTATATTCCGGTGGATTTGGAGATGCCGGCTATGCGGATTGAACTAATTTTGCAGAATGCGGAAGCGGGGGTGATGATTTGCGACAGTAATACTATTGAGGTCGCAAAAACACTGAAGTTTTCCGGGGACATTGTGCTTTATGATGATATATGTAAAATCACGGTTGAAGACGAGGTTCTTAAGAAGATTCATGACGAAGCGCTTGATACGGATTTGATTTATGTTGTGTTTACTTCCGGTTCCACAGGAGTTCCCAAAGGAGTGGCTGGCTGTCATAGAAGCGCCATTGATTATGCCGAACAGCTTTCAGAGGGTCTGAGATTTGGTGAGGATACCATATTTGGAAATCAGGCACCGTTGTATTTTGATGCCTGTATGAAAGAAATATATTCGACGCTTAAATTCGGGGCAACTACCTATCTGATTCCCAGAGATTTATTTTTGTTTCCTCTAAAACTGGTAGAATTTCTGAATCAATACCAAATCAATACCCTGTGCTGGGTAGTTTCAGCCTTAACAATGATATCCGCGTTTGGAACTTTTGAGAGTATTGTGCCACAATATTTGCGGATGATTGCATTTGTAGGCGAGGTATTTCCAGTCAAACAATTCAACAAATGGAAAAAGGCTTTGCCGGAGGTTGATTATGTGAATCTCTATGGACCGACAGAAGGAACGGGAGTTTGCTGCTATTACCGTGTTAATCGTGAATTCGTGGCGGGAGAAGTGATGCCAATCGGCAAGCCTTTTAAAAATACGGAAATCTTTCTTTTGAACGACAGAAATGAGCAGGTGATAAACGGAGAAGAAGGTGAAATATGCATTCGCGGGACATGTCTTTCACATGGGTATTATAAGGATATGGAGAGGACTAAAGAAGTATTTGTCCAGAATCCGTTAAACCGGGAATACCCTGAAATCATATACAGAACCGGTGATGTCGGGCGCTATAATGAGAATGGGGAGCTGATATTTGTTTCCAGAAAAGATTCCCAGATTAAGCATATGGGGCACAGAATTGAGTTAGGAGAAATAGAAGTATATGTTAATACTGTTGAAGGAGTTGATGTAGCCGGATGTGTATATGAACAGCAAAAGAACAAAATAGCTCTTTACTATGTCGGTAATATTTCTGAAAAAGAGCTGGCCGTAGCAATCAAAAAGAGTGTGCCCAGATACATGGTACCTAATACGATTTACAAGCTTGAAAAAATGCCGTATACACCAAATGGGAAGATTGACAGAAAGGCATTAAAAGATTCAAGTGGGATATAAAACGAAAATTTGGAGGTGGAGGGATAAGTGATGAAAAAGGGGTTGATAGCAGGGATAAGTGTTGGATTGGTGGTCATTTTATTGGCAGCTATATTTATAGGTTCCGGTTCTAATCAGAGAAAATTGAATGGATTATTGGATTTGGGGCAAAAGTATCTGGATGAAATGGAATATGAAGATGCGGTAGTTGTATTTGACGAAGCAATTGTCATTGACCCTAAATGCGAACAGGCTTATATGGGGAAAGCACAGGCACAGTATGCGCTGGGACGATATGAAGATGCAGTTGCCACTTTGCGGGAGGGAATAGAGAAAGTTGATGACAGTACAGAGTTGGAAGTATTTTTGCAGCAGATTTTGGATGAAATGTCTGATATCGTAACAGAAGAAAATACGGTTGAAATAGAAGAAAAATCAGAATGTCCATTTCTATTAAATTATACAAGAATAGTGCGTAGAACAGATACGGAGGAACCTGATATACAGTTGGAAATATTGGGGGGAAATGCTGAAGAAAATTATATTTGGAAAAGTGATAATTTGGAATGTGCAACTGTATCAGAAGCAGGATTAGTGACATGTTTTCCAGTTGCAGGAAATGCAGTTATTGAAGTTACTGATGAGAATGGAAGATGCGAGAGATGCCTTGTAGAGATTATAGATTCACAAGAAACTTCGGAATATGAAAATGTCAGAATTGAAGTAGATAGCGGAGAACCGGAATCAAATAGATATTTTATAGCGTCTCTTTTAAAGGAAGAAGAACAGCAGGAAACAGAGATTATTAGTGAAAGCTGGTTAGGTGTCAGATATGTTTATTATTCGGGTGATATTGTAATTCCAGAGCAGTTGACATATAAAGGACAGGATATATCTGTGACTGGAATATCTGAATATGCTTTTTACTGGTGTAATGCCATGGAAAGTATTTCTATTCCGGCAACTGTTAGAAATGTAACAAATTATGGTAATCCTTTTAATTATTGTTTTGAATTAGAGGAGATAAAGGTCGATGATAATAATGCTTTTCTGAAATCGGTGGACGGAGTGCTTTATTCGAAGGATGGAAAAGAATTGATATCTTATCCGGCAGCAAAAAGTGGAGGCACTTATACAATTCCAAATGAAGTTGAAAAGATTTATTCGGGTGCATTTGTGGGATGCAGAAACTTGCAGGAGATATTAGTTGAAGAAGGAAACAGGTATTATGAATCCATAGATGGTGTCCTGATGGATAAAGAGAATCGGTTGATAGCTTATCCAATTGGCAATAAGGCGGTTAGTTATACAACTCCTGACAATATAGTACAAATTGGGGAAAATGCTTTTTATATGAGTGAGTTGGAGGAGGTAATATGTAAAGGAGTTGAAAATATCAGTACGGAAGGATTTCGGCAGAGCAGTAAACTGAAAAGAATTGGAGGAGGACATGTAACAAAATCTTTGTCTGTCAGAGGAAGACATTTAAATAGTAAGGAAGTTGTAGAAATTTCGGGAATTGATGAAATGGATAAGTTAGAGTATTTAGGGCTTGATTTTTTTGATGATAGTACAACAAAAACAATGGATTTACAGGAAATAGGAAAACTAAAGAGTTTAAAACATCTTTATATCTGTGGGATTAAAGATTTGTCGGAACTGAAATGGATAAAAAATTTGCAGTTACTTGAATGGATGGAAATATCAGGAACCGAACTTGGCACTAATGATTTGTCTCTATTTGAGGGGTTATCTGCTTTAGAGACAGTAACGGTTAGTAGGATTCAGACTCTATCAGACATTTCATGGGTTAGGGAATTAAATAAACTACAACGAATTAATTTATCAGCAGATAAGATTGCAACGGAAGATTTTTCATCGTTGTTTGAATTACCCAATTTGCAATATGTAAGTATTGCTAACCATTCTAAGAATGAGAAACTGGCAGAGCAGTTTGAAACTATAAAAACGGAGAATCCCAATATGACGGTTTCGTATTCAGAATACGGAGAATAATAAAGAGACGCAAAAGTAGAGAAAAATGTGACGGAGACTATGTATATACAGGTATAATATTTTGAAGATAGAAAATCAGAAAATAAGCAGAGCTGTACACAAATACTGGTGGTTTTTGGCATACCTTTCAATATTGCTGGATGGCGGTGGATTCGAAAGGCATACAACTTATTTTGCATTATTTATATGTTTGCTATCTATTATTGCTGCCGTGAAGAATCGAGGATATCTGTTTATAGAGAATCGCCAATGTTTGTTTTATAAAGCATTGATTTCATTTGGAGGAATATTATCTACTTTGACAGGAATTGACCGTGGCGAAAGCATATATGGACTTTTACGGCTGATTACAATTTTGGTGATGGGAGTAGCCGTGCAGCAGTTGGAGGAGAGGGACAAGAACGATTTTCTGCGCACAATACCTATAACAGGCCTATTTCTTCTGACAGGCTGTTTATTCCATGATTTTTCATTTTTTAGAGGATGGATTTCGAAGATAGGAAGGTTTAATGGTTCTTTTGGATACGCTAATACTATGGCATTATTTCTTCTTCTTGGAATTATTATAGCGGAACATTTTTACAGGAGTGGGAGAAGGGCAATACAACTGGTATTAGCTGTTGGAGTGCTTGCTACGGGAAGCAGGACAGCATTTGTGATATTATGCGGGTATTTGGTTTTTAATTTTATCAGGCATAGAGGTAGAAATATATATATCCTGCTTGTGTTTTCAGAAATAGTTGGATTGGTTGTGCTTATAAGTATAGCAGGCGGAAATCTGTATGGTATGAGCAGATTCTTAAAATTAGGCATCAACGCCAGCACTTTGCAGGGGAGACTGCTATACTGGGAAGATGCTATAAAGATGCTGGCAAAGCGCCCGGCGGGTTTGGGATATATGGGTTACTTCTATTTTCAGCAGGCAGAACAGACGGGGGTGTACAGTGTTAGATTTGTACATAACGAATGGATTCAATGGGTATTAGATTATGGAATTTTTGCAGGAATTGGACTGGTCATGTATCTGTATTGTCAGTGCAAATGGAAAAATATTCCTGTACCCGATAAAGAATTAATGTGTGTAATAGCAATATATAGTTTCTTCGATTTCCATTTGCAATTTTTTTCTATTATATTTATTGCGCTTTTACTAATTCCAAAAGGGAATATAGTATGGAGATGTGATTGGAAACATAAAAAACAGAGAAAGTGGAAATATGGACTGCTGTGCGTGACAGGTTTGTCCCTTTATCTGTGTACATCAATAGGAATAGCAGAATATTATGCGAAGATGGGAGATTATAATCAGGCTGCAAGGTGGAATCCTTTTTCTGCACAGTATAAACAGGAGCTTTTATTACAGTCGGAGAATCTGGAAGCGGCGGACATTTATGCAGACAGTCTGCTCGAAGAAAACAAATATTTGTATGTAGCTTATTTGATGAAATCCAATGCGGCGGCTCAAAACGGACAGCTGGATAATTTTATAGAAAACAGACGGGAGGTTCTAAGGCTTAGAAAGTATAAAGTAAAAGAATATGAGGAATATTTTGAGATTTTGTTTAACTGGTATTTAAATACATACGAAAATGAACAAGTAAAAGAAAGGGAGAAGTGTCTGGCGGCAATGAAAGAAATTCCTGAATTGATAACGGAGGTAAAAAGAAAGACGAGCCTACGGGCATATCGTATACAGGAAAAACCGGATATGTCTTTTAATAGTGAGTATATTAATCTGCTTAAGCAGATGGAGGAGAGTAGGGATGAATAGAACAAAACAGAAAAAATCGGCAATAGTAGAAGGATTGGTAACAGCAGCTTTTATAGTTGCGCTTATAGTATGTTTTTCTGTATTTTGGGAAATACAGACGAGAAAAAGATTAACGAATTGCTGAATCTAGGTAATAAGTATCTGGAGGATATGGATTATGAAAGTGCAGTTCTGACTTACGACCAGGCTATTGCGATGGACCCGAAATGCTCAGACGCATATATGGGCAAAGCGCAGGCACAATATGCGATGGGACAATATGAAGATGCAATTAAAACGCTGGAAGAGGGAATTTTAAAAGTGGATGACAGTTCACAGCTGGAGAAGTTTTTGCAGGGAATAGCAGGTTTAATGTCTGACAAAGTTAATGACAGTGTAGATGATATGCACAGTGAAATTCAGGAAAAAACATTACGCCTGAATTATTCTGAGATAGTACGGTTTGTAGATACAAAGGAATCCGAGATACAGATGGAAGTGTTGGGTGATGAAGGAAAAGGAGAAAATTATTCTTGGGTGAGTTCAAATCCGGAATGCGTGTCTGTATCAAAAACAGGAAAGGTTACCTGGCAGCCGGTGGAAGGGATTGCAACTATTTATGCAGAAAATGATTTTGGTAAGAGTAACGAATGCATGGTCAGGATATGTCCATCAGATGAAGAAAATGAATCAGAAGATATAAGAGTATGGGTAGATGAGGTTAAACAGAACTATGCTGCGTCTGTAGAGAAAAAGGAAGGCGTGGAAAGCGCAGAGATTAATGTTTTGGAACGGAATGTTTACTATTCCGGCGATATTGTGATTCCGGACAGGCTTAAAATCGGAGAAAAAGAAGTGACAGTTACCGGAATATCAAGTTGGGCATTTCGCTGGAGCGACAAACTGGAAAATATTGATATACCAGCTACAATAAAAAGCGTTGGTGCAGAAGACCATATAATGGTTAATCCGTTTTATTTTTGTACAAGCCTGAAAAATATTCATGTAGATGGAGGAAATAAATTTCTGAAAGAAGTGGACGGGGTTCTTTATTCCAAGGATGGGACAATACTGTATTCTTATCCGGCTGGAAAAATGAATATCAGCTATACTGTACCTAAAGAGGCGGAAATAGTATGCTCCGGTGCATTTTTGGGATGTAAAACCTGGAGGAGATATTGGTGGAGGATGGAAATCAGAATTATGAATCAATCGACGGTGTTTTATTAGAAAAAAAGGACAGATTAATTGCCTACCCGGCCGGCAGGAAAGCAACAAGTTATAAAGTACCGGATACGGTCAGCTACATATATCCAAACGTATTTTATGACAGTATGCTGGAGGATATTGATTGCAGTTCAGTAGAAGACATTTATGATGGAATCTTTCGGGGGTGCAATGCGCTGCAGGAAATAAAGGGAGGGGAAAATACCGAATATATTTCATGGACGTCTGATATGATAGTGGAATTTACCGGTATTAATTCCATGAAGAATTTGAGGGAGTTAAATATAAAACCATCAATGTCACAGGATTTTGGTGGGTTTGTAGAATTGGATTCTTTAACGACATTACGAATTGACGCCGCAGGGCAAAAAATGGATTTAAGCGGAATTGGCGGAACACCCAGCCTGCTTACTTTGGAACTTAGTAATGCTGAAAATATTGAAGATTTATCGTGGATTGCCCGGATAAATAGTTTAAGTGCATTAAAATTACGAACACAAAAAAGTTTTAAGACAGAGGAGGTCTTAAAGGAATTTCAAAATATGGAAAATCTTTGTACACTGTATATTTCAAAAATTGAGAAATTATCAGATTTATCCTGGGTAAAACAAATGCAATCCTTGCAGAAACTGGATATGACGGCGATAGAGTTTTCAGTGACCGATTTATCACCGTTGCTTGGCCTGGCGGAAATCAATGAGATTGACATCAGCAGTTATTCTGCAACACCAAGGGAATTGGAAGAAGATGTAAAGAAGCAAATAGAGGAAATAAAAATTCAGAAACCGGAAGCGGAAATATGCATCTGGGAGTAAAGAAATTTGATAAACCGACCCATGAAATATACAGGAGGAGTTGGCATGTCGATATTAACAAAGGGAACTGTATTAGAAAAAACCTATGAAATTATTGAGGAAATCGGTTCGGGTGGAGGTGGAATAGTTTACAGAGCAAGACACTTACGGTTACAGACAGATGTGGTTGTCAAGAAGATTAAAGATGAAGTGAAAGGAAAAATCAGGCTGCGTCAGGAAGCCGATATTCTGAAAAAGTTAAAACACCCATATCTGCCAAGAGTCTATGACTTTATTGAAAATGAAAATGATGTATATACGGTAATGGATTTTATTCATGGAGAGAATCTGGATGAAGCCGTAAAAAATCATGGGAGATTTTCGCAGAAGCAGGTACGAAAATGGGCGGAGCAGCTTGGAGAGGCATTGGATTATCTACACAGTCAGAAACAGCCTATTATTCACAGTGATATTAAACCTGCCAATATTATGCTGACGCAGGATGGAAATATCTGTCTGATTGATTTCAATATTTCGCTCGCCATGGGAGGTACAATGGAATCGGCAGTTGGAATCAGCGCAGGATTTTCACCGCCCGAGCAGTATCGTGATGTTGCGTTATACACTAAAATTACTCATAGCTATACACAGCAAAAGTCAGCTCCGGAGATATCAGAATCTCAGACTGAAACAGAGACTGATGCGACGGAAATGATGACAATGGCAGAACGCGACGGAAAACGATGGGATAGTGCCCCTGATGAGGATAGAACAGAACTTATATTACCGGAAGATTCAGTCGGCATGCAGGAAAGTATCTCGAAGAAACAGAGTTCTGAATATACACAGTTTATTGGCAGAGGTATTGATGAAAGGTCGGATATCTATAGTCTGGGAGTTACGCTTTATTATTTACTGACCGGGAAAGAACCACCAGTAATTTTCGAGCAAAGGATTCCAATTGAGGAAACAAAGGTTCTCATCAGTGAAGGATTTGTCCTTATTTTAAATAAGATGATGGAGGCGGCTCCGGAAAGTCGTTATCAAAACGGAGGACAATTTCTGAAGGCAATCAGAAATTGCCATAAACTGGACCATCGTTATGTCAATATGCACAGGATTGAGACAGGTATACAGATGGCATCACTTGCCTGTCTTCTATTGGGTATAGTGTTTATCTTTGGAGGACTGTACAAGAAGCGTGTAGAACAGAACAGCATGTATTATGAATTCCTGCGTCAGGCGATTGAGACAATGAATCGGTATGAGTTTGAAAATGCGGAAGAATTGTTGAATAATGCAAAAGATATTTCTGAAATACGAATAGATGCATATGAAGAGGAAGTTCACCTGTTGTATTTAAGCGGAGAATATGAGGAGTGCATCTCTCTGGGAGAAAAATATATTAATACTATGCCTTTTCTGGTGGAATCAGAGGAAGATAAAGAACAACTTGGTAATATTTATTATCTGGTAGGAAATGCCTATTTTGAAATAAAGGATTATGTCAATGCTCGCTCTTTTTTTGAACATGCAATGGAATATTTTACCGGAAATGGGCTTTATTACAGAGATTATGCGATTTCTCTGGCAAAGACAGGGCAGATTGAGAAGGCTGAAAAGGCATTAAAAGATGGAATAGAGCTGGGACTTGCGCAAGACTCCGTTTATATGGCCCAAGGGGAAATAGCGCATGTAAAAGGAATGAATGAAAAAGCAGTGGAATATCTGAAACAGACTGTTAACACAACAGAAGATGTGCAGATGAAGAAAAGAGCAATTTTTTTATGTTCAGACGTCTATAAAACAATGGGGGATGAGAGGGTTGATGAAGAAATTGCCCTTTTGGAACAGCATGTCAGCCAGTTTGAAGGCAGCGGGAATCTGGTCTTGATGGAATGTCTTGCAGAAGCATATACACGGAAAGCAAAAACCGACAAAGAGCAGGCTAAAGTATACTATGATAAAGCGCTTGATTTATTTCTGTCAATCTATGAAGCCGGATATATTACGTATCAACTGCAGGAAAATATAGCGGTTCTTTATGAAAATACGCAGCAGTTTGATATGGCGGAAGAAATGCTGCTTGGGATGACTGAAAGATATCCGGAGCGATACGAAGCATATAAGCGACTGGCTTTTTTAGAAGCGGATAAACAGCAGACGAAAGAAAATCAGGACAGAGACTATGGTCAAATGTTAAAATATTATGAAAAGGCTTTAGAAAAATATTCCGGGGAGGACCGGGATATGGAGATGGATATGCTGGAAGGAATGATGCAGGAGATTAAAGAAGGCGGCTGGCTGTGACTCTGTAAATAGAGCAGATGGTATGATGTCAGGGAAGAGTGATTAACAGATGTTTGAAGAAAGCGGGGAATCTTGATGAATGGGATTGTGGTAATTGTTGCTGGAATAGGTATGGTGGTACTCTCGGTTGCTTTGTTTGTTGTGAGTTTGGTTTACAGGAGGACGGCTGGAAAAAGGATACGAGAAGAATTGGTAGGAGAATACGGTGAATAGAGTATCTCTTAGCCGGTAATATTCTTTGAAATCGAAAATATGCCATTGTAAATATGTTTATATACAGATATAATTATTTTACAATATATTGATGAAATGAGACAGGAAAGGGAAAAGCATGGCTCTGCAACATGAAAAAATTTATACAATTGAGCATATTTATACGCTTCCAGAGGGACAAAGAGCAGAACTGATTAGTGGTCAGATGCATATGATGGCGCCTCCGACAAGAGTACATCAGAAGCTGATTTCAGAGCTCACACAGCATATTGGCCGATATATAAAAACAAAAGGACGAAAGTGCGAAATTTATCCGGCTCCTTTTGCGGTATTTCTGAATGCAGATGAAGAAACCTATGTTGAACCGGATATTTCGGTTATCTGTGATAAAAGTAAGTTGAATGACCACGGATGCGCCGGAGCGCCGGATTTTGTTATAGAAGTTGTTTCACCATCCAGCCGTAGGATGGATTACTCTACGAAAATGATATTATATCTGAATTCAGGGGTGAGGGAATATTGGATTGTTGACCCTGAAAAGAAGCGTACTACTATATATTGCTTTGAAGAAGATGCTGCGCCGGTGATTTTTCCCTTTGATGACAAAATTACATCAGGTATTTATGAAGATTTAACGGTTCGCATTGCAGAAATGCTCAACTGAATTTCTCCTTGTCTCAGGCTTCTTCCACAGATAAAACCATTCATAGTGCTATATTGCAATATCCGCTATCTGCGTTGCCAGGTAGCGGTTTTTCACGACCTGTTTTTTCAATGCTGTTCCCAATATCTTAAAAATCTCCCGCCAAGTCCTTTAATTTCCCTGTTGTGTCATGAGAATCCATCAGAGACAATTATCTTTATCAGCATTTGTAAGAGCTGTCAGTTTCAGACGGCTTTACCAGTGAAATCTATGCAGAAAAGGAAGGATATATGAATGGATAAAAGAAACGGCAAATTGCCCCTGTGGGAGAATTTGGAGGCATCGGCTCGTCCCAAAAACAGATATTCCTTCGAATGTGCGGCAGAGTTCGGGAACAGCTATGGACAGGATTATGAGGATTTGTTCTGGTGGATAAAGAGAAGCCTTATGGCGGGGATGAATGCCCAGGTGTTGCACGGAGCGTCGTATTCGGGCGGGTATTGGGGTGTGTTGTCAGAGAACGGAAATATTCCGGGAACTCAATGGCCGGGATATGCCTTTTTTACGGAGAATGGAACAGCCCTAAAAAGCGCCTTAAGTGGACTGATATAAGGGAGGAGGTCTGGCGGATGTCAGGAATCTGGCATGTAAAAGACCTGCGTAAAATTCCTGATATGCTGCAGAAAAAAGGAGTTCTTCCCGAAATTTTTCTTGAAGGAAGCATGGATATTGCAACGGCGGTGCGCCGGGCGGAGGAAGAAACTTATTTTATTCTTTACGGCTATAACCGGGTGGAATATTCTCCCGAAAGTCCCAATAAGGACGAAACCGCCTGCAGCGCCGTTTATCGTAAGGGAACGGTAAAAGGAAGCTATGAAAGGCCCGGTGCAGTCAGCAGGAAAAAAATCCGAGTCGGTTTAAAGGGCAGGGGCAATGTTCGCCGGTGTAATCCGTGGAGCGGAGGGATGGAGACGGAGGCTTTTTATTACGATGCCGGGACGGGATATGTATGGGGAAGTATATTTCTGGAAGAGGATGAAATGGTAATCCTGTGTATGTCTGGCGAAAGAGAATCTGAACCGTTACAATCGCTTTTCAGTGAATCTTTCTGCCCGGTAATTTTGCATAGACTCACACTTGAAGAATTTTGTCCTGATAAAGAAGGGGAGCTTTCTTTTCTGCGGAGCGGTTTTCGCAAAATAAAGGAGGTATGGAATATTGACAAAAAGCTGTCCGGAGAGCCGAAAAAAGGTGGGCAGAAGGGGGGAGAAGCAACAGGCTCTGGAGCTGACAGGGCTTTTGCGGGAGGGAAGGAACGAGCTGGAAATTCAGGTGGTATCCAATCTGTATAATAAGGTGTTTCCGGGCAATAAGAAAGAGCAAAGACTGCCTTCCGTTTATCTTCCCGGAAATTATGGCATATGGGAAACGGACTATAAGAAGGTGCAGCTTAAAATTCTCAGATATCTATAAAATGACCCTGTAAGGTCTTAAATGCGTCCATTGAGAAGCTGCCGGGAATCTGGGAAAATAAGTGCAGAACAGGAGAAGGAGGGGGAGAATGAAAGCAGACAAAAATGCCCGGCTTTCGGCGCTTCCGGCGAGCCAGAGAAGCCTTGGGGCAAATTTCCGTAAATATTGGCCCTATTATGTGATGGTTCTTCCGGGGGTCGTTTACATGATTGTATTTAAGTATATTCCCATGCTTGGAAGTGTAATTGCTTTTCAGGATTATTCCGTATACGAGGGGATTTTGGGGAGCAAATGGGTAGGGCTTAAAAATTTTATCCAGTTGTTTACATACGCCGATTTTAAAAAGATATTTGTAAACACGCTGGTACTGGGAGCGTATAAGATTATTTTTGTATTCCCAATTCCGATTGCGCTGGCACTGATGATGAACGAGGTGCGGCGGGAAAAATTAAAGAAGTCCATTCAGACGGCAGTTTACATTCCCTACTTTCTGTCATGGATTATCGTGGCGGAGCTGGTGTTTGACTTTTTCGGGGCAAACGGTATTTTTAATCAGATAAGAGGAATGATGGGAATGCAGCCCATACTCATTATGCAGCAGTCCAAATATTTCCGGCTGGTCTATGTGATTTCCTCCATCTGGAAAGAAGCGGGGTGGGGAACGGTGGTTTATATCGCGGCAATCAGCGGTATTGACCAGTCGCTTTACGAGGCAGCACAGATTGACGGGGCCAGCAGATGGCAGAGAATGACGAAAATCACGTTTCCGCTGCTTATCCCGACCATCGTCACATTGCTTTTACTGAACATCGGAAGCTTTATGGATTTGGGATTCGAGCACGTATTCAGCCTGCTCACACCTATGACCTACAGCACCGGGGATATTTTCGATACTTATGTTTACCGAGTCGGCATTTTACAGGCGCAGTACAGCATTACTACGGCGGTGGGGCTGTTCCAGTCGGTAATCGGGCTTGTGCTGGTTGTGTTTTTCAATAACTTGTCCAGGAAAATTTCAGAAGACGGGGGGTTATGGTAGGTATGAAAACAGGAAAAAGAAAAGCGGCTTTAGGGGACAGAGTTTTCGGGCTTGTAATTATGACGGCGCTTTGCATCATTGCCGTTGTGGCGCTTGTTCCGCTTTTGTCGGTACTGTCACTGTCTTTCAGCTCCAAAAATGCGGTAAATATGAATGCGGTCACGCTGCTTCCGGTTGAATTTACACTGGCGTCCTGGAAATGTATTTTTGCAAGGAGCGATATGTGGCGCTCTGCGGGAATTACCCTTGCCTCCACGGCAGTCGGAACGGTTCTGGCATTATTGATTACCGCAACAATGGCGTATCCCCTGTCAAAAAAGGAGTTTAAGCTCTCCCACATTATTATGGTGGGCGTGATTATCACCATGATTTTTAAAGCGCCTATTGTCCCATATTTTATCACCATGCGCGCTATCGGGCTGTACAATAACCCTCTGGTGCTTGTGCTGCCGCATATTTTAAGCGCGTACAATCTGGCGGTCATGCGAACCTTTTTCATGCAGTTTTCAAAGGAGATTGAGGAATCCGCCATGATTGACGGATGCGGACCTTTCCGAACGCTGTTTAAAATTGTTCTGCCGTCCTCAAAGGCAATTATTGCCACAATCGGATTGTTTTACGGCGTGGTATTCTGGAATCAGTACCAGCACCCGCTCTACTTTATTCAGGACACAAGGCTTTATCCCCTGCAGATGAAGGTGCGGCAGTTTATCAACGAGGGAACGGAGCTTCAGACTCTGGCCGTCAAGGCAAATGTAAATTATACGGACCGTTCCTTAAAAGCGGCGATTGTGGTATTTGCCATTCTGCCCATTATTGCAATCTATCCCTTTATCCAGAAATATTTTGAAAAGGGAGCCATGCTGGGAAGCGTAAAAGGTTAAGGAATATAAACATATAAAAGACGAGGAGGATTCATCATGAAAAGAAAACAGTTAATTGCAGGTTTATGTGCCGGTGTGCTGGCGGTGTCCACGCTTTTCGGCTGCGGCGCAAAGAATGACGCCGGAGGGGAAAATCAGGCGGAAGGCGCGCAGGCCGGTGAAAGCCAGAGCGCGGACGCGTCCGCAGGAGATGCCGGGGAAACAGGCGGTGCGGCGGATAGCGGCGACGTGGAAATCTGGGGTGTGAACGAAGGCTACCTGGCGGTGGAAAAGGGAAGCGAAACCTGGCAGTTTTATAAGGACTTAATCGGCGTCGGTATCATTCAGCCCTATGTGGAGTGGAACGGCGGGACGACCTATCAGGAGCAGTTAAACTTAAGGATTGCGGCAGGGGAGATGCCGGATATGTTTACTCCGGTGAATGGTATGGAAGCGGATTTGATTGCCAGCGGCGCGCTCCTTGATTTGACGGATTTACTTCCCGAGTATGCGCCCAATCTGTGGAATGCTGTTCCGCAGGAGATATGGGACGCCATGCGGGCAAATGACCCCAGCGGGGAGGGAAGAATTTATACGATTCCCAACGTGATTAATTATGGAAGGAACTGTCCCATGATTCGGAAGGACTGGCTGGATAATCTGGGGCTTTCCATGCCTGCTACCTAGGAGGAATTCGTGGAGGTCCTGCGGGCGTTTAAAAACGACGACCCTAACGGGAACGGTATTGCGGATGAAATTCCAACCGGCGGACGGGCGGAAGCAAGATGGATGAACCAGCTTTTTGGCATGTACGGACTTGCCATGTGGGAGGGATATCCCCAGTGGGATATTTATGACGGAGAGCTGACCTATGCAGGGGTAACACAGAACATGAGAGACGCGCTGGAATGGATTGCGGCGCTGTATGCGGAAGGTCTGCTTGACCCCGAGACGCTGTTAAACGACAAGGCGGCATGGGACGGAAAAATCAATTCCGACAAGGTGGGGATTTGGGAACATATTCCTCAGGAGTGCTACAACACGGCGGAGACGATTAAAGACGCGACGGGAACAGAACCTGAAATTGCAATATTGCCTGCTATTTCCGCGCCGGGATATGAAGGCTTTTACACGGCGAGAAGAATAAATGGCATCCAATTTGCAGTTGCCAACACGGATGACGAGCAGAAAATTCAGAATATCATGAAGGTTTTAAATGCCTATGCCGACACGGAACTGTGGAACACCATGTATACCGGCGTGGAGGGAATGCACAGCGAAATGACAGACGGAGTTCTAAGCCGCAAGCCGGACGACAAGGCCACCATGCAGAAGCTGGTGCTTGAACCCTGGAACGGTATTGCGACCGTTGACTTCCAGGTACAGCTTCTTGAAAGTCAGAAAAATTCCGAAAGAGACTGGGCGATTTCGCAGGCAATCAACAATTTGCAGGAAAGCCAGAAGTATGTAAGGCCGATGGCGGGAGACGGGATTCCTTCCTCTATTTATGCGGATTATCCTGATATCAATAACAGAACGCTTTTTGTCGAATATGCAACGAAAATTATTACCGGAGAATATTCCATTGACAAATTCGATGAGTTTGTAGAAAAATGGTATGCAACCGGCGGTGAGGAAGTAACGAAGCTTGCGAGAGAGTGGTACGCATCTGTCGCGAAGTAAAGCAAACTTAAGTTCCGGGGAGAAACGCGCAGTTTCTTTTCCGGGACTTTTTCCGCAGAAAGAACCGGTTTACAAAATCTGAATGCTGCGCAAAAATCCATCTAAAGGATATCGCAGGGCATTAAAGTGAAGGAGCCGTATATGAGGAAAATCATGGATTTTTTAAAGAATGCGAAGCTGAGGGACAAGATGCTGCTCAGTTATCTTGCGGCATGTCTGATTCCGCTTCTGATTACCACGATATTTATTTTCCGGTTTTCCGTAAAGAATATGGAAGAGGAATCCATGGAGCTTGCCCATTTATACAGTTCCCAGATTGTCACGAATATTGACAGGTTTATGGACGAATACGGCAGAATCACCAAGGCTTTTCTTGTGGACAACGATATGCTTGCGGATATCAGCAGAATGGAGGCGCCTTCGATTTATGAGGAGGTGGAGAACCGTCTGCAGGTGCGAAGGCTCCTTGTGCGGGTTTCCCTTATGAGCCCGGATGTGGAAAATATTATGTTTCTGGCGGGGAACGGCTCTTTTTACCAGTATAACAGTAAGGGTGAGCTTGTGAATCAAAGAAGGCTGCAGGAGGAAGCGTGGGTACAGGAGCTGACACAGGCGCAGAAGCAGGGCGGGGCAAAAAGCGTGCTGATGGTAACGCCGGCGCATTTTAAGAATTATTATGAGACGGAGCACGAGGACATTGCTGTGACGGTGGGACGCAGAATTTTTGACCACACCAGTCGGGAGGTTGGGCTTTTGCTGATTGATGTGAATCCGGAAAAGCTGGTGGAAATGAACGAGACATTTCAGATTACCAGAAACAACTACCACATCCGTATCCGGGCGGCCAGAAAATCCGACGGGGCGGCGCTTTATGATTCAGATGTGATTAGCGGGTACAGGTCATGGCAGGAGGTCATAAGAGGGCCGGAGGAGATTGCGCCGGATGAAAAGGAGTATCTTGTGCTGCGTGAGAGCACGCAAAACGGAGAAATCATGGTGGAGGCCGTGATTCCAAGAGCTCATTTAATGGCGAAGGCCTCCCGGATTACAGCGGTATCGCTGATTGCCATCGGCATTTCCGTCTGGATGATTATCGGGCTGTCCGTGGTTTTGAGCCGGACGATTTTAAGGCCGATTACAGAATTGCAGAGGAAAATCGAGCGCATGGGAGACGGGGAATATGCCCGGGTGGAAGCGGAAGCTACCTCTGATGAAATCGGCACGTTGATTCAGCACTATAATCATATGGTTGAGAAAATCCAGACTTTGATAAACGATGTGTACGTGGCGGAAATCAGGCAAAAAGACGCAAAGATAATGGCTCTTCGGACACAGATAAATCCCCACATGCTCTACAACACGTTAGAATCCATTCGTATGAAAGCTTTGGTTAAGGGGGATGCGGAAGCGGCGGAAATGATTAAGATTCTGGCGAAAATGTTCCGCGCAAGCCTTGGAAAGGATGATAGTGAAAATACTGTCCGTACGGAGCTGGAATATGTGGAAAATTATGTGAAGCTGCAGAACGTCCGTTTTCAGGGATTATTTGAATATGCATATGAAGCGGAGGAAGCGCTTTTGGATGTCCCTGTTATGCCGCTGATATTTCAGCCGATTGTGGAAAACTGCATTGAGCACGGCTATCGCGGACATCACGAAAAATTGAAAATCCAGCTTAGGGTGACAAAGCTGAAAGAAGATACCATTTCCGTGATATTCAGGGATAACGGAAAAGGAATGCCGGAGGAAAGATTAAAAACGCTGCGGGAACAGCTGGAGTTTTCAGGCAGCAATAAGATGCGCGTCCCGGAAACGCCAGACAATGAAAGAGGGAGCATCGGGCTGAAAAATATTGCGGAGAGGATATATCTGCGCTTTGGAAAAGGATATTTTGTAAAAATTCTGGAAAGCGGCGATAAGGGAACTGTGATAGAGATGCGGCTTCCTATGTGAATTGCCTGCCAGTCGGAGGCAGAAATTTTTATCCGGAAAGGAAAAGAGGATGTTTACAATTTTACTGGTTGATGACGAAAGGGGAATTTCGGAAGGGCTGCAGTTTATTTTGCAGTCTGCGGGGGAGGAATGGGAAATCGCCGGGATTGCAGAGGACGGACAGGAGGGCTTTGATATGGCAATGGAAAAAAAGCCTGACATCATCATATCCGATGTGAGGATGCCTGTTATGGACGGCCTTGCCATGATTGAAAAGCTGAAAAACGCGGGCAATGAAGCGAAGTGTATTTTGCTGAGCGGATATTCGGATTTTGAATATGCCAGAGAGGGAATCCGGCTTGGCGTAAAGTTTTACATATGCAAGCCCGTGGAGGAGGAGGAGCTTTTTGCGGTGATGGCGGAGGTCTGCGGGGAGATTGCAGCCGGAAGAGAAGCGCGGGAGCAGTTCAGGAATTTAAAGCATCAGGTGGCGGATTTCGAAAAGAGTAAAAAGGAGATTCAGTTTTTCCGGTTTCTGACAGGAGAAAAAGGAGCCGGAGAAACAAGGGAAATACTGACAAAGTATGGAATTCCTCTGGACGCGGCCTCTTATCTTGCCGTGTTGTGGGAGTGTAACGGCAGTGATTTCCCGTCCCGCGCATATTTCGAGGAACTTGAGCAGGTCGTCAGCGTGCAGCTTGCGGAATACAGCTGTGTGGAAATTGTAAGAATTTCCGGTATCCGGGCAGTAATTCTGATAGCGGAGTACGAGGCGCTGCAGGAGGAGCGGCTTGCGGGAGGGCTTTCTTATGTAAAGGAAAAAATGGAAGAAAAATATGACATACCTGTCAGTATTGGCGTGGGATATGTCCGGGAGGGTTATGGAGAGATAGCGGATTCCTTTGAAAAGGCAGAGTTGGCGCTGAATAACAAGGTTATACAGGGAATCGGCTCCATCATTTGTTATTCGCAGATGGCACAGGGCGCTGTCGGCAGAGTCCTGATGACAGAGGAGGAAATTACGGAGCTGGAGCAGGCGCTTAACGGGGGAGACGAGGGGGCGTGTAAGAGAATTGTCAGGAAAATGTTTCAGAAGCTGCGGCAGCAGGAGGGGCTTACATTATCCGATTTGCAGATGCAGAGTATGAACCTGATTCTGGCGGGAATACGTACGATGCCTTTTATGCAGTTTCAGCTCAATGAATATCTGGGGAGGAATATTTTATCGCTTGAGAGCATTTCCCGTTTCCATACCATAGAGCAGCTGGAAAACTGGATGACCAACATTATGGCAGGTATCCTGGAAATCCGGCGCAGTCAGGACCATGGCAGGCGTGAGGATGTGATTTCCCGGATTAAGGAGTATATCAAAGAGCATTACACAGGCGAAATCAGCTTAAGCGAGCTTGCGGGGAAATTTTTCTTAAATCCCTATTATCTGAGTCAGATGTTCAGGAAAAAAACGGGTATGACCTATCAGAGCTATGTGACCTCTCTTCGGGTAGAGCGGGCAAAGGAGCTGTTTGGGGAAAAGGATTATAAGGTGTATGAGGTCTGCGAGATGGTAGGGTACAGCGATACGGCGTATTTCAGCAGAGTCTTTGAAAGGGCGACAGGGTGTAAGCCCAGCGAGTACCGGAAGCTGATTTACGGAGGACAATGAGGGAGCGGCGGCAGGCGGAGCTGAGAATTAAAGATAGGAGAGACATGAACGATAAAATCAAAAAACTACTGGAAAATAAAGGCGGCAATTATATTTTTCCTTTCTTCTGGCAGCACGGCGAGGAGGAGGAGGTTCTTCGGGAATACATGGAGGCGATTCACAGATGCGGAATAGGGGCTGTGTGCGTGGAAAGCAGGCCCCACCCGGATTTCTGCGGCCCCGGATGGTGGAATGACATGGATGTCATTTTGGATGAAGCAAAAAAGCGGGAAATGAAGGTGTGGATACTTGACGACAGCCATTTTCCCACCGGCTACTGCAATGGAAAAATGAAACAGGAGTCAGTTACCTTACGCAGACAGAGCGTAACTTATAAGATTGTGGGAGAGGCGAAAGGCGGAGAGGAAATCATACTGGATAAAGCCTTCTGCGAAAAGCCGGAGCCTTTTGTGCCCAACGCCTACGAAGCCGCAATGCTTCCCGACCCGGAAATCTTTGACGACGATGTGTTTCTGGGCGTTATGGCAGTGAAGAAGGGCGGAAGAAGGCCGGAGGATATTTTGGCGTTTTACGGAGAGATTTGCGCGCAGGAGGCTTTTGAGGAAAAGGGCGGCAGGATTTTTTTTCGTGCGCCGGAGGGCGAATGGACGCTTTACGTCTGCCATCTTACCAGAAACAGAGGCCCTCACAGAGATTATATGAATATGTGCGACGCCGAATCTGTCCATAAGCTGATTGAGGCTGTTTACGAGCCCCACTACGCTCATTATAAGGAAGAATTCGGAAAGACCATAGCGGGATTTTTCTCGGACGAGCCGGAGCTGGGAAACGGCCATATTTATGAGACGGGAAAAACCCTGGAGGAGGTTGCGGACCAGCCCTTTAGCCGGGAGATAGAGGCGGAGCTTCAAAAGCGATGGGGCGGCGGCTATCGGAAATATCTGCCGCTTTTGTGGGACAGGGAATTTGAGGGAGGGCTGAAAGCCAGAGTGCGCTACGATTTTATGGACGTGGTGACAAGGTGTGTGGAAAAGGACTTTTCCTGTCAGCTGGGCGACTGGTGCCGTACCCGGGGCGTGGCCTACATCGGACACATGATTGAGGACAATAACCAGCATTCCAGAAGCGGTTCCAGCCTGGGTCATTTTTTCCGGGGGCTTGCGGGACAGGATATGGCGGGGATTGACAATATCGGCGGACAGGTGATGCCGCAGATGGAGGACGACTGCGAATACTGTTATAAAAACCGTATCAGAGACAGCGTATTTTACCACTATGCGCTGGGGCGGCTGGCGGCCAGCGCGGCAGCCATAGAGCCGATGAAAAAAGGCAGAGCCATGTGCGAGATTTTCGGAGACTACGGATGGGCGGAAGGCGTGCAGCTGGAAAAGTATCTGGCCGACCATTTTATGGTGCGGGGAATCAACCGGTTTGTGCCCCATGCCTTTTCCCCCAGGGCATTTCCCGACACGGACTGTCCGCCCCATTTTTACGCTCATGGAAATAATCCGCAGTACCGGCATTTCGGAATGCTGATGCGGTACATGAACAGAATCTGCGAGCTTTTAAGCGATGGCAGACAGATAAGCCGCGCCGCGATTTTGTACCATGGAGACGCTGACTGGGCGGGGGGAAGGTGCATGTTCAGCCAGGTTCCGGCAAGGGCGCTTGCTGACTGCCAGATACAGTATGACTTTATTCCGGCGGACGTATTTACGGAGGAAAAATATCACACGATTTTGGGAAAGACCCTGAAAGTACACCGGCAGGAATACAGGGCGCTGATTATTCCTGAAACTGATTATGTGACGGCAAAGACTGCGAGAGCCGCCGCGCATCTTGCCGGACAGGGGTGTCCAGTGTTTTTTGTCAACAGCCTTCCCGCAGGCATCTGCCACGGAAACGGTACGCTGGCGGAGGGCATCTGCGAGGCGGAGGATAAAGCCTGTCTGGAAGCTTTAAAGAACTGCCAGGTGGCGCCCATAGAGGAGCTTCCTGGGAAAATGCGGCTTCTGGAGATGGCGGACGTGCAGCTTTCCCCGAAGGAGCCGTTGATTCGCGTGTTGCATTATGAGAACGGAAACGATATGTTTTATTTTGTGAACGAGAGTGCAAAAACCTATGAGGGGGTTGTCGCCATCAGCTGCGAGGGGGAGTGCTATGCGTATAATGCATGGGATAACAGGCTGGAAAAGCTTTGCCGGGCGGACGGCGGCAAAACAGGCACAAGATTGAAGGTTCGTATTGAAGCGGGAAAAAGCCTGATTGTAATGTTTGACAAGGCGGACAGGGAGCCGGCGCAGCCGGTTGACAGCTTGCGGCGGGAGGGAAGAAAGGAAAGGCTTCTGGCGGACGGTTGGAGGCGAAGCCTGTGCAGGGCGATTGCCTATCCTTCTTTTACAGAGGAAAAAGAGGTTTCTCTGCCTGATTTTGTGGAACGGGAGAAACCGGATTTCGGCGGTTTTGTGAGATATGAGAAGGTATTTGATTTGACGCAGGAGGAAGCGTCGTCAGATAATATTATACTGGAAATCACGGATGCGGCGGAGGGCGTGGAGGTCTTTGTGAACGGCGTCAGCGCAGGAATCCGGATTGTTCCGGTATACAGGTATGACATCGCCGCTCTGGTGAAAGAGGGAAGCAATACTCTTACGATTGAGGTGGCCACCACCTTAGAGCGGGCAGTACCCACCACCACGCGGGTTCCCGGCGCAGTAATTCCGCCGCCTTCCAATCACTGCGGGATTACAGGGGTGGTGAGGGTGGTTTTTACCAAATTTACATAAAATACCTGTTTGTTACAGGTTTTAGGGTAAAGGCATGGGGAGACTTGTAAAGAATATTTTCATTTTCACTACAGGAAAAGCAGTGTATAATAATGAAAAAGAAAGCGGTTTGTATTTGGGAGGCATTATGGGAAGTGACAGAGAAAAATCAGAGGTAAATGGCCGATTCCATAATATCAGGAATGAATATAAAATCAATTTTAAGGTCCCGGAAATTTTAAAAAATCTTATGATGGAAGCGGAAGAGGCAGATATTAGAAATGACGGAAGCTATGACAATCTGGCAGACACAATAGATGTGTATGCGAAAAATTCCTATGCAGACGGTCTTATTACCGAGGCACAGTGGGACTATATCGTCACCAGATATCCGCAGGGATAGGAGGAATCATGGAGGATATTGTATATTTGGACGAATGTCCGCTCAGCAGAAAAAACGGGACCTATGGAGGGGCGGCAGGTAACAAAGAGGGTATTGTATACAAAGATGAATTGTGGCTTGTGAAATATCCTAAAAGTATTAGAGGCTTTCAAAATACCGGTGGTGCTTCATACTCTACCGCACCGTTATCGGAATATATAGGAAGCCGGATTTTCGATATTTTGGGGTATGATGTACACAGGACTTTTTTGGGGGAACGAAATGATAAACTGGTAGTTGCCTGTAAGGATTTTGCAGTACAGGACATTTTGCTTGAAATTCGAACAATAAAGAATTATGCAAATAAAGAACTGGCGGAGCTTTTGGAAGAGTCTTTTTCAGAAACAGAAAGCAAACATCTGGTGAATCTGGAAGAATTGCTTCTGCATTTGAAGCATAATCCGATATTGAAGCATGTGGGAGGGATTGAAGCGAGATTTTGGGAACAGGCGGTAGTAGATATTTATATCAATAATAATGACCGTAATAATGGTAACTGGGGAATTTTAAGAGATATGGAAGGAGCAGACTTTCTTGCGCCCGTGTTCGATAACGGGGGATGTCTCCAGACGAAAATTTCTGAAATCAAGATAGCGTCAATTTTAGCAAATGAACATGAAGCCATAAAAAATGCCTGCAACACGCAGACCGCTTACGGGATTGGAGGCCATGCATTGTCTGCCGGGAGATTTCTGGATTTATATGAAACGCATGATAGTCTGAGAAAAGCAATACTTAAGGTAACGCCGTTAATAAGGGAAAGGGAACAGAAAATTTACGATATGATTTACAATATTCCTGAAAAATATACTTTGAAAAATGGAGAGGTAATTGATGTATGCAGTTATAATCGAAAGAAGCTGTACCTGTTGCAGATGCGTTCCAGATTGGAGAATTTGCTGGAGGTGTATTGGGAGAAAGCAAAAATTTAATAACCGCATTTTTATACAAACTTAAAGGCAGCTTTAGGTGTGTTTTTTGTTTACCCGGCATGGGCGAATTCTAACGGGTGAAAGTCCCGAGTGCGCATAGGCAACGACGAAGCGCATAGCCGAACAGCAAGGGAACCCACCACCACGCGGGTTCCCGGCGCAGTAATTCCGCCGCCTTCCAATCACTGCGGGATTACAGGGGAGGTGAGGATGGTTTTTTCTGATTGAGGTTTAAGACTCAGATTCAGGACTGCTTTAAAACAACCTCCGCAATCACCTCCGCTGCCAGCCGGGAGCCGGCGGGGGAGGCGTGCTGTCCGTCCCCGGCGTATAGTTCCACTTCCGGGTGTTCCTTATGGTATTTCCACCAGCGCTCGCCTACGGGAGCCAGTTCGCAGCCGGTTTCTGCCTGCAATTTCCGGTATGCGCCGCTCATGGCTCCCTGAGCGGCTTCTCCATCCGCTTTTGTCGTCCATGTCATGTACAAAACAGGCCTTGCGCCTGCCTCTCGCACCCATTCAATCAGTTGTTTTCCGCACTTGCTCATGACCTGTAAATCGCCCATAGGGTGCGCTGTGTGCTGGAGAACGACGGCGTCATATCTGCCGTACATGATATTGAACCTGGCCTCCGGTTCTTCCACATGAAAGTCCCATCCCTTTCCGCCGTGAGCCAGCATGGTGACCTCCGCCTCCACATTCTTTTTCCGGCAAAGCTGTACAAACAGGTGAGGCATATCGTTGTAATAGGTGTGACTGTTTCCGATAAATAAAATTTTCATAGTTGTGTTCATTCCGTGAGTCCTCCGGCTGCTGTCTGGATTGTTGGATTTTTAATGAATCATATCGTGAAATACGGCTATAATTATATCACAAAAATAATACAGAGAGCACAGTAACAGATATTTTTACTTCAGCGCCTCCATCAGAAAGCTCTCTGACTTCAAAGCGCAGTAATATCTGCCCTTTTCCGCCGTGAATTTCAGCACGCAGTAATCAGGGTCCGTGACCCCCTTGCTGTAGTATATAATGTCTTTTTCGTGCCACAGCTCCTTTTTAATATCCGCATCCTGCAAAACCTCCACAGTACCTGTCAGCATAATCCCCTTGTATTTAAAACGGCCTCTGTTATAGAAATAAATGCTTGCCTTTGGATTTTTCATAAACTGCTGTGTGCGCATGGAAGATGTGTTGGTGGAAAAGTAAAAGCTGTTTCCCTCCATCTTGCCGGGAGAAAACATGGCTTTGATATTGGGGAAGCCGTCCTCGTCCACGGAAGCGATGAAGGCTGTTTTCTGTTCTGCGATAAAGTTAAAAAGCTGTTGTCTTGTTTTCATAGGTTTTCCTCCTATATCATTATATAACTTCTCGGAATCTTCAACCCTTATTTCATGGGGCTTTCAGAACCTATTTTTCAAAAATCACCCACTTTTTTCTCTAAAACACTTGACAAACCAGTCAAAAAATGCGGCGCTTCGCGCCCTTGAT
>QZDS01000003.1 GCA_009917455.1 bacterium 1xD8-48 | reverse complement strand
GAGGATAAGAAAATAAAAGAAATGAAAAAAGAGCGGTAATTCGGGCTTTGTCGAGTTTCCGAGACTGCTCTGAAACAAAAAGGGAGGAATATCATGGGTAGAGAATATCATGTATCTGTCAGCGGAAATGACAGAAACGACGGAAGCGCGGAGCGTCCTTTTGCAACAATCCAAAGAGCGGCGTCTCTTGCAATGCCGGGAGATGTGGTGACGGTGCACGGCGGGGAATACCGGGAATGGGTGAAGCCGGAAAACGGCGGCAGCAGCGAGTTTAACCGCATTACCTACCGGGCTGCTTCCGGGGAAAAGGTGGTAATTAAGGGGTCCGAGCGGATTGAAAACTGGGAAAATGTTGAGGGAACGGTATGGAAAGCCGTCTTGTCCAATGAGATGTTCGGGGACTACAATCCTTATAAGGAGGTTTTGGGCGGCGACTGGTTTATTGCGCCGGAGGGAGACATTCTTCATACGGGAGACGTGTATCTGAACGGAAAATCCTTCTACGAGGCGAAAAGCCTTGAGGAGGTGAAAAATCCCGTGATGCGAACAGAGGGAGTAAATCCGCCATGGACAAAACACGCGGAACCGCTGCTCCATCCTGAGGATTCCGTTTATCAGTGGTACTGCGAGACAGACGAGGAAAACACCACGCTTTACGCAAACTTCCAGGGGGCGGACCCGAATGAGGAGCTGACGGAAATCAATGTGCGCAAGTGCTGTTTTTATCCGGTAAAGACGGGAAGAAATTATATTACGGTATCCGGCTTTGAGATGGCCCAGGCCGCCTGTCCCTGGACGCCGCCCACAGCCGACCAGCCGGGGCTTTTGGGGGCAAACTGGAGCAAGGGCTGGATAATTGAAAATAATACTATCCATGACGCAAAATGCAGCGGTATCAGTATCGGCAAGGAGGAGTCTACAGGACATAACCTGTGTACCAGAACCCGGAGAAAGCCGGGCTATCAGTATCAGATGGAGGCGGTTTTCCGGGCGCGGCATATCGGATGGAGTAAGGAAACCATCGGCTCCCATATTGTCCGCAACAATGTGATTTACGACTGCGGGCAGAACGGAATTGTGGGTCATATGGGCTGCGTGTTCAGCGAGATTTACGGAAACCATATTTATAATATTGCGGTGAAGCATGAGTATTTCGGCTATGAAATCGCGGGAATCAAGCTCCACGCTGCAATCGACGTACAGATTCACAACAACAATATCCACAACTGCACCCTTGGCACATGGCTTGACTGGCAGGCGCAGGGGACGCGGGTGAGCAAAAACCTGTATTACAGCAACGACAGGGATTTGATGGTGGAGGTGACACACGGCCCTTATATTGTGGACAACAATATTTTTGCTTCTGAATATAATTTTGACAATATCGCTCAGGGCGGCGCCTACGTACATAATCTCTGCTGCGGAACCATGCGAAGGGAGCCGGTGCCGGACCGCTCCACCCCCTATCACTACCCCCACACAACGGAAGTGGCGGGAACTACGGTAGTTTACGGCGGCGACGACAGACTGTACCGGAACATTTTCCTGGGAGGGGCGCAGATTTACACAGAGCAGTCCACCTGCGGCACGGAAGGCTATGAGGGAAGCACTACTTCTCTGGAGGAGTATGTTGACGAGGTTCTCTCCAGGGGCGTAGGCGATTTGGAAATGTATGTGCTGGTAAAGCAGCCGGTTTACATTAATAACAACTGCTATTTAAATGGCGCAAAGCCTTTTGAAAGGGAAAAGGAGTATACCGTCTCCGACGCAAACCCCAAAGTGCGAATCGTGGAGGAAGCTGACGGGACATATCTTGCGTTTACGGCAGGAGCAGAAATGCTGAAAAAGACGGCGGGCGAGCTGCGTTCAGGGGATTTTGGGATGACCCGCATCACAGAAGCCGCCTACGAGACGCCGGAAGGGAAAGAGATTTTCTTTGACAGCGATTATCTGGGAAGAAAGTGGGACGGCGAGACGCCGGCCGGGCCTTTTGCGAACTTGAAGGAAGGGGAGAATAAAATTAAAGTGTGGCCGTTATAAAGCCAGACAAAGTACCAAAAGCCGCCACATTATGCGGCCAGGTATACTATAACAAACAGGGCGGAGGGAAGCATCTCCGCCCTGAATTTTTATATGGATAATTATGCCAACAAACAGCCCTTTCTGAATGTCCTCTTAGCCAAACCCCTCTCCATATAAAAAGAGGTAACATTTTTATAGAATCCAGACAGATTATTAAATAGATACCGCCTCCGAATTCTGATATCATTTTAGATAACCAAACGGAAGGAGAAGTTACTATGAAAAAGAGATGGAAATCAATCATTGCACTTGGGTTATCGACAATTATGTGTCTTTCACTGGCAGGCTGCGGAGGAGGCGGAGATACTGCCGCATCATCGGGAAGCAGTAACGGAGGAACAGAAAGCGCTGCTGCGGATTCCGGAGCGGCGCACACGGGAGCAGAAAGCGGGAGCGCAGAATCCGATTCCGGCGATAAGGTGATTACTTTCTGGAATGTGGGAACAGAGGGAGCCGATAAGGAAACCTATGAGATGGCAATCCGTCAGTTTAATGAAAATACAAAGAGCGGTTATACCATTGAAAACATCCCTACGCAGAACGACAAATATAAAGAAAAGCTTGTCATTGCCATGAGCTCAGGAGAATGCCCGGATATGTATACCTCATGGTCGGGCGGCCCGATGAACGAGTACATAGATTCCGGGTATGCGCAGCCTCTGGATGATTTGTATGCGAAGTACAGCTTGAACGAAAGATTTATGGAAGGCGCCATTGAGCAGGCAAGCTACAACGGAAGCATTTATGCGGTTCCGGTTAAGAACATTTCCATTGCGGGAATTTATTATAACAAGGATTTGTTTGCACAGTACGGCGTGAGCGTGCCGAAGACATTGTCGGAGCTTGAAAGCGCATGCGACACTTTCCTTGAAAATGGAATTATTCCTTTTACCCTTGCAAACGGCCCCAAGTGGACAGGTTCTATGTACTTCCAGTGCCTTGCGGCAAGAAAGGGCGGTCTTGAGCCCTTCCGGAAAGCGGCGTCGGGAGAGGGCAGCTTTGAGGACGAATGCTTTGTATATGCAGGCGAAAAGATTCAGGAATGGGTAAACAAGGGATATTTCCCTGAGGGCTTTAATTCCATGAGCGAGGACGACGGCCAGGCAACGCAGTTTTTCTATACGGAAGAAGCGGCAATGTATCTGATTGGTTCCTGGAAGACAGCGGCATTTAAGACCGACAGTGAGGAAGCAGGCAATGATTTTTATGACAAGGTTGGCTGGTTTTCTTTCCCGGCAGTAGACGGCTCCTCCGCAGACGCATCCATCCTTTGCGGAACCATGGGCGACCAGTTCATTTCCTTTAACTGCACAGGCGAAAAGTTAGAGGCGGCTTTTGAGTTTGCAAGCTATCTCTCCAGCGCCGAGACGGTAGAGTATATGGTGGGCGCAAGCCTGATTCCCCCTGTAAAGGGCGTGGACTCCATGATTACGGACCCTGTCTCAAAATCCATCATTGAGGCCTCCAATCAGGCGGGCGCGGTGCAGCTCTGGTACGACCAGTATTTGAGCCCGGCAGTTGCAAATGCCCATCTGGACGGAAACCAGGAGGTATTCGGACTGACCATGACGCCGGAAGACGCCAATAAGAAAATGCAGCAGGCGATGGAAGAGGACCTTGCAGAATAAACAAAAACGGGTATGGCTTTGAGAGGGGGAGGCTTTTCCCCCTCTTTTAAAATAAACCGCAAAGCATGGCGGCATTTGATGGAAAGGGGTTATACAGTATGAAAAGTCGGTCAGACACTTTAAGGGGACGCAGGCAGAGAAGCGCAAATATTGCGGCTTTTGTCTTTCTGCTTCCGGTGATTTTACTTCTTACAATCTTTATTTTTTATCCGATTGTGGATTCCTTTATCATCAGCACCTACAAATGGAACGGGATTGCGGCGGATAAAACCTTTATCGGGGCGGCGAACTGGGTGAAGCTTGCCGGAGACCGGGATTTCTGGTTTGCTTTCAGGAACAACATTCTGATTATGGTGATGTCAATTATTATCCAGATACCAATCGGGCTTGCGGAGGCAACCTTTATAGAATTTGTGGGGAAAAAGGCGACTATCTGTAAGATTCTGTGGTTTATTCCAATGCTGATGTCTTCTGTGGCAATTGGTTTTCTTTTCACCTATGCCCTGGCAGCCAACGGCGGAATGATAAGCGCGGTTTCCCGGCTTTTCGGAGGAGGGAATATCGACCTTCTGGGAAATAAGAATACGGCGCTGATGACGGTTATCTTTGTCATTGCATGGCAGTTTATTCCCTTTTATATGGTCTATGCTATGGCGGGATACACGGGAATTTCGGAGGACGTTTACGAAGCTTCTTTAATCGACGGCGCAACCAAAAGCCAGTATTTCTGGAAGATTGCCCTGCCGCTTCTGATGCCTGCCTTAAAAAGCGCGGCGATTCTGTCCATGGTGGGCTCGCTGAAATACTTTGACCTTATTTATGTTATGACAGGAGGCGGCCCGGGAACCGCCACGGAGTTGATGGCGACTTATATGTACAAGAATGCCTTTGCCCAGTTCAACATGGGATACGGTTCCGCGGTGGCGGCGGGAATGTTCCTTTTGATTACCCTGCTTTCGCTGGTAACCATGCGTTTGATTAACGGCAAAAAGGAAGCGGAATAGGAGGGCGGAGAAATGGAAAAAGAGATTAGAATGAGCAAAATAAAAAGCAGAATCTGCTGGGTAATTGCAACCGTACTGGCAGTTGCGGCGCTTGCGGCGGCAGTCCTTCCTTTCTTTTTCATGGTAATCAATTCCTTTAAGGGAAAGTTTGAAATGCTGACGAAAGGGGTTTTCGCCCTTCCTGACAAGCTGAATTTCGCCAATTATCAGGAGGTTTTAAGCGGGGGATTTGTGAGGTATTTCGGAAACAGCGTGCTGGTGCTGTGCATTTCCCTTATTCTGATTTTATTTATTGCGGCGTGTGCGGCTTATCCGCTTGCCCGGTTTAAGTTTAAGCTTAACGGTTTTGTCTATTCCACTATCGTCGCCTGTATGGCGATACCCATTCACATTACGCTGATTCCGGTGTTCCAGATGACCAAAAGTCTTGGGATGTACGATAAAATCAGCGCCATGATTGGGCCGGACGTAGCCTTTGCGCTGCCGATTTCGGTCTTTATCCTGACCAGCTTTATGGCGGGGATTCCGAAGGAAATCGAGGAGTCGGCGGAAATCGACGGCTGTAACAAATACAGGATGTTTTTTACCATTATGCTTCCCTTAGCCAAGCCGGGGCTTTCCACGCTGGCAATTTACAACGGCGTGAATATCTGGAATGAGTTCAGCTTTGCGTACACGCTGACGCAGTCGCCAAAGAACAGAACCCTTCCACTGGCGGTGTGGGATTTTCAGGGGCAGTATTCTATGAATACGCCTATGATTATGGCGGTGCTTACGCTGACTGTTCTGCCTATGATTATTTTGTTTATTTTCGCACAGGATAAGCTGGTAAAGGGTATGACGGCCGGGGCTGTGAAGGGATAGCGCCTTTGGATGCTGTGGACGAACGGCAAAGTATATATTATACTTAAACCCGAAAGAAGCAGTCGGCTGATTAGGGGGATAATTATGATATCATTTAAGGAAAAGTGGAACAGGAGCTGGAATTTTGAGAAGAAGATGAATTTTATCATCGTCTGGACGATTGCGGCTATCACAATTGTGGCGATTGTGATTTCCACTTTTTCTTTTATTGTGTCCATGACGGAACAGAACAGCCGGTATGTGACGGAACAGCTCTCTATCATGGCGGAGGATTACGCCGATAACCTGGAACAGTATAAGGCACTCGCAACCTCCATTATCCTGGATTCCCATGTGCAGAGCTATTGCGAAAGCAAAAGCCTTGAGGAGATTTACAGGGAGCAGGGAAATGTGTACAGCACTTTTTTAAATATTCTTTATATGCAGTATAACGCCAATTTCATTGCGGTTACGAACAACCGGGTGGACAAATATCTGTATAACGGGAACAGCGCCATTGCAGAAAGCGGCTTCGAGGATGTGCTTGAGGAGGATTATGGACAGAGTATGCAGGCAAAGACGAAGGGGACCCTCCGGGTCAGCTTTGCCAACCGCTATCACAGAGGAAAGAAATATACGCTCACTTTGTATTTTCCGGCCTATTCCGTGACCAATTTTGTGAGCAGCAACGGAATGATTATTGTGAATCTGGACGACGACCTGCTGAAACGCTTTCAGGAGAAAAATTTCTTCGCGGATTCCTGCCTTTACCTTACGGATGTGGAGGGGAATATTTTGTCCACGCAAAGCGAGGAGCTGATTGGAGAAAAAATCGGTTTTGCCGGCAGGCTTACGGGAAATCAGGGGAGATTCTGGCATAAAGGGAAGCTGATTAATTACCGGCGGGTGAAGGACTGGAATTTTTATATGATAGACGAGGTTGACGCGGCCTTTTTGTATCAGGGATGCGTGGGGGCAGTCTTGCTCCTTCTGGCGTCCACGCTGGTAGTTACCGGTATTGCCCTTGCCATATCCCGGAATATCACGAAACGTCTGTATTTTCCCATTAACAAGATTATTTCCAAGATGAACGATGTGTCCAGGGGGAATCTGCGGACCCGGATTCACACGGAGGATATGGACAGCGACGGCAGGAAGCTGGCCGGGGGCTTTAATATCATGATGGACGAAATCGACGTGCTGATGGAGCAGGTGAAGGAGGAGCAGAGGCAGCTTGACAGGATGCGTTTTAATGCGCTGCAGTCCCAGATACAGCCGCATTTTCTCTATAACACGCTGGAATGCATTCACTGGCAGGCATTGTCCGAGGGGAATAAGGAAATTTCCACTATGGTGAAGGCTATGGCGCAGTATTACAGAATCTGCTTAAGCGAAGGCAAGGATATCATTGCGCTGGGGACGGAGCTCGACCATGTAAGGAATTATCTGATTATCCAGAACATGCGTTATGATAATATTATTACATTGACGGAAATGGTGCCGGAGAAGTATTTTTCCATAAAAATACCAAAGCTCACCCTGCAGCCTCTGGTGGAAAACAGTATCTACCACGGGCTTCGGGTGAAGGAGGGGAAAAAGGGAAATATAGAAATCGCCATCTGCGAGACGGAGGGTAAGATATGCCTTACCGTGACGGACGACGGCATGGGAATGAGCGGGGAGGAGCTTGCCTATATCAACCGGAATATTTCGGACAACAGCTGCGAGGTAGGGTACGGGATTTCCAATATCAACAAGCGGATTGAATTGCTGTTCGGGGAAGCCTACGGACTGAAATTCCGGCAGAACGAAGGGGGCGGTCTGCGGGTAGAGATATGGCTGCCGGGGGAGTCCCTGGAGAATGGCGAAAGCAATCCGGCAGAAAACCGGCTGCCGGGGGAGGATAACGGTGAAGTATAAGATTTTGATTGTGGACGATGAAAAGATGATACGTATGGGTATCAAAAACGCCATGCCCTGGGAGCGTATGGATATCTCAGAGGTATATACGGCGGCTTCCGCAAAGGAGGCGGCGGCAGTTATAGAGGAGCATCAGCCGGAAATCATGATTACGGATATCAGCATGACGGAGATGAGCGGATTAGAGCTCGTGGGGGAAATCAGGAAAAGGGATGAGGGGATGCGAATTATTGTCCTGACAGGCTATGACCGTTTCGAATATGCCAGAGAAGCGCTGCAGCTTCGGGTGCATGATTTCCTTTTAAAGCCTATCGATGAAAAGGAGCTGAAAAGGAGCATTGAAAAGCAGGTAGGGGAGCTTGAGGCAATCAGGAGGCGCCGGGAGGAAAGCCAGACCGTCAGCAGGACGAAGGGGGTCAGGCAGCAGATGGAGCTGGAAAGGTTTATGCGCCTTTTGATTTCGGCGAAACCGGAGGCAAAGGAAAATCTTCCGGCATTTCTGGAGGAGTTCCATTTTGACGGGGAAAGGGATATGAGGACTGGCCTTTTAATTCCCCAGGTACACGGGGAAGAGGATTCGGAAAGCCGGAATTTCCGAATGCAGACCATACGCCAGATTTGTCTGGGAATGGTGGACGGGCTGAAGCGGGGAATCACTTTTACCGACGAGAAGGGACGGATTGTGATTGCCTTTTTTTGTGATAAAGAGAAGAAGGAGGAGGAGCTTTCCCGGCAGCTTGTGGAGATTTTGAATGACGAGCTGGAAGCGAAGCCCAGAATTATCTGGGGGAGCGTTAAGGGCGGTATTGAAAACTTATCCATTTCCTACAACGATGCGGTGTTTGCGCTCGAGCATGAGAGGGAGGCTTTTGAAAAGCTCTACACCATGGATTTAAACCGGAAGCGGGAGGATATTTTTCAGGAGGTCTTTCGGGAATTCCGTATGGCGATGACTGGCAGTATCGGCGAGCGGGAAAAAATGTTCCATATTTTTGACAGGTTCGGGATGGCGGTGGATTCCTACAATCTCTCCTCCGGATATACCAGAAGCTGCTGCTTTGAGCTGGCGTCAGCGGTATATTTTGCCTGGTTTACGGACACCGGGAGCAGCGCAGAAGAGCACTTGAGCGCTTTGATGAAATCTCTTGCCGGGGCGGAGAGGGAGAAGGCTCTCAAGGTGACGGAAATGTTTCTTGACAGGCTTTTTGCCGGGGAGGAAGGAGAGGTTCACGAGCTGGTGGGGAAGGTAAAGAGGCGGGTTCATGAGAATCTTGCGGAGGATTTGACGGTGGCAAGCCTTGCAGGGGAATTTTATGTGACGCCTAATTATCTGTCCCGGCTTTTCAAGAGGGTGACGGGCGAGGGGTGCAATGAATATATTGTGCGCAAGAGAATCGAAAAGGCCAGGTCGCTGCTGGAAACCACCACGCTTAAGGCGGGAGAAATTGCAATGATGGTAGGGTATCATGATATGAATTATTTTTCGCTGGCGTTTAAGAAGCATACGGGGATGTCGCCGATTAAGTATCGGGAGCAGGCGCAGGGGAGGTGAAAATCAATTTATTGAGGGAGTTTTATTGGACATATGATATGCAATAATTATTATATTCAAAGAAAACAGACTTGTGAAATTTACGGTGCTGTTATATAATTTAAACAAAGGAGGTCATAATACAATGGCATATAGTACTTTATTTGAATTGGATTTATCTGATATAACTTCCGAAGCAGAGGTTGAGACAAGGCTTTTAGCCAGGCTTTTTTCAGATTTAGGATATCCGGTAGAGAAGATAGTTCCTAAGGAACATATTAAGGCATTGAGGATATATGATGGACGTGCAATGTCTATGAAAGAAGTAGATTTTCTGCTTAAAGATTCCAGTGGAAATGCCCGTATTGTTGTTGAAGCAAAAGAACCATCAGTTAATATTTTGGATGCATGGGGGCAGGCGGCAAGCTATGCACTTAGCTATAACAGGGATAAAACATTCGATTATCAAAAAATAAAATGGTTGTTAATATCTAATGGATATTTTACAGGGCTTTTTCCACATGACAGCGAGACGCCAGTTGTTACTCTTCAATTGTCAGATTTTTCCAGCGGAACACCTCCTTATGTCACTTTAAGAACATACATAAAATATAGTGCGTTAAATGATGTACGAAGAACGATACTTCCTTTCAGCGCTCTTCCCCCACAGAAGCTGAATCAGTTATTTGCCGATGCCCATAATATGGTATGGAAAAAGGAAAAACTAGCTCCGGCGGATGCTTTCTTTGAATTCTGTAAATTTATTTTTATAAAAATTCAGGAAGATAAAAAACGCGAAATGCTTCCTGCCGATACGGAGCTTTATATGATTCCATTAACGGAGGCCTGGTTAAAAGCGCAAAGTATGACCAGTACACATCCTGTCCGTGATGTATTGTTTGCAAAGCTGCATGACGAATTGGAGGAAGCCATACATTCCCAGAATAAAAAGCGAATATTTGAGAAAGATGAGACATTAAAATTATCGGCTTCGACTTGCTATGAATTAATAAAGGCCTTTCAGTCGGTGAATCTCAGCTCTATTGATGAAGATTTAAATGGTCGAATGTTTGAGGTTTTCTTGACTGCATCTATTCGAGGGAAAGATTTAGGACAGTTTTTTACGCCGCGTTCCGTAGTTGATTTTATGACACGTATAGCATTACGTAATGTCGAGATTAAAAATCCGCCGAAAGTTTTGGATGCCTGTTGTGGAACTGCAGGATTTTTAATTGAAGTTATGGCATACCTTACAGGACGTTTACGTAACGATATACGGCTGACAGATGTTGAAAGGGAAGAAATCAGGAAAAAAATATGTAATGAATGTTTATACGGAATTGAAGCTAACGAACGTGTTGCGAGAATTGCACGTATAAATATGTATTTGCATGGAGATGGTGGCTCTCATATTTTTCATGGGGATGGACTGGATTTAGACCCTCAGTTTACGTCTGATATGGCAACTGAACAATGCGAGGAAATCAGAGAGTTTAAGAAGACGATTAAAGAAGGAACTTTTGACTTAATATTAACTAATCCACCTTTCAGTATGAATTACTCATCAGCAAATGCAGATGAGAAACGTATACTTAACCAGCATGAATTGACTCGAGGGGAGGCATCAGCCAAATCAAGTATACTTTTTCTAAATCGTTATTTGGAATTGCTCGCAAATGGCGGTGAAATGCTAATTATTTTGGATGATACCGTAATTAATGGGAAAACATTTGAAAAGGTAAGAAGATGGATATTAGAGCATTTTATTATATTAAGTATACATTCATTGCCATTCAATGCTTTTTTTAAAGCCAAGGCTAATATAAAAACTTCTATTTTACATTTACGGAAAAAATCCACAGCTAACGAACAGCAATGCGGGATATTTATGTCAATATCTAATAATATAGGGCATGATAATTCCTTAAGAGATACGCCGTTCCGCAATAATTTAACAGAAACTTTGCTTGCATATCTGGAATGGCAGCGTACAGGTATATTGAAAGATACGCTTCGAAATAACACCGATGCTTCAGAGAATCTTGAATGCCCGCAACAATACTGGCTGATTAAATCGGAACAACTTACAGAAGAACGTTTTGACACATTTTTTTATTGTCCTGATTTACATGGAACATACAGGGATTTGCAGAAAGCTTTGTCGGCAAAAGAAATTCAGCTTGTTGAAGCATCTTCATTGAATAGAAGGAAAAAGTTAACCGGAGCGGATAAATTATTCTTTAAGCAAGGTGGAAAAGTATACAAATATATAGAAATTGGTGATGTTACACAATATGGGTTGATAACTAAATATGTGGAAGGATTGTTTGGAGATATACCAACACGCGGAGAATATCAGGTTCATACGGGAGATATATTGTTGGCATTGAATAACAGTTCGAGGGGGACAGTTGTACTGATACCCCCTGAGTTTGATGGAGCCATTTGCACATCGGGATTTTTAGTTATTGTTCCGGAAAATCGGGAGCATGGACTTCTTCTCTGGTATGCTCTCAGAAGTGAAATTTGTCGCAAACAAATATATTATCTGGCACAAACAGCCAGCCAACCGGAGCTTAAGATAGACGCATGGAATCGCTATTTTAAAATTCCGTTGCCTGTAGGAGAAAAGAAGGCGGAAGCAATAAAAAAGGCGGAAGAATTTTATAGTTATTTGGAAAAGTTATCAAGTATTGATGAGTATTGTTTTAAGTTATAAATGAATGGAAAAACATATTACAAATGGAAGGACGAGGGGGAAAATGAGCAATTATCGCGAACGAGCCGCCGCGCTGGTGGCACAGATGACACTGGAGGAAAAGGTGGGACAGACCCTTTATAACGCGCCTGCCGTCGAACGGCTTGGCATTCCGGCCTATAACTGGTGGAACGAGGCGTTACACGGCGTTGCAAGGGCGGGAACGGCAACGGTATTTCCCCAGGCAATCGGAGTTGCAGCCACCTTTGACGAGGATTTGACCGAAAAAATGGCGGAAATCATCGGGGAGGAGGCCAGGGCAAAATATAACGCACAGAAAGAAGCAGGCGACAGGGATATCTATAAGGGGCTTACCTTCTGGGCGCCCAATGTGAATATTTTCAGGGATCCCCGCTGGGGCCGGGGACAGGAGACCTACGGGGAGGACCCTTATCTGACCTCACGGATGGGCGTGCGGTTTGTGGAAGGGCTTCAGGAGGAGAAGGACGGGTTTATGAAGGCGGCGGCCTGCGCCAAGCATTTTGCGGTGCATTCGGGTCCGGAAAAGCTGCGTCACTGCTTTGATGCCACAGCCTCCAGACAGGATATGTATGAAACCTATCTTCCGGCCTTTAAGGCGTGCGTGCAGGAGGCGAAGGTGGAGGCGGTGATGGGAGCCTATAACCGTACCAACGGCGAGCCCTGTTGCGGGAGCCGGACGCTGCTTCTTGATATTTTGAGAAAAGAATGGGGCTTTACCGGTCATGTGGTCAGCGACTGTTGGGCAATCAAGGATTTCCATGAAAACCATAAGATAACGAAGACTCCTGTGGAATCGGCGGCGATGGCGATGAATAACGGATGTGATGTTAACTGCGGCTGTATGTTCCCGTATCTTCTGGACGCTGTACGGGGCGGCTATGTGGAGGAGGAGCGTCTGGACGAAGCGGTGACGAACCTGATGGAATGCCGTATGAAGCTGGGGATGTTCGAGGAAAGCGGTACGGTTCCCTTTGACGCCATCGGGTACGAACAGGTGGATACGGCGGAAAACAGGGCGGTTAATCTGGAAATTGCAAGGAAAAGTCTGGTGCTGCTTAAAAATGAAGGCAATCTCCTTCCCCTTGATTTGGATAAAATAAATACCATCGGCATAATTGGCCCTAATGCAGATTCCCGGAAAGCGCTGGTGGGAAACTATGAGGGAACCGCGTCCCGCTATGTTACGGTTCTGGAGGGAATCGAAGACTATGCTGGCGATAAGGCAAGGGTTCTTTATTCCGAAGGGTGCCATTTGTTTGAGGACAGAACCAGCGGGCTGGCCATGGCAAACGACAGGATTTCCGAGGTGAAGGCGGTGTGTGCTGCCAGCGATGTGGTGGTGGCTGTGCTGGGGCTGGATTCCGCTATTGAGGGCGAGGAAGGGGACGCCGGAAATGAGTTCGCCAGCGGGGACAAGCTGGATTTACAATTCCCCGGCCTGCAGCCGGAAGTGCTTCGGGCTGCGTATGAGAGCAACAAGCCTGTGATTCTGGTTTCCATGACCGGCTCTGCGATGGCGTTTAACTGGGAGGATTCCCACATTCCGGCAATTGTACAGGCGTGGTATCCCGGCGCGCAGGGCGGCAGAGCGGTGGCGGAGCTATTGTTCGGCGCATACAGCCCGGAGGGGAAGCTGCCGGTGACCTTTTACCGAACCACGGAGGAGCTGCCGGAGTTTACGGATTATTCCATGAAAGGCAGAACCTACCGCTATATGGAGAGAGAGGCGCTTTATCCTTTCGGGTTCGGGCTCTCCTATACCTCTTTTGCCCTCAGTGATGTGACGCTGTCCGGGGATAAAATCACGGCAGGGGGAGAGATAAAGGTCAGTGCAAGGATTAAAAATACAGGCGTTATGGCAGGCGGCGAGACGGTGCAGGTCTATGTGAAGGCGCCGGCGGGGAATGCCGGCAGTGGTGAGCGGGAAAGCAGGGATGTGCAGGAAGACGGGAACATGCAGGGAAGCAGAAAGGACGACAGTACAGCGGCAGACGGAAGCGCGTCCCGCCACGTGCCGAACTACCAGCTAAAGGGGCTGAAAAAGGCATATTTGCAGCCCGGTGAGGAAAGAGATGTGGAGATTACGTTGAACGCCCGCGCCTTTGCACTTTATAATGAAGAAGCGGATTTGATGCTGGATAAGGGCGTTTATACCGTATATGTGGGAATGCAGCAGCCGGATAAGAGGAGCGCGGCGCTGACAGGCCGGGAGATAGTTTGCCTGACGGTTTCAGCGGAGAAAACGGAAAAGCTGTAGGAGCTTTTAGAGAAAGGAAGATAAGTATGGCAAATGACAGAAAAGAATGGTTAAATGCTCTTTTAACAATTGTAAACCCGGTGCTGAACGCATTGGAAAAAGGGGAACTGAAAAAAACAATGCCCCTTTCTTTCCATAATGAGAGGGCAGAATTTGCCCCGCTGGAGGCGTTCGGACGGAGCATGACGGGACTTGCGCCCTGGCTGGAGGCGGACAGCGAAGGGCTGGATGAAGAAGAGAGGGCTTTGCAGAAGGAATACAGGGAAAAGGCGCTTCGTTGTATCGAAATGGCGGCAAATCCCTCATCCCCGGATTTTATGGTTTTTGACCGGGGCGGTCAGCCACTTGTGGATGCGGCGTTTCTTGCCCATGGAATCGTGAGGGCGCAGTCGGCGCTGGGAGCTGCGCTTCCTTTCGAAACGCGGCGGCATCTGGCGGATGCGCTGCGGAGTTCCCGTAAGATTGCGGCCTGCAACAGCAACTGGATTTTCTTTTCCGCCATGGTGGAGGCTGGGCTTTATGTGTTGGGCGAGCCTTACGATATTATGAGAGTGCTTTACGCTCTTCGGGCTTTTCAGGGATGGTATAAAGGGGACGGCGTTTATGGAGACGGCGACAGCTTCCACTTTGACTATTACAACAGCTTTGTGATTCAGCCCATGTATGTGGATTTGGTAAAGCTGTTTGCCGGTGAAAATGAGGAAATTGCGGGAATGAAGGAAAGTGTAATTCGCAGGGCGGCAAGATATGCGTCGATTTTAGAGCGCATGATAGGGCCGGAAGGCTCCTACCCGGTGGTGGGGCGTTCCATCTGCTACCGCTTCGGCGTTTTTCACATGATTTCTCAGGCGGCGTTGCAGAAAGAGCTTGAGGACGGTATCCCGCCTGCTTCTGTGCGTTGCGGTCTGAGCGCGGTAATCAGAAGGGTGATGAGCGCAAAGGATATGTTTGACGAAAAGGGATGGCTTTTGCCCGGCGTATACGGACATCAGCCGGAGCTTGCGGAGACGTATATCAATATCGGAAGCCTGTACCTGTGCAGCTCGGTATTTTTGCCATTGGGGCTTGCGCCTTCCGATGAATTCTGGAGCGGAGCGGACGAGGACTGGTCAGGGAAAAAGGTGTGGTCAGGCGGACATATCAGCATCGACCACGCGGAGGACTGAGAAATGCTTTTGATAAAAAACGGAACTATAGTTGACCCGGTGGAGAATACGCTTTACCGGGCCGACCTGCAGATTGCGGAAGGGAAAATCACAAGGATTATCCGGGAGGGAGAAGCGGCTCCGGCGCAGACACAGGAGCATATTAAAATAGAAGAAACAGAAACGATTGACGCCGAGGGTCTTCTGATTGCCCCCGGCCTTGCGGACACTCACGTGCATTTCAGGGAGCCGGGTTTTACCCACAAGGAGGACATTACCACCGGCGCTGCGGCGGCGGCAAGGGGTGGCTTTACGGAAATTGTGCTGATGGCGAACACGAAGCCGCCTGTGGATAATGAGGAAACTCTCTCTTATGTGCTTTCCAGAGGAAGGGAAACGGGCATTCATATCGAAAGCTGCGCCAACGTTACATTGGGAATGGCGGGAGAGGAGCTGACGGATATGGAAAAGCTGGCAAAAGCCGGAGCGGCAGGCTTTACCGACGACGGCATTCCCCTGCTCGACGAGGCGATTGTGAGAAAAGCCATGGAAAAGGCGAAAAGCCTTCATAAGCCTATCAGCTTCCATGAGGAAAATCCTGGTATGATTGCAAATAACGGCATTAACGCCGGAAAAGCGTCGGAATTTTACGGGATAGGCGGTTCCCCCAGAGAGGCGGAAATCAGTCTGGTGAAAAGAGATTTGGAGCTTGCCCTTGCAACCGGCGCGGAGGTGGTAATCCAGCACATCAGCACGAAAGAGGCCGTAGCGCTTTTGCGGGAGGCAAAGGCAAAAGGGGCAAACGTTCACGGGGAATGCACGCCGCACCATTTTACCCTGACAGAGGAAGCGGCAATGGAAAAAGGGACGCTGGCAAAAATGAATCCCCCTTTAAGGGAGGAGGCCGACAGACTGGCGCTTATTGAAGGATTGAAGGACAATACCATAGATTTGATTGCAACCGACCATGCCCCGCATGCGAGGAAGGAAAAGGAAAAGCCGATAACCGAGGCTCCCAGCGGGATTATCGGACTGGAAACCGCCCTTTCTCTGGGAATCAGGGAATTGGTGGATAAAGGGCGCCTTACCATGCCGCAGCTTATCGAGAGAATGAGCGCTGCCCCCTGCCGTCTGTACGGGCTTTCCGGCGGCAGAATCGAGGAGGGAGGGGCGGCTTCTCTGGTGCTGTTCCACCCAAAGGAAACATGGAAGGTTCTGGAATTTGCGTCCAGGTCGTCAAACTCTCCTTTTATCGGATGGGAATTACCGGGCGTAGTACATTACACGATTTGCGACGGAAAAGTAGTTTATTCCTTATTCCCTGAAAAAGGAGAGCCCCATGAAAAGGAGACAGAACAATGAGCAATATAACTGACGGAAAAGCAAAGGTAAAAGCCCGGGTGTTATCCCAGACAATGCTTGCGGACAATATTTATGACTTGTGGCTGGAAACGTCTCTCGCGGCCAGGGCCGGCGCGGGCCGGTTTATCGGCATTTATCCGAAGGACGCCTCCCGGCTGCTCCCGAGACCCCTGAGCATCTGTGAGGCTGATAAGGAAAAAGGCGCGCTTCGGATTGTGTACCGGATTGCCGGAGCCGGAACTGCGGAGTTTTCCGGCTGGCAGCCGGGTAAGGAAGCGGAAATCCTCGGGGTTTTGGGGAACGGTTTCCCGGTGTCTGAGGGAAAAGGAAATAGGGTGATTCTCATGGGTGGCGGAATCGGCATACCGCCTATGGTTCAGCTTGCAAAAGAACTGAAGGAATCGGGCACGGAGACGGTGATTATCGCCGGGTACAGAGACGGGCAGCTCTTTTTAAAGGAAGATTTGGAAAAATATGCCCGGCTCCTGATTGCCACCGAGGACGGAAGCGCGGGGACAAAAGGGAACGTGCTTACTGTTATGGAGGAGAAAAATGAGGAGGCCGATGTGATTATGGCATGCGGCCCCATGCCGATGCTGCGGGCGATTAAAGCCTATGCCGCGGATAAGAAAATCAAAGCCTACCTGTCTCTTGAGGAGAGAATGGCCTGCGGGGTGGGGGCGTGTCTTGGCTGTGTGTGCAAAACCACCCGAAAGGACGGGCATTCCCATGTAAATAACACAAGAATCTGTACGGAAGGGCCTGTTTTTGAGGCCGGGGAGGTGGATATCTGATGAATACAAAGGTTACAATTGCAGGCGTTGAATTTAAAAATCCCGTGATGACGGCCTCCGGAACCTTTGGCTCCGGTATGGAATACAGCGATTTTGTGGATCTGAACAGGCTTGGGGCAGTGGTGACCAAAGGAGTGGCCAATATCCCCTGGCCGGGAAATCCGACGCCGAGAGTAACGGAAACCCATGGCGGTATGCTTAACGCCATCGGCCTGCAAAATCCCGGAATCGACGTTTTTGTGGAAAGAGACCTTCCTTTTCTTAGCCAATATGACACCAGAGTTATTGTGAATATCTGCGGAAAAAGCGTGGAGGATTATCTTGAAGTGGTGGAGCGGCTTTCGGATGAAAAGGCAGACATGCTGGAAATCAACGTATCCTGCCCCAACGTAAAAGAGGGAGCCATTGCCTTTGGACAGAGGGCGGACTGTCTTTACGATATCACTTCCCAAATAAAAAAGAGAGCCAGACAGCCCGTTATTATGAAGCTGAGCCCCAACGTCACCGACATCACGGAGATGGCAAGGGCCGCGGAGGCTGCGGGAGCCGACGCGATTTCCCTGATTAACACCCTGACCGGAATGAAAATCGACATTCACAGAAGGAGTTTTGTGCTTGCTAACAAAACCGGAGGCCTATCCGGTCCGGCCATCAAACCCGTGGCAGTGCGTATGGTTTATCAGGCAAGCCATGCAGTAAAAATTCCCGTAATCGGAATGGGCGGAATTGCCACAGCCGACGACGCCATAGAGTTCCTTTTAGCCGGCGCCAGCGCCATAGCCATAGGCGCCATGAATTTCGCAAATCCCTATACCACGATTGAAGTAATCGAAGGCATAGAAGCCTATATGAAAAAATACAATATTGACGATATCAACGAAATCATTGGCTGCGTATGATTCTATGCATACTTCCTCCCGCATCCACATACATTTACAGTAAGTGGATGCCAGGAGGTATTTTTGTGGAACTAATTAAACGGAATATACATACAGACTTTATCAAATGCAAAGCCCAGATGCAGATGACTCTTGAAGACGACGTGATTATATCCGATTCCCGGCCGGATGCCGCAAAACTGATTATGGATAGAGGAAACGTGATAATCGAGGAGGTTAAGGTAACGGATGACCACGTGGGCGTGAAGGGAAAGCTGGCTTTTCATGTGCTTTACCTGACTGAGGACGGAGCCGCTCCTTTGCGCAGTGATGTGGCGAATATGGAGGGGATGATTCCCTTTGACGAGTCGGTCTTTATGGAAGGAATCCGGGCGGGGGACAGCGTGAATGTGGACTGGGAGCTGGAGGATTTAAGCGTCAGCCTGATTAATTCCAGAAAGCTCAGCGTGCAGTCTGTGGTGACCCTTCTTCTTTCCTGCGAGGAAATACGGGACGAAGAGACGGCTGTGGATTTGTACAGTGAGGAACCGGTGGAATTTCGGAAAAAGTCATTGGATATCGCCGCAATGACCATCAAGAAAAAAGACATTTTCCGAGTAAAGGAAGAGGTGGAGATTCCGGGGAGCTTCCCCAATATCCAGACTATGATTTGGGCGGAAGTGGTGCCGGAAGCAGTGGAATTTAAGGTTCTGGAAGACAAAATCGGCGTGCAGGGAGAACTGAGGGCCTTTTTCCTTTACAGAGGAGAGGGCGAGGAAAGCGAAATCTGCCATTACGAGACCACGCTTCCTTTTGCCGGAAGTCTGGACTGTCCCGGCGCAAGGGAGGGAATGATACCGGAAATCCGTTTCCGCGCGGAGGACCGGGAAGTGGAGGTAAGGCCGGATTTTGACGGCGAAGAGAGAGTGATTACCTTTGAGCAGTGCCTGGATTTGGATATCTGCATTTATGCGGAAGAGAAAATTGATATTCTCTCGGACGTGTACGGCGTTGTAAAGGAAGTTTCCGCTTTGGAAAAAAATGCGGACTTCAGAAGGCTCCTTTCAAAGAGCAGCGGAAAGACAAAGCTGTCCGGCCATTTTAAATGCGAGGATGACAAGGCCGTGATTCACAAAATCCTTCACACTGCCAGCAGCCTTCAAATCAGTTCCCAGAACGCAACGGAAAGCGGCATAGAACTGACCGGAACAGTCAATATGCAGATTTTTTATGAATGCAGCAGCGAGGAAAACAGGTACGGCGTGATTAAAGGCGCCATTCCTTTCAGCTATGTTCTGGAGGCCGAGGGAATCGGCGAAAACTGCATTTATCCCGTACAGTCCTTTGTGGACCAGGTGACGGTTGCCATTATTGACAATATAGAGGTGGATGTAAAATGCGTTCTTTATTTCCGCTCCAACGTCTATCTCAAATGGCAGGAAAAGATTGTGGAACAGGTGATTGTATCGGAGCCGGATATGGAAAAAATGGAGGCGCTTCCGGGAATTGCCGTTTATATGGTGAAAGACGGGGAAAGCCTTTGGGATATCGGGAAACGGTACTATGTGCCGGTTTCGGTGATTAAGCAGACAAACGACCTTACCTCCGACGAGGTGAAAGCGGGAGACAGGATTCTGATAGTGAAAAATGTATAATTGAAATTACCGGGGATGCTTCTCATAGGGAGCATCCTTTTTTGGACTAAAGGTCCGTTGCTTTTAAAAAGGAAAAGGCTATACTGTAAACAGATGAAACGAAAATCCGATGTCTGCAGACGGAAAGGGGCATTGATATGACAAGGGCGATTGGCATTGGGAATCAGGATTTTGAGGTGATTCGGGAAAAGGGCTATTTCTATATTGATAAGACAAAATTTATCCGGGAATGGTGGGAGAGCGGCGACAATGTGACTCTGATTACACGCCCGAGGCGTTTTGGAAAGACGCTGAATATGAGTATGGTGGAGAAGTTTTTTTCCGTGAAATACGCAGGCAGGAGCGCGCTTTTTGAGGGGCTGTCCATCTGGGAAGATAAAGCTTTTGACGGCTGTTTTGGCAGGGATTATAAATACAGAGAACTGCAGGGGACCTATCCGGTTATCTTCCTGAGCTTTGCCGATATTAAGGAAACCACTTTTCAGGAAGCCCGTAAGAAGATATGCAAGCTCATACAATTACTATACAATCAATTTGATTTTCTGCTTCAAAGCGATGTGCTGAATGACAACGAGAAATCTGACTTTCAGAAAATATCGTCAGAGATGGAGGACTATATGGTAACGCTGTCTCTGAAAATACTTTCGGATTATCTTTGCCGTTATTATGGGAAGAAAGTCATCATACTGCTGGATGAATACGATACGCCTGTGCAGGAGGCGTATATAAACGGTTACTGGCAGGAAATGACAGCGCTTACCAGAAGTATGTTTAACTCAACTTTTAAGACAAATCCCTACCTGGAACGCGCCATTATGACGGGTATCACGCGAATTAGTAAAGAGCCAATTTTTTCTGATTTGAATAATCTTGAGGTAGTGACTACGTCGTCAAAAAAGTATGCAGACTGCTTTGGCTTTACCGAGGAAGAAGTGTTTGAATCTATGGAGGAGTATGGCCTGTCCAATCAGAAACAGAAGGTAAAGGACTGGTATGACGGTTTTATCTTCGGGGAAAGAAGGAATATTTACAATCCATGGTCCATTATTAGCTTTCTTGACGAAAGAAAAGTTGGGATTTATTGGGCCAATACCAGCAGTAACAGCCTGGTCGGAAGCCTGATTCGGGAGGGAAGCCCGGAGATTAAAATGACAATGGAGGGCCTGCTGCGCGGGGAAACCTTCAGCGCTACGCTTGACGAACAGATTGTTTTCAGCCAGTTAAATCAGGGAGACGACGCGGTGTGGAGTCTTTTGCTTGCAAGCGGTTATCTGAAGGCAGTACGCTATGAATTTAATATAACACGCCGGAAAGCGGAGTTTGACCTTAAACTGACGAATATGGAAGTTCAGGTGATGTTTGAGCAACTGATTGGAAGCTGGTTTGACGGGTGCCGCAGGTTAAATAACGCTTTTCTAAAGGCGCTTGAGGCTGGTGACATAAAGGAAATGAACACTTATATGAATAAGGTCGCCCTGCAGTCGCTCAGCTATTTTGATACAGGAAAGAGTCCGTCGGAGGAGGAACCGGAGCGCTTTTACCATGGGTTTGTGTTGGGATTAATGGTGGAATACGCTGATAAATATGTTATCACCTCGAACCGTGAAAGCGGGTACGGGAGATATGACATTATGCTGGAACCCAGAGCGCAGAAAGGCAGCGCGCCCGGCACTGGTATTACAGGCGATGCGATTATCATAGAATTCAAGGTTCAGAGCGAGGATGAGAAAGAACTGTCCGACACGGTCCGGGAAGCGCTTCGCCAGATAGACGAGAAGAAATATCAGGCGAACCTTATTGCAAAAGGAATTCCCGAAGAGCGCATACGCAAATATGGATTTGCATTCCGGGGAAAGAAAGTTCTTATTGGTGACAGGTGATATTTTGAGAACACGCGTAGGGCAGAGTCTGCCCTTCTGTTTTCTGGCATAAAAATGGAGCTGTTGCTCTGGCAGTGATTATTCATCTGCCTTTACAACAGCTCTTTGGGTTTTAAATGGATTTTTGGATTTTTATTTGTCTGTGTCTGAATCAGAGCTGCCTTCAGTCTGAACCTTAGAATCTTCGGCCATTTTGTCAAATCCTTTCAAAACAGCGTCGTAGGTCTGCTTGCAGATACCGGGAAGATTGCCGCCCCAGGTCTTTTCAGCCTTTTTGTAGCCCTTGAGGAATGCGGAACGCATTTTTTCAATCTGGTCGGGGTCGCCGCCTGTTAAAGCCGAGGCGAAATCCAGAATACGCTGTGAGGTCTGGGAAACGCCCCAGTAGCCGTCGTCAGCAATATCGGCCTGAGCCTGCGCTTTGGTAGCCGCGTCTACGGTAAATTTGCCGCTTGATAACATACTCCAGATATCGTTGGCTTTTCCGTAGGTCTGGCCCTGTTTGGTCAGCATCTTCTCAACAATGCTCTGTAACTGCGCGGTTCTCGCGTCAGCATCCGCTTTCATTTTTGCAACAAGCTCGACATTGGGCTTATAGGTTTTGGCAGAAGTCTTACCTGTCTTTTTGGAAGGCTCGTACACCGCGCCAGCATTTTCAGCGGCAGCAGCTTCTTTTACACTTCCCTGCTTTACTTCGGTATTGGTCTCGGCGCTTTTGGTTTTTGATGCATATGCGCTGCTATATGCTTCACTTGCGCCTGTAACTCCGTTTACGCTCATAATATCACCCTCCTTGGTTAATTTTCTATAAAAATTATCGGCTTGGTGATTTAAAAAGATTAGCTTTTACAGGGATTTTTGGGGAAAATGTAATGAAATGTTCTTTAATTGGCTTTAAATCGACGGGGAAGGATGGAAAGGGCAAAATGCTGTTGTTATTTGAATTTGTTTATAGTATAAAAAAAGTCCTTTATCCTAAGGACATAGGACAAAAACAGAGGTGTATTGCTTCTTGCGGCATGTGGGGGAGGGGAAAATGAAAAAAGAGAGAGTGCGTCAGAAGAAATGGCAGAAAGCAATACAGATATAGAAGCAGGGGCTTTAGAGGAATCAGAGTCCGAGGAACTCAGCGGGGAACTGAGGATAATGACGTGGGAAGGGTTTGACATTGTGGAGCCCAGTCTGGTGAATATGGAAAAATGTGTGGGACAGGGAATCATCACCCATGAGATGGAGGGAAAGACGGTGCTGATGATAACCCACCATTATCACCAGCTTGAGGGCTTTGACAGAATCTTTTACCTTGAGGACGGGAGGTTGAGGGAGCGGGAGCGCGAGAATTAGGAGGCTGCTTTGGGAAGGGAACAACTTTGCATACGTAATAATACGTGGTAATATAATGATGTGATGAGGAGACACAAAAGATGCCATTAACATCTCAGGAGATGATTAAGCTTCTAAAGAAAAACGGCTTTGAAAATATTAGTCAGAATGGTTTCCATGTAAAGATGAGAAATATTCAGACTGGAAGAACGGTAATCGTTCCTTATCACGCCAAAGACCTGAAAAAAGGATTGGAAAAAGCAATACTTAAAGAGGCGGGGCTTAAATGAAAAGTGTTTACAGTCAGCTCTGTCAATGGAATGGAGGTATTATGAACAAATTATTTTATCCGGCGTTGTTCCATGAAGCGGAAGAAGGCGGATTCTGGGTATCCTTTCCAGATATTCCTGAATGTGTGACACAGGGAGAGGACATGCAGCAGGCATATGAGATGGCTGTGGAGGCATTAGGTCTTTCATTATGAGCAGTCTCGGAAACTCAATAGCGAATAGGCAGGGAAGGGTTGATTTTTAGAAATGAGTGGGATAAGAGATGGATGATTGTTGGACCAGAGCGGTTCGGAGAGTATAAAGAATAAAAATGGGCATGGCGTTTAAGCCTGTCAGAAAACAGGCCGGAAAGAATCTCAAAGCAGGAAACATGGTTTAAGCCGCTGCCTGCACCTGCTGTTTATAGCGGGCATCCAGATGGATGCAGATCCCGATCATGGTTGTCATGAAAGAATAATGCTCCTTTGTGTGTATGAACATACGGTGCAGGCCGTAACCATTGAGGATGCGGTTGTTGATGCGTTCCGTGGCGGTGCGCTGGTTATAGATCTTCTTATAAGCATCTGTGCCGCGGGGGACATCGGTGTAAAGCCGGATGTCCCAGTCGGGCCTGGTCTTGACGACCCTCCCATATTTGGAATCCGTGCAGCTGTTTTTGCATTTGGAACAGTGATCCTTCCCATAGGGGCAGCGCCACATGAGGTAGCCGCTGGATTTGTCATAACCATTGGGTTTCATGCGCATATTTTCCTGGCATAAGGGAGTCCCGTCCTTGTCAATGGTGATGGTGTCAGGAATTGTCTTGGGTCGGCCGCATTTGTCATTGAGGTCGATGAATGCCCGTATCTCCCTTTTTTTGAGGAGCCTGTAAGTGGGGGAATTGTCCATTGCGGAATCCAGGCACATATTTTCAATGGGAACTGCGGGCATATGTTTTTCCAGTTCGTGGAAAGCGACAAGGAAATTGACTGAATCATGCCGCCTTGCGCTGGTAAAGCGCAGGAGAAGGGGAATGTCTGTCCTGAGTTCACTGTTATAGCATGATAACTGGAACAAAGTGTAGCCGAAGTAAAATTTATCCAGGTCACTGTCCCAGCCCCAGGAAGCGTCAGGGTCGGGGAAATGCCGAAGGTTATCGGGTGCGCCGGCCCTGTGGTGTGCGCGTGGGCAGGCATGGGTATGTACAGCGGTGCCGTCCCCGGAAACGGTAAGGTGTTCCATTGGGATCAGGCCGCATTCCATGGAAGGCAGGACAGCCACAAGATAGAAGAAGCGCTGCAGACGTTCCTCAAAGTTAAAAGGGATATCTTTCCCGTCCATGAGGCGTTTTTCGATTGCTTCAGTAATTTTGGGTTTTGTTTCCTGTGCTTTCTGTTTTTTGCCATTGGGCTTATCAGGCTTTTTGCTGTTCCAGGAAGCGGGGAGGAGTTTGTCCCGTGCATATAAGTCCGTTGGCGGTGCAGTCCAGAGCCTGTCCATGAAGTCAAAATAAGAACCGAGGGGTGGCAGGGAATCCGTAGTGCAGCCGATGAGGGCGGCAAGGAGGCGGTCGTGTTTGAGCCTGTCCACCCAAAGGGTAAGGGATAGCTTGGCCAAACCTTCTGAAAATAGAAGAAAGAAAAGGATAAAAGACCTTAAGATTTGCGGCTGGTTCTTAGCAGGCCTGCCAGAGTTGGAGTAAAAGGGCAAAAGGAACTCCATGGCCTTATCGGTATCGAAAAGCCGGAGCTTGGTGCCATGCTTTCCAAAGTTCCGTATGGAGCCGTTTTCTTTCAGAGGAATCGAAATGGACTTTGGATTCGGTGAGAAAGTACTTGTAATCTTGCATGGACTGCCAGTACTTGATCATAATAGTGTACCTCCTTGTAGTTTAGTGCTGTGCGTGGGGCACAAATGCTTCTTAACTACAAGGGGCGCGTTTGGTGACTGGCGTATATGGTCACCAAACGCGCCGCACATTTAGGGTTATAAGTCAATAGATTTTGATAAAATTTATGGAATTTTTTCTCCGGAGTATGGAGGAAGAGATAAAAAAGAGTAATAAAAAAGGGCGGAAATTCGAACTTAAAGAGTTTCCGAGACCGCTCATTATCAGATATGGAGGCTGAAAAGGCGGAACTTCCCGTGGCGTCGCGGCCACAGGATATAAAAAGTGAGCCGGACAGTTTTTTGGTGGTTGTTGAGTTTGACATGGAGGAATATAGAAGAATGCACTGTTCGAAAGCAATAAAAAAGACCTTAAGCATTCCGGAATGGCTGAATGAGATTGCCATGAAGAAAAATATCAATTTTTCTCAGGTGCTTCAAGAGGCGCTAATGGAAAAGATAGGGGTCAGATAGTGAAAGATAAAATCTTGACGAACCCCGCGTCCCATGTATATAATTAAGTACAATTTAATGTATAATGTATACAATGTAATAAGGAGGGGCCCGCGAAGCGGGAGGATACCTTATTACCCGCAGATGCAGCGAACGAAGTTCGCATTTCATGCATCTGCTCTATAAATGTAATAAGGAGGGGCCCGCGAAGCGGGAGGATGCCTTATTACCCGCCAATGGAAGGAGGAACCCGCAGATGAGCATCACGCGTAAAGCCTATGCCAAAATCAATCTTGGCCTGGATGTAATAAGAAGGAGGCCAGACGGCTACCATGAAGTAAAGATGGTAATGCAGACAGTGGATATCTGGGACAGACTGACTTTTGATAAAACTACCCGGCCGGGGATTTCCCTTCAGATAGATTCTTGGGGCGGAAAAGCGGTTAGCGGGACGGACGGTTCGTCTCCTGACGAGGCGGAGATTCCGGCAAGCCGGGACAATCTTATTTTTAAGGCTGCGGATATGATTATAAATGAGTACGGTATAGAGTCCGGGGTGGAGATTACGCTGCAGAAGAATATTCCCGTGGCGGCCGGCATGGCGGGCGGGAGTACGGACGCGGCGGCGGTGTTCCACGGGCTGAATGAGCTTTTTGACCTGAAAATGACTCTGGAGCGGATGCAGGAAATGGGGGTGAAGCTGGGCGCGGATATTCCCTATTGTATCGCGGGGGGCACGGCGCTTTCGGAGGGTATCGGCGAGGAGCTGACTTATCTTCCGTCACCCCCTGATTGTGTTCTGGCGGTGGCGAAACCGGAAATTCATGTGTCCACTAAATTTGTATATGAGAATCTTCATCTGGAAAACCTGAAAAAGCACCCGGATATCGACGGAATGGTGGAGGCAATAAAAGACGGGAACCTTTCGGGAATCACTGAAAGAATGGAAAACGTGCTGGAAACGGTCACCGTGAGGGAATATCCGGTGATTGCCGACATAAAAAAAGCGATGATGGAAAAGGGGGCGGAGAATGCGCTGATGAGCGGAAGCGGCCCTACGGTGTTTGGTATTTTTAAGGGAAAAGAGGCGGCGGAGGCGGCCGTGGAGGATATAAAAAGAGCCGGGCTTGCCGGTCAGGTATTCGTGACGGGATTCCACAGGCTATGAAAAACCTGCATTTCCGGCGGATAACTGTATTTTGACGGATTCAGACAAAGAAAGAGAGGAGGACGCGGATGGACGAACTGTTTCAGGTAGACATGGACGAATTTTTACCTTTGAGAGATGTGGTATTCAATACACTGCGTAAGGCGATTCTGACAGGGCAGTTAAAGCCCGGGGAACGTCTTATGGAGGTTCATCTTGCAAACCGGCTGGGAGTCAGCAGGACGCCTATCAGGGAAGCCATCAGGAAGCTGGAGCTAGAGGGTCTGGTGATTATGATTCCCAGACGCGGCGCGGAGGTGGCGAGAATCACGGAAAAGAGCTTAAAGGACGTGCTGGAGGTGCGGCGGGCGCTGGACGCTCTCAGTGTGGAACTGGCCTGCGACAGAATTGTGGAGGCGGATTTGGAGCGGCTCCGGGAGGCATGCCGGAACTTTGAGCAGGTGGCAAAGGAGGCGGACGCTTCGGTCATAGCGAAGGCGGACGTGGCGCTCCATGATATTATCGTGGAGGCTACCGGCAACAGGCGGCTGCAACAGCTTGTAAACAATCTTTCAGAGCAGATGTACCGCTACCGGTTCGTCTATATTCAGGAGGAAAGCCGGCATGATAATCTGGTGGCCGAGCACAGGGAAATCTATGAGAGTATTGTGAGCCGCGACAAGGAGCGCGCGTCGGCGGCGGCAAAGCTGCATATCGACAATCAGGAAAAGGCGATTGTGCGGCAGATACGGATGGAGAATGAAGGCAGAAAATTTATTTGAATAAACCCGTCAAAAGAGGAAACACTCTTACCAGAAACAAAAAACGGCGTATTGGCGCTGCAGCCGGCCTTATCGGCGGCTGGGGCCAAACCGGTATAACGGGAAGAGTGAATGATGAGAAAATTATATGAAACGGCTGTAATATTATTGGGAACCCTGGGCTGGTGGGGATTTGTTTACCCGGAGCTTTGTCTTAGCGACGATGTGTATGAAGAAAAGGCGGAGTGGGAGCCGGGCACGATTTGTATAAAAAGCCGGGTTGCGGAATATGTATATCAAATAGAAGAAAATACAGCAGTGGAAAAGAGAGCTGAAAATGATAAACAAAAATTCGCCTGTGGGGGTTTTTGACTCCGGGATAGGGGGGCTTACGGTGGCAAGGGAAATCATGCGCCAAATCCCCAATGAAAAAATTATTTATTTTGGAGATACCGCGAGGGTTCCCTACGGCAGCAAGTCCAGGGAAACCATTACAAGATATTCCCGCCAGATTGTGCGTTTTCTGCAGGCCCGGGAGGTAAAGGTGATTGTTGCGGCCTGCAATACCGCCAGCGCGTTTGCTTTGGACGAAATAGAAAAGGAAACGGATATCCCCATAATCGGGGTGATAAAGCCGGGCGCGAGAGTGGCGGCGGCGGTTACGGAAAACGGGAGAATAGGCGTGATAGGAACCGAGGGAACGATTGACAGCAGCATTTATTCCCGGTACATAAAAAAAATCAAACCGGAGGCAGCCGTTACGGGCAAGGCGTGTCCCCTGTTTGTGCCTCTTGTGGAGGAGGGATTGTGGGAAGACCCTGTGACCGATGAAATTGCCAAAAGGTATCTTACGGAGCTGCTCGATATCGGAATCGACACGCTGATATTAGGCTGCACCCATTATCCTCTGATTCGCTCCACGGTGGGAAGGATTATGGGAGAGAGCGTTTCGCTGGTAAACCCCGCCTATGAGACCGCGAGAGAACTCAAAAGGCTGCTGGGAGAAAAAGGAATGTTAAACGACGAGGCGGCGAGGCTAGGAGATAACCGGTACCGCTTTTATGTCAGCGACGCGGCGGATAAATTCAAACGGTTTGCCAATTCCATTATCAAATACGGGATTTTATCCGCGGAAATCATAAACATAGAGGAATATTAGCGTGCAAAATGTGCGGGATACGGCACAGAAAACCGGCGTCTTACCAATCAGGCGCCGAACTGAACGGAGGAAAATTATGACGAAAGACATTCTCCTGTCCCTGAAGGGCCTTCAGATGGAATATGCGGAGGATTCAGACGCAGTGGAAACAATAACGCCGGCCAGTTATTACCGGAAGGGCGGCAGCCATTACATAGTTTATGACGAAATGACGGAGGGGTTTACGGAAACCACCCGGAATATTATCAGGTTTCAGGATTCCTACCTTGAGGTGTTTAAGAGAGGGCTTATCAATGTCCGCATGGTCTTTGAGAAAAGCAAAAAAAATATCACCAGCTATCAGACGCCTTTCGGGAATATTTTAATCGGGGTTGACACGGAATCCGTGCAGATAAACGAAAAGGAAAATCAGATAAGCGTACTGGTGGATTACACTCTGGAGGCGAATTATCAGTATCTGGCGGATTGCCGGATAGAGATGGAGCTTCACCCGAGAAAGGACGGAATCAGCCTGGCATAGCGAAGAGCAGGAATAAACGCTGTCATGCTCTGCGAGTCAGATAATTGTTAATAAAAAGAGGGCAGTACGCTTTGCGGACTGCCCGTTGTTTGTAAAAGTTGCGGCTGTTATTTCAGCGGTTTCGCACCGGTCTTTTCCTGTGCTTTCTCGAGGGCTCTCCTGAAGAAGCCTTTTTTCTTTGCGGGAGCCTGGGGCGCTTTGCCGTGGAGCCCTTTCACGCCTGTGATATAAATGCCGCTGACAACGGCTTTTACTTCTTTTTTTACGGGAACGGAATCAAAGATTTTTTCGTCGCAAACAAGGGACATAATCTGGGGGCCAATCTTGGCTTTCACAATCGGAAGTTTGGATCCCCGAAGGAGCTTCGGCGTCTGGGACAGAACCATGGGCGGCAGCCCGGCGTCTTTTATTTTCATCCTCTTTTTGTCGATAACTAGCATGGAAACAGTCTGTTTCATGGCTTCAATCTGTTCCTGCTGTTGGGCCTGGCGTTTCTGGGCTTTTTTCCCGAGGAAATACAATACGGCGATAACAATGGCTAAAACAGCCAGAATAACTAATGTAACGATGAGAGCTGTATTCACGATAAACCTCCTGACGATTTCGTATGCAAATGATATGGCATATTTCTAAATAATATTATCATTTTTGGGAGAAATAGGCAAGAGGTTTCATTGAACTTGCGCCTGATTTGGTATATAATTAAACTTTGAGGGGTGTCAGACTATTATGAAAAAGGAGACCAGAATATTTTATGAAATTTTTTAACCGGAAAAAACTGACGGCATTTACCTTTGCCATGCTGGCAGGCGTCTGCACGGCATGCGGCGGGAAGAGCCCGGACGAGCTTAAGTATGTTACGGACTTAAAGGCGAAGGACTATGTAATTTTGGGGGAATATAAGGGAATAGAGGTAGCGGTGGCATCGCCGGAGGTGTCCGACGAGTATCTTGAAGGGGCGCTTCGCTATATGATGATGGAGAACGCGGAATATGTGCCGGTCACAGGGCGCGGCGTGGAAAACGGCGACAGGGTGATTATAGATTTTGAGGGGAAACAGGACGGCGTGGCCTTTGCAGGAGGGACTGCCAGCGGGTACGAGCTGATTATCGGCTCAGGGAAGTTTATCGACGGCTTTGAGGACGGTGTGGTCGGAATGGAAATCGGGGAGACAAAGGACCTTGATTTGAAGTTTCCCGACCCGTACGATCCGAATCCCGATTTGTCGGGAGCGCCGGTGGTATTTACTGTAACGCTCCATGAAATCGGCGAGCCGAAGACGCCGGAGCTTACGGACGAGTATGTGGCCGGATTAGGGCTTACGGACTGCAGCACTGTTTCGGAATATAGGGAATATGTCCGTGAAAGGCTTACGGAGCAAAGACAGGCGGATTTTGAGGCGGAGAGGGAAAACGCGGCCGTGGAGGCGCTTGAGTCGGCCAGCCGTTTCGAGGAGCCGCCGGAGGCAATGGTAAACCGTATTTTCGGAATTCTTACCAGCAATGCGTCAGCCTATGCAGGCATGTATCAGATGGAAGTGGGCGATTATGTGGCAAATGTCTACGGAGGTACGGCGGAAGAATACCAGGATACCCTTCGCGGACAGGCTGAGATGATATCCAGACGTTACATTATGCTTGCGGCGATTGCCGACGAGGAAGGCTTAAAGGTGTCGGACGAGGAGCTTGAGGAAAATGTCACCGGCGACAATATCGATAAGGAGGCTTTGCGGGAATCCCTTCTTGTACAGAAGGCAGCGAAGTTTCTGGGGGAAAACGCCTCGGTGTCCGGGACATAGGTTTCGGCACGGGCGCCTGATGACTGTCCGGTTCGGGGACTGCGGCGGCGGAAAGAGTGAGAGAAAACAGGATGAGGAAACAGAAGGTCAGACTTTTGGCGGTAATTTTATCATTTGTGATGCTGATTTTTGCGGCGGAGCCGGTAGCGGCTACGTCTATTTCCGATTTGGAAAGACAGAAGCAGGAGTTGGAGAGGCAGAAGAAGGACGCGGACGCGAGAAAGCGGCAGGAGCAGCAGAAATATGACAATGCTGCCGGCGTGGCGGATTCCATTCAGGAGGACGTGGACGAGGTGGCGGGAGAAATCGACGAAATCGACGCCGCCCTGGTGGAGACCATTGCCAGTGTGGAAATTATCGAAGAAGAAATCGGGGAGAAGGAAGAACAGATTGAGGAAACCACGAGGGAGTACGAGGAAGCCCTCGCCACGGAGCAGGAGCAGTATGAGGATATGAAGCTCCGTATTAAGTTTATGTATGAAAAGGGCGATTCCACCTATCTGGAAATACTTCTGGCCAGCCAGAGCTTTGCCGATATGATGAATAAGGTGGAGTATGTGGAAAAGCTTTACGAATATGACCGGAACCTTCTTGAGGAATATGAGGCTGCCCGAATGACGGTGGAAGCCCTGAAGGAGAAGCTGGAGGAGGAGAGGGCAGAGCTGGAGGCTCAGGAGCATGAGCTGATGGAAGAGAAGGAAAGCCTTGAAATTATTCTGACGGAAAAGAAAGCGGTTTACGAGGACTATGAGGCCCAGCTTACCCGTGCCAGACAGGAAGCGGCGGTTTACAAGGCCAATATCAGAAAGCAGAATGAGGAAATCAAACGGCTGGCAGCCGAGGCACAGGAAAAGCAGTCACAGATTGACGAGGCAAAGAGACTGGAGGAGGAAGCCAGGAAAGCCCAGGAGCTGGCGCTGCAGCGGCAGGCGGAGGAAGAAGCGCGGCAGAGCTCGGGCGGCGGTTCGTCGGAGAGCTCGTCAGGAAGCTCGTCCGGAGGCGGTTCCTCCCAGAGCTACGCGTCGGCGTCCAGCTATTCGGGTTCGGGGAGCAAGGGGCAGCAGATTGCCAATTATGCCTGCCAGTTTATCGGAAATCCTTATGTGCCCGGCGGGACAAGCCTGACGCAGGGGGCGGACTGCTCTGGTTTTGTGTGGAGAGTTTATAAGGATTTCGGCTACAGTCTGCCCAGAACATCCTATTCCATGAGGAGCTCCGGCACCGGGGTTTCCTATTCGGAGGCGCAGCCGGGGGATGTCGTATGCTATGCGGGGCATGTGGGCATTTATATAGGCGGCGGACAGATTGTTCATGCCAGCACCCAGCGGACGGGGATAAAGATTACCCACGCCACCTACAAGGAAATTCTTTCCGTGCGGAGAATCGTGTAGATGGAGAGGGAACCGGGAGCTGCCGGAAGGCAGGAAAGTGTAAGCCGGAAATTATTCGGAGGCATAGAAAGCGCAAATCGGAAGCTGCCGGAATGAATGGAAAAGCGGGAAACAGAAATCATATAACGGAAATGAGGAAAAATATGTCGGATTTTGATGAAAAGGATAAGAAGGAGCTGGAAAATACGGACGGAAAGTCCGAAAAGCCAGTGGACAAAAAGCCCGGTGAGGGCGAAAAGAAAGAAAGCGACTACGAGGACGTCTGCTTTATGTGCCGCCGTCCTGAGAGCAAGGCCGGAAAAATGTTCAAGCTCCCCAATAATATTACGGTGTGCAACGACTGTATGCATAAAACCATGGATACGGTGAGCAGGTTTGATTATCAGGGAATGCTGAACAATCCGAACCTTGTGAACGATATCAACAAAAACTTAAACGGCAAGGGTTTTCCCAATATCCGTTTTGTAAATATTGCGGATTTGCAGGGAGAGGGAGGGATTCCCAACAAGCAGAGGGTAAAAAAGAAAAAGCCGAAGAAAGAGGAAGAACCCGTACTGGACATCAAAAACGTTCCGCCCCCGCACAAAATCAGGGCGCAGCTTGACGAATATGTGATTGGGCAGGAACACGCCAAGAAGGTGATTTCCGTCGCCGTGTACAATCATTACAAGCGGGTTGCCACCGACACCATGGACGATATCGAAATCGAGAAGTCCAATATGCTGATGATTGGCCCTACGGGATGCGGAAAGACCTACCTGGTTAAGACCCTTGCAAGGCTCCTTGACGTGCCGCTTGCCATTGCCGACGCAACCTCCCTCACCGAGGCGGGATATATCGGCGACGATATTGAGAGCGTTATTTCCAAACTTTTAAACGAGGCCGACAACGATGTGGAGAGAGCGGAGCGGGGCATTGTGTTTATCGACGAGATTGACAAGATTGCTAAAAAGAAAAACACCCACAGCCGGGACGTCAGCGGAGAAAGCGTACAGCAGGGGCTTTTGCGGCTTTTAGAGGGAGCGGATGTGGAGGTTCCGGTGGGAGCCAACAGCAAGAACGCCATGGTGCCCCTTACCACCATTAACACAAGAAACATTCTCTTTATCTGCGGCGGCGCGTTCCCGGATTTGGAAGAGATTATCAAGCAGCGTCTGAAAAAGCAGACCTCCATCGGTTTCAACGCGGAGCTTAAGGATAAATTTGACAGGGAAAAGAATATCATCAGCAAGGTGACTGTGGAGGACTTGAAGAAATTCGGCATGATACCGGAATTTTTGGGCAGGCTTCCTGTGATTTACACTCTGGCGGCGCTGGATAAGCCCATGCTGGTAAAGATTTTAAAGGAGCCTAAGAATGCGATTTTAAAGCAGTACCAGAAGCTTCTTGAACTGGACGAGGTGAAGCTGGAGTTTGACGAGGGCGCGCTGGAGGCCATTGCTGAAAAGGCAATGGAGAAAGATACCGGAGCAAGGGCCCTGCGCGCGATTATTGAGGAATTTATGCTGGATATCATGTATGAAATTCCCAAGGACGACAACATCGGCAGGGTTATTATTACCCGGGAATATATTGAAGGGACAGGCGGGCCGATTATTGATATCCGCAGCCTTAGCGGGGAAAATCCCGATAAACTGAAAGCCATAGAATTAAAGGACAACTAGGCTGTGGGCATTTAAACAAGGACCCTTGCGCAAATGATGAATAATTTATACGAATATATTGACCCCATAGCTTCGCCTTACGAGGCGTTTTGCAGCGACAGCGAAAACGCCGGTTCCGGGCTTCCTATTCCGGCACACTGGCATTATTATGCGGAACTTCTCTATATTCTGGAGGGCAGGGTGAGGATTTCCATGGAAAACGCCGTAAAGATATGTGGGGAAGATACCGTAATCCTTTTTCCGCCCAGATGTGTCCATGGAATAGACGCTTTTGATAAATCGGAGCGGGTGCGCTATTATGTTGTAAAATTTGATTCGGGCAATCTGCCTTCGGGCAGGACGGACAATATCAGTCTCCGTTCTTCGCTTCAGGGAATAAGCGCCTCTGTTTATCCCTGTGATTTCGCCCCGGATAAAATAAAGGAGATGAACCTTCTCCCGTTATTCGAGGAGATTGTAAAGGAATACAGGGAAAAGGACTATGCCTATTCCATGATATTTACCGCGGACATCTGTAAGATAATGGTAAAACTGATAAGGTGCTGGCAGAAGGAGGGTTACCTTTTGCCGACGCCCGGCATACACCCCTCTTACGAGCTTGGCTTCGATCTTATCTCGGAGTATATTGACAGCCATTATTTTGAAGAGCTGACTGCGAAAAAGCTTGCCGCCATGTGCGGAATGTCCCATTCCACCTTTTCCGGGAATTTTTACCGGCGGTACGGAAAGACCTGTAAGGAATACATTACGGCCACACGAATCAATGTGGCGGAAAACATGCTCCTTTTTTCCAATTATGATGTTTCTTTTATCGCCCATGAGGTGGGGTATTCCGACTGCAGCTATTTTATCAGATGTTATAAAAAATTAAAGGGGGTCACCCCGAATCAGGCCCGCAAGGCCAGAGGGTGAGCAGAACGGCCGGGCATATATATGACAGCCGCCGGATAGGCGTATTTTGCGCATATCCGGCGGCTGCTTCTTTATCTTCCCCGGGCAACGGGTCAGAAAGCTGATTGAAATACAGGCTCCCTTTGATATATTTGGCTGTCCGCCGTTTATCTGTCCGCGCTTTCGTAAATACTTCTTACGCGGAAAGCGCCGGAAACCTTACCACCCGACAGGGTGTTGCCGCCTTTAAAGGCGCAGGGAATATCTGTCCCGGTGCTGTCGGCGGTGAAATCTCTGCTTTCCAGAATCTTAAATGTTCTGGTTCCGGCTTCCATATCCACAAAGTTGTCGTCAAGACGCAGAACGCCGTTTTCCGTCTCCACACTGACAGATTTCGCGTAATTTTCCGCCGTTACCGTTACGGTGTCGCCGTCTACGGAAACCGTAAGCTTCGGGTCCGCGAAAGCGTAGTGCTTGGGCGCGCAGAACAGAGTGGTTCCGGAGGAAACAAGGACGCCGTCCACTGTGAGGGAGTATTCCAGATGAACCTTCAAGGGATCCTCTCCGTTGAAATCAAGGTGAGGGAGCCATGCGCCGCCGTAAGCGGGTGCGGTTACCTCAAATTCTCCTTCGCGGACTATGGAGGAGTCCGGCATACGGAGGGACCATTTTACCAATCCGCTGACAGGCTGGGCCGTCTCGTTTGCCACATGTAAATCCGCGCTTATATCAACCGGCGCCGGAAGGGTGTTGGGGTTGGGTTTCTGGTCAATCTCGCCGTGTTCCTCGCAGGAGAGCAGAATCGGTGCAAACATGCGCTTTTCGGCATACTGCAGCGCTTTCCAGTTTCCGTAATAGTCAACGCTTGCCCAGGAGGCCACGGGCCAGATATCGTTTAACTGCCATACCACCGTACCCATGCAGGTGCCGCGGAAGCGTCTGAAATGCTCCACGCCGTAGCGGATGGCGTCCGCCTGGAGAAGCTGGGAGCAGTAGAGCAGCTCGTCAAAATTCTTCGGGTACAGATAGGTCTGGGAGATATAGTTCATAATTTTGCCGTTGGCGGCAGTATTCCTCTGGTGCATCTCCATCACCCGGGAGTAAATGTTCCTGTCGCCCTTATCCGTAAACCGGCGGACTGTCTGCAGGGACGGGAAGGACTGGAAGCCGAACTCCGAGAGGAAACGGTAGTGATGCTTCCTGTATGCGGTAAAGGGCTCGTTGCCGTGCCATACGCCCCAGTAGTGGACGTCTCCCACGTTTTCGGCGTTGCTGTTTTCATAGTTGCCGCCCGAGGAAGGGGAGGAGGGCCAGTAGAAAGCGTCCGGGTCTTCTTCTTTTACAAGCTTCGGAATTATGTACTCATACAGGCGGATATAGTCATAGTACTGCTTTTTGGTCTGAGGCCAGGCCAGGGTCTCGTACTGGGTTTCCATCTCGTTATTGCCGCACCACAGACCGATACAGGGATGGGAGCGGAGACGGCGGATATTCTGACGGATTTCCGCGCAGATATTGGCTTCAAAGACGTCCTCGAGCTCATAGGAGGCGCAGGCGAACATGAAATCCTGCCATACGATAAGCCCTCTCTCGTCGCACACGTCGTAAAAGAAGTCGTCCAGGAAATAGCCGCCGCCCCAGACGCGCAGGCAGTTATAGTGGGATTCCTGAGCGGAAGCAAGCAGCATGTCGGTACGTCTGCGGTTCTGCCTTGTAAGGATATTGTCCTCGGGAATATAATCCGCGCCCATGGCAAAAATCTGCAGGCCGTTTACTTCGTACGCAAAATTGCGCCCGGGAATCTTCTTTTCCTTTCTGTCGGTGACAATGATGCGTTTTTCTCCGTGGGCTAAAATCATGTTGTTGCCGTCGTCAAGGTCGTCCTCCTGGTTTATCATATGGCTGTCGAAAACTTCGTCCGCCATGGCGTCGGTGTTGACGGTCATGGTGCGCAGACCAATTTTTTTCTGCCAGGAATCTAAAGGCTCTCCGGCGTCCTCTGTCTCCGGCGCCAGCAGAACCTTTGCCTGATAGAGGGCCTGGTCGCCATAGCCGTTGGGCCACCAGAGCTGCGGGTTCTCAACGGTCATGGATACGCTGATATGGTTGCTGCGGAGCCCGCACCCTAATCCGGTCAGATTTAAGGAAGGAGCCGAATCCGTGAAAGCGTCTGTGAGGGCGCTTTGGCCTGATAAAGTGGTACTGCCGTCGGGTGAGGTCAAAAGAAGAACGGCTTTTACTTTCTCAGAGGAAGCCCCTGGCATCCATTCGATTTCAACGTCCGCCGTAAGGCGTACGGAAGAAACGATGTTTCCGTGCACGGATTTGCCGGTTACTTCATGTCTTTGTCCCAAATAAACCTGCGCGATACGCGCGGTTTTGTAAGCGTCAACGGAAACCTCGCGGAAAAGTCCGGCGTCGGGAAGCCTTCCGCCCCAGTCCCAGCCGAACATGCAGGCCGCCTTGCGGATGTGGGGGAAGCCCGGCATAGCGTCGCTGGAACCGCCTACGGGACATTCCTTGTTTGCCTTTTCAATAAAACGGGTAGGGGAGTGCAGGACCACCTTTAAACGGTAAAGGGTATCCTTATCGTCCTCCATTACCATGGAAGTGATGTCAAATTCCCAGACGCGGTTCATGTTGTCCGCAGAGCCGAGATGCCGGTCGTTCAGATAAACGTCGGCAAGTGTGTCGATGCCGTCGAAGCGAAGGAACAGCCGGTCGGATTCTCTCTCTTTTTCCGGGATGGAAAATTCGGTTTCGTAGGCAAAGTCATTTTCCATCAGCTTTGTCGCCATAAGCTCGTTATCGCGAAAATAGGGGTCGGGAATCAGGCCTTTGCTAAGAAGGGTTCCGTACACGGTGGAAGGAACCTTTGTTTCGATTGGGGTTTCGGGGATATGGTAGACATTTTCCCCTAAAACGGTCAGGGTCCAGTTGTCTTGCAAACTCATTCTTGTCATTTTGAGTCCTCCTAATTTAAGTTCCGCAGACGCCTTTCGGCACACCTGTATCTGGAACAAAGTGCGGCCGTCTGCTGTTTTCTTTTTTCTATTGTATAAGCATTTAATTTTTTATGGTAAGAATAAACTCTGATAAAATAGTAAAAATCTCTGAATTAAACTTTTGAGGGGGCGGTCATATAATAGAAGAAAAATGACGGAGATTTTGTAATGACAGACCGTGAAAGAGCAATTTCAAACGATTACTACGATTTGCTTACGGATTATATTCTTCCGGAGGAAATAAGGAACGGACTGGGCGAATACGCAGTTCAGCCTGTCAGCGACCAGCTCAGCATCACTTATGTGCCCCGGCGGGGGCTTAAGCCGGTGAGCATCAGTACTTTTACTTATCCCGTTATGCCTAACATATATGGGCTGATGCAGGAACCTGACAGTCCTTTTGACCCGTCTCCGCTGATTCGCAGCGGTATCGTGCGGGTGCAGGGGGAAACCCTGAATCTTACGGGGAAGGGAGTGGTTATCGGCTTTCTGGATACGGGTATCCGTTACGACTACGATGTGTTTCGGAATCCGGACGGGAGCACAAGGATTCTGGGAATATGGGACCAGACGATACAGAGCGGCGAACCGCCGGCAGGTATCCTCTATGGAACGGAATACCGGCGGGAAATGATAAATCTGGCGCTGCAAAGCGATAATCCCCGGGAGATTGTACCAAGCTACGACGAGGACGGACACGGAACCGCGCTTGCCAGTGTGGCGGCGGGAAGTTCCCTTGGCGTCGGTCTGCGCTTTCTGGGGGCCGCGCCCGAGGCGGATATTGTGATGGTAAAGCTTCGGGAGGCAAAACAGTATTTAAAAGACTTTTATCTGATAGCAAACGGAGCCGCCGCCTATGCGGAAAGCGATATTCTGGTAGCGCTCAAGTATCTGGACAGCTATGCCATTTCCCTGTCAAGACCTCTGGTTATCTGCTTTGCGCTTGGAAGCAATATGGGGGACCATGAAGGGCACTCGGTTATGGCGGGATTCTTAAATCAGATTGCGACCAAAAGAAGCAGAGCCGTGGTGGTATGCGGGGGAAATGAGGGAAACAGCGCCCACCATTATACGGCGACTTCCGTCGAAGGGCTGAAAGAAACCATTGAAAATGTGGAAATCAGGGTGGACGGACGGGGAAAAGGCTTCACGGCGGAGCTTTGGGGAAGCGTTCCGGCAACCCATGCCATATCCATCCGCACGCCGGGCGGGGAGATTACGCCCAAGGTTGATTTCCGGGAACAGAGCGGCCGGGAATTTGTCTTTATTTACGACAAAAGCAGGGTGCTTGTGGACCATGTGCTTGTGGAGCAGGGGTCGGGGGAGGAGCTTATCTTTTTCAGGTTCATAGACCCCACGCCCGGTGTATGGACGATTCACGTGACAATCAGCGGGGGAGGCGTGGGGAATTGTTTCCACATCTGGCTTCCTTTAAAAGAATTTCTGGATAATGAAACCTATTTTTTGCGGCCGTCTCCCTATCAGACGCTGACGGAGCCTTCCAATGTGCGGGAGGTGATTACGGTTACGGCCTATAACGATTCCAACAACAGTTTCTGGACGGAGTCCAGCCGGGGCTTTACGCGGACGGGACGCGTCAAACCGGATTTGTGCGCGCCCGGGGTGGAAATTGATTCGATTCTGGGAAGCAAGACGGGAACCAGTATGTCGGCGGCGCTTACCGCCGGCGCGTGCGCGCAGTTTTTTGAGTGGGCGGTTGTGGAAGGCTACCAGAATACGGTGGAAAGCAGAGAAATTAAAAATTATCTGATTCGGGGAGCGGACCGGACGGAGGGGGAGAATTATCCCAGCAGGGAGTGGGGGGCGTATGGTAATATAGTGTCAAGTTAGCAAGGAGCCAGTAAAATCAAGGGTTTCCGCTGATTTAGTCCTATGAAAAAATTGCTTTGAAAAATTTTTCGACATGTCGAAAACAAGCAAAATTGGATTAAGACGGGCCCGTTTTTAACCAGAAAACTGAAAATCAAGCAACTTGACACTAATATACCACCAAGCCGTTTGGTGTTGTAAAACGTGTCCCTAAAAAGGAGTGATAACTTAATATTTGAAGTTTAGGTAGGACTAAATCAGCTTTTGCATCGGACAAGCGCCGTATCTGCATAGCTGGTTTAGTCCTATTTATTTTAACAGAGATAAACGCCTATGAGAAGGAGAAAATTTATGGCAGATTTAAACATGTTATTGAAGGAAGCCCAAAAACTGAATTTGAGCATCAGGGGCATATTAAAACTTTCCACTTATGAAGATTATGATGATCTGAGTGGATTACATATCAACTATGAGGACGGGCAGCAGCTTTTCCTCCAGTCAGAACTCCGGGAGGTCATGGAGAAACTTTCGGATGTGGAGCGGAGGATTGCATACCTCTCACGTCCGGTTAAGGAAACGAGCCGTCTGCACAAGAACGGAAGCGGAAGATATGAGACAAAGAGCGGGCATTATTATACCAGTGGAAGCGGTATTGAGGTACTGATAAAAGATGATTACCGGGAAGTGCCCTATTGGGTATGGACGAGCGTGGAGCATGACGGCAGGGACTACTATCTGGTGGGATATAAAGACATACGGATGGATGGTTTGACTGTCCGGGTGAGAGAGGCGGTGTGAGTATGGGTGCGACAATCTATTGCTTATGTAATCAAAAGGGAGGCTGTGCAAAAACAGTGAGTTCCATCAGTATCGGGATCGGCCTTGCCCGTGAGGGCAGGCGTGTCCTTCTGGTGGACGTAGACAGTCAAGGGTCAATGACTGCCAGCCTGGGATACCAGCAGCCCGACCAGATGGAAACCACGCTCTCGACTATTTTGAGCGGGATAATCATGGACGAGCCGCTTCCGCCCGGAAGCGGGATTCTCCATCATGAGGAGGGTGTTGACCTGCTCCCGGCGAACATAGAATTGTCCGGTATGGAGGTTACTCTGGTCAATACCATGAGCCGGGAGACGATCCTGCGGCAGTATCTGAATACCATGCGTGAGGAATATGATGCGATTATTCTGGATTGTATGCCCTCACTTGGTATGCTGACCATCAATGCGCTTGCGGCGGCAGATCAGGTCATAATCCCGGTGCAGGCGCAGTACCTGTCGATAAAAGGGTTGGAGCAGCTTATCCGCACGATTGCAAAAGTAAAACGGCAGATCAACACACGCCTTTCCATAGCAGGGATATTGATAACAATGGCGGATATGCGGACAAATTATGCAAAGGATATTGTGGAACTTCTGCACACGAATTATGACGGAAAACTGCGGATATTTGAAAGTATCATCCCCCTTTCTGTGAGGGCGGCGGAAACAAGTGCGGCAGGAAAGAGCATCTATCTCCATGACCCTTCCGGTAAAGTGGCAGCCGCTTATGCCGCACTGACGAAAGAGGTGATAAGGGGATGAAAAGCGTTGCAAAGAATATCCAGATGACTACCTATGAGGATTTGCTCTCAGGAAGCAAGCCTCCGGGGGCGGGAGGAGACGGGAATGTGCAGGAAATCCCGTTGACAGAATTGTTCCCTTTTAAAGACCATCCGTTTAAGGTACTGGACGACGAGACCATGCAGGACACGGTAGAGAGTGTAAAGGCACATGGCGTCCTTGTCCCCGGCATAGCGCGGCCCCGTGCGGAGGGCGGCTATGAACTGATCGCCGGGCACAGGCGTAAGAGGGCTTCGGAACTGGCAGGGAAAACAACCATGCCGGTGATCGTGCGAAAGTTGGATGATGATGAAGCAACGCTGTTCATGGTAGACAGCAACATCCAGCGGGAAAACCTTCTGCCCAGCGAAAAGGCATGGGCATATAAGATGAAGCTGGACGCGCTGAAGCATCAGGGTGTAAAGGACACTTCTCGACAACTTGGCGAGAAGTACAGCGTGGATGCGCTGAGTGAAAATTCCAATGACAGCGCCCGGAACATCCACCGTTTTATCCGCCTGACGGAACTTCTCCCTGTCCTGCTCCAGATGGTGGACGATAAGAAGCTGCCCTTTAACCCTGCGGTGGAACTGTCCTATCTGGCAGGAGAGCAGCAGGAGGAACTTGTAGAGGTTATGGAGGGATTGCAGGCCGTACCATCACTGGAGCAGGCGAAACGCCTGAAAAAGTACAGCCAGGAGGGGAAACTGGACAGGAATGTAATGGATGCCATTTTAACAGAGGAGCGGACTGTACCAGTGCAGGTAACGCTCAAAAATGACAGACTGAAACAGTATTTCCCACAAACATATACGCCAAAACAGATCGAGGAGGTCATTTTCTCCCTTTTAGAAACATGGAAAACACAAAATGTCTGAAATGCAAAGAAGCCGTCCGGCGACTGACTGACAGTTACCGGGCGGCTTTTTTGCGTTTTCGGACAGATCATGCCCCGGCGACTAATTGTTTTGCCGGGGCTTTTTTTGTCGCTGAAAATGAAGGAAAAGGAGGCAGCTAAGATGCCGTTACAACTGAATTATTACTATGGGAATGAGGCGGAACAGTACACCTTTTACCGTATTCCAAAGATATTGTTTACAGACCCGCTCTTTAAAGGGGTGTCGGTGGAGGCGAAGGTGCTTTACGGGCTTTTGCTTGACCGCATGGGGCTGTCGGTAAAGAACAACTGGCTTGACGGGGAAGGGCGTGTGTATATCATCTTCACGATTGCCGATGTGATGGAGACGCTGGGATGCGCGGAGCAGAAGGCAAACAAACTGCTGAATGAACTGGACTGTTCAAAGGGCGTTGGATTGATTGAGCGTGTCCGCCGGGGTCTTGGCAAACCCAATGTCATATACGTTAAAAATTTCATCTGCCGGGCAAATCCGGGGCAGCCGGAATCACAAATCAAGAATTGTGAAAATCACAATTCAGGAGATGTGAAAATCACAACTCAAGAAATGCGGAAATCACAAACTAATAATACTGACTTAAATAAAACTGATTTTAGTGATACTGACCTATCAATCTATCCGGAAAAGGCCGGGGATTTTCCTGTGGATAACTTTTCTTCCGCTGGTTATGGGATGGATGGGATAGATCGGATGGATGCTTACCGGGAACTGATAAAAGAGAACATTGATTACGATTATCTCCTGCATGACCATCCATACGACAAGGAACGTCTGGACGGTTTTGTGGAACTGATGGCAGAGACCTGTTGCAGCAGCCGGAAAAGCATACGCATCAACCAGGGGGATATGAGTACGGAGGTCGTAAAGAGCCGCTTTTTGAAGCTGGACAGCGGGCATATCCAGTATGTCATGGACTGCCTTGACAGGAATACGACACTGGTGGGCAATATCCGGGCTTATACGCTGTCTGCCCTGTTCAATGCCCCTGTGACGATCAGCCAGTATTACGCAAGCCTTGTAAGCCACGATATGGCCGTTGGATTCGGCGGCGGTTAATCTTTGGTTTTTCTTTTCCGCTGGTAATTCTTTCATTGCTGTGACGCCCTTCATGGGCTGCACATAGACAAAAAATTAAAAGGAGGACAACAAAACATGAAGCAAAGCATGGACATTCTGATTGTGGAGCCGGGGAAAGCTCCCCGTCCCGCCGCCCTGCCTGACAACACGCTGGAAGCTGTGGAGGCAGCGTTAGGGGGCACGGCACAGGTGGGGTGCTTCCTGCCGCAGAGGGTACTGATGATCAGCAGGGAGGATGCAGGCGGGCTTGCCCCTAACCGCTGTATACCGGGAGGGAAAGGGGTGGTGAGCGGCACATTCCTTCTGTGCGGCATACCGGAGGAAGGCTGCCTGTTCGCTTCCCTTAACCCTGGACAGCAGAAAGCATTTCAGGAACTTTTTGCAAGGCCGGGGGAGTTTATGATGGTGGGCAGCGAGGTATATGCAGACCCGGATGATATGGCAGACAAGGTTTACAGTCTGTGGGACACTCTGGGGAACGGTGAAACTGTCGTCCTGACAAAGTGGGGTGGGCAGGCACAGGGCATGGCCGTCTGATGCGGTAAAAAGCACAGATGCGGAAGCATCCTGTGACGGAAAAAAGAAAGGTGCAGAAAAAGGGCCGGTATCAGATAAGGGTGCCGGCTTTTGTGATCCAGAAAGGAGAATTTATGGCACAAAAAAAGAGACTGAGTAAATTCCTGCCCCGCCTGCTTGCGGCGGCGGTGGCAGCAGCAACGCTCATTGGCTCCGGCGGCATCGGGGGAATATCCGTATATGCGGCGGAGATGGGCGCGGCGGGTACGGAAGATATACAGCCCGCTGACAGTGCGGAGAATGAGGGGACGGAGACAGAAGGGGCAGGGACAGAGGTATGGGATGAAGATACCGGCTCCGGTTCCGGGCAGGAAGAAACGCCGGAAGGCGGTACAGAGGGAGAAACGGGGACAGAACCGGAGACGCCTGCGGCTGTGGTCTGGTATGAGGATGGCGCAGAAGTGGATTCCCTGAAATCCCCGGTAGAGATGTTTGTGGAATACGGCAGCATTGGCATGTCCGTTGACCCGGAAGTATTCGGCATACAGGCGACGGTTGACGGGGACGAGGTGGATGTCCTTGTGGAGCAGGCAGGCCGTGTGAGCGGGGAACCGGAGGAGATCAGGCTGATCGAGGACGGCAGGCAGGGGGTATGTATTGCCTATGATTCCCTGAAAGACCGTATCACCTATGAAGTGACCTACCGTGCGGAAGGGACGGATTCCACGATGAAGAAGCAGTTTTATGTGACGCTTCTTCAGGAGGAGATTGAGATTTATTATCCTGATACCTCCCCTTCAGTCCCGGCTTCGCTGGAAATCTCAAAGATCGACCTGGGGCAGTTTACGGAGGGCAACGGCCTCAAGATCAGGCGGCAGAATACCACCTCCAGTTACAGCGTGTCAGGGGCTTCCTGGGGGAAAGCCTCATACGGAGGTGCGGACACAGGGGCAAGCACGGCCCAGTTCACGAACCTGAGAAATTCCAGTGTGGTTCAGATCACCTATGCCAATATCGGTACATACAACGATAAGGCGGTAGGGGCAAGGGTTACATTTACAGAATTAGGCTCCCTTTCGGCGCTCTATTACTGTGAGACCAGTTTTTATAACGGGTGGTGGTTCATAGGCAATGAGAGCGCATCAAGGGCGCAGGTCAAAGTGGATTATTTCTATGTGGATACGCAGGAGACCATACGCTTTGACGGAAATTCTTTTATGACCTTCAACAGCCTGAACACCGGCGAATATGCTTCTCCCCTGAGCGGCACCACCACCGGATATACGGCAAGTGCAACCAATGTAGCCGTTACAAGGGTGAGCGGCGTGCCTTCTTTCAGGGGCAGCAACAATAACTTTACAGACTATCTGGGCGGTTCCACTTTTTATAAAAACAGTGTTTCCATACCGCTGTATGCGACGGGGAATACCTTTTATCTTGGGTGCAACACCCATACGGGGTACTGGATTTCTCCGAGTTCCGCGTCCATAGCAATCCCCAGGCCGGAAAACCCTTATAAGACGGAAAACGGCGTGACATTTCTGGAAGAAACAGAAGAAGGACAGGAGATCACTTACCGTGTCAGCCAGAAAGTGCATACGCTGGGCGTGGAGACAGTCAGCAAATATTCGGCGCTGAAGTTTGTTGACAAACTTCCGGCAGAGGTCGATTATGTGTCCGCATGGCTGGAGGATGCGGCGGGAAATAAGCTGAATGCCGGGACGGTTTCTTATGATAAGGACAGCCATAAGGTGACATATACCTTTTCTTCTTCCTATCTGGCCAGTTCTATGGCTTATCAGGGGGAGACATATACGCTTGTTATCAATACAACGGTGAACGGCACAGCGGAGGATGACTATTTTTATAATAGCTGTAAAGTGTATTTTAACAGCATGGCAGTGGAAAGCAACGAGGTAAAAGCGGCTTCCCCATACCGGACAGTGGAGGCGCAGGTCACAGGCGGCAGGATCGGTATTTATGACGCGGACGGGAATGAAACGGTAAAGGGTGAGGAGGATATCAAGGTGGATGACCGCGTGAAATTCCACCATGACCGCATTGTCCGTTATGAGCCGGATGAGGGGTATCTGCTTGATACCGTTACGGTGGACGGGAAGAAAGTGGATATTACAGAATACCCCTCCTTCTATACGTTCAGCGATGTGACGCAGAACCATAAGATCGTCGTGTCCTATGTGAAGCCCTCTATGGATAAGGAAGTAACGATAAAAGACAGCGGCTGTCTGGATAATTACAGTGACGGGCAGGTGATAGACAGGGCAGTTATCAGGGACGGCGATACAGTGACATACACCATCAGCTTTGAGAACCCTACCGGGGCAGCGCGGACCGTAGAGATTACGGACAGGGTGCCTGTGGGGATGGAAGTGATAGCAGATTCCATCGGAAACGGCGGTGTATATGATGCCGAAGCCCATACCGTGTCATGGAAGGGAACAGTGGTTGCCTATGGCAGAGGTGCAGTGTCCTTTGACTGCAAGGTGGAAGCCGCGGCCCAGGGGGAAGTCCTGAAAAATACGGGAACCGTATGTTTTAAGGCGATCCCGGACAGTTCGGAAAAGGATGTGCCCCTGTCTGACGTGACAAACTCCCCTGTTCTGGAAGACCCGGTAAAATCCGTTTGGAATACGGAAGGGGAGGATGTTACCAACAAAGTGATAAACGGGGAGGAAACAGTCACATATACCATAACTTTCCGAAACCCGGCAGAGGAAGAAAAAGTATTTACCGTAACAGATGAAATCCCTGCGGAGGTTTCCGTGGCAGAGGGGACAGTTTCAGACGGCGGCACAGTGGACGGCAGGACGATCACATGGAAGATGACACTGGCGGCAGGGGAGGAAAAGACAGTCTCCTTTGATGCTTTTGTGCCGTCCTTTGATACGGAATATACGAAAATATATAACCAGGCGGAGGTCTTTGTTGACTGGACGCAGAAGGTTTCCATTTCCTCTGATTCCGTGCTGGATGAAAAAACGCCGGTCTATGTGCTGGATAAGCCTTTCAAGGCGGTCTTGTGCGTAGATGGCCACGATATAGGGGCAGATGGAGAAGGGAACAGCATACAGACTGTAAAACAGGCCGGGGACATTCTGGAATACCGGATCACGTTCCAGAATCCCGCTGATGACGGGCGTGAATTTACCGTTACAGATGCGCTTCCGGAAAATGTGGAATTTGTCTCGGCAGACCATGAGGGCAGCTATGAGACAGGCACCCATACGGTTACATGGAAAGTGGATGTGAAAGAGAATACGCAGGAAACCGTATCGGTAAAGGTAAAGATATTGAAAGAGGCGGAGGACACCATTCTGAAAAACCGTGCCGTGGTATCGGTGGATTTTGCCCGGAAAGAGACAAACGAGGTGGAGACGCCGGTTATCCCGACCCCTGAAAAAGACGTATTTTCCAAACTTGGGGAGCCGTCCATCAACACCTACCCGGTGCAGATCGGGGAGAACATCATATATACTGTTTCCTATAAGAATCCCTCAGATTATGGAAAGACAGCGGTGATTACGGATGCGCTGCCCGAAGATGTGGGTTTTGTCACTGCAAGTGACGGCGGCGTGTATGATAAAGACACCCATACGGTCAGGTGGTCAATGGAGACCGGGGCGCATGAGGAAGGGACGGTATCAGTGGAGGTGAAAGTCCTGGATTCCGCAACCGGAAAGACGGTTGAAAATCAGGCTTATGTGGATATGGATGAGGCCCACATCGGCACGGAAGCGGAGAACGGTGATAAAAAGGACGAACATACCAGAAATTATGTGCCTGCAAAATATGTACTGGATGCGGATGGCAGGGATATAAACGGTGAGAACGTGGCTGTGGGGGATATTGTGGCCTACAAGATCACCTATAAAAATGACAGCTATACAGTCCGCAGCATAGAGATCAATGATATTCTTCCCGCTGGTGTGTCCTTTGTGGACGCTTCTGACGACGGCAGGGTATACAGCATTGTGAAAGGCGATAACGTGCGCTGGTGCTTTGACGTGGAGCCGGATACGGAAGGGTTTGTCACCGTCCGTGTAAAAGCCGGCACAGAGCTGTCTGGTGAAGCCTTTGCGAACAATGCCGCGGTTACGGTCAGCGACAGGGAAACAGGACAGTCCAAAACAGCCACAACCAACCAGGTCATCAATTATGTACTGGAGGAATTGGTAAAGGCTGTAAAGAGTGAGAACGGGAAAAAGGATTTGAACGGGGAGACGGTAAAGAGCGGAACTAACCTGCAATACCAGATCACTGTGAAAAATACGGCAGTGGAGGAACGGACTTTCCTTATCACGGATGAAGTGCCGGAAGGATGCAGCTTTGTGTCTGCGGGAAACGGCGGCTCCTGTGAGAATGGGACTGTCACATGGACGGTCACACTTGCAGGCGGGGAATCCCAGACTGTAACTTTTCTGGCGCAGGCACTGAAAGAAGCGGAAGGGGACTGCATCCAGAATGTAGCCAGCGTTTCAGGAAATGATGTGACGCTCACAAGCAACCGTGTGAGGACTTATGTGGAAAAGCCGGACACCCTTCTGGACGATATAAAGGGGCTGATCGACAGCCTGCCGGAAAATAAAAGCAGCGTGGTAGTAAACGTGGATAACTCCAACAAAAACGAGGCGGCAGGAGGAAATTCGGACGAGGAGGTTTCTTCAAAGAAAGATTCCACCGGGAGCAGCGCGGAAAAGACAGGGATATCCGACGCTTCGGGAAAATCGGGCACTGCCGGGAAGACATCTTCAAAATCAGGGCAGGCATCTATGTCTGCGAATGTACCAAAGACCGGCGACGATTCCAACATTGGACTGTGGGCGGTGATCGCTGTCCTTGCGCTGATTGCAGGGGGCGTATCTGCCGGGTATGCAGTTTATAAAGTGCGGAAGAAAGACAGCAGAGATGAATAAGGCATTTTCGGTCTGTTTTCCGGCATTATTGGCGGTGGTGTGCATGGGTGTGGCCGCTTTGTTTAGCCTACGTATTTATGACACATGGAGGCAGGATGCGGACAGTGAGAGGGCATACGGGAAGATGGCGCAGTATGTGATGCCCTGTGAAGAAACGGGGGAGCCTGCCATGCCGGGAACACCTGCACCGGACGGGGATATGCCGGAGGATGCGCCGCGTATCCTGGATATTGATTTTGCTGCTTTGAAGGAAGCCAGCCCTGATCTTGTGGGCTGGCTTTACTGCCCGGATACAGTGGTAAGCTATCCGGTGGTGCAGGGACAGGACAATTCCTATTACCTGTCCCATCTGGCGGACGGGAGCGAGAACCGGAACGGCTGTCTGTTCATGGACTGTGGGAACCGGAGCGGCCTGTCTGACGAAAATACACTGATCTACGGGCACCACATGGCGAGCGGGAAAATGTTTGCCTGTCTGGTTTCCTATGCAGAGCAGGAATATTATGAGGCCCATCCGGTGATGTATCTGGTTACGGAGGAAAAGGACTACCGGCTGGAACTGTTTGCGGGGTATACGGCGGCGGTGGATTCAGACGCTTATACCCTGCGTTTTGCTTCCGGTGAGGATTTTGCCGCATGGCTTGTGCGCATAAAAGAAAGATCGGATTTTTCTTCGGAGGTCAGGGTGAACGGGGACGACCATATCGTGACGCTCTCCACCTGTGCCTATTCCTTTGAAAATGCCCGCTATGTGGTGCATGGGAAGCTGACGGAAAATTAGAAGAAGGGAGGTTATCGGATGCAGGATGAAGTCAGGGATAAATCCGTCGCGCTTGTGATACGGGTGGGAAAAAACGGCGGGAAGCTGACGGCAGACCTTTTGAGATGGGCAATACGCCAGTACCAGAGGCAGGCAAATGAGCCGCAGCACGGGAAACAGAGCGTAAAAAGCCTTGTGGAGCAGGGCGGCGGCGTACAGAACATTGAGATCACAGATAAGAATATCAAATCTTTTGAGCGTGTCGCAAGAAAGTACGGCGTGGACTTTGCGCTGAAAAAAGACCCGTCACAGGGAAAATACCTTGTGTTTTTCAAGGCCCGTGATGCGGACGCCTTAAATGCCGCGTTTGCGGAATATACTGCAAAAACATTAAACCGGCAGAGGGGGAAGCCTTCGCTGAAGAAGCAGCTTTCCCACTTTAAGGAACTTGTCAGCAGGCAGTCCGCAGACAGAGAGAAACACCGCGGGAAAGGAGGGATTGAGCATTGAAAGGCAGTATTGATATAAAAAAATATGTTGTCCCAAACCTCCCCTATGTGATGATGTTCTGGTTTTTCTCTAAGATCGCGGAGGGCTACCGGCTCAGTGCAGGCGCGGATGCGGTGACAAAGATGATGGCGGCGGTGTCCGACCTGGGGGCAACGATCACTGAAAACCCATTGCCGGGTTTCCATCCCCGCGACCTGTTGATCGGCGTGGCAGGCGCGGCGGCAGTCCGTGCAGTGGTGTACTTTAAAGGGAAGAACGCAAAGAAATACCGTCATGGCGTAGAGTATGGCAGTGCAAGGTGGGGGACACAGGAGGACATAAAGCCTTTTATCGACCCTAAATTCCCGGACAACATCCTCTTAACGCAGACGGAGCGGATCATGCTTGGGAGAAATAAGATACCAAAATATAACATCAATAAAAACGTACTGATTATCGGCGGTTCCGGCTCCGGCAAGACCCGATTCCATGTGAAGCCGAACCTGATGCAGATGAACGCAAGCTATGTTGTCACTGATCCGAAAGGCACCGTCGTTTTGGAATGTGGAAAGATGCTTCAGCGCGGCGGATATGAGATAAAAATACTCAATACCATAAACTTCAAGGAATCCATGAAATACAATCCATTCCGTTATATCCGGTCTGAAAATGACATTTTAAAGCTGGTCAACTGCATCATGGAAAATACGAAAGGGGAGGACAGCAAGGGCGGGGAAGATTTCTGGGCAAAAGCGGAAGCGTTGTATTACCAGGCATTGATCGCCTATATCTGGTACGAAGCCCCGGAGGATGAGAAAAACATAAACACCCTGCTGGAGATGCTGAACGCTTCCGAAGTCCGGGAGGAGGATGAAACCTTTAAAAATGCGGTGGATATGATGTTTGACCGCCTGGAACAGCGCGACCCGGAGCATTTTGCTGTCCGCCAGTATAAAAAATACAAAATGGCGGCGGGCAAGACGGCGAAAAGCATACTTATTAGCTGTGGCGCACGGATGGCACCGTTTGACATTAAGGAAGTCCGGGATATGATGATGGACGATGAGCTGGAACTGGATAAATTAGGAGACCGTAAGACGGCCCTGTTCTGTATCGTGTCCGATACGGATACGACATTCAATTTCATTGCATCTATGGTCTATACACAGATGTTCAATACCCTCTGTGACAAGGCACTGGAAAATGGCGGTGCGTTAAAAACACATGTCACCTGCCTGCTGGATGAATTTGCGAACCAGAAAATCCCGAACTTTGAACACCTGATTTCGGTGATCAGGAGCCGGGAAATATCTGCCCATGTGATCGTCCAGACCCAGAGCCAGTTAAAAGCAGTCTATAAAGACCATGCGGAGACTATTATCGGTAACTGCTCCTGTGTCCTTTTTCTGGGCGGCAAAGAACAAAGCACGTTAAAGGAGATTTCAGCCATGCTCGGAAAGGAGACCATAGACACGTTTAACACGTCCGATACGCGGGGGAGCCAGCGCAGCTATGGGCTGAATTACCAGAAACTCGGAAAGGAACTGATGACGCCGGATGAACTTGCCGTTATGGACGGCGGCAAATGTATCTTGCAGGTGCAGGGGGTACGTCCGTTTTTCTCGGATAAATTTGACATCACAAAGCACCCGCAGTACAAGTACCTGTCAGATGCCGACCCGAAAAATACATTTGATGTGGCGAAATTCGTAAAACGCCGGCTGAAAGTGAAGCCGGAGGACAAATTTGAGGTGTGTGAACTGGAAGCACCGGCTGACCCTGGCAGTCCTGCCGCCTGAATCATTTTTCGGCGGCATTTTTATATGGGCTGAAAGAAAAATGAAAGGAAGTGAGGCAGTAATGAGGTGCAGGATACGCGCGCCCACCATGCAACAGAAGATTCCCGCAGACCCCTATCCCATAAACCAAAACCAAAATAAGAAAGGAGAGGGGCTGAATTTCATAACCGTTTTTACCGCTGTGGCCTTTGCTGGTGCAGCGGTTTTTTTATTGGGGAACTGCGGGAGAACAAAAACAGCTATAAAACGGTGTCCTGAAATTTGGCCCCGACAATTATTATGGAATTTTTTGCAGCGGCAATCGACACTTTGAAGGTACTTGTGATCGCACTTGGAGCAGGTCTTGGCGTATGGGGCGTTATCAACCTGCTTGAAGGATATGGCAATGACAATCCCGGAGCAAAATCACAGGGCATGAAGCAGCTCATGGCGGGCGGCGGCGTTGCACTGATCGGTATGCAGCTTATCCCCCTGCTGGCGAACCTGTTTGGTTAAGGCAGGTGAGAGCCTATGCTGAATATCCTCGACCAGATCGGGCAGTGGATAAAAGAGTTCCTGATTGAGTGCATCACAGGGAACCTTTCCGGGCTGTTCGACCAGGTAAACGAAGCGGTCGGGGACGTGGCGGCGGACGTAGGAAAAACACCCCAGGACTGGAATGCCGGGGTGTTTTCCATGATCCGCTCCCTGTCGGATAACGTGATCGTCCCCATAGCCGGAATTATTTTAACATTCGTCCTGTGCTATGAGCTAATCAGTATGATTACCGAGAAGAACAACATGCACGATTTTGACACTTTCAATATTTTCAAATGGATTTTCAAGGTATTTGTTGCTACCTACCTTGTCACGCACACCTTTGACATCACAATGGCGATCTTTGAACTGTCGCAGAATGTGGTGCGCCAGAGTGCCGGGGTGATTACCGGGAATACGAACATCCAGTTTGATGCCGTCATGGGGAGCCTGACGTCGCAGCTTGAGACAATGGGAAACGGGGAACTGTTCGGGCTTTTAGTGGAAACCGTTCTGATACGGATTACCACCCCGATATTGTCTGTCTGCGTCATGCTGGTACTGGTGGGACGCATGGTGGAAATCTATATTTACTGTTCTGTGGGTGCAATCCCTTTTGCCACCATGACCAATAGGGAATGGGGACAGATGGGGAACAACTACCTGCGCGGGCTTGTGGCGCTTGGATTGCAGGGCTTTTTCATCATGGTGTGCATAGCAGTCTATTCCGTCCTTGTGTCAAATATCGGAAATGCGGCGAACATCCACGGGGCTATCTGGAGCTGTGCCGGGTATACGCTGCTCTTATGTTTCTCACTTTTTAAGACAAGTTCAATCTCGCGCTCAATCTTTAATGCACATTAAGGGGGACGGATATGGAAGAAAAAAGGATGCCTGCCAGATACCGGATGGATGAAACCGGGCAGATGCGCCGCACATGGAACGGTAAGCTGCCGGAGGAATTTAACGAGAAAGATATGCTTCTGTTTGCAATAGATACCGACCTTACGCTAAATGGGCGCGTATCGGCTGACACGCTGGATGCGGTCAGGAAAGCAGGCTACAGTTACGAAAACGGGGCGCTTATGCCCTTAGAAATGGAACATCAAAAGGAGGCCAAAATGGAACAACAGAATAACACAATGGAGATCAGCGTAAAAGTCTATCCTGTGCAGAAAGAATCGGGGAACCTGCTTGCTTTTGCAAGTGCAACGATCGGCGGCTGTTTTGCTGTCAATGGAATCCGTGTCATGAACAGTGAAAAGGGAAAATTCGTTGCCATGCCCAGCAGCAAGGGAGGCGATGGGAAGTACCATGACATTTGCTGCCCCACAACGGCGGAGATGCGGAAAGCGCTGGATGCGGCTGTCAAAGGGGAATATGAGAAAGCGGTAGAAAAGCCGTCCCTGCGCGGGGCGTTGCAGAGTGCCGCAAAGGAGGCAGCGGCGCGCCCGGCACCGGAAGGACAGAGGACGGCAGATAAGGGGGCGCGCTGATGCGCCGGCTTTTATGCCTGTATGGGAAATAAAAACGGAAGGAGGGAAAGAAAGTGGAATATCCGCAGGTTTATAAACGCTCCCCGGAGGAAGCAAGGGCCGTGGGGGAAACAGCCCTTTTCAGGGAATCACATAAGCTGAATATCGCCTGTAAAAAGGCAATCGAGACGGCAATCCGGGAGAACTTTGACGGGATGCACCTGAAAAAAGAGTGCCTGAACACAGTCATGGAGGAATACGGCCCTGACCGTATGGATTGGGTGCTGGCAAACACTGTCCGGCATCTGGAGTATGACGGGCGGTTTTCCCATAGCAACAAGGAGTGGGCAGGCAGTTTCGATATTCCGGGAATCAATCCGCACGGCTATGACTTTGGGCAGGATTTTAAGGTGGGGAGCCACCCGGCTGTGCTGGACGGGTTTATCAGCCTGATGCGGCGTGAGAGGGAGGCGGTAAAGGCACAGCCTGAAAAGCCGTCGATCAGGGGGCAGCTTGCTATGCAGTCTGTCCCGGCCGGAAAGCCCGCTGCGAAAACAAATGACAGGGAGGTGAGGTAAGATGCCTTTTGTGCCTGTGCCAAAGGATTTGACAAAAGTAAAGACAAAGGTGGCGTTCAACCTGACAAAACGGCAGCTTGTCACCTTCGGGCTGGGCGGCCTTGTGGGAATCCCCACATATCTCTTTACCCGTGGCAGCATAGGGAATGAATCAGCCGCCCTTTTGATGATCGGCCTGATGCTTCCCTTTTTTGCATTTGGGATATATGAGAAGGACGGGCAGCCGCTTGAAAAAGTGCTGAAAAATTTTATCAGCGTTTCTTTCATGCGGCCACCGGCAAGGCCCTACCGTACAGACAATGGCTATGCCGCGCTTATGCGGCAGGCGGATTTTGATAAGGAGGCAGAGCAGATTGAAAACAAAGAAACAGGCAAGGCAGGAAAGAAACCTGCAGGCCGCAAAAAACCAGTACAAAAAGGATAAGGAGGATTTAAAGGCGATAAGGCTCATGCCGGAGGCGAAACTTACAAAGCAGGAAAAAAAGAGGCTTGCCGCCGCCGTGAAGAAAGCAAAGCGGGATGGGAAAATCCCGAAATCCGCGCAGGAGACGATCCCTTACCGGGAGATGCACCGGGACGGCATCTGTGATGTGGACGGGCATTACTTTACAAAGCAGGTGGAGTTTTTTGACATCAACTATCAGCTTGCCCAGAACGAGGATAAGAACATCATTTTTGAGAACTGGTGCGATTTTCTCAACTACTTTGATTCCTCCATCCGTTTCCAGCTTTCCTTTTTGAACCAGAGGGCGGATATGGAGCGCTTCAGGAAGTCTATCGACATACCGGAGCAGGAGGATAAGTTTAACCAGATCAGGCGTGAATACGTCGGGATGCTGCGGGGACAGCTTTCACGGGGCAACAACGGGCTGACAAAGACAAAATATATCACCTTCGGTGTGGAAGCTGAGAACCTGAAAGCTGCAAAGACGCGTCTGGAGCGGATCGAAGCCGATATTATGGCTAATTTTAAGGTGCTTGGGGTAAAGGCGAAAACTTTGGATGGTTATGAGCGCCTCTCTATCCTGCACCAGATGTTCCACCCGGCCGGGGAGAGGAAATTTCACTTTTCGTGGGATGCGATCTGGCAGACAGGGCTTTCCAGTAAAGATTTTATTGCGCCGGACAGCTTCACCTTCCAGAATGGGCAGTATTTTAAAGTGGGGCGGACTTACGGGGCAGCTTCTTTTATCCAGATTTTAGCGCCGGAACTGACTGACCGTATGCTGGCGGATTTCCTTGATCTGGAGAACGGCATGGTGGTGACGCTGCATATCCAGTCCATCGACCAGAGCGCGGCGATCAAGACCATCAAACGCAAGCTGACGGATATTGATAAGATGAAGATCGAGGAACAAAAGAAAGCAGTACGCGCAGGGTACGATATGGATATCATCCCGTCCGACCTGGCAACATACGGCAATGAGGCAAAGACGCTGTTAGAAGATTTGCAGAGCAGGAATGAGCGTATGTTTTTAGTCACAATCCTTGTGATGAATCTGGCGGACAAACGGCAGAAGCTGGAAAACAATGTGTTCCAGACAGCGGGGATCGCGCAGAAATATAACTGTGCCCTAAGACGCCTTTCTTACCAGCAGGAGCAGGGCTTTGTGTCAACGCTCCCGCTTGGCGTGAACCAGGTGGAGATACAAAGGGGGCTTACCACAAGCAGCACCGCAATCTTCGTCCCGTTTACGACACAGGAACTGTTCCAGAGCGGGGAAGCCCTTTATTACGGGGTAAATGCACTCAGTAATAACCTTATCATGTGTGACAGGAAAAAGCTGAAAAACCCTAACGGGCTGATACTCGGAACGCCCGGTGCGGGCAAGTCTTTTTCCGCAAAAAGGGAGATCACAAATGCTTTCCTGATTACGACGGACGATATAGCGATCATTGACCCGGAGGCGGAGGTGCGACAAGAAGTCGCATAATAAATTGCTGGTCGTCAGCTACCCTATCCATTTGGGGTAATCCTACCACAATCTGCGTGAATGGTAACGTTCAGGTAGAAAGCTTGTGGGACAATATGGGAAACCTGACAGCCTAAGTCGGGCATACTGTTAGGATAAGAGTGCTATGACGAATGTAATGTGAACCATTGTAAGAGTCGTTACAGGGAATAAGTGAAATAAGGCTGATACACTTACACCAAAAAGGTGCGGAGGTGGTTGCGGTGACTTTCTCAACACCGTAACAAATGGACGTGATTCCTCCCGGCTCAAAGATGGCGTCTAAGGCATTCACAATTATTTATTATGCGGAACTTGGTAAGCCCTATGTGTTCCTTATATTTAAGGTATCGAAGCCGTAAGGCAGAGAAATGGCACAGAGGGTAGAGGAACGGGATAAAAAGCGAACGGCTCTGCTGTAATGGCGGGGCATAGGGGTTCAAGATTTGCCCTGACCCGAAAGGGTGCAGACTTATCCCACGGTATTTCATGGCAAAGAATGGAGGTAAACCTATGAACGGTAATAATTCAACGACGGAAACGCCAGTTTCTGAGAGATTATCGGACAGCAAGCGGCTTTCCATGCAGTGGAAAACTATCGACTGGAAGAAAGCGGAGCAGGAAGTTAATAGGCTGCAAGTCAGGATTGTCAAGGCAACTCAGGAAAAGAAATGGAACACAGTGAAGCGGCTTCAGTATCTACTGGCGCACTCGTTCTATGCAAAAGCACTCGCCGTAAGGCGTGTGACCACAAACAAAGGAAAGAAAACCGCAGGGGTGGACGGAGAAATCTGGTCAACGCCTGCAATGAAGATGAGGGCTGTCATGTCATTGACAGACAAAGGCTACAAAGCAAAACCGTTAAGACGTGTCTATATTGAGAAGAAAGATAAGAAAAAGAAACGTCCGTTAGGGATTCCAACTATGTATGACAGGGCAATGCAGGCGTTGTACGCTCTTGCATTAGAGCCAGTGGCAGAAACAACCGCCGACATGAAATCATTTGGTTTCAGAAAAGGGCGGTGCTGTCAGGACGCTTGCGAATATATTTTTGCGGCACTGTCACGCAAAGTATCGCCCGAATGGGTTTTAGAGGGCGACATCAAAGGATGTTTTGACAACATCAGCCATGAATGGCTGATAGAGAATATCCCTATGGACAAATCTATCTTGAAACAATTCCTGAAAGCAGGATTTATTTTCAAAGGTGAGCTGTTCCCGACAGAGGACGGCACTCCGCAAGGCGGCGTTATCTCGCCGATTCTTGCGAACATGGCACTGGACGGTATGCAGGAAATACTCATAAACCGCTTTGACTTAAGTGCAAAGGGGAAAGTGAGCGCCTTTGTCCACAACAAGAGCAAAGTCAACCTTGTGCGTTATGCTGATGATTTTATAGTCACGGCGGCAACAAAAGAGATTGCGGAGGAAGCCAAAGGGTTAATCCGTGAATTTCTGAAAACACGGGGGCTGGAACTGTCAGAAGAAAAGACGGTGATTACCCACATCAACGACGGATTCGATATGTTAGGCTGGACATTCCGAAAATTCAAGGGAAAGCTGATTGTGAAGCCGTCAAAGAAATCCATACAGGCAATCGTGAGGAATTTATCTGACACGATACTGAAACGTGGGAAAGCATGGAATCAGGATGTGCTGATTATGAAACTGAACCAACAAATCCGAGGATGGACGAATTACCACCAGTCTGTGTGTGCGGCAGAAGCGTTTGCACATCTGGACTATATTCTCTATGAGTTATTGTGGAGATGGGCGAAAAGACGGCATCCGAAGAAAGGGCAATGGTGGGTTTCCACAAAGTATTGGCACCGCAGGGGCAACCAGAATTGGGTATTCTCTACGGACACAAAAGAGCTGATACGGGTAGACCATACGCCGATTGTCCGTCATACAAAAGTAAGGGAAGCAGCCAATCCGTTCCTTGATACGGAGTATTTCAAGCAACGCAAGTTTAATCAGGGAATGAAGAAACTTTCAGGAAGATTCAAACTAATCTGGAAGAATCAAAATGGCTGTTGCTATCACTGTGGAATGCCACTGGATATTTCGGACGAGAGGGAAATTTTCTTTAAAGTACCAAAGTCCTGCGGTGGCAAGGAGGAAGTGGCTAACATGGCGTATGTTCATGCTGACTGCCAACGAATCTATCTTGAGAGCCGCTCGAAAGAGTGATGAAATGCTTGAGCCGTATGAGTGGAAACGCTCATGTACGGTTCTTAGGCGAGAAAGGGCGAGCAATCGCCCCGACTTAGCCGACTATTCGCCCCTTGTGACGGCGCTGGGCGGGCAGGTGATTAAGGTTTCCCCTGCGTCCTCGCAGTACATTAACCCGATGGACATCAACCTGAATTACAGTGAGGATGACGACCCGCTGATCTTAAAGAGCGATTTTATTTTATCGCTGATGGAACTGATGATGGGGAAGGTGGAACCGGACGAAAAGAGTATCATCGACCAGTGCCTGCGCAGGGTGTACCACCGCTTTTTTGACGACCCGTGCCCGGAGAAAATGCCGATCTTGCAGGACTTGTATGAGGAAATCCAGAAGTATGGGGGAGACAAGGCGCGGCATGTGGTGGACTGCATGGCGATCTATGTCACAGGCTCCTTGAGCGTCTTTAACCATAGGACAAATGTGGATATACAGTCGCGTATTGTCTGCTATGACATTAAGGAATTGGGAAAACAGCTTAAAAAGCTGGGGATGCTGGTGGTACAGGATCAGGTCTGGGGGCGCGTTACTGTGAACCGGGAAATCCATAAGGCTACACGGCTCTATATTGATGAATTCCACCGTGTAGCGACACGTTGTCGCATATAAACTCTGCGTGGGAGAAATCCTGCAAAGAGGTAAAAGTGACGGAAAGGCACAGCCTTCCTAACTGATACTCCGAGGAGTGGAATGAAGGGGTAACGCCCTGAAACGCTCCCCCTGATACTGCGTTGGAGGAAACGGGGCGCAATCCCTGCAACTGACACAGCACGCTGAAGTCGGCTGGACACACCCGCCTTACACGAGGTAAAAGACGGTAGGGCAAAGACGAGCCAGAGGTGGCCGTGGGTGATAGGCCGGGGGTTCATAACCGCATATGGCGAGTATGCTTAATGCTGACAAAATCCTGAATGTACAAGTCTAAAATTCGAGCGGTCAGAAAGGCCGCTGCCGCAAGTGCGGCGTGTGTGGGGTAAAGTACGATTGGTGAATAGGAACCACCCTGCGGTGTTACAGGCACCGCCCAGCACACAGGCTTAAAGGGAAACCTAAGTGCGGTTGAAATTAAGGATAGGAGTATTGGAACGTGGAAATTCCCCGGCGTGGAGCCATTGCGGGCAGGGAAGCGCTGGAAGGGAAAGCCGTGTCACCACTTACCGGGGGTGCGGTATAACTTTCCTTAACCGGGGAGGAAACAGCAGCCATGTTACCTGTGAAGCCGTGAAAAAAGTAAGCGGTGGAGGGAAGGGCTGTAGTCAGGGTAAGATTGCAAGAAATAATTATGTTACAGACAAACTCCATAGGTTCGGGTAGGACTAAGAAAGGCCAAATCCACTAAGGAAAGAAGGCCGACTATGGCAACAAAAGACAAGGCAAAGAAGAAATCAAAGCTGCGCCATGCGGAGTATTACGACTTCCAGGGAATCCAGGACAAGCTGTATGCCGACAGCCAGAAAGGACGGGTATTCAAACATCTCGTAGAGGTTATTACCCTGCCGGAGAATATAAGGCTGGCATACCGCAACATCAAGGCAAACCACGGGAGCAAGACCGCTGGCACGGACGGAAGGACAATCAAGGATTTAGAGAATCTCCCTGATGAAAAGCTGGTTGCGCTGGTTCAGAAAAAGCTGGGCTGGTATGAGCCGCAAAGCGTCCTGCGTGTAGAAATCCCAAAAGGCAGTGACCCAACGAAAAAGCGTCCGCTTGGGATACCCACTATACTCGACCGCCTGATACAGCAATGCGTGCTACAGGTTCTTGAACCAATCTGCGAAGCAAAGTTCCATGACCACAGTTATGGGTTCCGCCCAAACAGAAGCCAGGAACACGCTGTTGCGCTGGTTTATAAGAACATACAGCTATCGCATTATTATTATGTTGTGGATATCGACATCAAAGGATTTTTCGACAATGTAAACCACGGCAAGCTGTTAAAACAGATGTGGGCAATGGGAATCCGTGACAAAAAGCTGCTGAGTATCATATCGGCAATGCTGAAAGCGGAGGTTGCGGGGATAGGCTTCCCGGAGAAAGGCACGCCGCAGGGCGGCATTATCTCGCCGCTCCTGTCCAATATCGTGCTGAATGAGCTGGACTGGTGGATAGCCAGCCAGTGGGAGGACTTCCCCACCCGGAAGAAGTATGCTACCGGGACGAATTACAACGGGACGGAAAACAAAGGGAATAAATATAAAATGCTCCGGGACTACACACGGCTGAAAGAAGTTACATGTGTACGGTATGCTGATGATTTTAAGCTGTTTGCGAAAAGTTACCAGCAGGCACAGAAACTGTTTTATGCGGTGGAGGGCTGGCTAAAGGGCCGGCTGGGGCTTTCCATAAGCCCGGAAAAATCCAAAATCGTAAACCTGAAAGAGACATATTCGGAGTTTCTCGGTTTGCGTATTAAGGCGACAAACCACGGCAGTGAACACAGCCCCAAATATGTAGTGGAGAGCCATATCAGGGAGAAGTCACTTGATAAAATCAAATCAGATATGAAAAGGCTGATACACGACATTGAATTTCCCGGACACGGAAAACGTGCGGAACATGCGGCGGTAGCCCGTTTTAATTCCTACGTTATAGGTGTCCACAATTATTACAGCATGGCAACTTTTATCTGCCATGACTTCCATACACTGGCCTTTTCAGTCCATAAGAGCCTGAACGCGAGGTTGAAAAAGCGTCTGAAAACTGTAAAACAGGTAAGAAAGCGAAAACTTGGATATGTAATTCCTGATTATATTAAGGAGCGTTATGGCGATAGCGAACAGCTAAAATTTGTCCGGGGATATGCGCTTGCACCGATTGGGTATGTAAAACACAGGAATCCCATGATGAAGCGGTGCATAACCAACAGCTACACGCCGGAAGGACGTGAGGCAGTCCACAAAATGCTGGGGAAAAGCATAGATACAGGTATCATGCACTATCTCATGCGTAACCCAATCCCATACCGGACAGCGGCTTACAATGATAACCGCATATCGCTTTATTGCGCCCAATACGGAAAATGTGCGGTAACTGGCAGGAAACTTGAAAGAAATGAAATCCACTGCCACCACAAGTTACCGAAATATCTTGGAGGAACGGACGAATATAAGAATCTGGCTATCGTCAGTGAAGATGTCCACCGCCTGATACACGCAACAAACCCGGAAACAATCAGGAAATACCTTGAAAAACTGAACCTTGATGCCAAACAGTTGAAGAAGCTGGAGAAATTTAGAAGCCTTGCAAAAGTTGAGAGTTGTCTGAAATGTAACGCAATCTAAGACCTTGATGGCAAGCCGGATGAATCGAAAGGGTTCACGTCCGGTTTAGAGCGGGGGAAAATCCGGAGATAACATCAAAGGATTACCTATCGCTATTTCTCTTGAAGGAGGAACAGACAGCAGCTTACAGCGTGGAAATCTGGAAGCGGTTCCGAAAATGGAGCGGTGTCCCAACAGGCATCACCCAGAACGTCAAAGACCTGCTTTCCTCGCGGGAGATCGAGAACATTTTTGAGAACAGTGATTTTATCTATATGCTCAACCAGGCCGCAGGAGACAGGCAGATTTTGGCAAAGCAACTGAATATTTCCCCTCACCAGCTTTCTTATGTTACCAATTCCAATGCCGGTGAGGGGCTTTTGTTTTATGGGAATGTGATTATCCCATTTATCGACCATTTTCCGAAGGATACGCATTTGTACCGCCTGCTGACAACAAGGCCGGAGGATTTGGCGGAGGACGTGAAATGAAGATCGGCCTGATTGATGTGGACGGACACCGTTTTCCCAACCTCTGCCTGATGAAGCTGTCAGCTTACCATAAGGCAAGGGGCGATCTGGTGGAATGGTACGACGGCAGGAAACGGTATGACCTTGTATATATGAGCAGGGTATTCACGGACACCTATTCAAAAGACTATGAAGGAAACATAAAAGCAGACCAGGTCATAAAAGGCGGCACAGGGTATGGGCTTGACAATAAGCTGCCTGATGCCATAGAACATGCACACCCGGATTATGGGCTGTACCCGCAGTTTGCGGGGACAGCTTACGGGTTCCTTTCCAGAGGGTGCCCGCGCGGATGCGGGTTTTGCATTGTCGGCGAGAAGGAGGGGAAAAGGACAAGGGCGGTGGCGGATCTGTCTGAATTTTGGAGCGGCGAAAAAGAAATCAAGCTCTTAGATGCGAATATCTTAGCCTGCCCGGATTGGGAACGGCTTTTAGGGCAGCTTGCGGACAGCAGGGCAAGGGTTGATTTTACGCAGGGGCTTGACGTGCGGCTTATTACGCCGGAGAAAGCAGCGTTATTAAATAAGGTAAAAACAAAAATGCTGCACTTTGCATGGGATAATCCGGAGGATGACCTAACGCCGTATTTTAAGAGATTTTCCGAACTTACAACGGTAAAAGACAAGCGGAAACGGCGTGTTTACGTCCTTACGAACTATGGCAGCACCCATGAGCAGGATTTGTACCGCATTTATACCCTGCGCGATATGGGGTATGACCCGTATGTGATGGTGTACGAAAAGCCTGCCGCGCCGGAGGAAACCCGGAAGATGCAGAGATGGGTAAACAATAAACGGCTGTTCTATTCCGTGAAGGATTTTAAAGATTATGACCCGGCTGCGTACAGAAAGAGGAAAGCTGTTTGATTTTGAAAGGACAGACGTTTAGAAAATCTATATATCATGCTTGCAGGAAGGAGGTGGCAGACTGGAAACGGGTAAAGAGGCTGCAGCCGTATATAAGACAGAAAAAGCCACATTATATTATGCTGATTTTCTGGAGATTGCGGGCAGCATGGAAGATAACAGTGTTGACATGGTATTTACAGACCCGCCCTTTGAACTGGCAGGGGGAGGGATGAAAAACGGGAAGCTGAATTATGAGGGCGGTGAGATATTCAGGAATTACGGGTTCAGCACAAAAAACATTCCTTTTACCGAATGGATACCGGAAATATACAGGATATTGAAAAGCAGGCGGTATTTTTATGTGATGACCAATGACCGGAATATTTTTTCTATCCACAAAGCCTGCGTTGACTGCAACTTTAAATTCTGTGAACTGTTAGTGCTGGATAAAAAAATGACAGTACCCTCTACTTATTATCCGAAAAGGGCTGAATTTATCCTGATGTACCGGAAAGGAAATTACAGGAAGTCCCATTTTTTAGGTTCAACGGTCATAGAAGAAAGGATGCCGAGAGGAAAAGAAAAACGGCACCCGACTGAAAAACCGGTATCTATGATAGAGCATCTGGTCATGTGTTCCACGCTGGAAAACGAAGTTTGCTTTGACCCGTTTATGGGAAGCGGTTCGACGGGGGAAGCGTGCATCAGGGCAGACCGCAGATTTATAGGAGTGGAAATAGAAGATAAGTGGTTTACAGTTTCACAAAACAGGATCATGCAGTTATGAGACGTATCACAAAAATGGGGCAGGCCGTTTAAGGTCTGTTCTTGAAGGATGCAGTCAATCAATGATGATAAATGGGGAGGCGTATTTTCGGATGCGCCTTTTTTGCATGGAAGGAGGGAAACAGCATGAACGATCAGGATATGCAGATGGGGGAGCTTTTGGAAAATGAAGCGGTCAGGCATTTTTTACAGCTTCTTACGGAGAACCGCCCCGATCAGGGGCAGGACTATTCCATGATGCTCTGGCAGGTGGATAACATGGCAGACAAACTGAACAGGGCGTTGGCGGAACTGCACGAAGTCAAAGGGCAGCTTGCCACAATGCAGGAGAACCCGGCGAAGCGCTTTGTGTCGCGGGTGGCGGATGCAGTGGAGGGAAGGCTCCATGCTATGCAGAAGCGGCTTGCGGAGATGAAAGCGCATATTGTGGAGGGTGCAAAGGAGGCTGTGGAAGGTTTCAAGCGTACCGGCGTGAAGGCGTTAGACGGGGCGGTTTCCGCGCTGGGCATCAGGAAAGCGTTGGAAAGTATGCAGAAAGGCATCGGGGAATCCATAGCAGATGTGAAAAAATCCATAGAGAAAGTGGAGAACCTGGGGCATGAACTTCGGAGCGCAGGCGGGCACATCAAAAATGCGGGCCGCACGATCATGGGGAAGGAGCGGCAGGAAATAGACGGCGGAAGTGAGGGGCGCATCCAGGCGGCTGTCCTTTCGCCCCTGCGGATGGAAAAAACGATTCTGAACCAGCTTAACAACATGGCCCTTGCTGCGATTGGGAACGTGGAGCGTCTGGAACAGGCGGCAGGGCATACAAAAGAGGAAGCAGTTTCAGAAGCAGGACAGGAGGGGCCGGAAACATTTGAGGAAGTGGATGAGCTGGAAGATTTGGAGCCGTCTGCGGATGGCGGGAAAGAAAAGCCCTCCGTATTAAAGGATTTGCAGGAGAAGAAAGCGCTTGCCGCCGCCCAGACGATGCCTGTGCCGGACAAAGGGACAAAGAGCCGGGAGGCGGCATTATGAGGGGGCAGGAATTTCGGGCGCGGGATAAAAAAGTCCAGAAAATGACCCGTGACGGCCTGACGGAGAAAAACCTGACGGCTGGCACTGAGCAGCGGATCAGCGGCAGGCTTGCGGATGTATCTTTCGGGCATGAAAGAAAAGAAGATACGGCGGCAGGGCACCGTGCGAAAAGCCGTACACAGAAAACCATGCGCGGCACCGGCGCTCCCGTGCGTGGTGCCGGTAAAGTACCGGAGGGCAGGAACCAGTCTAAGGCGGCACAGCGCAGCTTACTCAGGGAGAGAATTACAGAAGAAGAAAGACCGGACGGGGAGAGGGAAGTGGCGGAGGAAACAGCGGTGTCCGATATGCCGGAAAAAGGGCATATTTTTGACACGGACAGGACAAAACCGGCGGATGCCCCCAAAGGCCGGGCAGAGGGCAGGAAACGGATGGCGGCAAAATTCTCTGAAAGCAGCACAGGGCCGGAGAAATCCGAACGGCTGCATTATGAGAAAAGCGAGATACCACCGGAGGAACGGGCCAGTGCAGATACTCCAAAGGACGGAAAGTCTGACGCAGAGAAAGGAGCGGCGAAGCCGCGCCGGACAAGGCAGTATGAAAAGGCGCAGGAACGCGTGGAGAAAGCTGAAAGAAAGCTGGAAGAAACAAAAGAAAGGCTTCCGTCCCGTACCCATATACGCCTGCAAAAAGAGTATGACGGTGAGGCCGGTAAGATGAGAGGCCGCCTGCATTTTGAGACGGAGATCATCCCGGAGAATGAAAAACTCCCGCTCGCAAAAAGGGCAGGCCGGGCAGTAGGGCACACGGCATCCACGGCGGCTGTCCTGAAAGCGCACCAGAAAATCCGTGAGGCAGAATCGGATAACGTGGGCGTGGAAGCCTCACACAAAGCGGAATTTGCAGCGGAGCGTGGCGCAGGATGGGCAGTGAGGAAAAGGCGGCAACGTCTCCGGGAAAAGCCATACCGGGAAGTGAGGAGGGCAGAAGGGAGGCTTGCAGAGGCGGGTGCGGATATGGCGTACAAAAAACTCCTTGTGGATCATCCGGAACTGGAGAAAAAAGCCTTTGCAAAGTGGGTGCAGAAACAGAAGCTGAAGCGTAAGTATGCGGCTGCGGCCAGGGAAGCATCAAAGGAAATAAAGCACACTGCAAACGTGCTGAATGCTGCCGGGCAGGTGGTACGGGCGCTGGCACAGGCCGTGGCGTCGCATAAAGCTGTTCTGGGAACGGTTGGGATCGGCATACTGATCGTTTCCATGTTCGGCTCCCTGTTTTCTTCCTGTTCTGCCATGCTCTCCGGCGTACAGTCCGCAGTTATTTCCACCTGTTATGTGGCGGATGATGCGGAGATCAACCAGAGCGAGCTGCGGTACACGGAACTGGAAACGGACTTGCAGATAGAGATTAACCGGACAGAGGAAGATTACCCTGACTATGATGAGTACCGTTATAACATCGGGGAGATCGGGCATAACCCCTACGAACTGATGGGGTATCTTTCGGCGGCTTATGATGATTTCACTTATGCACAGGTAGAAGCAGAGATAAACCGCCTGTTCGGGGAGCAGTACCAGCTTACGCGGGAGGAAATCACAGAGATACGCACCTATACGGATGAGGAAGGGGAAGAACACGAGCAGGAGTGGCATGTGTTAAAAACAACGCTGTCTGTAAATCCTCTGGCGGATATTATCGCGGGGAGCCTTACGCCGGGGGATGCGTCTGACCGGTACGGGGTATATATGCAGACATTGGGCAACCGCCAGTGTTACGGCAATCCCTTTGATTTTGACTGGATCGGCTATGTGACAAGCCCTTACGGGTACAGAATTCACCCCATCAGCGGGGAAAAGAACCTGCACAGGGGCGTTGATATCGGCATAGCAGAGGGGACGCCCATTAAAGCGGCACAGGACGGCACTGTGGTCTCAGCGGGAAATGCCGGGGATTACGGGCTGTGTGTGGTGATCGAGGGTGAGGACGGCTACCAGTCCAGGTATGCACACTGCTTGTCTATTTCTGTAAGTGCAGGGCAGGAGGTAAAGCGCGGGGACGTGATCGCCGCCGTGGGAAGCACCGGAAACAGCACCGGGCCGCACCTGCATCTGGAAGTGACCCATAATGGGGAGTATTTAGACCCCTATTATTATGTGGCAGGCGGCGGTGACGGCTACCTTCCGGGCGGAGGCACGGCAGGAGGCCCCGATTTTGGGGAAGACCCCGGCGATGCTATGGGAGACGGCAGTTTTGAAGCCATGCTTGAAGAAGCGGAAAAATATTTAGGGTATCCCTATGTATGGGGCGGATCGTCCCCGTCTACATCCTTTGACTGTTCCGGTTATGTATCATGGGTAATCAACCATTCCGGCGTGGGGAATGTGGGCAGGCAGACGGCGCAGGGGCTGTATAACCTGTGTACCCCTGTTTCCAAAGAGAACATGCAGCCGGGAGATTTGATTTTCTTTACGGGTACTTATTCCACCGCGAACCCTGTCACCCATGTAGGCATCTATATAGGAGACGGGAAAATGATCCACTGCGGCGACCCAATCTCCTACGCTAATATAAACAGCCAGTATTGGTCTGGGCATTTCTACAGCGGCGGCAGGCTCCCGTGACAGGCGCTGCCTGGTGACAATTATAACTGATAAAGTTACAAAAATAACTGATAAATGCAAACAGGAAAGGACAGGAGGGGACGGCATCTTAAATGAAACTTGACAGATTAAAAGCGGAACTGGAAAAAGCAAGGCAGAAGGCGGCGGAGTGGCAGGCGCGCATAAAGGATATTGAGCGCCAGATCACGGAGCAGGAGAACCTGGAAATTATCCAGGCTGTGCGGGGCGTCACCGCGTCGCCGGAGGAACTGAAAACAATCCTGGGGATGATACAGTCCATGAAGGAACTGCCCCAGAGCGAACCGAAAGTAAAGGAGGAAACAGGGAAGAATGAGGAAGAATAGCATACGGTACGCATTACCGGCGCTTGTGTTGTGCATGGGCGCTTTTTTGATGCCTGTAACGGCTCATGCAAAGGGAAACAGCGATACGACACCGCCGACGGTCAGTGCGGAACTGTCAGGGGATACGCTCCATATAGAAGCAAGTGACGAGGATTCCGGCGTGGATGCGGTGTATATTGGCACAAAGCGGATCAATTACCGCGTAGACAACGCGATAGATGTGGAATTTGAAGATTATGCCGGGACGGAGGCGGAGAAGGTGGGCGTCTATGCCGTTGATTTTGCCGGGAACCAGTCGGAAGTGGTGGAGATAAAGAATCCCCATTATGAGGGCGCGGCAGATACGGAAAGCACCGCAGAGCAGAAGCCGTTTACACCGGCGGGGCAGGCTTCCGTTCTGGATAACGCCACCGACGGGGATGGCAAGGAATTTTATACCTTCGTCACACCGGAAGAGAATGTATTTTACCTTGTGATCGACAACCAGAGGGATTCTGAAAATGTGTATTTTCTAAATGCCGTTACGGAGGATGACCTGATGGCCCTTGCAGAAAAAGGGGAAAAGAACCAGGCGGAGAGTGAGAGCGCTGTGCCGGAGGTTATTGCCTGCACCTGCGCGGACAAATGTGAGGCCGGAATGGTAAACACATCCTGCCCGGTGTGCAAAAATGACCTGTCGGCCTGCACCGGGAAAGAGCAGGCACCGCCTGAAACAGAGGAACCGGTGAAAGAGGAAACAAAGAAGGGAAGCGGCGGCGCTTTCATTTTTGTCCTGTTAGCGGCCCTTATTGTGGGCGGTGGCGGATATTATTTCAAGATATATAAACCGAAGCATGACCTGGATGATGCCGAAGATTTGGATGAACTTCTGGAGGATGATGAGGCGGAGGTCAATGAGGATATGGAAACATCAGATATGCCGGCGGAAACAGAGACAGGGAAGGATATGGATACTTCCATCTATGACGATTACCCGGAGGACGGTTATCTGGGCGGGGAGCCGGAACAGGAGGGGATGGAAGAATGACACGGTTTACAGATTCCCCTTACGAATACCTGATGACGCAGAAACCCTATGCAGGAAGGGAAATGGATTCGGGGCCGGTGCCCTACCCGCCCCAAAGCCGGTGCGCCGGCTGCCCCTATGGGAGCGGGAAGCCCTGTATAGGCGTGTGCATGAAAAAACTGCTTTCCCAATCAAAGAAAAGCAGGGAAGGAGATGGAAAACATGGGAAAAACGCATAAACGGGCGCTTTTGACTGCTGTCTTGATTGCTGCCGCCCTTGCAGGGCTTGTTTTTGCCCTGTCACCGGCATGGGAGAGGCACAGGGCGGAGGAAAAGCAGGAAGCCATGCTTTCCCGGCTGGAATCATCCATGCCGCAGAAGGAAAACAGTTTGCAGAATAAGGAAACAGAGCCTTTTCAAAATGCGGGCAGGACTGTACGGATAACCGCAGATACAGCCGTACCCGTGGATGCTGTGAAAGAAACAGAAAAGACACCTGAATCAGAGGAAGAACCGGAAACCGTAAAAAAGCCGGAGAAGGATATGCCGCAGGCAGGCGCGGAGATAGGGATTCTTTCTATCCCGAAGATTGACGCGCGGCTTCCTGTGACGGCGGGCGTCTCCGAAGAACAGCTTAAAATTTCCGAAGGGTGGGTCATGCAGACTGAAATGATCGGGAGTGTGGGAAATGCGGTCATTGCAGGACACCGCAGCTATACCTACGGGAAGCATTTTAACCGCCTGGGGGAACTGGAAACAGGGGATGAGATATTTTATACGGCGGCGGATGGGACGGAAATGTGCTTTATCGTAAATGAAATCCTGACGGTATCGCCGGATGACCCCGCTGTGTTTGCAACACCGCTTTCGGGCGGATCGCAGCTTACCCTTTATACCTGTACCCCTGTGAAAGTAGCAACGCACAGGCTTCTTGTCCGTGCGCTGCGTGTGGAAGAATGAAAGGAGGAAAACAGATTGAAACAGATTAAAACAATTTTTACAACGGTATGCCTGTTCCTGCTTTTGTCGGTGCCTATGACAGCATGGGCGGCACCGGAGCCGGAACCCGTCACATGGACGGAGACTATGGAGGGCAAGCCTGCGGATGTGGAAGCCGGGGAAGAAACAGAAAGCGCCGTTTATGAAAGAGGGACAGAAACAAAGCAGGAAGCGGAGGCAGATCAGGAAGCAAAACCAAAGCAGGAGACGGAACCGAAGAAAGAAGAAGCAAAGTCCCAGACCGCCCAGAGAGATTCTGGCACCCTGCGGATTCAGAACGCTGCCGCCGGCACCGGGGAGAGGCTCTCTGGTGCGGTGTTTGCAGTGTATGAAAACAATGGCGCAAAGAAAGGGGAACTTACTTTAAAGGACGGGGCCGCTTCGCTGTCCCTGCCTGTGGGGGACTATTACCTGAAACAGCTAAAAGCCCCGTCCGGATATGGCACAGAGCCTGCCCGGATTGTGTTTACTGTATGGGGAGGGGAGACTACGTTAGCAGAGGTGACAAGTGAAATCGACTTAAAGAATGTAAATCCGCAGGATATTATCCCCAAAACAGGGCAGATACCTCCTGTCCGGGCATACGTCTTTTCTTTATTCTGTTTTGCCGCCGCGTTCCTGTGCGGCTTTGAGCTGCGTCGTATGGATGGCAGGAACCAGAGAAAAGGAGGTGCGCACTTATGGCAGTCTTAGTCCTGGCGGAGAAACCCAGCGTATCCCAGGCAATCGCCGCTGCACTTGGCGTTAAGGGGAGAAGGGACGGGTACATAGAAGGGAATGGATATATCATTTCATGGTGCGTGGGCCATCTGGTGGAACTTGCCAATGCGGACTGCTATGACGCGCGCTATTCTAAATGGGCAAGGGAGGATCTGCCGATCCTGCCCGCCCCGTGGAAGTTTACCGTGTCCCCCGGAACAAAAAAGCAGTTTAAAATCATTCAATCGCTGATGGAGAGGAGTGACGTTTCGGAACTCATAGAAGCGACGGACGCAGGCCGGGAGGGAGAACTGATCTTCCGTCTGGTCTACCGGGAGGCAGGCTGTAAGAAGCCCTTTAAACGGCTCTGGATTTCCTCAATGGAGGATTCCGCGATCCGTGCGGGATTTGAAAACCTGATGCCCGGTGAAAAGTACGATGCCCTCTATGAAGCAGCCCTGTGCCGCGCCAAAGCGGACTGGCTGGTGGGAATCAACGCGACCCGCCTGTTCACAACCCTGTACCGGGGAAAGACCCTGAATGTAGGGCGCGTTATGACGCCGACCCTGGCGCTCCTGGCAGACCGGGAACAGGCTGTTACGGGATTTCAGAAAGAGAAATTCTATACGGTTGACCTTGACTGCGGCGCTTTCTGTTTATCCAGTGGGCGGTTTAAGAGCAGGACGGATGCGGAGAAACTGCGAAAACTGTGCATGGGGAAAAATGCCACGGTGCAGTCCGCCCAAAGGCAGGAGCGGGCGGAGAAGCCGCCGAAATTATACGACCTGACAACATTACAGAGGGAGGCCAACCGGATATACGGCTATACTGCACAGCAGACCTTAGATTATATCCAGCTTTTATATGAGAAAAAACTGGCCACATATCCGCGCACGGATTCCCGTTATCTGACAGAGGATATGGCGGCACACCTGCCTGCACTCTGCCAGTCGGTAGCGGCGGCATTTCCTTTTGCGTCCGGTTTTGATGGCGCGGTGGAAGCGGCGCAGGTGGTATGCAATGCCAAAGTCAGCGACCACCACGCCATCATCCCGACAAAAGAAGTGGCAAAGGTAAATCTGGAGGAACTGCCAACCGGGGAGCGCAATATTCTTTCCCTGACCGCAGCGCGGCTTTTATGCGCTGTCTGCCCGGAGAAACATAAGTTTGCAGATACGGCGGTGGTATGTATATGTGCCGATACGGAATTTACGGCGAAGGGGCGCATGGAAATCTCTGCGGGCTGGAAAGGGCTGGAGCAGGCATTTCAGGACACGTTGAAAAGCAGGCCGGAAGCAGAGAAAACACAGGCGCTTTTGCCGGAGTTGAGCAGGGGAGAGACTGTGGCAGTAAAGGAAGCTGTGCTGCATGAGGGAACCACAAGCCCGCCGGCCCGCTATACGGAAGATTCCCTGCTCAGTGCAATGGAAAACGCAGGGGCGGAGGAATTTGCACAGATCGAGGATGCAGAGCGTAAGGGGCTTGGAACCCCGGCCACCCGCGCCGGCGTGATCGAAAAGCTGGTCAGGGGCGGATTTGTGGAGCGGAAAAAGAAACTCCTTGTCCCTACGGCACGGGGCATGGAACTGATAAAGGTGCTTCCGGAGGGCGTAAAATCTGCCGGCCTGACAGCAGAATGGGAAGCCGCGCTGAAGGAAGTGGAGCGCAGACAGCGTTCCCCGGAGGATTTCATGGAAGGGATTACCGATATGGTTTGCAGTCTGGTGAAATCTTATGGGGATGCGGCGGCTGGTACGGGGAATATTTTATCCGCTTCCGGCAGGGAGGCAGTGGGGAAGTGCCCGCGGTGCGGGAAACCGGTCTATGAGGGGAAAAAGAGCTTTTACTGTTCCGCTTATAAAGATGCCGTACCCTGCGGTTTCGCCCTGTGGAAAGAAAACCCCTATTTTAAGAGCAAACGCAAGGAACTGACAAAAAGGACAGCCGCTGCCCTGTTAAAAGACGGCAAAGTGAAGATGACAGGGCTGTACTCCGAAAAGAAAGGCATCATGTACGACGCAACGATTGTCATGGAGGACACAGGCGGAAAATATGTAAATTTCAGGCTGGAATTTGGAAAGAAAAAATGAAAGGCAGGGATAACGGATGAACAGAGAAAAGGAAATAAAAAAACAGGCTGAAGGGCAGGATGGGAAAGAGAACCACCTGCGGGCGGCGGAACTGTCTGCGGAGCAGAACATGAACATGATCGACGGAATCCCGAACAATGAAAAGCCCCGCGTCAACCAGAATTATGTGATACTGGAGAATGAGATCGTGGGAGAGAAGGAGTTTGTCCTGGCTAAGAACCCTGCTGCGCCGCTTCCCTATGTCACATGGGAGCGCAACATGCTAAACGACGAGCAGAAGGGAGGGGAAAACTTTTATTGGGGGAAATATTTCTGCAGCCATGAAGCGGCGCGTAAGAACCTCCATGAGCGGGCCGATGGGGAACGGGAAGATTTAAGGGAATCCCGCCCGTCACTCCTTAGAAACCTGAGACAGAACCAAGAGGGGCTCGCCCGGCCTGCGGCTCCTGCCGGGGGACGGGTAAAGCAGGAGGCGTCGTTATGAAACTGTCAAATTATGAGAGAGAGACGATATTCCTCTTTAATGAGGCAGAAAGGAAAGCAAGCATATTTACCTATAATGACGCTTTAAAGAAACAACTTGCGGCGCTGTGCGAATCCTATCCGGAGCAGGTGCGCCGGACGGAGGACAACGGCTGCGGAGGGGAAACATACGAACTCCCGAAAAAGTGGCTGAAAATAAAGCCGCCCCGCATCCTGTCGGCGGCGCAGAGGGAGGTCGTGGAGCAGATGAACAAAAAAAGATGGGGCTGACGGTTTTACATTTACCGTTTCAGCCCCTTCACAATGTCTGCAATGCTGGCAATCTGGCTGTCTGTCAGCGATTTTATATCGTCGGCAAGCGCGCCGGCTGCTGTGGGATTGTGGTTATCTGCGTCAAAGAACTCCTGCGGGGAGATGCCAAAGTAATCGCAGATATAAAAGAAAACCTGCATAGACGGCAGGGATTTCCCGTTTTCAATCTTATTGATATAGCTTTCGCTCTGCCCTAAAGACAGGCTCATATCCCTTGCGGACACTCCTTTCTGGATGCGGAGCTGTGCCAGCCTCTGCCGAAATAATTCTTCCATCATACAACACCTTCCTTTTTCTATCATTGTATTCCATAGGATGGGTATTTATAGAGAATTGTATTCTCTAAAACGCTTGACATATAGAATATAATTCCCTATAATCAGGCTACATATAGATTTTAAGTATATGTGCAGGATAAAGGGGGAATCAGGATGAGCATGAGGAAGATATACCGGAAGATCGCGCGGGAAAACGGCGTGAGCGTAAAAGAAGTAAAAGAGGATATGCAGGCGGCGATCACGGCTGCCTACCAGAACCCGCCGAAGGACGGCGGCGTCACGGCGGCTTACCAGAGGCAGGTGCCGCGGAAAGGGGAAATCCCTACACCGGATGAACTGATACGGTATATGGCAGGGAAAGTCCGGGAAAGCGTATAAGAACGCAGACGACCAAAACAGCATAAAAAACAGGAAAAGCCCATGACAAAGGCAGAGTGCCGGTCATGGGCTTTTTTCTGCAAAAAAGGAGGATACACATGGCAAGAAAGTTACAGCTTGTGTCGGAACTGGCGAACCAGACCGCCCATAACATCACGCGGGATGTGGACGGATGGAAACAGTACCTTAACACGGCTTCACGGTTATACAAATACAAGTTTGACGAGCAGCTTTTGATCTATGCACAGCGCCCTGACGCTACGGCCTGTGCAGAGATGGAACTGTGGAATGAAAAAATGCGCCGGTGGGTAAAGGCAGGCTCCAAAGGGATTGCCCTGATACGGGGAGCGGAAACCGGCAGGCCCCATCTGGAATATGTCTTTGACGTGGCGGACACGCGGCCTGTGCGCGGCGCAAGAGAGCCATACCTGTGGGAGATGAGGGAGGAACACTATGCACCTGTCCTTGACGCATTGGAAAGGCGGTACGGGGAGGGAAAAGAGGAGGAATCTGGGAACAGGCTGATGGAGATCGCGGCAAAAGCCGTGAGGGAGGTCTACCCGGAATACCTGAAAGAACTTGCCTACGATGCGGAAGGAAGTTTTTTGGAAGAATTTGACCAGTTAAACCTTGAAGTGTGTTTCCGGAATACATTGACAGCAAGTGTCCAGTATACCCTGCTTACCCGCTGCGGCTTCACGCCTTCCGATTATCTGGATGACGGGGAACTGGCTGGCATTACGGAGTTTTCCACGCCTTCCGTCCTGCACCATCTTGGAAATGCGGCAAGTACCCTGTCTATGGGGATATTGCAGGAGATTGGAAAAGTAATCAGGAATTATGACCGGGAGTTGATGGCAAACACGCATATAAATATGCGGCAGGAAAATATCCAGAAAACGGCTGAAAAACCTCTTGCAAAATCCACTGACATAGATTATACTAAAGCTACAGAACAGTTTAACACTTTAAAGCGTGAAAGCAAAGAAAGGGGCATAGAAAATGGCAGAACTGACATACATGAAGAACGGGGATTACCAGATACCGGGACTGATACTGGACGGGGAGGAAGAACTGGAGGAAATGCCGATCGGGAAGTACGGGATGCTGCGCCAGACCTTCCTGCAGGAATACCATCAGGGGACGTACACATCCATGCTGCTGACGGGGCGGCTGATGCCCCACTTGCGGCAGATAGACGAACAGGCACAGGAGCAGGTAGACCAGACGGTGGCAGAGATGATGAAAGAAAGGGGAGTGGACGAGAACCTGAAAGCGCGCGACCAGATGGCGTGGGTACAGGCGGTGAACAGCCTGACAGCGCAGGCGGAGGAAGCGGTGCTTCAGGAGATCGTATACCGGTAGAACAAAACAAAGAGAAAGAACAGGAAACGGCGGGCGATCAGCCCGCCATTTCTGCGCCCGCTTATTTCCAGATGTCCCTGTTCCCCACGGTGGAGGAACAGGTTGAGCGTATCGCCCAGACAAAGGAGGAAGAAAAAAGAGCGGTATCCCCCGCCAGCGGCAAAAGAGCGGTGCCAGAGGTGGCAAAAGGAGTGATCGGGCGGGCGCTTACCAGCGGCAGTAATGAAAAGGGAAGCACCATGCGGATCACTGCTTTTTACCAGAAATCCCCATCCATCGGGGAAGCTGCCGCTTTCCTGCAAAATGAATACGGCACGGGCGGCAAAGGGCTTACGATTGCCGGGGAAAAGTATGCCATGTGGTTCGATAAAGAAGGGATAAAGATCGCGCCCGGACGCACTGCAAATGTCCCCGGCGCTACCCTTGTGACCTGGGAACAGGCGGCGGGGCAGGTATCGGAACTCTTAGAGGGAGGCATTTATGCCGCGCAGGAGATATTAGATACCGCGCGGGCAAATGAATATCAGGAACTGGCGGCCCAGCTTTGGTATCTGCGGCAGGACTTGAGTGAAGAAGCGGTGAAGGGAGGCTATCTGCCGCGCGTATCTGCACTGTATGGGGGATTCCCGGACAGTACGGAGAAGATCGCGGGGCTTTTGGAAGAAAAGATAAGCCGCGACGGTTTTGTAGCGGAACTTACCAGTTTTGTCGGCGCTTATGAGGCAGACCCTGACCTTATGCGTTTCCATTTCCATAATCCCCAGGCTGTTTTAAGCAGGCTTTCGGAACTTGACATTGAGCCGAGGCAGTTCCACGCTCTGGAAGGCTTTGAGCCGGCAAAAGGGAGCTTTATCACCGAAGATGAGATTGACAGGATGTTTTCGCGTGGAAGCGGCGTTTCCGAGGGGAAAATGCGGATTTATTCGTATTTCATGCAGGGGCATGACGCAAAGGAGCGGGCGGATTTCCTGAAAAACGAATACGGAGACGGCGGACATGGGAGAATGGGATATGACGAATGGCATGATTCCAAAGGGATAAAATTCACCCGTTCCGATGAGGCTTCCGGCTTTGACGGGTATGACACCGTAAAGATGAACTGGAACCAGGTACAGAAACGGATTGGGGAACTGATTGATACCGGGAGATACCTGAATCCGAAAGAAATGGCGTATACCTCCGAGTATGAAAAGATACAGCTTGCCCGGAGTATCTACGCCTTTTATTATTACTGCCCCAATACCCCGAACCCCGGTAATTCTCCTGAGTGGGATGTGAACGCGGCTGAGCGGGATTTTAAGCCCATGCTGGATGAGCCAAAATACAGCGCGGCGCTGTACGAGGATATGGTGGAATCCTTTGCCACCGTGACGCCGGATGAAAGCCGCAGCTACAGCATTATGCAGAAGGCCATCAAAGATATGGGCGCATACCAGAGAGGCGAATATTCCCTGTTTACACCGCTCCCGGAGGAAACCCTGCGGGCAGAGAGGCAGAAACGGGAGGCGGCAAAGAAAGAGGCGAAAGAGAAACAGAACGCTCCCAAAAAGGAAAAAGAACCTGCCGGGGAACTGGAAGCTGCCGCCCGCGCCCTTGCCAAAAAGCAGAAGGGGAAGGTGAAAGAGAGAGCAGATGGGCAGCTTGCCTTTGATTTTGCGGCTGCGGGCGCGGAAGATGCAGGGCAGGCAGGCACAGACCTGAAAGATACGGATTCCAGTCTGGAACAGGTTAAGGCGCAGGAAGAAGATGTATGGTCCCGGTACAGCCTTGGCTATGGCAGTAAGGGGAATGGTTTGACTGTGTGGAACCGCTTGGAGGAGGTACACGGTGACTATAAGACTATTGCCCATATCGACGCTGAAAGGAACGTGAAATTTTACGATGAAAAACTGCCAGAGATCGTCAAGGCAAAGATAAGGAAAGTGGCGGCTACGGAACAGATGGATATGTCTGTCACCCAAAAGGTGCCTATATTTTCCACCCCGCCGCAGATAGAGCCGGAAATCCAGGCAGAGAAAAAAGTGGAAGCGGCACCGGCAGGAAAATCCCCGGTGGAGATATACCGGGAAGCCCTTTCCATGCTGAGCGATGTCGTGCGGCAGAGCAGCTTTTATTCCTACCTGCGTGACCGTGAGACAGATTATGACGGTGCGGCGGCAGAGCTGGATAATGAACTCGGCTTTTTCATTAACGAGATCGCGGAGAGCCAGCCGGAGTTATATGATGCTTTCCAGTCCCTACCCATGTTCAGGGCGTGGATGGTAGAGGATATTTTAGAGCGTACTTATCAGGATGTGGTGACGGACAGCAGGGATGCAATAGAGCGGCATACAGGTGATGCGGATGCGCCGGAATGGGCAAAGGAACCAGAGACAGACGCTGAACAGGCTGTTACGGAAAATCCTGAAACTGTGAGCGTTGAAAACAGTGACGAAATATCACCGGAAGAAAGCGGCCGGACAGAGGGAAAGGGCACGGGAGAAGCAAAGACCCAGGATAAAAAGAAGGGAAGGACTTTACCGGAACTGAATTACCGGGCATTTCTGCGGCTGTTCCCTGATTTTACCAAAGAAAATTATACAGCTATGCAGTTTAAGGCAGGGGAATCCATGATGCCGCTGCACATAGAAGCGATCGGAAACGGTGAAATTTCCATAGCGCACTATTACCGGCAGAACGGTGATACTATGGCCGACCCGGAAATGACCTTCCGGATTGACCATGAAAAAGGTACATTGGAGCCGCTTACTTACCAGCAGGATAGTTTAGGGCTGTATCAGCAGGTATACCCCGAACCGGGAAGGTGGATTCCGAAGCTGCGCAAGGATTTAAACCGGTTTGCGAACCAGTGGTTCCACAATATTGAAATACAGAATTATATCCCGGAGCGGGCTGTCATGGAGGCAGACGGGAACCGCACGGAGATTTCCTATCAGGATGGAAAACCTGTTATTCAGGAGGAACCCGCGCCGGTTTTGGAGGAAACAGAAAAAGGCGCCGGAACAAAACAGGAAGACACGAACCTTACTCCCAATGTGGAGGAATACTTGAACCTGAAAGCAGAACACCCGGATAAGCTGGTGGGCGTAGAAGTAGGGGAATATATTTTATTCTACGGCAAAGATGCACAGGCGGCGGCTCCGGCCCTTTCTGCAAAGCTGCTCACAAAGGAGATTCCCGGTCTTGGGGAAACACCCGTCACCGGAGGGAAGGGATGGCAGGCGGTGGTAAAAGACCTGTTAGAACATGGACAGAGCGTTGTGATCGCCAGACCTGACCCGGAAAGCGGGGAAAATGCGCCTTATGAGATCGTGAAAGAGAGGGACATTGCTGACTATATCCCCCTTGGGATGAAGCTTACCATTGACGGGCGGCACATGGAAGTTGACAGCATTGATTACGAAAACGGACGTGTCAGCCTGAAAGATTTGGATATGCAGGGATGGTTCCCGATCTTTAGGGAGGAATCCGTCCCCTTTGTCCGGGAATGTGTGGAACAGGAATGGGAAAACAGTTTAGAGAGCGGGGAACTTCCGGAAGAAGCACCGCAGGCGGAAAAGGAGGCAGGCGGGCAGGAGGAAGAAACGCATACGCTGGCTGACAGTGCAGATTTTAAAGAGGCAATGCGGCTGTTGGAAGATTTCTGTAATAGCGAGTATGACGATGGCGTTGTAGATTTGGGAAACCCGGAGCATCTGGAGATCGCTTTCACCAATACGGAGGATGAACAGCACGATATACAGGTAGAAGTAAACCTTTTGGATCATTCCATCAGTCAGTTTTTTGACGGCGTGTGCGTGGATAAGCGGGAGTATGGGAGTATACGGGAACTGATTGACACAGAACTGTCCCGGCTTGATTTTGATGAACTTGTGCGTCTGGACGCTTCCGTAGAGAAACTTCTGGATAGACAGGGCAGTTCGGAGCTGGAAGAAGCAAAGCGCCTGATCGAGGATTTCTGTCTTGACGAATATGAGCAGGACAGCGTGGATTTCAGCAACCTGGCAAAAGTACCGCTTGCCTATGGTGTTACAGACAGCGGCGGGCTGGAAGTCCAGGTGAATGTAGACCTGATCCACTTTTCCCTCAGCCAGTATGTGGACGGGAAATGTGTGGAGGAGCGGCAGTATGACAGCCTGCGGGAACTGATCGACGGGGAACTTGCTTTTCTGGACTATGACCAGCTTATCTATCTGGAACCCGGCACAGAGGAACGGCTGGAAGCGGAGTTAAATGAAAAAATCCGGTGGGAAGAAATGCAGGGGGCAAGGGAAGGCGTCACCCCGACAGAATGGGAAACCACCGGCAGGGAGGAAGAAGAACCCCCGGATATGGTGGAGATCGAGGGCGGGGAGATTGTCACGGAAGGCCCGGCAGAAGGATACAGCACAGGGCTTCCTTACGATATTGTCATAGAGAAACTCCATTTCGGCCCTGACCGCCATAACTTCCATATCACGGACGATGCGCTGGGAACCGGAGGGCAGAAAGCAAAATACCAGGATAACCTTGCCGCAATCCGGACGCTCACGCAGATCGAGGCGGAAAACCGTCTCGCCACGGAGCAGGAACAGGAGGTTTTATCAAGATATGTAGGGTGGGGCGGGCTTTCCCAGGCATTTGACGCGGACAATGAAAAGTGGGGGAAGGAATATACAGAATTAAAAGAACTCCTGACCCCGGCAGAGTATGAATCGGCGCGAAGCACGGTCTTAAATGCCCACTATACCAGCCCCATAGTCATCAAGGCAATGTATGAAGCGGTGAAACGCATGGATTTTACGCCGGGGAACATTTTGGAGCCGTCCTGCGGCATCGGGAACTTTTTCGGGCTTGTGCCGGAGGAATTTGAAAAATCCAACCTTTACGGCGTAGAACTGGATTCCCTGACCGGGCGTATCGCAAAGCAGCTTTACCAGAGGGCAGAGATTACGGTTGGCGGTTTTGAGACAACGGAACACCCCAATGACTTTTTTGACCTTGCGGTGGGGAATGTGCCTTTCGGGGAATATAAGGTGCATGACAAACAGTACGATAAACAGAACCTTTTGATACACGATTATTTTCTCACAAAAACACTGGATAAGGTACGTCCGGGCGGTGTGGTGGCTTTCATCACCTCAAAGGGGACAATGGATAAGGCAAACGGCAAAGTACGGGAGGCACTGGCACAGAAAGCCGACCTTTTAGGGGCGGTGCGCCTGCCGAACAATGCTTTCAAAGCCAATGCAGGCACGGATGTGACAGCGGACATCCTGTTTTTCCAGAAACGGGGCAGTGCGCCGGAAAAGCTGCCGGATTGGGTAAACGTGGGGCAGACGGAGGACGGCATACCCATAAATAATTATTACCTGCAAAATCCGGATATGGTGCTGGGCAAAATGGCCTTTTGGGAGAACATGTATGGGAATGCCACGGAAACGGCATGTGTACCGCTGGAAGGGGCTGACTTAAAAGAGCAGCTTGCAGAGGCAGTCACACATATCAGAACGCCGGACAGGGAACTTCTGCACATGGATGCGCCGGAACAGGCAGAGGAGGAAAAGACAGAAACCATACCGGCAGACCCCAATGTGCGCAATTTCAGTTTTACGGAAAAAGGCGGGAAACTTTATTTCCGCGAAAATTCCCGCATGAAACAGATTGAAGTGGGGAAAACGCCTGCAGCCCGCATCCGGGGCATGATCGCCATCCGGGACAGTGCAAGGCGGCTCATTGATTTACAGCTTAGTGGCGCGGAGGATGCGGAAATCGGGAAGGAGCAGGCGAAGCTCAATGCACTGTATGATAATTTCCAGAAAAAGTACGGGCTACTTGGCAGCGCCGGGAACCGTCTTGCTTTCCGGCAGGATTCTTCTTACCCGCTGTTATGCTCTTTGGAGGTACTGGACGAGGAAGGGAACTTAAAGCGCAAGGCGGATATGTTCACAAAAAGGACAATCCAGCACCGCCAGCCGGTGACAAGCGTGGATACGGCAGTGGAAGCGCTGGGCGTTTCCATCGGGGAGAGGGCCTGTGTGGATCTGGGGTTTATGGCGTCCCTGATGGGAGGCGGGGATAAGATACCCCAGATCATTTCCGACTTAAAGGGCATTATCTTCAAAGACCCGGACAGCGGCCCGGCAGTTATTTCGGAGGAAAACACGGACTGGCATAAGGGCTGGCAGACTGCGGACGAATATCTTTCCGGGGATGTGCGCAGGAAACTGGAAAAAGCGAAGAAAGCGGCGGAGGAATACCCGGAATTTTCCGCGAATGTGGAAGCGCTCCTTGCCGTGCAGCCAAAAGATTTGACAGCGCCGGAGATCAGTGTCCGAATCGGCGCTCCCTGGATAGACACAAAATACTATAAGCAGTTTTTATTTGAACTGCTCCAGACACCGGGACGGCTCCAGAACGGGAGGATAGACGTGCTGTATTCGGATGTCACGGGTGAATGGCGGATAAAGGGGAAATCGGAGGACAGCATCACGAACACCCGCGTCCATACTACCTACGGCACAAAGCGGATCAATGCCTATGAGATTTTTGAGGCCAGCTTAAACCAGCGGAGCGTCCAGATTTTCGACACGCACAGGGACGCTGACGGGAAGGAAATTCGTGTCCTGAATGAGAAAGAGACAGCCATCGCGCAGCAGAAGCAGGACGCCATGAAAGAGGCTTTCCACGACTGGATTTTTAAAGACCCGGAGCGGCGCACGGATTTATGCGCTGTCTATAACAGGATGTTCAACTCCACCCGTCCCCGTGAATATGATGGGAGGCATATCAATTTTATCGGGATGAACCCGGAGATCAAACTGGAGCCGCACCAAAGGAACGCTGTCGCGCGCATCCTTTACGGCGGGAACACCCTGCTTGCCCATGTGGTGGGCGCAGGGAAGACCTACGAGATGATAGCGGCGGCAATGGAGAGTAAGCGGCTGGGGCTGTGTAAAAAGTCCATTATGGTTGTGCCGAACCACCTGACAGAACAGTGGGGCGGCGATTTTTTAACCCTTTATCCGGGAGCGAAGGTGCTGGTGGCTACAAAAAAAGATTTTGAACCAAAGAACCGCAAGCGTTTCTGCGCGAGGATCGCTACCGGAGACTATGACGCTGTGATTATCGGCCACAGTCAGTTTGAGAAAATTCCCATTTCACCGGAGCGCCAGATGGCCATTATCCAGGATCAGATTGACGAGATTGTGTTTGCCATTGCGGAAGCAAAGGCAAACAGGGAAGAAAAATTCACGGTCAAGCAGATGGAGAAAACGAAGAAGAACCTGGAAGCGAAGATTAAGAAACTCTATGATAAGAAAAAAGATGATACGGTCACATTCGAGGAATTGGGTGTTGACCGTCTTTTTGTGGACGAGGCGCATAGCTTTAAAAACCTTTACATGCATACGAAAATGCGTAATGTGGCAGGCATCAGCCAGACGGACGCGCAGAAGTCCAGCGATATGTTTGCGAAGTGCCGCTATATGGATGAAATCACCGGAGGGCGCGGTGTGGTATTTGCCACCGGCACCCCGGTAAGTAACTCAATGGTAGAATTATATACCATGATGCGCTATCTCCAGTACAGTATGCTGGAGGAAGGCTACCGGGACAGCACGGGGAAGATACGGAGCCTGAAACACTTTGATAACTGGGCGGCGACTTTCGGGGAGCAGGTGACGGCGGTGGAATTAAAGCCGGAGGGCACGGGATTCCGCCTAAAGACGCGGTTTGCCCGTTTTTATAACCTGCCGGAGCTGATCAACCGTTGGAAGGAGGCCGCGGATATACAGACGGCGGATATGTTAAAACTGCCGGTACCAGAGGCAGAGTATGTCACAGTGCAGACGGAACCCAGCGAAGCACAGAAAGCGATGGTAAAATCCCTTGCGGACAGGGCGGAGAAGATACGGAAAGAGAAGATCGACCCACGGATCGACAACATGCTGAAGATTACGTCGGACGGGCGCAAGCTGGCGTTAGACCAGCGCATTATGAACCCGCTGCTCCCCGACGACCCCGGAAGCAAAGTAAACGCCTGCGTAGACAATGTATTCAGAATCTGGCAGGAGAGCGCGGAGACAAAGGGGACGCAGCTTATCTTTTCGGATTTATCCACGCCGAAGGGAAAGGCGGAGCCGAAAAAGGAGGAAGCAAAAGAAAATACGGAAGGGACGGAAACGGAAGCCGCAGCGACGGAGGAAGAGACTGCTATGGAGGCAAGCGTTTACGAAGATATCCGGAAGAAACTGATCGCAAAAGGAATCCCGCCCCAGGAGATCGCTTTTATACATGACGCAGGTACGGAGACACAGAAAGCAGAGCTTTTTGCAAAAGTGAGAAACGGCCAGGTGCGCGTCCTTCTTGGCAGTACACAGAAGATGGGAGCCGGAACCAACGTACAGACGAAGCTGGTGGCATCCCATGACCTGGACTGCCCCTGGCGTCCGGCGGATTTGGAACAGCGCGCCGGGCGGATTGTGCGGCGGGGCAATGAAAATGACCATGTAAAAATATACCGTTATGTTACGAAAGGGACATTTGACGCTTATACATGGGGGCTGGTGGAATCGAAGCAGAAATTTATCGGACAGATCATGACCTCCAAAAGCCCTGCCCGCTCCATTGAGGATGTGGACGCCACTGCATTGTCATACGCAGAGGTGAAGATGCTGGCGACAGGAGATGTGCGGATTAAGGAAAAAATGGATTTGGATATACAGGTGACAAAGCTGAAAATGCTGAAATCAAACCATCAGGCGCAGCAGTATGAGATGCAGGATAAGGTGCGGGGCTATTATCCTAATAAGATAAAAGAAACCCAGCTTTATATAGACTGCCTGAACGCTGACCTGCCCGTACTGGAGGCACACCCGGTCAAGGAAGATGCGTTTTCCATGACTGTCATGGGAAATGTATATACGGAGCGGAAGGAAGCGGGCAAGGCAATCGTGGCGGCCTGCCGCCTGATGGATGACCCAGGCAAGGAGATTGAATTGGGAGAATACCGTGGGTTCCCGATGAAGCTCATGTTTGACGGCGCAAAATTCAAAGTGACTATGAAGCAGCACCTGACCCATACGGCGGAACTCTCCGATGATGTGGTGGGAAACATTACGCGTATCAATAACGCACTGGAGAAAATCCCCCAGAGCCTTGCAAACCATAAGGAAAATATGGCGCGCCTACATAAAGAACTGGAAAGCGCAAAAGAGGAAGCAGAAAGACCTTTTGCACAGGAAGCGGAACTTCAGGAGAAATCGGCGCGTCTGGCGGAACTGAATACTGTCCTTGATAACGAGGAAAAAGGGCGCGGCACAGAACCGCCACGGGAGACGGAAGAAGATGCGGAGCGGGGAAATGAAAAACCCTCCATCCTGAAAACTTTGAAAGAATATGAACGGCCTGCGCCGGCTAATTTTGGAGCGGAACGCGGGCAGGAAAGGGAGGCGATCTGATGCGGAAAACGGAAGGGCGTACCATCGGGCTTTATTTTAAGGTAAGCCCGGAGGAAATGGCCCTGATCGAGAAAAAGATGGAGCAGGCAGGCACGGGGAATAAGCGCGCGTACCTGCGGAAGATGGCGGTGGACGGCTATATCGTCCACCTGGATATGGAGAGCGTGAAGGAACTGACAAAACTTCTCCGCTCCCTGTCCGCAAACACAAACCAGATAGCCCGCCGCTGTAATGAGACGCGCAACCTTTATGCTGAGGATGTGGAGGATCTGCGCAAAGGGTACGCAGCGGCACAGGCAGGGCTTCTTTCCCTGATACGGAAATTTGCAAGCCTGTAAAGACACATGGCGCAGGGGATGATTTCTCTGCGCCTGTTTTTTTTATCAATAAGCGTAACAGCGTTTGATTTGGAGGTGATGGCGGTATGCCGGGAGTGACAAAAGAACAGATCGCAAGGGCGAAAGAGTGGGATTTACTCTCTTATTTACAAACTTATGAGCCGCAGGAACTACAAAAATGCGGAGGGAGGGAATACCGGACAATGACCCATGACAGCCTTAAAATATCCAACGGCAAATGGAACTGGCACAGCCGGGGGATCGGCGGCAGGACGGCGCTTGACTATCTGGTCAAGGTGCGGGGCATGGACTTTGTAAAAGCGGTGGAGACGCTCTGCGGGGAACGGGGCGCGGCTGTCCGGATGCCTTCTGATATTCCCTATAAAGAGAAACCGACAAAGCCCTTTTTACTGCCGCCGGAAAACCGGTGCGGGACAGCGGCGGTGTCCTATCTGCTGGGAAGGGGAATTGATGCGGAAGTGATCAGCCAGTGTATCAGGAAAGGGATTCTGTATGAGAGCCGTAACTACCATAACTGTGTCTTTGTGGGAAAAGACAGTGCAGGGAAAGCGCGTTATGCCTGCCTGCGCGGGATATATGGCACATTTAAAAATGACGTGGACGGGAGTGATAAGCGTTACAGTTTTTCGCTGCCTTCTGCTGATAAGGACAGCCCCTTTGTGGCTGTGGCGGAAAGCCCTATTGATGCACTTTCCGTAGCATCACTGTTAAAGATGCAGGGGGAGGACTGGACAAAGAACCATTACCTTTCCCTGGGCGGGACGGCTCCCCGTGCGCTGCTTACGTTTCTCCATGACCATCCGGCAGTGGGCTGCATCAGTTTATGTCTGGATAATGATAAGGCTGGGATTTTGGGCATGGAGAAAATCCGGGAGGCGGTGCGGGAGGATGAAGAACTTTCCCGGCGCATCCAGGTGATCGTGGATAATCCGCCGCCCCTTGTTTGTGGGAAGGACTATAATGAACTGTTGAAGCAGAAAATAGCCGCCCGATATGAGGCAGAAAACAGGGAAAAAACGCAGGCAGGGCGCGTCTGCGGTATGGAAAAATAGAAAGGAAGGAGGATACGGATATGGCAATTTCTGACCTGCTTCCACGAAAGGCTATGGGGAGCAAGACACGGGGGCAGACGCTTCAGGTGCGCATGAAATATGACCAGAAGGAAGAAAAGACAAAGGACGGGGAACTGGTGTCATCGTATATGTGCTGTCCGGAAACTGCCGCCGAAGAATTTGAAATGAGCAAGCTGCTCTATGAAACATCCACCGGACGGAGCCAGCCCCAGGAGCGGGACATTATTGCCTACCGCATCATCCAGTCTTTTAAGCCGGGGGAGATTACGCCGGAAGAGGCAAATAAGCTGGGGTATGAACTGGCTATGAAATTTACAAAAGGAAAGCATCAGTTTGTTGTCTCCACCCATGTGGATAAAGCCCATATCCATAACCATGTGGAATTTAACAGTACCAATTTAGAGTGTGACGGCAAATTTAATAACTATAAAAATTCTTCCTTTGCCCTGCGCAGGCTCAACGACCAGATATGCAGGGAACACGGCTACTCCGTGATCGAAAACCCGAAAGCAAAAGGACAGCGCTATCAGGAAAAAGCGGCGGCAAAACGCGGGCGGAGTTTCAAGGAGCGGCTGCGTCAGACGATTGACCGGGTACTGCCTGAGAGCAGGGATTTTGAAGATTTTTTATCCCACATGAGGGAAGAAGGATATGAGATCAAACGGCGGGGAAAATCGCTGGAGTTCCGTGCGCCGGGGCAGGAGAAATTTACCCGCAGCTTCCGTCTGGGGGAGGAATATACGGAGGCGGCGTTACAGGAGCGGGCCGGAAAAACTTGTGCCAGAACGGAGACAAAAACAAAACGAAAGGCAGCGGTAAGGAATGTCAATCTCCTTGTGGATATTCAGGCAAAGATGCAGGCAGGGAAAGGAAAAGGCTATGAGCGGTGGGCGAAGGTTTTTAACCTGAAAGAAGCAGCAAAGACTTTAAATTTTCTTGTAGATAATGGCGTCACTGATTATGAGGAACTGGCGGCGCGGGCTGAAACTGCCGGACAGAGATTCGACGCGCTTTCTGTCCGCATCAAACAGCTTGAGGGACGCATGGCAGAGAACGCACAGTTAAAAACACATATCATCAATTATTCTAAAACGCGGGAAGTCTATAAGGAATATAAGAAGTCGCGCCACAAAAAAGAATACCTTGCAGAACACGCGGAGGAGGTTGCAAAGCATGAGGCGGCAAAAGCAGCTTTTGATGCCCTGAACGGAAAGCCGATACCAAAAGTGGCACAGCTTTCGGAAGAATATGCCGCGCTCTTAGCTGAGAAGAAAACGTGCTATGAGGAATATAAGGAGGCGCGGAAAGAGATGATCGACTACCAGAGCGCAAAGCAGAATGTTGATATAATTTTAGGGCTTGAGCCGCGCGGAGTGGAGAAAAAAGAAACGGAGCGGTGACAGATAAAAGAAAGAGGAAAACCGGAAAGGGAATAGGTAGTCCCTTGCCTGGTTTTCCTCTTTTTTATTTTGTCTCTGGTGTGGAATTTGTTATATACAGAGACGGAAAGTATATCGATTTTTTCGGGGAATCTTTGTCTTTAACCTCTGCGCGGAGTGCGGAGGGGCGACCCGTAAGCGGGAGCAAACTCAAAGTGTATTGCTTTGAGTTGAAAGCCACGCCGTAAGGCGTGTTCACAAAAGAGCGGGAGCGTATTTTGCCGGGGATTGGGGTGTCCCCAACAAGCATAGCGAGGCGACGTAAGGAGCCGGAGCGGGGATAGCGATATTCGTAAAGAATATCGTTATCCATTGCTTGCCAGTGCTGGTTTATGGTACGATTGTTTAAAGAGAAGCAAGTATTAGAGTTTAGTGTAAGAGAGAATAATGCGCTATGAAAAAGGGAAAAGGTAAAGCGGCTAAGAAAGCCATGAAATTTGCAGAACGAAAAGCTAAAGCAGAAAAGTGGGTGGCAGAATATGACGGTACACCTTATGGCGGGGATATCATAAAAGCGTATAGGAAAAAATTTGCCGTAGACCGCATGAAGGCTGTTGCGGAGTTGCAGATGTTAGGCGTTTCTTTAACAAAGGAGCAGATTGACAGGGAAAAGGCGGCAGTAAAAGCCTATCAGGATATACAGAAGGCTAAAAAGGCAAAAAGAAGAAGGCTTCGTGAGCAACGCAAGATGCAAAAAAGTGATATAGCAGATTATTCGGAACAGGATGGCACATTTTATTATATAGCGGGTTATACATCCGGGGGTGCGCCTTATGGGGTTACCTGGGAGGAAATGGGGATGTCGCCGTATATGGAGGATTGTGATGATTAGTGATAAAGAGACTTCGGGAAAAGTTGAAATAAATAGCGAAGATTTGCTTAAAGAGATGTTTCCATTTAAAAAGCCGCTGACGTCCCGGTATAGAAAAAAATATGTGGAGGTTCTTGCATTAAGTGTTTTACAATATTGCTATGGCGATATATATGCTGGATTTGATGTGCATGATGCGCCGGATATCAGTGATGAGAATAGATTGATTGGAATAGAGGTTACAGAAGCGGTTACAAAGGAAGAAGCACAGATAGAGGGCGAATTTGTAAAATATCGTTTGGAAAGTAGTTTAGAAGAGAAAGAGCGTAGAAAACAGCTAATCGAAAATAATGGTGCAAAGGTTGATGAGCTGGGTTTAACATATCCAGTGAAAAATAGTGATAGTGAAAAATTGATTTTTCAGGATGCCGTAAGAAAGAAAATGGAAAAGTTAGCATCGTATAGGCGGCAGGGTTTTGAGAAAGTAGGATTATTTGTTTTTTATGATGAACCACCAATACCTGTACGCCTTGAAGAATTAAAAAACTACTTTGATGAGGTCTTAAATGAGTATAGAGATAAATATGATGTTATTTATTTTGGATATTCCGGTGGCTTAATAGAGTATAATATTTTGCTAAATAGTATTCAGGCACGACGTATTGAGAGAAATGACTATAACAGACTGCGATATGAAGCAAGGTTAAAAGTAGAAGCATGATTAGCAAAACAAATAAGGTCGGGGAAGGTTATCAAGTGCCTTCCCCGGTCTTTTATCTGTTTTTCGGGGAAAAAATCTGTATATCAGGAAATTCTTTTTCTAAAAAAAGTAAATCATGTATAATGACCATAAAGAATGCCAGCAGTTAAGAATTGTTAAGATTCCGGTTAAAGACAGTTAAGATTCTGAGTGATATGATATAGCAAATAATAAATTTGTATTTCAGCTGAAAGCAATACGGAGGATAGAATATATGGAAAGGAACGCAAATGCTGTAATCAGTACAAACAAATTGTGTAAGAGCTATATGAATGGGGAAGTTCCCCAGCATGTGATCAAAAACATGGATATCCAGATATATTACAGAGATTTTACTGTTTTTATGGGGGCTTCCGGTTCTGGAAAGTCCACACTGCTCCATATCCTGTCGGGAATGGACAGGGCAAGCATGGGGGAGGTTTATTTTAAGGATACCAATTTCTCAAAATATTCAGAGAAGCAGCTGGCACAGTTCAGGAAGAAAAACTGTGGATTTGTTTTCCAGCAGGTCTGCTTAATTGGCAGTATGAGCCTCATGGACAATGTGCTTGTGAGCGGGCTGCTTGTAGAGAAGAACAAAAAGCAGGTGGCGGAGCGGGGAAGAAAATTGTTTGCAGAAGTAGGGCTTACTGAAAAGGAGTGGGGGAAATATCCTTCGCAGATTTCGGGAGGTCAGATGGGAAGGGCAGGCATCGTAAGGGCGCTGATCAACAATCCGGAAGTCGTATTTGCGGATGAACCTACGGGGGCGCTTGATTCTACTTCCGGGAAAGCTGTCCTGGATCTTCTGACAGAGTTTAACCGGAAAGGGCAGACGACTATCATGGTAACCCATGACCTGAAATCAGCATTGCGTGGAAACCGTATCCTGTATCTGCGGGACGGGAGGATAAACGGGGAATGCTCTTTAGGAGCTTATCAGGGTGAAAAGGAACCGGGCTTTGAAGAAAGAAAAGAAAAGCTTCTCCATTTTCTGGAAGAAATGGGGTGGTAGATATGTTTTTGCTGATAAGATCAAACATAAAAAAGAGTGGTAAAACGTCATTTGCGTTTTTCCTTTTGCTCATGGCAACGATGCTTCTGTCCTATACCGGCAGCCAGATGACGGAGGGATTTAGGAGGCTGTATCAGGAAAAGGCAACGGAGACGAATAGCGCTGATTTTGCGGCGATCCTGCCCCGTGGTTTTTATGAAAAATACGGGGAAGAGATTGAGGGCTTCCGGAAAGCAGATGAAGAAATAATTGATATGGAAATGGCGGATGCCGTGTTGCTTCGGAGTGTGGATATTCAGGCAGGAACCGGGGAGCCGGTAAATGGGAGCTGGATGTTTAGGAATGCTGACAGGCAGGGATATCTATCTTCCCTTAAAATAGTGGAGCGTTTGGAGCAAGTGCCGGAAAATGGAATCTATGTACCTTATGTGTGCAAGACATTCTTTGGTTTTGAGATTGGTGATGTGCTTAACATTTCATCCGGGGAATGGCAGGATTCTTATATCATTGCAGGTTTTACGGAAGATGTGCTTTTTGGAAGCAGGTCAAATATTGCTTTCGATCTGCCAAAAGAAGCGTTCCTTTCTTTGAGGGAAAAGGCAGGGACAGACTGCGATGCGGTAGTAGTGATGATAAAGACGGATGGGGATGTGAGCAGGCTGGCAAACCGGTTTTCAGAATTTGTAGCCGGAAAATCTGACGGGGAAATATTTTATAATACCTCGGATATCGAATATGCCGAAGCCAGCCGGAGCAATAACTTAAGTATATATGTGGCAGTCATAAATGCAGCCTCCGTTATGGGAATCGCAGCCTGCTTTATGGTGATTGCGTTCCATATGCGGAATACCTTGGATAAGGACTTAAAGGAACTTGGGACATTGAAAGCAGTGGGTTACAGGGGCGGTCATATTGTATTGTCCTATGCGTTACAGTTCCTGTTTCTTGGATTGCTTGGCGGTATGGCTGGTGTGGGAATTTCACAGTGCATCATGCCGATGGTGATAAAGAGTATAGCAACGGATATTGGTTTTGTATGGAACGCTGTATTTTTGGGGTTTGAAGCAGGGAAGAACCTTATGGTTATTTTGCTGGTGACTGTGGCGGTAACAGTGTTTCTGTCAAAAGGGATATTCAGGTTAAGACCTGTGGAAGCCATTCAGGAAAGGGAAAAAGTGGTTCCTGGCAGAAAAAGCAGGATGGACATAGAAAAAACACCTTTCCCGGTAAACCTGTCCGTTATAATTAAGATGATAAGTTTTGAGAGGGCAAGGAGCATACTGACAGGCATTGTCGTATCTGTCTTGATGTGTGTTGCCGGGTTTGCAGTAATCCTGTATGCAAGGTTGGTCAATGATAAGGGAGGGCTGCTGCAGGTAACGGGTGCGGAAGTTTATTCTGTAAATGTTCAGCCAGACAGACCGGAGGACGCAGCAGAGATAGCTAAGGAACTGGAGGGAGAGGGCGTCCGTAAGGTCATGATGGCTGTTGAGCCGGGAAGTTCAAGACTTCTGTGTGATAATAGGGTATATGCGGCGTTAGGTGTGTATAGTGATTATGAGGTATTGGAAAATCCCTCGATATATGCAGGGCGATATCCGAAACATGAAAATGAAACTGCTATTTCAGGGAATCTGGCGCAGGCGCTCGGAAAGAATATCGGTGATACTGTAGAAGTGTCCCAGCTCTTTCAGGAAGATGCAGGGGAAGGGACATTCCTGATCGTCGGCCTTACGCAAGGCACCTATACAGGAGGGATGGATATCTACCTTACTATGGAAGGGCTGAATCTGATTGATTCTGCAGCACAGTGGCAGACAGTGCATGTTTATCTGGAGGAAGGAATTGACGCAGAGGAATACTGCCGAAACCTTAAAGACTGTTTTTCAGACCGGCTTTCCTATGTGGGGGAGTTTGAACAGGTGTTTTATTCCCAGCTTGCCCCAATCATAAACAGTGTGTCCGGCGTGGTGTTCTTTATTATGGCTGTCATGTTCCTGCTCATTGTCATTATGGGGTATTTTGTAACAAATTCCATTTTATTGACACGCAAAAGGGATTTTGGGATAATGAAGGCGCTGGGGTATTCCAACGGACAGATTATATCCCAGACAGTGGTGACATTTATGCTGTATATCGCAGGGGGCAGCCTGCTGGGAAGCATCTTCCTGTATTTTGGCTCTAATGCAGTGATGGCAGGGCTTTTTCATGGAATGGGAGTTTATCGGATTTCTTTCCGTTTTCCCATAGTGTGGATTGCAGCGCTTATCCTGTGCATGGAAGCGGCAGGATGCCTGACAGCGTTTATTTCAGCATGGAAAGTCAGGAAGATTGTCCCTTCTACTCTCATAAAGGCAGAGTAGCATGGGTAAAGGAAGGAAGCGGATAAATTGGTATATGATTGTCTGATGATAGAGGACGAGGCACCATTGGCGGAAAACACCTGTAAATATTTGAGTCTTTCGGGGATAAAGGTGGCGGCGGTATCGGGTGTGGAGGAATATCGTGAATTTATACGGGAAAATACCGCCCGTATGATTCTGCTGGACATTAACCTGGGGGATGGGTGCGGGTACAACCTGTGCAGGCAGATACGGGAGGAGACACAGGTTCCAATCATCTTTGTAAGCTGCCAGACGGAAGAAGAAAGTATTCTGTTAGGCTTGAATGTGGGCGGCGATGATTTTATTTGCAAGCCCTATTCCCTGCCCATTCTTCTGGCGAAAGTAAAGGCTGTGTTACGGAGGTATTCTGCCGGGGATGACAGGATTATTTCTTTCGGGGAATGTCAGGTGAATATGGAAGAAGAAACTTTATTAAAAAAAGGTGAGCCTGTCCTGCTGAAAAGGATGGAGATGAAGCTATTGCTTTATCTTATCCGCAACAGGAACCGTCTGGTTGGGAAAGAGGAACTTTTTAAGGAAGTGTGGCAGGAGGCTTATGTGGGGGACGGAACACTGAATGTCCACATAAGGAAGCTGCGTGAGAAGGTTGAGGATAACCCTTCCAGCCCAGTCTATATCATTACAGAATATGGAAAAGGCTATATGTTCCGTCTGGCAAAGGAGAATTAAGTGAAGCGCTTTATTGTGATCACCGTCAGTTTATATTTGGCAGCCTGCATTTCATTGTGCTGTATTTTGGCAGCCAGACCGCAGAATAAAATAAAGAATACTGAGGCAAATGACATTATATTTACTGTCAGGGAATACTGGCCGGATGCGGAGCAGGCAGTCAGTATGATGCAGGGGTATGAAACGGACTATTTTGTAACCGATGCCGATGGCCGGCCGGTAGCTGCATCCAGACAGGGGCTGGATACGGATTATGTGTACGATTTCATCCATAAAGATTACAGCATAGATATTCTGGTGGATGGTAAAATTCAGGGCAGGATTATCTTTATCAATAACGAAGAGGAAGATTTAAAAAGAAAAGTTGAAGTTTGGACGATATCGTTTCTTGTTGTATTATTTTTGAAAGATGTCCTTGTGTTTTTATATTTAAAGAAGCATGTGTTCGGACCGGTGAGAAAGATGAATAATTTTGCCAGCCAGATAGCAAAAGGGAATCTGGACATTCCGGTGAGCAGAATCGACAGTTCAGCTTTTGGTGCTTTTTCGGAAAGCTTTGACATTATGAGAGAGGAACTGCTTTATGCGAGGAAGAGGGAGCAGGAGGCAGATAAGCAGCGGCGTGAAGTGATCGCTTCTATCAGCCATGATATTAAAAACCCGGTGGCTTCCATTCAGGCGATTGCCGAGTACCAGTCCTTGACGACAGATTCAGAGGAATTGCGTCAGGAATTTGAGACGATTGCCCGAAAAACGAACCAGATAAGCAGGATGATCGGCAATCTCCACACAACTATGCTAAATGAGCTTGAAAGACTTGAGATAAGAACGGAAGTAACGGAAAGTTCTGCCATAGAGGAAGCATTGCTGCAGGCAGATTTCAGGAAACGGGTAAAGGAGTTTGAGATACCGGAGTGTCTTGTTATGGCTGACAGGGTACGGTTTTTGCAGGTAGTGGACAATATCATCTCTAACAGTTACAAATATGCAGATACGGAGATAGAAGTCCGTTGCGGTTTTGAGGGTGAATTTCTGTGCGTCTGCATAAAAGACTTTGGGAAAGGCGTAAAAAAGGAAGAGGAAATATTCCTTACACAGAAATATTTCAGGGGGCAGAATGCAAAAGAAAAGGAAGGCTCCGGAATGGGTATGTACATCGCAGAGTATCTTGTGAAAGGCATGGGTGGAAGACTGCTTTGCCAATCTGAAGAAAACGCATGGTTTGAAGTTAGGATATGGCTGGCGTTGGCTTCCTGAATTTGATTCTGTGGGTTTCGTTAAAAAATGTGTGAGTGAATTTTGAAGGAATATATTTTGTGAAAAGGAGATAGTTATGAGACTGATAAAAAATATCAAAAAACAATTTCTTGCTTTGGCTGTATTAGGTATGATTGCAATCAGCTTGAGCGGCTGCACATACGCTAATAATAAAAACTGGGACGACTTGACAGCAGGAGAAAAGGAAGAACTGCAACAAGAATTTGAAAGTATAAAGGTAGAGCTGGAAGAAGATTTCCCAAGTGATAGTGTGGAGGGCAAATTCACATCATACATTCTTGATAAAGTGGAAGAAGGTATTTCAGATTAAATAATTCCAGCGCACCAGCGGAAAAGAAAAGCCAGCAGTTACAAAAAGCCGATAAAGTAGAAAAGGATATGGGAGTAAAGTCTTTCCATGTCCTTTTTGTTAAGTAATATTAGCATATTTAGAGAGCGTGTTAGCCGCTATTTATCTTTTCCGTCAATCAAAAACGCATAACTGACACCCAGCACCTCCGATAAAGCCCGCAGCTCAATATCCGTGACGTACCGCTTGTTGGTTTCAATGCGGGTGATCACGTTCTTGTCCATGTCATATCCGGCAAGCTGCAGCTTATGGGCAAGGTCACGCTGGGAAAGGTTCTGTTGTTTCCTTAACTCGATAAGGCGGCTGCTGATCAGGTTCTTTTCGCCGGATGTAGTCCTTGGTTTTGGCATAATTATCCTCCAATCTGTCGAAATGTGTCGAGAAGTTTGTCTCACTTTTTGCACCATCACTATTGATTTTAATGGCATTACATATTAAAATCGGTTGTAAAAGTGAGACAAAAGGAGGATGCGGTATGCAAAAAGAACTGATTTATGATAAGATGAACGGATTTCTGGCAGAGGGGATGGCTTCCATGCCGGAGGGGATTGAAATTGAAGATGAATTTGCCGAGGGGAAAGAGTGCTGCCTTTTGTATGAAGGTGTATATCAGGCAGGGCGGAACCTGTGTGAACGGCTGGGAGAGGACGAGGATAGTGATGTGGAGACCATCCTGAACGGCATGGAGAGGATTACCAGGCTGGTTTCCCTGAAAATGTATGAGTATGGCAGGCGTGAGGTAGGAGCCGTTGTTTGATATGTGTGGCTGTGAAGGATTGGGGAAGGCTGTCAAGTGCCTGCCCGGTTTTTTATCTGTCTTTCGGGGAAAAAATCTGTACGTCGGGATGAAAGTATTGAATTTTATATACAGATCCTATAAATAATTAGTGATAGTGCAGTATATGCGCGGAAAAAAGTAAAGAAGGAGTATAATTATGAAAAGAAAATTAAGTATTACAGGTAAACGCACCAGTATGATTTTATTGGGGGCAGCATTGATGTGTTTGCTCAGTTCTTGCGCTGTTAATGATAAGAGCGAGAATTATGAGAGCGTAAGTGATGAGATGGAAATAGTAGATTCAAACGAGGTGGATAACGGAGAACAACATTCTGGAACAGAGAATGAAACAGAACGGGATACTGTGGATGCAGGTAATAAGCAGGGGCAGGTTTCAGCCGATACAGGTAATGGACAGGGAAATGTTTCAGCCGATACAGGTAATGAACAGCCAAAAGATTCTTCTGTTGAAGGAGATGAGCAATTGCCTTTATCAGCGGAAGATAACTATAAGGCTGTGCTTTTAAATAATGGAGATTTTATAAGCACTGATATGCAAAACAAGAAAATAAATCTCACAAATATAAAAGAAGTGGTAACTGATGATGAAAGCGTTACAGTGGCGGCAACAAAATTTGCAGTTATGGATTTAGATAATGACGGGCAAAATGAAATTATACTTTGGATACAAATAAATAGTATTTCAGATTATGGATTTGAAATTTTGCGATACCAAGAGGGAGCTGTTTATGGATATACGCTGCAATATAGAGAGTTTATGGATTTGAAAACGGATGGAACATTTATTTTTTCAGATGGAGCAGCAGATTCAGGAATAGGGAAACTGAGTTTCTCAGGAAATGAATATGCTATTGACAAGCTGTATTATAGTGAATCTCAGTACAATTCCAATAATGAGCTTGAGGTACAGTATATTGCGAATGGGACATCTTATTCCGAAGAAGAATTTAATAACGATATGAGTCATCAGGGGGAAAAGAGCAATGTTAAGTGGTATGACTTAACACCTGGTAATGTGGAAAGTGCATTTTAATTCAACTTTAAGTATGGATAATCATTAGCTTGCATAGCAGCCTGTAAAAGTATGGAAGAGCAACATTTGTTGTGATGAAGCGAGCATTTTCATGCAAAAAGTTGAAGGGAATTTCTTGATAATGCTAAGATTTATCATAGGTGGCTTTGAGGTCTAAGCACCACAGAAAGAAAATCAATAATGCATAAACGATAAAGGGGAGCTAAGCAGGTTGTAACTTTCATCTGTCTGGTTCCCTTATTATATATCAGTGTAGGGATGTGTAGGTTTTATCTGTCTTTCGGGGAAAAATCTGTACGTCGGAATAAAGTGAATGATATTTAAAGGGGATTATGTTACAGTTAAACTATTTGAAAAACGAAACGGAGGAAAACGCTTTGAAAAGGATAGTGATAACTTTTATAGAATGTATATGCTTTTTCTTAGGGTGGGCAATATTGTCAGCGGTGTTGCCTTTGTCCAATTTGGATAATCCTGCTGTATGGAGATTATGGGTAGAAATCACACCGTTGTTGTCAATTATAGCATTTACATTCATTTTTTGGTTAATTGAAAAGAAAACTATAAAATTACAACTTTTTAATAATCCAGTAAAAGGAACTATGATAGGAATTATAACGGGAATTTTGTGGTTAGGTTTTCCAGTTGTTATTATGAAGTTGATGGGAGTTATAGATTTTAGCGGAAAGAATGATATTCCTTTATTTTTCGTATGGGTATTGGCGGCTTTTCTGAATGTTATCATGCAGGAGCTGCTTGTGAGGGGCTTGCTGTATCAAATGCTGAAACAAAAGTATAATATCGTGGTTTCTACCATAGTAACCACGGCGCTGTTTAAATTATTGCATGGAGGCGCATTTGAGGCGGGCGTGGTTCCGGTAGTGAATGTCTCACAATGAGTCTGCTTATGACGGTTATTTTGGAATATAGCGGTTCTCTTATAGCACCAGCGGTCATGCACTTTATATGGAATGGGATAGGTGCGTTAGTATTAGGTGGTATGTCGCTGCAGATGATTACCCGCATCTGCTGAATATGACCTTTTCAGGAAGTGACCTTTTATCTGGCGGGGAATGTAAAATAGAAGGAAGTATTGTTGTTTTGGCAGTTAATGTCATATTGCTTGCAGTATTTATCGGATTACAGAGAAAAAATAGGAATGGCATAGCAGATCATGTATAATAAAAGGGGTATTGCATTCACACCACAGTACCAATCCCCTAAACATAAAACAGCAAAGGAGGCACACCAATGCTTCAGATAGCAGTCTGCGAGGACGAACAGGCGGACAGGGATAACCTCATAGGCATCCTGAAGCCGCTTTTAGACAAATACATAGAAACAGAAGAATACCGGATCACAAACTTTATCTCCGGTGGGGAGCTGTTACAGTCTGATGACAGCTTCCACCTGATCTTCATGGATATTATGATGGAGGGCAGGAACGGAATCGAAACAGGACAGGAACTTTACAGCAGGAATCAGTCTGCAAAGATCATATACATCACAAATTTCGGACAATACTGCATGGATGCGGTGAACACCGTACATGCCTTTGCCTTTCTGGAAAAGCCGGTATCGGCGGCAGCACTGGAGGAACAGCTGCAGGCATTTCTTCGGCAGCACCGGAAAGAAGAAGTGCGGCTGGAGTTTAAGAACGTATCCTATGAGGAAAACGGCGTCCTGTCGGAAAAGCCTGTCCTGTTGCTTCCCGTTGATACGATCCTGTACTTTGAATACATCAAGGCGAAAAAGAAGGTCAAAATCGTGACGGAAAATATGGTGTACGAGTACCCGGATGCCATCAGCGGGCTGGAGGAGCGGATGCAGCCTTACGGTTTTGAGACGAGCTGCCGGGGCATCCTTGTAAATCTTAAAAATGTGGCAAAGACAAAGGGATATGAGGTCGTGTTGAAAAACGGTGTATCGGTGCCGCTGTCACAGAAGCGTGTGGCGCAGTTCAAGGAACGGCTCAACGAATATATCCATAGCAGTGGGGAGTAGGGGCATGGAAAATTTAGTATATCTGTTCAGTTGCTTTCTGTCATGTGTGATCATTGCCGGACTGATGTTCCAGTTCATGGGTGACCGTTATGGGAAAGCTTTTGAAAATCCGTGGATTTACCGGATTGCCGCCGCTGCCGCCGTGGTGATCGTGACGCTGGTGAACTTAAAACACAATACATGGTGGAATATGGGGACAAATTTTCTGGTGTTCGGCATTGTCAGTTTTATCTTTTATGAGGATAAAACTGACAGGAAATATTGGCGGGTACTGGAAACAGGCTGTTTCTTTCTCATGAATGCACTTTTTGAAGGGATTGGTGTATATGGAATTGATGTTCTGATGGAGCAGTTTGGGTTTATGCCGGAAGATGTGGTGATCAGCAACAGCATAGAGGTGGCTTTTTCAAAGCTGGTGTTGATCTTCTTTTACTATGTTCTGGTAAGGCGGTTATGGAAAAAGGAATACAGGCAGAGCCGGACACAGGTAATTCTTTACCTTGTTATGTTTTTGTACAGTGTGTTCAATTTTATCATCCTTGCAACAGCGGCTACAAGAAAAGCAGACTATTTACTGATATGTGCAAACCTATGCTGCGTTGTTTTTGCGAACTTATACCTGTTTTACGCCCTGAAAGTAGAGGATGAGAAAAGCAACATGGAGTTCCAGATCGCCATGATGAAACAGCAGGAGAGTATGCAGTTTGAGCATTATGAGAGGCAGCGGGAGAAATACGGAAAATCTATTGAAATCCTCCATGATGTCAGCAAACACATCCGTTCCATTGAGGAGCTGTACCGGGCAGGTGTGACGGACAAGGCAATGGAATACACAAGGCAGATCGGGGGAATCTTAAAGCCCCTTGTGCCGGAGGAATACTCTGATAATCCCATGCTGAACATTCTCCTTGCGGACAGGAAGCAGGCGGCGGAGAGCATGGGCATCCGGTTCGTGGTAAAGGTGGAAAGCACAGGGCTTGGGTTCATAGAGCCGGTGGACGTGACAACACTCTTTGGGAACCTTCTGGAAAATGCAATGCAGGCTGTCTCAAAGTGTAGCGGGGAGCGCTATATCAAGGTGCATATCAAAAACTATAATGAGATGCTTTCCATCCGCATTGAGAACAGCGTGGAACAGGAAGTAAGGATAAAGAACGGCAGACCAGTAAGCGCAGGAGGGAGAGGCACTGGCATCGGCTGTCTGAATGTGCAGCGGTGTGTGGAGAAATATGGTGGCAGTGTCCTCTATAAAAACGGTGACGGGAAATTTTACAGCGACGTGATCCTGAACCGATAGGCGGAAAAGCGTAACCCATAAGGTAGATTTGGGATCAGTTTAGAGCATTTTAGAGAAAAAATATAAAAAAATCTGTACTTCGGGGAAAAAATCTGTACCTCGGGATAAAGCTATAGGGTTTTATATTCAGATTTCCGATAATTAAAATAACAGTGCAGTATATGTACCAAAAATGAAAACGGATTTTAAGAACAGGTTCAAGGAGGACAAAAATATGTCAAAAATAACAGATTATAGTTTTTTATTTCAGAGTGTGTTTGGAATAAAAAGCAATGTAGGAATGGTAAATCCGCTCAAAGTGTCGGACTTGTCAAACGGTTCTTTGCGGTCGCAGTTAAAAGCAGCGGGAATTGATACGAACAGCGCACAGTATAAAGCGGCTGTTAAACAAATGACCCAACATGCCGGGAGTGGTGCAATGTTTACGAATGTACAGGCAATCAAAAATCTGATGAGCCAGTATGATAAGGATGGGGATTATATTGATCCTACTACGGGACTGGCAGGATTGCTTGTGACAGAGGAAAATGCCGTAAGCAGAAAGACACTGATTTCTATTCCGGAAAGCAGCCTTGACGATATGTTTGAACTTACCAAAAAAGAGTTTTTACAGGGAAATGGCATGGGGAATGGAGATACCACAAAGAGGTCAGATGTTTATACGGATTTGCATAGGAAAATGAGTAAAAATGACCGTTTAAAAGCAGGATATACTTTATCGCAGTATGAAAAGGCATATACGCAGGCATTTATTGCAGCAGCGAAAGCGGCAGATCCTACTTGGACAGCGGGAAAACCTATTAAAGCAGGGGCATTGGACGGCATTACAAGGGAAAGTGTAGAAAGCCAGCTTGCCAAAAGCGGTAACAAACTTGTGAAAAGGTCATCTGTTTCGGGCAGTTCATTAGATATACAGGTATAAAGTACATATTTTTGAGGGCGTACTACGTTTCGTATAAATGTGCAAATGCAGTACGCCTTTCCATATATGACAAATAATAGGCGTGTAAAGGCTGTTTATTGGGGAGGTGGATTTCATGAGCGTATCAGTAAGTGGCTCTGTCAGCAGCATAAAAGATGTTACCATTGCAACAACCGGAAAAGGAGAGCCTAACTGGTCTTATATCCCGTCAGCAGGGAAATCTAATAAATCGAAGACGGAGTTTACCAGTGAAATCAGGGAACTGGCAAAAAAGGCAGCTGTAGCGGGCAGCAAGGCGGAATCAGAGCAGATTTCCAGACAGGTTCTCCAGTTAAGGGCGGAATATTTATCTGATGTTGCACCGGACAGGAAGATGCTGTACCAACAGGCTAAAAATGCCATGAAAAGTCAAAATAATAACCCTAAATGTAAGGGGATTGGGGAATTGACATTATTGGATTTTCTGGAGGCGGCTGATGGCAGGGGAAGCGCTCTTGCTGAAAAAAAGGTTGCATTGGCAGGTGGCGGTACGTTGACTTGTCCGATTTTAACAACGGGCGGTTATGGTGCTGTTATTGAATGCCAGGGTGTAAAAGCCCTGTCCAACACAGGCAATGGGTGGAGTTATGAAATGACACCGGCAGAGCTTGCCAAAAAGAATGAATTTTATGCGATCTATTGGGCAGAGTATCGTTCTGTTAAGAATAGCGTAGGGGCAGAGCTTTCAGAACTGCCGGATTATCTGGAGGAGAAGCCCTCTTTTGACAGGAAGGCATAAATAAGCGGCCATATGGGATTTTATGAAAATGTAGTAGAAATATGTTCATGATTATAGCAAACTTTAGCTGATTAGATTGGAAGTCAACAAGGAGGTCAAAATGAGAAAACAAGGTAAAACATTAAAAATACTTTGGTGGGTGTATATAGCTTTATTATTTGTCTTTGTTGTTGTTAAATTCAAAGGTTCGTTCTATGAATTAAGTGACAGGATAAATACTTACTCAATGCAGGGTTCAATAAACTATAATCTTATTCCGTTCAGAAGTATGTCCGCTCAGATTGAACGCATTACTCAGTGGTGGGCACTAAAAAACTTATTGGGAAATATAATTCCATTTATCCCGTTTGGTTTTCTTTTGCCGATTACATACAAAAAATTCAGTTCAGCGATAAGTATTTTCGTTATTGGTTTAGCTTCGATACTGTTAATAGAGATTTTTCAATTCTTTACTAAACTTGGTAATTTTGATGTCGATGATATAATTCTTAATATGATAGGAATTGTTTGCGGGTATGTGATTTTTTTGGTCATAAATCGCCTTTTTGTAAGAAAATGATGATTATCAGTTTATCAGTAAACTAACACCACGATCACGACATAATAGTAACACAGCGTCAGAGAGCATAGAAATCAAATCTATGTGTTCTATTAGGTAGAGTATCGTTCTGTTAAGAATAGCGTAGGGCAGAACTTTCAGAACTGCCGATTATCTTGAGGAGAAGCCCCTTTTTGACAGGAAAGCATAGATATGTAGTTTTTTGAAAAGTTGAATATTAAGTAAGATAAATTGGAATTTAACCTTTGTTACCTTTTATATGCGGCGAAGGAGGATCTAATGTAATGGATCATCAAAGCTTACTTTCAAGCATGGAGAAGTTTGGCACTACGCCAGAAGAAATTTGTTTAAATACGTTGGGAGTGGGTGCGGACAAAATACACGAGAATATACTCTTGTCTCCGGGGTGGTTCCCTGAGAGAATGTTTCTGACCGATGAAATTGAAGAAATAGTGCAGTCAAGTCCGCTATTTCAATATAAAATATGGAATATCACGCACCAAAATGTAGATATGACCTATGTTAAAACAGGGTTTGGAGCTGCTGTAGTGATGGATGTCCTGTTGCTGTTGCGCTTGACGGGAAGATGCAAAAAAATTCTTTTTGCCAGCTCTGTAGGCGGACTCTCTGAGGAGCTTGGCATAGGCGATATTGTACTTCCCGTATATTCCGCATGCGGGGATGGAGCAAGCAGATACCTGTCGGATGATTTTCTAAGCGATACTTTCGGAGAAAAACAGTATGCTGATAATCGGTTTTTCAGCATACTTACGAGAGTGACGGAAAATGTTTGCGGAAATAACAACGTTAAGTGGCACTTTGGAAAAACGTTCTGCACCGACACTATAGTGGCGCAGTATAACCATCTCGAAAAAATTGTCGGCATGGGTTATAATAGCGTTGACATGGAGAGTGCGGCTGCATTTAAAACCGGGGGTATGCTTGGAATGCCGATAGCTGCTTTGCTTAATGTTTCTGACAATTCGGTAGTGGATAATAAATCTTTGATGAACAGACGCACAGATGATGAGCAGAAATACCGCAGATTTGTTGGAAGGGAAGTGATACCACAGATTATTGTGGGATGTTTCAACAGTAGTTTATAGCAGAACAGACAGAACCCTTTCATCTATGCTTTCTTGATGTGGTTTACTTGCCGATATCTGCCAGAATGTGCGGATATGCATTGCTATATCATATGTCGCTTCCACGCCAAATTCCAGTTTGTCAGGAAGAAACAACACTGATATATAAGACATACAAATCGGGCATTGAAGGTAAAGGAACATGGAAAATCGGAATAGTAGCGAATATGAAATAATGGATTTAGAAAGATTGTCCCTGCTTGAACCGGAATTGGCGCGAGTCAACCAGCACATTGAACGGATGTTCCAGTCACAGAATCCATCGATGCAAAAGATTTTACAGTGGGTTCTGCAGGCGCGTGGCAAGCAGCTGCGTCCTATTTTGACGCTTTTGTGTGCAAAGTTGGCAGGGAAACAGATAGACGCGACCGAAATCGCGGCGGTGATTGAAATTTGTCATACCGCTTCGCTGTTGCACGACGATGTGATTGATGAGGCAGAACTCCGGCGCGGACAGCTGTCCGTCCAAAAAAAGTTTGGGCGCGAAATGGCGGTCTATGCAGGCGACTTTATGATTTTTTCTGCAATCAGCCGCACCAGTTTAGTCAACAAGCCGTGGTATCGTGAATTGTTTGGAAATTTGGAAATCTTGTGTGAAGGTGAGGTTGGGCAGTTCGACAACCGTTTCAATACCGGGATTTCCGAAGAGCAGTATTTGCAGAATATTGTCGGGAAAACCTGTTCCGTATTCAGGATTGCCTGCCTTGCAGGTGCTTATGAGGGGAAATGTAATAGGGCCGAGCGACAGGCAGCCGAACGCTTCGCGGAAAGTCTGGGGCTTGCGTTCCAACTGCGGGATGACCTGATGGATTTCATTGCGACAGATGCGGATGCGGCAAAGACCGTCCATCAGGATTTTAGCTGCGGGTATTATACTCTTCCGGCAATTCATACATTTACATACCCAGGCTGCGGGGAACTGTTGCGAAAGATTGCGGCGGATCTCCAGTCAGGGGCGTGCTGCCGGGAGGAAGCAGCAGCGGAAATATCCAAACTGATTGAGGATGCGGACGGGTATGGATATACGATGCGGCTGATTCGCGGATACTGTGAAGAAGCGATCCGCGCCCTAAATGTCTTCCGGGATTCCGAGGCAAAACAATGCTTAAAACGAATTGCGGAAAGCGTTCGTGAAGGGGCGGAGCGTCTGATGGATAACTATATGTTGTAAGTGAGAGCAGTATATGCAGAACTTGTAAAATTGGAGGGGGAAAATGGGTATCAATGGAATATTAGCAGACTATTATCAGGCGGGATATGTGAACAGTAAAGCCACAAAAGTAGAAGAAGGAAAGAGTTTTGCGGAGGTCGTTGAATGACATAGGTTGTCTTGTATCAAATTGACAAACAGAGAAGGGAGTAGTTTTTTATGAAAAAATCAATTACAGCAGGTTTGGCATTACTATGTGTATGCATGATAATACTGGGAGGGTGTTCTTCTGCGCCTGAAACAAAAACTTTTTCGTTTGAAAGTCCTCAAAAAATCACTGTCACATCTATTAGTGGAGAGAAGAAGGAAGTCACGGACGAAGATATAATACAGCAGATCACGGACAATATTACATCTATTCAGTTTGAAAGAGGAGAATCGAGCGAAGATACAAACGGCTTTGGTTCCATGATTTCATGGTATGATACGAATGGCGATATGATGGAAACTATCTCCGTTATGAGTAATGACACGATCATATACAACAGCTATTTCTGGACAGCTATGAACGGAAGCATTGATATAGAAGTGATAAATGATGTTCCGTCAACAATTTTGGAAGCCAATCAAGCCGGTGAAGAAGATTGGGAAGATAAGGCGCTTCTGGAAGAGTATGCGGCTTATGGTATTGAAAAAGAGGATAATTTCTATTATTACCAGGGTGAGTTGGTATATATTATCAAGGATGAGCGTCCTGACAGTTCCGTTTATAGGCTTAATACAGATTCAAAAGGAGCAGTCAGCATTAAGGTTATCCGGAATGCAGGGGGAGAAATCACGAGTGTTACTTATATGACTGAGGAAGAAGTGGCAAAGGCATTGCCCAGGATTTTAGGTGGCGCGTCCCACGTAGATGGTGCAACAATGGAAGAGGCAGAATATTCTGATATCAATGCTGAAGAATTAGCGGATACATTTGGTATTATGGTTTCATTGCCAGAGAATACAACTTGGATTACGGATAGTGAGTATTGCTTAGTAGATGAAAATAATTTGAAAATAACATACCACGATACCGTAGCAGATGCGGATTGTACGTTATTAGTGGCTAAAAATGAAAATTTGAATTTGCCGGATAATGAGTATGATGAAGCATTAAATGAGTCCTGGGAGGGTAAAACAATCAGTGGTCAGAACATTGTGGTAAAAGTACAACATGGGAAAAATGATGAAAATACGGTACTTGCAACTTGGGAATATAATGAATACCGATTTGCAATCATAGGAGAAGTTAAAGAAATTTCTGAATCTATTCCCAAAGTTGCATTGGGCATTATCTATAAGCTGGACTGACTGAAAGGAGGCAGTATGGGAAAACGAATAGCATTTACTATAGTAACAGCGTGTGTTTTGTTGATAACAGGGTGTGGAGCTTCAAACAGTGCAGAGGTTCCCGCTGGTGCAGATAGTCAAATGGCGGAAAATGCCGGACAGAACGATACAGGGGAAAACATAGCAACAGATGGTGTTGCAGATTATCCGGCAGCGATTATGGTAAATGACACGGTTTATCTGGTGGAGGGTAATCCTATGCCCACAGAAGTTGATGAAAGTGCGATTATCGGATATACAGAGTCATATACAGGTACTTTTCCGGAGAATAACGGAGAAACTAATTTTAATCCTAAATTGGGAATGCCCTATGCACAAGTGGAGGGCGGAATAGCAGTTTTATATAAGAACGAATGGTATTTAGGCACTCCACTTTCTAATGAAAATGCTATTGCCTTTACCGGGATAATCATTGACCATACTGTTGAGTCATTAGTGCCTGTTGTTTGTGTAAAAACGCTGGAAGAAGAAGTAATTCCGTATGAAGCGGTATTTTTTGAATTGCCGGAAGGTGAAGAAGATTGGGCATTAAAGATAGGTGCAGAAGTGCTTATTACTTGTTCCGGTGATTTTACAGAGCCAGCACCGCACTATGGAACACTTATCTCCATAAGAAATGCGGATACCGATGTATTATCACAGTTGGACGGAGTAACGATGGAAGTGACAGAATGTTCCGATACCAGTGTTACCGTTAAAATTACGAATGATACGGACAAAGATATACAGTGCGGAGAGGACTTCTGTCTGGAAATGCAGGATGAAGAAACTGGTGAGTGGAGGAAACTGGATGAAGTAATTGATAATGCTGCTTTTAATGCGATTGCTTATATGGTTCAGAAAGATTCACCCTATGAAGCGGTTATTGACTTTGAATGGATCTATGGGAAGCTGGAACCGGGCAGATACCGTATTGTAAAAACTGTTATGGATTTTAGGGGGACAGGGGATTTTACAGATTATACTTTTACAGCGGAATTTAGCATTTAAGGATGAAATGTAGTACACACTTTGCAACAGATTCCAGACAAATACGGCAGGTCGAGGTTATTCAATTATTAGGGGATGAAAAGTAAATTTTACTGGTCGGATAGCGGCATCTGTGTTGTTTATACATGGGTGCTGTTGTTATACTGTGGAAACATTGACGGGGGTATATCGTATATAAATTGATGTATAGTATTTTCGGTTTTGTTTGAAGTTGGCTGCCACACATAGTATAATATCAAAAAAAGCCGAGGGGATATAAGCAATGAACAACAAGATGCTTTCACAAAGTATCGCAGATACGATATTATCCATGATTATAATAGAAAGACGATTCAAAGCTGGAGATAAATTACCAAACGAAAACGAACTGTCAGCAGAACTAAATGTCAGCAGGACAACTCTAAGGGAAGCTATACGGATTTTAGTAGCTTATAATATACTTGAAATCCAAAGGGGGAAAGGAACTTTTGTTACACAGGCAGCCTTGGAGCAAGAGCCGGATTTAGGGCAGCTATCCGATATAAAAGTAAATGCGAAAGACCTATACGAAATGCGGTTGATTTTCGAGCCGGAAGCTGCATATTTAGCAGCTATCAGAGGAACGGACGCAGAGATAAAAAGGATTTTGGAGTTTGGCGAAAGGATTGAGCAGGAAATCAAAGCCGGGAAAGACCGTACAGACAATGAACATTCATTTCATAAGGCGATCGCACAGGCAACACACAATGAGTTTATGAATCAGCTTATGCCTATTCTTTATCAAGCGATTGCGAAAGGCGTTACTCTTTCAACCATGAGCCAAAAAGCTGTTTCAGATACAGTAGGTGACCACCGAATGATTATGGATTTTTTGGAGCAGAGAAACGCAGAGGGGGCTAAAAATGCCATGAAAATCCATATTATGCACGCAATACGGGAGTTGGGTATTGAATAATATTCTACTTTGGACTTACAAAATGTGTAAGTCCTCTTTTTTATCCATAGACATCATACAACATATTGACATCATACAACTCAACCTTTATAATAACAGTTGAGGAATTATGCGGAGATAAAAAGGCGCATGTTATCCGAAATATGACAGGAGGAAAATTTTATGAGAGAAATTGACGTAACAACATGGGAAAGAGCCATGCACTGTCAGATATTCAGAAACAGTGTACAGCCACAGTATTGTGTAACTTTTGAACTGGATATTACAAACTTTTTGAAAAGAATCAAAGAGCGGGGATATTCCTTCACCTTTTCTTTTGTATTCGCTGTGACAAAATGCGCGAATGAGATTGAAGAATTTCGTTGCCGTTTTTTTGATGGGAAGCCGGTTATTTATGACAAAATCAACACATCATTCACCTATCTTGACAATGGCAGCGAACTTTTCAAAGTAGTCAATGTGGAAATGCAGGACACTATAGAAGAATATGTGGCTCTTGCTACCGATACTGTCAAGAACCAAAAAGAATATTTTACTGCTCCTATGGGAAATGATATTTACCAATTTTCTTCTTTCCCGTGGGCGTCATTTACGCATATTTCCCATACAGAATCCGGCAAAAAGGATAATGCAACTCCAATGATAGATTGGGGCAAATATTTTGTCCGGGATAACAAGGTGATTCTTCCATTTTCAGTCCAAGTACATCACTCTTTTGTGGATGGTGTGCATATCGGGAAGCTGGTAAATGTTTTGCAGAATTATCTTGATAGTTTCGAGTAAACAGTGAGTAGTTAAGGGGGAGAAGATCAACTTCAGTACCTCCTTTTCAGCATAATGTCGCTATCAATCATGCAGTTATCAATGCATAACGCAACAGGGATAGATGGCAAAACAAACTTTTATGCTTATGTTGGGATGGCAGATTATGTATTTGTTGGAACAGTTGAAGAAGATGTCAAGAATGTAAGAAGGGAAGTGCTTTGGTTGAAGCTGTCAGTATTTCGGAAAGATAGAAAAACTATATCATGTTAGTTTCTTTAGTCAAGAAAACAAAAATCGAAAGTCACAATTTGAGTATTTTAAAATTCTTTTGACTTTTGCTATGGGAATGAGATGTCATTATGGAGAAAACAGAATTTAAAAATTTTCTACTCTGTTGCCCGAAATGTAAGCACAATAGTTTGATTGAAGCAAAAAATTTCAAGTAACCGTCATCAAAGAGCCAGACGCACAGCCGATGAAATTGTGAACAACCATAATTTGTCGGCTTTTTGTTTGGAAAACATGAGTTTTTGAGATCAATTTAGAACCGAAAATTTATCTACGAGGGGCGATACCTGTATTTCGGGGAAAAAACCTGTAAGTCGGGAAATGACAATGACAGAAAACCAGAAAGTTTTTATAATGCATAATAGAAGGAGGCAATTATGGAAAGAAAGATATTGATATTATGCCAAGAAAGACCACAGTTGTCTGTCCTTCGGAGAGAATGGCAGAAAGATGGTATATTTGCCCGTATAGTATCTGGCGTTGGGGAAGTAGCCTGTGAATTGTCAAGGAATACTGATTATTTGTTAGTTATTATTTTTTCAGACGGACAGGAGTATTTAACCTCATTAAAACTTACACGGGGATTGACAAACGCCCCAATCATGGTATTAAACCGGCAGTATGACAGTGCAGAAAAAATCGCTGCGATTAAAGCAGGTGCAGATGAATACATTAAATGGTCAGATAGTTATGTGGAAGAAATTTTCGCCAGCAGCTATGCGTTAATCAGGCGCTATACGGAATTGAACCAGGTTGATCAGAAGCCTTTCATCATTATTTCAAAGGGTACTTTACTTATTAACGTGGATTATCACAAGGTTTTTATCAATTCGCAGGAAATGGAGTTTCCGCGGTATGAGTTTAACCTGCTCTGCCTGCTTGCATCCAGTCCGGAACGGGTATTTACGAATGAACAGCTTTACCGTGAGGTGTGGGGTGACGATTACCTGCGGGATGCCGATAATGGCCTCCATTCCTGCCTGAACCGGATACGCAGGAAGCTGGAGGAAGCAGACTGTACTTCCTGCCGCATTGAAAATGTGCGCGGAGTGGGCTACCGGTTCATCCAAGATGATACATAGCACAAACATAGAAAAACGGTGTAATCTTTGCGATTATGCCGTTTTTCGTCGTAACTTGCGTTATCTGCTTATCTTTTGACAATCTTACGATTATTTATTGACAATATCACCGTTTATAATTCCTTTTACTACAAATAAGCAGGGGAATCATTAAAAATCTTAGGAAGAAATATCGTTTCCCGCTGGTAAGGGGAATATATTGGTGGAACCAGGGGGAAAGACAGGAGAACCAGAACAGACACATAGAAGCGCCGCAGTCCTTACGGGGATTGCGGCGCTTCTGTTATCGACAAAAAATTTCCCACGTCCTTATGAATTTCCAATAAAATACAGAAAACTTCCCGCCGTGCCTGGAACCTTCCGGGTGCGGCTTTTTTTATGTCGTTTTCTGCCGCAGGGTGTCGTTTCCTTACGGTGCCGTGCCCCTCCCTCCGGGATTCTGGAACCCATTTTATTTCAGAATTTCGGAGGGAAAATACATGGAGAAAAGAGATTTCTATTTATACATAAACGGACAGCCCGTACCGGTGAGTGAGGAAGTGTACCGGGAATACTACCGCGCGGAGGATAAGGAGCGTTATTTTATGGGCAGGCTGAAAAAGGGGCATACAAAGGTAAACCCGGAAACAAAGGAAATACGTTATATCCCCAGCCGGGAACTGTCCTATGAACAGCTTGTGGAGCAGGACTGGCAGTTTGCGGCAACAGGCGATTCCGTAGAGGACAGGGTGGTCAGGGCAGACCTGATAGAGAAGCTGCGGGCTGTCCTGCACAGTCTTTCCACGGAGGAGATGGCGCTTCTGGAAGAACTGTTCTATCTGGAAAAGACGGAGCGGGAAGTGGCAGGGCTGTATGCCGTTTCGCAGAACACTATCCACTACCGGAAAAACAGGCTTTTGGACAAGCTGAGAAAATTGATGGAAAAATAATCAGATTTTTTTCTATCAGGATGCTGGTACAGTCCCTTACATTATGAGGGGGTTTTTGGCCAATAAGCTGCCTGCGCAGCAGGAAGCGTTTGGTTCTCTTTACGGACATTGGAAAATAACAGGGGAAAACTCTGTTCATAACCAGTATTCAAGTTTCTCTATCTGTGCGGGGCTGTGAAAACAGCAAGCGGCCCAGGCACGGGCGCGATGACTGCCTGCGGGTACGGATGGGACAGGGAGGGAAGAAGTTTTTCCCTCCCTCCCCTGATGTTCCTGTCAAACAAGATGACTTCAAAGGCACGAGCGGCAACCCGGAGGGCCTGTAAACGGCGCATGGCAGCGCCGGAACCGCCATGAGCCGCCAGATCAAGGAGAACCAGCATATTCCCGTACCGCAGGGTGAAAGGGGGATACTGTGGGCACGGCCTGGGCAGCTTAGTCACCTGCCGCCACCTGCTGTCGGTATCATGGCGCTTATGGAGCCGTAAGCGGCTTGGATATTCCCGTGCCGGGGGTGGGCAGAAGGGCGGTCACGCCGCCTGATAATACGGCACAAGACAGGAACTTTATGATTTTGCAGGAACCGGCACCGGAAACACAGGAGCTTTATACCTGGACTTTCCGGACGGTCATCCTTTTACTCAATAAGCTGTCACGCGGAGCGTGGCGGCCTTTGATGTTTCCGGCAGGTGTGGAGAAACGCCTGCCGGATTTCTATTCAATAAGACATCACGCGAAGTGTGGTGGTGTCTGGCGGGATGTAAGACCTGCCGCCACAAGCCTTTTTGATGCGTACTGATGAATGGGCGGGGTTTGCGGCGCATGGTGTTCCATCCGGCAGGCAGTAAAAAAGATAAAGAGGATAAGGGGGTGTTGTTTATATGCGGCTTTCCATAAAAGAAATCCAGGTAAAGGAAGGGCGGCGCAGCCTTGACACCTGCCATGTAGGGGAATTGGCGGACAGTATACGGGAAATCGGGCTTTTGAATCCCCTTACCATAGACCGTGATAATTTCCTGATCGCCGGCCTCCACCGTCTGGAAGCGGTAAAGAGGCTTGGGTGGACGGAAGTGGACTGCACTGTCAGCAGCCTGGAGGGGCTGGCGGCGGAACTGGCGGAGATTGATGAGAACATTGTCAGGAGCGACATGTCTACATTGGAATACGGCGAGATACTCCTGCGCCGGAAAGAAATATATGAGACCCTGCACCCGGAAACAAAACGGGGGATGCGCAATGGCCAGACTTCTAAAAGCGACAAAATGTCGTTTTTAGAAACGAAGTCATTTGCGCAGGACACCGCTGAAAAGCTGGGGGTAGTCCCCCGGACTGTGGAACGGCAGATACAGACCGCAAAAAATCTGACACAGGAAGCGAAGGAAATCATCAAAAATGCGGATAAAAAGATTTCCAAAAAGGAGGCGTTAAAACTCTCGCGCTTAGAACCGGAAGACCAGAAAGAAGCGGCAAGGCTTTTGACAACACAACAGATCAGAAACATGGGTGAATATGCAGAAAAGAAAAAGGAAGAACCGGAAAAAGCAGGGGACAGTTTAAAGGATATGATAGCGGAATTGAAAGACCCGGATAAGGATTGCAGCGGCACACCGGACAGCTTTCTGGAAGAATATGGGGCTTTCGTCCGGAAATTCCATAAAGAGATCGGCTGGTACAGTGACCCTTATTATGACACGGTATTTCCCTTTGTCAGCCCGGAGCAGTTATCCATCCTCCGGGAACTGACGGATTCCATCTGTGCCGCCGCCGGGCAGTTATTACATAAAGTAGAAAGGACAATGAAAACATGAGCAGTTACAGAAAAAAACATAATTCTTCAAAACCGGTAAAACCAAAACCAAAACCGGAACCGGCGCTTCAGCCAGACCCGGAGTACAGCAATCCGGGCGTTGTGCGTTCCATCCACACAAACCGCCTGACTTCCGGCCTTCCATACCAGCGCCCGGTAAACCCGAAAGAGGTGGAGCGGCTGATAAGGGAGTGGGACGAGCGCCTGCTTGACCCGGTCACGGTCAGTTTCCGTGACGGCAGGTTTTATGTAGTGGACGGGCAGCACCGCATTTCCGCCATGCGGAAGATGAACGGCGGCAGGGGCGTCATGGTGGACTGCAAGGTCTATGACGGCCTGACTTATGAGCAGGAAGCTGACCTCTGCTATAAGCTGGACAAGGCTAAGAAGCGCCTGAGCCTGTCACAGTCCACAAATGTGCTGGCGGAATCCGGCGCGGATGCGGAGATCACGGAAGTCAAGCGGTTAGTCGAAAACGGCGGCTTTATATGGGCGCTTGGGAAAAGCCACGGGAAAACCGGAGAGATCGTATCAACCCGTGCGCTGCTAAATGCTTACCGTCTGCTGGGCGGCGCATCCTTTACCCGCATGTTACAGCTTTTGTGGGATGCCTGGGAGGGAGACCCGCGCTCCCTGACAGCGGCTGTTCTCTCTGGTATGGCGCTCTTTGTTAAGACTTACGATACGGAGATAAACGATAAGACTTTTATTTCCCGGCTCTCGCAGTGCGACCCGGATGAGATCAACCGCAGGGGACGGGCGGATTTTTCCACAAGCAACACGGCCCTACGTTTCGCCCGTGTGATACTGGAAAAGTATAACGGGCAGCGCGGGGGCAGGAAACTTCCTTACCGCTTCCGTGGGTAATGTACTGGTTGTCACAAGCCTTTTCCATACCGTTCTGGTAAATGGACGGTGCGTACAGTGTTCCATCCCGCTGGTATAGGGAGGGCACAGGTTTTTGTGATAAGACAACCATAACAGGAAATAAGATATAGAAAGGCGGTCAAGGGGCAGGATATGGAACTGACAAGGGAAAAATTACAGGAGATGGCGGCTGTGGATATACGGGATGTGGATATCAACAGCCTGACGGATTTAAGGGATATTGTGGTTGACACGAAAAAACCCGTCCCCCAGAAGCTGGCTTCTTTTGCAGCACAGACCAATAACGTATACATCCACCGGATCGGGGACTATATCGTGAAAGTCCGCTTCATGGAGGAGGGGCCGACCATTGACGACAAGATGGAGGAATACCTGCGGCGGCTTGCGGAGATACATATTTAACCGGGGATGCAGTTTATTCTTGAAAATAGAAAAAAGTTATGTTAATCTAAAGCTGGGACTGGAATCAACGGAAACCCCGGCTTTCAGGCTTAAATGGGATAACGGCTATCCTTGTTAGCTAATAAAAAGTCAGGGGTGATACAGTGAAAGCAAAACAATTCTATGCGGCCATGTACCTCCGTCTTTCAAGGGATGACGAGGACAGGGACGGTTTAAATAAGTCCGAGAGCAACAGCATCGGAAGTCAGAGGGAACTCATCAAATCATTCTTACGGGAGCAGCCGGACATAGAGCTTTACGACATCTATGTGGACGACGGCTTTTCAGGGAGCAATTTCGACAGGCCAGAATTTAAGAGGATGATCGGCGACATTGAGGCAGGCAGGGTGAACTGTGTGGTAGTGAAAGACCTGTCCCGTTTCGGGCGCGATTACATTGAATCCGGGAGGTACATACAAAAGACTTTCCCGGCTCTTGGCGTGCGCTTTATTGCGCTGACCGACCATTTTGACAGCATATCGGCGGACACAGGGGAAAGCTCCATTGTCCTGCCGGTAAAAAACTTTATAAACGATTCTTACTGCCGGGATATTTCCACAAAGGTAAAAAGCCAGCTTGAGGTAAAGCGCAGGAACGGGGAGTGCGTATCTGCCTTTGCCGTCTATGGGTATAAAAAGAGTGAGGAAGATAAGAACCGGCTGGTCATAGATGAATACGCGGCGGAGAACGTGCGGCGGATATTCGCATGGAAGATTGAGGGGATGGCGTTATCCGCAATCGCGGAAAAGCTGAACAGCCTGGGCATACTCTCTCCCAAAGAATATAAAAAGTCAATGGGGCTTCATTATCAAAGTGGTTTTTCCGGGACAGGAAGCAGTGTCTGGGGGAATGCCACGGTAAAACGGATACTGACCAATGAGGTTTATCTGGGGCACATGGTTCAGGGAAAAACGGAGAAGGTCAATTATAAGGTAAAGAAGCATACCGCAAAGCCGGAAGAAGAATGGATCAAGGTGGAGAACACCCATGAGGCAGTCATATCCGCTGATGACTTTGCGGTGGTACAGCGCCTGCTGAAAACAGACGGGCGGAAAAGCCCGGAATCAGGGACGTTAAACCCGTTTGTAGGGATACTGTTCTGCGGCGACTGCAAAGAGCAGATGATAAGGCGCGTGACCCGCTATAAAGGCGTGTCCAAAGTGTACTATATCTGTTCCACAAAGAACCGCGGGGAAGGGTGCAGCAGGCACAGCATAGAGGAAAGTGCGCTGAAGGAGATCATCTGTGAGAGCATCCGGAAGTTTGCAAATTCCTTCCTGAAAGAAAAGGAACTCTTTGACCGGGCTGTGCGGTATGAGACGAACTTTGAAGCAGTTGCCCGGTATGACAAGGAGATTGAGCGGCTGAAAAAAGAGCAAGATAAATATTATTCCCTCTGTTCCGGCTTATATGAGGATTTGAGGGCGGGTGTTGTCACAAAGGAGGAATTTGAACGCCTGCACAGCGGTTTTACGCAGAAAGGGAAAGAACTGGAGGCTGCCATGCAGAAACAGGAGCAGCTCATTAAAAGCATGTTCAAAAAGGGAGTGCTTTCTGCGGGGCGCCTGAAAACCTTCCAGGACTGCGTGGAACTGAGGGAGATAGACCGGCACACTTTGAGCAGCCTTATCAGGCGGATATATGTTTATGAAAATAAACAGATTGTGATTGATTTTTATTTCATGGATGAATTCCGTATCATGGAAGGTCTTGGCCGGAAGATTCTGGAGGACAGGGAAGAAGAAAAGCGGAAAGCGGGAAGGAGCGCATAGCATGGGGAGAGTGTCAAAGAGGACTTCCGCCCCTGCTGTGGCGGTAAAAGAAGCAAAAATATGTTATAAAGCAGGCATTTACGCAAGGCTCTCATCCGACCAGGACAAGAAAAAGAATGAATCTGTTGAAGTTCAGGTGAAGATTGCGGAAAAATATATCGAAGATTTTAACAGGGAAGGGACAGAGCGGATAGAGATTGTAGACCGTTATGTTGACCTGGGGAAAACAGGAAGCAACTTCAACCGTGATGAGTTCCAGAGGCTTATGCAGGATATAAGGCTTGGTGACATTGACTGCGTGGTGGTCAAAGACCTTTCCCGGTTTGGCAGGAACTATCTGGAAGCGGGGAATTATATTGAGAAAATATTCCCGTTTCTGGGCGTCCGCTTCATTGCGGTTGCTGACGGCCTCGACACGGGGATGCGGGGAAGCAATACGAAGCAGATGGCAGCGGAGATAAAAAACCTTGTCAATGATATGTATGCAAAGGATTTTTCCGTAAAGGCAAAGCAGCATTTGAAACAGAGACGGCAGGAAGGCTCCTATGTGGGAGGGCCGCCGCCCTACGGCTATAAAGCCGGGTGGGATAAAAAAATACGGAAGCTTTTACCGGATGAAAATACGGAAGGAATTGTGAAGCATATTTTCAGCCTGTTTATCGAGACAGGCAGTTTCACAGCGGTAGCGGATGATTTGAACAGGAAGAAAGTCAATCCACCCTCTGTATATAAGAAAACCGGGGAAGTATTTTTTATGCCGGAATCCGGGGCATATAAGGGATGGGACAAGAGCGCCGTAGAACGCATCCTGAAAAGTGAGACGTATACCGGAAAGCTGGTGCAGGGGCGGACTTCCATCACTGCCAGGGACGAAAAAAACCGTATCCATAAAGCAGAAGGTGAATGGGTGGTCAGGGAAAACACCCATGCCCCCATTGTTGATGCGGCAATGTTCGCAGAGGCGGCAAAAGTGTGTGAACGGCTCCATGAGAGGACAAAATCCTATACGCATCCGACGGAAGGGTGCCCGATCGGGGAGAATATTTTTGACAGTGTGCTTTACTGCGGCGTATGTGGCAGGAAAATGACAAGACATAGTTATGTGAAAACCTATGCGGACGGCAGCAAGGCAAGGCTGGACGGGTATTTCTGCTTAAACGGCGGGCAGACAAAAGTGGAAGGATGCCCGGTGTCGAACCGCATTTCAAAGGCGGAACTGGTGGATATTCTGATGCCGCTCCTTAAAATGGAGTTTTCTGTGTATCTGGGGAAAATGAAGAAATATACAGAGATCGTGAAAGAGCAGCTCCGGGAAAAAGGGGCAGAAATTGATGCAAAAATCAGGAAAGCGGAAAGGTCTGTTGCCGCCGCAAAAGAAGAAGAACGGACAAAATATGTGGAATACCGGGAGGGCATTATCTCCCAGAGTGAGTATGTCGCGTATAAGATGCGGCAGGAAGGCAGGCTTAAAGACTTAAACCGGCAGAAGGAGGAACTGGAAGCGGACAGGAAGAACCTGGATACCGTATCAGGGAAATATCTTGCGGCTGCCCGTGCCCTTCTCCGTTTGAAAAGCGGCAGGGAACTGACAAAGGAAATGATAGAATCCCTGATCCGGAGGATTTATGTCTATCCGGGGAAAAGGATAGAAGTACAGTTTGCCTATACGAATGAACTGCTGGAGGGGGTGCTTGCAAATGGATAAACTTGCCATTTACCTGCGGCTGTCCCTAGAGGATGCGGATGACAAGGATGAGAGCAACAGCATCAGCAGCCAGAGGGCTATGCTCCATGCCTACATACGCGGCAATGAGGAACTGAGGGGAAAAGAAGTCTCTGAGTTTTGTGATGACGGCTATTCCGGCACAAGCATGGAAAGGCCGGGAATGCAGAGAATGTTAAAGGAGATCAGGGAGAATAAGATAGGGTGCGTACTTGTCAAGGATATGTCCCGTTTTTCAAGGGATTATATTGAGCTTGGAACCTACATGAACCAGATATTCCCGTTCATGGGGGTGCGGTTTATCGCGGTAAACGACCATTACGACAGCCGCGACCATGCGGGAAGCACAACCCCTATTGATACGGCATTCCAGACGCTTTTATATGACTTATACAGCAAGGATATATCTGTAAAGGTTAAGGCTTCATTTGAAAATAAAAGCGCCAGCGGGGAATATGTTTTCGGACAGGCACCTTTTGGGTATGAGAAAAGCCGGGAATTAAAAAATACGGTTGTAGTGAACGAAAAGGAAGCGGAGATCGTGCGTTATATTTTTGCCCTTGCCCTTAGAGGGAATGGAAGCACCCAGATTGCAAGGATTCTCAATGAAAAGGGGATACCGACCAAAACACAGATGCGCCACCCGGAGAGGGAGGATAAAGACGGCAGGATGCAGGCGTGGGATCATGTGTCTGTCCGGGCTGTCCTGAATAACCGTTTCTACCTGGGCGAGATGGCCTACGGGAAATCAAAGCGTAAGTCTGTAGGCAGTAAAAATGGTATCGCTGTACCAATGGAAGAATGGAAAGTGATACCAGACCACCATGAGCCGCTTGTTACACCGGAAGATTACGAAAAGGTATGCCTGTTCCGTAAAGATGCGGACACTTCCAGAAAAGGGGAGAAAAACCCGCTTGTAGGGAAACTGTTCTGCGGCGGATGCGGTTATTCCATGACTTACAAGCCCATACGGGGGAAGAATAAATACCGCAGGTTTGAGTGCCGGAAACACGCTGTTTTGCAGATACCGGAGTGCTGTACATACTTTTCCGCAGATCTGTTGGAGGAAACCGTGTTGATGATGCTGAACCGGGAATTGATGGTGCGCGGAAATGCCGTAAAAGAAAAACAAAGCCTTGTTTCTTTCCAAAAGTCCTGTATTGTGAGGATGGAAAAGAAGATAGCAGACTGCAAGAGAAGGAAGAAGGAACTTCAGGCAGAGGCAGACGCCTTATATGAAAGTTACGCCTGCGGCAGAGTATCTGCGGAAAGCTACAGACAGAAGGCGGACAGCATAAAAGAACAGACGATCCGGCTGTCGGCAGAGGCAGATGCGCAGGGGGAAGAACTGGAACAGCTTCGGGAGGAATACCGCAGGGCGGAGGAAGATATGAAGCAGGTCATCCGGTATTCCCACCTGGAAATGCTGACACAGGAAGTGGTTGATGTATTTATTAAGAAAATATACGTTTATAAAGACAAAAGAGTTGAAATTATGTGGAACTTCCGCGAAAATGGAAAGGAGACAGAATGAGGGCAGCGATATATGCAAGAGTAGGGAATCCGGATCAGGTGGCAGTACGGCATCAGGCAGAAGTGCTGACAGGACAAATCCGGGGCATGTGGGGAGAACGGACAGAGATTGATATTTATGCCGACAACGGCATTTCCGGCCTGCGGACAGACCGCCCCGGCCTGCAAAAACTTTTAATGAATGCCGGGACTTATAATGGGGTATTTGTCTATAATATGAGCAGGCTGTCACGTTCGGTGCCGGATGCAGTAGGTTTGGTCAGGCAGTTAAAGAATCAGGGAGCGGAACTTTATGCGGCAGATAGGAATATGGCGGGGATTACAGAGGAAATCCTGAAGGCTGTTTCGGACATTCCAACTTGACAATAATTTGTCACCAATTTTGCCCTAACTTAGCAATAATGAACCACACGCCCCACGAAGTTATGCGGGTTTCAGCGATTTTCAATCAAAAAAAGTGAAAAAAGTTTGTGACAATAACTTGACACACGCGGGGTACGGACGGCTTGATATTGCGGGGACGTTTGATGTACTGGCGGGAATATAATACAAAAGATTTTACTCGGAATAAACCGACTCGGTTAAAACCGAGTAAAAATTGATTTTCCTTATCCTTTATGTTATACTGCTTTTACAGAGAAACATTTAAAAGGAGGCGTGAGGAAATGAAGTTTTTGGGCAGGGCGGAGCAGAGGAAAAAGCTGCACCGGATTTTAGATAAGGATTCTCAGGCAGTCTCTTTGATTTATGGGCGCAGGCGCGTGGGGAAAAGTGAGTTAATCAAGCAGGTTCTCCGGGAATCAGACATTGCGGGCATTTATTATGAATGTAAGCAGACGACAGAGATGAATAATGTGGAAAGTCTGGCGGTGCTGATTGCGGGGGAATTTCATCTGCCGCGGCCGGCCTTTGCGAATATGGAAGAGGTTCTGGATTTTCTGTTCCAAAAAGCATGCGGGCAGAAGATGATTTTCGTTCTGGATGAATATTCCTATCTCCGCGATTGTGTGACGGGAATGGACAGCATTCTGCAGTCCCTGATTGACAAATACAGTGAGAGTTCTTCCATAAAGTTGATTTTGTGCGGTTCCTTTGTGGACATTATGAAGTCGCTTCTCTATAATGAAAATCCGTTGTACGGACGTGTGGATTTGACGATAAATCTGAAACCCATGGATTATTTTGAGTCGTCGCTGTTTTATCCTGAATTTTCGGATGAAGACAAAGTCAGGTTATACAGTGTGTTTGGCGGCATTCCCTATTTTAACAGGCTGATTGAACCGGGGCTTACGGTAAGGGAAAACATTACAGAGCTCATCGCTTCTCCGGGGGCAAGGCTGGAAAACGAAGTGTCTATGTATCTGAAATCGGAGATATCGAAAATCATCAATGCCAATGAGGTATTTGACGCGTTGGCCCGCGGCTTTTCAAAGTACAGCGATATTCTTTCGCAGTCCCATGTATCCAGCGGGCCGGCTATGGTGGATGTTCTGGATAAACTGATGCGCATGGAGATGGTGGAGAAGCAGGCGCCGATTAACGACGAAAATAACCGGAAAAAAATGAGCTATCGCATCGTTGACAATTTATCTCTGTTTTATTACCGTTATATTTTCCGCTATTTATCCCAGATGAATGTCATGGAGCCGGAGACTTTTTATGACCGCTATATTAAGGAAGATTTTGAGACGGTTTATGTGCCGCGCATTTTTGAAACGGTCTGCAGACAGTATCTGATTCGCTTAAACCGCCGCGGCCTTCTGGAAGAACCTTTTGAAAAAATCGGTAAATACTATTATGACGACCCGGTACGCAAAAGAAACGGCGAATTTGATATTGTGACAAAAGACGCAAAAGGCTATATTTTCTATGAGGCGAAGTTCCGAAAAGAACCGGTGACGCAGGAGATGATTCAGGCCGAAATCTCTCAGGTGAAGGAGACGGGATTTGAGTGTTATAAATATGGTTTTATGAGCAGGTCAGGATTTACGGCAAAACAGGAGGAATCTCTGATATTGATTTCCTTAGAAGAAATGTACAATAAAATATCATAACCCCAAAACCGGCAAACGCAATAAGTTCCTTTTTGATAAACCCGTAAGTTTATCAGAGAGGAGCTTTTTTTATTGGCATGAGCGAAAAAGTCGCCGGTTGCCGGGACAAAAAAAGAAAGCCTCTGGCAGAGCATCTGCAAGCATAAAGGACTGGTGCGTCCGCTACAATGAAAAGGCGGCGTATCCGGAAACCGCCTATTCCTACGACGACATTGACCGGGGCAGATTGCCGGAGCCTTTTCGGACTATGACGCCGGAGGGCGTATGGCCTCTTTCGGTGAAAAAGGAAGCGCCGGAACGGGCGGAAAAGGAGCTGAAAAACAGCGCAGAAACGAGATAAAAAATGAAGACAGATTTTGCACGTGGGCTTGCGGAGTCCGTAATGAAAAGGCATCCGAAAGCGTCAGACTATCCCTGCAGAGACTGGTGCTATCCGCAGGGGTATCTCCTGATTGGCTTTTCCAGACTGTGGGAGGCAGTAAAAGACGAGCGGTACCGGGATTACATTTGCTTTCCTGAAAACATGACAGCGTGATTTCTTTCATTGCATTTGAAAGGTTCATACGGTAATATAAATATGATTCAGTTAAATATGATTTGAAGCCTGAAAACAAATAAGAGAAATAAGTCTGGAATTTCGGGAAGGAGCAGGTGAATAGCATGGGAATGTATCTGAATATCGGAAACGCGGGTTTTTCGTCCGTGCGGAAAGGGTTTTATGTTGATAAATCCGGGTTGATTGCATTTGTCAACAATACACTTGGAACGAAAGATAAACTTACATGTGTCAGCAGGCCAAGGCGTTTCGGTAAATCCTTTGCCACGCAGATGCTGTGTGCATATTACGATAAAAGCTGTGATTCCAGAGAGTTGTTTCAGGATTTGAAAATTGCCGGGGATTCCATGTTTGAGGATTTCCTGAATAAATTCGATGTGATATATTTGGATATTACATGGTTTATTTCAATTGTTAAAAATGTAAGAGATGTGGTTTGTTACCTTCAGGAACAGGTTATCTCTGAATTGCGCAGTGTCTATACGGCTGTAAAAAAAGAAACTTCATTGCCGATAGTACTTGCTCAGATTGCCGAAATGACAGGGCATAGATTTATTATTATCATTGACGAGTGGGACGCACTGTTCAGAGAGGCAAAGGAAAATACAGATTTGCAGGAAGAATATCTTCAACTGCTTCGGGGGTTATTTAAGAGCAGCATGACGGACAAGATGATAGAAGCTGCTTATATGACAGGAATTTTACCGATTAAGAAATATGGAACACAGTCGGCTTTGACTGATTTCAGAGAATATACGATGTTGCAGCCCAAAAAGCTGGCAGAGTATACGGGCTTTACAGAAAGTGAGGTAAAAACGCTCTGCCAGAAATACGGAATGAATTTTGAAGATGCCAAAAAGTGGTACGACGGCTATTCTTTCAGCAGGGCGCAGTCTGTGTACAGTCCAAACTCTGTTGTGCAGGCAATCTGTAATGAAGAATTTGGCGATTACTGGACAGAGACGGAGACCTATGAGTCTTTAAAATACTATATCGGATTAAATGAAGACGGTCTGAAGGACGCAATTATATCCATGCTTGGCGGAGGGAAATGCAGGATTAATACCAGAACGTTCCAGAATGATATGTCAAACATTAAGAGCAAAGATGATGTTCTGACGCTGCTTGTTCATCTTGGCTACTTGGCTTATGATTCCGTGAGAAAGGAAGTGTATATTCCCAATCAGGAAGTTGCGGACGAATTTAAAAATGCAGTGGAAAACAGTGGATGGAAAGGTATTTCAACAGCACTTCAGGCGTCAGAGGATTTATTGGAAGCCACGTTGCGGGGAGATACGGAAGCGGTGGCAAAAGGAATTGATGAAATCCATCTGGCAAATACATCAGTGCTTTCCTACAATAATGAAAACTCTTTAAGCTGTGTTATTACGATTGCTTATTATGTTGCGCAGAAAGATTATATTCTGATAAGAGAACTGCCAACAGGTAAGGGGTTTGCGGATATTGTGTTTTGGCCTGAAAAGCATACTGATAAGCCTGCAATGATTATAGAATTGAAGTGGGATGAATCAGCACAGGGCGCAATCGGCCAGATTGAGGAAAGGGGATACACCGGCACGCTGGAAAAGTATGCAGGAAAACTCTTGTTAGTGGGAATAAATTATAATAAAAAAAATAAAAAGCATGAATGTTTTATAAAAAGTTACGAGAAAGGGATTTCGTGAAAGCGCCCGGCAAGGGGGCGTTCCTGTCAATGATTTCCAGAGATGATTCAAGCCGCAATCTTCATGGTAACTTCCACGAATTTCATATAACCAACTTTGTTTTTTCCAATTTGGTCTGTCTGTATTCCTTTTCTTCTTTAATAAAGCATCTTCGCAAAATAACAGCCATAGAAAGCAATTAAGGTTGCCATGGAAATCAGCTTAAATTCTATCCTGCTCTCCTTCCAAACGCCGATTTGTTTCTGGTTCTATTATACCGCAAGTACTTTCCTGATGGAACAGGCACTGACAGGCGAAATTGAAAATATCCCTTTCAAAAGACCGGTAATTGATGTAAAATGAATATTCAAATAAAAAATACAGGAGGGATATTATGCATTATCGACGTCTTGGTAAAACAAATTTGATGGTCAGTGAGATTGGTCTTGGAGCGGAGTGGCTGGAGCGCCATAATTACGAGGAATGCAAAGCCATTATCGACTGCGCCGAAAGGCTGGGTATTAATATTCTGGACTGCTGGATGTCCGAGCCCAATGTGCGCGCCAATATCGGAAAAGCGCTTGCGGGCAGGCGGGAGAGCTGGTTTATCCAGGGGCATATCGGTTCCACGTGGCAGGACGGCCAGTATGTCCGCAGCCGCGACGTGGATAAGTGCAGGGAAGCGTTTGAGGACCTGCTGGCAAGGCTTAAGACCGATTACGTTGATTTGGGGATGATTCACTTTGTGGACGAGGAATCGGACTGGGATGCGCTAATGAACGGGCCTTACATTGAGTATGTGAAAGAGCTGAAGGCAAGCGGAAAAATCCGCCACATCGGCATGAGCACTCACAATCCGGCAACGGCCAAAAAGGCGGTGGAAAGCGGACTGGTGGAAATGCTTCTGTTCAGCATCAACCCGGCCTTTGACCTTCTTCCTCCAACCGAAAACATAGACGATTATTTTGCAGAGGAATACCAGGAGGGCTTAGGCGGCATCGACCCGGCGAGAACGGAGCTTTACAGCCTGTGCGAGCAGAAGGATGTGGGGCTTACCGTTATGAAGCCTTACGCCGGAGGCCGTCTGTTTGACGAGGGGCGCTCTCCTTTCGGGGTTGCCTTAACGCCGGTGCAGTGCATCCATTACTGTCTCACCCGTCCGGCGGTTGCGGCGGTTATGGCCGGATACGACAGCCCGGAACACGTGGAGGCGGCGGTAGCTTATGAGAACGCCTCCGATGAGGAGAAAGATTATGCGTCGGTGCTGGCCCAAGCCCCCTGCAATACCTTTGGACAGGGCGAGTGTACATACTGCGGGCATTGCAAACCCTGTCCGTCGGGAATTGATATCGCAATGGTAAACAAATATTACGACCTTGCCGTTATGCAAAAGGAGGTTCCGGCCACGGTGAGGGAGCATTACCTTGCGCTGGAACACGGAGCCGGCGAGTGTATCGGCTGTAAGGGCTGCGAGGGACGCTGTCCTTTTGGCGTGAAAATTTCCGAAAGGATGAAAAAGGCAGCGGAGCTGTTCGGCTAATTGCCGCTACCTTGCCGTATGTCAGCAATACGCCTGGAATGAAAGATAAACTTACTACACCCTCATCACAGAAAACCGCTTCACAAGCCTTGCGGAAATTTCCACCTTGGAGGTATGCACAACCTTAGAGTCAATCTGCTCAATCAGCAGCTTGGCGGCGGTTTTCCCTATATAATGACGCGGCACATCCATTGTGGTCAGGGACGGCTCCACGATTTTGCTCTCGGAGATATTGTCAAATCCGATGATGGAAATATCCTCGGGAACTCTATAGCCGCGGAGCATAAGCGCCTTCATGGCGCCGATGGCAATGATATCGTTGTCAGCAAGGTAGCACCCGGCAAGGGGGTCGTTCCTGTCAATGATTTCCAGCATGTCCGCCATGGCGGCCTCAATGGACGGGGAAAGCCTGTGAATGACGGAGCGGGACGGAGACATCCCGCTTTCTTTTATTGCCTTAAAATACCCCTCCTGCCGCTGGATGAAGTTCGGGATGGAGTAGCTTGACTGCAGGTAGCCGGGCTGCGCGCCGGTGGCGCCGATAAGATAATTGGCGGCAAGATACGCCCCCTGGGAGTTATTAATCAGGACGCTGGTACAGTCAAGGGAATCGAAACAGGTGTCCAGCAGAATCATGGGATAGCCAAGGGCGAGAAAACGCTGGCAGGCCTCCTGGCGGATTTCCGTTCCCATGAGGATAATGCCCTTGCAGTCGGAAATGCGCAGGTCGGAAAAGCAGTCCTCAAGAACGTCAACCTTCTCATAAAACTGCATCATCTTTACAGTAAAGTTTTCCTTCTGGCATTCCCCCCTTACGCCGTCGTAGAGCTCGTTAAAAATGGGAGTATAGGAAAGGATGGCGTTGTGGGTCTTATAGGAAATAATATAGATGGAGCCACTGCGGACAGGGTCGCTTTTTATTTTAGTAAAATCATATCCGTATTCTTCCGCGGCTTTAATGATTCTGGCACGGGTTTCCGTGCTGACCCCGGCTTTGTTATTAAGCGCCATGGAAACGGCGGTTGCCGATATTCCCAGTCTTTTCGCCAGTTCTTTTGCAGTGACAGCCATTTGCATCGCTCCCTTTCCCTGTAAAAATCTCTATTTACCAGTATAATGAAAAAGCAAATATTTGCAATAAATAAAGTTAAAATAAAGTAAAATTCACTTTACTATTTATTGAAATAAAGTAATGTATACCGTAATCTATACTATATAAAAGATGCAGTGAGCTTGCGGAACTAATGTGGTAAGGAGGGACCCACGAAGTGGGAGGATTCCTTATCACCAGGCAGACACTGGCGAACTTTAGTTCGCATGGAATGTGTCTGCTCAAAGAAAATAGGAGGATTTAAAAATGGCAGCAGTAAAACTTGGTTTTGCACCTACGAGAAGAAGTATTTTCAGCGCGCCGGCAGCGGTGGAGTATGCCGATTACACGAGAGAAAAACTGAAAAAAATGGGAGTTGACTTTGTGGATATCAACGATATCGCAGAAGACGGCCTGCTCCATGACGACGGCGACAGAATAAAAATCGAGGAAAAGTTTAAGAAGGAAAAGGTGGACGGCCTGTTCTTCCCTCACGGAAATTTCGGAACGGAATACGAGGTGGCGAGGCTGGCGAAAAGCCTGAACGTACCCGTTCTTTTATGGGGGCCCAGGGACGAATGCCCGGACGAGAAGGGAATCCGTTTGCGCGACAGCCAGTGCGGCATTTTCGCCACAGGCAAGGTCCTTCGGAGATTTCAGGTTCCTTTTACCTATCTGACAAACTGTAACCTGGAGGACGCGGAATTTGAAGAGGGAATAGGCAGATTCCTGGCAGTCTGCAATGTGGTGAAAACCTTCAGGAGCATCAGAATCCTGCAGATTGGGCCGAGGCCTTTCGATTTCTGGTCAACCATGTGCAACGAAGGCGAGCTTTTAGAGAAATTCAATGTTCAGCTTGCCCCCATTCCCATGCCGGAGCTTACGGAAGAGATGAAAAAGGCAAAGGAAGAGGGAACAAAGGTAAACGAGGTAGTGGCTTACTGCAAGGAAAACTTCAATATTGCGATTAAGGACGAAGAGCTTTTGAACGTGGCGGCCCTTAAGGTGGCAATCAGGAACCTTGCCGATAAATACGGGTGCTGCGCCGGGGCAATCCAGTGCTGGAACGCGCTGCAGTCGGAAATCGGAATTATGCCCTGCGCGGCAAATGCGCTTCTCAACGAAGAGGGATTTCCAGTGGTGTGCGAGACGGATATTCACGGAGCAATCACGGCCCTTATGGTGGAAGCTGCCGGAATGGATAAGAGCAGAAGCTTCTTCGCGGACTGGACGGTGCGCCATCCTTTTAACGACAACGGCGAACTGCTGCAGCACTGCGGCCCCTGGCCTGTTAGCTGCGCTTCCTGCAAACCTACCATCGGCTATCCTCTGGCGTTTTCCCATCCGGGCGCGGTGGAAGCGGAGGCAAAACACGGAGAGCTTACGCTGGCAAGGTTTGACGGCGACGGCGGCGAGTATTCCCTCTTACTTGGAAACGCTAAGGGAATCGACGGCCCTTACACCAAGGGGACTTATCTGTGGATTGAGGTGGAAAACTGGCCGAGGCTGGAGGCAAAGATTGTGGAAGGCCCTTACATCCATCACTGCGTGGGCATCCATCAGGACGTGGTGCCCGTGTTGTACGAAGCCTGCAAGTATATCGGCGTAAAGCCCGACCTTTACGATGATGTGGAGCAGAAAGTGATTGATACGATACATGGGGTAAAGGCATAAGCAAATTCCATTATGCGCGGAAAGGAGCATGGTTATAAAGATGAAGAAAGCAGAATTTGATGCAAAGGCATTGACAGTAAAATCTCTCGAGCTGCGCAAAGTGGTTCTCGAGATGATTAGAAAATCCGGCGGCGGCCATATCGGAGGGGACTTTTCCGTGATGGATACCCTTGTTACCCTGTACTTTGACCAGATGAACGTAAGTCCGGAAAATATGGATGATGAAAACCGGGATTACTTTGTAATGAGCAAGGGACATTCCGTGGAAAGCTATTACGCGGTGCTCGCGGCGAAGGGATTTTTTGAGACGGAAACGGTTATCAATGAATTTTCTCAGTTCGGCTCCAAATTTATCGGACATCCCAACAATGAGCTGCCCGGAATCGAGATGAATTCCGGCTCCTTAGGGCATGGGCTTCCCGTATGCGTAGGCATGGCCCTGGCATGCCGCAAGGAAGGACGGCCCAGCCGCGTTTATACGGTAATGGGCGACGGAGAGGTGGCGGAAGGCTCCGTATGGGAAGGCTTTATGGCGGCCGGACATTATAAGCTGGGCAATCTGTGCGCGGTGGTTGACAGGAACCATTTGCAGATTTCGGGAACCACGGAGCAGGTTATGACCCACGAAAATCTTCACGCCCAGATTGAAAGCTTCGGATGGAACGTGATTGAGCTGCAGGATGGAAACGATATCGCCCAGCTTCACGAGGCATTCGAGCAGGCAAAGACGGTGAACGACAGGCCCACCTGCATTATTGCCAATACCATCAAGGGCTACGGCGGCGGAGAGGTCATGGAAAACAAGGCGGCATGGCATCATCACATACCCACGCAGGAGGAATACGAGCAGATAATGAAAGCTTTAGACGCGAAGAAGGAGGAAGTGCTGCATGAATAAAATTCCAAACAGGCAGGTAATCTGCGAGACCCTTATGGCACACGCCAAAGAAGATAAAAGTATTATCGCATTGTGTTCGGATTCGAGAGGCTCCGCTTCCATGACCCCCTTTTTCAATGCATTCCCGGAACAGTCCGTGGAGGTGGGCATTGCGGAGCAGAATCTGGTGAGTATCTCCGCGGGCCTGGCGCACTGCGGGGAAAAGCCCTACTGCTTTTCGCCGGCATGTTTTCTCTCCACCAGAAGCTACGAGCAGGCAAAGGTGGACGTGGCCTATTCCGACACCAACGTAAAGCTCATCGGTATCAGCGGCGGCATCAGCTACGGGGAACTGGGCATGAGCCATCATTCGGCCCAGGATATCGCGGCAATGTCAGCCATTCCCAACATGAGAGTCTACCTTCCCAGCGACAGGTTCCAGACCGCAAAGCTCATTGAAAGCCTTTTGAAGGATGAAAAACCCGCTTACGTCAGGGTGGGACGCAATCCGGTGGAGGATATTTACAGCGAAAGCGACTGTCCTTTCGAGATGGATAAGGCCACGGTGCGGGGAGAACTTGAAGGAGAAAACGACGTTGCCATCGTTGCCTGCGGGGAGATGGTGCGGCCTGCCATGGAGGCGGCAAAGCTCCTTGAGGAAAAGGGAATCAGGGCGGTGGTTCTGGATATGTACTGCGTGAAGCCGCTTGATAAGGACGCTGTGATAAAGGCTGCGGAGCATGCGAAGTTAGTGATAACGGTGGAGGAGCACGCGCCCTTTGGCGGCCTTGGCAGCGCCGTCGCGGTGGAAGTGTCGGCCAACTGTCCCAAAAAGGTCATCACAATGGCGCTTCCCGACGACCACGTGATTACCGGAAAATCGGCGGCGGTATTTGATTACTACGGACTGAACGCGGAGGGGATTGCAAAGAAGGCTGTGGAAAACCTGAAATGAAATAAGAGCAAAAGTCAGGAGATAACCTGAAATAAAAATAAGAGCAGAAGCATGAGAGGAAAATCTGAGGCAGGATATTGCCTTGGATTTTCTGAATATAATCAGGAATTTGGAGAGAAGGGAACATATGGAAAAGCAAAGTGCAAAGCAAACTGCAAAGGAAATTGCAAAGCATGATGTAAAATCTGATGCAGGGCATCATGCCGGAAAATATATTGTCAGTATCGACCAGAGCACACAGGGAACCAAGGCGCTTCTTTTTAATGAAAAGGGCGAGCTGTGTATGAGGACGGATTTGCCTCATAAACAGATTGTGAACAGTAAGGGCTGGGTTTCCCACGACGGGGAGGAAATTTATCAGAACACCATTCAAGTGATTAAAAACGTTCTGAACATAGCAAAGGTAAACCCCGACGAGGTGGCGGGAATTGGCATCAGCAACCAGCGGGAAACCGGCATCATGTGGGAGCGGGAAACCGGAAAGCCTTCCGATTACGCCGTTGTATGGCAGTGCGCGAGGGCGGCGCAAATCTGCGAGAGAAAAGAAATCAGCGGCATGGCGGGAAAGATAAGGGAAAAAACAGGGCTGCAGCTCTCCCCTTACTTTACCGCAGCTAAAATCTGCTGGCTGCTTGAAAATGTAAAGGGGGCAAAGGAAAAAGCAAAAGACCATAACATCTGCCATGGAACCATGGATTCCTACCTGATATACAGACTCACGAAGGGCGAAGTGTACGCCACGGACTATTCCAATGCTTCAAGAACCCAGCTCTTTAATATTTTTACCCTTACATGGGATAAGGAAATCTGCGGCAGCTTTGGAATAGACACGGAAAACCTTCCGGAGGTGAAGGATTCCAACGCCTGCTTTGGCTACACGGACTGCGAGGGCTTTTTTGCAAAGCCCATCCCCATTTGCGGGGTGATGGGGGATTCCCACGCGGCGCTTTTCGGACAGAATTGCCGCTTAGAAGGCAAGACAAAGGTGACCTATGGAACCGGTTCCTCCATTATGATGAACATCGGGGAAAAGCCCATATTGAGCAGCAACGGGCTGGTGACGTCACTGGCATGGGGCATCAGCGGGAAACCGGAGTATGTTCTGGAGGGAAATTTGAATTACACAGGGGCGGTAATCACCTGGCTGAAAGACAGCGTGCACTTAATTGAGAGCGCGTCCGAGACGGAAGCGCTGGCGAAGGAGGCTGCGCAGGAGGATAGTCTGTATCTGGTTCCGGCATTTTCCGGTCTGGGCGCGCCTTATTGGGACAGCAATGCAAGAGCGGCCATTGTGGGAATGGACAGAACCACGGGAAAAGCGGAGCTTGCAAGGGCGGCCCTTGAGAGTATTGCCTATCAGATTACGGATATCGTACGAGCCATGGAGAGAGATTCGGAAAAGAAAATCGGGATTTTGCGGGTGGACGGAGGCCCTACAAGGAATCAATATCTGATGCAGTTCCAGAGCGATATTACGGGAAGCGAGGTTTCCATCTCCAGAATAGAGGAATTGTCTGGGACAGGCGCGGCTTTTATGGCGGGAATGGCTCTTGGCGTGTGGCAGGAGGAAATTTTTGACACCATAAGCTGGAGCAAGGTTCTGCCGCAGATGACGGAGGAGGTCCGGGACAGAAAATACGGCGGATACAAAAACGCGGTAGCTATGGTAAGGACGAAATAGAAAATGAGAAAGCGTTGCCGGATACCCCGCAAACCGGCGGGGCATTTGGCATATCAGGCAGGAGGATAACAGATGCAGACGGTAGAAAAATGGGGCGTTTTTGAGGTGAGCAGCAAGGGAAAAAGCGACGGAAATCCTTTCCGGGACTATACGATGACGGCTGCCTTTAAAAGCGACAAGGAAGAAATAACGGTTGAAGGTTTTTATGACGGGGACGGCGTGTACAGGGCGAGATTCATGCCTTCCTACGAGGGGACATATACCTACACCATCGGAGGAAATTTCTCCGATAGTATAGAGGAAAAGACGGGCTGCTTTGAAGCCGTCGCGCCCTCTTTTAGCAATCACGGGCCGGTGGTGGTAAAGGATAAGACGCATTTTGCCTATGCGGACGATACGCCCTATTTTTCCGTCGGAACCACCTGCTACGCCTGGGCAAACCAGCCAATGGAACGGCAGGAGCAGACCCTTGAAACGCTGAAAAACAGCCCTTTCAATAAAATCAGATTCTGCTTCTTCCCGAAATTTTATGAATTTAATACCAAAGAGCCAATAAGCTATCCTTTTGAGAGAGGAAAAGGGGAAGGGCTGGACGATGAGCTTGTGCAGAAGCAAAAAGAGGGAAGATTCCTTTTTCCGGGGATGAAGGCAGAGGAGCCGGATTACGGTTTTGACTACTACAGGCCAAACGTGGCGCATTTTAAGAGATTTGACTTGCGGATTGCGCAGCTTATGGAGATGGGAATCGAGGCGGATATGATTCTCATGCACCCTTACGATAAGTGGGGACACAATGTTATGGGAAAGGAAGCCTGTGATTCCTATCTGCGGTATGTGGTGGCAAGATACGGCGCTTACAGGAATGTATGGTGGTCTCTTTCCAATGAGTTTGACTTTATACAAACAAAGACGCCGGAGGACTGGGAGCGCTACGGGCAGATAGTTTCCGGGTGCGATAAGTTCCACAGGCTTCTCTCCGTGCATAACGGAGGACCCAATTATGATTTTTCAAAGGACTGGGTGACCCACTGCTCCCTTCAGAGAGTTGACTTTTACAAGACCACAGAAACTACCGATGAATTTCTGGAAAAATACGGAAAGCCGGTGGTCTGGGACGAGATTTGCTACGAGGGAAATATCGGACTTGGCTGGGGCAACATTACAGGGCAGGAGCTGGTTCGCAGATTCTGGGAGGCCTTTATGAGGGGCGGCCACTGCGGCCACGGGGAAACCTTTATGGACGCGGAGGACATTCTCTGGTGGTCCCACGGCGGCGTTTTGAAAGGGGATAGCCCGGAGAGGCTGCGCTTTTTGCTGGACATTCTGAAAGATGTTCCGGGAGGCTTTCTCACAAAAGGACAGGGAATGTTCGACGAGGTAGTGGGATTTGCCGGAGGAAGCACAGGCGAGGGAATGAGAACCTGCTACGACTATTCCATTCACTATCTTGGTATCTGCCAGCCGACCTACCGGCCGGTGATGCTTCCGGAGGACGCAGATTACGAGGTGGAGATTATCGACACCTGGAATATGACGATTACGCCTCTTGGCAGAATGCGGGGCTTTAACAGGGTGGAAATGCCCGGAAAACAGTATATGGCGCTGCGGATTCGTAAGGCGGTATAAAAAGAAAAATGAAACTTTCTTAAAATGGAAACGCAGTAAATAATGGATTGTGAAAGGGGCGGGGGTGAGATATAATCAGGGTGAGAAGGATAACAGGGAGGTATGCTGATGAAGAGACCGTTGCCGATAGGGGTTGAAAACTTTGCAGATATGGTAAAAAACGATTATTATTACGTAGATAAAACCATATTTATGAAGGAATTGTTGGATTTAAAGGGAAAAGTAAATTTATTCATCCGCCCCAGACGCTTTGGAAAAACCCTGAATTTGAGTATGCTCCGGTATTTTTTTGAAGATACCGGAGATATCAATAGAAATGAGGAAAATAAAAAGCTTTTTTACGGAATGAAAATTATGAGGGAGGGGGAAAACTACACTGGTCAGATGGGAATGTATCCGGTGATGAACCTGACTTTAAAATCTGCGAAACAAAGAGATGTGGAAACCGCTTATTACATGATACAGACAGGAATTGCATCTGAGTTTGAAAGGCACAGAAGCATTGTAGAGGAGGGAAAAGAACGCCTTTCCGGAAATGAATATGAGCAATATATTGCGATTGCAGAGGAAAGGGCAGAGGAAAAGGAAGTAAGAAACTCTCTTTTGCTGTTTTGCAGGTGTATGTACAAAATCACAGGGAAGAATACGGTTATCCTCATAGACGAATATGATGTCCCTTTGGAAAACGCATATTTTGCAGGCTTTTATGAGAAGATGGCAGATTTTATCCGTTCCCTGTTTGAAGCGGGGCTGAAAACCAACGATTATCTACAGCTTGCAGTAATCACCGGATGTCTGCGGGTTTCAAAGGAAAGTATTTTTACCGGCCTGAACCATTTGAATATCGTATCAATTCTTGATAAAAGATTCAGCGGGCATTTTGGCTTTACAGAGTCCGAGGTGCGGGATATGATGTCTTATTATAAGGTAAGCAGCCGTTTTTCGACAATGAAGGAATGGTATGATGGATATATCTTTGGAAATACCGACGTCTATAACCCGTGGAGTGTAATCAGGTTTTTATATGATTTGAGTGCTGATATTAATGCATTCCCGCGTCCCTACTGGATAAATACCAGTTCGAATGACATCATAAAGGAGCTGATTACAGGGGCGGACCGGGAGACGGGAGAACAGATAGAGTCGCTCCTTCGAGGAAAAAAGCTGGATATTCAGGTGCATGAGGAAATTACTTATGGAGATATGTACAGCCGGGGAGAGAGCCTGTGGAATTTTCTTTATTTTACCGGGTATCTGACGAAAGAGAGCGAATACTTCAAAGAGTCATCGGTGTTTTTAAAAGTACGAATTCCCAATACGGAAGTAAAGACGATTTATCAGAACACCATTTTGGGCTGGTTTCGTCAGACCATAAAGAAGCAGGATTTTCATGCTTTATATTGTGCCATGGAGGAGGGAGCGGCGGAAACAGTCCGGGATATTATCAACAGTCAGCTATTTTCGACTATCAGCTTTTATGACAGTGCAGAAAATTTTTATCATGGTTTTCTTGCCGGGATTCTGAGCCAGAGTGAAAATTATATCGTTCAATCCAACAGGGAATCCGGTAACGGGCGTTCGGATATTATGGTGAAAAGCCCGTCTCTGCGCGGGAGGGCGTTTATACTGGAAATAAAGGTTTCCGACCACATTGACGATTTGGAGAAAGATGCCGGAAAAGCTTTGCAGCAGATATATGATAAACAATATGCGCGGGAGCTGCGTACGGAGGGATACCGGAATATAAATTTTTATGGGATAGCCTTTTTCCGCAAGGACTGCGAGGTGCGGTTTGGAAAAGGAACAGAGGCATGCAGCGGGTATAGGAGAAATGAGGGAAATTAATGAAAGTATTGATTGCGGACGACGAGATTCATATTTGTACTTTGCTGAAACATTTAATTGACTGGGAAGAACTGGGGCTGGAATTGGGAGGAATGTTTTCCGGCGGCCAGGAAGTTTTGGAGTACCTTTCCACAGAGACAGCCGATATTCTGATTTGTGATATCGAGATGCCAGGAGTAGATGGAATAGAATTAATGCAGCGGCTGTCAAAGGAATGGCCGGAAATGAAAATTGTTGTTGTCAGTGGCTTTCGGAATTTTGAATATGCCCGCTCCGCAATGCAGTATGGAGCCTCCAATTATCTTTTAAAACCGATAGACGAGAGTGAACTGAATGAAGTGTTGAAAGCGATTGTTACAAGTGTATGGGACAATCCAAAGCAGAAAAGCATGATGATGAGGGTGTCGGGGAGGCTGCAGTTTTTTGACCTGATGAAAAAATCGGGAATAAAAGAGGATTTAAGCTGTGTAAATCGGAATTATAATTACCAGTTTGTTGAAGGGACATTTCGGTGTCTCCGTATCGTTTTTCCGGGCAAAGTGACGGAGAATGATACGCCGCAGCTAATTATGAGAATGTTTGAGGAAATTTTGCGCCCAAAACTGTCCGCTCTTTGCCAGGAGTTTGAATTTTTCAGAGAAGATTCCGTTAATATGTGCGTCCTTTTAAATAGCGATAAAGAGGAAGAAAATGCGGTATCCTTTGCATTGGACGGGATTTTGCATAATGCGATTGTAGAACTGGGATGCAAAACACAGAGCCGGGTTTATATTGGGGTGGGATTTCCGGTACGGGAATTTCACGATATTTATTTAAGCTATAAGGCCGCGGAGAATGCCGTATGCGCTCGGATATATAAAAATGACTGCCACATTTTATATGCCGGTCCGGAAGACGATAAAATAAATAACAGCGAAATCCTTACAGCAGGTGAAAGGAGGGAATTTGGGCGTTTTATTGAAGAGATTGAACCGGATAGCGCCGGAAAATGGATTGAACAGGTCTTTCATCGTAACGAGACGCTGTTCCATTTGCAGCCGCCGCTGGTTTTTGAATGCTGCCGTAAAATTTTGCTTTTATTCTCAAATATTATGGAAGACATTTCTTCTCCCCTGGAAAATAAGGAAAATTTTGTGGCGCAGTCAATGTCCGAGATTGATTCCTGTATGACGGAAAAAGAAATCAGGATTAAGCTTGCGGGGATTATTGAAAATATAATGAATGAAAAGCTGTCGGTGAAGCTTGCCAATCTGTCGGCATATGCCCAGCAAGCCAAAAGATATATAGAAAAGCACTATATGGAAAATATCACACTGGAGACAATCGCAGGACAGCTCAATATCAATCCCACATATTTAAGCGTGGTGTTCAAAAACGAAGTAAAAATGAATTACAGCAAGTATCTGACCATGGTTCGAATGGAGAATGCAAAGGAACTGTTGCGGAAATGCGATAAAAATTTGACGCAGATAGCTCACGCGGTAGGTTATGACAGAACGGCTTATTTCAGCAGTGTGTTTAAAACATACACTGGAATTAAGCCAATGGAATATCAAAGACTGTATCAGAAGGGAGTCAGCGAGTGATATGGAGAGGGCGGAAATCGTAATGATACTGCTTGGGGGAACTGTTCTGCTCCTCCTTTTTGCCGCATTGACATATGTAAATTACAGAATTATTTCCGGACGGAACCGTGCCGGAAAGGAAGCCGTAAATGAATTGGAAAAAGCCAGAAAGCATGTGCAGGAAATCTGGCAGCAAAAAAGGCAGGAGCAGCTCAACGCGCTGCAAAATCAGATAAACCCACATTTTTTATATAATACGCTGGATACTATACGGGGGCTGGCAATAGAACAGGACGCCATGGATGTGGCGGATATTGTTGCAACGCTGTCTTCCATGTTTAAATACAGCATGGATTACGCCAGTTTTCTGGTTCCGGTTAATGGTGAGTTGGAACATCTGAACAGTTTTCTTAAAATACAGAAAATCAGGTTCCCGTTAAAATTTACTTTTTGTCAGGTTATGGAATGCGAGCCGCAGGATTTAAAACAGATACAAATGCCAAAGCTCGTTCTTCAGCCCATTGTCGAGAATGTTTTTACGCACGGTTTCCGGAAAATGTCTGTGGGTGGAAAAATTGAACTACGGCTGGTTGCGACGGATGTGGAGTTTCAGATGATTATTACGGATAACGGAACCGGAATTGAGGACGAGCAGGTGCTTGCTCTAAACCAGATGTTCCGAAATGGAATTATGATGGAGGAAATGCATTCCGGCATTGCTCTGTATAACATCAACTCGCGTATTAAAATGTATTGCGGAGAGGCATACGGGCTGCATATTGCAAGTACGCCCGGGTTCGGTACGGAAGTTACGATATCTTTGCCGGTTTCCACATAAGAGGGAGACGGAATGAAGCACGAGGTACTGAAATTTGAAGGAGTACAGATTGAGGATTATCTGTATGGCGGGCTGAGAGACGCAACATTTTCGCTGTATCGGTCCGAGGCAGTGGTGATAGCGGGGCTGCTTGATTCCGGCCTTGTAACTCTAACGCGTATTTTAGGCGGAGAGATGGGAGCTTTTCAAAAAGGGCGGGTTTTCGTCAATGGCAGGAGTTTTTCGCAGCTTACCAGCGAGGATTTGAACAAAGAAGGCGTTGCGGTAATTGGAAGGCGGGCAAGACTATCGGGCAATATTACTTTTCTGGATAATATACGAATGCTGAACCGGCATGGAGGCCTTTGGGGCATTATACAGAACACATCCTATAATGAGGACGCCGCCATGCTTATTAACCTTATGCAGTTGAAATTTGACGAAGGGGAGCAAAGGCCCTATGAGCAGGTTAAAAGGGAGATTCTGGCGGCCTTTTCCACCGGCATACGCATTATGGTATTTACCAATATGGCGGATTACTGCAGCAATGAAGATTTTATGGAACTGAATGAAATCTTAAAATTTCTAAAAGAACATGGCGTAACGCTGGTAATGACGGTATTTAATGAAGATTTATGGTACTATACGGAGGTTGCCGACAGATGCCTTGTTGTACGCAAGGGAATTGTGACAATGACGATTCGCAAAGGAGAAAACAGTCTGTTCTGCGAGGAGGATGTGCGGCATGTAGTGATGGGGCGCAGATTTCCGGCCCGCACATTGAAAAGCAGCTCTGCGGATTCACAAACAGGGGAAAGATGTAAAGCGGCGCTGGCTTTTGGAAAATCAGGCGAGGTTATCTCTTTTCAGAAGGGACAGATTGCCGGGATTTATGATGAAAATCTGAAAATTCCTTTTACGCTGGAGCCTTTTATCCAGATGATGAACCGGGAAATGAAGCTTCTCATCGACGGAAGTCCCGTTGCGGTTAAATCACCTAAGGAGCTGGCAGGAAAAGGAATTGCAGTGATTCCAAATGTGTCCGCGGACCAGATGATTTTTAGGAACCTGTCTCCGGTGGAAAATGTTGCCTTTTTTGCACAGCACAGGCTGGGAAACCGCTTTTTATACCGCGGACGCGTTTCCAGATATTTATTCAGGCAGATAGTGGAACGTTACAGTATTTTAAAGCATTGCGCCATGCTGGAAAACCGCAGAGATTGTTTCGGATTATCGGAAGAGGAAGTTTTTGAGCTTATGGTGGCAAAATGGCTGGCAGCCAATCCTTTCTTTGTGATACTGTTTCCTTCCCCGGGAAACGAAGATATAAAACGTACAGAGCGGTTTCGGGACTTGCAGAGGGAACTTGCGGAGCAGGGAAAGACGGTGCTTTTAATATCCAATGACTATGACCGTCTGGAACAGGATTGTAATGAGATATATACATTTTGATAAAAAATAATCTGAGAGATTTGGAGGCTGGCATAATGTGCCAGCTTTTTTGCTATAATTTACCGCTTAATATCAAAAGAATTGTGCTGTATTCTAAAAGTTGTGTACTTTTAATGAAAATGAATGTCAGATATACTAAAACCATCAAAAAAAGGAGGATATCAACATGAAAAAATATTTTCAGAAAAAGCAGTTGGTTTTTGTTTTAGGTATGGCTATGACAATTTTGTTTGCTGGGTGCGGAAAAAACGCAGGCGTTTCGGCAGAACCGTCGTCTAAACCCGACGAATCGACAGAGGCGGCAAAAAGCGAAAAAGAGGAAAGCCCAAATCAGAAGGAAGCCGGTAAAAAGATTGGCATGTGCGCTATGAGTCTTGGCTTTGATTTTCAGATTCAAATGAGCAATGGCATCCAAAGAGCTGCGGATGAACTCGGATATGAGTATATGGTTTATGATTATAACAGCGACGCGGAAAATATGTTAAGCGGTCTTGAAACGCTTGCCGTGTCTGATGTGGGCGCGATGTATGGCCTGTTTATGGCGCCGGAATCGGCCACCTCATTTATGCAGTCGCATCCGGAAATCGGGGTTCTTACGCAGGGGGAGGTTGTAGAGGGGGCCAGAGCATGTACGGAAAACGATTATGTTGCGCTGGCTGAGCAGTTTATAGAATCTCTTGATAAATATGTGACGGCCAATAATATTACGGAGGGCGATATTTCAGCGTTATGGCTTACGACCTGTGAAAATGAGGACAGCAGTTATTTTGATGCGAAAGAAGACATTAAATCGGTTATCGAAAAGTGGTGTGAAGGAAAAGACTTCCAGTTTGTCAGTGAATTTTATCCGGTGGACGACGAAGAGGCTTCCAATATGACGACTCAGATTCTGAATGCAACTCCAAATGTGAAATTCTTTTTCTGCTTTAATAACGGATATGCTATTGCGGCAGCTAACGAGATTGCGTCCGCTGTTCCCAATGCCGGCGAGTACTTTGTATTTTCAAGTGAAGGGGATTCGGAGTCCTTCCGTTTGATAGCGGACGAGGCCAGCCCTTATCGCGCCTGTGCGTATATGAATATTGAAGAGTCCGGATACGAAGTGGGAAAACAATTGATTCGCTGGGTTGAAAGCGGGGAGATGGAAAATGTGGTTGTAAAAAAAGATTTGATTGATATCGATAATGTTCAGGAATATCTGCAATAAATGGTTTCAGGCAGTTCCGACATGGAGGAGAAAGATTGAAAACTAAAATTTTCAATCTGGAGATTTGTGCTGTGCACAAAGTCTCCGGGCTTTGGAAAGGAGCATGGTTATAAAAATGAGTCAGACGGTTTTGGAATTTATAAATATCAGCAAATTATTTCCAGGCGTTCAGGCGCTTAATAATATCAGCTTTTCTCTGAAAGAGGGTGAGGTTCTGGCTCTGCTTGGGGAAAACGGGGCCGGAAAGTCTACATTGGTCAGGTGCCTGACGGGAGCGCATGCGCCGTCAGGAGGAGAGATAAAATTATTTGAGAAAGAATATGATGGACTGAATCCGATTTTATCCAGAAAGCTGGGAATCAGCGCCGTTTATCAGGAATTCAATTTAGTGCCGGAACTGCCTGTTGTTGAGAATGTGTTTATGGGTAATAATCCCGGAAACGGAATTGTAGTAGACTATGCGAAGATGCTTGAAAAAAGCAGGGAAGTCTTTCAATCCTTCGGAGTGGATATAGACCCCACAGAAAACGTGGCGGAGCTTTCTCCGGCAATGATGCAGATTGTAGAGATTGCAAAAGCAATTCTGCAGAATGTCAGAATATTAATTCTGGACGAGCCTACAGCTCCGCTGACCGCAAACGAGACAAATATATTATTTCGTATTATCCGGGACTTAAAAAAGAAAGGAGTTTCCGTTATCTATATTTCACACCGGCTGGAAGAGATTTTTGAAATCTGTGACCGGGCCGTAGTCATGCGGGACGGACAGGTGGCCGGAGAAACCCTGATTAAAGATACGTCGCGCAGGGAATTAATCCGTATGATGATAGGACGTGAACTTACGAATTACTATCCGGAGCACGATTCAAAGGCAACAGACGAAGTGGTTTTGAGCGTACGGAATTTGAATGGGAATGGCGCCCGGAATGTTTCTTTTGATTTAAGAAAGGGAGAAATTTTGGGCGTGGCAGGTTTGGTAGGAGCCGGACGGACCGAACTGATGCGGGTCCTTTTCTGCGACGCAAAACGTAAATCGGGAACCGTTAAAATAGAGGGAAGAGAGTTTTACGGAAGGCATCCTTTAGATGCAATAAAAAGAGGAATTGCCTATTTGCCGGAGGACAGGAAACGCCTGGGACTTTTGATGGATAAAAGTCTTGCCGCCAACACGACGCTTGCAAGCATCAGAAAATATTGCCGGTTTGGAGTGATAGATACAAAGAAAGAACTGGAGACGATAAAACATTATTGCGATAAGCTGGAGATAAAAACTGCCGGATACGACAAGGAAGTGCAGTATTTAAGCGGCGGCAACCAGCAGAAAGTGATTGTGGGAAAATGGCTTGACACCAACAGCAGCATAATTATATTTGATGAGCCTACCAGAGGGATTGACGTAGGGACAAAGCATGAAATCTATGCAATTATTGAACAACTGGCGGATGAGGGACATTCCGTTTTGATGGTATCTTCTGAATTTGAGGAGCTGATTGGCGTGGCGGACCGGATTCTGGTGATGGCGGAGGGAACACTGGTGGGAAGCGTGGAAAAAGAGGATTTCGACAAGGAAAAACTGCTTGATATGGCATCAGGCATTCGCTAGAAAGGTGTGGATATTGGAATGAAGAAAATAGGCATAAAATCTGTGGAAATATTACGAAAATCCACGGCACAGTTGATTCTTGTAGCGCTGATTATCTTTTTTGGTATAAAGTGCCAGGGAATGTTTTTTACGGTTAATAATTTAATCTCTATTGTGCGGCAGATTTCAACCATGGGGATTGCGGCTCTGGGAGTTTCATTTTTGATGATTTCCGGTAATCTGGATTTTTCTACCGGGCAGGTTTACGCATTTGTGGGAACGCTGTCGGCATGGCTGTATGCAATGGGTGTTAATATTGTTCTGGCTATGGTACTTGGAATGATTGGCGGAACTGTTATCTTCTGCGTGACTTGTTTTGTATCCAGCCACTTTCATATTAACCGCCTGGTAATATCTATGGCGGTGGGAACGGCCGTCAGTGGTTTGAGCTGTATCATAGCTCAGAATAAGACGATTTACGGCCTGCCGGACAGTATCAAATGGCTGGGACAGGGATATTTGTTTGATATTATTCCGATTTCAAGTATTATATTTATTATTTTGGCTTTCATTGTATCTTTTGTGCTGAGGAAAACCTATTTAGGCAGATATCTGTTTGCGGTGGGCGGAAGCGAAGATGTGGCCAGGCTTTCCGGCATCAACGTAAACAAGATTAAATACATAGCCAGTATTATTGCGGGACTGCTGGTAGGGGCGGCGGGGCTGGTCTGTATGTCACGGACTTTTTCAGGGAGTCCCTTTGCAGGCGGCACATTAAGCTCGGACGTGATTTCCGCGGCTCTTTTAGGCGGCGTATCCGTGACGGGCGGTACAGGAAAGACCTCCGGTATTGTTACCGGTGTTATTATTATCGGAACTCTGTCGGTAGGACTTAATATGATGGGACTGAACAGCAATTCTCAGGATATTTTCAAAGGAGCCATGATGCTTCTTGCGGTAATTATAGACAGTACGTCAAAAAAACGCTCGTTAAAGAAATGACAAAAACAGGGAAAAGCCCAATTTTGCAGGAGGAAAGAAATGATAAATGGTGATTTTTATGCGTGCTTTGGCGGGTTTGGACCCCAGTACTGGACGAATCTGGCGGAGCCAAACATAAACGGGAAATGCCATGAACTGACAATCTGCGCAGTAAACGGTAAGACAGGAGAGATGAAGGTTCACAGTAAGGTTACGGATATAGAAAATCCCAGTACGCTTGTGGTATCGCCAGATCAAAAATTTATATATGCCGGCAACGAAGACCATGATTTTGGGGGACGCGGATTTGGCGGCGGACTCAGTGCATTTGCGTTTGACATGGAAACAGGGACGGCGAAGCTGATTAACCAGTCGCTGGCTTATGGAGCCAGTACGGCATATGTTACGCTTGACAAAACAGGCTCTTATATTTTCGCGGCAAACCATGGCTCCAAATATTATTGTTCCCGATACAAAAATGTAGATGGAGTTCTAAAACCTGAGGTGATAAGGGACGAGGGATGCGTCTGCGTATTTAAGATACGTGAGGACGGTGGAATAGGGGCGCTGACAGACAGGCTGGTATTAACCGGAACGGGAATTGACGAGATAGAACATGCCAGCGCGCATCCGCATTCCGTATTAATCGATGAAGAAGATTTCGTGGTGATACCCAATAAAGGCGGAGATAATATTTATATCTGCAAATTTAACAGGGATACGCAAAAATTAGATTTGCTTTCAATATGCCAGTCTGAGTTTGGCTCTTCGCCGAGACATGCCTGCTTTGTGCCCGGAACGCCGTATGTACTGATTCAGAACGAGTATGACGGATGCCTGTGCAGTTATTTCCTTGACAGAATAAAGGGGGAACTGACGAGAATTTCCAGGGTGGATACCTGGATTCCGGATTTGTCCTCCCGGTTTACATTGCTGAAAGGCAAGGCGCATCCGTGGGGCATTGACGTGCAGCTCCATCCCGGAGGAAAATTTCTTTTTAATAACAATACGCAGGGTGTGATTGGAAGCTTTGAGCTGAATCGTTCCAGTGGAGAACTGACGCTTTTGAACCGTTATATCCTGGATGATATCGTGATGAGCCGTGGAATACAGGTGGACAGAAGCGGGCGGTTTCTTGTTGTGACCGGTGTGCTGAACGAAAAGGCGGTGATACTTTCCGTTAATCAGAAAACGGGAGAACTTACGCCGGCATCTGAAATTGAACTTCCCACGCCTACGGCGCTGCGGTTTTTGTATCCTGAAATACTGTAATTTGATTTCCGCGGGCAACAAGCCAAACGTCTGCAAGCAGCCAACCAGCTTGTTGCCCGCGGAAATTGCGGATTATTTTCAGAAATTACGCGCTGATTCCGGAAAAATTCTACGGATAAATAACCTCATGTCTAATCGGAAGCCATTCTCTTAAGGCAAGCCGCAGGGTGTCGTCCCACAAATCCCATTCATGGCGCATTCCGGGTACAATTTCTATTTTCGTTTCATATCCCATTTCACGGAGTTCTTTTTCTGCCAGAACTGCCCTGTACAGAGCGGTATCGCAATCGCCCGCCCGGAAGAAAAGAGCAGGCAGTGTTTTTCCTTCTTCCGCGTTTTTTCTGGCAACCGCATAGACATCGTTTACGGTGTTCCTGATGAATTCCGGGTCCTCAATCATGTCTGTTATAGCCCCCATGGACATAGGCGGTTTTGAGGTTGCGGCTTCTAAGTCAAACACGCCGTTTTGGCAGGGAACCATACGGGGAACGCCGGGACGGTACGAGGAACCTGACATAATCAGCGCGGCTGCAAATTTTTCCGGATTATTGACGGCGATTTTCATAGCGCCGTGGGAGCCCATGGACAAACCGGCTACAAAGGTGTCTTCCCGTCTGGTGGATATGGGGAACAGGGTTTCCATTACTTTGGGGAGTTCCTCGGTAACAAAAGTATAGTATTTGGCGGAGCCGTCAGGAGAGTCCGTGTAGCAGGAATTATAGCCGCAGGGCATAATGACGGCGATTTTATTTTCATCCGCGTATCTTACAATATTGCTGAAATTGACATAGTCGCTGTCGTCTCCGCTTCCGCCGTGGAGCAGGTACATCACCTGATATTTCATACCGGGGATATACACGCCGGAGCGTCCGTTAAAGCTGTCTTCAAAGCTGAAAGTGGGAAGGCAAATCGTAACATTGGTCTGCATTCCAAGTGCTTCGGATAGAAAGTTCATTTTTAATACTGCCATAATAATTTTCCTCCTTTGAGTGAATGTTTTATGAGGAAGCCTTTGTGGCTTCGGTGCGCTGCAGTTTGCCTTTTCTGAAAAAGAAGAAATAAAGCATACATAAAATAGTGGAAACGGTACAAATTTCGGATAAGGGAGTCGCCCAGACGACGCCGTACATTCCCAGAGAGGTTTTTGTCAGTATCGTCATAAAAAGAACATCTATGGTTCCCTTCCGCATAACGGAAACGATGAAAGGCTGTCTCTTTTGCCCCACAGCCTGAAAAGCGGTAATACCCAGACAGGTGATGGTGGTAGTGGGTACGGCAAAACAGATAACTTTAAGGAAAGCGGCCCCTAAAGCGACAGCTTCTTCATTTTTCATAAAGCATGATATTACAAAGAAAGGAGCCGTGCAGAACAGTATGACGCACAGACCGGAAAAAAAGCCGCCGACAAAAAGGGCAAAGAGTAGAGAGTCACGCATACGCTTTTTATTGCCGGAAGAGTGATTGTAGGCTATCAGGGGCAATATACCCTGACCCAATCCCTGAGAGATGGAAAAGGCCATTGCGTTTATTTTTTTTGAAACGCCTATGGCGGCTAAAGCGGCAGAGCCGTAGGGCGCCATAAATCTGTTGACGGCCATGTTGGATACAGTTGACATGATGGACAGAAAGAAGCTGGGAAGACCTATTGTGACAATTTCGGAGAGAAGGCCAAAATCCAGCATTTGCTTTTGCGGTTTTAAAGAGATAAAACTGTTTCCGCGTCTGGCATTCATTTGAAGATAGCAGAGGAAATATCCCATGGCAGTGATATTTGAAAAGCAGGTCGCCATTGCCGCTCCCCGGACTCCTAAATGAAATACAAATATCAGCAAAGGGTCCAGCAAAATATTGAGAACGCCGCCCAGACCGATGCCGAAGCTCGCCTGAAAGGCATTGCCTTCGGACCGCACCAGATATCCCATTAAGGGATTTAAAACGGTAAAGGGGCCGCCAATCAGCACGGTCCAGGTCATATATTCAACACAGTATTCCCGGGTTTCGTAAGGTGCGCCGACAAAGTCCAAAATAGGGGTCATAAACAGGTAAACACACGCAGAAAAAAGAATGGAAACAATCAGTCCGCTCCAGAAACTTAAGGAGGACACTTTCCGAACATCTTTATAATTCTGAATACCCAGATATTGTGATAAAAGACTGCCGGCTCCTACGCCGAAAATATTGGAAATGCTGGTGAGAGCCAGAAAAACAGGCATACATAATGTAACGGCGGCAACCTGGCTGTTATCGTTAAGCTGCCCTATAAAGTAGGTATCCGCCAAATTATATATGATGGTAATCGCCTGTCCGATAATGGCGGGAACGGCCAGGGCAACCACTGCCTTCGGAATTGGCGTTGTTTCAAAAATTTGTGTTTTTCTGGCGTCTAATATTTCTGACATAATGGTAATCCTCCAATCTTTACCCTATAAATGTGTTCGAGCACGATAATTACACAAAAAGTATATGTTGATTTCTGGGAAGTGTCAATAGAAAGAACGGAAATTGTTAATTATGCACAAATATATCGAGGGAGAATTAAGCATTTATTATAAAATATTATTTCTTATTGACAGAAAGGGAGTGGATGATATATTCTTAATTCCAACAGAGGACAAAATGTGCTTGTGCACGTATATAAATTTATATCCCAATATTTCCCTTATTTTCGTGCACGTGAAAACATTAAGTTCAAAACTATTTTATTTCCCAGACAGGAGGGTTAGACAAATGAAAAAGCGAAACAGGATTTTATCAACATTGCTTGCGGCGGTCATAGTGATTTCCGCGCTTACCGGCTGCGGGGGTAAGTCTGGTGAAGAGAATGCGCCTGCTGATTCGGCGGATGGCTCCGCCGAGGTTGGCACGGATGAATCTTCAGGCCAGGAAAACGCCGGCGGTTACGTCAGTGTCCGCCAGCATCTTTCAGAGGATGTGGGAAGTATGTCTCCGTGGGCGGCGGACGGCGGCGGGCGTATGGCTGTTCTTCCGGAAGTTTATGAGACACTTTTTTACCAGAGAGTGATAGGAGGCGAGGCGCTGCCGCTTTTGGGGAGCAGTTATGAGAAAACCTCCGATACGACGGTTAAGGTTACTATTTTTGATAATATTTATGACACGGCGGGCAATCACATTACGGCGGATGATGTAGTATTCAGCTATAACCAGGATATTGCCGAGGGGAATCAGCCTTCTTATGTGGGCAATATAGTATCTGTGGAAAAGGTAGACGATTATACGGTTCAGTTTGAGCTGGCTTCAAACGGCGTAGGTGTTCTTGAGGATTCCCTGTGCAGCATCAGGATTGTGTCTCAGGCGGCCTATGAAGCGGACAAGATGGAGTCCAATCCGGTGGGAACCGGTCCTTACATAATGGAAAACTGGGTGACAGGCTCTACAATTACGCTGGTAAAAAACGAAAACTACTGGCATGATGAAGACCGGGCGGAGGTAGCGGCAGCCAATGCAGACAAAATTATTTATAAAGTAATCAGCGAGCCTTCACAGATTTTAATTGCCCTTGAGACGGGAGAAGTTGATATTGTCAGCAACGCCATTTCAACTACGGACATCCATCGCTTTCTGGAAGGCGGGGAACTGGCTGACAAATTCAATGTGTATACGGAGCCGGCCGACCTTTCACAGGTGATTTTCTTTAACTGCTCGGAAGACAATATTTTTTCGGATGTAAGACTGCGTCAGGCCGTATGCTATGCAATTGACAATCAGGGGATTCTGGACGGGGCATATGACGGGCTTGGGGCGGTTTGCCACTGCTTTGGCGGGGAGAAATCTTCCGATTATGTGGAAGCGTGGAAGAGCGAGCCTTATTATGAATATAATCCCGAAAAAGCAAAAGAGCTTCTTGCGGAGGCAGGCTATGCGGATGGATTTCAGATTCACCTGCTTCTGGATGCAATGCCCTCCCATGTGCTGATGGCGCAGATTATCCAGATGAATCTGGCGGATGTGGGAATTGAGGTTATCATTGACTCCTATGACAGCGCGCTGTTTAACACTTACCGTTTTGACCCGACACAGTTTGACATTCATATTAACAATAAGGCGGGAGCTTATGTAGCGCAGCAGTGGCAGTACAGCCTTGACCCGGATTTCTTTGGCGGTGCAACCACCAATTTCCTGGTGGACGAGAAGCTTTTTGATTTGTACAAAACTGCAATCAATCTGGATACGCATACGCCCGAAAACATGGATGCTTGCTGGCAGTATATTAAGGAGATTGTTCCCGTATACGGTATCTGCTTTGGTTATAACTATTATGTAGGCACACAGGGGGTCGAAGAATTTTACATCGAACCCCATAACTCTGTTATAACCGGAGCGTGTACCTTTAGCAGCGACTTTAAAGGCGGTGAGTAATCAGTTTTGACAGAACTCAATTTAATGGGGAATGGAAGTCCGCGGACTCCATTCCCATGAGAGTAAATGAAAAACGAGGTATGCGGATGAGAAGATATGTGATAAAACGTTTGCTTTTGATGATACCTGTAATACTGCTGGTGGCCGTGATGATATTTACTATTATGTATTTTACGCCGGGCGACCCGGCTACTATTATTTTAGGGGCAAACGTTACCAATGAACAGCTTGAAACAAAAAGGGAAGAGCTTGGATTAAACGAACCTTATATTGTGCAGCTTGGCAATTTTATGGGAAATGTATTTTTGCGATTTGATTTCGGCACATCTTATGTCAATAACCGTTCCATTGCAGAGCAGATACTGGAGAGGTTCCCAAGAACGCTTCTGATTGCTACATTGTCGGTGATATTGTCTGTGGTGGTGGGGATTCCCTTTGGAATCGTGGCAGCGGTTCATCAGTATAGCTGGAAAGATAATTTTTCCATGTTTGCGGCTTTGATAGCGTCCTCCATGCCGGGATTCTGGATTGCGCTTATGATGTCGCTTCTGTTTGCCCTGCGCCTGGGCTGGCTGCCGGCGACGGGAATTGACAGTTGGAAATGTTTTCTTATGCCGGTGGTGGCGAATGCCATTGGAGGGATTGCGCAGATGGCAAGGCAGACCCGTTCCGGGATGCTGGAAGTAATCCGGGAAGACTATATTACCACAGCCAGAGCAAAGGGCCAGACGGAGCGGAAAGTAATTTACAGCCATGCTCTTAAAAATGCGTTGATTCCGCTGGTAACGGTTGCAGGAGGCTCTTTTGGCTTCCAGTTAGGCGGCGCACTGATTGCAGAAACCGTTTTTTCCATACCCGGTCTTGGCCTTTATATGATGCAGTCCATCAACACTAGGGATTATCCGGCAATCAGAGGAGCCGTTATCTTTCTGGCGATTGTATTCGGTCTGGTTATGCTTGCGGTAGATATTTTATATGCGTACATAGACCCGAGAATCAAGAGCCAGTATCAGGGAAGGAGGCGCAAAGCTCATGCAGGACAATGATGTTGCAAAAAAGAATTCTCAGTTTAGGGAGATTATGAAGCGGCTTGCCAAAAACAGGCTGGCTGTAGCGGGCCTCGTTGTAATTATCCTGTTGATTATCCTTGCGTTCCTTGCACCGGTTATCAGCCCCTATCCTTATGAGGAGGCGCATTTGACGGATAAGCTCCAAAAACCCAGCGCGGCATATATTTTTGGAACAGACGAACTGGGCAGGGATATTTTTTCCAGACTGTTATACGGCAGCAGATATTCTTTAAGAATCGGACTTATAGCTGTTTTGATTTCTGCTTTGGGCGGTATTTTCTTAGGTTCCCTTGCAGGATATTTTGGGGGAAAGGCGGATTTGCTCATCATGCGTCTTCTTGACGTGCTGCAGGCAATGCCGGGAATTGTGCTGGCGATTGCGATATCGGCGACATTAGGCCCCGGACTGACCAACTCCGTAATTGCCCTTTCCATAAGTTCCATTCCCAACTTTGCGAGGATGACCAGAGCGTCCATATTGAATGTACGGCAGATGGAATATCTGGAAGCGGCTATGTCCATTAACTGCTCCCACGGGCGTATTATCTGGAAACATGTGCTGCCCAATGCGCTTTCTCCGCTGATTGTGCAGGCGACAATGGGAATTGCCGGAGCGATTATGGGGGCTGCCATGCTCAGTTTTATCGGTCTGGGGGTACAGCCGCCTATGCCGGAATGGGGCGCCATGTTATCTGCGGGAAGAAATTATCTGAGGGATTACCCTCATTTGTGTTTTTTCCCGGGAGTGCTTATTATGATTACGGTGCTGTCCCTTAATATGTTGGGAGACGGTTTAAGAGATGCGCTTGACCCGAAGCTTAAGAGCTGAAAGAGCATGGAGGATGACGGAATGAAGAAAGAACAAAACGAAGTGTTGCTGTCAGTGGACGATTTGCGGGTTTATTATACGGCTAACGGCGAGCGTGTCCATGCGGTAAACGGGGTTTCTTTTCAATTAAATAAAGGGCAGACATTAGGACTTGTGGGAGAAACGGGAGCCGGGAAGACTACGATAGCAAAGTCGGTTCTGCGGGTTCTTCCCGACCCGCCGGCCAGGATTGACGGCGGAAAAATATATCTGGAGGGGACGGAGCTTTTGTCCCTGCCGGAGAAGAAGATGCAGGAGATTCGGGGAAAGAAAATATCCATGATTTTTCAGGACCCCATGACTGCGCTTAACCCGGTTTTTACGGTTGGGCAGCAGATTGAGGAAGTAATAAAGATTCACGAGAAGGTGACCGGCGCCGAGGCGGTAAAAAAGGCGTGTGACATGCTGGAGATGGTGGGGATTCCGCCGGAAAGGTCCATAGAATATCCCCATCAGTTTTCGGGAGGCATGAAACAGAGGGTGGTGATTGCCATGGCTCTGGCCTGCAGTCCGGATTTGATTCTGGCGGACGAGCCTACCACGGCTCTGGACGTGACGATACAGGCCCAGATTCTGGATATGATTAAGAGGCTTAAGGATGAACAGAATACATCTATGATATTGATTACCCATGACCTGGGCGTGGTGGGGGAAGTCTGCGATACGGTAGCTGTGGTATATGCGGGACAGATAATAGAGATGGGGGAGAAAGAAGAAATTTTTGAGCATCCTACCCATCCTTACACCATAGGGCTTTTTGGCTCGATTCCCGATATCGACGAAGATGTGGAGTATTTAACGGCAATTCAGGGAATGCCGCCGAACATGGCAAATCTGCCTTCGGGCTGCTATTTTCATCCCCGCTGCCCTCATATGTGTGAGGCGTGCAGGGAATCGGCTCCCGAGCTTGGCGACATTGGCAACGGGCACCTTGTCCGCTGTCACATGACCGGAAAGGAGAGGAAAGATGGCGGCTTTGATTGAGGTGCAGAATTTAAAAAAATATTTTGAAACTCCCAGAGGGACGCTGCATGCTGTGGATGATGTTTCTTTTAAAATAGAGCAGGCTACCACAATGGGCGTGGTGGGAGAATCGGGATGCGGAAAATCTACGCTCGGGCGGACGATTATCCATCTCCTTGACAGCACGTCGGGAAAGATTTTATTTGACGGCAGGGATGTGACCAATGTGTCCGGACAGGAACTGAAAAAACTGAGAGAAAATATGCAGATTATTTTTCAGGACCCTTTTTCCTCCTTAAATCCCCGAATGACAATTAAGGAAACCATCAGCGAACCGCTGCTTTTATCCGGGAAATTCAGCAGACAGGAGAGGGAAAGGGAAGTGGAGAAACTTATGGAGCAATCCGGGATTCCCCGAAGAATGGCGCTGGCATATCCTCACGAGCTGGACGGAGGAAGACGGCAGAGGGTGGGTATCGCAAGGGCTCTTGCCTTAAATCCCAGATTTGTAGTGTGCGACGAGCCGGTTTCCGCTCTGGATGTTTCAATTCAGGCTCAGATTTTGAACCTGATTAAGGATTTGCAGAAAGAATGCAAGATTACGTTTATGTTTATTACCCATGATTTGTCGGTGGTGCGCCACATATCGCACAATATCTGTGTAATGTATTTGGGTCAGTTGGTGGAAACCTCCCCATCAAAAGAGCTTTTTACATCTCCTCTGCATCCTTATACAAAAGCCTTGCTTTCGGCGATACCTTCGCCTAAGATACACAGGCAGAAGCAGCGAATCCTTTTGAAAGGCGAGGTGACGTCTCCGATTAATCCCAGGCCGGGATGCCGCTTTGCGGCCAGATGCCAGTTTTCCTGCGATAAGTGCAAAGAGCCGCAGGAGCTGAAAGAAATGATGCCTGGCCATTTTGTGTCTTGCTGCAGGGCGGAAGAAATCAACCATATAAAAAACTGTCATACAGAAGAGTGAAGAAAGGAAAAAACTATGAGTTTAATGCGATTTAATTACCGCTCCCAGGCATTGGGGCATTATGTTGATATTTCGGTGGTATTTCCCACCGACGAATATAGTTATTACGATATCTCCGTACCCAGAAAGCATCATCACGATATGCCTTCCCTAAGAGGGAAGATAAAAGCGGTATATGAACCGGGAATGAAGTTTCAGACAGTTTATCTGATACACGGCGGAGGCGATGATGATACGCTGACCTATCGGTATACAAATGCGGAGCTTTATGCCCAGAGAAATCATGTGATGCTTGTGACTCCGGACATCGCCAACAGCTTCGGCGTTGACACAGAGTACGGCGTGCTGTACCAGACGTTTCTGACAGAGGAACTTCCGCTCCTGATACAGACGCTGTTTGCATCGTCGCCCAAAAGGGAAGATAATTTTATTGTAGGATATGCCATGGGCGGGAACGTGGCTCTGGGAACAGCACTGGCCAGACCGGACCTTTATCATACCTGTGTGGATATTTCCGGGGGAATCGGCATGACGCTGGATACGGCTTTACTGAAAGAGGAACTTGACGGGGAGCATTTCCGCAATTTCTTTTACCTGTTTAACGCGGCTTTCGGGGAGTCGTCTGACATAGAAAATTCCCGGTTCGATACTTATTCCATTGCCAGAGCGCATAAAGAAAAGGGGGATGAACTCTGCAAGTTTCATATTGCCTGTGGCAGTAAAGAGTTTATCAGGAAGAGAGTGGAGGGAGACGTCCGTATTCTGAAGGAACTGGGATATGACGTGAACTATATTTGTGCGGAAGGATATGACCACGATTTTGCTATGTGGGACGAATATATCCGTGTGGCGCTGGACGAATTGCTTCCATTGAAAAGAGCTGCTGTTTTGCCGGAAGATTAAAAGTATGCTATTAAAGATGCACGGCTCTGCGAATGGTTCAGACAGGAGCGTGTTGGTGCTCAAAGAAACGGGAGGTTCTTGACTTGGAAAATTTTGTGATTTATACTAAAGTAGCGGACACAGGACAGGATATTTACGCTTTTGACGTGCCTTTTGAAGGGAATATCAGTCAAAAAGATGTTCATTTAAGCGATAATTTTCTGGATTCTTCCATTGATAATTTTCTTGCCATGAAAACCGGAAGGCTATCCAAAGGTATACGGAGGCTCTCCGGCAAAGACGGTATTTTGCGCATAGAAGTGGAGCCTTTTTCCCGGCAGGCGCCTTTCAGGCTTAAGATTGGTGACAGGGTGCTTACCGGAGAAGATGCGGAAAGAACGGATACCTTGTGGGCAGACAGGTTTCGGCCGTATACGGAGGGAGAAGTTATTTACCGGTTATATGAGCCGGAGAGCGCTTCCGGAAAACGTCCTTTAATTTTATTTCTGCATGGAGGCGGAGAATGCGGCAGAGATAACTGGAAACAGATGGTGGGGTGTTTTGGCGCGGCCCATCTGGCGGAGTCTTACCCTGACTGTTATGTGATGGCGCCCCAGGCAAAGGGAAAAGAACCTTCGCCGGAGGACATTGAAGCTTTTTTGCATCAGACATTTGCCACCAGCGACCAGCCGTCCGGAAGCGGCTGGGACAGAGAATATCTGGCCGGAGTGTGTGATATTATCAGAAGAATGATTGATGAAGGAAAGGTAAATCCGGCCAGGGTTTATGTGACTGGTATGTCTATGGGCGGAGCCGGGACACTGAGGGCCATGTCCGTAGGGGCGGATTTATTTGCGGCGGCGTTGCCGGTCTGCCCGTCTATGACGCCGGAAACATTCAGTATTTTAAAGGGATTGGTTCATTCAAAAATCTGGATTACGGCTGCATACATTGACCACACCCATTACCGGCATAAATATATAGTAGATGGAATTATGGCGCTTAGGGATGGCGGAAATCAGGATGCGCACCTTACTTTGTTTTCGCCTGAAGAACTTGCAGAATATGGCATCGGTATTATTCCCGATATGCCTCTGGAAGCGAAATTGGGATGGAACCATACCTGCTGGATACCGACCTATCACAATGCATCCGGGGCGCTGGGATGGATGATGGAGCAGGTGAAAAATTAAAGCCTGACTTCCATCCATTGTTTAAGACAGATAAAGAGGGAACGGATTTGGTAACAATCAAAGATATAGCGAATATGTCCGGTGTGTCCCGGGGCACGGTGGACAGAGTTCTTAATAACCGGCCCGGGGTTAATCCCAAAACGGCGGAGAGGGTGAGGATGCTTGCGGACTCTCTGGGCTATGAGCCCAACATAGTGGGGAAATCACTGGTCAGTAAAAAAAAGGGAATTAAACTGTGTTTCATTTTCAGGGGTGATATAGATGTGGGAGGCCCTGTGGAGAGGGAAGTAAAGAGGAAGCTCCAGGAGTATGAAAGTTACGGAGTGGAAATTATTTCCAGAACAGTGGGAACCGCCGCAGAAATGCTAAAGGTGCTGGATGAATGCTGCGACGCGGGAATTAAAGGAGCAGTGCTTTCGCCTGTTGCGGATGAAGCCGTCATAAAGAAAATTTCGGAGCTTTCCGAAACAGGAATCAAGATAGTCCTCTATGACAATAATATGCCGGAGGTAAAGCGGCTGGCCTATGTGGGCTGTGATTATTATCGCAACGGAGAGGTTGCTGCCGGCGCTATCAAGCTGATTTTGCAGAAAAAAGGCAATGTGGCGATTCTGACCGGCGAAGTATCTGATAAATTTCATCACGAAAGGGTAGAGGGATGTCTTAAACATCTCGGGAAAACTGCGCCGGATATTAATATAGGATATCAGGCTGTGTGCCCTGAGGGAGAAATAGATACCTATGCGGCCACAAAGGAAATGCTGGAAAGATATCCGGAAGCCGATTTGCTGTTTTTGAATGTGGTACACATCCCGGGGGCGATACGGGCGGTGGAGGAAGGAAAGCATATTCCCTATATCATTTCAACAAACCGTATCAGCGAACTGCAGCCCTACATGGAGCGGGGGATTATTACTGCGGCGATTACCCACCAGCCATGGCTTATGGGTTCATTGTCCCTTGATATTCTGTTTCGAAATATCATCTGGGGAAAGGAGCCGGATTTTGAAACTTTCTATACAAATAATGAAATAATTATTGCGGAAAATGTAGAACGGCTTCATTTGACATAAGAAGTTGAAAGCTAAGAAGTTAAATAAGATGAGAAAAACCGGTTTGCCTTGCAGGTGAGCCGGTTTTTAAAAACAGATAAAATCATGTTTCTGACGATGCTGTTTTCTTTACGTATCCATGCTTCTATGCTAGACTATAAACAAAAACCCAATCTGAAGGAGACCCTCATTATGGAACTGCAAAATTTCATCAACCGCACCACGCAAGACGGGATTCTGGGAATAAAGATTACCCAAAACGGCGAAGATATCGGAAAGCACCTCTGGGACGAGGAATGCAGGCGTAATGTTTATTCCGTAAGCAAGAGTTTTACCTCCGCGGCGGTGGGGATTGCCATAAAGGAAGGGCTGCTTGCCCTTGAAGAGACGCTGGCGGACGCATTTGCGGAAGATATGCCGGAAAATCCGGGAGAATTTCTCTTACAGGCAACGGTGAGAGATTTGCTTACCATGTGTCTGGGACAGGAAACACCGGCGCTGATGGGGGAACAGCGGCCTTTGTACAGGGAACAGGACTGGGTGAAAATGTCGCTGGCCCTTCCCTTCACTTGCCGGCCAGGGACAAAATTCGTATACAATAACGTGGGGCCGTATCTGGCGGGAATGCTGGTTCAGCGCCGGGCCGGCTGCGATTTGGTGTCTTATCTGATGCCCCGGCTTTTTAAGCCGCTGGGTATTTCAAGACCAACCTGGGAGACTGACCCGTTTGGGAATACCTTCGGTTCCGGCGGCCTGATGCTTACTTTATCGGAGATGCATAAGCTGGGACTCCTTTATCTGCAGAAGGGCGTGTGGAACGGGAAGCAGCTTATACCGGAAAAATGGGTGGCGGAGAGCACGAAGGTACAGGCGGCGACAGACCGCAGGGAGGATTACGGGTATGGCTATCTGTTCTGGGGCGGCCCGTTCGGTTCGTTCAGGGCGGACGGAAAATATTCCCAGTATTCCATAATTCTGCGGGAAAAAGACGCGGTGATTTCCCTGACGGCGCAGTGCCGGGACGGAAAGCGGCTGATGGACGCCGTTTTTGAGGAGCTGTATCCGCAGTTATAATTTTTGGATTTGATAATTAAGTAAGAAAAAATCAAAATTTTCTGATTTTTCCTGACTTGAAAGTTTATTTGGGGATTATTTTAAACTGTACATGGGAGATGTGGGGATTCTGACTATGAAATTGAATAAGGAAAAACAAAAATTATGAAATATTTAGCAGTAATATCCGGCATCCTCGGCCTGGATTTGGGCATAAAAAGTTATATAGAAAAAAATATAAATGAGGGAGAAGTCAGGGAAAAACCCGGCTGTCTCCTCATCATAAAAAAGCACCATAATAAAGGGGCCTTCTTAAATTTCGGTGAGAAGAAGCGGAAAATCGTAATGCTCCTTTCCGTTCTTATGACGGCAATGCTGACGGTGTTTTTCATTCTTACCCTCGGAACTGCCGGAAAAGGCGCTTTGAAATGGGGGCTTACGCTGCTCCTTGGCGGAGCTTACAGCAACACCTACGACAGGCTTTTCCGCAAGTACGTGGTGGATTATGTGAGCTTTAACGTGCCGTGCGGTCTGCGGAAGGTGATTTTTAATATCGGAGATTTCGCAATTATGGCCGGTTCGCTGTTTGTCCTGATTGCCTCATTTGGGGAAGAAATACAGGGTTTTTGATAAAAATATCTAAAATGATATTGACAAAACGCCTTTTTAGTATTATTGTATTAACAGAGCAGTACAATAATACAAAGAAAGGAAGAGGATAATGGCGTGGAAACTGGATTCTGACCGTCCGATATATACTCAGATTCTTGAAGTGATACAATACCAGATAGTTGCCGGCAGGTATCAGCCGGGAGAGCGGCTTCCCAGCGTGCGGGATTTGGCGTCCGAGGCGGGAGTCAATCCCAACACGATGCAGCGGGCGTTTGCCGAGCTGGAGAGAAACGGACTGGTGATGGCGCAAAGAACAAGCGGAAGGGTTGTGACGGAGAATATGGAAATGATTAGCGAGGTTCGTAATAAACTTGCAAGGGAGCAGATTCGCGAGTTTATTGACAAGATGAAAAAGCTGGGCTTCGAGAAGAAAGAAATCCTGTCCCTGCTGGAAGAGGATGGGGAGCCGAAGACGGCGGAATAATTTCAGAACCGGCGGCGGGATGATGCAAAGCCGGAATAAAAGAGGGAGAACGAGAAATGAGTGAACTTGTGTATGTAAACAATCTTACCAAGGTTTACGAGAAGAAAAAAATGGCCTTAGACCATATGAATCTTGTAATACCACGCGGGAAGATTATCGGTCTGCTGGGACCGAACGGAAGCGGCAAGACCACGTTAATCAAGTTAATCAGCGGGCTTTTGGTGCCCACGGAAGGAGAAATCCTGATTAACGGCAAACAGCCCGGACCGGAGAGCAAGGCATGCGTGTCCTATCTGCCGGAGCGGACTTACTTTCAGGGCGGGATGAAGGTCAGGGAGCTGATAGCCTTTTTCGCGGATTTTTACGAAGATTTCCGTCCGGAAAAGGCAAGGCAGATGCTTGCAAATTTAAATATCAGCGAGGATGCCCGTTTAAAAACCCTTTCCAAGGGGACGAAGGAGAAGGTGCAGCTCATTATGGTGATGAGCAGGGAAGCGCAGCTTTATATTCTGGATGAACCCATTGCGGGGGTTGACCCGGCTGCCAGAGATTACATTTTGAGAACCATTATCTCCAATTATAATGAGAATGCCACGGTTTTAATCTCTACTCATTTGATAACCGATATAGAGAAGGTATTGGACGAGGTGATTTTTATCCGGGACGGACACATGATGCTGCATGATACGGTGGAGCATATCCGTGAATCCAGAGGAAAATCCGTGGATATGTATTTCAGGGAGGTGTTCGCATGTTAGGAAAATTATTGAAGCACGAATGGAAAGCAGTCTGGAAAATTCCCGTGCTCTTAATCGGAATATTGCTGGCCGCGGCCATGATGGCCGGTTTCACCTTTCACCTTCCTATCTGGGACAGTGAATGGGTAGGGCTGCCTCTATCCGGCGTGATGATGATAATAACTTTTTATGTAGCGATAATCGGCGTCAGTCTTGGTATTACCATTTATTTTGCGGTCCGCTACTACAAAAATATGTTTACGGATGAGGGATACCTGACAAACACGCTGCCGGTCAGCTCCCACCAGCTACTTTTAAGCAAAGTAATAACCATGTTTTCATGGGATATCATCAGCATTCTTGCAATTGCTGCCAGTGTAGCGATTTTTATGGGAATGATAATACTGGCTTTTATGGAGCCGGGAGACGGAAAAACCATTGTGGACGGCTTTTGGGAACTTTTTGATATGGGTATCTGGGATTCCCCGTATATGCAGGAGTTCGGGGGCTTTTGCGTAAGCTTGATTGTTACGTTTTTTGCCAGCGCTTTCAGCAACACCATGACAATAGTCGCCTCTGTTACAATTGGCCAGATGGTGCGCAGGCACCGGATTTTAGGAGCCTTTGGCGCATACTTTGCAATAGGCACAGTCATGCAGATTATCAGTACGGTAATTCTGTTTCCCTATATGATTAGTACTTTTGATAACGTATATGTAGAAACGCCGTTTCCGCTTATGACGGTAATGTATTTAATTATTTCGGCGGTGTCCGTTATAATCGGCGTGGGATTGTACTTTTTAAGCGAGTATCTTATTAGAAAGCAGCTGGAACTGGAATAATATGTAAAAAAGAAAACCCCCGGGTGCTGTAACAGGCATTCGGGGTATTTTTATGCACATGGGGCAGAAAGGTATATGCTGCTTTCGCAGCCTGCCCCAGCGCACGAGCAGGGAAGATTCCTCTTCCCTGCTTGATTATAAAAATATAATTAAAAAACATATATAAAAGAACGATATAAGAATAAAAATTTTAATCATTGGAACAGTATATAGTCTACCACATTTTGAAATTAAAGTCTGGTAATTTTTTCTTTTTCCCTTACAATGGAAGATACCGGCAACAGAGAAAACAAAAAGGCGTCCGTCTGTATCAGGCGGTTACGAAGATGGCAGGAGGGCATAGCGGATGGGAGCAGGAGATAAAAGGAAAAATTTTGGAGTGTCGCGGAAGGCGGAGGAGGATTATCTTCGGGAGACGTTGGAGGTAGTAAGCCGCAATCTGAAAAATTACAGCGGGGAAGTCGCCCGGATGCAGGAAAATATCGACGAAATGCTGGCCCGTTACCATGACAACGACGTGGAGGTGCTGACCATTTTAAACAACACGGTTACGATGCACGAGCACATGAAGCGGGCGCTTATGCGCAATGAAAAGGCAAAAAACAAGCCCTATTTTGGCCGAATCGTTTTCCGCGATGAAAAAACCGGTAAGGAGGAGTCTCTTTATATCGGCAGGGGCGGCATAGCAAGGGACGCCACCCATCAGGCGGTGGTGGACTGGCGCGCGCCGGTGGCAAACGCATATTACGAAAACAATCTGGGAAAATGCAGCTACAGGGCGCCGGGGGATGTGGATATTCCGATTGATTTGACGCGCAAGCGTACTTATGAAATTGAAGGCGGAAAGCTGCTGGATTTTTTTGACAGCGAGGTGATTGCCAACGACGAGCTTCTTACAAAATATCTGGCCAAAAACAAGCAGGCGGTTCTGGGAGAAATCGTTGCCACCATTCAAAAGGAGCAGAATGAGATTATCAGAAAATCCCCCTATCACAATGTGATTGTGCAGGGGGTGGCGGGCTCGGGAAAAACCACGGTGGCCATGCACCGGATATCTTATATCCTGTATAACTATGCGGAGCGTTTCAGGCCGGAGGATTTTTACATTGTGGGGAGCAACCGGATTCTGCTGAATTATATCACGGGCGTTCTGCCGGATTTGGATGTGTACGGCGTGCGGCAGATGACCATGGAACAGCTTTTTGTCCGGCTTTTGTACGAGGACTGGGACGAAAAGAAATACAGGATTAAGGGAACGGGGAAAGACGCCGTAAAGGGCAGCTCCCGGTGGTTTCGGGATTTGGCCGGGTACTGCCGGGAACTGGAACGGAAGGCAATTTCCACAGATACCGTATACTTAAATCCAAAAGCGTTTGTGGAAGGCTTCCGGAACGGAAAAACCGGCGTATATGACGAAACAGACGGCAGAGAAGTCAGTAAGAAGGATTTGGTCAGCCTTTTAACGGGGGAAGCCGTGGAGGCTTATATTGAGGAAAATCCCTCCGTTTCCATTCAGAACAAAATTAATATGCTGAACGGGCGGCTGCTCGGAAAGGTAAAGGAGGAATTTCTCGGAAAAGGAATCAGCTATTCGGAGGCGGAGAGAAAAGCAATTTTAAAGGCTTACCGGGGCTGGTACGGGGGAAGGCACTGGAAGATATCTGTTTTTGAAATGTACCGGGATTTCTTAAGCAAGCAGCAAGAAAAAGGAATACGGGTTGAAGCGCCGGAGAATGAATTTGACGTGTACGATTTGGCGGCGTTAGCTTACCTTTATAAGAGGGTAAAAGAGGAGGATGTCATCAGCGAGGCAAGCCATGTGGTAATTGACGAGGCCCAGGATTTCGGAATGATGGCGTACCACGCGCTGAAATTCTGTATCAACAGATGTACCTACACCGTTATGGGGGACGTTTCCCAGAATATCCATTTTGGCTTCGGGCTAAACGACTGGGAGGAGCTGAAAGCGCTGCTTTTGCAGGACGCCATGGACAGCTTTGGGGTTTTAAAGAAAAGCTACCGGAACACGGTGGAAATTTCGGACTTTGCCACGGATATTCTGCGCCACGGGAAATTTTCGGTTTATCCTGTAGAGCCTATAATCAGGCACGGAAATCCGGTTCTGGTGAAAAGGGCGCCGGAACGAAATGCGCTGATAAGAGAAGCGGCGCAGCTTTGCAGAGACTGGCAGAAGAAGGGGCTTGATACCATTGCGGTTATCTGCCGCAGCAAAAAGGAGGCGGCCAGGACGGCTCTTTCGCTGTCGGAATATGTGGAGGTGATGGAAAGCAATCTTGAAAAAGCGGAGTTTGGAAACGGAATCATGGTGCTTCCCGTGGAATACACAAAGGGACTGGAATTTGACGCCGTACTGATTTTAAATCCCACAAGGGAAGACTATCCGTCAGACGACGGCCACGCGAAGCTTCTCTATGTGGCGGCGACCCGCGCGCTGCATGAGCTGTGCGTTCTCTGCTGCGATACTCTGACAGGGCTGATAGCCGACCCGGCGCCGGCAGGAAAAGGAAGAACCTTTGCGGTTTTCGCAGAAGATAAGGAAAATGAGAAAAAATACGTATCTTATGAGACGGAGGGTGGAAAAGAAAAAGATTCGGCAGGAAGCGGAGCGGCCATCCGGCCCAGAAAGCGGGCGGTTGCCGTTGTGAAAAAAGCCGTGACGCCGGAGGATAAAAAGCCTTTTATAAGCAGACAGATAAAACCTTCCCCGGAAAGAATTTCCGTCAGGGAAGAAAAAACAGACGGAGCAAAAGCAGGCTGCGAATTTGGCGGTATGCCGCCCTCAGAAATTTTGCGTCCGGCGGGACACGGAAAAATTGACTTGTCGGTGAAATGGTTTATGGGGCAGCCGGACGGGCTTTATTTTCAGAGCCGGTACGGCACTTTGCGGCTATGCGCGATTACCGGCGGCATTGTACGGGTAACCTTTGCAAAGGGAGCGGCGCTTTCGGACAGAGTCCATCCGGGTATTGCCGGCTACAAAAAAGAAAGCGCGTGGCTGTATAAGGAATCCGGCAATACGGTGGAATTTCTGACGGACGAGATGTGTCTGCGGGTTAATAAAGGAAGCGGAGCCATTCACTATATGACGCGGGATAAAAAGCTTCTGCTTGCGGAGCGGGAGAAGGAATGCCGCCAGATTGAGGACGGCCCGGGCGGAAAAGCAAAGAGCCGGCTGTATCTGGACTGGCAGAAAGCGGAAAATCTTTATGCGCCGGGAATTTCCGGGAAAACCGGTATTGCTTTGCGGGGCGGGGCCAGATACATTTCCTGTGAAAACGGAAAACCCGCCGTTGTGGTTTCCGAGCGGGGATACGGGCTGGTCCTTGCGGCGGATACCGCGATATGCTGTGACATTCCGGCCTATGGCTCTTATCTTTATATGGAAAATAAGGGACAGATGGATTTTTATTTTGCAGTCGGAAAGGGAAAGAGGGAAGTGGAGGAGGTATGTTGGAGGTTGATTAGATAAATAATAAATACTGGCAAAAAAACAACTGTTTGTCTTGCAAATCGCAATACAATATAGTAGGCTATATTTGAAAGGAAGGTGTTAGATGTGAAAGATGCAACTGTCAGCGCAAGAGTGGAATATGATGTGAAAACGGAAGCTGAAGATATACTTCAAAAGCTGGGTATTCCCGTTTCTGTCGTTATCAATTCTCTTTACCGCCAGATTATATACAGACACGGTGTACCATTTGCACTTGTTCTGCCGGACGAACCACAAACCTATGATACGATGACCGACGCTGAACTGACGGCAAAGCTTGCGCAAAGCTATGAGCAGTCTCTTAAGGGTGAGGGCAGACCATACGCAGAGGTGTTTGACGAGCTTGAAAGGGTTCTCATATAATGGATTATTACGAAATTATTGTAACGCCGGACGCTGAGACAGACCTGACAGAGCTTCGAAATTATATTGCCGATGTCCTGCTTGTACCGGAAACTGCTCTTACGTATATCCGCAGCATCCGCAAAGAGATAAGTAAGCTTGCATATATGGCTGCAAGTGTGGCTCCTGTTTTGGATGAGCCATGGCGTTCACGCGGTATTCGCAGAATTATAACAGGGAATTTCTATGTATACTACAGGATAGACAGTGAAACCAGGCGAGTTTATGTTTTGAATATTATTTACAGTAAACGTGACCAGCTTCGAATGCTGTCCAAAATGAATATCGACTGACCGGTGTAAAATACGGAGGAAAACTGCGAAATCAGGAAAGGGATATGGCATGTCCGACCATATCCCTTTCCTGATTGTGGCTTAATCATACCACAAAAACATTAAAAAGTCAAGACTTGAAACAAAATACCGCCAATGCTATAATCGGTATTCCTACAACTGAATACAGAAAACAAATGTGGTAAGGAGGGCGATTTCTTGAATAAGGATTGGATGGTATTATTACAGCAGGAACGTCAATTAGGGGGGATTGTTGCGGCAAATAATGAAACCGCCAGATTCGGGCTTTCGCTGAGCGAGCAGGAGGCAAAGCTGATTTTAAGCGAGCAGCGCCATACCCTTAAGGAGCAGAGGCGAATCGAGTTCGGGGAGGGGATTGCGCCGAAGATTATCCATGAATTTTGCGATTCCGCATTTATTGACCAGAATAATTATGTGGAAACGATTATTCGCCTGCAGGAGATATTCTATCTGTACAAGAACGAAATGCTGGATGAAATCACGGACGACGAGCTTCTGCATTTTATGAAAGAGCAGTTTGAGGAGATATGCTTCGGTGATTTGGATTATCTGGAGGGAACCTGCTTAAACAACTTTTCACAGGCAATCCGGGCAGGCTACAGAGGGCATGAAAGCTCTCAGGGATACGGCGAATATGAACAGTTTGACGAGGTGAAAAGATGGGACTATGAACTGTATTTTGAAACCTTAAAAGAACTTTGCTGGGGGTGAGACAATGGACTATACCATGGAAGAACTGATACCGATTGTGGGAGAACTGGCGGAAAAGTATACCGCAAAGGAAAGCACTTCGATTACTTACGAGAAAGCGGAGCAGCTAATGGGCGCCGTTTTGTACGCCATCCATGAAACGGAGCTATCTGGCCCGGAGGGCGGGGACGATGCCGTAACCGGCACGGCACAGGATAAATCCGCGGGCGCAAAGGGAACCGTCCTTGTGCAGAAAAGAGGAATGACGGCCCGGCAGGCGTATGAGGAGGGCATGGCCCTTGTGGAAAAAAAGGTGAGAAAAACCCTTGCAATGTACAATGAAATGATGCCGGAATTTTCTGATTATGGTAATATATGTCTGTATGATACTGTGGTCAGAGAGATGCCGGAGTTTTTTAAATGGTATGATATCAGGTTCAATCCAAAGGACACCATCCTGACGCTGGACTATCCGGTGACAAGGGACCTTTCCGGGTATACAGGAATAGACAGAATTTACGAATACTTAAAGTGTATCCGAAAGGAGCAGGATTTTCTGCATTCTTTTCCGGAAAGCTATGTGAGAGGCGTTTTGCGGAAATATTGCTTCGGGTATCAGGAAATGATAGAAAATATTTATGAAATTGTGGCAAATAATGAGAAATAAAGAAAAATAAAGAAAAATAAGAACAGGCGCCGCGGGAAAAGATGATTTGCGGCAGGCCGGAAAAGGTGAAGACAGAAAGAAATGACCCCCGAGCAGGCAAAAAGAATCCTGAATATAGAAAGAGAGGATGACAAGGCGGTCATCAGAAGAAAATACCACAGACTGATGAGCGCTTTTCATCCCGATGCGGCGGGGGCGGACAAACCGGAATATATAAGGCGGGCGCAGGAGATTAACGCCGCATACGACGTTCTGAAAAAAGAAGCAAAAACGCCGGCCTCCAAAAAGGAAACGCCGGTATGGCAGGGGGAAGTGAACGAAAAAGCCTTTTGCGACAGAAACATTTATTGCTGTTACAGCTTAGACGCCGGGGAGGAAAAGCTCTTTTATCAGGAGGCGCGGGGGAAATATCTGTGGGACCCGGATGAGGAGGAATTTGAACTGTTCCTTGTCAGTATCCGGCATGCCTCCGGGGAGCTTTTGGAGCAGACGGAGGAAAGACTTTGTTTCTGCCCACGGGAAGAGGACGCGCTTTTTGAAACGGAGAGATTCCGGTTTCAGGCGAGGCTTTTCCAGAGCCTTTCCATGCAGTATATCCGTCCGGCGGCGGTACTGAAAAAGATGGCGGAGCCGCTAAGCAGGGACGGACAGGGGCGGGAGATTTACCTCTTCCGGGCATTTCTCGGGGCGGAGGGGCGCAGGCGGCGATTTCCTGCAATTGAGAGACTGAGAGCGGGAGACGTTCTTTATCCCGCGTCCTTTGAGGGCAATAAAATCCGGGTGATGGATGGGGACAGGACCCTTTTGGGGTATTTATCCCTTGAGGACGATGAACTGTATTTTTGCGTTATCCCTTTGTTGAAAAGAAGGCTGGCGCAGGTTAAGATGACAGTGAAAAAGGCGGAGGCCGTAAAAGCGGAGATTGACTTTTATTTTCGGGTGGAAAAGGGCGCCGATAATGTTTACGGCAGCGATTTGTATCTGGAAACGGCGGATATCCTCAGGAAGTATGAAGCGTTTTTAAGAGAAAGAGCGGATAATTGAAACGAAACGGGAACAGAAAGGCCAAAGCGGAAAAATGATAGATAATGGAAAATGGCTCAGCGCCGAGGAGTATAGTGGCAGACCTTTTGATTATATGTGTCCGGAACGAGAGGCGGCAGCGCATCAGCCGCCCGGGGACGAGCCGAAAAATTACCACATGCTTGTACGCCATGTTTTTTATATGGACGAGGGAATGATGGAGAGAGCCGGGGAGACAGTGCTCGACATCACTGCCGACGACTATTACAAGGTGTGGATAAACGGTGTTTTTATCGGGCAGGGACCGGCTCCGGGCTATCCGTTCCGGTACTATTACAGCCGGTATCAGATTGGCAGCGCGCTTTGTGAGGGAAAAAATGTGATAGCCGTCCATGTTTACTATCAGGGGCTTGTAAACCGCGTCTGGTACAGCGCGGATAAGCGGCAGGGGTTGAAGGCTGCCGTATGGCAGAAGGATGGGCTGATTGCCGCCACGAACGGGGAATGGAAATATAAGAGGGCGGAGGAATTTATTTCCGGCCGCACCACAGGGTACGACACCTGCTTTCTGGAGGATATTGACGCGGGGCGGATAAGCTATGGATGGAAGGGGCTGGATTATGACGACAGTAACTGGAAAAGATGTATGGAGAACAGTTACGACGACCATGAACTGGTATTGCAGGAAACCGCTCCGGTGGAAATCAGCGAGCGGTTCCCGGCGCTGATAAGAACTTTCGGGGAAGGACACTTTTTGTTTGACTGCGGCGAGGAAGTAGTCGGCGGCGTGAGAATTGCCGTTTCGGGGGAAAAGGGAGATAAAATCAGCCTGCATTACGCAGAGGAGCTGGACGAAAACGGCCATGCAAGATACGAGATGCGGTGTAACTGTAACTATCGGGAGGAATGGACGCTTTCCGGGCGGGGGAAGGATGCCGGGAAGGAGACAGTTAATGTACAGGATATCATAGAGAGTTATGACTACAAAGCATTCCGGTACATAGAAATTATCACGGACTGCAGAAACTTTTCAGAAAAGAATCTGGTGGTGACGGAAAGACACTATCCGTTCCATATGGTGCGGACACTCAGGGATGACTGCGAGCCTGTGGCAAAGGAAATATGGGATTTGTGCGCCCGGACGGTGATGCTGGGTACTCAGGAGGTATACGTGGACTGTCCGTCAAGGGAAAAGGGCCAGTACCTTGGGGATTTGCTGGTAACCGGTTTAAGCCATATGTATCTTACCGGGGATGGCACCATGTTTAAAAAGGCTCTCTATGATTTCGCCGCCTCCACAAGGATTGACAAAGGGATGATGGCGGTATCCGCATCCGGTATCATGCAGGAAATTGCCGACTATTCCCTGCTGTACCCATTGCAGTTGTATTACTATTATCAGATTACCGGGGACAAAGATACCCTGCGGGAGTTATATCCATATGCAAGGGAGGTAGTCCTGTATTTTAAAGAGTACGAAAGAGAGGACGGTCTTGTTGCCGACGTATATGCCAAGTGGAATATGGTTGACTGGCCGGAAAACCTCCGGGATAATTATGACTTTGATTTGACAAGGCCGGTAGGCCCGGGCTGCCACAGTGTTATCAACGCATATTATTACGGCGCGTGCCTGTATCTCTCAAAGGTGGAGGAAATACTCTCTGACGGGGCGCTGTCTGGAGAAGCTGACAGGAAAAGGGAATTGGAAAAGCGCAAAGCCGCCTTTATAGCCGCTTTTTATGACAGCGGAAAAAGGCTGTTTGCGGACAGGGAGGGGTCCCGGCACCCTTCCATTCATGTAAATGCCCTGGCCCTTTATTTTTCCATGCAGCCGGAGGAAAGCGAAGAGGCCATAACAGAGCTGATTCGGAAAAAGGGGCTTAACTGCGGGGTGTATATGGCCTTTTTTGTTCTGAAGGGACTGGCGAATATCGGGGAGAAGGAGCTTGCGTATGAGCTGATTACAGGCAGCGGGATTCACTCCTGGGTAAATATGCTGAGAGAGGGCGCGACCACGTGCTTTGAGGCGTGGGGAAAGGAGCAGAAATGGAACACCAGCCTGTGCCATCCGTGGGCAAGCGCGCCGGTGATTTTGTTTACGGAGGATTTGGGACTGACGGTGGTGCGGAAGTGAGGTTTTGGAAGGAGTTTGGGAGTGTCTCAGGCTCTTTTCTTCTGCATAAACAGAGGAATGAGGGGAAAAATATTGTATATCAATAAAAGAGCTTGACATAATGAATAGCGTAAGTTATTATAACATTAACGATAACGTTAACGTTAATAGAAACTATTTTATGGAAAAGTTGGAGGGTTCAATATGAGAAAGAAACTGTTGTCATCAATTTTGGTAATAACCATGGCGGCTAATTTATTGACTGGCTGCGGTTCCGGTAAGGATTCAGATACTGTTTCAAAGGAAGAGGCTTCGCAGGAAGAAGGGGTAATTGATAAGGATACAGAACCCACACAGACGGAAGAATCTGCAGACAGCAACGGTGAGGAAATCACATTACATGTAAGAACCTACTGGTCGGAGGGCTCATTGCCAAACTGGGCCTCGGCGATTGAGAAATATGAGAGCGAACATCCGGGCATCCGTGTTGAACTTGAATATTCTCCGGCCGGAACGGACACAATGTCAAAGCTCCGCGCCGAGTTCCTCTCCGGCGACACGCCTGATGTTGTACAGTGTCCGAAAACATATTTCAATGAGTTTGTAGATTCAGGGCTGGTTGAGAATCTTAATAAAGAATATGAGGAGAATGGCTGGGTATCAGGCGAGGTGCTTGTAAACGGTTCCCGCAACTGGGACGCTCCTTTGACGGAAGCGACAAATCCTGATGCGGATGTATATGGGGTGGCTGATTATATTAATAACAGCGTTATTTTTTATAACACAGGCATTTTTGAAGAATTGGGGCTGGCGGAGCCTTCCACATTGGACGAGTTGCTTGACTGTTCAAAAAAGCTGAAGGATGCCGGTTATAAGCCGATGGTTGCCCCGGGCGCCAGTGGGAATATTGTGGATTTGCTTGCTGCGGTACAGGTTCAGATTACAGGAGTACAGTATCTTCTTGATGTAAATGACGGCAAAGCAAAACTTACGGACGAGCCGATGCAGCAGGCAATGGCAATTATTGAGAAAATGATTAAAGAGGGTGTTGTAGATAAGAGCAGCCTTACTTATTCGGAAGAAGATGCAATTTCAGAATTTGTCAGTGGAAAAGCGGCAATGTACAAAATGCATACGGCAAATAATACGACACTTATGCAGGCAAGTGAAGCAAATCCTGATTTCCATTATTCTATTATGAAGGGAATTAAATTCGTGGACAACCCGGTGACGGAAACTTCCTGTACCTATGGAGGATGTTGGATTGTTCCGACGACCAGCAAACATGCAGAAGAAGCAAAGGATTTTCTGTTCTATATTTTTGGACCGGAGGTTTCTGAAGGAAGCGCTACCGAGGGCGGGCGCATCACCAACATGATTCAGGCAAATTCGGTACTTACCGACCCGGCCATGAAAGTGGTTCTTGACTATCAGCTTCCGGGGCTGACAAACGACTCTTTCTATTTACTTGATATGCTTTCCGGTACAGGACTCTCGGCACTGGCTTCAGGACTTCAGGGCATGCTGGAAGGAACGATGACGGGGACAGAGGCATTAGAGCAGGCACAGCGGCTTGTAGAGGAAAGTAGTGAAGAGTAACTGGTGATAATACCGATTCTATTTCCATAGGGCGTAAAAAGAATGCAGACCGGTTTAACGAAAGTTTTGGTCTGCATTCTGCTTAAAAATAGCAGCCAGGCTGTTCGTGCCGGAGAAAGAAGAAAGAGTATTGTTAAGAGGAGAGTCGTATGCATAAAACAAAAAGATACCGAAAACAAGTACGGAATTTTGTTTTCTTTTTAACTCCTTCAATAGGAATCTATACATTTTTCTGGGTCGTACCTATTATTTTCAATTTTGTGGTGAGCGCCTCTGCCTGGAACGGAATGAGTGCATTTGCGGAAACAAAATGGGTTGGCCTGAAAAATTATGTAAAAATATTTACCAATGATACCATGTTTCCCAAAGCTTTCGGGCATAACATTGTTTTTACCCTGATTACGGTTATATGCATCCCTTTAATCAGTTGTCTGCTGGCGATTGCGGTGGAGAGGTTTTTAAGACATAAAGGAATTTTCAGAACTTTATTCTTTATACCGGCAATTGTACCTCTTTTAGCGGCGGCAATATTATTTCAGTGGATTTACAGCATTGACGGCGGGCTTTTAAATGAAGCGCTTGGGCTGATTGGACTTAAGGCTTTACAGAGAAATTTCCTTGGGGATTCGCGAACAGCACTGGGAGCAGTATCCTTTATCAGCGTCTGGAAATCAATTCCTTTTTATATGACGATATTGATATCCGGCCTGCAGGGTATTCCGGAGGAGCTTGAGGAGGCGGCAAAAATAGACGGAGCGGACGGAAGAAAGGTTTTGCGGTATGTTACGCTGCCGCTCTTAAAGCCCATTTTGGTTATTGTGTTTGGCCTTGTGGTGATTGACGGATTTCGAACGTTCGACCTGATTTATGCGACTACAAACGGGGGACCCAATTATGCCACTGAAATAATGACAACTTATATATACAGAGTCGGCTTTGGCGATTTTCGTATGGGGTACGCCACGGCTCTTTCTTCTGTTAACATTATATTTGTGTTGATTATCACGTCTGTATATCTGCGGATTTCCAACAAGTCAAATTTGGAATAATGAGGTGGCCTATGAAATCTAAAGTAAAAAAATTTTCATTTGGAATGATATTTATATATATTTTAGTAGTGCTGGCCGTTTTGGTTGCAGTGTATCCGCTTATATGGACGATTATTTCTTCTCTGAAAACGGACTGGGATTTTATGTCAAACAGAATGGGACTGCCGGCGCAAATTACGTTTGACAATTATATTCAGGCATGGGAAAAAGGAGATTTTCCCATGTATTTCAAAAACAGTGTGATAGTTTCTTCCGTGTCCCTTGTGGTGATGATTGGAACGGCTTCCATGGCGGCATTTGCCTTTGCAAGATATAAGTTCGCAATTTCAAAGCATTTACTGAACTATTTCCTGATTGGACAGATGTTGTCGGCGCAGTTGGTGCTGGTGGCGGTATACCTGGTGCTTGTTATGTGTGGACTGGATAATACAAAAACAGGACTGTCTCTGGTTTATGCTGCCTCCGGTCTGCCGTTTACTGTTTTTTTGCTGCAGGGCTTCTTTCGTTCTCTGCCCGGGGAATTGTTTGAATCAGCGGAAATTGACGGGTGTACGGAAGGAGGAATCTTTTTAAAAATTGCGCTGCCCTTATGTAAACCGGGATTATCCGCAGCACTGATTGTCCAGTTTATGTATGTATGGAATGAATTTTCACTTTCTCTGGTCTCCATTCGAACACCGACAAATATCACGTTACCGGTAGGACTTTATAAAGTGATTTTTGATATGTATTTTTCAAGCAGGACACTGGCCTGTGCGGGGCTTATTATAGCGGCGCTTCCCGTATTAATTATTTATATTTTGTTTCAGCGCCAGATTATGAGCGGAATGACAGCCGGAGCACTGAAAGGATAAAGTGATAGCGCTCATTAAAATCCAGAAAGGAACGAGGAAAAATATGAAACAGATTTTTAACAACAATGAAAACAATGCTGTAAAAGACAGGATTTTTACTCCTTTATACGGGGTAAAACTGCAGGATGGACTTTTTTGCGAGGTCTTTCATAAAAATTTCGAATATTTGAAGAAAATTGACGTGGATGCGGCACTCTACTGGTTCCGGAAGAAAGCCGGAAAAAATGCGCCGGGTAAGCCTTATCGGGGACATTTCGAGGATAATATCAAAGGACAGACTGCCGGCATGATTCTGATGGGAGCCGGAAATGCGCTGCGGTGGGAAAAGAATAAAGAGCTGGAGGATATTGTAAATACCATAGTAGCGGAGATGAAGGATTGCAGCGAGGACGACGGCTATCTGATGGCGGTTCCAAAGATGCAGTTCGGAACTCTGGAATATCCCCACTATGTCAGAATCTGGCTAACCTATGGTCTTTACGGTGCGGCTCTTGGCGGAAATGAGGATGCGCTCGAAATGCTGCGGAAGTGGCAGGACTGGTTTAACCAGTGCGACGACCTTCCGATTATCAGATACACATCGCTTTCCTTCCAGGGGGTAGTGTGCAGTCCTTTCGTGTATAACACGCCGATTGGTAAGAAAGAGGATATAGAGGTTACACAGAAGTATTATGAGGAGGACTGGCGTCTGGGTCAGTTTATCATGCGGGAGAATAATTGCATTCAGAAGAGGAACCAGCCCGGCTATGAGCCGCATCCTCACGGGACGGAACTGGAGGCATTTGAAGGGTATCTGGATTTGTACCGCGCCACGGGAAAATATTATTATATGCGTGCGGTTTTAAATGCCTATCAAATGTATAAGGAAGAGTGGCAGCATGTGGGCGGCGGCATTGTCATGTGTGAATTTGGGGATTCCCATCCGGGCTGCTACTGGCTTACGCCTCCAAGGCCATACAACGAACTGTGCTGCACGTCTTTCTGGATTTTATTGAATCAGAGACTGCACAGAATGTTCCCGGAGGAAGAAAAATATGTGAACGAAATAGAAACCTCTCTTTATAATGTTGCAATCGCCAATCAGGACGGGGAAGAAGGTATTCGGTATTTTGCATGGATAGACCAGCATAAATCAAAGGGCGGTCTGGTACATTGCTGCTGCGGAGTAGGCACAAGACTGTTTGGAATGTTGCCGGAATTTCTATATTCGGTAAATAATGAGGAGTTATACTGCGATATTTACAATGCCTCAGAATTTGTATGGGAGAGGGAAGAGGGAAATGTGAGCGTCTGCACCAGAACAAAAATGCCTTATGACGGGGAGGTAGAGATAGCAATCACCACACAAAAAGCGCAGGAATTTTCCGTCCATCTGCGGATTCCCGAATGGGCGGCCAAAAAGGTGCAGGTTTATCTGGATGGCGCTCCGGCAGCGGAGGGAAATCCGGGAAGTTATGTGACGGTAAGCGGTTCATGGGAGGGAACACACACCGTTTCCTTTGAACTGGAGTTTGCTTTACGGAAGTTTAAATATACCGGGTCGGAGCAGGTTTATGACAGAAATGCGGAGCCGCCCCAGAGGTATGAAAGGTATGCGCTCACTTACGGGCCGCTTCTGATGGCTGTGAAAGGAAAAGGCAATGACCGTGAATTTGCGCCGGGAGGCATGGATGAGCAGTTTTATATGGGGGTTTTGCCGGAAGAATATCTGCCCAGATTAAGGAAAGCGGCGAATGAACCGGTGTTTGAGGTAGAAGGTACGGAATATGAGGTAGTTCCCTATTTTGGCATTGACAACGATACCCGTTTTTCGTGTTATCCGCTTTTCCCTGTAACAGGCGCCTGAAAACAGTGTGGGAAAGAGTCTCAAATTTTTCTGAAATCTTATTTACAATTCATGGATTTGTGCTAAAATTTTTATGGAATTACTTTTGAGACAATAAAATATACTCACAGGCGACATAAGAGGAGCACACCATGAAATATGTTACTTTATCGGACATTGCGCAGAAAACGGGATATTCTATCAATACGGTATCGCATGCCCTGCACGATAAACCGGATATTTCACCCAAGACAAAGGCTCTTATTATCGAAACGGCCAATCAGATGGGGTATATTCCCAATGCGTCAGCGAGTTTTCTGCGCTCCGGTAAAAGCAAATGCGTGGCAATTATTGTAGGGGATATTTCCAATCCTCATTTTTCCATTATGATTAAGGAAATGGAAGGGAGACTCAGGGAACAGGGGTACACGGCTTTAATATTAAATACGGATGAAAACGAGGATTTAGAGCACGCTGCCATTGCTTCCGCTATCGGTCGCGGTGTGGACGGAATCATTATCTGTCCGGTTCAGATCAGCGAAAAAAATATGGATTTCCTGACGAAATGCGGACTTCCCTATGTCCTTTTCGGACGTTACTTTAAAAATTATGCGTCCAATTATGTTGTATGCGACGATATAAACGGCGGCTTTATTGCGGCGGAGCATTTAATCCGCCTGGGGCATAAAAAGCTGTTGTTTGTCAATGTGCCCCAGTATATTTCCAGTTCGTTTGACAGGCTCCAGGGAATCAGGCGGGCTTTAATGTATCCGGACGCCCGGGAGGCAAGTCTGGAGATAGAGGAGATTGCGCTCACAGATAATGAAAAGCAGGTTCCGGCCATTCTTGAGAACCACAGAGAATGTACCGGTATTATCTGTTTCAGTGATTTGATTGCAATGCAGGTCTGTCATTATTTAAAGCAGATTGGAAAGCGGGTCCCGGAGGACGCGTCGGTGATAGGGTTTGATAATATCGTATCCAAATTCTGCTTCCCGCTGATGCTGACCTCCGTTACATCCTCCAAGACCAAAATGTCGATTCATGCCGTGGATATTTTGATGGAGGCTATTGCCAATCCGGTGTTTAAAAGCCAGGTGGTACTGCCTACCCGGCTTGTGGAGCATGAAAGTACCATGCAAAATGGGTGAGCAGTATATGGTGAATTTTATAATTTTCAGATGGTAAGAGACAGGTTTAAGGCGTATGCGCCGAATCCTGTCTTTTTTGTATGTACAACAACCGAATGCCGGTGTTTATCTTAGATTTGGAAGGATTATTGGGATAAAGTTGTTGACAGGTGATATTTTATCTGCAATAATAACATTAACGTTATTGTTATCGTTAATGTAAATTTTAAGGAGGTTAGGAATGTCTCAGCTTAGAGAATTTATCACTGAAAAAGAGCATCATAGATACCGAAGAGATTATCCGGAATATGAAAACCTTGCCGATGAATTTAAACGTTTAAAGCTATCCCCTATAGAACGTATGACCAGACGTTTTGAGCTTATGCTCCGCTTAGAGAGACCGGTACTTCTCCCCGGTGAACAAATCTGCTTTTTGCGCACGGTGAAATCACTGCCGGATTGCTTTACAAAAGACGAATGGGAAAGCATCAGGGCAAAGCATCATGTCCATGAGAGGGGATACATTTCCAATCTTTCCCCAAACTATGAAAGCGCCATCAAAACAGGGCTTCTTGCCAAAAGAGAAAACGCGGACGAATACGGACGAAGAGCGATAGACGCAATACTTGCGCTTTCTGACAGATATAGGGAGGAAGCGCGGCGGCAGGGGAGACGGGAACTGGAGTCGGTACTTGCCAGAGTTCCCCGGTACGGCGCCGAAAATTTCCGGGAGGCGCTGCAGTTTTTCAGGATATTGCATTTCGGGCTGTGGATGGAAGGCAACTATCACAATACGGTGGGAAGATTTGATAAATATATGTATCCTTATCTGAAAAACGATTTGGAAAGGGGCATACTCACAGAGGAGTCGGCCTATGGGCTGCTCAGGGATTTTTTTATTTCCTTTAATAAAGACAGCGATTTATATTCCGGTATACAGCAGGGGGACAACGGGCAGAGCATGGTTCTGGGCGGAATAGATGAAGACGGAAAGGAAGTATTTAACCTTTTATCCAAAATGTGCTTAAGAGCCAGCCGGGAACTGATGCTGATTGACCCCAAAATCAATCTGCGGGTCAGCCGGAACACGCCTCTTGAAATTTATGAGCTGGGAAGCGAGCTTACAAAGGCCGGTCTTGGTTTTCCACAATATTCAAATGATGATGTAGTGATTGACGGGCTCGTGAAAGAGTACGGATATGAGCCGAAAGATGCTGTTAATTATGTAGTGGCAGCCTGCTGGGAATTTATTATTCCTCATGTGGGAACGGATATCGTGAATATTGACGCTCTTTCTTTTCCGAAGGTGATTGATGTCTGCCTGCACAGGGATTTGGGCGGATGTTCCCGTTTTGAGGATTTTATGGATGCCGTGAAAAGCGAGATTCAGGCAAAATGCGATGTTATGTGTGAAAATATCAAAAGCATCTGGTTTGCACCGTCTCCGTTTATGAATCTGTTTATCGAAGGGGATTTGTATCAGGGAGCTAAATACAACAATTTTGGCTTTCACGGAACAGGAATCGCAACTGCGGCGGATTCTCTTGCCGCCATTGAAAAATATGTATATGAGGAAAAGTTAGTTTCAAAGCAGGAATTAATTGAGGCTGTTGACAGTAATTTTGAGGAGCACAGGGAGCTTCTGCCCATATTGCGGTATGAGGCGCCTAAGATGGGAATGAATGACAATGCGGCGGATGCAAAAGCGGTTTTTTTGCTGGAGGCTTTTGCGGACAGCCTTAAGGGGAAGAGAAACTGCCGGGGCGGTATCTACAGGGCCGGGACAGGTTCAGCCATGTATTATCTCTGGCATGCCGACGAGATAGGCGCGTCCCCTGACGGGCGCAGGCGGAGGGAGCCCCTTGGAACCAATTTCTCACCCAGCTTATTTGCTGGAATAAAAGGGCCGCTCTCCGTGATACAATCCTTCACAAAACCCCGCCTGGGAAAAGCCTTAAACGGGGGGCCTCTGACGTTGGAATTTGCATCTTCCATGTTTGAGGGGGAGGACAGCATCAAAAAGGTGGCGGCGTTGGTAAAAGCATATATAGATATGGGAGGCCACCAGTTACAGCTCAATGCAGTGAATACGGAGCGGATGAAGGATGCGCAGCTCCATCCCGAAAATCATCGTCAGCTTATTGTGAGAATATGGGGATGGAGCGCCTACTTTGTGGAGCTGGACAGAGATTATCAGGACCATGTTATCAGACGTCAGCAGTATAGCGTATAAAAGGTAAATGAGAAAGCGTTCCCCTTTTAAGAAGCATATGTCTGCACGCCAAAATGAGGATACTTATGAAAGGAACTGTTTTTGATATCAAGGAATTTTCGATTCACGACGGTCCGGGTGGCCGTATCACTGTTTTTTTAAAGGGATGTCCACTTAGATGTATATGGTGCCATAATCCGGAGGGATTAACCGGCGCGCCGCAGCTTTTGTATAAGGAAAATTTGTGTACGCATTGCGGTGAATGCGGCAGACCCTGCAGCCATGATGAGTGTCAGCCTTTCGGTCGATGTATTCATGCCTGCGCAGGCGGGTGTCTGAGTGTTGCGGGAGAGGAAGTTTCCAGTGATATTCTGGCGGAAAGGCTTTTGAGAAGCCGGGATATTTTAAACAAAATGGAAGGCGGCGTTACAATTTCAGGGGGAGAGCCCATGATGCAGAGCGATTTTGTGTGTGAGCTTACAAAGCGGCTTGCCGGGATGCATCTGGCAATCCAGACCAGCGGTTATGCAGACACCGCAGTCTACCGGAAAGTGATTTCCCGATTTGACTATGTGATGCAGGACATCAAGCTGGCCGATACACAGATGCACGCCCGGTATACGGGAGTAGGAAACGAAACGATAATGGAAAATATAAACTATCTGAAAAACAGCGGGAAAAAAGCCGTGTTTCGTGTTCCCCTTATTCCGGGCATTACCGATACAGAAGAAAATCTGACGCAGATTGCGGATATTACAGAAGATTTTCCGGTAGAATTGCTCTACTATAATACGCTGGCCGGCGCAAAGTACGGCATGCTGGGTATGAAATATCAGCTTCCGGCAGTTAAAAACAGAAATGAGGATTTTACTGCATATTTCAAAAATGCAAAAATGGGATGAACATTTCCTTATCCCCCCGGACAATGAGGCTGGCGGCTGCTTGCAGTTACCAGCCTCATTGTCCGGGGGGTTATTGATGTTACGCCGTAATAACCGTTCCGGCCTTTCCTTTCAGCGCATCGGCAACCGCCTCAAGAGAAGTGATAAGTACGCTTCCTTTCGGGTTCACGGACAAATAGGAAATGGCGGCTTCGATTTTGGGAAGCATGGTGCCTTTTTCAAACTCGCCCTCCGCAATCATTTTTTCCGCGTCGGCGGTGGTGAGAGAGGCGATTGCCTCCTGATTTTCTTTTCCGAAATTCCGGTAAACGCCGGGAACAGAGGTGAAAATAATGAGCTGATCGGCCATAAGGTCAGCCGCCAGTTTTCCGGCGATGGCGTCCTTTTCAATGACTGCGGAAGCGCCCTTTAATGCGTGCCTCTGCTCGATAACGGGAATTCCGCCGCCGCCGCATGCAATGACAATCTGTCCGGCGTCCGCCAGTGTGCGGATGGCTTCTATTTCTACAATATCAATGGGCTTCGGGGCAGCAATGATTCGGCGGAAGCCTTTCCCGGGCGATTCCTTCACATAGTTGCCCTTTTTCATTTCAATTTCCGCGTCATCGGCGGACATATACCGGCCAATCAGCTTGGTGGGCTCGTAAAAAGCCTCGTCGTAAGGGTCTACCGTGACCTGGGTTAAAATCGTGGACACGGTTTTGCTGATACCCCGGCCAAGGAGCTCTGCTTTCAGGGAATTTTGAATATCATATCCCACGTATCCCTGGCTCATGGCGCTGCATACGCACATGGGAGCGGGGGTATAGTCGATATAAAGACGGCGAAGCTCCGTCATGGCTTTGTGTATCATACTGATTTGGGGGCCGTTGCTGTGGGTGATGGTAAGCTGGTAATCGGCCTCCACCAAATCGGCAAGGGCTTTTGCGGTAACTTTAACGGCGTCCCACTGTTCGGTGGTGGTATAACCAAGGGCGTTGTGTCCAAGTGAAACGACAGCTCTTTTTTTGCTCATAATTTTAAACCCTTTCTGCTGAATGTATTTTCAAATGGGAATTTGTAATATTAAAAATATGTAAACAGTATAGCAAAATCGGGGGAAAATTTCAATTTATATGTGAAATCCGTAAGAGGGAAATCTGCCGGCTTTTCAAACCCCTCAAAATAAGGGTAAAAGTGGTTGATAACCCCTTATTTTAAGGGTATAATTTCGACAGGAAAGTATTCGGAAATTCAGCGAAAGGAAAAGAGAAATGCAGATATTAAACGGAGAAAAAATCACCCTGGGAACGTGCTACTATCCTGAACACTGGGACGAGGCGCTGTGGCGGGAGGATTTGTCAAGGATGTTGGCGTGCGGAATCGAGGTCGTCAGGATTGCGGAATTTGCCTGGAATAAAATAGAGCCCGCAGAGGGGGTATATAGCTATGACTTCTTTGACCGGTTTCTGGACGTTGCGGAAGAAGCCGGAATGAAGGTGATTATGGGAACGCCGACAGCCACGCCTCCGGCATGGCTGACGGAAAAATACCCGGAATGCTTAAACGCCGGAATCGACGGAACTTTGTACAGACATGGCCTTAGGCGGCATTATAATTACAATTCCCCCGTTTACCGGAAGATGTGCGGGAACATTGTGGAGCATATGGCAGGCCATTATGCGGGCAGAAGCTGTGTGATTGGCTGGCAGATTGACAACGAGTTAAACTGCGAGGCAAATGAATTTTATTCTGAGAGCGATACGGCGGCTTTTCGGGGATATCTGCAGAAAAAATACGGCAGCCTGGAAAAGCTTAACGAAGCATGGGGCGCGGTTTTCTGGAACCAGACTTATACGGACTGGAAAGAGGTTTATGTCCCCCGCCCTACCGTAAGCGGAGGCGTCAACCCTCACCAGACGCTGGATTACCTTCGATTTATCTCAGAAAGCACCAATGAATTCGCCCGTCTGCAGGCGGATATTATCAGAAAGTACATAAAAGAGGGAGACTTCATCACTACCAACGGCCTTTTCGGGCATGTGGATTATCAGAAAATGGCCGGTGAAAGCATTGATTTTATTACCTATGATTCCTATCCCAATTTTGCCTATGATTTGAATATTTACAGTGATAGGGATGAAATGAAGGACAGGAAGTGGAGCCGGAACCTTGCAGAGACGCGGGCGGTTTCACGGGTTTTCGGCATTATGGAGCAGCAGTCGGGCGCCGGGGGCTGGAATTCCCGCATGATGCAGCCTGCGCCTAAAAGGGGACAGATGACACTGTGGACCATGCAGTCCATAGCCCACGGAGCGGATTTTGTCAGCTATTTCAGGTGGCGGACATGCACCTTTGGAACGGAGATTTACTGGCATGGGATACTGGACTATTCGGGCAGGGATAACAGAAGACTTGCAGAGGTATGCGATATTTATAAAAAGGTAACGGCTCTGCGTGAGATAGCAGGCGGGGAATATGAAGCGGCGGTCGGCGTAATTAAGGACTATGACAATATATTTGACGCCGAATATGACAAATGGCATGAAAGAATAGAAAAGCAGAGCCAGAGGGCATTGTTTGAAACCATGCAGAAAACCCACACGCCCATGGATTATGTGTATCTGACGGAAAAGACCGGTGCGGAGGATTTGCAAAGGTACAGGGTTCTTTTTTATCCGCATCCCGCTATTCTGTCCGGCAGGCAGGCGGCGGTTTTAGAGGAATATGCGCAAAAGGGCGGTATTCTGATATTTGGCTGCCGGAGCGCTTATAAGGATATTAACGGAAAATGCACCATGGAAAAACTGCCGGGCGTTATCGCCGGCCTTACCGGAGCGGATATTCCGGAGTACACGGTGATTGCGCCGGACGCAGGGGAAGTTACGGTTAAGTGGGGAGAGGAAATTTTTCCGGCGGCGGTGTTCACGGATTTGGTGGAGCCTCTAACCGGCGTACAGGAGGCCCTTTATATAAGCGGCGACGACGCGGGGGCGGGCGCTCTTGTGTCAAGAAAAGCCGGGGAGGGAAAGGTTTATTATTACGGGAGCGCTTTTACGGAAGGAGCCGTCAGGGCATTCCTGAAAGAAGCCTGTGCCGAAAATCCTTATGCCGGTTTTATCAGGATACCGGAGAAATGCGAGATTGCCGTCCGGGTAAAAGAAGGCGTGAAGTATATTTTTGTATTAAACTATATAAATGCTCCAGCCAATATCACGGTTCTGGAACCAATGCTGGATATGTATACGGGAAAAGAGGTATCAGGCCCCCTGACGCTGGATGGCTATGGCACAATGGTCTTGAGGGTACGTCCGGTTTGTGATATGATGTAAAAGCCGGTTCTAAGCCGCTGGAAGAATGTTTACGGAAGAAGCAGGAAAGAATGAGGTCATGGTAAACGAATGGAAACAATGATACGAATAGACAATGTCACCAAAACCTTTGTGGGAAAGGACAATCAGGTGGAAGCCCTTAAGGGGATTAATCTGGAAATCCATAAGGGGGAAATTTACGGCATCATCGGTATGAGCGGCGCGGGAAAATCCACGCTGGTAAGATGTCTTAATTTTCTTGAACGGCCCACCACGGGAACTGTTTATATAGAAGAAAAGGATTTATCGGCTTTAAGCGACGGTGAACTTCGAGCCATACGCACGGAGATTGCGATGATTTTTCAGCATTTCAATCTTCTGATGCAGAGAACCGTTCTTGACAATGTCTGCTTTCCGCTGGAAATAACCAAAACGCCGAGAAAGGATGCGGTGGCAAGAGCGAGGGAGCTGCTTTCCATTGTAGGGCTTTCGGAAAAGGAGCTTGCCTACCCGGCACAGCTTTCCGGCGGTCAGAAGCAGAGGGTGGCGATTGCAAGGGCCCTTGCGACCAATCCGAAGATTCTGCTCTGCGACGAGGCAACCAGCGCCCTTGACCCGACCACAACCAAGGCGATTCTGGCTCTGCTGAAGGAAATCAATCAGAAGTACGGCATTACCATTGTAATTATTACCCATGAAATGGCTGTGGTGCAGGAGATTTGCAGCCATGTGGCAATCATAGATGAAGGGATGCTGGCCGAAACCGGAAGGGTTGAGGAAGTGTTCCAAAGGCCAAGGTCGAAGGCGGCCAAAAGGCTTGTTTTCCGGGGAGAAAAGACTTCCTACGAGGAAATGCGGGGCAAGAGGTGCATCCGTATTGTCTTTACCAGCAATTCTTCTTTTGAGCCGGTAATCGCCAATATGGTGCTTGCCTGCAAGACGCCTGTGAATATTCTCCTTGCGGATACACGGGACATCGGAGGTGTGGCTCACGGGCAGATGATTCTGCAGCTTCCGGAGAATGAAGAGGTGGCGGAAAAGATGATAGAGTACTTAAAGAGCAGAAAACTGGAAGTGGAGGAGCTTGATAATTATGTGGGATAGTCAGACAATTATGATGATAGTAGAGGGCACGGGGGTAACCCTTTATATGACCCTTGTTTCAACGCTGATTGCCTATGCGCTGGGGATTCCCATGGGGATTACGCTGGTTGTGACGGCGCCGGGGGGATTAAAACCGATTAAAATTATTTACAAGATTCTGGACGTTGTGGTGAATATTGTGAGAAGTATTCCTTTTCTGATTCTTCTGATGCTGATAATCCCGTTTACCAGACTGATAGTGGGAAAAAGCTACGGGGCCACGGCGACCATCGTGCCTCTTGCCATTGCGGCGGCGCCCTTTGTGGCGAGAATGGTGGAGTCTTCCCTGCTGGAAGTGGACCACGGCGTGATTGAGGCGGCCCAGAGTATGGGGGCAAGTTTGTGGACGATTATCTGGAAAGTGCTTATGGCCGAGGCCAGGACATCCCTGATAGTGGGGGCTACCATTTCCCTTGGCACAATCCTCGGCTATTCGGCAATGGCCGGCGTAGTCGGAGGCGGCGGTCTTGGAGACATTGCCATCCGCTACGGGTATTACAGATGGCAAGGAGATATTATGATTGTGACGGTAATTCTTCTGGTGGCCCTGGTGCAAATCCTGCAGATGATTGGGACAAGGCTTTCAAAGAAGCTGGACAGAAGGATTACGGGTTAGACCGTTAAAATTTTTAACTGCGTTTTGAAGCGGCCTTGATGGGGCCGGAGTGCGTCCGGGCAGGAAGAGTTTCTTTCGCCCGGACTTTAATACCGGCGGCGCGCCGGCAGCAGTTTATACTTTTATAATAATTTTTTACCGTTTTTTTTCTTGATTTTTCTTCAAATTCTGTTATTCTGTTTTTATCAGAAAACACATTGGAAATTCTACCATATCCCTGAGCTTTAAAGGGATATTCAAAGGGCATTTCTGCCGGGCTGGTTCGCCGGTATTTCCAATAAGATTAAATTATGCAGTCAGGAGAAGATATGGGAAAAAAGAATAACATTATCTGCGACTATCTGGAGAAGCCGGAACGGTTTGCCGATTTCATTAACGGGAGTCTTTATGGGGGAGGACAGGTGATATCGGCAAAGGAGATTGAGGAAGGCCAGACTGTCTATTCGAAAGCGGCAAGGAGCAGAGATATCCTGAAAAAGGTCTGCAGGGAAGGAAGCTATATTCTGATAGGCGTGGAAAATCAGGATATCGTCCACTATGCCATGCCCTTTCGCTGTATGGAATATGATGTTCTGGAATATAAAAAGCAGCTTAAAAAGATAAAGGAAGATTACCGTAAAGCGCGTGAGAGAAAGAAAGAGATGGAAAATCGCGCCACAGCGGCCGGTAAAAGCAAGGAAATAAGCGGGGAAGACATTGCCGGCAACACGGCTGCGAAAACTGCGGTCAGCACGACAGCCGGCGCAGCGGAATTTTTGTCAGGTATGCGGAAGGAAGACAGATTGAGCCCTGTGATTACAATAGTATTCTATCACGGCGAGGACGAATATGACGGTTGCAGAAATTTGCACGATATGTTAGACTTTGGGAAGAAGAACGAAATTTTCAAACAGTATATTTCGGATTACCACATAAATCTTGTGACGGCGAAAGACCTGGAAGAAAAGAATTTTCAGACGGGCATAAGAGAGCTTATAGGATTTCTGAAACGGAGGGAAAGCAAGGAGGAGCTTCGGAAGTACTGCGAGGAAAATGAACGGCGGATGCGGGAGATGGACGAGGACACCTTTGATGTTATCAGCATTATGATAAACAAATTCGATTTCATAGAGCAAAAAAGGAATTACCGGCAGGAAGGAGAAAGGGTAGATATGTGCAGGGCGATGGAAGAGTGGGGAGAGGACTTGCGAAAAGAAGGGCTGGAACGCGGAATAGAGGCGTTTGTGCTGGATTACCTGGAGGAGGGATTTGGCAAAGAAAGAATTGTCGCGAAACTGCAGAAGCGGTTTTCTCTTGATGAAAAGAAGGCGGAGGACTTTTTTATAAAATATGCCCCGGGCCTGCCGGATGGGAAATAAGCGGGAGGGCGGATGCGCTTTCGCTGGCGGCCCTGCCGGGACGGGCTTTGCCCTTAAAAGCTGTCAGTTGTACATATTGCATAAAAACAGGAGCGGAATCATGTATATAAGTCCAAATTGACAATAGAAACCGGTAGTGTTATCATAAAGTTAACACGTGTAAACTTTGAGAAAGAGAGTGCCTGTATGGAGACGGCAGCACGGATGACACTGGAAGCAATTGCCGCGGAAATCGGTATTTCCAGAACAACGATTTACAAGGTTTTAAAGAACAAGGGAAATGTCAGCGAGAAAACAAAAGCCACGGTGATAGCGGCTCTGGAAAAGTATCATTATGTACAGAATAAAAACGCCAGAAATCTTGCGTTGAACAGACAGTATACCATCGGATATGTGGGATTTCAGTCCCGGAGCGCCAACTACTTTTCTCCGGAGGTGAGAAAGGGAATCGGCGAGGCGGTCAGGGAATTTGGAGACGACGGCCTGCATGTTTTAATTGCGGAGGCTTTCTTGGAGGAGCCCTGGCGGCAGCTTGAAGAAGTGGAAAACATGCTGGCGCAGGGAGTGAGAAGTTTTTTGTTTGCGGCTTCCGACGATAAGGAAGTGACGGAGAAGATTCTGCAAAGGCTTGCGGCGGAAGAATGTCAGGTGGTTCTCCTGAGCAGGGACAGCAAAAAAGGTGGCGAAAATTATTACGTGGGCGTGGACTATTACCGGAGCGGCCGGCTTGCGGCGGAGCTGCTTGGCAAGATGATTTCAGGAGGGGCAGCCGGGGCGGGCAAAGGCGCCGAAACCAAAAAGATTTTTGTGCCGGTAACCACGGAATACCGGAGCAATCAGGATATCCATGCCAGACTGAACGGTTTTCTGGATAAAATAAAGGACTTCCCGGACTGTCAGGTGCTTCCCGCTGCCTTTGAGCTGGTGGAGGATGAGGAGATTTTCAGGGCGGTTACTTCCTGTGTGCAGAAGGAGCCAAAGCTGCGCGGTATTTTTGATTTGACTTACCGTCTTGACCTCATGGCGAGGGCGCTTCGGGGCTGCGGCAGGTGTGATATCAGACTGGTGGGCTTTGATTTATTTGAGGAAATCAAAAAGGACATTCGGGATTCGGTGATTGACGCGGTGGTGTATCAGGATTTGAGCAGGCAGGCGTATCTGGGAATCAAGCTTTTATTCGAGGAAATGTGTTACGGGATTTCCAATGAAAAAAAGAAGTTTTATTCCAGGCTTGAAATAATCACAGGTGAAAATCTGTGTTATTTTACGGAAGAGTAGCAGAGAATTGAAAAGCGGAAAGGGAGGTTGTGTTATGCTGTATGTAGGTGTTGACCTGGGAACCAGCGCGGTAAAGCTGCTGCTGATGGACGGAGAGGGGAAAATCCGGAAAATCGTTTCCAGAGAGTACCCGATTTTTTACCCGAATCCGGGATGGTCGCAGCAGAATCCCGAGGACTGGTTTGCCCAGACCATGGAGGGAATTAAGGAGCTGACGGCCGATGTGGATAAGAGTGAGGTTAAGGGAATCAGCTTTGGCGGGCAGATGCACGGGCTTGTGATTCTGGATAAGGATGATAATGTGATACGTCCCGCTATTTTGTGGAATGACGGAAGAACATTCGAGGAATGCGATTATCTGAACAATGTGATTGGGAAGGAAAAGCTCTCCGAATACACGGCAAATATTTCCTTTACCGGCTTCACCGCTCCCAAGATTTTATGGGTAAAAAATAAAGAGCCGGAGAATTTTGCGAGGATTTCCAAAATCATGCTTCCTAAGGATTACATTGCCTATAAGCTTACCGGCGTACACTGCACGGATGTGTCGGACGCTTCGGGGATGTTGCTTCTGGATGTGAAGAACCGCAGGTGGTCCGGGGAAATGTGCGATATCTGCGGAATCAGCGTGGAAATGCTGCCGAAGCTTTTTGAAAGCTACGAGTGTGTGGGAACGGTGAAGGAGGACATCGCGCAGCAGCTTGGCATTTCGCCCTCCGTTAAGGTAGCGGCGGGCGCCGGGGATAATGCGGCGGCGGCGGTGGGAACCGGAACCGTCGGCGAGGGAATGTGCAATATTTCCCTGGGAACCAGCGGTACGATTTTCATTTCCTCGAAAAAATTCGGCGTGGACAAATTCAACGCCCTCCATGCTTTTGCGCACGCAGACGGACACTACCACCTGATGGGGTGTATGTTAAGCGCGGCTTCCTGTAATAAGTGGTGGATGGAGGACATTATCGGGACGGAAAACTATGCCGGAGAGCAAAAGGAGATTCAGAAGCTGGGCGAAAACCACGTGTATTTTCTCCCTTATCTGATGGGCGAGCGTTCCCCGCACAATAACCCCAACGCAAGGGGAACTTTTATCGGTATGACAATGGACACCACCAGAGCGGATATGACCCAGGCAGTGCTTGAAGGCGTTGCCTTTGCCCTCCGGGATTCTCTGGAGGTGGCGAAGTCCCTGGGCATTCATCTGGAGAGAACCAAAATCTGCGGCGGCGGCGCAAAGAGTCCCTTGTGGAAAAGGATGATTGCGAATATACTGAATTTAAAGGTGGACGTGATTGAAAGCGAGGAAGGGCCGGCCCTTGGCGGAGCCATGCTGGCGGCGGTAGCCTGCGGGGAATATGAAAGCGTGGAGGCGGCTGCGGAAAAAATCGTCAGAATTGTTGACACCGTGGAACCGGAGCCGGAGCTTGTTGCAAAATACGAAGAAAGATACCGGAAGTTCAAGGAAATTTACCCTGCCTGCAGGCCTTTGTTTGATATTTTGCGGAACTGAAAAACGGCAGACTTTCAATGCTGTAAAGAGAGTCTGCGGATATATTTACAGAAAGAAAGGAAAAAGATATGAAGATTTACGATGTAACGGACGAGCGTTTCAAAAAATACGGAAAGGTTGTCCAGGGTATCGATTTTTCCGGCCTTGTAAAGGTCATGGAGGAGCAAACGCCCCTTCCGGCGGGAGTGGAGTATGTACCCGGCTTCGAGCCCTTAGAAGCGCTTCCGGTGATGAAAGGGCTTACCGAAAAGACGTACGGGGAGCTGCCCATCCAAATCGGCTACTGCAACGGCCATAATTTCATGTTGAACGCGCTGGAATACCACAGAAATTCCGAAATTAACGTGGCCGCAACAGACGCCATTTTAATTCTGGGAAGCCAGCAGGATATCACGGATGATTTCACCTATGATACCGCTCTGGCGGAAGCATTTCTTCTGCCAAAGGGAACGGCAGTGGAAATTTATGCCACAACCCTTCACTATGCCCCCTGCGGAGTGGGCGGTGCCGGCTTCAAGGTGACGATTGTGCTGCCAAAGGGAACCAATCTGCCTTTGGATAAGAAGCATGCAGGCGGCGAGGACGGGCATCTGACAGCTAAGAACAAATGGCTGTTAGGGCATCCGGAGGGAGGACTGCCGGAGGGAAGCCCCATGGGACTTACCGGAAAAAATCTTTGTGTGAACGAGTAAGGAAAACTAAAAACAGCGAAGGCTCAGGGGGTACACAAATCGATTTACGGGCACAGGGTGACCGGAAATTGATTTAGACCAGGTGTACCAGATGAGCCGAAGCGGAACTTTAAATAGGAGGATAATGAAAATGAACAATTTACCCAAAGTGAAAATCGGAATCGTAGCGGTGAGCCGCGACTGTTTCCCGGAGTCTCTGTCCGTTAACAGAAGAAAATCCCTGGTAGAGGCATATAAAGCCAAATATGACGCAGCAGACATTTATGAATGTCCGGTCTGCATTGTGGAAAGCGAAATCCACATGGTTCAGGCTCTTGAGGATATCAAAAAGGCAGGATGTAACGCTCTTTGCGTATACCTTGGAAACTTTGGCCCCGAAATTTCCGAAACCCTTCTGGCAAAGCATTTTGACGGACCATCCATGTTTGTTGCGGCTTCCGAGGAAAGCCAGAATGATTTGGTAGGCGGAAGAGGCGACGCTTACTGCGGTATGCTGAACGCAAGCTATAACTTAAAGCTCCGCAATGTGAGAGCCTATATTCCCGAGTACCCCGTAGGCACCGCGGAAGAATGCGCGGATATGATTAATGAATTTGTGCCCGTCGCAAGGGCAATCGTGGGACTTAAGAGTCTTAAGATTATCAGCTTCGGCCCCAGACCCCTTAATTTCCTTGCCTGCAACGCGCCTATAAAGCAGCTTTACAATCTGGGAGTGGAAATTGAAGAAAATTCCGAGCTGGACTTGTTTGAGGCATTCAATAAGCATGAGGGCGACGAGAGAATTCCGGCCAAGGTAAAGGAAATGGAAGAGGAGCTTGGCGAGGGCAACCAGAAGCCTGAAATTTTAAGCAAGCTGGCGCAGTATGAGCTGACGCTTCTTGACTGGGTGGAGGCGCATAAGGGATATCGGGAGTATGTTGCCATTGCCGGAAAATGCTGGCCCGCGTTCCAGACGCAGTTTGGCTTTGTCCCCTGTTACGTGAACAGCCGTCTGGCCGGAATGGGAATCCCCGTTTCCTGCGAGGTGGATATTTACGGCTGCTTAAGCGAGTTTATCGGTACGGCTGTGAGCGACGATGTGGTTACGCTGCTTGACATCAACAACACGGTTCCCGCCGATATGTACGAGGAATCCATCAGAGGCAAATTTGATTACACGCACAAGGATACTTTTATGGGATTCCACTGCGGCAACACCTGTTCCAGGAAGCTGGCATTCTGCAGCATGAAAAACCAGATGATTATGGCAAGGTCCCTGCCGGCAGAGGTTACCAACGGCACGCTGGAAGGCGACATTGTTCCCGGCGATATCACTTTCTACCGGATTCAGTCAACGGCGGACAATAAACTGCGCGCCTACATTGCCCAGGGTGAGGTTCTTCCCGTGGCGACAAAGTCGTTCGGCGGCATCGGTGTATTTGCAATCCCTGAGATGGGAAGATTCTACCGTCATGTACTGATTGAGGGGAATTATCCTCATCACGGCGCGGTGGCGTTCGGCCATCACGGAAAAGCGCTCTATGAAGTGTTTAAGTATATCGGTGTTCCGATGGAAGAAATCAGTTTTAATCAGCCGAAGGGAATGCTTTATAAGTCAGAAAATCCGTTCGCCTGAAAATTTATTTTATTTTTGAAAAATTAGTATTGTAATTTACAGCCTGTGTGATTATACTCTTACTTACCGTAATCGCACAGGCTGTTTTTATAAAAATTTTTAGTGCAATGCAGACGGGAAAAGTCTGCGGGGAGGATTGAGATGGCTGAGGAAGTAAAGGTCAGGGAAGAAAAAAAGAATGCGTCAAAGAGTGCAACAAAGGATATGACGGTAGGTTCCCCTATGAGGCTGATTCTGGGATTTTCCATTCCGCTTTTGTGCGGCGCGCTGTTCCAGCAGTTCTACAGCGTGGTGGACACGGTGATTGTGGGGCGGATTCTGGGCGTTAACGCTCTGGCGGGAGTGGGGGCGACAGGCTCTGTCAACTTTATGATTGTAGGATTTTGTATGGGCGTGTGCAGCGGTTTTTCCATTCCCATAGCGCACAAGTTCGGGGCAGGGGATTATTCTGGAATGCGGCAGTTTGCGGCCAACAGCACATGGCTTGCGGCAATTTTTTCTGTTGTTATTACGGTGACGGTTGTTTTTTTATGCAAAAATATATTGATATGGATGAAAACGCCGGAGGATATTTTTGCGGAATCCTACGCCTATATTGTGGTTATTTTTGCGGGGATACCTGCTACCTTTCTTTACAATATGCTGTCCGGCATTATACGGGCCATGGGAAACAGCAGGACTCCTCTGTATTTTCTGACGCTGTCCTCAGTGCTTAATATCGGGCTGGATTTCCTCTGCATTCTGACTTTTGATATGGGAGTTGCGGGAGCGGCGGTTGCCACCGTGGTATCCCAGCTTGTTTCGGGCGTTTTGTGTCTTATTTATACGATAAAGAAATTTGAACTTTTACATATTACAAAGGAAGAATGGAAAATCAATGCTCATCATATGTGGACCCTTTGCGGGATGGGGATTCCCATGGGGCTGCAGTACTCGATTACGGCAATCGGCTCGGTTATTCTCCAGACTGCCGTAAATACGCTGGGCTCCGCCGTGGTGGCTGCGGTGACGGCGGCGGGCAAGGTAAGCATGTTTGTGAGCTGCCCCTTTGACGCAATGGGAACCACCATGGCAACCTACGGCGGACAGAATGTGGGGGCGAAAAAGCTGGAGCGTCTGGGAAGAGGGCTGAAGGACTGTACGATTCTGGGAATAGGATATTCTGTCCTTGCTTTTGTGCTTTTGTATTTTTTCGGCACTCATCTGGCGGCGCTTTTTGTGGATACCGGGGAAACCCGGCTTCTGGAAATGGCAAGGCAGTTTCTGATAATCAACGGCGCTTTTTATATTCCGCTTGCGCTGGTGAACATCATCCGGTTTATGATACAGGGAATGGGATTTGGCGTTCTGGCGATTATGGCCGGTGTGTTTGAGATGGTGGCAAGGACTCTGGCGGCCCTTTTACTGGTTCCGGTTTTCGGGTTTACAGGGGTCTGTCTGGCCAGCCCTCTGGCCTGGCTGTTTGCGGACGCGTTTCTGATTCCCGCGTATATTTCCGTGCGTCGCAGGCTGGATAAGATGATGGGCGTTACGGGATAAATCACGGGAAATAAATAACAAAAGTCCGGGGCGGAGCAATACGGACATAAAACGGGGAATACGTGGTGAGAATATGGAAACAAAACGGATAATGAACGGTTAAATCTGGTTGACAAACGGATGAAAAACGGTTAAAATAAAGTCATAAGACAGATAAGGGGGTATCTGGCGATGACAATAGAAGAGATGAAAAGAATAAAGAAAGAAAAGGGATACTCTTATTCCCAGATTGCGCATATGAGCGGAGTGCCTGTGGGAACGGTGCAGAAGATTTTCGGCGGGGAAACGTCTTCGCCCCGTTATGACACGCTGATGGCGTTGGAGAGTTTTTTCATGGGGGAAAACGGGCTGCCCTCTGTAGGGGAGGAGGCTGCCGCTTACAGAACGCATAAGATGCAGGGAGAGTACACGGTAAAGGACTATTATGCGTTGCCGGATGATAAGCGGGTAGAACTCATAGACGGTGTGTTCTATGATATGGCAGCGCCCACCTTTGTGCATCAGAGAATCGGCGGTGAGATTTACAGACAGATTTCCAATTTCATTTTTGAGAATAAAGGGAGCTGCATTCCCATGATGAGCCCGGTGGACGTCCGTCTCGACTGTGATGATAGGACGATGGTTCAGCCGGACGTGCTGATACTATGCGACGAAAAGAAGATTATGAAGTGGGGCATTATGGGTGCGCCGGAGTTTGTGGCGGAGGTGCTTTCCCCTTCCACTAAGCGCAAGGACTGCCTCAAGAAGCTGAACAAGTATGAGGAGGCCGGCGTAAAGGAATACTGGATGATAGACCCTCAGCAGAAGAAGGTGATTGTCTATGAATTTGAGAAGGAAAGCTATCCGACGATTTACGGGATAAACGGACAGATTCCGGTAGGCCTTTACGAGGGGAAGCTTATGATTGACATGAATCTGATGGAAGAAATGATTCAGGATTATCCGGATGGCGGCAGAGACTAAAAAGATATTGTTACGATGCGTTATCGGGGCTGGCGCATTAAGAAAACGAGACGCAGGATATAGAAAAGCAAATGCTGTAATATCACATCCTGCATACTCCGGTCTTAATGCGGCAGCCCCGATTGCAGTCAGGACAGTTTGTTGATTTTTCGGTCATAGGTAAGCAGGCCGTTTACTTCTTCCTCCACGTCGGAAACCTGCGTATACACGGCGCCGCAAAGCCCCTGCTCCTTAAGGGGAAGAAGGGATTTTTCTATCAATTCACGGTAAGCTGCGGAAAACTCCGCAAGGCTGTCAAAGCGTTTATATCCGAATACTCGTTCCACGCTGGAATGATTCCTGATATGGCAGGAAAAGCCGCCGTATTCCGACAGGAAAAAGGCGCGGTCTTTCCATTTCCCGGCGGAAACGGATAAGGGGCGGAAATAATTATGTACACTGATAAAATCACCACAGTTTTGGTCATACCATCCGCTGGCGGAGTCTATCAGCCGGGAAGGGTCTTTCTTCCGTATGATATCCGTTATGCGGGCGGCGTCAAATTGACCCCAGCCTTCGTTAAAAGGCACCCAGACGGCAATCGAAGGGAAAAATTTCAAATGTTCGATTGTTTCTGCGCATTCTCTTTCCCACTGCTTCCGCGCAGCCCCATCCTTTCTGGAAAACAGGGCGTAGTGCGAGTCTTTCAGGGAAAGCTTTGGAAACAGAGTGGGCAGGTAGCTGATAACCGGCATACGGTATTTGCTTCCACCGTTTACCATGTCCTGACAGACAATCATTCCAAGCCTGTCGCAATGATAGTACCATCTGGCGCTTTCCACCTTGATATGTTTGCGCATCATATTAAAGCCCAGTGCTTTCATGGCGGTGATGTCGTAAATCAACGCTTCGTCAGAGGGCGAGGTGTACAGTCCGTCTGGCCAGTAGCCCTGGTCCAGCACGCCCATCAGAAAGCAGGGTTTGTGGTTTAAACAAAACAGAGGAATGCCGTCCGCCTGTTTTTCGATAGAATAGTGGCGCAGGGCAAAATAGCTTTGCACCTCGTCAGAGCCAAGCGAGAGCCGTACCTGATACAGGAAAGGGTCTTCGGGGCTCCACGGATGGAAATGCTCTTCCGGTATGGTAAAGGAAAGCATTTCTTCTTTCTGTCCGAAAGCGGAGACGGAAAGGGAAAGAGATTTTTGAAGTATTTCACTGCCGTTGCAGATAACGGACAGGGAAAGACAGGGGAGTTCCTCTTTCGCCTGATTTTGAGGCATGGAAGAAACCGGCGCTTTATGGCTATCTTTCCCGCAGACAGTAAGATGAGCGGTTACTTCCCTTGCGTCATAGTCGGTCTCGAACCATAGCTTTTCAAAATAAATCTGGGGAACAAACTCAAGCCATACCGTCTGCCATATGCCGCTCTGGGCAGTATAAAAGATACCGCCTCTGTGCAGGGTCTGCTTTCCTCTGGGCTGGCATCCCTCGTCGGACGGGTCTTTGACCTTTATGAGAAGCTCGTTTTGGCCATTCGTTAAAAAGTCAGTGATATCCGCAGAAAAAGGCAGGTAACCGCCCTTATGGGAGGTCACCGGCCGCCTGTTGATATATACGCCGGCATGATAATCTGCCGCGCCAAAATGCAAAATGGCGCGCTTGCCGGAAGTAAGCTCCAAATCGGGAAGGAACGTCCGATACCACAGAAACTCTGAGGGAAGAAGCTGTCTGTTTACGCCGGAAAGAGAGCACTCCGGAGAAAAGGGCACAAGAATTCTTCCGTCAAAAGCTTCGGGAAGAGTTTTGGTCGTTGTGAAAGCATAATCCCAGAGGCCGTTCAGGCAGAGAAAGGATTCCCTCTTTAGCTGCGGGCGGGGATATTCAGAAAGTACGCTGTTTTTATCCAACCGTTCGCCCCAGACAGTAGAGAGAGGGGCAAGCCTGTCCCCTTCGTGGGGTTTTATTATGCTTTTGAGGGCGTCTTTTATATCCATGTTTTTCCTCGTTTTATGCTTATGATTCAGAAAGCGCCTCTTCAAAAACCTTAAGCAGTTGCTCTTTGTGGAAAGGCTTATCTACAAAGCCCCTGGCGCCAATGGCTTTGGCTCTCTCAAAGGTATCGTCATACGCAAGAGATGAAACCATGATGATTTTTGCATCCGGATGCTCTTTTAAAATATGTTCAGAGGCATCTAAGCCGTCCATTCCCTGCATGATGATATCCATCGTAACCAAATCGGGTTTTACCTCGTCATACTGGGCAATCGCATCCTCCCCGCTTCGGCAGTATGCCGCTATTTCATAATCTGTCCCATTCAGAACGTCATTCAATTGAACCCGTACCAGCCGGGAATCGTCTACGACCATAATTCGTTTGCTCATATTATATGCTCCTTCTCTCAGGCTTCACCTGAAACAGCCCCATCCTTATCGGAAGAGGGCACATGATGAATTAATTGCGCGCCGCCAAAGTGCTCGTTGGAATAAGTGAGCACAAACTGGATTTCACGTCCTTCAGGCTCATAGCGTCCGTGGTAAAATACAGGCGGCCCAAAATGAGCCGGAACTTTGGTAGCCTGAAACATAGAACCGGCTATTCTTCCGCAAAGTACGTTAAAATATTCTTTGGTAAATTCCTCCAGGTCTTCGGGACTGACCGAATCCTCATGGAAAGAATTGCATGCCATACGGTACAGCAGTCCCTTATCGGCACAGAGGGTAAGGCTGGTGTGGAAGCCTCTGTCAAAGGTAATCTGAACCGTACAAAGGTCTTCGCCCGGCGACTGTTCCCCCTGATGCAGGCGTACGCCGGCGGTACACTCCGTCACGTCCTGCACAGCCTGGTCCAGTATCTGTGCGAGTGCCTCCTTTTCCATAGCGGTATTCATTTTGAAAATCTCCTCTCTTTATCGAGTGCTGCCTGGTCCTGTGACTCCGGCTCAAAAACCCGGAGGATTCTCTTAATCAAATCATTGGAGTGAAAGGGCTTTAATATGTAATCACAGGCTCCCAGTTTAATGCTTTCCAGAACAAAGTCCTTATCCTCCACACCGGTAAGCATAATTACCGGTATGTCCGCGCGGTTTTTCATGGCACGTATTTCGCGCAGCGTTTCAATGCCGTTTTTATGCGCCATTTGGATATCCAGCAGAATAAGGTCAGGCTTTATCTGTTCCAGAAATTTCAAAGCCCGTACCCCTGAATTGACAGTAAAAACATCGAAATCATTATGCAGGGTATCCGCAATCCGAGTCAGGACAATAGCGGCATCATCCACTGCTAAAATACATTTTTTTCTGCCTTTTGTTTGCATCATTTGCGTTAGTCCTCCTTTTCAAGTATGCTTAAAAGCTGACTCAATAACTCTTCCGCATAGTCGTCTTCGTATAAACGCAGCTGTTCCCTTATCTGTAAAAGGCGTTCTTCGGGTTCTTGCGGCATTTCATGGAGCAGCAGCATCTCCACCCTTTCGGCACACGCCTGGGAACGGAAGTGTTTCAGCTCTTCCAACGCTGTGGCTGTCTGCTCCTTAAACTCCTGTATCGGCAGGGCCGGAAGCTTTTCTTTTGTGTTGTTTTCCTGCCGGCGCCGTTCCAGAAACTGTTCGATATTTGCCAGAAGGTTCTCATATTCCGCCAACAGCGATGAAAACTGTTCGGAGATAAATTCCTTATCGCCCTGTGCGGCGGCATTTTCATGCGCGCGCGCCATTGCAGACATATCCATGGCTCCGATATTTGCGGACGCGCTCTTAAGTCCGTGTACCTCTATCTGGTAGCGCAGCATATCCGAATCCACAAGTTCGTTCAGAAGCGTTATCTTGCGCTTGCCGTCCAGACAGTAAAGTTCCAGAAGGTCAACAAAGCCGTCTTCGTCGCCGGAATAATACTGCATTGCGGCATTCATATCCACTCCGCTAATCTGGAAAGACGTCGGGGTCAGCGGCCTGGACTCCGCTGCGGGTTCCTCGGTCTGTCTGTACTTTTCCGGTATCCAACGCAGCAGAAGCTGGTTTAAATCCTTCCTGTCAAGGGGCTTGGCGATGAAATCCTGAAAACCGCATTCAAGAAAATGCTCCCGCATACCTTCCATGGCATTGGCGGTCAATGCAACCATAACGGGAGCGGCGCCGTTTTCGCCGCAGTCCCTGCGGATAATCGCCGCAGCTTCGATGCCGTCCATGTCGGGCATCATATGGTCCATAAAGATGATATCATATCGGTTGGCGGACACCAGCTCTATAGCCTCCGGCCCGCTTTCCGCTTCGGTTAAGTCAAAAGCATAATGCTTCAGAAATCCCCGGGCTACCTTGCGGTTAATCACATTGTCATCTACAATGAGAACTTTCACGCCGGGAGCGGTAAACATATCGGTAACCTTCTGTGATGTCTGCGGAAGCTCCGGCATTTCCGAAACGGGACGCCGGTCTACGATTTCCTGCGGAAGCGTGATGGTAACCATGGTTCCCTTGCCGTAAGTGCTTTCCACATCAATAGTGCCTTTCATTATTTCCACCAGATGCTTCACAATGGCAAGCCCCAGTCCGGTACCCTCCACTCTGCGGTTCCGCTTGGAATCCACCTGCCGGAAATCATCAAAGATATTGTCAAGGTCCTCCTGCTTAATGCCGCAGCCAGTATCCTCCACATGGAAAATCAGCAGTTCTTCATTTTCGTCTTTTCCGGGTTTTCCGGTAATATACGCGCGCACATATCCTTTTTCGGTAAATTTCACGGCATTGCTTAGAATATTTGCCAGAATCTGCCTGATTTTTACATCGTCACCGCGGTAACGGCAGGGAATCGTCTGGTCGCATTCATATTTCAGGATAAGCCCTTTCTGGGAAGCGGCCATATCCATCATCCCCAGGATTTCTTCCGCCATAACCTTTACATAGTAATCCACGGATATCAGTTCCATTTTGCCGGCTTCCACCTTGGACAAATCCAGAATATCATTGATGATTGCCAGCAGATTTTTGGCTGCGGACTGTACATCCTTGGCGTGGGCATAAATTTCGGTATCTCCGCATTCTTCCATAATAATATCGTTCAGACCTATGATGGCATTCATGGGAGTCCGTATCTCATGGGACATATTGGCAAGAAATTCGCTTTTGGCGATACTGGCTTTCTCCGCCTGCCGCCGGACGCGCTTGATTTCATTAATATAGGCTTTTATGTCGGTCATATCCAGAATCAGGATAACGCAGCCCTGTATCTTGCCGTTTTCGTCTATAATATGCTTGCTGTGGCTTTCATAATGCTGTCCGTTGATGGAAAAACTCTGCGGAATGTCTTCGTTAAGCATTTCCTCGCGGAAGTCCTCCAGCACGCGGATGTTTTCTCCCAGCTTGTGGTCGGGCAGATGAGTAAAGATTTCCGCCGCCGCTCTGTTGTAATTGATAAGCCGGTCGTGGTTATCCAGCGCAATTACGCCGTCTCCCAGATTTTCCAGAACCTTTTCCGCCGCCAGATAACGGAAATCATAATTACGGCGGCTCCAGACCACAATTACCACCATGGACATGGAAATGGCAAGCGTCACTGGCGTTAAATCAAATACCTTTACAATCTTGAAGATATAGGCCATCAGCATAATAGCGGGCAGGGTGGAGATTCCGAGAATCGTCCGGTACTGCCGGTTAACCTGCCGGTCCGAGCGTTCGCGGACAGCGCGCAGCAACGCATAGATGCAAAGGATATAGGGAATGATAATGCGACTGAACAAAAAGACCACATACAACGGTCCATAGGTGATGCTGACATGATAAAAACCGTTTGCGTCCGCCAGCCACTGGACGTCCTTATAGAAAAGGCCATGCCAGTTAAAAAATACCGACGGAAGGGTGAAAAAACTGATTGCAAAGAGAATCCTTAAAAGCGTTTTCGGCGGAGTAATATAGCAGTAGATATAAATAAACCAGCAATAGCACAGCGCCAAAAAAGCGGATCCCACATTTTCCACAGTCAACGCCGTCATGGCTGCCTCCAAAGTAGATGCAGTCAGTTCCAATAAGTAACCTACATTTTGTACCAGCGAGCCGCACATAATGATGAGCAGCAGTTTCTGTTCTTTGGCTCCCTCCCCGTTAAGCAGAAGAATCAAAGCTATGACATTCAGACAAATGCCAAAAATTTCAAATCCAATAACGAAATTTACCATATTACCTTCCCCGCCCCGATTGTAGCTTTACTGGCCGACTTGATGGCTCTCCGCTTATTTCCGCAGGCAATAAGCCGGATGCCATGTCCGTATGGGCATATGGCGGATGCCATTGGATCTTTGTTGCTAAAAATACAATATTACAAATTTAATACTGTGTCAAGAAATAGTATGGGAGGGTTTGAACAAAGATATTACCACTTGCCAATAACCGGAAGAAAGGGTAAACTAAAATCAACAAAAGAGCAAACTACGACAAAGCGGAAAGGCGGACAATAAATTATGAATAAAAATGTTTTTCATAAGCTTTCTTACGGAGTGTATGTGGTAAGCACATGGGACAATGGCAGGCCTACGGGGTGTACGGCCAACAGCGCCATGCAGATTACCTCGACGCCGGCTACCATTGCGGTCAGCATTAATCATGACAATTACACAAACAAGTGCATCAACGAAACCGGGAAATTTGCGATTTCCATTATGGCGGAGGATTCAACCCCTTCTATTATAGGAACATTCGGCTTCAAGTCAGGGAAAGATAACGACAAGTTTTCCGAGGTGGAATATCAGGTGAGAGATTATCTTCCGGTGGTTTCCGATGCCTGCGGCTATATTGTCTGCGATGTGATTGACAGGATGGAAACGGCGACCCATACGGTATTCTTAGGCGAGGTAAAGGGGGCGGAGCTTTTTGGCGACAGGGAGGCTATGACCTACAATTATTATCATAAGGTTATCAAGGGAAAGAGCCCTAAAAATGCGCCTACCTATATCGCTGAGTAAAGAATTTATCTGAGAATGATTTTGGACATGCAGACGGGCCTTTGTTATCGGGCGTCGGCGTCTGCTGCGGAAAGTGATATTTGTGATGCAAAGAGGGGTGCTGCTTTGAGGATTTTAAAATTCATGCAGCATGCCTCTTTTGGCATGAAAGGAAAACCAATGGAATCAGAAGAATTAATGAAAAAGCGTTTCAGGGAGCTGGCTCAAAAGTCCTGGCAGAATAATCAGTTTACATTCACCGGATTTTTAAGTCTTGCGGATATGGCCTGTTTTTATGAGATGGAAAAGGAGCTTTCCTACATTCCTCACGCGGTGTGGGGAGGGAGCGGGCTTTGCGAGAGGGTAATGCTCCGCTTTGGCAGCGAGGATGAGTTTGGATATGTGGAGGAATTTCCAATCACATGTATTCAGGCAAGGCCAGCGGCGGAAAAGTTTGCAGATACGCTGACCCACAGAGATTTTCTGGGAGCGCTTATGAACCTGGGGATAGAGAGAAGTACGCTGGGGGACATTTTTCTGGCGGACAATGCGGGCTATATATTCTGTCTGGACAGTATGGCGGATTTTATTATGGAAAACTTAAGCAAGGTGAAGCACACTCTGGTTTTGTGCAGCAGGGCGGAGGCTGTGCCTGAACTGACAGACAGGGACAGGCAGGAGATAACCATCCAGATTTCATCGGAGCGTGTGGACGGGGTGGTGGCGAAGGTGTACAGGCTGTCCCGGGGAGACGCTTTGGATTGCTTTCGGCAGAAAAAGGTGTTCGTGAACGGCAGGCAGTGTGAAAATAACAGTTATCAGTTAAAAAAGGATGATGTGGTGAATGTGAGAGGATATGGGAAATTTGAATATTCCGGCGGTCAGGGGCTGAGCAGGAAAGGGAAAATCAACGCGGCTATTATGGTTTACGGGAAATATCAAAGGTAAGGAGAATCGGAAATGCTGTTGGAACAAATGATAGTGCTTTTTCTGCTAATGGGAGTTGGATTCCTTTGCTATAAAAAGTCGCTGATTACAGACGAGGTGAGTAAAAAGCTGTCGTCTGTTGTGGTGAATGTGGCGAATCCGGCGCTGGTTTTGACTGCGTGTATGGGCGAAGAAAAAATCCGGGGAGAGGAGCTTCTCACAACAGTCGTAATCATGAGCGTGATGTATCCGGCGCTTCTTTTGCTGGGAGTGGTTCTGCCCAGGGTACTTCGGGTTGAAAGGAGGGCCAGGGGGACTTACAGCGCTATGACGGTGTTTTCCAATATAGGGTTTATGGGATTTCCGGTGATTACCGCATTATATGGAAATGGAGCGCTCCTCTATGCAACGCCCTTTATCATTATTTATAATGTGCTGATTTACACCTACGGCGTGTCGTCCATCAGAGGAGATAAGAAAGCGGCAGGCGGAAAGAGCTCGTTTGCATGGAAGGAATTGTTAAATCCAGGTATGATTTCCTGTATAATAACAATAATTATATATTTGCTTGATATGAAAGTACCCGCTTTTTTGCAGGCTGCAGTAACACATTTGAGCAATCTGACGGCGCCCTTAAGTATGATGATTATCGGCGCATCCCTCGCGGTGATGGACGTGAAAAGGCTTTTTACGGACGGAAAGCTGCTTGCTTTTTCTGTGATTAAGCTTCTGCTCGTGCCGATAGCCGGTCTTTTTATTATTGCACGGTTTGTGGAAAATCCGGTAATTCTCGGGGTATGTATGGTAATGCTGGCTACGCCGGTGGGGAGTATGAACGCAATGCTGGCCCAGCAGTATGACGGGGATTACGAGACTGCCTCCAAAGGGGTTGCGCTGACCACGATTCTGTCGGTGGCGACGATGCCGCTGATAGCGGCGCTAATGCTGTAAAGGGCGGCGTCACGGAAATTAATTTGAATTGACATATTACGACTGCTGTGATAGTCTATAGACAGAGGGACTATTTCAGTAGTCATTTTAACATAAAGAGAACAATCGGAGCAGGACAGACACAAATTTGAGATTTGCGATTTTGCAGAATGGAGATTAAGATGAAATTATTTGATTCGGAACGAAAGGTAATGGAAGTACTCTGGCGGGAGGGCGGAATTTCTGCCGGGCAGGTGGTAAAGATTTTAAAGGAAGAGACAGGGTGGAACAAAAATACCACCTATACGGTGATTAAAAAATGTGTGGACAAGGGCGCGGTCAAAAGAGAGGAACCGGGTTTTATCTGCAGGCCTTTAATTTCCAGGCAGGAGGTACAGGACTATGAAACAGAGGAATTGATTGATAAAATGTTCGACGGTTCTAAGGAGAAGTTTTTTGCAGCTTTTTTAGATGGAAAGAAGCTGTCAAATCAGGAGGTTGATTCATTAAAGAGAATGATTGATGATTTAAGCCAGGAAAGGAGACTGGAATGAATTTGATACAGATGAGCGTTGCGGCAGGCGTTTTGATTTTGGGCATTGTTTTGTTTCGCTCTTTATTTATACACCGGCTGCCCAAGAAAGTGATGATACTGCTCTGGGAAATTGCAATTTTGCGCTTATTGATGCCCTTTTCCATTCCGTTGCCGCTGCCTGAGCCTCTGGCAGAATTAAGAAGCCTTATCGTGAGCGAAACATCCGGGGAGGCTAAAACGGAAACGTATGATATTTCAGCTACGACAGGGGAAGAAGCGATTGCTCGGGGAGGTTTGGCCTCTTTATATATTGTGGAGAAAGAGAAATCAGAAGTTGATTTGCAGAAGGCGGCAGCAGCGGTTTATCTGGCTGTAACCGTTATTTTGCTGGCGGGTTCTCTTTTTGTTTATACCAGAGACAGCCGTCTGTTTCGGGAGGGGCTGCCCATGCCAAAGCAGGAGAGGGAAAAATTGCTTGCAATGGAGGGGATAAGGGAAAAAGACGTAAAAGTTTTAGATAAAGTAAGGTTTCAGATTTCTGACCGGACTGCAACCCCTGTAACTTATGGTCTGCTTCGTCCTGCAGTGGTTTTTCCCAAAGGACAGTATTTAAAAGAGGGAAAAGAGGTGAGCTTCTGTCTGCAGCATGAACTGATACATATTAAAAATCATGACAATTTGAAAAAGCTGGCAGCGCATCTGGCGCTTTGTATTCACTGGTTTAATCCTCTTGTGTGGGTGATGTATGTTTTGTTTAACCGGGATATGGAGCTTTTGTGTGATGAGACGGTGGTGCAGAGAAACGGCGGCTGCAGGCAGGAATATGCGCTTACGCTGTTATCACTGGCCCAATGCAGGAATATGGGGTTTCAGACAGGCCTGGGATTCGGGAAAAATGCGGTAAAAGAAAGAATTGTTGCGGTGATGACAATGAAAAAGACGACCTTTATCGGCATATTGGCAACTGTCATTGCGCTGACAAGTGCATTCACGGTGTTTGTTACCAATACGGTTTCTGATACCCGGGATGGGGCAGAGTCATCCTTAGCCGGGACATATGTCGTGTCAGATACGCCTGAATGGGTAAGCGTTACCTGGAAAGAAACAGCTGCGGAGGCGGCAGAGCAATCCTCCGTTTTGAAAACACGGGTATATTCAAATAATGTGCTGCAGTCAGAGAGGGCAGTTTATGTGACAACAGACTCTGCAGTGGAATTATCTGATGCTGTAGTGCAAGTGCAGGAAGCAGTGTCGGCAGAAGTTGTGGAGGACACAGTTTATGAGGGGACAGCGCTGGATGAAGACATGGAAGAAACGATAGATGGATTGATAAGTGAATTTGAGATGTATGGGTTAAGCGGAGAGGTAAAAGGCGATGACTATCAGCTTTATTTTAATGGAGAGCCTGTTTACTTTTTAGCGGATAATCAAAAACAGAATGGAGACGGATTTTCAGGAAGAGTGTTTGCAAAAGCTGCAGGTGCGGCAAACGGCAATACGGGCGTGATTACAAAATATAACGACGATGGGACGCTCATTGGACTGGTGCAGCTCTCCGAAAAGGATTCCAGGGCTTATGCCCGCACTTATTGGTAATTTCTTTTGTAAAAAACGGATTGACAGAATACGACTACTGTGATAGTCTGATTAAAAGACTATCACAGTAGTCGTATTTTTTGACATGAAAATGGATTGCGAAGTGCAGTCGGGATTGCACAAAGCAGGCAAACAGGAGGAAAAATGGCACGGAAAATAGTGAAAAGATTAATCAGTATGGCTTTGGCAGCAGTAATTTTGTTTACCCCAGGTTGTGGGAATTCAAACGGAGGGAATCTTCCTTCTGCGGAGAATGAAAAAAAGAATGAACAGGGAAGCGGTGATTCAGATATCGCTATGGGGCGTTATGAGGAGGAAGAAACTGACCTGTCAGATAATCTGGCGAATGTCAGGGAAATGAAAAGATTTTCCGACGGAAGGCTTGTGATTACCGATGCGTCTTCAGGAATATGGGTGTCAAATGACAACGGAGCTTCGTGGGAAAGCGAAAATACAAAGTATCTGGAGGAAAAGCTGGCAGACACTTATATTATGGATATAGGAGTGGCAGAAGAGGGTACTTTGGGCATTATTTATGATGATTATGAAGATGAAAACTCAGAAGAGTCAGATTCTGTGTTTGACCTGTCGCCGGAATGCGCATTGGTCAGGGCGGACGGCACGGTAGTTCCGGTTTCCCTTTCTCTGACAGAGGATGAGATGTATGCCAACAGAATCTGGCTGACCGGGGAAGGGAGAGCTTTTATAACTACCTTTGGAGATATTATTTATGAGGTAAAAGAGGACGGCAGCAGCGAGGAATTTCTCAGGATGGAAGGCAGGCCAATGCTGATACAGTTCCGGGATAATATTATGCTGATAGACGGATACGACTTTGAGGCGCCGCTTCTTTATGATATGGAAAAAGAGGAGTATGTGGAGGACGGCGTGCTTTCGGACTTTGTAAAGAACAATGGGAGCGACAGGCAGTTTAACGGCGGAAGCTGGTATGATATCTTCTACTTTTTTGGAGAGGAGGAGCTGTATCTGGCAGGCGACAAGGGACTGTACCGTCATGCGGCAGGGCAGGAGGAGATGGAGCAGTTAATTGACGGAAGCCTGTCCCGCTTAGGAAGCCCTAAGTATGGGATAAAGGGTATGGTGATGTTGGAAAACGGAGTATTTCTGGCTGTTTTTAACAGCGGAAAGGTCGTGAGATTTACTTATAATCCCGATATGCCGTCTATGCCGGAGGAATGTCTTAAGGTGTACAGCCTTGAGGACAGTTATGGGATACGGACAGCAATTTCGATCTATCAGATAGCAAACCCGAATGTGCGTGTGGAATATGAGGTTGGCAGAGGGGAAGATAACGGGGTGACAAGAGAGGATGCATTAAAGAAATTAAATACCCGGATTGTGGCCGGAGAGGGGCCGGATGTCCTTTTGATGGACGGACTGCCTGTGGATTCTTACATAGAAAAGGGGCTGCTGCTCGGCTTAAATGAGTTTCTGGAAGGCGTCTTTAAAGAAGAGGAATTCTTTGAAAATCTGGTCAGGGCGTTTGCCCATGAGGGAAGCGTCTATATGGTTCCGATGCAGGCAGGATTTCCCGTCATGCTGGGAAGAGCGGGTTATGTTTCCGGAATGAAGAATCTGTCGGATGTGGCGGATGAAGTGGAAAAAATGCGTGAGGATTATCCGGAGAAGGATATTTTGGGCATATGTTCGGAGAAAGCGCTTATGAAGATTTTTTCGATTTCCAGCGAGCCTGCATGGAAAAAGGAAAACGGGGAAATCGACGAAGATGCCGTAGCAGAATTTCTGACGCAGATGAAAAGAATTTATGATGCGCAAATGGATGGAATCGGTCAAAAGTGGGTGGACAGGTTTGAGTCAACCAGCGACTGGTACGCGGAGGAGATTGGAGAAAACTGGGAGTATACTCTTGGATTTTACGGGTTAAACACTTTGGATTATGTGGGAGAGTACGCCCGGTTTATGGCGGGAATGACTACTTACCCTTATGGCTATTATGATATTACTTCCGCGGCAAAGACAGAAGGGTTTGAAGATACGATTCTGGCGCCTATGGCAGGACAATGCAGCAATGTTTTTGCACCGGATACCATTCTGGGAATCAATGCGGCGTCGGAAAAGAAAGAGCTGGCGGAGGATTTTTTGAAGGAATTTATGGGCAAAGAGGTTCAGATGTCATTAGGGGGATTTGGAATAAATAAGGCGGCCTTTGATGAATTGCTTACGGTGGATAAGGAGGAGCTTGGGGAAAATAATGAGTATGGCTCTATGGCAATGATTGATGAGGACGGAGTAGAGGTATCTTTGGACGTATATTATCCTGAGGAAGAAGAACTGAAGGCATTGAAAAACCGGATGGAGTCGGCGGATACGCCTTATATGGCAGATATTGTGTTTGAGCAGGCAATATTTGAAGAAGGAGAAAAATATATCCGGGGAAACCAGAGCCTTGAGGAGACGCTTAAGGAGATTAGGAATCAGCTTGCCATTTATATGTCTGAGTAAAAAGTGAAGGGAGATGGACTCGTGGCAAAAAAGAAAAGAAGGTTTTTTGGCCTGTTTGTATTTCCGGGGCTTACGGGAATCCTGCTCTTTGTGCTGCTTCCCTTTGCGGATGTGGTGAAGCGGTCCTTTACCACAGCGGTGACAGGACAGTGGAACGGCCTGAAAAACTACGGGACGATTTTTCATAATCAGGCATTTGTACTGGCGGTAAAGAACACGTTAAGGTTTACGTGTATCGGTATTCCGCTCCTGGTTTTTACAGGATTTTCCATTGCCCTTCTGCTGAATGGGCTCAAGGGCAGAAAGTGGATGAAATCCATATTCCTTTTTCCCCTTGCCATGCCTACGGCTACAGTTGTTCTGGTATGGAAGCTGGCGTTTTACAGGCAGGGTTTTTTAAATTTATTTCTTTCCCGTCTGGGGGAAACGACAGGCTTGTGGGGGGAGATACATAAGGACTATCTCGGCTCAAATGCCGCCTTCTGGGTTTTAGTCGGAAGCTATCTCTGGAAAAACACAGGCTATACGGTAATTTTGTGGCTGGCAGGAATTGGCGGAATCCCTGCAGAGCTTTCGGAGGCGGCAAGGGTGGACGGCGCGGGAAAGTGGCAGCGTTTGCGGTATATTATTCTGCCCAGTTTAAGGGGAAGCCTTTACACCATAGTTGTTTTATCCTTTCTCAATTCCTTTAAAATTTACCGGGAGGCCTATTTGACCGCAGGCGCTTATCCGGATGAAAGTATTTATCTTTTGCAGCATCTTTTTAACAATTGGTTTGTAAATCTGGAGCTGGATAAGATGGCGGCGGCAGCGGTGTGCACAGGCGGCATTTTAATGGCGGTGAATTTGCTTTTGCAGAGATTGTGGGATAAGCAGGAGGCATAGCATGAGGGCGGACAAAGATAAGGCAATGATATTTCTTCGGTTAATTGGAAAGGGGCTTCAAAAGGGCGGGGCGGCTTTACTGCTTCTTTTTCCGGCTGCGCTGGTAACAGGCCCCCTCCTTCTTTTGCTGTCCGGTTCTTTAATGGACAGGCTGGAAATGGGAAAATACATAGGCACAGTGTTTACGGAAGGAACGGAATTTATCCGCTGGAAGCTGATGCCTGATTATCCTTCCTTTGCAAATTATAAAAAGCTGTTGTTTGAAACGCCTCAGTTTTTTGTCCTGTTCTGGAATTCCATGAAGCTTACCGCCTGCATTTTATTGGGACAGCTTCTTGTGGCAGTTCCGGCAGCCTGGGGATTTGCGGTGTATCCGGCAAAAGGAAGCGGCTTTATTTTTACATTATATGTGGTGCTGATGCTTCTGCCCTTTCAGGTAACGATGCTGTCAGGCTATCTTGTTTTGAGCCGGCTGTCGCTTTTAAATACCCATCAGGCGATTATTCTGCCTGCGGTGTTTTCCACCTTTCCGGTATTTTTATCCTACGGGGGATTTCGGGGAATACCGCCCCAGATGCTGGAGGCGGCAAGGATGGACGGCGCGGGGGAGTTTACCATATTTGTAAGGCTGGGGCTTCCCCTTGGGAAAAGCGGCCTGCTCTCGGCTATGGTGCTGGGCTTTTTGGAATATTGGAATATGATGGAGCAGCCTATGGCATTTTTGGAGGAAAAAGCTCTCTGGCCCTTATCCTTATATCTGCCGGAAATCACCTGGAGCCTGGCCGGATATGCATTTTGCGCCAGCGTAATTACGCTGATTCCGGCAGTATTTGTGTTTATAGCAGGGCAGGATTATCTGGAACAGGGGATTATTTATTCCGGGTTAAAGGCATAAGAATCTATGAAAGAAGAGGAATGGCGGAATGAAAAAGGTTATCGCCGGATTTGCGGTTTTTTTGGGATTTATGGTTATCTGCACTTTGATTTCCAAAAGTGTGTACGCTTACAGGCTTCCTGTGGTAAGCACCTGCGAGCCGGAAGCGAAATACATAGAGCATAAGGTGCAGGCGGAAGGGATTGTGGAGGCAGGGGGAGAAAAGACGGTTGCCGCTCTGCCGGGGCTGAGGATTGATTCGGTTCTGGTTCAGGTGGGAGAGAGGGTTGAGGAAGGAGACGCGCTGTTTCAGGTAGATTTGGCGGATATAGAGAAACTGATGGAAGAAAAGCAAAACGAAATATCCAAATTGTCTTTGCAAATCAGCGCAATTCTGGAAAATCAGGCGATTGAAGAACAAAAGAGAGAGCTGGAGCTCGCCCGGGCAAGGGAGGATTACGATACCACGTCGCGTTTGCAGGATACCCAGGTGGGGCGGGCGCTGGAAGGCTATGTTCAGGCGGAAAATGATTTGGAGGAAAACGGGGGAGATGAAGAATTGGAAGATGCGCTTCAAAGCGCCGCATATGGAGAAGCGGATGCCAAAGCCGCGCGGGACGAGGCTGTAAAGCAGGCGCAGCGGCGGGTGGAGGATATTCTTCTGCCGGATGAGGTTACCACAGAGCTTGAAACTGCCAGACTGGAACAGACGTTGCTTGCTGAAAGTTTGCAGGAATATCAAAAGGTTTTAGATAATCAGGGAGTAGTGAGAGCGCCCTTTGGCGGTGTTGTCACTAAGGTGGCAGTCGGAGCAGGCGAAAGGATTCCGGATACGGCGGTTTTACTTTTATCCGACGAAAGTATTCCCTGCCGGTTAAAAATCGTACTTGATAAAGAGCAGAGAAAGTATATCGGTTTAGGAGAACAGGTTCTGATAAGACTGGAAGGAAAAAGCAGGGAGCTGGAGGCAAAGATAGACTATCTGGCCGAGAGCGAGGGCAATCCCGAAAAATATGAGGCTCTTATCACCCTTCCTGAAGGAACCGGAGTACCGGGCATGTCTGGGGTGGTTTCACGGTCTGAAAACGGAGAAAAACACAGCCTCTGCCTTCCGGCTGACGCGGTGCATTCGGAAAATGACAGAAATTATGTTTATCTGCTGAAAGAGCGGGAAGGAATTCTGGGACAGGAATACTACGTGGACGAAATAAATGTAAGGGTAATAGATAAAAATGATAACTGGGCGGCGATAGGGGAAGGGGCGGTGGATAAGGAAAGCAGAATTATTTTATCTGCTTCGAAAGAGGTGGAAAAGGGAGAAACCGTGCGCTGGGAAGAGTGAATGAGCAGGGTTTTGGACTAAAAGTCCAATGACAATAGGGGAAGAATCCTTTGAACATGCGGCTTACAGGTGCTTTGCAAAGAAATTCACCCCAATAAATACCCCATTTTTATATTTTTAAAATCCTTTATTAGTTTAGGAGAGATTGTAAGTATTATAAGAAGTATAGAAAAATGTATAGATATCAGGCAGAATAGCGGGGAAATCTTTGAAAGAAATCCCGCTATTTTTGTGTGTAAAAATGGAGGTTAAAATTGGTACAAATTGTTATAGGAAATATAGGATAATGAAAGAAAGAAAAAGAAAAGGAGGTTCATGAATGGAAAAAATGACGCCAGAGGCAAAAAGAATTAGAAAAATTTATAAAAGAAAATACCGACAGGAAAATAAAGAGAAGATTAATAAACAACAGCGTGAATGGCGGGCAAAAAATCCTGATAAAGTCAGAGCATATCAGGCAAGGTACTGGTCAAAAAAAGCAATAAAAATAAAGGACGCTTTAGAGGAATAGAAAGGGATAGGGAATATGTAATAGTTTTATATAGACAGACAGATATAAACAGAGAATTTTTTAATAATAAGCAAAGGAGCAATAGACATGGAGAATGAGCGAATTGAAAAAAGCAACACGGAACTTTTAAAAATCGAATTAAACAATGAGGGAGAATACATAACACTTTCTGCAGACGACCCTGCGCTGTTTGACAAATTTGTTTCGGGTCTTAAGCATATTTCAGATTTGGCAGGCGGACTCCCTGATAAGATTAGAGAGATTGAAAAACAATATAAGGGAAAAAACGATTTTAATTCAAGAATGGAGAAGGTCATTGCAATATCGAGGGAAAACGTGGGATTCTCGGAAGAAGCTGTCAGAGTCATTGACAGTATTTTTGGAGAAGATACAGTAAAAAAATATTTCCGCAGCATTTATAATGAAATATCGGACTTCCTTCCTGATGCAGACTGCATTATTGATTTCTTTGAGCAGATTACCCCGCCAATGGAAAAGCTGTTCAACCGTAAAGCTGAAACAAGGGAACTGTTAAGCAAGACCCGGATGGCAAAGTACCAGCCACAAGACCACCAGAGGCCCCGGAGGAACAAATGACAGACATGGTTGAAACGGAAATAGGAAAAGCCGTCAGGGAAATCATCTGCAGGGGCAACAATGCCGAGGTGAAGAAAAATAAGGACGGCGATATCATTGTACTGGAAGTAAGGAAAAAGATAAAAAAGAAGATAGAAGGCTCATGAATAGGCATGGGTAACGGCTAAGTGGTGCCGGTAAGTACGTGTAAGGCGTATTTACTGGCGCTTTTTTATTTAGAGGTAAATATATGGCGCAGTATGACGGAGCAATAAGAATCGCAACAAAAATTACAACTAAAGATGCGGAAGAGTCGCTTGCAAGTCTGGAATGCTGAACCGCCTGAAAAGTGACTGGGGAGTATAGGTTTTTGTAACGGTTTTCCCGGATAGTTGGGAAAATGGATTGATAAAAAATGTTGAAGCTGTCCAGGTATGGGGAATTTGTAAACACTATATATGCGCATGGTGGATAGTTGCAAATAGTGGCATTTTCGGAGATATAGGGGAATTTATAAACGCGATACACGCGCGGGAGAAAATGCGGAAAATTCGAGAAAGTGCGCATAAAAAAAGAATTTTGTTACACGATAACGCGCCCGCGAAAATGTAATTTAATGACACTATAACGCGCGCGACAGAAAACCTTGATTTCCGGGAAAAAGTGAGTTTATGCACACGATACGCGCGGGGGAGTATCAAGACATTCTGGACACCCTAAAAGCAGATTACTAAAAAATACTAATATCCGGGGCTTATACTAGATTTTACTGGAAATTGCTAATTATTGATAATGCCCATTCTCCATATAGGGCGAGTGGCGGAGCAGATCGGCAGGACACCGGGGCAAGCTACAGCAGTATCTTTCATTTTCTTAGTCCTTAAAAGATATTGCAGATTCCGCAGCCCCTAAAGAGTATTCGGAGATTTCGGAGTCCATAAAAGGCGTTTAGAGATTTTATAGCCCCTAAAAGCGTGTGCGCGAGAAGCACACCTTAAAAGGGCGGCGCACAATCGGCAGTTCCGGCAGCCATAAAAAAGCAATACTGACATTTCCGACACCCTAAAAGGGGCGGCATGGTAACATTTCTCACACCCTAAAAGAGCGCATCCGGCAGCAGGATTGTATATTGTCAGATATGACAGCCCCAAAAGGCAGCAGGCAGAACCTAACAAAACCTAATATTTCCTGGGGTGTGGAACTTGTGAAAACGTGTTATTTCCCGGTACATAGAACCTGACAAAACCTGAACATTTACCCCTAAATATCCCTAAAGAATATGCTTTATAGTCCTGCCGCTCTCTGCAAAACTTAGTATTTCCGGGGATTATGCGCCTGCTGCCATATAGAGTTTTACGGTGTAAAGCGTACAAAACAGTACACAAAAAAGAGAACGGTTATTGTAACGGCACTATGCCGGGAAAGGATAGACACAGTATGAGATTGAACGGTAAAAGAATTGTGGAAGTCATGGAGGAAAAGAGCCTGACAGAAGAAACGGTATGCAGCAGGACGGGGCTTTATCAGAAGTCTTTCCAGTGGATTGTAAAAGATGGCTTTGCATCCGAGGACGCAGCGGAACGGATAGCGGATGCAGTCGGCCTGACGGTGGGGGAAATCCTGCTGCTGGAAATCACTGGAAATGTGGAGAATGTGATTGAGTTCGTAAAGGACAGCGAGAGGGCGGCGGTCACTTTCTGCCAGGGGCGGTATAAGAGCCGCATTAAGAAACTGGCAGCAGAACGCCCGGAGGAATGCGAGATAGTAGCGGAGAATCAGGACGGCAGCTTGTGCGCACATATCCCGGTCGCATGGATAAAGATAAACCCTACAAAACAGCTTTCAGAGGAACAGCGGAGAGAGATAGCGGAGAGGTTCAAGCGGAAATAGTTTTAAATGCTTTGTAGTAGGGCTTGAAAAGGGGCAAATTCGGCTTGAAATGGCGCAAGGGTAGAAATATAAGGGTAAGAGGATAAAAGGGCAAAATAGGCTTTTAAAACGTGAATAGACAGAGAAAACCGCCCTTTGTACTTTGGCGAGTGTCGGGGCGGTGTTCTTGTCAGGTAAAGCATATTCTGTTTGGGACTGCTGCCATTTATAGTGATTGTACTTTTGTCAGTAGGGCATCCTGCAACACTTTTGAAAAGTTGATGCTTTTTTCCTCACAAAGAGTATTCAGCCACATGGGGATGCTTAAAGTCTTTTTTACTGCCTTGTCGCTGTGCTGCCTTGCGTATTCGGTCATATCCACCAGTACCATATTGACGAAAGCACTTTCCACAGCGGATTCCATTTCAAAATCTTTCAGGATGGCAGCAGGATTGATTTCGCCTAATGAACTGGGAGCCGGTAGGGGATCGCCGTCACGCAGAGCAGTAAACAGATGCAGGCCGCAGGCATCTTGAGCCATGCGCATAGCGTCCGCCACATTATCCCCAAAAGTTGCGAGGTTTCCCAAATCGGGGAAAATGACTGATATTTTGCCCTCTTCCTCATAGAAAACAGCCGGGTACACATAATTCATAAATCATTGCTCCTTTCCGTGTAATCTATATAATTTGCAAGGGGCAGGGGCTTGCTACAGCCCCGCCTGCTTGAGTATGGATTTAACAATACTTTTCGGGATGTCGCCGGGATGATTCGGAACGCTTACTTTTCCGGGCTTTGTTGGGTGTTTGTATTGGTAATGTGAGCCGCTTATATCTGACACGTACCATCCATCATCCTTTAGCATCCGGTCGGCTTCTCTGAATCTCATGTATGTTTCCTCCTTACAATTATATAATAACACGTATTTTACGTATTGTCAAGAGAAAAACATAAAAAATATACGTATTTTACGTAGATATTATATGCAGATACCGGGAAAGTATGCAGACTGGCAGCAGGACATAAAAGCATCCCCACAAATGGGGAAAGCGTAAAAGTGTGCTGTCCTGCTGCCGTCTTGCTTTTTATCAGACGTTACCAAAACACAGAACCGCCCGGCCAGTACCCGGAATTTTCCTGGAGCAGATTTGAGCCTGGACGGACATAGCCCCGATTTTCCGGGGGAATATAGCTTTCCTCTTTTGGGAGGAGCAAAGGGGGATCTGATTAGACCCCACCCTGAAATTACTGGATAGCCCCCGGCGGTAATTCCCCGATTTGAAATCGGCAAAATGACAAGGGCGGCTTTTCCGCTTTTCAGAATACCAACAGCAACACGCCACAAGCCCCTATTTTGGATTGTAACGGCGTGGGGCGGTTTCCTATCATTCAAGGCAGTACAAGCCCTGTATGGGGCAAATAGAGCCTTGCTAGAGTGCTTCTGAATGGTGGTGGCTGTGCTGTGTTTACATTCCAAACAGGTCAGTGTGGGTGCCGGTTCGGTCTAATCTTAACTCGTCATCCGTCTGTTTGTATATAAGTAACCAGTCTGGCTCTATGTGACATTCCCTGTACCCGGAGTAATTACCGCTTAGATTGTGGTCTTTGTTCTTTAGCGGAAGTTGTGCGGGGATACGGAGCGTATCAATTGCCTGTTGCAATAAAGACATTTTATAACCGCGCTTCACACAGGTTTTAAAGTCCTTTTTGAATCTGGTGGAATATCGTACATTGAGCATGGCTATTCCTCCATCAGTTCAGCAAACAGGGCTTCGGTGGCTCCGGTGAACAGGGTGCCGCCGCCGCTTTCCAGTTCTGCTATCGAGGCGATGGTTTCCGCATTGGGTATTTCGTCCGGGATTGTCGCCCCCTGCAGATAGGGGATAACATAAAGCAGTTTGGCATCTGATATCTGGTCTATCAGTTGTTTGGCTAATTCACGATTGCTCATAGTTGCATTTCCTTTCATGGTTATTGTATGTGGTTATGGTGGAACTATACTGGGGGGTGTTTTCCCTTCAATCGGTTACTTTATCGCCGCTGGGAAGAATAAATGAACTTTCATATTTGCACCCGGCGACCTTGGCTACTTTTTTTAATTCAGCGGGTGTAAAGCCTTCACGTTTCATTTTTTGACTAAATGCTTGTGGGCTGGTTCCGTATAATCGAGCCAATTCAGAAACACTAATATTGAGTTTAACACATAAAATTTTAATTTGTTCTGATACAGCCAAGTTAATCACCTCACTTTTGAATAATTATAAACGATAATATTTAAAAACACAATATGTTATATGATAAAATAAATGAAAATATTTAAACGAAGGTGTTGACATTATAAACGTTTCTGTTTATACTTATATTATCGACAAGGAACACAACAGCCGGGAAAGCCGAAAGTACCCGATACCGAAAGCCATATACCTGTGAGTGAGCAAAGGGGCAATACCAATAGTCAGGAAGATTCTTTCGGGGCTGTAAAGTCCTTGAAAATGAAAGGAGTGGTCAAATGACAAAACGCATGATTGAAAACAGAGTAAAGAAATTATCTGCACTGGAAGAACAGATTGCACAGCTTCAGGAGCAGGTGGACGCTATTAAGGGCGAACTGAAAGCCGACCTTGAGGAAAAGGGGCTTGAGGAACTGAAAACAAAGAATTTCCTTATAAGGTGGAAAGAGATTGTAAGCAGCCGGCTTGACGGTAAGGCATTAAAAGCAGCGTTGCCGGAGATTTACAGCCAGTATTGCAAGCCCACCAGCAGCCGGAGATTTACGGTGGCATAAAGAAAATGCCCTTACCAGAGCGGTTACTCTGACAGGGGCGGAAACCATTACACAAAAAGTATCAGGACATGGGAAAATTATAACAATTCCCCTGCCCGGAGTAAAGAGAGGAAATGAAAGAAAATGATTTTGAGTAAATGCACATTCGACCAGTTGCCGGATGCTATGCAAATGCACGTCTTATATGTCCAGAAGATAAAAACAACTGATTTCCATTTAGCAGTATGGAGCGAGCGCAATACATTGTACTGGAACGATATGCTAGACAGCGAATTGGAAGAGATTGTAAGCATCATAGGAGATATGTCATTCAGATATTGGAATGAGGAAGATGCGCACGGTAAGACGTTAGAAAAATATTATAACAAGTACGGTTATGCGGTTTACAGTGAAATTGCAGACGCACATAGATATTTAAAAGATAAAGCTGATTACGCACTGGCAGAAAGAACCGTAAAGAAGTATATGCCGAAAATCGACAAAGAGATTGACAGATTGAAACACAAAGCAAAATACAATGAAAACCTTGTAAAAGCTATGTGCCGCTATAAAGGCAAGAGATTTAAGAGCGATTACAGTACAGATGATATGTATTTGTTTTACATGGCGTATATGCTGGGCGCAGGGCTGTTAAAGTGGGAGGATGGGCTGTTATGACATATAAAGAAGCACAGGAAAGTTACCACAGAATACAGGAGAAAAAATCTAATTTAAGTAAATCAGATTCTGCATGGTTAAAAGAAGTTGAAGCATACCCCATTGATGAAAGATTCGATACAGAAACCAGCAAGATGGCGTTGCTTTTTGAAATTTTCAACAACAACCTTTTAGACGGATTCAACACTGTATTCAGAATTGGTTATATTGCAGGGCAGAAAGCACTTGAAGAAAAAGGCATGAAAAAGTAACAGGCCATAATAGAAAGGAGGCGCAGAGCATGGCGAGAAGTAAGGAACACATGAACCTTGCAACGGAGATTTTAAGCGATATGAAAAGACAGCTTATCAGATGCAGAGTTGCGCTTATTATCTCACTGGCCGGGAACATCATTCAGGCAGCAGTATTGATTTTCAGGTAACGGAAATAAGGGAGTGGGCGGCGGCTATATGCCTGCTGCCTACCCCACATGATAGAAAGGCGGTGCTTATTATGGCGAGACTGGGAGCCAGTACGAGGAAACGAGCAGACGGAACATTAGAAAAGCGCTTTACCGTAAATGATAAAAGGTACAGCATTTACGGAAAGAATATGAAGGAGCTTTCGCAGAAAGAGCAGGAGGTAAGGAAAAAGATTGAATCCGGGGTATATACGAATAACCGTAACCTTACGCTTAACAGGTATTTTGATGAATGGCTGGACAGGAAAAGAAGAAACATAAAGGGAAATACCATTAAATGGTATGTGGCATATTACAAAGGGCATATTGCCCCGTGCCTGGGCGATGAAAAGCTCCAGAAGATTGAGCGCAGACGGATATTGGCATTCCAGAAAAATTTGTCAGAAAGTAATCTGTCAATACGGACATGCAATAATATTCTGAAAATCCTTAAAATTATTTTGAATGATGCGGTAACGGACGAAGTCATAATGAAGAATCCGGCAGAGGGTATAAAATCCTTAAAAGAAATCAATGCAAAAGCGGCAGAAACATATCACAGGGCATTAACGGAACAGGAACAAAAGGACTTTATGCAGGAAATGGAAAAGGATTATTATTATGAATTTGTGGCGTTCCTTCTCTGTACTGGAATGAGGTTTGGTGAAGCTGCTGCCCTGACGTGGAATGATATAGACTATAAGGAGAATGTAATTCATATAACAAAAACAGTTACATTCAATGAAGATAATACACGGGCTATAGGAACGCCCAAAAGTGAATCCGGTAAGAGGGATGTACCTATGAACGAAACAATAAAGGGTATACTGGCGAAGCAAAGAAAAAAGCAAAGTATCATAGTTCAAATAGAGCATAGGGTATTTGTGTCAGTAGGCGGTAAAATAATAGATAACAATGCAGTCAACCACGCAATCAGCAGCGCATTGTCCAGATTGGAGAAAAACGGAATAACAATAGAGCATTTCACGGCACACGCCTTAAGGGATACTTTTGCGACACGGTATATAGAGCAAGGAGGAAGCCCTCAGACTTTAAAAACCATCTTAGGACATAGCAGCCTGGCAATGACTATGGATTTATACAGCCATGTTTTACCGAATACCAGACAAAAGGAAATGGACAATTTAAAGATAGTATTATAGCAGATGAAGCGCCATTATGACTGCCTATTTAATTACCCCAATTATACCCCAATTTTTACCCCAAATTCGAATAATATATACATAAATAAAGACAAAAAGTGATAAAGGATACAGGCGCGAATGATGGTGGACAATCCTTGTAAAATCAGCATTATAAAGCATTTTGACGAATAAGGACAAACCGTTATAAATCCCGGTGCTTTGGACTAAAAGTCCAATGACAATAGAAAACTCGCACGATAAAATAGTAGATAGTAAGGGACGAGGTGCGAGAAAATAAAATGAGTATTGTAATCAATTTGATGGCTGTTCCCCGGAGAATTTCCCCGAATAAATGGACGGAAGCATATGAGGAATCCCTGCGGCTTTTGCAGGCGTATGATTTTATGGACAGGTTTTCGGCACAGAGGAACGGGCTTGCGTACGATTATGCCGAAAGGAGCCGGGATGTGGACAATTTTCTGGACTCAGGACACCGGGGCTGGCGTTCTGTGGGGGATATGCGGACCGGGGACAATACGGAGGAATTCATTGTTTTTGGCGATATTCATGCTTATTTGCCGCCGGAGCAGGGGGCGGACGGGGGCGGCGATATTCTTTTAAGTATTCTGGACGATGGGAAAGGCATTGGAGCGGCGGCAGAACCGGAACGCTGCGTTAATTTGTGGGGCGGACGGACGGAGGGGGAGGACAGCCACATTTACCTGCTGGCTGTGGGCTGCCTTTTTACGTCCCGTTTTCCGGAAGCGGTGACGGTAACCGGCAGTATTTCCGCGGGGCAGTGCGCAAGGGCGGTGAGATGGGCCAATCAGTATCTGGATAAAGCCATTCATGTACCTGACATCGGAAGTATGGACAGGCTGCTTGAGCGCCTGAAAAGCACGGCTATCCCCCGGGGAAAACTAATGGAGGCTTTTTTCAGGTTGACGCTGGAACCCGGAAAGCATAAAATGGGAGAGTACTTGCGGGGGGAGTTTACACAAGAAGAAATTTCTTCCTATTATAAACAGCGTTTTGCAAAATTTCATTCCGGCCAGCGGGGATTTGTCACTGTCTTAAAGGAATATCTGGAAATGGGATTTCCCTTTAAGGAGCTTTGCAGACTGGCGGTATGCGAAAGCGACGGGCCGAAAGCGCCTCCGGAGGAGTTTATCATGCATGTGATGAATTCCAGATTGTATATAAAAGAAAAGGAAACCGGCGATTTTACAAGGCTTTCAGCGCTGCAGGAGGATAGCGGCAAAGTGGATTCAAAGCGGCAGGAGATTGGCAGGATTCTGGGGATGCTCTGCGGGGCGGAAAACAGAAATGTAAACGCGTATTATCCGCTGGATAAAATCAGACAGGACTGCCGGGAGGCGATTGGCGGTTTATGCGACACAGACGGCATCATAGATAAATTTCTGGCATCCGAAAGGGAAAGTGAAAAAATCAGGGGAGGGAAGGTCAGCCTGCAGGCGCTTCTCTACGATTTGCCGCACAGTATTTTCCGGCAGGAGGAGGAGAGGTGCGGAGGGGAGAGAGAACCGAAATATGATGTCGGGGCTTATAAGGAACTGGGAAGCTTTTTCCCCGGGTGCAGTATGAGACCGGAGCTTGAGGCTGATTTACTTAAGAATTTCAGAGCGATTCATCGGTATGCAGAGAAGGAATTTGAGGAATTCAGGCTTCTGGACAGAAAGGAGCGCGAAAATTATCTGATATCAAATAATCAAAGGGTATTGATTCGCAAAAATATCTGGGACAGAATTTTTGAAAGGATAATGGAAGATGCGTATATCATACGGATTTTTGGGATTTTTGGCGTAAACACCATGCGGGAAGAGGGCTTCCTTTTTTGCAGGAATGTACTGGCAAGCCCTGATGCCATAGATTATTTTTGGGAAAGGACGGCGGATGAAATTCAGAGAAATGAAACAGATACAGGAAAATGATTCCTGTCTGCCATACTCCGGTATTGATTTAGAAAAAACAGGTGTTCATCTGAAAAAGCTGATTGAGAGGAAAGGGTATACGGTAAAGGATATTCAAAGCCTCCTTCATTTGTCATACCCGCAGCCGGTTTACCGGTGGTTTAAGGGACAGGTTCTGCCATCGGTTGACCATTTATATGTCCTGTCGAAGCTGCTGCATGCGCATATGGAGGAACTGCTCCAGCCCATAGAGACCCGGGCTTCGGATGAGGCTAAAAGAAAAATCTGTTTCATGTCCGATATTATCATAATTAAAAGCGGGCTTATATTAAATACAGCAGCCTGCCGGAAGCGCAGGCCGCTGGCGATTTACTGGATTACTGTGCAAAAAAGTATTGCGTAACTGTCAGCCGTCCTGCCGCTTTTCATATCACAAGCTCGGGGCTGCCTTCTTTTTGGATTTGCAGAAGCCGCTGATTGCTGCTCCCGCAAAATTTCAGACTGATATCATACAAATCCTGGTCGAATTCTCCGTCTACCAGAATATCTATGAAGCTTAGAAATTCATCCGTCGCCTCGCAGCGGGCTTTTCCGTTTTTGTCAAGTAAATCAGTTTCATAGGTATATCCGGTATAGCACCAGATATTCTTTTGAGGGAAGCGCTCTTTAAACTGCCGAAGGAGGGGCAGGAGCGCTTTCTGATTCGGAATTTCCGCCGGTTCTCCGCCTAAGAGGGACAACCCGCTGATGTAGCCGGGCTCTATGGATTTTAAAATGGTTTCAATGGTTTCTTCCGTGAACTCCTCGCCGTAGTTAAAATCCTGCGCTTCCTCGTTAAAGCAACCCTTGCATTTGTGGGTGCAGCCGGAAACGAAAAGGCTCGTTCTGACGCCCAGTCCGTTGGAGATATCATAATATTTTATATTTGCGTATTTCATAATTTATCCTTTTTTGGCGGCGCAGTCGCATCATTTCCCTCAATTCGGGTTCCCCCTTTATTTCTCTCGCGACCACAGGCATATGAACAGGACGGTTCCTCTGTTACAGTTTATACTTTTCTATCTCTATTTTATTATTTTATACCGGCTAATGCAATAAAACATTTACGAATTTTTTATAATCTTTTTCCCGCTTCACCCCTGCCTGTTTTGTCAGCTCCCTTGTTGATGGAAGTCTATAAAAGAGGCTATCGCGTAAATTCCTGTTCCGGCAATTATTGATAAAAGCAGATTCTGTGTATAATGGTTTAAACCTATAATCATTAAGATAACAGGTATAGCTGCGTTTTTGAATATTTTATGTTCATCCATATATTCTCACCTCCCCAAATATGATAAACTAACCCCCAGGGGAATAGTCAATACTTTTTGGATTAGAAAGCAAAAAACAGAGCATATAGAGTTCAGTTCCTATATGCTCTGACATATGATTGATTATGCTAACTGCATGACCTCTGATTCAATTTCTTTTATGTCACTTTCCAGTAATTCGGGAAAATACTCGCTGACCTCATCAATATTTATTTTCCCTTTTTTTAACATAAGTATTGATTTTTCTATTAGAGTTTCTCTTTTAATATCTTTCTCGTAAGTCCTCATAATCTGCTCGTCATCAAATAAACTCATCATAATCGTTACTACCTCCACTTCCTTGCTGCTTAGATATTGTTTTAAGATGTTCCGGTCCTTGCAAATACGGATTGTTTCTGTAACCGCCTGTTTCGTCATTCCATGCTCTTTTATCTGCTCGTTAAATACTTTGCAAAAAACAATGTATTCGTTGATTATATTGTCCTTATTGCTCTCATATATGACTTTGGCTTTTATCTCAATATCAATATCCGCACCATCAAAAAATTCTTTGGACAACGATATTGTGTCGGGTTTTCTGCCTTTATTTCCTGTGAATATCACATAAAGTTCAGGCTTTGGCATTTTTACTTTCTTGCTTTTATATAGACTCTGGCTTGTTCTCTCAAAATATTCATGGTAACTCTGAGCTAAATACAGCAGTATTCTGATTAGAATATTTACCGTCCAATTGGCTTGTGCCTCCAAAAGCAACAGTAATCTGTTGCTACCCACCATTATGCCCAAATCATTATAGGGATTATCTGTCAAAACATTGTCTATCGTTACAATATCCAGTGTGTCCGCTGTTGCGTCCGTATCCTCCGGGTGCAATGTTTTATACAATTCCAACAAGTTCTTTTTATCTTGGAAGAGGTCTAAAAACACACTGTTCTTTGCGGTACGTTTTGCCTTAACTTCCTGCGTCTGTCTTTACAATAAAATTCACATAAATTTCTTCCCTCGCCGTTTCGTTTTGTTCTGCTGCCCAAAAGCCGTCTGTCTGGTATAAAAAGGTGGTCGGATTTCCCGGCCACCAAAAAATAAATAAAAAACTTACTTTCTCGTATTATCATTTATGCATCTAATCTTTACCGTATGTGTGTGAAACGCGGCAAAGCCGCCGCACCGGTTTACAGATGCATAACTCTTTCCCGGATTTCCTGAGTACGTCCCTGATTCCAGAACTGAGTACCGATATAGCCGCATGTCCGCCTTGCAACATTCATTTTACTCTGGTCCTGATTGCCGCAGTTAGGGCATTTCCACACCAGCTTTTTGTGCTCATCCTCGATGATTTGGATTTCTCCGTCGTATCCGCATACCTGGCAGTAATCGCTTTTGGTGTTCAGCTCCGCATACATGATATGGTCATAAATATGCCGCATAACCGCCAGCACCGCATCAATGTTGTTCTGCATATTGGGTACTTCCACATAGCTGATAGCACCGCCGGGCGACAATTCCTGGAACTGGGCTTCAAAAGACAGCTTGTCAAAAGCATTGACTGATTCAGTCACATGTATATGATAACTGTTTGTAATATAATTCTTGTCGGTCACGCCGGGGATGCTTCCAAAACGGTTCTGGAGGCATTTGGCAAATTTGTAGGTGGTGGACTCCAGAGGAGTTCCGTAAAGGCTGAAAGCAATGTTGGTTTCAGCGGCCCACTTTTTACAGGTGTCATTTAAGTAATTCATCACCTTCAGGGCAAAAGGAGTCGCTTCCGAATCCGTATGGGATTTGCCGGTCATATAGCGGACACACTCACACAAACCGGCATAGCCAAGGGAGATTGTGGAATATCCGCCGTAGAGCAGCCTGTCTATGGTTTCGCCCTTTTTCAGGCGCGCCAACGCTCCGTTCTGCCATAAAATGGGCGCTACATCAGAGGGCGTACCTTTTAAACGTTCATGACGACACATCAGCGCGCGTCTGCACAGGGCAAGGCGTTCATCCATAATATTCCAGAATTTGTCCATGTCGCCGCCGGAGGAGCAGGCCACGTCCACCAGATTTAAGGTGACCACGCCCTGATTGAATCTTCCGTAAAATTTATAATTGTCCTCTTCATCCTTATATACGGTGAGGAAGGAACGGCATCCCATGCAGGGGTAGCAGTTTCCATCCTTTAATTTCCTGATGATTTTTTCGGAAATGTAATCGGGTACCATGCGTTTGGCGGTACATCTGGCGGCCAGCTTCGTCAGCTCCCAGTAAGGACTGTCTTCTGAAATATTGTTTTCCTCCAGGACATAAATCAGCTTCGGGAAAGCGGGAGTGATATAAATACCCTGCTCGTTTTTCACGCCCTGAATGCGCTGCTCCAGCATTTCTTTTATAATCATAGCCAAATCGTCCCTGATTTGACCCTCGGGAACTTCATTCAGATACATAAATACCGTGACAAAAGGCGCCTGTCCGTTGGTTGTCATCAGGGTAAGCACCTGATACTGAATCATCTGGACGCCCTGCTTGATTTCGCGTTTTACACGCATTTCCGCCATGCTTGCAACCAGCTCGTCCTTTGCCTCTATTCCCTGGGCTTCCAATTCCTCGCGGACCTCCCGGCGGAACTTGTCGCGGCTTATCTGCACAAAAGGTGCAAGGTGGGAGAGCGTGATGCTCTGACCGCCGTACTGGGAGCTTGCAATCTGGGCAATGGACTGGGTGGCGATATTACAGGCCGTGGAAAAGCTGTGGGGCTTTTCAATCATGGCCTCGCTGATGATGGTGCCGTTTTGAAGCATGTCTTCCAGATTGACAAGGCAGCAGTTGTGCATATGCTGCGCAAAATAATCGGAATCATGAAAATGAATAATACCCTGTTCATGAGCCTGCGTCACGTCTTCGGGGAGAAGAAAGCGTTTGGTAATATCCTTGCTGACTTCGCCGGCCATGTAATCCCGCTGCACACTGTTGACAATCGGATTTTTGTTGGAGTTTTCCTGCAGTACCTCTTCATTGTTGCACTCTAAAAGTGAAAGTATCTGTTCGTCCGTGGAGTTGGATTTGCGGACAAGGGCTCTTTTATAGCGGTAGGTGATGTAATTGGAGGCCAGCTTGTAGGACTGCTGCTTCATAATTTCCGCTTCCACCATATCCTGTATTTCTTCCACGTTGGGGCTGTGCGTCATTTTACGGCAAAGGCGGGTGACGCTGTCCACGACATGCCTGATTTGAGATGCGCTCAGGCGGTCGCGTTCCTGTACGGTTGCGTTTGCCTTTTTTACGGCATCTTCTATTTTAACGGCGTCAAAGGTTACTTCCACGCCGCTGCGCTTGATGATGTTCATAGTTTACTCCTTACCACATTTATTGTTGAGCAGACGCATTCCATGCGGGCAAGCCCGCGGCGTCTGCCGGGTGATAAGGAATCCTCCCGCTAAACGGGTTCCTCCTTACCACATTATATTGTATACCGCCGGATTTTTGACGAGCATATTTAGTATTATACCGTGTGGAGGAAAATAATCAAGTATGTTCGGTTACATATTGAAAAAAATTATAAATAAATTTGGGAGGGAAAATTTGTGCAAGATTTTGACGCTGCCTTTTGCCCCGCACATTGCTTTGCGGGGAGCGATATGTTATTTTAATATTATATATTTTGTGAAAAAACAGGAGGGTACAGTGATGAAAGACGAGAACTGCGGATACTGTCAGGGCGGCGAACTTTTAGCGAAGTTTGGCATCAAAATCTGTGATTTGGACGTAAGTCAGTTGATTCTGTTCAAGGAACAGAGTAAGCCGGGGAGATGTATCGTGGCTTATAAGGACCATGTCAGTGAAATCGTGAATATCAGCGAAGAGGAGAGGAACCGCTTTTTTGCAGACGTGACAAGAGCTGCAAAGGCCATTCATGCGGCGTTTGCGCCGGATAAACTGAACTATGGCGCATACGGTGATACGGGATGCCATCTGCACATGCATCTGGTTCCCAAGTACAGAGGACAGGATGAGTGGGGCGGCGTGTTCCAGATGAATCCGGACAAAAAGTATTTAAGCGAATCCGAATATGAGGAAATGATAGAAAAAATCAAAAAAGTTTTGTAAAACAATAATTTTTATGAGGTGAGGAAAAATGGCGAGATATGTCAGAGAACTGGTTTTAAACAAGCCGGATGATTTTGTTTCTTTTATGATGAACGATTATCTCCAGAAAAATAAGTTTTCCATGTCAGACTGGAAAGGCGAGCCTGCCTACCGGGCGGGAGACGCTATGATGGAGGGCTATAAGTATTTGAAGTGGTCCTATTCAAACGGAACGCTGCATGTTGAAGCGTGGCTGAAAGGAAATTTTGGCAAGGAAATGGGGCTCACAGGTTTTGTGGCTACACTTCAGAAAAAACCTTTCAGAGACAGTCTGGAGCAGCTTTACAGCGCATTGCAGCAGGATATCTCGCAGACACAGGGAAGCGGAGGGGCGATTCCGGTTCAGACAGTGGATAACTCCAGTGCGGCGACAATGGCTCTTGTGTTTGGTATTATCAGTGTGATTATCGGTTTCATATGGCCCCTTGGCGCGATTATCGTTGCGGTGCTGGGATATTCCCGTGCAAGGATGGGCTCCGGCTCAAGTAAGGCGGGGATGGCAAAAGCCGGTCAGATTTTAAGCATCATAGGCGTAGTGATTGCGCTTGTTATGTGGATATTAAGTATAATCTTACTGTTTTTATAGTTTTAACGAAGGATGGAAAGTAAGAGGGGAAGGATGTTACGGATAGCGGTATGCGACGATGCTGCATTCTGCCGGGAGGCGCTTGCGGAATGTATCAGAGCCTGGGCCGGATTACATGGCGTAAGGGTACAGGTTGAAAAGTACAGAAGCGGTGAGGAGGTTTTGCTTGGCATTGAACAGACAGGCGATTTTGCGGTAGTGTTTATGGATATAGAACTGGGAGGGATTGACGGTATAGATGCTGCCGTCAGAATAAAGGAGCTGTGCGGGCCCGTGCACTTTGTATTTGTGACCGGGCATGAGGAATATTTTTGTGAGATGTTCAGCGTCCATCCCATCCTGTATGTCCCGAAGCCAATCGCAAGACTGAAGGTGTTCGATGTGCTTGACAAGATTGTGGAAGACCAGAGGATATTTTTTGAAAGCTTTCCGGTTAAATATAACAGAAAAACGGTTAACATCCCCCTGGGAGAAGTCTTTTATTTTGAAAGTGAAAAACGCAGGATAAAGTCTTTTCTCGAAAGAGGCAGGCAGTATGTTTTTTATCAGAGCATGAATATGCTGGAGGAAGAACTGTCTCTCTGCAATCATAATTTTGTAAGGACTCACCAGTCTTATCTGGTGAACGCCAGGCAGATTGAGCAGTTTAATTCAAAGCGCCTGAGAATGCATAACGGAGCCGACGTCCCCGTCAGCCGGGGGCGGCGGGAAGCTGTGGAACGGGTCTGCAAAGAGCTTTTTATGAGCAAAAAGTTACATGCAGGTGAGTTATTTGTTACATGAACAGAAAATCGGCGGAAAAAGAAGTATAATGGAAATGTCAGGGGGTTCTCCCTGATGAAAGCATTTCATATCCTGGGCAGGGGTCAACCCTGCCTGTCGTCTTTTTGTTGAGATATTTCTTTTCGTGTGATAAAATAGGAAAAGTATCAATTAGCGGTAAGACTGAAGGGGTAAAGTAGTATGAAGGTGCTCAGCGCAATTGTTCCCTGCTATAACGAGGAGGAGAATATCGTTGATTTTTATCATGAATTTATGAAAAATGAAGCCTTTTTCCGGGAAAAGGATGTGGCTCTTGAGCTTTTTTTCATTGACGACGGCTCTAAGGACGGCACGGCGGCGGAAGTGAAAAAGCTGGCAGGAGGGGATGAGCGGGTGCACCTTGTTTCATTTTCCAGAAACTTCGGGAAGGAAGCGGCCATATATGCCGGACTTGAGAAGGCCAGGGGGGATTATGTGGTGTTCCTTGATGCGGATTTGCAGGATCCGCCTTCGCTTTTGCCGGAAATGTACGGATATGTGGAGCAGGGATACGACACGGTGGCAACCAGGAGAGTCACAAGGAAAGGAGAACCGCCGCTGCGTTCTTTTTTTGCCAGGATTTTTTACCGGCTGATGAAGAAAATTTCAAGGACGGAGATTATGGACGGGGCCAGGGATTACCGGCTTATGACGAGACAGGTGGTTGACGCCATTCTTTCCATGGGAGAGTATAACCGGTTCAGCAAGGGGATTTTCGGCTGGGTCGGGTTTGAGACCAAATGGCTGGAGTTTGAAAATATAGAACGGAAAAAGGGAGAGACGAAGTGGTCTTTCTGGAAGCTGTTTCTTTACTCGATAGACGGCATCACGGCTTTTTCCACGGCGCCGCTGGCCTTTGCCGCTTTTATGGGCGTGCTTTTCTGCCTGGCGGCCTTTGCGCTGATTATTTTTACCATTGTGAGAAAGGCGATATTTGGCGACCCTACCTCGGGATGGCCGTCCCTTGTGTGTATTATTTCGCTAATCAGCGGCGTACAGCTTTTTTGTCTGGGAATAGTGGGACAATATCTTGCAAAAACGTATATGGAAGTGAAAAGAAGGCCAATCTATCTTGTAAAAGAAGAAATATGAAAGTAACGGAGTTTTCAGGAGTGTCTGCGTGAGCACAGTTTGGCGGGAACGGGGAAAGCGCAAATGGAAATACAGGACAGACTGGTAAGCATTATCGTGCCGGTTTACAATGCCGGATTTTATATAGAAGAGACGATTGCCATGGTCAGGAGCCAGACTTATGAAAACTGGGAACTGATACTGGTGGACGACTGCTCAAAGGATGATGGCAGACGGAAAATCGAGGGTCTCTTATCAGAAGATAAAAGAATCAGGCTGATTGCCAAACCCGTGAACGAGGGCGCGGCCAGAGCGCGGAACACGGGAATAAATGCCGCCGCCGGGCGATACATCGCCTTCCTCGATGCGGATGATGTCTGGCTGCCGGACAAGCTGGAGAGAGAGCTTTCCTTTATGGAGGAAAAGCAGGCAGCCTTTGTGTTTACATCTTATGAGTTCGGGGACGAAAATGCCGCAGGGACGGGAAAAACAGTCCATGCCCCGGCAGAGCTTGTATATGAGAAAGCGCTTTCACGGACGGTTATCTTTACCTCCACAGTGCTTCTCGACACAAAGAAAACCGGCCGTGAGATTATTCAGATGCCTGAAATTAAAAGCGAGGATACGGCGACCTGGTGGAAGCTGCTTCGCAGCGGATTTACGGCATACGGGCTTGACGAGGTTCTGGTAATTTACAGGAGACCGGCAAAATCCTTATCTTCCAATAAGCTGGAGGCAATAAGAAGAATATGGAATCTCTACAGGAAACAGGAAGGGCTTTCTTTTTGCCGCAGCGGTTATAATCTGTTTTTCTGGGCGGTGCGGGCTACCTGGCGCAGGCTCTAGAGCTGTGGCGGAACTTTAAATACGAGGAGATTTTGGTGTGAAACGATTGGAATCCTTAAAAAGAATCGGCGTGCTCTGGCTCAGCTTCATTGGGGTGCTGATGCAGGCTGCGGTCTATACATATGCCTGGATGAATTACTATTATCCGATTATCAATAATTTTAACCGGGGCCTTAAGTTTACGAAAAACGGCCATATTCTGGTGATTTTAATCTATGTGGTGCTGCTGCTTTTTTTCAACAACACCTACGGGGGAATGAAAATCGGCTATCTGAAAACGGTGGATGTGTTTTTATCTCAGGTCTTTGCGCTTTTTTTCGTGAATGCCATCACCTATGCGCAGCTTTCGCTGATGAATAACTGGCTGGTTCCGCTGGATTATTTTGCGGCGGCGACCCTTGTACAGATTCTCATTGCAGGGATTTTTACCTGGCTGGGAAATACGGTTTACCGGAGGGTGTTTCCCCCAAGAGAAATTCTGCTCATTCACGGGGAAAGGGATATCGAGGACGTTCTGCGGAAATTTGAAACTCGCAGGGACAAATACAAAATCACAAAATGCATGGATATCAGAGGAGGCATAAAGGAACTTCAAAAAGAAATACTGAAAGGATATGGAGCCGTGATGCTGTGGGATATTCCCACAATGGAAAGGAATCTTCTTTTAAAATACTGCTATAGTAAGTTTATCAGGGTTTATGTAATGCCCAAAATTCCCGATGTGATGATAAAGGGCGCGGACCAGCTGCATCTTTTCGACACGCCCATTTTCCTCACAAGGGAATATGCGCTTACCGTTGGACAGCGCATGGCAAAAAGGACGATTGACCTTATTTGCGCGCTCATCCTGTTGGTGATTGCATCGCCCTTTATGCTTGTGACGTCGGTTTTTATCAAGTGTTATGACGGCGGGCCGGTGCTGTATAAGCAGACCAGATGCACCAGGGACGGGCGGAAATTTCAGATTATGAAGTTCAGAAGTATGCGCGTGGATGCGGAGAAGGACGGAGTGGCAAGGCTGGCGGCCAAAAACGACAGCCGCATTACCCCGATAGGGAAGTTTATCCGCATGGTGCGCATTGATGAGCTTCCGCAGCTTTTTAATATTTTAAGAGGCGATATGTCCTTTATTGGCCCCAGACCGGAAAGACCGGAGATTATCGAGCAATATGTGGAGGAAATGCCGGAGTTTGTATTCCGCATGAGGGTGAAAGCGGGACTTGCCGGGTATGCGCAGGTATACGGAAAGTATAACACCACTCCTTATGATAAATTAAAACTGGATTTAACTTATATAGAAAACTATTCTGTGTGGCTGGACTTAAAGCTGATGCTTCTGACACTGAAAATTCTGATAAAGCCGGAGAGCACGGAGGGCGTGGACAGTGCACAGGTGACGGCCATGAAGGCTTTGAGAACAGAGGAGCCATGGGAAAATGAAGATGGAAAAGAATGAGGAATATTTAAACAGGGGAATGGATTTGAAGCGGCTGGTTCTGTATTTTCAAAAGAGATTCTGGGTGGTAATCATGCTGATTGTGCTGGGAGCCACCTTCGGGGGCGTTTTTTATCAGGTAGTGCGCTCTGTAAAGATGCCTGTGGAGTATAAGGCCGTATCCAAGCTTTATATCAGCTTCGACCATGATGAAAACGGGGAGGTATATCAGTATTACAATGGATATACATGGAACGATCTGCTGGACTCCGACCCCATTGTGGATTTGATAATGAAGGAACTGCCCGGATATGAGGAGTGTGATGTGAGGGAATCCACTACGGCGGAAATTCTCTCCGATATCCGGCTTCTCACCATCACGGTGAAGGGCGATAATGAAAAGTTTGTCCGGGAAATCCGAAACGCGGTGGAAAACGGGCTGAAAGAATTCGCAAAGAGGAGCGAAGAGCTGGAGCAGATTAAGGTGATTCGTTCCGCCGCGCCGGAGCGGGTTTACTGGGACAACAGAACCACCTCCGCCTGTGTAACGGGCGCTGTGGTCATGGGAGTTTTGGCATTTTTGGTGTTCGGCTTCCATTATGTGACGGATGAATCCATGTATGTTCAGGAGGATGTGGAAAAGAAATACGGTATGCGGGCGCTGGGGCTTCTCACAAGGAACCAGAAGGGGTTGCAGCCTTATGCAGGCGAGCTGAAAGCAAATCTCCGCTATGTTATGGGAGAGAAAAAGGCATTTGCCATTGTGGATATGGATAATCACGCGGACGTCCGCGGCCTTGAGCTGGAACGGCTTCTCAACAGGGAGGAGACGGACATTCTGGGAAGCAGCGGAGGCGCGAAGGAGGAAGAGGACTTCGGGTGGTATAAGGTAAGGACAAAGGAGGCTCCGGAAAAGGGCGAGTGGGAAATATCAGCTTTCGGGGAGAATATCCTGTCGGAAGAAGAATGCAGGAAAATCAGGGAGCTGGGCGCGGTTATTCTGCTTTTGCCCTTTGGAAAAGATGTGGGAAGAAAAACCTCACGGATTTTAAGCCTTTTGAAAAATCAGGATTGCAATATTGCAGGGATAATCATCGCCCAGGCGGATGAGGAATTTCTCAACAGATATTATGCGTGACGAACGTCAGCTTGCGGGCGCGGCTGTGCAAAAGGGCGCAGTCCGGCGAGAGGGAGAAAACAGGAAAATGAAATTACAGGTGCTGGTGGCGGCGGTAAATCAGGACACAGATGCGCTGGCGGAGAAGATGAATCTGGAGACGGAGGCCGTCATTGTCAATCAATGCGAGGGCTTTGCCTGTCAGGAATACCTGCATAAGGGCAGGCGTATCCGGTGCTTTTCCATGGCGGAGCGGGGGGTGGGGCTTAGCCGAAACACGGCGCTCCTTCATGCGGAGGGGGATATCTGCCTGTTTTCGGACGAGGATATTGTGTTTGACTCGGGATATGAAAAGAAAGTCCTTGACGCCTTTGAAAAAAATCCCGACGCCGATATGATTACTTTTAATTTCAAAGTAGATGAATCCAGAGCTACTTATTATAATGAAGCCCGTAAAAGAATCCGCTGGTACAATTACGGAAGATATCCTACCTACGCTGTGGCCGCGCGGCTGGAGGCGCTGCGCAGGGCGAACGTGGGATTTTCCCTTCTTTTCGGGGGCGGGGCAAGGTACAGCAACGGGGAAGACAGCCTGTTTCTCCACGACTGCCTGAAAAAGGGGCTGCATATCTATGCGGATACCGCCGTGCTTGGCAGGGAGGTCTACCGGGAATCCACGTGGTTTCACGGATACAATGAAAAGTTTTTTGCGGACAGAGGCGTGCTTTACCATCATCTTTACGGCTCTTTGGCCGGTCTTTTTGCAATGCGGTTTCTGGTGGTTCACGGTGTCCTGAAAAAGAGCGGGATGCTTGCGGAGATTCCTTTCGGACAGGCTTACGGATGGATGCGGGAGGGAATGAGGCAGGCGAAGGCGAGGAAGTAAAAGGGCTTTGGATTTCGCAGTCTGACTGGTTTTCGGAAAAAGACGGCAGAGATTTGAAGGTGAAACGAGGAAGTTATGGTTATATATATTTCGGTGGCGGCGCTTACGGTTTTTTTGGGGCTGACAGTAGATAATCACTGCAGAATACGGCGGGGTATGGTGAGCAGGCAGCAGATGCTGAATGCCCTTTGTCTGTGCGGCATTTTTTCTATACTATTTGCCGTTTCGGCGTGCCGTCTCAATGTGGGAAATGATTACGCAAAGTATGTGGAATTTATGCATCTGATTCGCTGCGACGCATTTGTTCCCACGGAAATCGGTTTTAATCAGATTGTGAAGATTCTCTACGGAATCAGTGGGTTTGAAAATTATCTGCTGGTTTTTGCTTTTTTTGCCTTTTTTACAATACTTTTGTTTTTGCTTGCCATTTACAGACAGGCGGATTCCTTTGCTTTCAGCTTTTTCCTGTTTATGGCTTTCGGGTATTATTTCCAGTCCTTTAACACGGTCCGGTATTATCTGGCGCTTGCCATAGCGGTGTATGCGATTCCCTGCGTGCTTCGGAAGGAGTGGGGGAAGTTTCTGCTTCTGGTGCTTCTCGGGGCGACGCTGCATAAATCGCTCCTGGTGGTGTTCCCTTTATACATTCTGGCTTCCTTTGCCTGGAAAAAGTGGCAGCTTGCGATAGCGGCAGTATTTTGCTCCACCTTCTTTTTTATGCAGGATTTTTATCTGAAGGCGGTGGTGTTCCTCTATCCAACCTACGAAGACACGGAATATCTTGAGGGCGGCACCAGTCTGGTGAATATCGTGCGCTGTCTGGCGGTTTTTGTGCTTTCATTGCTGTGTTATAAAAGGTCGGTAAAGGATAACCGGCGGAACAGATTTTATTTTTACTGTAATCTGGGGGCGCTGGTGATGTATGTGTGCTGTTCTTTCCTCCCGGTAATTTCCAGAATCGGCTATTACCTGACCATCACGCACATTTTTTTCCTGCCGGCGTTGCTTTCGGGAATTGAAAATCCGAAGCTTAGAAAGTTGCTCACAGCCGGGGGGGCTTCTGCGGCCGTTCTTTACTTTGGAATGTTTATTTTGATGAAGGCGGGCGGCGACGGGCTTCGTATATTGCCCTATGAGACGTTTATGTTCCATGAGATGGTGCCGATTTTGTCGGATGTGAACTGATAAAGAACATATATTCGAAGAAATTGCTTGATTTCGGGTTTTGCCGGTAGTATAAGGGAAAAATCAGGTATCAGAAAAATCCCGGAGGTAAAAGAATGAAACAGGTACATTTACGTATAGATGATGAATTATACAATGAAATAAATACCTATTCATCAGCAATAGAACAGACGATGCAGGATTGTATAAGAGAGGCCGTAGCTTACTATATTACTGATATGAAAAGGAAACAGAGGGAAATACGAAATTCGCATTTTACATTTATTGATTTGTTTGCCGGTATCGGAGGTATGAGGGTTGCATTTGAAAGGGTGGGCGGCCATTGCGTTTATTCCAGTGAGTGGAATAAGTACAGCCAACAGACATATTTTGCCAATTTTGGTGAACAGCCGGAAGGTGACATTACGCAGGTTGACGCATCGGCTATACCGAACCATGATATTCTGGTAGCCGGATTTCCATGCCAGCCATTTTCCATAGCAGGAGTGTCAAAGAAAAACAGCCTTGGCAGAGCGACAGGATTTGAGGATAAAACGCAGGGAACCTTGTTTTTTGATGTGTGCAGGATTCTCAGGGAAAAAAGACCGAAGGCATTTATGCTGGAAAACGTTAAAAATCTGCGCAGCCATGATAAGGGGAGAACTTATCAGGTGATATTGGAATCCCTGAAAGAGTTAAATTATAAAGTTTTTGATGATATATTAGACGGACAGATTTATGTCCCACAGCATCGGGAGCGTATACTGATTGTCGGATTTGACCAGGAAAGGTATGGAGAAAAGATTGATTTTAAATTTATACTGGAACCGAATAAGAAGAGGCCTGTAATTAAGGATATTCTGGAACAGGATGTAGACGACAAATATACATTATCGGACAAATTATGGACATATCTTCAGAATTATGCTGCAAAACATAAAGCCGCAGGCAATGGATTTGGCTATGGGATAGCGCCGCCTGATGGAATATCCAGAACAATCAGCGCCCGGTATTATAAAGACGGTTCGGAAATTCTGATTGAACAGGAGGGCAGGAATCCCAGAAGATTAACACCTCGCGAGTGTGCAAGGCTTCAGGGCTTTCCGGACAGTTTTCGGATACCTGTGTCCGATACACAGGCATATAAGCAATTTGGAAATTCTGTTGTAGTACCTTTGATGGAGAAAGTGGCTGAGCTGGTAGTAAAAAAGATTGAAGAATTGGATGATACGGAGAAAGTTCGGCAAAGAAAGATGGATTGAGGGAAAATAAATGGATATTAAAAGTCCGGAGGAACGCAGTAAAAATATGGCGGCTATCCGTTCAAAGAATACCAGGCCGGAAATGTATTTCAGAAAATTACTTTTTGCTCATGGGTACAGGTATAGTCTCAATTCCGGAAAGGTGTATGGACATCCCGATATTTATCTGCGGAAATATAATACGGCAATTTTTATTAACGGGTGTTTCTGGCACAGGCATAGTGGATGTAAGTTTGCTTATATGCCAAAATCAAGACAGGATTTCTGGGAGAAGAAATTTGAAACGAACAGGAAAAGAGATTGCGCAGTAAGACTGAATCTTTATAATGAGAAAATCAAGTGCCTTGTTATCTGGGAATGTACAGTGAAAAGCATGAAAAAGGATTCGGAAATTGAGAAAGAAATTATCAACAGGACAGAAGATTTTCTTGAAAACAATGAGCTGTTCAGGGAATTATGAAATAGAAGAGCCGGGAAAAAGGAGAAGGAAATGAAGCCTTTTTTTACAATTATAATCGTTTGCCTGAACCCTGGGGGGAAACTTGCAGACACCTTAAAAAGCGTGGAAACGCAGACATTCTATAATTATGAGATTATTATAAAAGACGGGCTGTCAAAGGACGGCTCGCTTTCTTATGCTTATGATTTGCAAAAGGTGTGGGAAAAGAAGCGGTGCGCAGGAAGATTTGCCGTTATCAGTAAAAAGGACGCCGGAATTTACGATGCCATGAATCAGGCCGCTGCGGAAGCAAGAGGAAATTACCTCTATTTTTTAAACTGCGGGGATGAATTTGCTTCGGAAACGGTGCTGGAGGAGATGGCAGGTTTTATTTCAGGCAGAGCGGGAATTTTTTACGGGGATATCAGGGAACGGCAGACGGGGCAGCGGGTCGCCTCCAATCCGCACATAGACGCCTTTGCATGTTACCGCAATGTGCCCTGCCATCAGGCCTGTTTTTACTCAAGGGAGCTTTTGGCTGCCCATCCATTTGAGACGAAGTATAAAGTCCGGGCTGATTATGAGCAGTTTTTGTGGTGTTTTTTTGAAAAGAGAGAATGCGCGCAGGAAGGCAGGCAAAAAGACGGCATAGATGCAGACTCCGGTTCGGGCTTTTTCTATAAGGATATGATAATTGCAGACTATGAGGGCGGCGGCTTTTCCGAGACAAAAGAAAACAGGCAAATTTCCGCAAGAGAGCATCGGGAGATTACCGGGAGGTATATGTCTTCCTGGCAGCTTTTCAAATTCAGGCTGATTATGCTTTTGACGCTCTCGCGTTTTCGGACGTATCTGGCGGGAAATGAGAGGACGGCGGGAATCTATAACCGGATGAAGGGTATGCTGTATGGGAGGAAAACGGGAGCGGTGTGACTTTGATACTCTTTTATAGAATTACCCTTACGCCTGTGGTAGAATACTGTGGGGAAAGCAAAAAGAAAAACTCCGGAGAAAATCATGAACAGAATTTTATGGATTTGCAATATCATGCTGCCCGCTATCGGGCGGGAATTGAATATGCCGTACAGCAATCGGGAAGGATGGCTTTCGGGGATTTTCGAGAGGGTATGTCGGGAAGAAGCGCCTTTTACACTGGGAGTATGCTTTCCGGCGGGCGAAGGGCAGTTGCAGGAGCTGCGGCTGAAGGAAAAGGAGGGCGCGCAGCTAAAATCGGCTTCGGAAAGTATATCCGGCAAAAGGAAAGCGGACATGGCAGGCGCGTTTTCCGTGAATGGCGTAAGCTGCTATGCTTTTGCGGAAAACTTAAATACGCCGGAGGTTTATGATGAAGGAATGGAAGCTGCGTTTCGGGAGATTTTCCTGGATTTTCAGCCGGACATGATTCATATTTTCGGAACGGAATTTCCCCATGCCCTGGCGGCGGTGAGGGCTTTTGGAAAACCGGAGCGGACGCTGATTGGGATTCAGGGACTTTGCGGGGAGATTGCGAAAGTTTATATGGCCGGACTGCCGGAGGCGGTACAGAGGAAGGTGACTTTCCGGGATTTTATCAGAAAGGATTCCATCAGGCAGCAGCAGGAAAAATTTATCCGCCGCGGGGAAAACGAGGCGGAGACTATAAGAAACTGCGGAAATATTACGGGAAGGACGCGGTTTGACAGAGAGGGTACGGCAAAGCTTAATCCCGATGCAGAGTATTATTCTATGAATGAAACTCTACGGGAGGAATTTTATACGGGTCAGTGGCGCATGGAGGAATGCGAGCCCCACAGCATTTTCCTGGGACAGGGGGATTATCCTTTAAAGGGGATGCATTTTGTACTGGAAGCAATGGCGCTGCTTGTTCAGAACTACCCTGACTGCAGGCTGTATGTGGCGGGCAGCAGCGTGATTTCCCATGGCACGTTAAAAGAAAAATTAAAGCTCCCGGCTTACGGGAAGTACCTTCTTTCGCAGATAAAAGGATACGGTCTGGAAAAGCATGTGACGATGCTTGGGAAGCTGGATGCGGAGGGGATGAAAGAGCAATATCTGAAAAGCAGCGTTTTCGTGTGTGCCTCTGTTTTGGAAAATTCCCCCAATACGGTAGGAGAAGCACAGCTTCTCGGGGTACCGGTGGCGGCGTCCATGGCAGGGGGGATTCCGGATATGGTCACGGACGGTGAGGACGGGCTTTTGTTCCCGGCAGGAGACGTCGGCGGGCTGGCTAAAGCCATAGAAAGAATCTGGAGTATGGATACGGACGATGCGGGGCTTTGTCTGGCGGAGAGAATTTCCGGGAATGCAAGGCTAAGGGCGCGCAGCACCCATAACGGCGAGGCCAATTACCGGAGACTGCTGAGCATATATAATGAAATTCTGACGTAACAAACAGTATGCCATGGCAAAACGGATGCAGATTCAGGCGGGATACGGATTTATATAAAAACAGGAAACGGAGAAAACTCATGTTTAAGAGAATAAACTTTCAGGACGAATTTTATCAGAAGCTTCGTGTGCTGGTGCTGCCAATCACGGTTCAGCACTTTATGCTTGCGCTTGTCAGCGCCACGGATGCGGTGATGCTGGGAGCGGTGGACCAGACCTCCTTGTCGGCGGTTTCACTGGCCGGGCAGATACAGTTTGTGCTCAACCTGTTCATCAGCGGAATTGCGGCGGGGTCAGGAATTATGGCGGCGCAGTACTGGGGAAAGAAGGATGCGGATTCCATTGAGGCGGTGATGCCCATTGCACTTCGGGCGAATCTGGTTTTCAGCGGATTCTTCACGATTGCCGCGGCTTTTGTGCCGGAGTTTTTAATGCTGATTTTTACCAGTGACGCCGCTCTTGTTGAGAGCGGGGCAATGTATCTGCGGGCGGTGGCGTTGTCCTATCTTTTATGCGGGATTTCTCAGGTTTATCTGATTTTACTGAAAAATACAGGCTATGCGGCGGTGAGCTCGCGTATCAGTTCCACTGCGGTGGCGCTGAATGTTGTTTTAAACGCCATATTGATTTTTGGACTTCTGGGATTTCCGGCGCTGGGAATCCGGGGAGCCGCCTATGCCACGGTCTGCGCAAGGCTGGTGGAGCTTATCTGGAGTTATCTTGAGACAAAGCGTCCGGGTCATGTGAGAGTGATGTGGGGCGGGATACTGCGAAAGGTGGACGGGATGCTCCGGGGGGATTTCTGGCGGTATACCATGCCGGTTTTAGGCGCGGCGCTGGTGTGGGGCATTGCGTATGTGCTGTACTCCGTCATCATGGGCCATTTGGGGAGCGACGCGGTGGCTGCCAATTCCATCACTTCCATTGCAAAGAGCCTGCTGTCCTGCCTGATTCGGGGCGTCAGCGGCGGCGCGGGAGTGCTCATTGGAAATCTGCTTGGAGCCGGTGAGCTTGCAAAGGCGAAGGAATACGGGGGCAGGCTGACCAGAATGGCCATTGTGGTGGGTATTGCAACCGGCGGCATTCTGATACTGATTTCCCCGGCCATTGTCAGGCTTGCGCCGCTCAGCGACACGGCGGCCCATTATCTGCAATATATGCTGCTGTTCTGCGGCCTGAACATTATGGCGCAGTCTGTAAACACTACCGTTCTCGACGGTATTTTCTGTGCCGGGGGAGATTCCAAATTTGATATGGTGGGAAATGTAGGGGCCATGTGGTGCTTTTCCGTGCCTCTGGGATTTTTGTCGGCGTTTGTGTTTGGCCTGCCGGTGATGGCGGTCTACTGTATCGTCAATCTGGACGAAATCGTCAAGCTCTGGGCGGTATATGTACACTATAAAAAATACATATGGGTCAGGAATATTACGAGAGAAATGGAATAATTTTATTCATACATAAAAAATGAAAGGGTTCAGGCAGGTTGCGGTTTGTCTGAACCTTTTTTATTTCTCAGGAAAGTACGGCCTGTGAAATTTTTGTTCCAATAGGTCGGTACCCGAAGAGCGTTGCAGTTACTGCACTTTTTTGCAGGAAATGAGTTTGTTTTGCACAAAAAAAGTTCATATTGTGATATATCGATACCCTTTCTATGGATATAATAATAAAAAATTGAAGGGTGTCCCATGAAAGACAACGAGATTACAATTACAGAAACGCTTGCGGAAATAGAGAAGCACCGGACAGAATATGCCATCCGGAGAGAGGAAGAAGAGGGGTATGTCAACCACAGCTACAGGGATGAGCAGATACTGATGCAGGCCATAAAGGACGGAAATGTCAAACTGGTGGAGCGGCTTTTGCAGACACCAATGGCGTTTCCCCAGGCGGTTGAGGGAAGTTCCCGCAAAAACGAGGAGTATATGACGGCTATCTGGGTGGGGCTTGTCGCCAGGGCCGCCATAGAAGCGGGAATTGCCTCCCGGGAGAGCTTTCTGGTAAGCGACATTTTCTTAAAGCAGATTGCAGGAGCCATGGACGCCAGAGTGTATCAGGCAATCAGAAGGCGCGCGGCGCTCACGTATACCGGTCTGGTTGCGGAGTATCGGAAAAACGGTAAAAAAAGGATGTACGTGGGCGAATGCAAGAACTATATTGCAGTAAACATTTTTAAGCGCATCAGCAGCAGGGACGTAGCTGCGGAGCTGAATCTGAATGTAATCTATCTGGAACGCATTTTCAAAGAGGAGGAAAAAATTACAATCGGGCGGTATATCCAGAGGGAAAAAATAAAGCGGGCAAAGAACATTTTAAAATATTCGGACCGCTCCATGACGGAGGTCGGCGATTATTTGGGATATTCCTCCCAGAGCCATTTCGGAACGGCTTTTAAAAAAGAAACGGGAATGACGCCCAGACAATACAGGGACTCCAATCATGTAACAAAATATTGAGAAAGGAGAAGAGCCTGTTTGAAAAAGTGGAATTATGAATTTGATGTGCCGGATACCAAAAAGGTGCGGATGATTGTCCACACGGACTGCAAAAATGAGGCGGACGACCAGTTTGCCTTAGCTCATCACCTGATGACGCCAAAGTTCATCATTAAAGGAATTATTGGAGGCCATTTCAATATCAATCCTCAGGAATGGGGGGAGGGCAATACGGCCAGGGCCAGTGTGGACGAGATTAACAAGGTGCTTTCCCTTATGGGAGTTTCCGGGGAGTACAGGGTGGCGGAAGGCGCCGGATATCCCCTTAAGGATGAGAAAACGCCAATGCCTTCGGCGGGAGCGGAGCTGATTATCGAGGAAGCCATGAAGGAGGATTCCCATCCCTTATATGTGGCGGCTCAGGGAGGGCTTACGGATATTGCAAGCGCAATATTGATGAAGCCGGAAATCACATCACGGATGACAATCATATGGATTGGCGGAGCGCAGTATCCTGAAGGCGGGTTTGAATTTAATCTGATGCAGGACATTGCGGCGGCAAATGTCATCATGAAATCCAATGTGGAGCTTTGGCAGATTCCCATGAATGTGTATAAGCAGATGGCGGTTTCTCTTGCCGAGCTTCAAAAAAAGGTAATGCCCTGTGGTGAAATCGGGAATTATCTGTTCCGCCAGATGGTGGAATTCAACAATAAGCTGGCGCACATTCCGCACTGGCCTCACGGAGAAATGTGGGGGCTTGGGGATTCGCCCACAATCGGAGTACTGATGGAGGAGAGCGAGAAGACGGACGTTTTTGACATGATGAGAGCTCCCACCATTGCCTATAAAACCATGAAGTATTCTTTTGACAACAATAACCGGTCGATACGGGTTTATAACCAGGTGAACGCAAGGCTGACCTTAGAGGACTTTTTTGCCAAGCTTTCCATCAATTTCCCGCCGGAGCGGCCGTGAGAGAAAGGAGGGCGTGTTGGGGAGAGGCTTTACCGCGTTTCATGAAAAGGCTATGAGACCGGAAAGAAACGTGTAAGTAATTTATGCATTTGCAAAACAATTAACAACAAATCGAAAGGGTGTGGAAAAAATGGGCAGTAAAGCAAAGAAATTAAAAAGATACTTACCTTTGTATCTGATGTTTCTGCCGGGCGCATTGTATCTGCTGATTAACAACTACATTCCCATGGGCGGTCTTGTAGTGGCGTTTAAGCAGTACAATGTAAGGAGCGGCATATGGGGGAGCCCGTGGAACGGAATTGAGAATTTCAGATTCCTGTTTGCAACTCCCGACGCCTGGGTAATTACCCGGAACACAATTCTTTACAATCTGGCGTTTATCGCCATCAATCTTGTAGTGGGAATCGCATTTGCTATTTTTATCTGCGATACCGTCAACAAGAAGCTGCAGAAGGTATATCAAAGCGCGATTTTGTTTCCTTATCTGATGTCGGCAGTTATCATCGGTTACATTGTATTTGCATTCTTAAGTCAGAGCAGCGGTATTATGAACAATTCAATCCTTCCGCTGTTCGGCAAGGAGCCGGTTAACTGGTATTCGGAGGCAAAGTACTGGCCGTTTATACTGATATTCGTGAATACCTGGAAGGGAATCGGATACGGATGTCTGATTTACATATCCAGCATCAACGGTATTGACCCGTCGCTGTACGAGGCGGCAGAGCTGGACGGAGCGACCAAATGGCTGCAGATTAAGAATATTACGCTGCCTTCCCTGGTGCCGACGATTATTACCCTGACCCTGATGAATGTGGGCCGTATCTTCTATTCCGATTTCGGTCTGTTCTATCAGGTGCCGAGAAATGCGGGAATGATTTACTCGACCACCAACGTTATTGATACTTATGTGTACCGTGGTTTGATGGAGCAGTCCAATGTAGGTATGTCCGCGGCGGCGGGCTTCTATCAGTCCATCATAGGCTTTATCCTTGTCCTGACGGCTAATATGATAGTCAGGAAGGTGAGCGAAGAAAACGCATTATTCTAGGGAGGGGATGACTATGAGAGAGAAACCATTTTCGAAATTTCAGATTCTGGCGAATGTAGTCATGATTATATGGACGCTTTTAATCATCCTGCCATTTATTCTTTTGTTTATGTCATCCATCACGGATGAAAACGTACTGGTTGCCAACGGGTATTCCTTTTTCCCGCAGAAGTTTTCAGGAGCAGCCTACGGGTATCTGATGCAGTCGGGACAGAAAATACTGACGGCTTACGGAATCAGTATTCTGGTGACGCTGGTGGGAACGGCCATTAATGTGTCGTTATCGGCGCTGATGGCGTACCCTCTGTCAATCAGAAACCTGCCTGGAAGAAAATTTATGAATTTCTTCGTGTTCTTCACCATGCTGTTCAACGGCGGTATTGTTCCTTCTTATCTGTTATGGACTTCCCTTGGCGTGAAGGATACTTTTTTTGCCCAGCTTCTTCCGAATTTCCTGGTGAGCGCCTGGAACGTTATGATGATTCGGACTTTCTTCACCACCAGTATTCCGGACAGCTTATACGAGGCGGCGGAGATTGACGGAGCGTCCCAGATGAAGATTTTCACCAGCATTGTAATTCCTCTTGGCAAACCGATTCTGGTAACCATGGGAACCTTTGCGGGACTTACCTACTGGAACGACTGGACCAACGGGCTTTACTATCTGGTTAGAAACAAAAATCTGTACAATATACAGAATCTTTTGAACCAGATGGTTACCAATATCCAGTATCTGGCCAGCAGCAGCAATTCCAATGTGGCGTCGGCGGCATCGGCTATTCCGTCAACGGCTATTCAGATGGCAATTGCGTTTGTGGCGATATTACCGATTATGCTGATTTTCCCTTTCTTCCAGAAGTATTATTCCAAGGGGCTTACTCTTGGCGGCGTGAAGGGCTGACGGGACAATCATGTCAGTGTGTTTGATATGGGACGTGGCCCGCAGGGCGGGGAGGCATGTCTTATCAATAAATTAAAAAGAGGAGGAGTAAAAGAAATGAAGAAGAAATTGATTAGCAGTCTGCTGGTTCTGGCCATGGCGTTTGGCCTTTTAACCGGATGCGGCGGTTCGGGAGGAAATGACGCCGGGGGAGCCGGAACCTCTGACAGCGGAAGTGCAGAAAGCGACGCAGGTTCCGGGACGGAGGGCGCGGTAAGCGACGGGACCACCACCAAAACTTCCTACGGAGAGTATACGGCGGAGAATCCCTATCATCTTACCTTTGCATATGTGGAGTTCTACAATCAGGACGAAGCGGCGAGAGCGGCGGTTCAGGACGCCCTCAACGAGTACATGATTCCCAATTACCATATGGAAGTGGAATTCCTTCCCATGGGAGCGGCGGAATGGCAGTCTACCGTACAGTTGATGCTTTCCGGCGGCGACCCTCTTGATGTAATGCCGGTTTATTATGTTCAGGCGGCAAGCTGGATTAACATGAACGGTATCTTTGATATGTCTCCGCTGATGGAGACGGCTGACGGGCAGAAAATTATCGAAGCGCTGGGAGAAGAGAACGCATATGTTGGAAATATGAACGGCGTTTTGTACGGTTTCCCGGCAAACAAGGAATCCGTGGAGCTTGGCGGACTCTGCATGAGAGCGGACATCTGCGACGAGCTTGGCATTACGGAAGAGTATGGCCTTGGCGATAAGAACGATGCGTTCTCAGGAGAGGCTTTGGACTGGAGTGAGGCGGAGAAGATTTTTGCAAAGGTTAAGGAAGCGCATCCCGAGATGATTCCTCTTTACCTGTCAAGTCAGGACCAGTTAAACAGATTTGCGGATTTTGACTATCTGGTGGATTATTTTGGCGGACTTGACCTGCAGAAAGACCGCAACAGCACGACCATTGTAAATATTTTTGAGACAGATACCTTTAAGAATGCAGTAAGCCTTCTGGCTGACTGGTACGACAAGGGATACATTTATAAGGATGCGGCAACAGATACACAGGGCACCGCTACCATGATGAAGGCAGGCAATACTTTCAGCTATGCAACGGCAATCAAGCCCGGTTTCCTTGCCGAGGCTGAGACGGCAAACGGCTGCGAGTGCTACGCTCTGTACTTCAAGACCGGCGGCGGAAGCGACGGTTATATCACAACAACCAATGTTTCTTTCTATAATACCGGTATTGCCAATAACAGCGAAGACCCGGAAATGGCGTTCAAGTTTATCTCCGCGCTGTACAGCGATTCTACTGTTTACAATTTGTGGCAGAACGGTATCGAAGGTGTGAACTATAAGCTCCTTGACGACGGCACGGCATACTTTGTGGACGGAGAGGACGGCGGAAACTTCAAATATCATCAGAATACCGGATGGTGCATGGGTAACCAGTTTAACTCTCTGGTATGGAACGACGGAAGCAAGTCGGCTGATTATTGGGATTTGCTTCGTACACATAATGACAATGCCTACTATTCGCCGGTATTCGGTTTCCTTTGGGACAGCTCCAATTACGCTACCCAGATTACCGCTCTGAATAACGCATGGGATACCTATAGGGCAACTCTCCTGACAGGAAGCTGCGGCTCCGCTAATGTGGACAGCACGATTCAGGCGTTAAACGACGCGCTGTATGCATCCGGTCTGGAAGAGGTTATGGCAGGCAAGCAGGAGCAGCTTGACGCATGGGTAAGCGCAAACAAATAATATCAGGAACGTTACATAATCTGAAACGGAAAAAGCAGTGACAGGGCTGGCCGGGTGGAAATCCGGCCGGTCTTTTGCTATAATGAAAAAATCTAAAAGATAATATGCGGCCGCAAGGGGATTTGGCAGGGGCTGCAGCGGAACTTCAAATTCAGGAGGTTATAGTGAATCAAATATTATACGGCGTTGCCTATTATGATGAATATATGCCTTATGACCGCCTTCATAAGGACATTGAGATGATGAAAAAGGCGGGCATCAATCTGGTCAGGATTGCGGAATCCACGTGGAGTACCTATGAGCCGCAGGAGGGGATTTTTGATTTCAGCCATGTGGAGCGGGTGCTCGACGCCATGGAGGAGGCGGGGATTTGCGTGGTAATCGGGACGCCCACCTATGCCATTCCCACGTGGCTTGAAAAGGCTTATCCGGATATTCTTGCGGAGACGAAAAGCGGCCGCGGGATTTACGGAGCAAGGCAGATTATGGATATCACCCACCCGGCTTACCGTTACTATGGAGAGCGGATTATCAGAAAGCTGATGGAGGTTTCCGCTCACAGAAAATGCGTCATCGGTTTTCAGGTGGACAATGAGACAAAGCATTATGACACGGCAGGGAAAAATGTTCAGCAGCAGTTTGTGAAATATTTAAGAGAAAAATTCGACGGCGACTTGGAGGCCCTCAACAAGGAATTCGGCCTTGATTACTGGAGCAACCGTATCAATGCCTGGGAGGATTTCCCTGACGTTCGGGGAACCGTCAACGGGAGCCTTGGCGCGGAATTCGAAAGATTCCAGCGGAAGCTGGCGGCGGATTATCTGGCATGGCAGGCGGGAATCGTCCGTGAGTATGCAGGGCCTGACCAGTTTATCACCCACAATTTTGATTTGGACTGGCGTATGCATTCCTTTGGCGTTCAGTCAAAGATTGAGCATTTTCAGGCGGCAAAAGCGCTGACCACGGCGGGAATTGATATTTATCATCCGTCCCAGGACAGCCTCACGGGCATTGAGATTGCCTTTGGAGGGGACGACGCCCGTTCTTTAAAGAGAGGCAATTACTTTGTACTGGAAACGGAGGCCCAGGGTTTTCCCCACTGGCTGCCCTATGACGGACAGCTCCGGCTGCAGGCCTACAGCCACCTTGCTTCCGGAGCCAACATGGTGGAATACTGGCACTGGCATTCCATTCACAACTCCTTTGAAACCTACTGGAAAGGGCTGCTCAGTCATGACTTTAAGGAAAACGACACCTATCGCGCGGCCAGCGTGATTGGAAACGAGCTTGCAGAGATTGGCAGTCACCTGGTGAACCTGAAAAAGAAAAATAAAGCGGCTTTTCTTTTGAGCAACGAAGCGCTTACGGCTCTGGAATGGTTCCCCATTGGCGGAACGCCTCAGGGAGGACGCGTCGGCTACAATGATGTGGTACGCTTCGTGTATGATGAGCTTTATAAGATGAATGTGGAATGCGATTTCCTGTGGCCGGAGTCGGAGGAGCTTGAGGAATATGATTTGCTGATTATTCCGGCATTATATGCGGCTTCTGAGGAACTGCTTGCCCGCATCGACGCTTATGTGGCAAATGGCGGCCATGTGTTTGTGACCTTCAAGTCGGCCTTTGCCAATGAAAATGTAAAGGTTTATGCGGACTGCCAGCCTCACGGCATAGATAAATGCCTTGGAATTTCCTACAGTCACTTTACGGTTCCGGTGAATGTGAAGCTTTCCTCCGACAGGTACAAATGCCCGGATAAAGGGGTAAGGACCTTTATGGAGCTTGTAAATCCTGATACGGCGCAGGTACTGGCCTCCTATGACCACCCGAACTGGAAAAGGTACGCAGCGGTGACGAGAAACTGTTATGGAAAAGGCAGCGCAACCTACATCGGGTGCTGGACGAGCGGCGGGATGCTTTCGGAAATTCTGGCCGATACCCTGAAGGAAGCGGGAATCCGGGATGAGAATCGGAAGGAAAGATTCCCGGTGATTATTAAAAAGGGAGTCAATGATTTTGGAAAGGAAGTTACTTATTATCTGAATTATTCCGCAGAGACACAGCAGGCGGCGCATGGCGGAAAGGACGGGGTGGAACTGCTTTCGGGAGAGGCAGTAAATTCAGGAAAAGCGGTGAAAAACGGAGACGTGCTTTCGCTGGAGCCCTGGGGGGTCAGAATAATAGAAGAAAATTAGACGGGAAATGATAATACCGGAAAACGGCGGCAGAATGTGGCTGTTTTCCGGGGTCTGGCGTTAAATAGATGTTGCGGGAAGCAATTGATTTTTTTCATCCAGCGGTATGACCATAGGCGTCATGCAAATGACTGCGCCCTCGCCGGTATCTTCTGGCAGACTGTTTAAAATACTGAAATTTTTCAGGGCGCTTTTTCCCGGGTCTGCGCTTTTTTTGATTTCAACGGGATATAATCTGCCGTTTTCGAGAATAATTAAATCTATCTCCCTGCCGTTGTTGTCTCTGTAATAGCAAAGACGGCTTCTTGTATCGAAGCCCTGATTTACATAGCTCTTGATAATCTCGGAGACCACATAATTTTCAAACATTGCGCCTGCCATGGCCGACAGTTCCAGCGCTTTTGGGTTGTTCCAGAAGGTAAGGTAGCAGGCAAGGCCGGTATCCATAAAATAAAGTTTTGGCCGTTTGACAATCCTCTTTATGGTATTTCCCGAATAAGGATGTAAAAGATAAACGAGACCGGAGGAAACCAGAAGAGACAGCCAGCCGTCCGCTGTTTTCCGGTCAATTTCAATATCCTTTGCCATGTCCGCAAGGTTTAATTCCTGGCCGGTTCTTGCGGCGGCGCAGGAGATAAATTTTAGAAACCGGTTTTCATCCTTTATGGTAATCAGCTCCCGAATATCCCGCTCAAGATAAGTCTGCATATACGCGCCGAAATAGTCTTCCGGCAGCAATTCCTTATCCGCTATCATCTGCGGCATTCCGCCGCGAAGAATTTTTTCAAAAATATCGGTAATGGTATCGGCGGTTTCCGTCTGTCTGATTTTACCAGGAAGGAACGGAGACGACGGCCTCCCCTCAATTTCAGCGCCTGACAGGGAATACATTGTCAGAAGACCAACTCTGCCGGCGAGGGACTCACTGACGTTTTTCATCATATGAAACATTTGTGAGCCGGTAAGAAAATATATTCCGCTTTTTTGCGCCATATCAACTCTGATTTTAATATAGGGAAGCAGCTCCGGCGCATACTGTATCTCGTCAATAATAAGCGGAGGCTGGTATTGCTGCAAAAACAGTTCGGGGTCCTCCTGTGCGAGCATCCGCAGTCTTGGATAGTCGAGGGTAACATATTGAAGCTGTTCATTTTCGGATTGTATCCGCTTAAGCAACGTTGTTTTTCCCACCTGCCGGGCGCCGCAGACCATGACTACAGGAAAATGGGCGGATAAATATTTAAGTTTATTTTCCATCGCGCGCTGGATATACATACATGACCCTCCCTATACAAATATGGAATCGAAGTCCTTATTTGTATTATATTATATGCTGTTTTTTTGCTTTTAGCAAGAGCATATTTTCGTTTCATATTTTGTAATGAGGGTTGTATTTCAACAATTTCTTAACATAATAAAAATGTGATAAAGAGCGAATCTATGGAACGATTTATTTTGAAAAAGCTACTGGATTGGAAGAATTTTCCCTACCGCAAGCTGGATGATGATGTGCTGAACATCCCTCGGTTTTTCTGGACGGCGACTGGTGCAGGGATATTTCAAATGGTGTAAGGAGCGGGGATATCATTGAGCGGAGCTGTGGACGGCTGCCGCTTTATAAGGAAATGGAGAGTGTCAAGATTGACGTCAGCAAGATAAGCGCAGAGGATGCGGCGGAGGTTATTGCGGATTCTCTCTTTCCAAAGTATAATAATGGAAAAGGCAGAAATAAAGGAAACCCCAAATGACACTCACATTCATATCCAATTACATCAATCATCATCAGATACCGTTCTCAAACGCCTGTTTTCAGCTTCTTGGCGAAGGATTTCATTTTATCCAGACCCAGCCTATGGAAGCGGAGCGGCTTTCCATGGGCTGGAGCAGTGAGGGGGAGAAGCTTCCTTATGTAATCTGCCTGTACGAGGAGGAGGAGCGGTGCCGGAAGCTGGTTATGGAAAGCGACGTGCTGCTCGCCGGATGGAGCGGCAGGGAGGATTTGGTTCAGGAAAGATTAAATACAGGGAGATTGACTGTCAGGGTCAGCGAAAGGCTTTACCGGGAGGGGCAGTGGAAAGCGGTCTCGCCCAGGGGGCTTATTCATAAATATCAGGAGCATACCAGATACAGAAATGCTCCTGCTTATCTTCTGTGTGCGGGGGCTTATGTGCCCTCAGATTTTCATTTGATTCACGCTTATCCGGGGAAAATGTTCCGGTGGGGCTATTTTCCGGAAACCAGATATTATACGGAGCGGGAGCTTCTGGCAATGAAAGGGGAGGAAGCGGGCCGGACGGCGCAGCGGACGGAAATCGTGTGGGCAGGCCGGTTTATCCCGCTAAAGCACCCGGAATATATGCTGCGTCTGGCGAAGAATTTGAAGGAAAGCTGCAAGGACGGATACCATATTCATATGGCGGGCAGCGGGGAGATGGAGGCGGAGCTGAAATCCCTGGCAAAGGATTATGATGTGGAGAGTGTTATAACTTTTTACGGCTTCATGAAGCCGGAGGAGGTTCGGGCGGTGATGGAGAAATGCCATATCCATATTTTTACCAGCAATCATTTAGAGGGCTGGGGAGCCGTGGTGAACGAAGCCATGAACAGCGGCTGCTGCGAGGTGGCGAACGTGCAGGCGGGAGCGGTTCCGTACCTGATTCGGCATGGGAAAAACGGGCTTGCGTATCCTGATAACAATTATGAAGAGATGGAAAAGGCTGTGCGTTTTCTGCTGGATAATCCGGATAAAAGACAGCAAATGGGTAGAGAAGCATACAAAACCATCACAGAGCTCTGGAATGCGGAACATGGGGCGGCGGAGCTTTTGCGGATGATGGAGGAGCTTTTGCAGGGCTGCTTTGAACCGGCAAAGGAAGGCCCCCTTAGCGGCGCACCGGTAATTTCGCCGGGGAAGATGTACGCAAAGATGATGCAGGATGCAATTTAAAGACAACTGCGAAAGCCGCAGGATGGCTGCAAGGATACAGGGGCAGCAGGAGGAAGTAAAAAGTGTCAGGGAAAGAACGACAAATTTTAATCAGTGTGATCGTACCGGTTTATAATGTGGTGGACTATCTGCAAAGATGCGTGGATTCCATACGGAACCAGACTTATCCCAATCTGGAAATTATTCTTGTGGACGACGGCTCCACGGATAAAAGCGGCGCCCTTGCGGAAAAGATGGCTATGGAGGACAGACGGATTCGCGTTTTCCACAAGGAAAACGGAGGCGCTTCCTCCGCGAGAAATCTGGGAATTTCCATGGCGGAGGGAGACTATATCGGATTCGTGGACGGGGACGATTACATAGAGCCAAAGATGTATGAGCGGCTTCTTGACGCCGCCCTCTCAGAAGGGCTTCGCATGGCGCAGATTTCCAGAGATGAGATTGACGAGCATGGGAATCTTATGCCCGACGTGTGCCCGCCTCCAGAGGAGCTTACACTTATGGCGTCCAGAGATTTTATGCGGGAGCTATTGCTTCATAAGGGAGACTGTTCTTTTTGTACCAAACTGCTTCACAGGTCGCTGATAGAGGAAAAGCGATTCCCGGAGGGGGAACTGAACGAGGATTTTTACCTGATGATGCAGCTTCTTCCCGCGGTTTCGACGGTGGCCGTTCTGCCCTGGCAGGATTATCATGTGTTTTACCGGTATGGCAGCAGTACCAGAACCCGCAACAAGGAGGAGTTCCCTCAGGTATTTACGGATATTGTGGTAAATGCGGACAGGGTTTACAGTATTGTGAAGAAAGAGTATCCGTCGCTTTTGCCGGAGGCTCTGCGGTTCGGTCTGTTTCAGAGGCTGGACTATATGCTTCATATTCCCATATCGCAGATGAACAGGGAAAACAAATTCTACTGCGAGGTGAGGAACTATTTACGGCATAACAGGCAGGCGGCGGTGCATTCTCCGTACCTCACCCGAAAAAATAAAGTGTATCTGCTGCTTCTCGGCACTGCGCCCCGGTTTGTGCGCAGGGTGCATAAGCTGCTAAGGGGATGATTCATATGAATTCAGTTTCGAGAGAAAAGCGGTTTTCCAAAGGGAAGGGAAACCATGTAAACAGAAATATCCGGTTGTTCTTTCTGGCAATGGCGGTTTTGCTTGCGGTGCAATTGTCAGTACTTATTTTTTATGGAAATAAAAAATCCGGCTTTCATGAGGACGAGCTTTACACCTATTATTCCTCAAACAAGACGGCGGGGCTTTTTGTAAACGACAGACAGTGGATGGATTGCAAAGAGCTTGCAAATGAGTTTATGGTACTTCCCGGAGAACAGTTTCGGTACAGCGTTGTTAAGCAGATGCAGTCCTGGGATGTGCATCCGCCTTTTTATTATTATATTTTTCATACAGCGGCGTCTCTGTCTCCGGGAGTGTTCAGCAAGTGGACGGGAATTGCGGTGAATCTGATTGCCTATGTACTGTCTTATGTGCTGCTTGCCTGGGGAGCGTACATGACTGCGGCAGCCGGCGGCAGGGGCGGGCCGGGAAGCGGCGGACGCAGAAAGGCGGAGAGACTGGCAGGGGTGACCGGCGGAAAAGGCGGTGCGGGCGTCCTGGCGGCGGAGTCAGTCAGCGGTAAAGCCGGGACAGGGGACAGGCAGGCGATGTTTCTTGCCTTTCTCACCTGCCTTGCGTGGGGCTTTGGCAGCGCGGTGATTTCCGGCGTGATGTTCATTCGCATGTATCAGTGGCTTACGGTTTTTGTCCTGCTGTGTACGGATTTGCATCTGCGGGCGGTAAAAAAGCGGGACTTTCGTGTGACAACCTTTCTGCTGCCGGTGTGCCTTACGGTATTTTTTGGATTTTTAACACAGTATTACTATATTATTTTCCATTTTTTCCTGGGAGCCGGGTTTTGTTTCTGGCTGTTAAAAAACAGGAAAATGAAGGAGCTGATCTCCTATGGGGCAGCCTGCGGACTGGGATTTTGCGGGGCGGTTCTGTACTATCCGGCAAGTATGTCCCATATTTTCAGGGGATACCGGGGAACGGAGGCGGTCAGCGAATTCGGGGACGCTTCCAACACCCTTGAAAGACTGCGGTTTTTTTACGGTCTGTTCGAGGATTATATGACTAATGGCACTTTGAGTCTGTGGCTTTTACTTCTCTGCCTGTTGGCGGTGACCACCGGCTATCTGAGAAAGCGGGGAAGGATAGCGGCTTCGGATACGGGAATAAATGTGTCAGTCCGGCTGCTTCTTTTTGCCTGTGCGGGGTATTTTTTTACCGTTTCCAAGACAGCGCTGCTTTTGGGGGAAACCTCCAACCGGTATCAGCTTCCGGTTTACGGGATTTTGATTTTTCTCCTCATCTATGGCATGTGGAGGCTGCTTTTGGGACTTGCAACGAATGTTAAAAACAGGGCAGGCAATGGGCGATCCGGGACAGATTCCGGAGAGGCAGGGAACGCCGGAAGGACAAGGCGGCTTCTGGCCGGCGCTTTCGTACTGGCGGTTCTTCTTATAGATGGTCTTGCCCTGAAAGCGGGGCGGGTCTTTTTCCTGTATGAGGAGGAAAAGGAGGTCATGGAGTTTGTGGAGGAAAACCGTGACAGACCTGTGGTGGTTTTTTATAACAACGATTCGCCTGATAATATCTGGCGGCTTTCCGACGAGCTGATGAAGTATGAAAAGGTTTATCTTGCAAGCCAGGGCAATCCCGAGCCTCTTTCGGAGGAGGAGATTTTGGAGAGCAGGCATTTGCTGGTTTATGTGGCGGATTACGAAGGGCAGGAGGAATGCGTTTACCGGCTGCTGGAGAGCGCGCCGAATCTTTCGTCCTGCCGGATTGCGGCAGGAAAGGGGCTCTGGACTCTGTACGAGCTTTCATAAAGAACAGAAGAAGAAAAAGGCCCGGCGGGCTTTGGCAGGGACAGGGCGGGAGAAGGTTTGCGGGGAAAATTGTCGGAAACCGCTTAAAACGGGCATTGCAACCGAAAGTATACATCAAAAAACTTAAAAGCAACATCAGATTGATGGAAGTTGCCCTTGCGCAACCGTAAGATTTAAGGTGTCCGAAGGGGAAATGAGGGTACGCAAACAGGCCTTCGCATTTCGGACAGCATAAAAGCAAACGCCGTCACGCTTTGCGGGCAGGCGTCTGTGAGAAAAAAGGCTTGCGGTTAAGGAGGAGTAAAAATGAGCTTTGGAGAAAATTTACAGTTTTTAAGGAAACAGAAAAATATCACGCAGGAGCAGCTTGCGGAACGGCTGGAGGTGTCCAGACAGTCGGTTTCTAAATGGGAATCGTCTCAAAGCTATCCTGAAATGGAAAAGCTGCTGCAGATTTGCAGCATGTTCCACTGTAATATGGATACGCTGATGCAGGGAGATGTGAGCAAAGATTTTGTGGAGGATACTTGCGGCTACGACAGCTTCATGAACCGGTTTGACAGACTGGTCACTGCCGGAATCGCCCTCATTTTATCAGGAATCGGCACAATGGGATTTCTGATGGGATTAGGCATGGACGAGGATATTGCGCCGGTGTTCTTCTTTATCTTTCTTATTGTAGGGGTGATAATTCTGGTGGTTATGGGAATGCAGCATTCCCATTTTGCGGAAAAGCACCCGTACATCGAAGATTTCTATACGGAGGAGGAAAAAGAGCAGGCTTACCGGAAATTTACGGTGAGGATGGCGGCAGGGATTGGAATTATTCTGGTGGATGCGCTTTTGTTTATGGTGCTGGGAATCAAGATGGATAATGTGCTGGCCGACCCGGTGAATATCGGGAAACTTGAGGATTTTGGCATGGGAATTTTTATGCTGCTTCTGACCCCGGGGGTATCCGTTCTTGTGTACGGCGGTATGCAGAAAGACAAATTTGATATCAAAAAGTATAATAAGGAAAAAAGTCTCTCTCCGGCAAAAAGAAAGAGGGATGCTTTGACGGCGAAAATATGCGGATGCATTATGCTTGCGGCGCTTATGGTTTATCTGGTCTGTATGTTTACGGATATTGAATGGAGCACTTCATGGCTTGTATTTGTGGTCGGTGGAATTTTATGCGGGGCGGTGGCAATCATACTTTCAAGGGATGATGATTCCGAAGGCGGGCAGTAAAAGCTGTGCCGGTAAAAAAGTTTGCCGTTGGTGGTAATTCATGGTAGAATAGTCGCAGCAGGAAGTGGAAACATAAATCTTATCATATAATACGGAGGCATTTTCATGTTATTGGACGACAAAACGATTCTTATTACCGGAGGCACCGGCTCTTTCGGCAAATGTTTCAGCAAATATGTATTGACAAATTATCATCCGAAGAAAATTATCATCTATTCGAGAGACGAATTCAAACAGTTTAACATGCAGAATGAGTTTAAGGAGTATGCGGATAAGCTCAGGTTTTTTATCGGGGACGTGAGGGACAGGGAAAGGCTGAAGAGAGCCTTTGAGGGAGTGGACTATGTGATTCACGCCGCGGCGTTAAAGCAGGTGCCGGCCTGTGAGTACAATCCCAACGAGGCGATAAAGACCAACATTCACGGGGCACAGAACGTGATTGACGCGGCTCTTGATTCCAATGTAAAAAAGGTGGTGGCTCTTTCCACGGACAAGGCGGTTAATCCGGTAAATCTTTACGGGGGAACCAAGTTGGTTTCCGATAAGCTTTTTATTGCCGCCAACGCCTATGCCGGAACCAAGGATATCAATTTTTCCATCGTCCGTTACGGCAACGTGGCGGGAAGCCGGGGCTCGATTATTCCCTTTTTCCATAATATCATCAAAAACGGCGGCAACCAGCTTCCCATTACCGACTACCGGATGACCCGTTTCTGGATTAGCTTAACCGAAGGGGTGGAGCTGGTGATTAAGGCTTTGGAGGAGGCTACCGGCGGCGAAACCTTTATCAGCAAGATTCCCTCCTTCAAGGTGACGGATTTGGCAAAGGCAATGCTCCCTGACTGCAAGATGCCTGAAATCGGTATCCGTCCCGGCGAAAAGTTACATGAAATTATGGTTACGGTCGAGGACTCCGCCACTACCTATGAATATGATAAGCATTTTATCGTCTATCCCCAGGTAGTGTGGAACGACAAGCAGAAGATTAATTTAAGCGGAAAGAAGGTGGAGGACGGCTTCGCCTACAGCTCCGGCAGCAACAGGGAATGGCTTGGCGTGGAGGATATCAGAAAGCTTCTTGAAACGCTGGATTTGGAGAAGTAAAAAATCAGGAAGGGGCGGCATATAATATATAGCTGCGGAACGAAAACAGTGAAATATGAGGTGTGCCGGAGAGAGTTCCGGCATGCCTTTTCAGTTTCAGGGAACCGGAATGGAGGTACAACTATTTATGGATATCAAAGTGGAAGAAATTTATTTGCAAAGGGCAATGGACTTACATAAGAACACGCCCGTGGTTGATGCACATCTGGATTTGGCGGGGGAAGTTCTCTTAAGGCATCAGGCAGGAGAAAAGGAAGTCGTCAAAAATCACTACCTTCCGAACTTTCAGAAAGCCGGAATCAGACTGGTGGCATCCTCGATATTTGTGGAAACAGGAAATCTGGACAGGGGGTGGGAGAACGCCCTGGAACAGATAGCCGCGTTAAGGAAGGACATAGAGGGACTTGAAGCGGTTTCGATTGTGGAAAGCGGCAGGGATATTGACAAGTCTTTAGAGGAAGGCAAAATCGGGATTTTACTTTATATGGAGGGGCTTGACTGCATCGGCGGCGACATTGACAGGCTGAATACGCTCCACGGGCTGGGGGTCAGGGGAGCCGCCCTCACGTGGAGCAGGCCCAACGCGCTGGCTAACGGATGCTGTAAGGCGTCGGAGCATAAGCAGATATACGGGGGACTGAGCGGCGCGGGAAAAGAGGCGGTGAAGCGGCTGGAGGAGCTTTCCATGTTTGTGGACGTGAGCCATTTAAACGACGAGGGATTTGAGGACTTGTGCAAAATTGCGGAAAGACCTTTTATTGCCACTCATTCTAACAGCAGAAAAGTGTTTGACAGCTTTCGGAACATGACCGACGGGCAGATGCGGCGTGTGGCGGCGCGGGGCGGAATCATGGGAGTGAACGGATGCCGGTGCATTGCCGGTTCCCCTGGCGGCAATCATCTGGAAATGCTCTGCCGTCATATAGAATATGAGGTGGAAATCATGGGGGCGGAGCATGTGGGTTACGGATTTGACCTGTGCGATTCTTACGACGAGGCAAGAGCTGCGCTGCGGGGAGAAAAGTGTGAGAGAAACGGCGACTGTCTTTTGAACCATGGTCAGATTCCCCTTGTTACGGCGGCTCTTCTGCAAAGAGGGATGGACGAGGAGAGTCTGAAGAAAATTATCGGGGGAAATTTCCTGGGATATTTTAAAGAGATGATTTAAATGGAGCATCAGAGTCACAGATGCAAGGCTGTTAACGCCGCCCGGTTAACAGCCTTGCATTTGGAATCCTCTTACTGTATCAGAAACATATCCTGCAAGAGCAGCCAGTTGGGGCGGAAAAACTGCATAATCTGCCAGTATCCCATTCCCCGCAGAGAATATTTCGGCAGCAGGGAAAATTTTTCCCTGTAGCTGCGCACATCCTCAAACCATACCTCGTGGAGCTGACCATCCTTCTCGTACCGGAAATAAGGGGACATGGCGGTTTCGTCAAAGGAGATGGGAACGTCTGCGTCTATGGCGAGCTGTACGGCTTCCAGATTGCTGATGGTTCTTGCCCGTGAACGGCCTCTGACAAAGGGGAGCGTCCAGTCGTAGCCGTAGTTGGGGATTCCCAAATCGATTTTCTCCGGGGGAATGCGGGTGACGGCGTATTCCACTACTTCGCGTACCTTGTTGATGGGAGCGACAGCCATGGGAGGGCCGTAGGTGTACCCCCACTCATACGTCATGAGCAGCACACTGTCGGCAGCCTCTCCGAGAAGCCTGTAGTCCTTTCCGGCATAGAGAAGCCCGGCCTGAGTATCGGAGGTTTTCGGCGCAAGCGCCACAGACACATGGTATCCGTAGGGGGAAAGAAAGGCTCTGGCTTCCGATACAAAATCCGCAAAGGGAACCCGGTCCTCCGGAAGAATATATTCAAAATCAATGTCCAGCCCCTGAAAGCCCTTTTCCTGTAAAGCGGCCAGAAGCTGGGAAAGCAGATTGCTTTTTGCCTCTTCATTATTGACCAGGGAGGTAATCAGGCTATTGTTAAAGTTTCCGTCAGGGCCTAAGGGGGTCAGGGTGAGCACAGGACCCACTCCGGCGGCAAGGGCGGAGTTAATCACAGCGCTGTCGTCCGCCGCGGGAGGTATCAGGTTCCCCTGCGTGGTAAAGCCATAGGAAAAAACAGACAGGGTTGTGAGATAGAGAAGAGTTTCATCCAGAACATTTTGTCTGATGTAAGGGTAGGCGTAACCGTTCACATAAGCCGGCCAGGCGGATGCAAAAGGCTCGCCCACAGACAAAAGCAGGGCCTGCCCGATTGCCAGAGGATAGGGATAGACAAGCTGATTGTCAAAAATAACAGAAGATACCGGAATGCCATAGCGCTGGGCAATGGAATCCACGGTATCTCCTTTTTTTACTACATATATTTCCATAAAAATTCCTGCCGAAAAAGTCTTTGCATTATGATATGCAAAAGCAGGCTTATCTGGTAATTGGAATCCCCAGATGAATTTTACGGTAAACCTTCCAAATAAGAACCGCAGGGAGCGATAAGGCCAGATACAGGGTGGATAAAAGTCCGGCGGCACCGCCCACAATGGCAACGAGTAAAATTCCTATGTTCATGTAATTCACCTCCATCTGTGCTGATTTTATCAAAAGACAAATTTCCGGGGAAGCGTTCGGGATGTTCTTTAACGACAGTTTAACGCTATCTTAACGATTTATTAACATTAAGATGTGAATGAAATGTATAAGAGCGTCAGAAATTTACTTTGCGTATAGAGTATTGGTTGCATAATGAAATAAAAAAATCTATAATGGAAGCAGGAAAGATAACCATACTTTAAAGAATTCTGTGGAAACGCAGGGAATTTATGGGGGAAAGTATTATGGGAAAAACAGGTGTTGAAAATGAGAGAATAAAAGAACTTGAAAAACAGCTTCAGATAGTAAAGGAATGCTGTCAGATGCTTATAGAAACCACTTCGGCCTTATTTTTCAGATATAAACCTGCCGAGGACGAAATGGTTTTTCTTTATAATTTTCCGGACAACAGGGTGCGGAAGGTAATGAAAGGCTACCATCAGTTTTTGCGGACCTCCGACAGCGTTCACCCCGATCATGTAAAGACTCTGCTGGATATGCTGGACGGCGCGTCCCATATGGCAGTCCGCCGGGATATCACTTATCTGAAAAAGGGGGCGGGCGGAGAATATCAATGGCATAAGGTATGGTATACCAGTGTCGTAGGCGACGAAGGAGAGGTTGACAGCGTATTTGGCAGAATTGAAAATATCCATGCTTCCGTTACAGGCAAGCAGGATATGATTCACAAGATAGAGACGGACTTCCTGACAGGACTGTATAATAAGGGGGCGGCTACGGATAAAATTGTCAGATGGCTGAAGGAAAATCCGTCGAAGGAAGCTCATCTGATTATGCTGGATTTGGACGATTTCAAGGGTGTCAATGATATCTACGGACACGCTTTCGGGGACGTGGTGCTTCGGGAAACCGGAAAGGTAATTTCGGAGTGCTTTGACCATAACAACAGCATTCTCTCCCGGTTCGGAGGCGATGAGTTCATTGTTTTTGTGATGGATGAACCGCTTAAAAAGGTGGAGGAGAGAATCGGCAGGATGATGCAGAAGCTGGCGGAGGACATCAGGGGGATGGAACAGCCCCTGCACTGCAGCGTTGGAATTACTGCAAGGATTTCGCCATTAGACGAATTTGAAGACCTTTTCAACCGCGCCGACAATGTCATGTATGTTGCAAAGAACAGGGGAAAGAACCGGTACTTCGTAGACAGAAGACATTCCCCAAGACCGGTGCAGCAGGCGGCTGTGGAGACGGAAATATAGAAATAAGAAAAAAGGAGGGCAATATGAATAAGCAGCAGGTTGCGGAAAAGCTTGCTTCATGTGGGCAGGAACATGTGATGAAGTACTATGACGAACTGACAGAAGAGGAGAAGGAACTTCTCCTTTCCCAGGCGGAGAGTACGGATTTTTCCGTATTATCTTCTTTAGACAGCTTAAGGGGGGGGAACGAAAGAGGCGTAATCACGCCCCTTGGCGCCATGCAGCTTCCGGAAATCCGGCAGAAGGAAAAGGAATTTAAGGCGATAGGGCTGGAAGCCGTAAAGAAAGGAAAAGTAGGCGCAGTTCTCCTTGCGGGCGGCATGGGAACCAGATTAGGCTCCGACGACCCCAAGGGGATGTATAACATCGGTATTACCAGGGAGGTATACATTTTCCAGCGCCTTATCGAAAATCTTATGGAGGTAGTCAGGGAAGCGGGGGCTTTTGTGCCGCTTTACGTGATGACCAGCGATAAAAATCACGAGGCGACCGTGAAATTCTTAAAAGAACACAATTTCTTTGGTTATGAGGAAAAGTTCGTCACATTCTTTATGCAGGAAATGGCTCCGGCCTGCGACCATGGCGGCAAAGTTTATATGGAAGAGAAATGGAAAATTTCCACTTCCCCCAACGGAAACGGCGGCTGGTATACCTCCATGTACAAGTGGGGCGTGGCGCAGAAAGCCATGGCGGACGGCGTGGAATGGCTGAATGTCTTTGCGGTGGACAACGTGCTTCAGCGGATTGCAGACCCCTGTTTTGTGGGGGCGGTGATTGCAAATAAGTGCGCTTCGGGGGCCAAGGTAGTGAAAAAATGCGCGCCGGACGAGAAGATAGGCGTTATCTGCCTGGAGGACGGGAGACCGTCGATTGTGGAATATTACGAGCTTACGGAGGAGCTGATGAACGCCAGGGATGAAAACGGCGACCCGGCCTATTATTTTGGCGTGATTCTCAATTACCTGTTCCGCATAAGCGACCTTGAAAAAATCCGGGAGCAAAAGCTTCCCCTACATCTGGTGGAAAAGAAAATTTCGTATCTGGACGAGGCCGGAAATAAAGTAAAACCGGAGGAACCTAACGGATACAAGTTCGAGCAGCTTGTTCTGGACATGATTCACGAACTGGACAGCTGTCTGCCCTTCGAGGTGGAGCGTGACAGAGAGTTTGCGCCGATTAAAAACAAGACGGGCATTGATTCCGTGGAAAGCGCCCGGGAGCTTTGCGGAAAGAACGGAATTACCCTTTAACATTTTGACAGGTTTGAGCAACATTACTATCTTGTCCGCCGGGCGGAGAGACAGTTAGAATTATTTTTGACAACGGAACGAATTGTGGCAAAACAGGCCATAATATATGACAAACAGGAAAATAAAAAGGAGGCAGTAAAATGGCAATACTTGTTACAGGCGGCGCAGGATATATCGGCAGCCATACGGTGGTGGAACTGCAGAATGCAGGTTATGATGTGGTTGTGGTTGACAATCTGAGCAACTCCAGCGAGAAGAGTTTGGAGAGGGTGGAAAAGATTACCGGAAAGCCGGTTACCTTTTACAAAGCGGATATTTTGGACAGGGACGCCTTAAATGCCATATTCGATAAAGAAAAAATTGATTCCTGTATTCACTTTGCAGGTTTAAAAGCGGTGGGCGAATCCGTACAGAAACCCTGGGAATATTATGAAAACAACATTTCGGGAACACTGACGCTGGTGGATGTTATGAGAAAGCACGGGGTGAAAAATATTATTTTCTCGTCCTCGGCAACGGTTTACGGCGACCCGGCGGTGATTCCCATCACGGAAGAGTGCCCCAAGGGACAGTGTACCAATCCTTACGGCTGGACAAAGTCCATGCTGGAGCAGATTCTGGCGGATATGCAGAAAGCCGATAAGGAGTGGAACGTGATTCTGCTTCGGTACTTCAATCCTATCGGCGCTCATAAGAGCGGAACCATGGGTGAAAACCCCAACGGAATCCCCAACAATCTGATGCCCTATATCACTCAGGTAGCGGTAGGAAAGCTGAAAGAGCTGGGGGTATTCGGAAACGATTACGACACGCCCGACGGCACCGGCGTAAGAGACTATATCCATGTGGTTGACCTGGCGGTGGGACACGTGAAAGCCCTTAAAAAGATTGAAGAAAATGTGGGCCTTGGCATCTATAACCTGGGAACAGGCGTGGGATACAGCGTGCTGGATATCGTGAAGAACTTCGAGGAAGCCACAGGAGTGAAAATCCCTTATGTCATCAAGGAAAGACGTGCCGGTGATATTGCGGCATGTTATTCGGACGCCTCCAAGGCAAAGAGAGAGCTTGGATGGGAAGCGCAGAACGGCATCAAGGAAATGTGCGCGGATTCCTGGAGATGGCAGAGCAATAATCCTAATGGGTATGAGGACTGAGAAAAAGACTGAAAATTGCAAAGAAATTGAGTCTGTGACATCCGCAGCGCGCCGTATGCGGGAATAAACAAGATGGTAAGACGTCGGTTCGGTAAGGGAATCGATTTATGCGCCGCAAAGAAAATGACGGATTCTTTGCGGCGTTTTAAAATTTAAAGACAGGACGAGGTATTGTACGGGAATTGCAGCCTTTATCTGGTAAACTTATGAAAAACAGGAGGGAGTAAAGGGATGGAAAATAACGATTTTTTAAAATTTCATCAGGAACAGATGCTTCGCGACCAGCAGGATAAACTGGAGCGCTTCCGCATCTTAAATCAAAACGCGAAAAAGGGAGAAATTCTTTTTACTGGTTCGTCGTTGATGGAGCAGTTTCCCGTCAATGAGCTGCTTATGACAAGAGGGATGCGTCAGGTGGTTTACAACAGGGGAATCGGCGGCTTTACCACAGAGGATATGCTGCGGAACATGGAGGAGATGGTATTTGCCGTGAAACCCCGGAAAATATTCATCAATATAGGGACAAACGATATCGGAAGCCAGGGATACCGCCTCGAAAAGCTGATGGAGAATTACGGAAAAATCATCACGCAGATACGGGAGAGACTTCCCGAAGCCGAAATCTATATGATGGCATATTACCCGGTCAATGAGACGGATAAGCTCCCCGAAGGGGAATGGGCAAAAACAATGTTCCTCACCCGCACCAATGAAAATATTTCCATTGCCAATAAAGCGGTGGAGGAGATGGCCGGCAGAATGGGCTGCCATTTTATCAATGTAAATCAGGGGCTGACGGACGAAGCCGGGAAACTGAAAAAAGAGTTTACGGTGGAAGGGATTCATATGTTTGCAAACGGATATGAGGTGGTGCTGGAGAATCTGAGGCCGTTTTTATAAATATGATTTACAAATGCTGTGGTGTGGAGTATACTGATAACATCATAAAGACAGCGGAACTGCCGAAAGGAGTATATATGCCGGTTGTGGGATTATCAACAAAACAATGGAATGATACACGCTATAATGCATATCAGAAATCTTCCCTGAAAAGGCAAAATCAGGAATTATCGTGGAGTACAGCTATTGCACCAGGGCTTTTTGAGTCCGGCAAAGAAGAGAAAAACATTAACAAAAATATCGGAAATCAACTGAGCAATACTTCATTAAGTTCTTGCCTTTTTTCGCCAATTATTAAGACAGCGGAACCTGTTTTTGATTGTTCTGAAAGTGAGGGAATAGTTTGTTCATATCAGCAACGGCAAGAGGTATTGCCTGTTTCGGAAGAACAAATTAGCGCTCTGCTTAAAAATGAGGATACGATATCCGAAAACAGACAAAATTATACGAAAGGTACATATACCAGTAATACGCCCGAAGAATTAGACACAGTTTTTTATACTTATTATTCGCCGGAATGCATCAAATGTATCAGGGAGGGAGAAAGGAATCCTGAAAATCCTGACGAAAAGACCGGAGAAGATAAACTTCAGTGGGAAATAAAATTGGACAGTAGGGAACAGTACGATAAAATTATGAAGTTTCTTTCTGGTTTTTCGCAGGAGGATAATTTTCGCTTTGCCACGAGGCAGTTTTTTTGGAATGATTTTTTAGATGAAAAAGTTGATATGGAGAGCTTTTTAGATTTTTATGCCTGGACAAATAGTGGCAGCCCGGATATGGGAAAGGGTGAAAATGGCGAGCAGGTAGGAATTAATAAAATACGTATAAAAGATTCAAATGCAGAGTATTTCAACGACTGGACCTTGATTGAGCATGTGTGGACTCAGGAAGAGATGTGGGAGGAATGGTACGCAAAAATAGATGCTGCCGCTGCGGCACAGAAGACCTCAGATATTAACCGGTCAGTATTAGAGTATCCCAGGGATACCGCATATACACAAATTGCATTATCCGGAGGAGGAAGTCCTGGTGTAAATAAAGACAATATTGACGAGTTAATTAATGCAATTTCTATGTTTTCATCGGAAGATGTGGCACGTATTTTGCGTACTGTTCAAAAGGAACGAATGATGCAAAAGGCTCTTAATGAAACAAAAGAAAAAATAGCTTCTGAACTGATTGAGATTGTATGATTTACTTTTCATAATGTGATGAAAATAGTAAAATGACAAATAAGTTATTTTGGAGATTTAGAACCCCTGCTACGAAATACACTTTCATAGCAGGGATATTTGTATTATCAAAAAACTGAGCAAGGAATTTAAAGCCTGTCGTCATACTCCATATCCGGTATTTCCTCACATTTATTGCGAACGGTATTGCCAATCGGAAAATCTTCTGTTATATTAAGTCCATCAATTCAAAGTGAATCTTTTGTTTTTTCCTTATAATATCGGAATTGTCCGGTAAGGAAGAAATCTGTATCGGCATCTCGCCGGAAATTCACGGAAGAAAATTAGAATGATAAAAGGCAGGACGGAGATAACCGGTACATTGGATAAGCCTGTGTCGTGTATATCTATTGTACGCTGCCGGAAGGAGGAGGTATGGGATATACCAAAAAGACGTTGCAGGAGCTTGACTTGATTGACAATTTCCTGTCAAACGCAATTGCTTCCAACAGGGAATTGGGCGAGCCGTTTTGCCTGGAAAAGAACTAAAAACAGTCTGTGTGCTGGCACAGCAGGTTATTCCGGCAGCAACGCCGGAACTGCGGGAAATCCGGATGGATGTGGAAATTACGGAATATGACGAGGGAACCGTAACAAACATATACGATATGGAGCCGCATCTTAGGAGCGGGATATATGATATTGGGAGACTGGATTGACAGCATTGTAGACAGTGTAAAGGAAGATATGGCGGCAGAAATTGCGAATGAAGTAACGAAAGAAATCACAAATAAAGTAAAGGAAGAGGACATAAAAGTTGTCGTGGAAATATTGAAAGAGCTCCATGAAACAAAGGATAATGCAGTCCTTAAAATCCGCAGCAAATTCCTGGAATTTGCGAATCAGGCGGAAGGGCTGGTAGAAAAATACTGGAAAGAGGGTTAGGATTTTAAGCCTGTTTTTAAGCAGGCTCAAAATCAATTTCATACCTTGTCCCGTGAGAAAATAAAATCCCGTCCCTTAGCCGGATACAGAGAATACAGGTATTTTCATCGCAAAAGTCATTGTGTCCGTTATCAATCCACTCCGCAAAAGCGCCCCGCAGCTTCCCGGCGATTTCCGCGTTTTCCGGCTTTCCGAAATAGCCCAGATTAACGGCTGTGCCATGAGCGGTAAACCAGTCTCCGGCGATGGCCACAAGTGGGTTTTGCTCAATCTGTTTCATTTTATTGGAAAGCCCATAGGTAATTACATAAAAAGCCCTGTTTTCATAAAATGCGTTTACAGAGCGCACATAAGGAACGTTGTCCCTGGTTGTGGCAAGCGCAATGATGCTGTCCTTTCCAAAACGTTCCGCCATAATCCTTTCAGCTTCCCAGCTCAGTTTTTCCATGAAAGATTCCTCCTGTATTGTATGCTGTCTGCCTGGAGGGCGCCGGCACACATGCTATTTTTCCTTTTTGTAAAAATCCCCGATTGCGCCCAGAAATGTTCCCAGGGAATGGTAATTTCCCGAATAAATCACAGGGTCGAACAAGGTAAGGTCGATTCCCTTTTCATCCACGTCAATCTGTTCGTCTACCTGCACATTCTTTACCCGGCAGAAAAAGGTGTCCGATTCTCCGGTGTTGACGGTTTTCGCCACCTCGCACTCGCAGACCCAGGGGCTGGCGTCAAGAGTGGGGGCATTCACGCACAGAGCCTTATCCCAGGTGTAGGAAACGGCGTCCTTTTTACCGTTCTTCCCGGAAACTTGACCAAAATAGTCAACCAGTTCGAGCATTTTTGTCGTGGCAAGGTTAATGCTGAGCTGGCCGGTTCTAAGGACATTCAGCTTTGTCTGTTTCGTGCCGTACATACTGATAATGTTCAGGTAATCATAATCCTTCTCGCAGGTTTTGCTTACCCATGTGATGGGGGCAAAATCCGGTGTGCCGTCCTCGTTATAAGTTCCGATAATGTAGGTTGGCTGTACAATCATTTCGTGGCTGGTTCCAATTGATTTTCTTTTCATGTATAAACTTTGCTCCTTTCTTCGCACACACATGCATTTTTCAGCCATAGGTATGCTATCCGGTTTTTTCGTGCCGTTAATTTACAGTAACACTTTCCGCTGTCAGCTTAAAAATCACAAAGAATATCTCGTCCTGCTCAACATATTCCTGCCGTATCATCGGATACAAATCCATTATTGCCGCCCTGACTTCGAGAGAGCTTTCCGCTTCTGCGCGGCCGCTGACACGAAGCCATCTGCGGGTATATAAATTGTAGCCGGCCAGTTCCACCATGGGGTTTTCAATCAGGTTTTTATAAACGCTTTTCCTCCTGTCCGTCACAAAATACAGTGACTTATCATCCGAATAAATCATTCCCATCGGCCTTAAAGAGGGCCGGCTGCCTGCACATGTCGCCAGGAAAAAATACCCGCATTCCCGGATAAACTGAGCGCAGTCCCCGGCAGTCAGTTCCCTGTGTCTTTCTTCCGCCGGTCTGTCCTTTGTAAGTTCATCGTTTAACAGGAAATCAATACTGCATTCCAGCAGTTTGCTTAATTTGATAAGCTTGTCTGTTTCAGGAAAGGCTATATCCATTTCCCATCTGGAAACCGACTGTCTGGAAACTTTCAGGATTTCAGAAAGCCGTTCCTGTGTGATGCCTTTTCTCTTGCGCAGAGCCGCCAGTTTTTCGCCTGTGGTCATAGGATTTCCAGCTCCTTTCTTTCAGCCGCCTGTCTGGAGTGTTACTTTCTGCTTCTATTGTAATTCCCAAAACGCAAAATGAGAAGTCCTTTGCGATTGCATGATGTAAACTTTGGATTGCGGCAGATAGTGTGCTATAATAAATTATATAGCCGGGCAGCCGGGCCACAGGGAGCCCGCCCGTCTTTTTGAGCTTCCTTAGGGAGAAATATATTGCAGAAAAAAAGGAGGATACAGGAAATGGATGAAATTGTCAGGTTAGACATAAATGAGGAGTGGGCGCATTCGGGAATCATCAGGGCAGGAGATTTTTGCTTTCTGAATTATTGCGTGGGAAATATTGGCGGAACAATTGAGGAACAGATAAACGGCGCTTTTGATGAAATGGAAAAACGGCTGGCGCTGGTCGGGCTTGGCCTTGAAAATGTTATCCAGATGGACTGTCTGTTTCGCGATATCTGGAATATTCCTGTTATGGAAAAGGTTATAAAAGAAAGATTTAACGGGAAGTACCCTGTCCGCAAATCCATTCAGACAGAATTTGCCCATAAAGGCGGAGAAAACGGATTACAGTTTCAGGCCGATGCGGTTGCATACTGTATACCCGCTCTTTCCGCGAAAAACGACGGTTCACCTGCAAACTGACAGACCATTTGCGGCGCAGATTAACCGGGCCGTGAGGAATCTTTAAACAACAGCATCCGCCACAATCCGGGAGGCTGCCGGATATATCTGAAGGCGTGTCGGAAAGAAGAGGGATGCTGTGTATGCATGTGGTTTCCGGCCGCAGTTTCCTGAGCGGTTCCCGAAAATTCAGTTCCCGGGTCTTTTGCGGATATTTCCGGCAAAAGCCCGGATTACAGAATCAGGCCACATACAGGTACATAAAAATAAAGTGACAGATGCTTCCGCCCATGACGAACAGGTGGAAAATTTCATGGGAGCCAAAAAATTCATGTTTTTTATTAAAAAGGGGAAGTTTTAAGGCGTAGATTACGCCGCCTGCGGTATAGATAACCCCGCCTGCAAGGAGCCAGCCGAAAGCCGCATGGGGCAAAATCTGCCATAAGGGGCCGAACACGGCAACGCAGGCCCATCCCATGGCAATATAAATTACGGAGGAAAACCATTTCGGACAGGTAATCCAGCAGGCTTTCAGGGTCATGCCAAGAAGCGCGATTCCCCATACCGCTGCAAGAAGCGTATATCCTGTCCGCCCGCCGAGGATAATCAGGCAAACCGGCGTGTAGGAGCCGGCAATTAGCACAAAAATCATCATGTGGTCCAGCTTGCGGAAAACACGCAGGGCTTTTCCCGTGATATTCAGCGAGTGATAGGTTGCGCTGGCACCGTAAAGCAGTATCATGCTGATACAGAAAATACTTAAAGCCAGCAGCGTTTTGCCGCCGGAAGAAAGGGCGGATTTAATTAAAAGGGGGGCTGCCGCAAAGACGGCCATCATCATCCCGATAAAGTGTGTGATTGCGCTGCCCGGCTCCCGTATAGTAATTTGCATAAATGACACCTCCTGAATATGTTGAATACGCAATAAGTAGTTTTCAATACTACATGTAATATATTATGATACTACTACGTATTGTTACATGTGTCAACCGAATTTATACAAATTTTAAAAGTTAATATGCTGTCTGGCGTAAGGGGAAAGACCGGGCCGTCTGTGACGAATCATAAAAACAGCCCGGTCAGTCCTCCTCAATCACATGGATTTCCAGATAATCAAAATCAACGGTTTCAATAAAGTTGTCCTGAGTAAAACGCGCCTTGTCGTGCCGTTTAAACTCCGCAATGGTAGCGTCGAGCCAGATTGGCTTTCCCAAATCAAATTCATAACAAATTTCGTCCAGGGCCTGAAAGACCTTGTGCGTGCGGGTATCCTCCCGGTCGTTGCAAATGACGGTATCTGCTATTAAACGATTATCCTTAAAAATTTTTGCCCACATTCTGAACATAAATCGAACCTCAGCCTTCCTGTATTTTTCCCGGCAGGTACAACACCGGTGTGCCTGCGCTTATTTTTGTGATTCTGGCATGGAATCATCATATCATACGGAAAATAAAAAAGCAGTAATAAAATCGGATATTTAACATAGACTTTTAAGGACCGTGTCCGATAAAAGATATCCATGAAATATAAAATATTTCATGGATAATATACATTATTATTCAAAAGTATGGTAAAATATAAAAAGAAGCAGGGAGAGAGAAAAGTATTTTTCCGAACTCTGTTTCAAAAGCGGATAAAAATATACTGGACGCGGCAAGGCGGGTGACAAAATGGAATTATGCGATGAACGGGACAGCGACGTGGGAAGCTGGGAGGAGGTCATTCTGATTTACCGGTCTGCGCTGAAGCAGATTCTGACAAAAATGGAAATCCTGAACGATGAATTCCAGCATGTACACAGGTACAATCCCATTGAGCATATTAAATCCCGGCTCAAAACCTCTGAAAGTATTGTCAAAAAGTTAAAAAAGCACGGCCACGAGTCCACCATTCAAAATATGGTCAGGTACGTAAATGACATTGCGGGCGTCAGAGTAATCTGTTCCTTTACCTCCGATATTTATCAGATTGCGGAAATGATTACGAATCAGGATGATATCAAGGTGATTGGCGTCAAGGATTACATTATCAATCCCAAAGCCAGCGGATATAAGAGTTATCACATGCTGGTGACAATACCTGTATATTTATCCGACAGAATTGAGGAGACAAAGGTAGAAATACAGATACGTACCGTCGCCATGGATTTCTGGGCGAGCCTGGAGCATAAAATCAATTATAAATTCGAAGGAATGGTTCCGGTACATATTGAAAAAGAACTGATTGAATGCGCCAAAATGGTATCTGAACTGGACGCGAAGATGCTGTCCTTAAACGAAGAGGTATTGAGTATCAGTAAAAATCAAAAATAGCCGACGGCTGTCGGCTGTTTTTTTGCGCGAGCAATGAGTCAGGCGCGGGCGCCTGCACACGCATCTGACGAATGCCGCGACAGCGAGGCGAAGCCGAGCGGCGCGAGCAACGAGCCAGGCGCGGGTGCGCGGAAGATATCAAAGGAGGAAAAGAAGATGGCAATAGAAAGAGTAAGAGCCTATTTCAGAGAATACGGAATGGAGGGGCGTGTACGCGAGCTTGACGAATCCAGCGCTACAGTGGAGCTTGCCGCCGCCGCGCTTAACTGCGAACCGCAGAGGATAGCAAAGACGCTCTCTTTCATGGTGGAAGACCACGCAGTACTTGTGGTGGCTGCCGGGGACGTGAAAATTGACAATTCCAAATATAAGGCGCAGTTCGGCAAAAAGGCAAAAATGCTGTCGCCGCAGGAAGCTGAGGTGCTGGTGGGACATGCCGTAGGCGGAGTGTGCCCTTTTGCGGTAAACGAGGGTGTGGAGGTATATCTTGACGAATCGCTGAAACGGTTCGAGACAGTTTTTCCGGCTTGCGGAAGCGGAAACAGCGCAATAGAACTTACGATTCCCGAGCTTGAAAAATATTCCGGGGCTGCGGGCTGGATAGACGTTTGCAAGCTGATGATTGCCTGACCGGGGTTCTCATTCAATATCCGGGATTTTCATGATAAAATGAGGAGTGCCCAGGCACATTGCTGCACCTGGGCTATTATGAAAAAATTTATCTATGCGTGTAATGAAAACATTACGTTGTCTCTTGTTTGATTTAAATATAGTGTACAACATGAATGTGAATAAATTATGAACACTATGTAAATATATCGTTAATTATTACAATATATAAAATTAAATGTCTGGTAAAATATGCAAAATGCATAAATGAGAAACGGAGGTCTTTACAATGTCATCAGTGCGCAGTATGACAGACGGCTCGCCGGGGAAATTAATTATTTCTTTTGCGCTGCCGTTAATGATAGGAAATTTGTTTCAGCAGTTCTATACAATTGCGGACGCTGCCATTGTAGGGCAGGTGCTTGGGGTTTCCGCAATCGCGGCCGTGGGGGCGGCGGAATGGATTATCTGGATGATTCAGGGCATTATCCAGGGATTTACTCAGGGATTTTCCATACAGATGGCTCATGAGTTCGGCGCAAGGGATTACAAAAGGCTGCGCAACGTGATTGTAAATTCGGCTTTTCTGGCGGCGATAAGCGCCTTTGTACTTCTTGCAGCCGGGCAGGTTCTGGCAAAGTGGCTGCTTGGCGTGCTCAATACGCCGGATGCGGTTTTTGCGGAGGCCTCGCTTTATATACGGACGATGTTCTGGGGGATACCGGTAGTTATGGCATACAATCTCTTTGCAGGGGTGCTCCGCTCTTTGGGGGACGGCAAGACTCCTTTGTATGCCATGGTTTTTGCTTCTATATTAAATGTTGTTTTGGATTTGCTGTTTGTCCCTGTGCTGCATATGGGTGTGTTCGGAGCGGCTGCGGCAACGGTAATTGCACAGCTCTGTTCCGGTGTATTTTGCTTTGTTAAAATTATCAGAATTGAAATGCTGAAATTTAACCGCGAGGACTGCACCCTGTCAGGAGCGCTGCAGCTGCGGCTGTTGAATCTGGGAATGCCCATGGCCTTCCAGAACGCGGTGATTTCGGTGGGCGGTATGATTGTACAGTTTGTGATTAACGGATTCGGCGTGGAATTTATTGCAGGCTTTACCGCCACCAATAAGCTGTACGGCATGCTGGAAGTGGCGGCCACCTCCTACGGCTTTGCCATGACAACCTACACAGGGCAGAATCTGGGGGCAGGCGAGACGCAGCGGGTCCGCACCGGATATCGTTCTGCGATGGCAATTGCCATGGCAACGTCTCTTGTGATTGCCGCCGTGATGGTTTCAGGCGGAAGGGCAATACTGCTCTGCTTCATTTCAGGGGAGGCAAAGACGGTGGAAACCACCCTTGCCATCGCCTACCGCTACCTGTTTATCATGAGCGTCTGTCTGCCGGTTTTATATTATCTGCATGTGACCCGCTCCTGTATTCAGGGAATGGGAAATACGGTGCTCCCTATGCTCTCCGGTCTGGCGGAGTTTTGTATGCGTACCGCCGCAGCGCGGCTTCTTCCCAGGCTGATGGGGCAGCAGGGAATCTTTTATGCGGAAATTGCGGCGTGGCTCGGCGCGGATTTGGTTCTGGGCGTGAGCTACTATTACTGTGTCCGCAGGCTTAAAAATCAGGGAGTTAAGACGGCAGGAGCATAGGGGGAGCCCTGCCAGGGACAACTGACAACCAAAGAAAGCGGGGGAAGGATGAGAATTATCAATCTGATTGAAAATACAAGGGGGTGCCGGGACTGCCTTTTTGAGCATGGACTGAGCTTTTATGTGGAAACGGGAAAACACAGGATTTTAGTGGATACGGGAGCCAGTGATGCTTTTATCCGGAATGCGGCTCGGCTTGGTGTGGATTTGGAGCAGGTGGATATGGTGGCGCTAAGTCATGGACACTACGACCATACAGGAGGAATCCCGGCGTTTCACAGGATTAATTCAGGGGCTGTCATCTATATGCACCGTCTGGCGGGAGAGGCGTATTACCATGAAAAGGATGGCAGTTACCGTTACATAGGAATTGACCCGCAGATTTTGGAGCTGTCCGTGGCAGAGCTGACGGATGGAGAAAAAAGAATTGATGACGGAATTTTCCTTTTTGGCGGCGCGCGCGGGAGGAAATTATGGCCTTCGGGAAACAGGGAGCTGAAGGTGCAAAGAGACGGACGATATTATCAGGACGAATTTTTACACGAGCAGTATCTGGTCCTGTCCGAGGGAGGTAAGCGGGTTTTACTTTCAGGCTGCGCCCACAACGGGATTTTAAATATTCTTGACAGGTATCGGGAAATTTTTGACTCGGAGCCGGACGCCGTGGTAAGCGGATTTCATATGCAGAAAAAGTCCGGCTATACCAGGGAGGATGTGTCGGTGATAAGAGAAATCGGGACAGAGCTTCAAAAAAGAAATACCGTATTTTACACAGGGCACTGTACGGGTGAGATTCCCTATCAGATAATGAAGGAATGCATGGGGGAGAAGCTTGTGTATGTCCACAGCGGGGACGAGATTTTTTTGTAGAAAAATTTGGCGGAAGAAATTCTTCCGCCGCATAGCTGCTTAACAATGATGTCTTCTGCCAGAATGGTGTGAGCCGTGATGATTACCCCGTCTGACTGGAGCGCAATAGCCCGCGCCCTGACCGCTCTGGTTTGCCGCATGGCAGGAATCGCAGGAAAAATTGCAGGTGCTGCCCTCAGCGTAGATGCAGTCGCTGTTATGCTCGTGGCAGCAGGCCAGCTGTGAGGTAATACATCCGCTTGTTTCGGTGCAGATATGAGAACAGTTTCTACGGCAGGCGTCCGTGTGAACATGGAGACAGCTTGCAGAAAAGTTGTAGCAGTCTTCTGTATGTAAATGAGAACACGGCGTTCCTGCCAGACATTCTGCAGTATGTTCCGCATGGTGTCCGCACAGGCCGGCAACTGTTGTCACATCCGTGTCAGGTGCAGCGTGAACCGGCGTGCCGGGTATGATGAAAAGAATTGCTGCAAGAGACAGAGCAACAAGATTACGTATTGATTTTAAAACCATTTCACTTCCCTCCTTTGCTTCTTATTATATGCCACTTTTATCGCATATGCAATCCCCGGGCCGCTTTATTTATATTGACGCATCAGGCTGAATTGGCGTTATTATTTTCGAATTGGAATTAAGCGTTTATTGTAAAAATACGCCGGAAGTGATATGATATTAAAACAAAGAGAAAAAAACAGGAAACAATATCATACACCCGGAGGAAAACAATGGATAATTTTATGGACAAAATTTCACAGAAATTGAATTCACAGGAAATTATTCGGGCGAATGCGGCGGCGGACGCGGCGGCGCTTGAAAATCTGGAAAAACAGCTCACTTTATTCAAAGACCAGATGCTCAGATACGACGACTGCCTTCAGGAAATGCGCAAGCTGAATCTGAAAAATATCGAGAGCGCCCAGGGCGTACAGGAGCTGACTGCCAAGGCAAATGAAAAGCTGGATAAAACGCTGGAGACAGTGGAATCCGTGTCCGTTTCCAAAATCAAGGAGACATCGGAGCGTTCCATAGCCGGTATCAATCAGGCATTGAGCGAGGGGCTTGCCAAAATTGCGGAAATCCAGGAAAACCCTGAAAATATTGAAAAACTTACCAGAGATTTGGCCGATATACAGACGAAAGTGGCGGAGCTGTTCCAGAATCTGGAGGAGTATCTGCATACCGATAACGTAAAGGTTTACAGGAACGTGCAGGCGTCCATGATTGAGGAACTGGACAAGCAGACGGCGCTTTTGCAGGAGGGACAGAATAATCTTGCCCGGAAAAATCAGACAATGTTTGTCTGCGTCATTATAACCATGGTAATTGCGCTCACAAATATCGCGGTTACCTTTGCGCGGATTTTAGGATTATTTTAAAGGGGATTTTTATGAGTAAGCAGAGCTGGAAGCCGGGCAATATGCTTTATCCTCTGCCGGCGGTTCTTGTCACAGTGGCAGATAGCGGAGGAAAGACGAATATATTTACGGTGGCATGGACGGGGACTGTGTGCAGCGACCCGCCCATGGTTTCTATTTCGGTACGCCCTGAGAGATACTCCCATGGAATGATTGAAGAAACCGGCGAGTTTGTTATCAACCTGACTACCCGGAAGCTGGCGCGGGCCGCGGATTACTGCGGCGTAAAAAGCGGAAGGGATACGGATAAGATTAAAGATATGAAGCTTCACCTTTTACCGGGAAAAGCGGTGAAGGTTCCGATGCTTGAGGAAAGCCCTGTGAATATTGAGTGCCGTGTAAAACAGACACTCCGCCTGGGCAGCCACGATATGTATCTTGCGGATGTTGTTGCGGTTCATGCGGACGAGGCATATATGGACGAAAAGGGGCGCTTTTTTCTGGACAAATCATGTCCGATTGCCTATTCCCATGGCGGCTACTATCTTCTTGGCGAAAAGCTGGGCGCCTTTGGCTACAGCGTCAAAAAGCGGAGAAACGTCTAATCATCCTTTAAAAAGCTTCCCCGTACTACGGCGGAACTGCCATATTTTTGCCGGATGGCATCTAAGGTTTTATCAAGGGCAGCCAGTTTTTCCCGTGAGGGAGAAGCGGGGCTGTTTTTTGTCGCATAAGAACCGGAGGTTCGTTGCGTGGCATAAGAATCTTTCGCCCGATGAAGGTGTACAGATTCTGCGACACTGTCCGACGGAAGGGGCGAATCTGCGGAAAACAGGGATGACGTTCCAAGGTCAAATAAAGAAAGCTGGGAGGGTTCCGACGTGTCCGCAAGCTTTGAAGAACGCACACCTAAAAGCCGGACGGGAGAGCCGTTCCACAGCTCCAGAAACAATCGGCAGGAAGCGTCGTAAATTACCTGCGAGATGTTCGTGGGATTTGTCAGCGTCATCTGATGGGAAGCGGTTTTGAAACTGCTGTATTTGATTTCCACGCTTATCATGCCGGCAAGCTGTCCCGCCTTCCGAAGCCGTCCGGCCACACTGTCTGAAAGCGCTAAAAGATAATGAAAGGCTTCCGTCTCCACAGTGACGTCTTTAGGCAGAGTAATGGAGTTTCCGATTCCTTTTGCTTCCGAAGGGGCGGCAGCAACGGTGGAATCATCGATTCCGTTGGCGTATTCCCAGAGAAGCCGTCCGTGGCTTTTTAAATGGGAGACAATAATTTCCACACGGGTTTTTGCCAGGTCTCCTATGGTTTTGATTTCCAGCTTCCGCAGCGCCTCTGCGCTTGAGCGGCCGCACATATATAAGGAGGAAACAGGAAGAGGCCACATCTTTTTATCGATTTCCCGGGAATATAACGTATGCACCAGGTCGGGCTTTTTAAAGTCGGAGGCCATTTTGGCCAGAACCTTCTTATCGGATATCCCGATATTTACCGTAAAGCCAAAACTGTCCCGTATCTGGTTTTTGATGGTTTCCGCAGCCTCCTCCGGGGAGGGGTAGCGGTTTTTTATGGGGGTAAAATCCATAAAGCATTCGTCTACGCTGAGCTGTTCAATTTCCGGGCAGATATCGGACAAAAAATGCATGAGTTCCCGGCTTTTCCGGTTATAAAGCGCATGGTCGGGGGATTCTATTACAAGGGAAGGACATTTTCGGAGCGCGTTTACAATGGGCTCGCCTGTGACGACGCCATACTTTTTTGCCGGAATGGATTTGGCAAGCACCACGCCGTGGCGGCGTTCCATGTCGCCTCCTACGATGGCGGGAATCGTGCGCAAATCAATACTGTCGCCGTTTTCAAGCTTTTTTAAAGAGCTCCAGCTCAGATAGGCGGAATTTACATCAATGTGGAATATGATTTGCTCCATTTGCGGGTCTCCTTTCACCTGGGATAAAATCTCCTGCTGAAACTATTTTATCAGGTTTTTCAGGCTGCGGAAAGTATTTTTGGCTTAAGCGCATGGAGAAGGACAGGGGGACAGCCGCAAAAAATTGCCATCTTTACAAGTAATTTAATAACTGTTAGAATTAATTCGTTACAAAAATATTACAAAAAAGTATATAGAATACCGGAGTTTGCTGTTTTATGAAAAAATTTACCTGTTATTATAAACGACTGAAAATTGTAAATATCAGAATTGCGGTGTTGGCAATTATTGTCAGTATATTTTTTATGCCCGCATTTGTACCCTTTGAGAAATTGGGTAATAATATGTTTACGGTGATTTTAAATAACCAGAACGCGGGTGTGGTTTCCACGCCGGAGGAGGCGGAGCAGTATGTCATTGAAGCCAGACGCAGGATCGCGGCAGGAAGCGAGGAGCTGGTTCTGGTTGAGAGCGACCTTAAAGTGGAGGGAAAAGAGGTTCTCTGGGGAAAGGTGGACGATCCCGAACAAATCATCGAAAACATGACGCAGATTCTTGGCGGCGGCGTAAAGGAAACCCTGCAGAGGTCTTACGTGGTGAAAATCAACGAGTATATGATTAACCTTGCCAGTCAGAGTGATGTGTATGCGCTTTTGCAGGCAGCCCTCAATAAGTATGACGGAAAAAGCAGATATCAGGTGGCGCTGTCTCTTGACCATTCAAGGGAGTTGTCCGCGCTGACTGCGGAAGTTCTCACCACAGAGGAAGTTGTGGAGGAAACACAGGAAGTGGTGAATATGGAAGCCGGAATTGCGGCGGAGCTTGCCGCTGCGTTTGAGGAGGAAATGCCCGCGGAGGAAATGGATTTTGAGGATTATGAGTTGGGGCTTATTTCCATGGAATACGGGGATGCCATTGAGGTTGTGGAGGCTTATCTGAGTGAGGAGGAACTGACAGGCCTTAGCGACGCCATCCGCGAGGTGACGCAGGATGAGGAAAAGAACGGCGTTTATGAGGTGGTTTCCGGGGATACCTTATCGGAAATCGCAATCAAGACCAATATTCCCATGGACAAGCTGATTGAAATGAACGCTTCTCTTGAGGATGAAAATTCCATGATAAGAGCCGGGGAAGAACTCATCATCACTGTGCCCGAGCCAAAACTGGCGGTATTGCGTCAGGAGGAAATGTACTACGAAGAGGATTACGAGGAAGAGGTTATCTACGTGGATAACGACGACTGGTATACGAATCAGAGAAAAACCCTTCAGGAGCCCTCTGCCGGTCACAGGAAAGTGATTGCGGTGGTGACTTTTGAAAATGACAAGGAAATCGAAAAGGAGATTATCAAGGAGGAGGTAACCTACAAAGCAGTTCCCAAAATTGTGGAGCGGGGAACCAAAATACCGCCTACTTATATTAAACCTATTGCAGGAGGAAGGCTTTCTTCCGGCTTCGGGCGCAGGAACAGGCCTACCAGAGGGGCAAGCTCCTACCATAAGGGTATCGACTGGGCAACACCTACGGGAACGGCTGTCAACGCCTCCTGCGGCGGAACAGTGGCGCGCGCCGGATGGGGAAGCGGCTACGGGTACGTAGTTTATATCAACCATCCCGACGGAAGGCAGACGAGATACGGGCACCTGAGCAAGGTACTGGTATCCGCCGGTCAGACGGTCACCCAGGGGCAAAAGATTGCGCTCAGCGGAAATACAGGCGTCAGCACAGGGCCGCATCTTCATTTTGAGATTCTGATTAACGGCACACAGGTAAATCCCTTCGATTATCTGAACTGATGTTTGATATTTACAAATGTTCATAATATGCTATAATTATGGGAGTGTTCAAAAGAGAAAAGAAGATATTTATTCATTTTAATAATTTTGATAATTTGACTTTTATATAGAGGTATATGATGGAACAGTATGCAATAAAGGGTGGTAATCCGCTGGTGGGAGAGGTGGAAATCGGTGGAGCCAAGAATGCGGCTCTGGGGATTTTGGCGGCTTCCATTATGACGGACGAGACTGTTGTTATAGAAAATGTGCCGGATGTTCGTGATACCAACGTGATGATGAAGGCAATTGAAAGTATTGGAGGTATTGTTGAAGGCATCGACCGGCATACGGTAAAGATATCAGGAAAGACAATTAACGATGTAGTTATTGAAGATGGTTTTATCAAGAAAATACGCGCTTCCTACTATCTTCTGGGAGCGCTTCTCGGAAAGTATAAAAGGGCTCAGGTGACTCTGCCCGGAGGCTGCAACATCGGCCTTAGGCCAATCGACCAGCATATTAAAGGATTTCGGGCCCTTGGGGCGGATGTCCGCATAGAGCATGGTCTGATTATCGCGGAGGCGGAGCGGCTTCGCGGCAGCCATATTTATCTGGATGTGGTTACTGTAGGCGCGACCATTGATATTATGATGGCTGCGGTAATGGCGGAGGGCCAGACAATAATCGAAAATGCGGCAAAAGAGCCTCACGTGGTGGATGTTGCCAACTTTTTAAACAGTATGGGCGCGGTGATTAAAGGCGCCGGAACCGATGTTGTCAGAATAAAAGGAGTTCCGAGGCTTCACGGTACGGAGTACGTGATTATTCCCGACCAGATTGAGGCGGGGACTTTCATGTTTGCCGCTGCTGTGACGAAAGGGGATGTGACAGTCAAGAACGTGATTCCCAAGCACCTGGAATCCATCAGCGCCAAGCTTATCGAGGTTGGATGCGAGGTGGAGGAGTCGGACGACGCCGTGCGCGTTGTGGCGGCCAAGCCTCTTACCCATACCCACGTAAAAACCCTGCCATATCCGGGTTTTCCCACGGATATGCAGCCCCAGATTACGGTTGCCCTTGGACTTTCCAGAGGCACCAGCATTGTGACGGAAAGCATTTTTGAAAACCGCTTTAAATATGTGGATGAGCTTACCAGAATGGGTGCGAACATCAAAGTGGAAGGCAATACGGCGATTATCGACGGCGTGGGCAAGTATACCGGAGCGAGTATCAGCGCGCCGGATTTGCGCGCGGGGGCTGCGCTTGTGATTGCCGGACTTGCAGCGGAGGGAATGACAACCGTTGACGACATTCAGTTTATCGAGAGAGGCTATGAGGACTTTCATATTAAGCTGAAAAATCTCGGCGCGCAGATAGAGAAGGTCGCCTGCGAGCGGGAGCAGAAAAAATTCCGTCTGAAAACAGGTTAAAACTTACTGTTAAAAAACTGTTGACAAAAGAGCGGATATGGTGTAGTGTATATTGCAGATGTGAAAACAAAATATAGTGCAGAATCTCTTATTCAGAGTGGTGGAGGTACAGAGGACCTGAGAAGCCACGGCAACCCCGGAGACGGAAGGTGCCTACCTGAGCGAGCAAGAGGCCGAATGGCGAGTCGAACAATAAGAGGATTTGAGTATCAGGTCCGCTTCTTGTGAGCGGATTTTTTATGTTTGACGGAAGTATTTCTTCCTGCGGGTAATGAGTCAGGCGGATGCGGAGCATCCATTTGACGCTTGCCCGTATGTACATTTGACGACTGCACATAAGTCACATTGGAATGCATTTGCGAAATGTATAGATTTACGGAACAGAAAACAGTCTCTGACCGGACGAGCACAAATCGGTTTCATGTTCTTTGAGAACGGGAATTGCCTTACAGGGCTGTGTGCCAAAAGACAGAGACGGAAATTAAAAATCAGGAGGAACATGATGGAAAAACATTTATTTACTTCGGAATCGGTAACCGAAGGACATCCCGACAAAGTATGCGACGCGATTTCTGACGCAATACTGGACGCATGTATGGAAAAAGACCCTATGAGCCGCGTGGCCTGTGAAACTGCCACCTGTACGGGCTTTGTTCTGGTAACAGGCGAAATCACGACCAAGGCTTATGTGGACATTCAGAAGGTAGTACGCGACACGGTTAAGGAAATCGGTTATACCAAGTCCGAATACGGCTTTGACGGCAATACCTGCGCAGTGCTGGTTGCCATCGACGAGCAGTCCGCAGACATTGCAATGGGCGTTGACAAGGCTCTTGAAGCAAAGCAGGAATCAGCGCAGCCGGCTGGGGAAAAAGGCATGACAGACGATGAAATCGAGGCAATCGGCGCAGGCGACCAGGGGATGATGTTCGGATACGCCACCAACGAGACAGAGGAATATATGCCCTATTCTATTTCCCTTGCACATAAGCTGGCCCTGCAGCTCACAAAGGTGCGTAAGGACGGCACGCTTTCTTACTTAAGACCCGATGGAAAGAGCCAGGTTTCCGTGGAATACGACGAGGCCGGAAAGCCTATCCGTTTAGAGGCTGTGGTTCTGTCCACACAGCATGACCCGGATGTGACACAGGAGCAGATTCACGAGGATATCAAAAAGTATGTCTTTGACCCGATTCTTCCGAAGGCGCTTCTGGACGAAAATACAAAATACTTCATCAATCCCACGGGACGCTTCGTAATCGGCGGACCTCATGGCGACGCAGGTCTTACGGGACGTAAAATCATCGTGGATACCTACGGCGGATACGCCCGCCATGGCGGCGGCGCTTTCTCCGGCAAGGACTGTACCAAAGTAGACAGAAGTGCGGCTTACGCTGCCCGTTACGTGGCAAAGAATATCGTAGGAGCAGGTCTTGCCGATAAGTGTGAAATCCAGTTGTCCTATGCAATTGGCGTGGCACAGCCCACTTCCATTATGGTTGACACCTTTGGAACAGGAAAGCTTTCCGATGAAAAACTGGTGGAAATCATCAGGGAAAACTTTGACCTCCGTCCGGCAGGCATTATCAAAATGCTGGATTTACGCCGTCCGATTTACAGGCAGACAGCCGCTTACGGACACTTCGGCCGCAACGATTTGGATTTGCCCTGGGAGAGACTTGACAAGGCGGATGCGCTTAAGAAGTATTTATAAGATGAACCGATTCAGATGAATTGAATATGATATGAAAAGACACCCCTTTCCGGGAGACGGAGAGGGGTGTTTTGCTGCCATGCGCATATTCCGGCTTTACCATTGCGGAATTTTCAGACTCTGACTATTTCGGCTCCCTGTCAGCCTGCTGCGGGGATTGTTGAACTGTCAGCTCCAGAATTGTGTCTATACCCTCCTCCAGCTCTTCTGCAATCTGTTCAGGGGATTTGCCTTTGGAAAGCTTTATCTGAACCAGCTCAAGCAGCTTGGCATTGCGCCCTTTTTGAACCCCTTCTTCAAATGTATGCCGTAAATGCTTTTTTTCGTCGTACTCAGTCAAAAAAATCATATGAAGCACCTCGCTTTTTTCTGTTTTCAGGATATCGGAGAGAATACCCTGCCTGATGCAATGGTCTATGGCGGATTGGACTGCCTCCTCCCGGTCTTTTCCCAGGAGTATATTTTCCTCTATTTCTGATACAAACTCTGAATATTCCCACAGCCGGCGGCACTTGCCAAGGAGTTCTTCGTTGTGACCCCGCCGCACGTTGATGACTTTGCAAGTACATTCCAGACAGCCGCTTCCGCGTCCTATGGAAAAGGAGTCTGACAGATACAGCGTCATCTTGTCCTGCGCCATTCCGTTACCATTATAGAATATAATGTATTCGGGGGGCGGCAGGCTTACGGTTGCCGTTCCGTAAACATCGGCATCTTCTGCTCCTAAAAGGCCTTCATACTGCTGAGTGAAATAAAACAGTCCCCGCAGCGGCATGTTCGGATTCCAAGTACTTTGATGTTCATAAAGGTTTAAACGGCTGTCTATAATGAAGGACAGGTCATTCTTCATTTTCATAAAGATGACGTCCTCCATAGTGACCACTTCCAATGCGTCAGGGTTCGTGTAACTGCTGTCGTGCAATGCATTGTATAAATCCAGCAGATACTTTTTGTCCTGAAATAAATAGCGGAAGAGTCTGTCCTTATGCTTCCGGTTCAGCCGGATTTTCCGCCACCATACTCCGCGCTTAAACCATTGTTTCTTTTGTCTTTTTGCCATAAACTTTCCTCCAGTATACAGTTTTTTTGTGTTGCAGGCAATTGTTTTTGGAAATAATTCCGACAATCGGAATGAACCAGCCATTACCTGTAAAAGGATTTAGCTGATAGAACAGGGAGATACCCTGCAAAAGAACCTGTCGTTCTGATGAACAGAACGGTCAATATATTTGTTACAGGTTTTAGTATAGAGGTATGGGGGAGACTTGTAAAGAAAATATTTTATTTTTATCAGGAGACGGTGAGATTATAAATTATATTGGTGCAGACAATCAGAAAGAAGTCAGTTTCAAAATATAAGCAATATATAAAATTGATTTTATGGAATCTTATGTGAGGCACAATATTTATTATGATGATAAATATTTATATCGATAATTAAAAATGGTGTTTGCTAAAATATAGCGAACACCGTTTTTCATAGAATATTTCATTCTGCGAAAAGAAATCAAAAATTAATCTTGGGGAAAAAAGGTAAAAATTTGTCATTACTTGTATTTGATTATAATGACAGTCATAAAATTTGTCAATTATCAGTTATTTCTAAATCATATTTATCGTGCTTGGGCTTAAAAATTTAATTCTGAAAGTTATATAAGGCAATATTAAAATAAGTTGGTAAGTTTTGTTGCTGTTACATTTTATCAGGGGTCAGAAGAATGGTCAGGAGGGTGATAGAAAAGATGTCAAGACGAGGAGAGAATATCAGAAAGAGGAAAGATGGGCGTTGGGAAGGAAGATACTATTTATTTGAACCGAATTCAGGAAAAAAGCTCGTTCATTCTGTGTATGCAAAAACATATACGGATGTTAAGGAAAAGTTGCTAAAAGCCAAAATAGCAGCAGAAGCTGTAAATCAGGAAAGGAATATGGGTACGGAAATAGAATTCCATTATGCGGCACAGGAATGGCTCACAGCTGTTGAGAATTCAAAGAAGCACTCCACCTATATAAAATATCGTTCAATATATGAACGTCATATTAAGGAAACTCTGGATAAAGTGCTGATTTCGGAACTTGATACTGCAATTATAGCCGAAGTATTCCGGGGAAATTTTGAGAAACCATTATCTGATAATATGAAAAGAGAAATTGTGTGTGTGTTAAATCAGATTTTTTGCTTTGCAGAATCATATTATCATATACAGAGTTTTCGGATTCCCTACCAAAGGCAAAGAAAAAAAGATAAGCCGGTTATGGTGCTGAATCAGACAGAACAATTAAAGTTGTTCCGATATTTATATAATGAAATGGACATTTATAAAATGGGAATCATTGTTTGTATTTCTACAGGATTACGCTTGGGAGAAATATGCTCTTTAAAGTGGGAAGACATAGATTTGTCAAGAAAGGTGTTACATGTAAATACAACTGTGCAAAGAACAGCGGTAGATGGAAAGGAAAGTAAAACAATACTTTGGGAAGATGAGCCCAAAAGTATTTTTTCTAAAAGAGAAATTCCATTATCAGAGGATGTAATAAAGCTATTAATGTTATTTTATGATGCTTCCGCCAAATATGTGCTTAATAGTAGCAAGCCAATGGAGCCTCGCACATATCAAAATAAATTCCAGTACTATTTGAAATCAGCAGGGATAGAAAGAAAGAATTTTCATATTCTTCGGCATACATTTGCTACGAACTGTATTAGCAGTGGCGCGGATGCCAAAAGCCTCAGTGAGATACTTGGCCATTCTGACGTAAAGATTACACTGAACCGTTATGTACATCCTGCATTTGAAACCAAACGTCAGCACATGAATTCATTATCATCTGTTTATGGTCAACTTATGGGTCAATACAACAGTTAATACTATATTTACCAAGGTTTGACGCTTCTTTTCGCAGAATGAAATATTCTGCGAAAGATAATATATGGGGATGAACATTTTGAAGAGTAGTATTACAAATTGGATTAAAAATATTCATCTAAAATAATAAATCTGGTGCAAATGCCAGAAAGCAAGTGGAGCGTAAGAAAATGCTGGTAACGTTAATGTCTAAAGATAAATTATATGGAATTCTGTTACCGGAAAAGGTATGTGGACGCTACTGGATTGAAGATTATGATTTGGAACTTGCAAACCCGGCCAGAAGAATTTTGAGTATTGAGGGCGGTGAAGGCATCTGGAAGGTTCATGCCGGTAAAAAGATAAAATTATCCGATTTTGAAAGCAGCGTGTGGGTGTCGCAATTAGAACTGAAAACAGGGAAAATGTATACGGTTGAATTACCGGGAGCACAGGCAGGATACTTATTTACGGAATCCTATACAGTGGACAGATGTACATATAAAAAATATTCGGTACGGCCCAATGTAACCTTAAATATAGGGAGAGACTCAGGAAATCAGATTATCATAGAGAATCCCTATGTTTCACTAGTTCATGCACAGATTTCTTTAACAGATAGTAAATGGAGAATTACTGATAATAACAGCAAAAACGGTACTTATGTAAATGGAAGGAGATTGTATCGGTCAATTGAGATGCACCCCGGAGATGTGGCGTATATTATGGGGGTCAAACTTGTCTTCGGGAAGCAGTTTATAGCACTGAATAACCCGGATGGAATTGTGAGACTAAACTCAGAGGCTCTATTGCCATATTGTCCAGTAGCTTTGCAGCCTTTTGAAGCCCCGGAAGATATCCGGGAAAAGATATATTACCGTTCTCCGCGTTTCTGTCGGATGATAGAGCCTTTGGTGTTAAAAATTGATGAGCCGACACTACAGGAGCAGGGGGATGATACTCCGCTTATACTGACGCTGGCGCCTTCTCTTGTTATGGGTGTTGCCTCCTTTTCGTCGGGAATCATATCGATGACAAATGTCGTGCAAAACGGAGGAAATATTGTAAGCGCACTTCCTACAATGATAATGTCGTTGTCTATGCTTACTGGTATGGTGCTTTTTCCTTTTATTATGAAACGTCGGGAGCAGAAAAGAAAAAAAGAGCATGAGAAAGACAGGCAGAAAAAATATCTGAAATATTTGAACAATATTCGTGATGAAATTAATAGGGAATCCCGTAAACAGCAGGAAATCCTGAACGAGACATATCAATCAGTGTTATTACAGATGAAAAATGGAAATTTTTATGACATGGTACTGTGGAGCCGCATTATCGGCCATAAAGATTTTCTCATGATTAGGGTGGGGATGGGGAATATCCCGCTACAGGCTGGATTGTCATTCCCGATGCGGCAGTTCAGGATTGACGATGATGTTATGCGCGAAGAAGTTCAACGATTCAGTAAAGAAAAGCAAATTGTAACAGGAGTACCAGTGACATATTCTCTTATAGAGCATGAAGTGTCGGGAATTGTGGGGAATGGAGCAGCGGTAAATGGTATACTGCATCATATTTTGGTTCAGATAGCAGCGCTTCACAGTTATGATGAAGTAAAAATCGTGTTTTTGTGTGACGAGGCTAATTTAAAAAAATTTGATTATATCAGATGGGTGCCGCATATATGGAACAATAGCTTTAAGAGAAGATTTCTTGCAACGAACACGGAAGAAGTTCGCGATATGTCAATTTTTTTCCTCAGGGAAATGGAGAAATATCGGGGGGAAAGGGCAATTAAAATTCCTCATTACGTTATCGTATCAACAAGTAAAGTCCTTTCCGACGGTTGCGCTTTTCTGGCGGAGTTGCTGAGATGTCCGTTGGAATGTTTCAGCTATCTTGCGGTATATGATGAATTGAAAAATCTTCCTAAGGAATGTACTTTAATTCTTCAGGTAAACGACGCTCAGGGAGTGATGTTTAACTACAGAGAGCCCGGAGACGGTCAGATTAATTTTGTGCCGGATGAGGTGTCGGCAAAGGAAGCGGCAGAGAGTATCAGCAATATTGCGGAATACAGGCTTGACCTGCAAAGCGGCAAATATGCTTTACCTGAAATGTTAACATTTTTGGAAATGTATAAGGTGGGAAAATATGAACATTTAAACATTACAAGCCGGTGGAAAAACAGTAATCCGGTGGTCTCCTTACAGGCGCCTGTGGGAGTAAATTCCGACGGCGAATTATTTTATCTGGATTTGCATGAGGAAGCACATGGACCTCATGGATTGATTGCCGGTATGACCGGTTCGGGAAAGTCAGAATTCATCATTACCTATGTCCTGTCTATGGCAGTGAATTACAGTCCGGAGGATGTGGCTTTTATACTAATTGATTATAAAGGCGGTGGGCTTGTAGGGGCTTTTGAGAGCGACCAATATTGTCTTCCGCATATTGCGGGTACTATTACAAATTTAGACGGCGCGGCAATTGCAAGGTCTCTGCTTTCTATTCAAAGCGAATTGAAAAGACGGCAGAGAGTGTTCGGTGAAGCAAGACGGGCGGCAAATGAAGGAACAATGGATATTTATAAGTATCAGAAACTTTACCGTACCGGCGTTGTAGCAGAACCGGTGCCGCATCTGTTCATTATTTCGGACGAATTTGCAGAACTGAAAACACAGGAGCCGGAGTTCATGGCGCAGCTGATTAGTACGGCTCGTATCGGGCGAAGCCTCGGGGTGCATCTGATTCTTGCCACTCAGAAGCCAAGCGGCGTTGTAAGCGACCAGATTTGGGCAAATTCGAAATTTAAAGTCAGCTTGAAGGTGCAGGACAGAGCTGACAGCATGGAGATGCTGAAACGTCCGGATGCCGCAGAACTGGTGGAGACGGGAAGATTTTATTTGCAGGTGGGATATAATGAGTTGTTTGAGCTTGGACAATCTGCATGGTGCGGGGCACCCTATATGCCAATGGACGCAGTTGCTACAGAAGCGGATGAACGAATCCAGATGATAGACCATCAGGGAAACGTAATTGAAGAAGCAAAACCACAGAAAAAAACAGCAGATTTCGGGAACGCAAAGAAACAAATTGTGGAGATTGTACAGTATCTTACACAGATTGCGGAGGAAGATAATGTCAGAGCAGAACCGTTATGGCTGCCTGAAATACCTGCGCATATATCTGTAGAATATCTAGAGAAAAAGTACCAATATCAGAAGAATTGTATGTTGAATCCAATTATAGGGGAGCTGGACGACCCGTTCAATCAGGAACAGAGGCTTTTAACAATGTCCTTTGTACAGAAGGGTAATGTGATTTGCTATGGCAATGCCGGGAGCGGAAAAGAAGGATTCCTGACGGCGGTATTGTACTCGCTTTATCGGTCTGACTCAAGCGACGAGGTAAATACCTATATTCTGGACTTTGGGGCAGAGACACTCCAGATGTTTGAAGATGCGCCGCAGACAGGCGGCTTTATGGTGTCGGGAGAGGATGAAAAAATTGCAAATCTGTTCCAAATGATGAAGCGAGAGATAACCTTACGAAAAAAACTCTTTGCAAAAGCTGGAGGAGATTATCTGACATACCGGCAGAACGAAAATGAGAATTTACCGGCTATTGTAATTATTATCAATGAGTATGCAAATTTTGCAGAGCAATACGAGGCGTTGGATGAACAGATGGCTTCCATTACAAGAGAATGCACAAAATATGGTATTTACTTTCTGCTTACCAATCCGTCTCAAATTGGCATTCGATATAAATTACAGCAAAATTTCTCACAATTATATGTCCTGCAGATGAATGATAAGTCAGATTATACAGCAATTCTCGGAAATACCAGCGGTGTCTATCCGTCCAGAATTGTAGGAAGGGGAATATACCGGGAAAAGGATGTATATGAGTTTCAAACAGCATGCGTAACACTGGATGCGGAAAAAACCGTGGAAGCAGTGAAGTCATTCTGTGCGGAACTTGCAAGGTCAGGCCAGAAAAAAGCAAAGGTCGTGCCGATTATGCCTAAAGCGGTACTGGAACGGCATCTGGAGGAGGTCAGAGTTACTTTTGAAAATATTCCGATTGGATTAAATACGGGAACGGCTGAACCTGTCTGTTTGAATCTCAGAAAAGGAAATACAGGTCAGATTCTTGCTATGGACAGGCAGGATACCGTTGCATTTGTGGAAGGCCTGCTCAGGGTTCTGGCTAAAATTCCGGAGTGCGAACGCTATGTACTGGATCCGGACAAGGCATTGTCAGCAAATGAGATTGATTCAGAGCATTATACGGCCGAGCAAGTGGAGGATTTTGTTCAAAAATTATTCAGCCTTACGGTTGAGCGGCATAATGCAGACAAGATAGCCGGGCAGAAGTCTCAGGAAATTACAGACTGGCAGCCAGTTATAGTAGTTCTTATGGGACTGGGGCAAATCAGGAAACGGCTCAGTGATGACGGAAAAGACAAGCTAAGGCTGATATTGGAAAAGACAAGCGGAAAATTTGGCCTTTATTTCTGGAGCGTGGATGACGAGAGAAGCAGCCATAGTTACAGCGGAGAAAAATGGTGTACAGGCGACGGTATTTGGGTTGGAAAGGGAATCGGAGACCAGATGCGGTTAAAAATCTACAGGAAAGATTTAATGCTTACAAAAAAGGTTGACTTTACGTGCGGTTATCTCGTCAGGAAATCTAAGGTTCGTCCGGTAAAATTAGTGCTGTCAGACCGGTTTGGAAGGGAAGTAGAGGAGGAAGAAGATGAATAAGGTGATGGTGGAGATTAACATTCCTGTGACTGGCGCCTGTTTTGATATCCTGCTTCCGAGGACGCTTTCGGTAGGACAGGCGACCCGTCTGTTAGCGGGCTTTTTTACAGGCATGACAGGAGGCGCTTACATGCCGGATGATGAGACAACGTTATGCAGTATGGAGGATGGTAGGATTTATGATGTAAATTCTTCAGTGGAGGAGCTGCATTTAAAGAACGGTTCGAAACTGATGTTAATTTAAATTTATTTTAAGAAAAGGAGAGAGATATGAACAGTATCAAAGTGACACCTGAAAATCTGATAGCAAAAGCGGCACAGGTGGACAGCAAGGCAAGTGAGTACTATAACGAGTACCGCGGCCTGCTGGGTGATGTGCAGGAACTGACTGGTACGGACTGGACAGGGGAGGATGCGAATGCTTTCAGAGAGAAAGTGGAGGGATTTGAACCGGATTTTAACAAGATGAAAGAGCTTATGAATGAATACGCCAGTTTCCTGCGGGAGGCAGCCAAAAACTATACAAACACGCAGGAAAATGTGAAAGCTACGATTAAAAGTCTCAGATAGGGGGAAAAGGAATGTCAGCACAATATATTAATTACGGTAATTTTGGTTCATGGGCAAATACTGTTGACAATAGAAATAATAAATTATTGGATGATTTGCATGAGATTCAGCGTCTGATTAAAAGCCTTGAAGGGGAATGGGAGAGTAATGCTGCGGTTGCAATCAGGCAGAAAATTCAGGGGATGGAGCCCAGATTTATTCAGTACCATGATGTGGTAGATAACTATGCAAAATTCTTGCGTAATACGGCGGCGGAGTATGAAGCAACAGAAACCACAAATACCAATAATGCGAACCAATTCATCTAAATCAGCATATAAGGAGAGCGGCAAATGAGAAAGAGGATACTTCCGTTCATTGTATTACTGACAGCGCTGACAGCACTTCTGTGCGGATGCGGAAGCACTGAAAATACATCAGGAAAAGGTTTATCCAAAGGCGAATGGATTGGACGGCTCGGTGAGAAATTCGGATACAATGTCTGTGAGAGTTCAGAAGATTTCTATTCAGATGTGAGCAGTGAAAACGAATTTTATGATGAAATTCAGGCGTGTGCAGAGTGGGAGGTATTACCGGAGAAGACAACCTTTCGTCCTGATGAAAAGGCTACATGGAAATATGCCATCGAGACGGCGGTCAGAGCAATTGGTATCGATAAACTGAATAAGCAGGATAGTGGAGCGGAAGTATCCGAGGATAATCTTGTCGCCTTTTTTACAAGTAAGATTGCAAATCTGGATGAAGAGAATCTGGATATGGAAGTGACAGAGATAGACGCAGCTTTGATTCTGGAATATGCCTATGCCTATGCTTCCAATCTGACATTAGCCGAGGAGATTAATTATGTCTATAACGAAGGTGTGATTGAAGCTGAGGCGGAGGATATCACATTAAAAGGCGACGGAGTTACGGCTAAGGTAAAGGAGGGAAGCGCTTACCAGACCGGAGATGTAATCTATGTAAAGCCTTCAAAGGAGAGTCAGGCATATGCCATGCGGGTTAATTCCGTAGAGGGTAATGAAATTACCTACGAGCAGGGCGGAATGGAAGATATCTATCAGGAACTTCAGGTGACGGGAACCTTTGAGGCTACGATTCTCAATGTGGAACCGGCGGAAGATGTAACAATCAGTATGCTTCCACGGATGGAAGAACAGGAATTTGATTATATGTACTGCATGTCAGATACCGGCCGGTGGGGAACTCTGAATCATATTGAGACAGATGATATTAAGATGATGCAGACCGGTCTGCAGATGACGGGAAATGAGGTGAAATTCAGCTGGGCAAAGGAAGGCATTACTCTGGAAACGGCAATTTCTGATATTACAGTGACTTCAGATGTGGATTTTGGAATATTGTCCGGTTTAAAAAAGGCGGATATGACACTGACGTTTCAGGATTCGGCAAAGGCGGAATATAAAAGTGACCATAAATCCAAACAAATTCCCTTAGGCACTGTGGAGGTGCTTTTAGGTTCGACTCCTCTGACAGCCAGGTTTTCTCTGGTGGCAAATCTCGGCTTTGACGGAGAGGTTACACTTGAGTATTCCTCACAGGTTGTGGCAAATGTAAATTACAGAAAAGGGAACGGACTTGCCAAATCCGTAAATAATAACAACCCAAAGTGCGACCTGCACGCAGAAGCGACAATGACGGTGGAGCCTTCTGTTAAGGCAGATTTGTGCTGCCTTGGACGGAGTCTTGCCAATGTGAAAGTAACTTCCGGTGTGGTAGCTATTGCCAAATTGGATGCGGATATTTTAGGAGACCAGCCGACTTGTACAGATATATATGCATATGTACCGTTGCGGTGGGCTGTCAATGAGGACGGTTGTGTGATGACAGCTATCAGCAATTCGCTGCAGGCTTCCGATGTGGTATGGAATTCGGAAAACAGTCCGTTTACGTTGGAATTCCATTGGGAAGACGGCGTTCTGGTGGAGGCCTGTACAAGAGGGAAGAAAGTCAGGGCGGAGAAGGTAGACGATGACGGAAAGCCCTTTGATGAGTATAAGGAATTTGATTTCGAGGAAATCGTATTTGGATTTATCAAGGTTGCATCCCAAAATCTTTATCTGTCTCCGGGAGAAACAATGTCAATTGGTTTTTTAGCGTTACCGGACGGATACGGTGCAGCGGATTTGGTCTATCAGCCGGAAAATGCCTCGGTATGCTCAGCCGGGGGAGGTTCTGTTACTGCTATAGGTTCAGGAAGTACGACGCTGTTTATTTCTACTGCAGATAAAAAATACAGTATTTATGTAACGGTTATAGTGGAGTCTGAGTATAATGATACTTCCGGATTCCAGTCATTATAGATAAAATACGGATTCCGTGTGGAGGAGTATATCATTCCACATGGAATTTAATCAGGAAAATGGACACAGAACTTGAATTGATAAGCGAAAAGATGAAAGAACTTCAAATGCATGCGGAAGCGCTTATGGTAATTCATTCAAGCCTGTCGCGGTATAAAGAATTACTGAATGACGCATGGGTATCCGAAGAAGTCGGAGAAATTAACAGAGAGCTGGAAGCAATGAATCTGAAAATCAGGCGGCTTTCAGAGGAATTATGCGGAATCGGATATGATATGCTCAAAGCCTGTGAGGGATCGTAGAAGGGAATGCAAAAGCAGAATGTCAGCTATATATATTCATTTAAACAGAGTCAGGGAAGCAAATTATACTTTGCCGGATATAGAGGACGGAGCGCTGCTTGTCAGGAGCAGAATACAGAGGACGAAAAAAGAAATACCGGATTATATATTATCTAAATATCAGATTGGGCAGAGATTAAGCGATGCTTGTCGGGAAATAGGCAGGCTTGGAGACAGGCTCGGTTATTTATATGAGAGGTGTTAGTCAGGAAATGGGGTGATGGGAAATTAAAGTCCAGATTATGGGACATTAAATTTGTTACTATAAAGTCATCAAAAAGGAGGATGACTTTTATGGATGACGATAACCGTATCAAACTTGCCGACCTTATTT